>JAQQAL010000001.1 GCA_028532855.1 Candidatus Thalassospirochaeta sargassi
CAGGGATTCGACGGAAGAAAGATTTGAACTTGTGATGTAGACAAAAAGGAAGACGAGGATGGAATGCAGTTTAATAAAAGAACGTGAACAGCAGGTTTTTACAAAAGGAAGAGACAATTACACAATAGCAAGCGAACGGGGATCGGCTGCCGGTTCGGTAAGTCAACGAGCCTGTGTGTTCTGCGGGTCCCGTGTAGTTCTCTATCCGATTGCAGATGCACTCCATCTTGTTCACGGACCTATCGGCTGTGCCTCCTACACCTGGGATATAAGGGGGGCTTTAAGCTCAGGACCTGAACTGCACAGACGCAGTTTTTCAACCGACCTACGTGAAAATGATGTTATTTTCGGCGGAGAGGGAAAGCTGTATAAATCTCTTAAGAGGCTCATTCCTGAGTATAAACCGAATGCTGTTTTTGTCTATAGCACCTGCATAGTCGGTATCATCGGCGACGATGTGGAAGCGGTCTGTTCGAGAACCGCAATTGAAGAGGGGATACCGGTAATACCGGTCCACTCAGAAGGATTTCGAGGGACGAAGAAGGAAGGCTACCGTGCCGCCTGCAGTGCCCTTTTAAGGCTGATCGAACTGGATGATGAACTGCGGAATATTGAAACCGGGTCAAAAATAAAAAAGATAATTAATACCAAGCCGGTTATCAATATTTTAGGCGAGTTTAATCTGGCTGGAGAAGCCTGGATAATTAAAGATTATTACAAAAAGATGGGTGTCGAGGTGGGGGCTGTCCTCACCGGCGACGGCCGGGTTGATGAGGTTAAATCCGCATGGAAGGCGGATCTCAATGTTGTCCAATGTTCCGGATCATTGAAGTATCTGGCAAAAGATATGGAAGATAAATTCGGAATACCTTTCAAACAGGTGTCTTTTTTCGGCATTGAAGACACAGCCGACGCGCTTTACACGGTTGCTGAATATTTCAGTGAGAAACCTGAAATTGCAGAAAAAACCAGAGAGCTTGTCCAGAACCAGCTGTCGGAACTTTATCCGGTACTTGAGGGATACAGAAAAGATCTGGCGGGAAAAAAGGCGGCTGTTTATGTAGGCGGGGCTTTTAAAGCCTTCAGCATGCTGCGTTCGCTGAAATTTCTTGGTGTATCTGTTGTGTTGATGGGCTCGCAGACGGGCAGTCCGGAAGAGTATGAAGAAATGAAAGATATGGCTGATCCGGGGACAGTTATAGTAGATGATTCAAACCCTTCGGAACTGTCCAGGTTCATTATTGAACTGGATGTTGATCTATTTGTCGGAGGAGTGAAAGAAAGACCAATGGCATTCAAGCTGGGGGTGGCATTCTGCGATCATAACCATGAACGGAAGACAGCTCTTGCCGGGTTTGAGGGGATGTTTAATTTCGCAAAAGAGGTTCACAAAAGCCTAATGAGTCCTGTGTGGCAGACTATAGGTGAATCAAAGGAGAATGATCCATGGAAGGCGCAGTAGTAAATCCGTGCAAGGCATGTGCACCTCTGGGTGCGGCGCTTGCGATGAAGGGAATATCCAGCAGTATGAGTATTCTGCACGGCTCACAGGGTTGTGCAACATATATCCGCAGGTTTTTTATCGGACATTTTAGAGAACCTGTCGATATAGCTTCATCGTCATTTGATGAAAATACCGCTGTTTTCGGAGGGCGGGAGAATCTGATCAGAGGAATCAGTAATATAGTAAAAAAGTATGCTCCCGAGGTTATCGGGATTGCAACATCCTGTCTTGCTGAAACGATAGGAGAGGATATCGGTATGTATATGAAGGAACTCGCAGAGGTCGAAGGTGTTACCTTTATACATACTGATACCGCTGCATATCAGGGAACTCATATCAACGGTTTTATGAAGATGACCGCAGCAGCAGCTGCTCTTGCTGAAAAGCATGAAGCCGGAGATTCCGCAGATTCTGTGTCTGGTCGCTTAAGGCTGAATATCATTCCCTGGATGGTAAGTCCTGCGGATATCAGAGCACTCAAGAGGCTGATGTCTGATATGAATATCGATGCTGTTTTTCTGCCTGATTACAGTCTGACGCTGGATGGAACAAACTGGTCCGATTATGAAGCCATTCCCCACGGCGGAACAACGCTTGACGCTATCAGAACAATGGGCCGCGCGCATCACACCATCCAGTTCGGACCTGTTTCGTCGGAAGCTGCAAACCCGGCAGAGGTTATAAAGCAGAAGACAGGGGTGCCTTACAGTGTTCTTCAGCTGCCGCTCGGCCTGAAAAACACTGATGCCTTCTTCACAAGAATAATTGAATTAGGCTCGAACTACGGATGTGAGGTCAAACTGCCAGAAGAACAGAGAGAAACCAGGGGCAGGCTTCTTGATGCCTACGCTGATGTGCATAAATATCTGGCCGGTCTTTCGGCCGCAGTTTATGGAGAGGTTGATTTTATGTCAGCTATTGCGGGCTTTTTATGCGAACTCGGTATAAACCCTGCGGTCTGCATGACCGGCGAACAGTTAAACGCCGGTCAGATAAAGAATATTCAGGGCAGCATTGCACATTACGGATTCAGCAGCCCCCAAATCCTGGCAGACTCTGATTTTGCTGATCTTGATTCAGTGCTCGGCGCTGAGATAAAAGCGGATCTCTTAGTGGGAAACAGTAGGGGTTTTAAAAGCTCCAGGCAGGCAGGACTCCCTCTTGTAAGAGTGGGTTTCCCGGTTCAGGACCGCTTCGGCGGGCAGAGAATTCTGCATCTGGGCTATGATGGAGCGCTTTCGCTCACGGACAGGATAGCGAATAAGATAATTTCGGAGAAGCAGGCGGCTTCACCCGTTGGATACATGAGTATGTAGGAAGGAGAAAGGAAAATGAATGAAGCATTAACAAAAAAACATCCGTGTTATGACAGTAACGCAGCAGGCAAAGTTGCCCGCATACACCTTCCAGTGGCACCGAAGTGCAATATTCAGTGCAAGTACTGCAGCCGAAAATATGACTGTGTCAACGAAAGCCGCCCGGGGGTAACCTCCGAGGTTCTTAGTCCTGCACAGGCTGTTCTATACCTTGAAAAGGTTGCCGAGAAAATACCTATCGGTGTTGTTGGAATTGCCGGACCCGGAGATGCCTTTGCCGAACCGGAAAAGACCCTTGAGACTATCAGGCTCTGCCGTGCAAAATTCCCCGACATGGTTTTCTGTCTATCCACAAACGGACTCGCACTGCCGGAGCATATAAGCGAATTGGCTGCATCGGGCGTGACCCATGTTACGATTACTATAAATACCCTCGACCCCGAGGTAGGAAAAAACATCTACAGCTGGGCCCGTTTTGAGAAAAGGAACTATCGCGGTATTGATGCCTCGCGTTTGTTGATTGACCGCCAGCTGGAATCAGTTCAGTTGCTGGTAGAACACGGGATATCGGTGAAAATTAATACAATCCTCATCCCTGGTGTAAATGAAGAGCAGATTCTGCCTATAGCAAAGATGGCCAAGGCTTACGGTTGTGAGCTGATGAATATAATACCGCTGATCCCGGTAGAAGGAACCGTTTTTGAGAATATAACTGAATCCTCCTGTGCTGTAGTCGAGTCCCACCGTTCGGATGCTCAGGAGTTTGTCAGGCAGTCGCGGCACTGTAAGCGGTGCCGGGCTGATGCCGTAGGAATTCTCGGAGAAGAAACTGATGCTGAAATAAGAAAACTACTGAGTGATGCTTCAACGTCGGCTACCGGATTTACGGAAGAAAGAACAAAGGTCGCTTTTGTCTCCAGAGAAGGGGTTCTTGTGAATCAGCATCTTGGAGAGGCTGGGGAATTCTACATCTACGAACAGATAGGAGATAACCTTGCCCTGTCTGAAACCCGTGAAGCACCTCCTGCCGGCACCGGAGAACGGAGATGGGCAGAGGTAGCCGCTGTCCTGAAAGACTGCGCCTACCTCCTGACCAGCGGGGCTGGAGATAGACCGGTTAAGGCTCTTGGCGGCAGCGGAATTAATGTACTGACGATAGAGGGGCTTGCCCATGATGCTGCCTCGCGGCTGTTTCGCGGCGAGGCTGTGGCGCATTTGAAAAAACGGGAATCATGCAAAGCCGGGAACTGCGGCAGTGGAAACGGCTGCGGTTGAAACCGCTGCTGTTGAAACGGAAATAATTAATCGAACAGAGAACTGATTTTAATGGGAGAAAAAAATGACTAAACCGGAAAAACAAATACTTGTATGCGGAAGCTTCAGAGCCTCCGGGGAACCCCAGGGAGTTTGCGAAAAGAAGGGAGCTATAGGTCTGATACCCTATATCCAGGAAGAGTTGAATGATCGGGGGCTTGATACAGTCTCTATTGCAATGACCTCATGCCTGAATATGTGTGATCGCGGTCCTGTAATGGCTATTTTTCCTGATAATCTATGGTACGGCGGAATTGATTCCGAAGATGCGGTAGATGCAGTACTTGATGCCCTTGAAGAAGACGAAGAAGCTGAAGACTATATCCTCAACTGATCTAACGACTGGAGAGATCAGGGTTGTCCAGGCTGTAAGCCGCGACATACCCGGAATGATTGAATTGCTTGAAGAACTCTTCAGTCAGGAAGCGGAATTCAGACCTGAACCTGAAAAGCAGAAAAAAGGGCTTAAAATGATTCTATGCTGTCCAAATACCGGCAGGCTGTTTGTTGCTAAACCTGAGGGTGATGATAAGATCCTCGGGATGGTCAGTATACTTTTTACCGTGAGCACAGCGCTTGGAGGGAAGGCTTCAATTATTGAAGATATGATAGTAACCCGGGATTATCGCGGGAGGGGGATAGGCAGTCTGCTTTTGTCGGAAGCTGTGCGTTTTGCCTGTGAAAAAGGGGTTCTGCGGTTGAGCCTGTTGACAGATCATGATAATGCAGCCGCGCAGTTTTTTTACGAAAAACATCAATTTAAGAAATCAGAAATGATATTGATGCGCAGACAGTAAAAAAAGTTTAATCGTTTGATTTAGATAGGAAGTGATAGTATCATTAATACAGATGTTATCACTTTTTTTCTGGAGGCAGCAATGAGTAAAACGGTTAATCAGAATGGAACAGTTAAAAGCTTTGTAATCGACACAAATGTATTTATTCACAAACCAGATGCTATTTCTTCATTCAGGGATAATGAGGTCATAATCCCCCTGGCTGTACTTGAAGAGCTTGATAATCTTAAACGCTTCAGCGATGAAAAGGGCCGTAATGCGCGGCATGCTATCCGGTTTCTTGATGCTTATGCTTCCAGGGGCGGTTCACTGCATCAGGGCGTTAAGATGGATAATGGTTCGCTGCTGAAGGTGGTCAGGGCGGGCAGTACCGATCTTCCTGTTGACTTGAAACATGACAAGGCTGATAACCGCATTATTCAGACTGCACTCGATTTGCAGGCTGCCGGCAGACAGGTGTTTTTTGTTTCAAAGGATATAAACGCAAGGGTAAAGGCCGAGGCCCTGGGGCTTCAGGCTGTAGACTATGAAAAACAGAAGGTCGATATCAATTCAATGTATCAGGGGTGGCGTGAGATTCAGGTTAAACGCGATACCTTCGAAAAATTTAAAATCGATAAGAAACTGGACTGGCGTGATGCATTGAAAAGCAATGAGTTTGCTCTTTTAAAAACTGCTGATGAAAACGAGGTCCTCCTGGGCCGCTACATGAGTCAGAGCGGTGAAATGAGACTTATCCCTAACCGTCGTTTTTCGGTATCGGGAATAAAACCGCTTAATATAGAACAGAAAATGGCTTTTGAACTTCTCCTGGATGATTCTATTCCGCTTATAACCCTCCTTGGACAGGCGGGTACGGGTAAAACCCTTATAGCCCTGGCTGCAGGAATGGTTAAGGTAACTGATGAGGCTAAATACAACAGACTGCTTGTTTCGAGGCCGGTTATTCCTATGGGTAAGGATATAGGATACCTTCCGGGTGATAAGGATGAAAAACTCTCACACTGGATGCAGCCCATATTCGACAATCTGGATTATATACTGGGTATAAACAAGAAAAAGGATGAAGAAAAGGGGGTAGACTGGTTTATAAAGAATAATCTCATCGAAATAGAGGCTCTGACATATATACGCGGCCGCTCATTACCGGATCAGTTTCTCATCGTAGATGAAGCACAGAATCTGTCCCCGCATGAGATAAAGACCATTGTCAGTCGCGCCGGTCGCAATACCAAGGTGATACTCACCGGCGACCCGTACCAGATAGACAGTCCCTACCTTGATTCGAACTCCAACGGACTTTCTTATCTTGTAGAGGCCTTTAAGGGACAGCCGCTGTACGGGCATGTAACCCTGTCGCATACCGAGCGCTCGGATCTTGCTGAACTCGCGGCGCAGTTATTGTAAAAAAATCTTTTTATGTTTGAAATCCCCTCCGGCATCGCTTATATTTTAAGTAGAGGGGAAGGCATATGAAATGTCCGGAATGCGGAAGAGAGCTTCAGCCAGATTTTAATTACTGCCCCGAATGCGGAGTAGAAGTAGACAGATCTGTCCAGTTCAAACAGATTGTTGACGACTCCTTTACAAGATTGGAGGAAGTTGTACAGGGCGACGCTCTGCTGCGTCTTGAATCACTCAGCAGCAGGCTTGAGAGCATTGAAGCCGAGCTCGAGCTTTTTCTAACCTCGGCTCCGCAGAAGAGCTGATGAAACCATGTCCTTGCGGGGTTAAATTTTACTGTATGCAATGGCTTACTATGCCGAAAATTTCATAGATATGAAAAAGATCCCGATTTTCCTTTTAATATTTCTATCCGCTTCAAGCCTCTGGGCGGAGGTCGAATTCAAGTCGCCTCTTTTCGGGCATGATGATTATCTTCTGTTTACTGCCGATATGGATGTTCCCGGCTACGGGAGCTACTCAACGCTATTCAATGTACAGCTTGAAAGCTCTACAGACAGCGGTTTAAATCAGATCGATCAGCTCACAATCTTTCCCGAAGAAGCAGTAATGCTTGACGGTGGAAGGACCCTGCAGCTTAGAAACCGCTTCGGCCTGTTCAGAACCAGTGAGGATTTTTCAAGCATCAATATGATGGATTCTTATCCGGGCTTTGTAGACGGTGAGCAGATTAAAACAGGGAAGATGTTTCCCTCGCATCCGTCTCCCGACGGTTCCTATTTTGCCTACCTCAAGCCGGTCAGCTACGGCTATGGCGATCTGATTCTATATAATGTGCAAAGCGGGGTAGAGACGACTATCTCGGAAAACCTGGATCTTAGTTACAGCGACGAAGTTGTACTATGGTCGCCCGAATCGGATTTCCTTGTATACAGCAAGGGCGGAAAGGTATATTACTATTCGCTCGAGCAGCTCTATGAAGGCAAGACCCTGGCTGAGGAATTCCGTATGATAGGTGAGGGCTTAATAAGTAATATCAGGTGGTCCGAAGGTAAAGAGCTTTTTTACTTAAATGATTCGGTTATCTACAAGATTATCAGTGCTCAGCTTTTTACAACCTCATTATACAGCGATCTTATGGAGACAGGCGAGATTGCCGGAAAACTCCCCTTTGATTTTGATCCCGCTTTCGATAGTTTCTATGTATCTCCCGATGGTGAAAAGATCATCTTCAATAAGGCCGGAACTAATATTTTTCTGTATTTTCTTAAAAATTCAGACTATATTTCCACCGGGGATGTGGTTTCTCTGCCGTACCTGTATCTGCCGAGGAATACTCGCATTGAAAAAGTTGTATGGCCTGGTAATGATATTGTTACTATTCTGACGAGCAGCATTGAGGGGGGGGAGCAGAAGACCTCCGTTTTCAGGTTTGACCTGCGATATACCGATGAGCCACTTGAGTTCAAAGAGATTCCTGAGCAGGATGTAGTAGATATCGAGCTGTCTCTTGATCATAATTCGGTTGCAGTTCTTTATCCCGATCGTATCTCCGTCAAGGATTACCGCACATGGAGTACCTCTGAGACATTCGAGTACGACAGCCCCCTGAAGGCATTCTGGCTGGATGAAGAGAACATGATGATAACAGGCAGGTATTCCACCGAAAAGTATAACATCGTTTCAAGAAAATCAGATGTTCTTGCTGTATCCCAGGCTGATTCTTCCGGATATTCAAAGGATGGTTCGGTTTTTGCCTCTTCAAACGGCAACATGTTTATTCGGTCCGATGGATCTTGGAAGCGTGTACTCAGCATAGATAAAGCCGCACCGGTTTCGGTTTCTGATAAGTACAGGGTTTATACCCAGCCGCTTTCATCCGGTCCCTACGCTAATATGATCATGCTCAGAATGCTTGACAGTTTCGGAACTATATCTCTATTTCCATATCCTGAAACCCGCTATGAACCTTTTCCAACGCGTGAGGAAGATGTTAATTTTGAGAATTTCAGCCACGGTTCAAGAATAAGACGCCGGGAAATTTCACTGGTTTTTAACGCGATCGACTCGGCTGAGGGATTGACAG
>JAQQAL010000002.1 GCA_028532855.1 Candidatus Thalassospirochaeta sargassi
AAACAGTCAAACACCGGAGCAATATAGAGCTTTCCATCAGAACATGGGATCTGAGTAATATCAGTCAGCCATTTCTCGTTCGGATTTGTGGCGGTAAAATTACGCTGAATGATATTTTCAGGCCTTTGAGCTATCTTGTCGGATTTGTTTAGTCCGTCCGCGCTTCTGCGACTTTTATGAAGAAGATATCCCTAACGCATTGCTCGTATTACCGTTGATCTGGAGGACTTATAACCTCTCTGTTCTAATGCAATCATAATTCTCTCAATTCCGTAATTACTGTTATCAGGATATTCATCAAGTATTCCGTGTATTTTGACCAGAAGAAGCTGCCAGGCTTTCGGCTTATTACCGGTACGTTTCCATTTGTAATAACCTGTTTCACTGACTCCCAATGCCTTGCACATCTTTATAACCGGGAAACTTTTCAGTTTCTGGTGTCTATTGATGTAGGCAAAGATTGATTTAGTACTCACTTCTTCCGGTCTTCTGCGAAAAAACCAAGTGCATCCTTCAGGATCTCATTGGCCTCTTTGAGCTCCAGATTTTCTTTAATCAACTGTTTCTCCCGTTCTGTCAACGGAGATTTATCAGTGGCTGTAGGAGCTTTATTATCATTTTTTCGCTTCTTTCGCCAACCGGACAATGTTCCATAATTTATTCCGAGCTGTTCGGATGCTTTCTGTAATCCAATTTCATCGGATAGCTTTAATGCCTGTTCTTTAAAATCTGTACTGTACTGTCTCATATCAATACCCCTGTTATTTTCGGGTATTTTAGACTGAACTTTTATGATAATCCTTCAATGTTATTGAAACCAATATTAATGACACCATTCATCCAAAATAGAAAGATACATTTAAAGCCCTTGCGACATGATTATATCCTTTCAACAGTTGGGGCATCATTCTTTGGTACCAACTCGTTAGTGCAAGAAAGATTCAGAAAATCTTATTTGAAATTTAGTTTTCCGAATCTTTCTTGCTATTTTTTTTAATAGCTGTAAAGTTAGTTTAATAACTTAAACTCTCACTTTCCTTTGGCACATAATTTGTAAATTGCAGTCATATCAGCTTCTGAGTATCCAGGGATATTCCAAATTTCTGAGAGTTTCATTGCATGATGCACCAATTCTTTATAATCAGGATTATCGATGCCAAGATCAGCTAAGCTGCTGGGACATCCAATTGATTGAAGCCAGCTGCGAAATTCTGCAATTACTAGATCTGCTGCTGCGAGCTCATCTGATACCTCTGAGAGATTTTGCATTTCAAGTATGTTTTTACCAAAACTAACAATTCTAGATTTGACTTCATGCTTTTTATACTCAAGCCATGCAGGCATTACAACAGCAAGACCAGCACCATGAGCAACATTATAAAGTCCACTAAGAGGATGTTCGAACATGTGGCTAGGTATTTTTGCTCCCTCAAGTCCTGCATTTGACAGACCGTTCCAGGCAAGTGTTCCTGCCCACATGACGGCTGCTCGGGCATCATAATCATTAGGATTTTTAAGTATTCGGGCGAGACTCTTTTTTACCGCTTTAGCTAAGCCCTCAACAAAGCCGTCATGAACCGGAGCAAACTCAGCTGTAGTAGTAAAATACCCTTCAATCATGTGAGTCATCATATCGAAACAGGCATAGGCCGTATATTTCAATGGAATTGTGAAGGTCAATTCCGGATCTAAAAATGCTTTTACAGGTACTAACAGCGGAGATCTCAATCCGAATTTTTCACCGGTTTCATCATTTGTGGCAACACCAACCTGGTTTGTCTCTGAAGATGTTGCAGGTAAAGTTTGGATTGCTACGACCGGAAGCGCAGCAGTCGGTTTTACCTTTCCTGAGTAAAGATCCCAAAGTGCTGCGTCATTTGCAGTTCCAGCTGCAATTCCCTTGCTTTCGTCAATTACGCTACCGCCACCTGCACCGATAATGAAATCAGCCCCTATTTTACGAGCTTTATCCACGCCGGATTGAACATGACTTAACAGCGGGTTAGCAGATACTCCTGCATGTTCGACAATCTCAACTCCAGCTTCCTGAAGCTGAGCGCAAATTTTTTCATGAAGGCCACTTCTTTTGATGCTGTCTCTGCCATATACGAATAGAGCTTTCTTTCCTAATTCTGAGACTTCTTCACCCAGTCTATCAATGACTCCGCGGCCGAAAATCACTTTGGTTCCTGATTGATAATCAAAGTTAAGCATAATTACTCCTTGCTTTTTGTGAATTATATATTTTTCTTGTTGCTGATTTTATATGTCTGATAAAATGACAGCATAAGAACCTTAAAACAAAAATCGAAACTTACGATTCTACTTCTAAATTTATTTCTCTAAGGGCTTCGATCAGATCTTTCTTCAGAGCTTTTTTCAATTCCTTTTTATTCCCATCGGTAAAAGCTTGAAGTATATTAAAATGTCTTTCAATCTGAACTTTATAGTCGTGCGAAGCGTTCTGGATTATAAAATAAGGGGCCTCTCTCAGCCAAAGATTTTTTACTATATCAAGATAAATTGGATTATCTGCTGCTCTATAAATACTAAAATGAAATCTTTTGTTTAATTTCAAATAAGCTTTTGGATCAGTATCCTTTGTTAACATTTCATCACATATTTCCTGTAGTTGTGATATGAGATTGTTATCATTCTTATCAAAAGCTTTTTCAGCAAGTTCTGTCTCAAGAAATAATCTGACTTTATATAGTTGTTTCAGCTCGCTTTGATTTAATGTATTTATAAACATTCTCTTATTGTTTTCAATTATAACAACTTTTTCACTTTCCAGTTGCCACAATGCCTCTCTGACAGGCATAATGCTTACACCCATTTTTTCTGCTAATTCTTTTAAGCTGAATTTTTGTCCAGGAAGAAATCCGCCGTTAATAATTGATTCACTGAATTCCTCATAAACTTTCTGCCTAAGTGTTTTGTTCTCAATTTTATCTAATGGCATTTCACTACTCCATAATTTATATACCATATAATACGTAATAAGTAAATACTTATTTATATGTTATCACATATAAAATAAAACTTGACATCTATAAAAAGTATGTTACCATATTGTTTAATATACAGTTCATTCAGAGCTGTAATTAACTGGAGGTTTAAATGTTAAAAAGGAAACTGGCTATTTTGGCACTTATATGTGCACTCGTATTTGGAGTTGTAAGTGGAGTTTTTGCAAACGGTCAACAGGACGGTTCTGGAGCAATGGAGAGTGTAACACTTCGACTCGGTCATATTTATGATCCTTCTCACGCTTGGCATAAGGGCGCAGTTAAGGCTGCAGAAATTATTGCTGAAAAAACAGAGGGTAGAATCACAATGGAAATTTTTCCGTCATCACAGCTTGGAACTGAACCTGAACTACTTGAACAGACATTATTTGGTTCAGTAGACATATGTGAAGCAGGGGCAGGGCAGCTTGGGACGCTATTTAAGCCAATCAATGTATTAGAAATGCCGTATACATTCAGAGATAATGCTCACGTTCTAGCATTTGCAAAAAGTGATATTGCAGCAACATTGTTTGAAGATTTTAGAAAAGAATTCGGAGGAAAGATTGTTGGTGTAAGTTCCTGGGGTATCAGGCAGCTGACATCAAATAAACCTATCAACACTCCTGCTGACCTCGAAGGTTTTAAGCTCAGAGTGCCGGAACAGACAATTTGTGTTGCTTACGGAAAGGCAATGGGCGCCAATCCTACACCTATTGCATATTCAGAAGCGTATATGGCTCTTCAGCAGAGTGTAGTGGATGGTCTTGAGAACCCAATGTCCTCAATTAAAGCTATGAAATTTTATGAAGTTCAGAAATACATCAACCTCACTAAGCATGTTACAAACTGTACTTTCTTTGTTATGAATGATGCAAAATTTAATTCTTTCAATATGGAAGATCAGAAAATATTAACCGATGCTTTCTCGGAAGCTTCTGAACTGATAGTAGAACTTCTTAATAAAGATGATCAGGACCTTGTAGCATTTTTCGAATCCGAAGGTTTGACTATTAACCAGCCGGATATTGATGCTTTCGTTAAAGCTACTGCTTCAATGCCTCTTGAGTTTAGTGACTGGTGGTCTGCCTATGGCGATGACCTTCATAGCCGAATTCAGGCAATTAAATAAATCTAAGTACAAGTATTCCCCGCAGAGTTCTTCTGCGGGGTTTTTATTTTATCAATAGAGGCTCTATAAATGAATGCTGATAGTAAGGTTATTGTTGTTACAGGTGTCTGCGGAGGTATTGGTTCAGCAGTTGCTGAATTATTAAATGAAAGCGGCTACATTGTAGCAGGTTTTGATATTGATAGAAATGATTCTGAAGTGTATGAGCATCATATAGTTGATGTTACAAATGCAGAGCAGGTTAAGAAAAGTTTGGATTTGGTTTTCCAAAAATATGGAAAAATTAATTCATTAGTTAACTGTGCAGGAATCCTGTCAACAAACAATTTTTATTCTGAAAATTATAGCGATTGGAAGAAAATTCTTAATGTTAATCTTGATTCTGTTTTTATATGTTCAAAAGAGATTGTTGATTACCTGATTAAAAATGAGATAAGTAACATTATAAACATTGCTTCGGTAAGCGCATTTAAGCAATCAGTTTTTTCAAGTGTCGCTTATTGTGCCTCTAAAGCAGCGATTGTCGGGATGAGTAGAACTATGGCCGCACAACTTGCTAAAGATGGAGTCAGGGTAAACAACGTAGCCCCGGGATTTGTTGACACAGAAATGATTGAACTTCTTAGTCCTGAGGTTATAGAAAAATGTAAAAATTCTGTACCTCTTGGCCGCGTGGCTTCACCAGTCGAGGTAGCCGCTGCCGTCAGATATTTATTGTCGGATGACGCTTCCTATATAACAGGGGAGACAATAAATATTAACGGTGGAACTTTTATGTCATAGGAGGATACATGAATACAGATTTGTTTAGAATTAATCCTAAAAATAATCCTGCGATCCTTGATACCTTGACCTGGAATAAAGAAAAATTATCATCAGAAATCTCAAAGGATAAGAATGAAATACGCAAAGTTTTAGATGGTAAACTTCCATATAAACCAGACGCAGGTGATAAGAGAATTTTAATTCTTGATTCTAAATCGCGGGATAAACAAGTAGGTTTATATAGAAGTAGTAACGGTCAGGCTGCATTTTTTTTAGCTGGTAAAAATACCACTCAATTAGGAGCCCCTTTTTTAAGTATAACTGCAGATACCGATAATGTAGATTTCTTTAAATGTAATTATTCAACAACCGGTGAACTATTAAAAGAATTAGAAGATGATGTGCATTCTATAGCATTGGGATATTCTTCGCGCTTGGGGATAGGCAGTCGCATGACCACTTTTTCCTGGAAGCCTGCAATAGATTTAATCAAAAAATACAACATCAGCACAAATCTGATTCAAAACAGCGTTAGAGAAGTACGTGTTTATGATGAAATGAAACAGGGTAAAGATGCTAGAGACGTATACTTATACAGTTTTGGTACCATTAAAGAAGGTCATGCAGGAAGTACCTTTGAAGGATTATGGCTTTCTGGAACGGTGGAAGCATTACTCTCAGAAACAAACCTCGCTTATGGTTCGGATGCTGATCATATAAAGCTTGATGATCTAGGGGAAAGTCTATCCAGAGCTAAATCTATCATAAGAAGTTGCAGGAATTATTCATTCTTTACAATTGATACATCAGGTCTGGTGAAATTTAACGTAGAACAGACTGCTCAGAACGATATTTTAAATGTATATGAATATCACAAAGAAATTATAAGACGGAACCATATTAAGGCAGAGGCTGATAGAGATTTTATTGAGACAATGTTATGTAAATATGAAGACAGCCTGAAAGCGATGAAAGAGCTTGATGAATATTTGCATGAGCTTAAGGGGGTTGGAAATTACGATCTTGAGTGGAGTATAGATGAAATTCCAGCCGGACATGATGTTGAGACCAACATTACCACTACCGGTGAATTACTTTTTTTATTAACTGAAGTCAAGAGACGGGAAATAAAACTCACGCATATTGCACCTAATTTCGGAGTAGAAAAAGGTACGGACTATCGAATGAAGTACGGCAGAGAATATCTGTTTGACCTTCTTAGATCATTTAAGATTATAAGTGATGAATTCGGAATAATGCTGGATGTACATTCAGGAGATAACTTGTCATCCGAGACCAAAAGAATAATAAATAAGGCTACGAACGGAGAAATCCATTATAAAATATCACCCATCACACAGGAGATTTTTGCTGAAACTTTATACAATACGAATTATGAAGATTTTCTTTTCTGGTGGAAAGAAGCATATAATTATGCAAAGAAAAAAGCAGAAGAGGGATCAGATTTTGCAGCTAAATGCCTGAAAGTTTATGAGCGATCAGGAGGAAAACCGTCACCTGATGAGTCTGTTTTCCATTATTTTCACTATCCGCCAATTGGTGAAATATCGGCTGATGGTAATCTAACTCTTAGAGAGTATTTGTATTCTCTTGATAAAGAAATTTATCAGGCATATGACAGACGATTTAATGAATATCTTGTTTCTATCACAGACGAGCTATTTTCAACGAATGGGTAGGACCTAGTGATTAAAACAATATCAGAATATAAGCGTCAGTATGATTTTCCCATACGTATAGTACAATTTGGAGAAGGAAATTTTCTAAGAGCTTTTTGGGGGAAAGCAATAAATGACCTAAATAGAATGAATGTACTAAATAGTCAGATATGTGTGATTCAGCCTATTGAGCATGGAAAACTATCTAAATTGGCGGAGCAGAACTATCTATACAATGTCTGTCTTCAGAGCGAAGATGTTGAAAATATTGAAATTATAGAATCAATAAAAACAGGAATAAATCCTTATATAGATTTTAATGGATTTACCGCCTTAGCAGGCAATCCGGATCTCCGATTTATCATTTCAAACACTACTGAAGCGGGAATTGTACTGGATCCTGAGGATTCAATTGAGAATACGCCACCCCAGTCTTTTCCAGGGAAATTGCTGTATTTTCTTTATACTCGCTATAAAATGTTTAAAGGCCAAAAAGGTAAGGGATTACTGATTTTTCCAAGTGAATTAATCGAAAATAATGGAACAAAGCTTCTCGAAATAATGCTTAGCTTAAGTGAAAGATTAAGTTTGGATCCGGATTTCAAGCGTTGGCTTACGACAGAAAATGAATTTTTTAATACTTTGGTGGATGGAATCGTAACTGGGTATCCATTTGCGGAAGCTGAAAAGTTTGAGAACTTATTGGGATATAAAGATAATTTTCTGGTGAAAGGTGAACCCTATCAGTTGCTTGTTATACAGGGGAATGATCAATACCGAAGTGAATTCCCGATTGAAAAAGCTGCTTTAAATGTAGTGTGGACGGATGATTTAGACTTTTATAGAAAGATTAAAGTCAGGATGATGAACGGAATTCAAACTGTAATGTCGTTAAGTGGGTTTCTTTCAGGATTGAAGACCGAAAGAGAAGCTTTGAATAATCCGATCATCGGAGCTTTCATGAAGATGGGTCTCTACGATGAGATTTCTCCGACTCTTTCATATTCCGAATTAGAAAAAAACAAATTTGCGGATAAAATGCTGGAACGATTAAATAATCCTTTTATTGAACATTTTCTTGAAGATATAAATTTAAATAGTTTTTCAAAATATCAGTCAAGAATACAACCTTCACTTTCATTCTGGCAGGATGCTTCAAGGCCCTTACCGTTTTTATTATTCAGCACTGCAGTATTATTGAGTTTTTACATGAATACTAAAAAAGAAAATGGTTTCTATTATGGTGAATGCTGCGGGATTAGATATCAAGTCTACGATACTCTTAAAATACTCGAAACTTTTGCTCAGTTAAAAGTTAAAGCTGTTAAAGATAGATTAACGACACAAGACCATGTTGAGTCGATCTTCAAAGAAAAGGAATTATGGCTGGAAACACCTAAACTGTCATTTGAGCAAATGCGAATAATTATCAATATAATTGAAAGTATTGAAGAGAAAGGAATTATTGAAACAATAACAGATCTCCGGAAAGGAGGCCTTCTTTGAAAGCATTCATAATAAGTGGGAAACAAAAAGTTGAATTTATCTCAGTGAATATAAAACCTCCAGGCAAAGAGGAGCTGTTAATTACGGTCAAAACAATAGGTTTATGCGGTAGCGATTTAAAATCTTATAATAATGAAAATCCTATGGTGAAATATCCTATTATTCCCGGGCATGAAATAGGAGGGGTAGTCGTAGCAAAAGGTTCAGATGTACCCGACTCTATCAGAATTGGGGATAAAGGAACTGTTTTCCCATACACATATTGCGGTGTTTGTCCCGCTTGTAAGCTCGGCCGTTTTAATACATGCGCAGAAAACCGGACCATGGGGGTCGCAAGAGACGGAGCTGCAACCGAGCAGATTTTAATCAGATACAAGGATTTTATTAGCTGCCCTGAACTTGATTTTAGTGAAATAGCCTTGATAGAACCTCTAAGTGTTGGCAGGCATGCAGCAATGCGTGCGGGGGATGTTCGAGGTAAAAATGTCCTTATTTATGGTTTAGGAATAGTTGGGGTTGGAGTTTTATTAGAATTAAAAAAGCAAGGGGCTCATGTTATAGTTGCTGATATTTCCGAAAAAAAGCTTGAATTAGCAAAATCTATCGGGGCAGAACATATTATAAATTTAAACGATTCTGATTATTCAGATCAACTCGATGCTTTTAAGTCCTCCGGAATCAGCGCCATATTTGATGCTGTAGGGGCTGCTGCTATTGTTTCAGCAGCTATAGAAAATTGCTCTGTGGCCGGGATCGTTGTTCTCATTGGATATTATAATGATATGCATCCGTTTAACTCAAAATTAATAGTCAGCAAAGAGCTGACGGTTTCAGGGGCAAGGAATGCGCTGAAAAGTGATATGGAATCCGTTCGGGATTTACTGCTGCAAAATAAAAGACTTAAAGACTTATTAATTACTAAGTGTTTTGATTATAAAAAAATCGAGCAAGCATTTAGATACTGGAACAAAAAAAAGAGTTCAGTTAGAAAGATTATCATTGAAATGAATTGATGATTACATAATTGCAAAGGAAGGAAAAGAATGATGATTATTTTTTTATTTGATCTAAACAGGAGGGGACATGAAATTATATAAAAAAATCGAAGAATATTTTCCAGAATTAATTTTTATAATTATTTGTTTAGCGATGCTGCTGCAAATATTTAGCAGGACTATTTTTGGGATTTCTTTTTCATGGAATCTTGAATTTGTTCGGTATGCGCAAGTCTGGCTAACATTTATTGGAATAGCTTACCTTAGAAGAATCGATTCTCACATTAAAATTGAATTATTATTGAAATGGATTAACGAAAGACTATCTAACCGCGGAAAAATGGTCTTTTACATAATAAGAACAATTATTGGTCTGTTTTTTATGATCCTACTCATAGTATTAGGGATTCAGCTATCTTTAAAAGCCTGGAATCTTAGATCTTCGGCCATGCAGCTGAGACAAACCTGGTTATATATCTGTGTTCCCATCGGCTCTTTGGCATATTTGTTCAGAGAAATACAAAGTATTATCAGTATTTTTAGAGAAAATATTAGAGGTGCAAAATGATTATATTAATAATAGTAATGCTGTTTATTCTTTTAGCTGCTGGACTACCGGTAGCAATATCAATTGGCGTTCCGTCTTTACTTTATATTGTTTTAGATAGTGGTATTCCGGCTTTTGTAGCAGTTCAGAGAATGGTTGCAGGTATCAATACATATAGTTTACTGGCTATTCCATTTTTTATTCTTGCCGGAAATCTTATGAATACTGGAGGAATTACAACAAGGATTTTTGATTCGTGCTCAGTAACATTCGGGCGCTTAAGAGGAGGTCTTGCTCATGTTAACATTATATCCAGTATCATATTCGCTGGGATGTCAGGCGCTGCAATAGCAGACGCAGGAGGTCTGGGCGCCATCGAAATAAAGGCTATGCGGGAAAATAAATATGATGAAAGAATGACCATTGGAATAACCGCCGCTTCCTCTATAATCGGTCCAATCATACCGCCGAGTATGCCTATCGTTGTATATGGTGTTGTAGCTTCGGCTTCTATCGGACGACTTTTTGCTGCTGGACTTGTACCTGGTATCATAATGGGGTTAAGTTTGATGGTAATGGTTTTTTTACTCGCAGGTAAAATGAACTGTCCCGTAGGACAAAGATCCAGTTTTGTTCAGAAATTCGTAGCATTCAAAAAAGCATTCTTTCCACTATTAACACCTGTAATAATATTGGGTGGAATATTCTCCGGATATTTTACCCCGACCGAAGCTGCTGCGATAGCTTGTTTATACGCTCTAATTCTTGGAATATTATACAAGGAAATAGATCTGAAAACTTTTAAAGAAGCAGTAAGATCTTCTATGGTGACCACGGTTCAGGTTCTTTTCATCGTAGCTTCAGCAACACTTTTTGCCTGGATATTAGCACGCGAGCAGGTGCCGCAACAGCTTGTAGCTTTTGTGCAGACTCTGGAAGTTTCAAAGTGGATGATTATACTGATATTTAATGTTTTATTGTTGGTTGTAGGGCTTTTTATGGAAACAGTCGCTTCAATAAATATATTAGTCCCTGTCCTTCTTCCCGTAATGATTGCATTGGGAATGAGTCCCATACAGTTCGGAATTGTAATGATTTTAAATCTGATTATTGGAACCTTAACACCTCCGTTTGGAACCGTGTTGTTTGTGTTAAGCGGGGTTGCAAATGTTTCTGTTGAAAAAGTTGCAAAAAGTACTTTTATCTTTGTGCCGCCATTAATTGTTGTATTAATTCTCATAAATGTGTTCCCGGATTTGACTCTATGGTTGCCGAATTTATTTTACGGACTTGAATAAATAAAGGAAAAAAAATGAAAGCATTAAGAAAATATGAAAAAGGTATCGCTAAGTTCAGGGTTGAGGAAGTAGATATTCCAAAACCAGGAAAAGGTGAAGTTCTTGTAGAAGTTCAATTTGCAGGTATTTGCGGAACTGATATGCATATTTATCATGATACTTATAATGATGCACCTCCGATGACTATTGGCCATGAATTCAGCGGTGTCGTGGTTGAAGTTGGTATTGGGGTTAGCGACTATAAGAAAGGAGATAAGGTCGTCTCCGAAACCAATGTTGAATATTGCGGTTCCTGCTATTTATGCAAATCCGGACGTTTCTGCCTCTGTAACAATAGAAAGGCTCTTGGACAGCAGGTTGACGGAGTTTTCGCTAAGTTTGCAGTAATTCCGGCCAGAGAATTATTTAAACTGCCGGAAAATGTATCTATGGTTGGCGCAGCACTTTCAGAGCCTCTTTCCTGTGTTGTTCATGCGGTTATGCAGCGTTCAAATATTCAGGCCGGGGATAATGTTATAGTCAGTGGTCCAGGTCCAATAGGATTGATGGCGGTAATGATTGCTAAAATGTCTGGTGCTCATGTTCTGCTAACAGGAACAACAATTGATGCGGAAAGGCTTAAACTTGGTGTGGAATTAGGCGCGGATAGCGTAGTAGATGTAATGAAACAAGATCTGCAGGAGGTCGTTCAGGAATACACTGACGGAAAAGGTGTGGATGTTGTTCTCGAATGTTCAGGTGTAGGAGTTGCTGTTAGGTCAGGAATTGCAGCATTAAAGAAAACCGGTATCTTCACTCAAATCGGGTTGTTCGGAAAAGATGCCATTCTTGATTTGAATGCATTCTGTTTTAAGGAAATAAACTTTTATGGCTGTCTTTCAAAAACCGATTGGTCATGGCGAAAAACGATGCAGTTATTGGCGACCGGTGATATTCCACTTGACAAACTTGTGAGTCACAAATTTAAACTTGAGGAATGGAAAAAGGCATTTGAAATTTCTGAAAATAAAACGGGAATGAAGATTGTTTTTGAGCCATAAAAAATAATCAGGGATAAGATTACTGCAATTCTGCGGATACATGATTTGTTGTTAAATCCTGATTGGATCTGACAAGCTTTAAAATATTAAAAAGGAACAGAGAATGAAAACATCAGATATGTTTCAAACAGACAGGAAGCTTTTAAAGAAGGGCATCTACAAATTATTAGAAATCAAAGATTCCGATATCAGACTTCTTACATTGATGCAGGGCGTAAAAGCTGTAGATCGAGGAATTCACAGCGGTGGCGCACTTTCTGCGATTCTCCCATTAACAGCTGTCTATTACGGTGGTTATATAGATTATGATTTAAAGGACCCTTCTCGTGTAGGGCAAGATATGTTTATTTTGAGTAAAGGTCATGCTGTTGCCGCAATGGCTTCAGTATATACAGATCTTGGGTTTTTCAAGTCTGAACTGCTTGAAAACTCGAGATCAGTTGAGAGTCTTTTGAATGGGCATCCAGGCCCCCTGCTTCCCGGGGTACATATAGCGACTGGTCCATTAGGACAGGGGATTGCCGCGGCACAGGGCCTGGCTATGGCGGGAAAGTCTCAGTCAAACTTTAATGTATTTGCTATTACTGGAGATGGAGAATTACAGGAAGGTGTTGTATGGGAAGCCATAATGCATGCACCGCAGGCTAGACTTGATAACCTCTGTATGCTCGTAGATAAAAATGAAGGGCAGCTTGATAATCATACTAAACTTTTGTTTTCGATGGATAATATTCCCGGACAGATAGAGTCTTTTGGTTGGCGAACTTTTGAAGTAGATGGAACTAGCTATTCTTCAGTTTGTGCTGCACTGGACCAGTTTCAAAACGCTCCGAAGGATGGAAGACCTACTGCCATTATCTGTAATTCTACAAAGGGTTTCGGTTCATTTTCATCAGATTTAAATAGGCATAAAATTACTCTTGGTGAGGATGAATACTTAAATGAGAAAACTTTACAGGAAAATCGTCGGGATGTCCGGATGAATAGTTTTCTCCAGTTTGCAGAGGAACTTAAACAAGCAGGTAAAGACGACGTTTTAAACGAATTGAAAAATCGTGCTCGATATATGAACCTTGAGATTAAAAAAGATTTTGTCTCGGGAATAACTGCTGTGCCTTTTGCCGGGAAGGTCCCTGCCCGAAATAAGAAAATTAATTATAATCCAGCTGATATTCCTGCATACACTGCAGATGAAAAAGTTGCGGCTAGTGATGTTATTAAATCTTGTATGAAAGTGTTTGCAAAGGATAACAGAGTCGTATCTGTTGATTCAGATTTAGGCTCAACTAGTGGACTTGAAGCTGGTATAAGTTCGATCGACGAAAGCAGAGCTATTAATATTGGTATTGCCGAATCAAATATGATGTGTGTGGGTGAGTCCTATGCAGCATTAGGATATAACGCTTGGGTAAGTACTTTTTGTCCCTTTTTCGATTGGAAAGTTCTTCGTAGAATAGCTATAAGTCAACAGGAACGAGTTGAGGCTATTGCTTCTCCGGATGGGTGGCTTTCCAAAGGACACGGTTTAGATCTTACATTTCTTGCAACAGCGCCTAATTTTGAAACGAAAACTAATGGTGCTACGCATATGGGTAATGATGATACCATCGTTTATGGTGGTATTGGCGGCCTGAACATCATTGATGTTTCCTGTCCGAACCAGCAGGTTGCAATTATGAAGTGGATAATGGAAGGTAATAAGGGGCTAAATTATGTCAGAATCATGCGTGCAGCCTCTGGTGTGCTTTACCCTGCAGGAATAGATTTCGAATACGGTAAAGCTTATCAGCCATACGGTAATGGAGCCAGTGATGTAAACTTTGTTTCAAGCGGACGAGGTGTTCATGAAGCAATCGCCGCAGCTGAATTACTAAAAAAGAAAGATATTGAAGTTTCGGTGTATGATATGCCTTCTTTTGATGAGAAAACAATTACAGAACTATTATCTTCGAAGGGATTAACTGTGATAGCCGAACAGAACAACGGTTTTATCTATGAACAACTGGGTAGATTGATATTAAAGACCGGTGATACGGGCCTCTTAAAAAACTGTGTAGCTGTAAATGCAAATGATAAAGAAGGTAATTTTCATTATATACATTCTGCAACATATGACCAGTTATTAGATAAATATCAGCTGACTCCGAAAGATCTAGCCACAACAGCTGAAAATAATTTAAAAGGATAAAACTGTTTATAATTAAAATTATAAATGTCAGGCACCGGTATCAACGTTTAGTGAGTTAAAAGATTTAGATTCACTCCGGAGCAGATCTATTTAAACGTTGATGCCCGGTAGCTTTTTGTAGTAATAAACGCAGCGTAAGCGGCAAATCTTCTCTTCTTGTAAAAGTTTAAAAAAATATTATCCTCCTTGAAAAGTCGAGGATGAAAAAGCTGGGTAAAAAGATTACAAACTTGGAGCAAATATTTGTAACCGTCAAAATAACTACACCTGCAGTTCGAATTTGAATCTGCTAAACTCTGCAATTGATAAATAAACAATACACCGATGGAGAACGAAAACTCTATCCAAAATAGTGGCATGAATCAGACTATCGGGCAATAGGTTTTGTTTGGAGAATAATATATGACAGACTATGTTTTATAACTGGACCAAAGAACGTCATAAAAAAACAATTGAAAATTCAGGCTTTATAAAAATATTAAGTTTGAAGGTCACTGCACTAAAAATAATGTAATAATTGAACACGATGGTTAGAATATAAGTCTATCGCCAGGTTTTGATTTAAGGTGGTTTTAATTCCCCGCCCCTTGGGGCGAAAATATGTAATACTGCATGAATGGATGAGTATATCTACAAGAGTCATAATAAGACGCAATTGTTATATTATTTGGTCTTTCCAGCAAAGTATCGACGTAAAGTATTCACAAGCGAAGCGGAAGAAAGTCTAAAAGAGATATGTCTAGGGATCCTGGAAAGAGATGAAATAAAGTTTGTAGAGATAGGTTATGAGGAAGATCACATTCATATGTTAGTACAAGGAGTGCCGACAATGGCGGTATAAAAGTTAGTAACAATAATAAAGATTTTGACAGCGAAAGAGATCTGCAGGAGGTATCCGAAAATTAAAAGGGAAATACTGTGGGACGGAGCGTTGTGGACGGGCGGCTACTACGCAAATACAGTATGATTATATACGAGTAAAGAAGTGATAAAAAGTAAATACAGAGTCAAGGAAAACAAGAAGAATATGTGGAAATCTATACAGGCCAAGTAGATTCAAATTTGGGAATATGATACCCCGCCCCTTGAGTTAAGGAGTTTCATTTACATATTGATGGAATTGCTGTCATGGAACTTGTTCTGCAAAAAACCGAAAAAAACCTTAAAACACTATATTGAAGTTTTAGACCGATGTTGGCATTTGAGAGAGCCTGTAAATAAATCTGTGTAAAACTTTAAATATTTGGTATAAGAATATATGTTCTTTACTTTGATTAATGAGGATTTCAACAAACAGTTGTCATTCCTCCCTGCAGAGCGGCATACTCATACAGCGGGGGCCGCCCCGGCCGCGGACAAGTTCAGAGCCGGGAATCTCAACCACCTCTATGCCGTGCTTACGCAAAATATTGTTTGAAACAATATTTCGACGGTAGGTAACGACCGTTCCGGGAGCAAGGGCCAGGGTATTTGTGGAATCGTTCCACTGTTCCCTTTCGGCGGTAACTGCATCGCCCCCGCCGGTTTCAATCAGTGTCACAGCTGGAAGATCAAGTGATCTGCTGAGGGTCTTTATCAGATTGTCCTGCGGTCTAATGGTTATACCGCCTGAACGTTTTGTCAGGCTGAATACATGCACCTTGTCGGTGATGCCTGGAAAAATCGTAAACTTATCCCTATCCACCATTGTAAAAACGGTATCGAGATGCATGTAGGCCCGGGTGAATGGAATCTGAATTACAATCACCTCTGTAATATGTTCATCCTCTGAGAATAGTCTTGCTGCAAGGTTTTCAATTCCTTCGGCACTTGTTCTGGCGCTGCAGCCGATTGCAACTACATGTTTACTTAGAACAAGTATATCTCCGCCTTCGATTGATTCGGGCTCGTTGTATTCATGCCACAGTCTCTGTCCGGAGCCGTTGAAACGCTTATGGTTTTTTACAATGTATTGTAGAAGCATACTCTCGCGTCTGCGAGCCTTTGCTTTCATGCTGTTAACAGATAATCTGCTGCCTATTACGGTGCCGTAATCACGGGCAAAGTAAAGGTTCGGCAGCGGATCTAGATAGAATGGATAATCATCCTTTATATAAAAGGAAAGTCGCTTTTCCAGTACAGGTTGTTTTACATCTGCCTTGGCAAGGCCTGCGAGCAGGGTCCCGGCCAGATCCTCCGGGGAACGCTCACTTAAAAGCATGCTGATGTCACAGCGCAGGCTGTTGTCCGTCAGCCCCAGATTGTCTGCTACTTCATCTACTACCGACTGCTTTACATCAGGATTCTTTAGGATATCAGCAAGCAGCTTTTCAAAATATAGGACCTCAGCCCCTCTTTCGCGCAGGGTCCGGGCGAAGACATCGTGCTCTTCCTGCATCTGAGCAAGATAGGGAATATCCTCAAAAAGCATTTCATCGAGATATTTCGGTATGAGCTGTTCAAGTTCCCTGCCTGGTCTGTGTAGCAGAATTGTCTTCAGGGTGCCTGTTTCAGAGCGAATATTAAAGATTGATGATTGAAGTTCTTTCAACTGCAGCCTCCGTTTATCACTATTATAGTACCCGTTATACTGTATTTTACAAGTGCTTCCAGTATGTAAGATTGATCAATATTGGAATATCAGATAGTTTACGATTATGATAAGGAATATTCTCTTTGATATGGATAACTGTCTCTATCCCGAATCGTCAGGTCTATGTAATGAAATGAATAAAAGAATAAGCAGTTTCACTGCGGAACTGCTATCTGTTTCATTTGAAGAAGCCGTTGCTTTAAGAAAGAAAAATGTGAAAACTTTCGGTACTACCTTGAAATGGCTTGAGAGCACCAGGGGTTTTACTGCTATAGACGAATACAACAGGGTTATACACCCTGCCAATGTCGAAGATTTTCTTAAACCCTCACGGAACCTTAAAAAGATGCTGAATGACCTTTCCTGCAGGCTGAGCGTGCTTACCAACGCTCCGGCAATGCATGCAGAGAGAGTCTTGGGCTATCTGGATATAAGCTCGTGCTTTGAGAATATCCTCGATCTGGGTTTTTGCGATACAATGGGAAAACCGCACAAGCATACTTTTGAAAAGGCTCTTGAAGTCTGTGGATATGAAATAAATCATACCCTCTTTCTTGATGATGTTCCTGAGTATCTGACTCCCTTCAGGGAAATGGGCGGAGAGGTCCTCCTCGTTGATGAGAGCGGCAGACATACTGATAAGAATATTCCTTCAATTACGAACATCCTGCAGCTTCCTGAGTTTCTGGAAGCACCTGTCTGTTAAGTTTAATTTTCTATTTAATTTGACGTATATTGTTTTTGGTATTAAACTGATAATAGTAACGATTATTGAAAAGCATTTATGGAATACAGAAAGAGTAAACTTCGAGATGAAATATTAAAACTTTTACAAGAGACTGATATTCATCCCACAGCCGGATGGTTGTATGATCAGCTTAAAGTAGATAATCCAAATCTCAGTCAGGGAACTATTTACAGGAATCTGGGGATACTTGTTGAACAGGGGCTTGTGGATAAAATTGATTTTGGGAGTACTTTTGACAGGTTTGAATATAAAAAACCGGACCACTATCATTTTATCTGTGAGAAATGTGGAGCTATTATTGATCTTGATATACCGATTAAAACTGAACTGAATTCGGAGGTTGAAAAGATTGCTGGATTTAAAACCAGGAAACATCAAATCGAGTTCTATGGGATATGCGATGCTTGTAAGTAGATTAATTTAACTATTATTAGTAATCGTTCCGAATACTAAAAAGATTTTACAGGAGGTAAAATTATGGATAAATGTCCGGTAACAGGTGCAGCAGGTCGCACGGCGGCAAAGGGCACATCGAATAAGGATTGGTGGCCTAACCAGTTGAATTTAAAAATTCTGCATCAAAATCCTTCCAAACTGAATCCTATGGATGAGGATTTTAATTATGCTGAGGAATTCAAAAAGCTGGATCTACCGGCTGTAAAGAATGATCTCTATGAACTTATGACAGATTCAAAGGATTGGTGGCCCGCAGATTACGGTCATTACGGACCCTTGTTTATACGAATGGCCTGGCATAGTGCAGGCACGTACCGAACAAGCGATGGACGCGGCGGAGGCAACACTGGCAACCAGCGTTTTGCTCCGCTTAACAGCTGGCCGGACAATGTCAATCTTGACAAGGCCCGCAGACTGCTTTGGCCGGTAAAACAAAAATACGGAAAGAAATTATCCTGGGCCGATTTAATGATACTAGCCGGCAACTGTGCTCTTGAATCCATGGGGTTTAAAACCTTCGGTTTTGCCGGTGGACGAGAAGATATCTGGGAGCCAGAAGAAGATGTTTATTGGGGAACTGAAACTGAATGGCTTGATGATGAACGATATTCAGGTAAGAGAGACCTTGAAAACCCACTAGCCGCAGTACAGATGGGTTTGATTTATGTTAACCCTGAAGGCCCTAACGGTGAACCTATTCCGATTGAATCAGCAAAAGATGTAAGAGACACTTTCGCCCGTATGGCTATGAATGATGAAGAAACAGTAGCCCTTATTGCAGGCGGACATACTTTCGGGAAGACGCACGGGGCCGGGGATGCCGCCCATGTAGGCCCGGAACCGGAAGCTGCACCTATGGAAGAAATGGGGCTTGGCTGGAAGAGCAGTTTTAAGAGCGGCAAGGCTGGGGATACAATAGGAAGCGGGTTAGAAGGAGCCTGGAAACCGAACCCGACAAAATGGGATATGGGCTACCTCAAGGTTCTGTTTAAATATGAGTGGGAACTGCTGAAAAGTCCTGCCGGTGCATATATCTGGCTCGCTAAGGATTGTGAAGATGAAGACATGGTTGTTGATGCTCACGATCCGAAGAAGAAGCACCGGCCTATGATGACGACTGCTGATCTGTCGCTGAAATTTGATCCTTCATACGCGAAAATTGCAAAGCGATATCTTGATAATCCTGATGAGTTTGCTGACGCCTTTGCCCGCGCCTGGTTTAAGCTTACTCATCGTGACATGGGACCCAAGTCCCGATATCTCGGTTCAGAGGTTCCCGAGGAAGCACTAATCTGGCAGGACCCTGTTCCCGCCGCCGACTACGATCTTGTGGGTCTTAAAGAGATTGAACAGCTTAAGACGATGATTCTTGATTCAGGATTGACAGTCCCGGAGCTGGTCTCAACCGCCTGGGCTTCCGCGTCAACCTTTCGAGGTTCGGACTACCGCGGCGGGGCTAACGGCGGACGTATCAGACTTGCTCCCCAGAAGGACTGGGAGGTTAATGAGCCAAAGAAGCTTCGAAAGGTTCTGGATAAGCTGGAGAAAGTACAAACAGATTTTAACAGTGCCGCAGGGAGTATAAAGGTATCAATGGCGGACTTGATAGTCCTGGGCGGATGCGCAGGAGTTGAGAAAGCAGCCTCAGGTGCAGGCTATGACATCAAGGTTCCCTTTTCTCCGGGGAGAACAGACGCCACACAGGAGCAGACTGATGTTATATCATTTTCAGTTCTTGAGCCCTGTGTTGATGGTTTTAGAAACTACATGAAAACAAAATATACCCTTAAAGCCGAAGAGCTGCTTCTCGATAAAGCTCAGCTGCTGACTCTTACTGCATCTGAGATGACGGTTTTAATCGGAGGTCTGCGTGTGATGGGAGCTAATTACGGCAATTCCAATCTGGGTGTGTTTACTGAAAAGCCTGGAATCCTCACTAACGATTTCTTCGTCAATCTTCTCGATATGGCAACCGAATGGAAGCCTGCAGACAAAGATGGAGATGAGTTTGATGGATTTGACAGGGTAAGCGGGAAAAAGAAGTGGACAGCAAGCAGGGCTGACCTTGTCTTTGGTTCAAATTCCCAGCTTAGAGCACAGGCTGAGGTTTACGCCTGTATGGACTCAAATGATAAATTCCAGAGTGATTTTATCAAGGCATGGAACAAGGTAATGAACCTTGATCGCTTTGATCTGAAATAGGGATTTTAAAGAAGGTTAATACCCGGTAATGGCTGCTTTTTGGCACCATTACCGGGCTCATGTTATGAAGAAAATAGTATTTTTGCTTTTCGGACATTTCTTTTTGCTGCTCGGAATTATTGGAATATTTATTCCGGTTCTGCCGACGACACCCTTTTTGCTCCTGACAGCCGGCTGTTTTCTGAAAGGCTCCGAGCGTTTATACAGATGGCTTACAGAACACAGGGTCTTTGGTTCATTTTTACATAATTATATTACACACCGGGCCGTCACTGTAAAAGCGAGAATAAAAGCCGTTGTTTTTTTATGGACGGGAATTTCAGTATCGATTATATTTTTTACTGACTCTATAGGCTTGAGAATTTTTCTGGGGTTTATAGCTGTGGCGGTTACGATTCATCTCTTTTTATTAAAGACCTGTAAGGATTGATAAAATCGAAAGATCTGACGTTTTGCGATAATAATCTAAGATATTTTTATTAGACATGGTTGACTGTATTACTCCCCCGGCCTCAGAATTTCATGAATATTTAAAAAATAATAGAGTGATTCATTCACCTAGTGTGGAATCTTTCTAAACCCCACTACTGTAGATGAGCTGATTCCGGAAAAAATTTTCTATAAATGAAACCCCGGACTTGCTGCTGTTAAACGTGCATATTCTATATACAGGGAGAAAAACTACAAAGCTATTCTTATGATAGCCGCAATGCGCGGGAATTATCATATATCTGAGCTGGCCGGCGCTGATTGTATTCTGTCTATACATCCAAAACATCAGCCTGATTTTTTAAATGATTCCTATCCTAAAGAAGAATTAATTGATAAACCCGTAAATCCGGAATCATTGGAAAAACTGCTGAAAATACCAGAGTTTGTCAAAGCATATGAACCCAACGGAATGAAAACTGAAGAGTTTATAAGCTATGGAGCTGTTCAGAAAACGGCTTCTCAGTTTATCGAGTCCGGTTGGAAGAAGCTCGAAGCTTTTGAGCTATAGGCTGTAAAGAAGGCGGCTGTCGAGACTGGCAGCCGTCAATGAAATAAAAATGTTGTATATTCTTACAAACTCAAATTGATTCCTGATAATTTCAATTTGGTCTTTATCTCTGAAGTAACAACCGGAATGCGTGATTTGTGCTTCTCGATAGCATAAAGAGTTGAGGACCACCTGCATAAGATGTCTGTATATACAGATGAAAAAGGCATAATAATGTAGCTGATTACTTTGCTTAAAGATTTCTCATTTATGAAATTAGTTTAGATTCTTTTGCTCAATTGTTGCCAAATCAACACATTTCTAATGATGCCAATAAAGAATTACATTAACTGGTGCGATCTGAAAATCTGACTCATAATTATTATAACAAATTTAGTGAGGTGTTTAGAAAATGAGTAAAGAACAGAGTACTGCTTCATCGAGAGCAGGAATACAGAAGTTCGGCCGGTTTTTGAGCGGTATGGTTATGCCAAATATCGGCGCATTTATTGCATGGGGCTTAATTACGGCTCTCTTCATTCCTACAGGCTGGATCCCGAACGAAAAACTTTCATCACTTGTAGGTCCGATGATTACCTACCTTCTCCCGCTGCTAATAGCTTATACCGGCGGTAAGATGATCTGGGGTGTCCGCGGCGGTGTTATGGGCGCTATTGCAACAATGGGTGTAATTGTCGGTGCAGATATTCCAATGTTTATCGGTGCGATGATAATGGGCCCCCTGGGCGGCTGGGTTATCAAAAAATCAGATAAACTTATTGAAGGGAAGGTGCCTGTAGGTTTTGAAATGCTTATTGACAACTTTTCAGTTGGTATACTCGGAATGCTTGTGGCCCTTCTCGGCTATTTTCTTGTTTCACCAGTAATCAGTGGTTTTGTTGCAATTATCCAGAATGGTGTTGAGTTTCTTATTAACGCAAGGCTTCTTCCTTTAGCATCAATTTTCATTGAGCCCGGTAAGGTTCTCTTTCTTAACAATGCTATAAATCACGGAATCCTTAGTCCTCTTGGTATTTCTCAGGCTCAGGAAACAGGTAAATCAATTCTATTCCTGCTTGAAACCAACCCCGGTCCCGGTCTAGGTATTCTTCTTGCATACTGGATGTTTTCTAAGGGCAACATCAAGGCTTCAGCTCCCGGTGCCATCATAATCCACTTTTTCGGCGGAATTCATGAAATCTATTTTCCTTACATCCTTATGAGACCGGTTCTTATTCTTGCTGCAATGGGCGGTGGAGCAGCCGGTGTCCTGACTAACCTTGTACTTGGATCCGGTCTTGTAGCAGCCCCTTCTCCCGGTTCTATCTTTGCTCTCGCGGCAATGTCACCTAAAGGCGGTTTAATCCCTGTCTTGATAGGTGTAATTATTGCTACTGCTGTATCATTTGTAATCGCAATGCCGTTTGTCCGAAAGTTTGCTGAAGAAGACAGTGATGATGATAAACTTGAAGATGCAAAGGGTGCAATGAAGGCAATGAAGTCTTCTGGAAAGATTACAGAGATTCTGTTTGCATGTGACGCAGGAATGGGTTCAAGCGCAATGGGTGCTAATAAGCTTACCAAGCTCCTGAAGGCTGAGGGGCTTGATGTCAAGGTAGAACACTGTTCCGTAGATGACATCCCCCGAAATGCTCAGCTTGTAATCTGTCATAGAGATCTGGCGGAGAGGGTTAAGCTATCAGGCACGAAGGCACATACAGTTGCAGTAACAAATCTGGTCAATGCGCCGGAATATAAAGATGTAGTAAAAATGGTAGTTGAAAGCCATGGAGCAGCAAAGGCTTAAAATTTTACGAGATTTAACAAAACTGAACAAATCAGTATTGTTTCAAAGTCCGGCAGCTGATGCCGGGCTTCATTTAAAGGAGATTATCATGGGTTTTACAGAATACATTGTTGAGAAGAAAGCAGTAATATGCGGACTTGAGGTTGATACATGGGAAGATGCCATTCTAAAGGGCGGACGGATACTGGTTGATAATGGAGCAGCGTCTGAAGATTATCTGGCTACTATAATTAGAAAATGTAAGGACAACGGTCCCTACATTGTAATCGCACCGGGTATAGCAATGCCACATGCAAGACCGGAAGAGGGTGCTCTGTCGCTCGGATATGGAATAGTTACCCTGAAAATGCCGGTAAGTTTTAAAGATCCTGATAATGATCCTATAAGCCTGCTGATTTTTATGGCGGCACCGAGTGTTAAAGAACATAACGAGGAAGCGGTCTCTCAGATTGCCGATCTCTGTGATGATGAAGATGCAGTAGAGGCGATGATTAAGGCGTCCGACGTATCGGAAATATTGACAATACTTGAGAATGTTGAGGGAGAATAAAATTACCTCCATGTGATTTTATTATTAGAAGTATCATAGGACAAATCAGGAGTGAGCAAATGGTAAAAGGAACAATTTTAGTAAGCAATCCTACAGGACTTCATACAAGACCTGCAAAGAATGTAGTCGCGAAGGCAAAACAATTTGAAAGCAAAATTATTATCAAATATGGAGAAAAGGAAGCGGATGCGAAGAGTCTGCTTAAGATAATGAAGCTTGGTATTACACAGAATAACGAGATTGAGCTGCAGTGCGACGGATCCGATGAAGAAAAGGCCCTCAGTACTATGACTGAGTTTATCCTCAACCTGGAGGGTTGATTATGACCGGAATTTCCGTATCGGACGGTATCGCTCATGGTACTGCATTTATAATTGACGAAGAGCACTCTATTGAAGATAGAAAAATAGACTCCGGAGATCTGAAGGCGGAAATTGCAAAATTTCTGGAAGGACGTGACAGAGCTGCTGTCGAACTCGAGAAGTTAATATTGAAAGTCCGTGTGGAACTCGGCGATGATAAGGCGGAGATTTTTGAGGGGCATCTCGAAATTCTCAGTTCAGATGATGTTGAAGAGGGCGTTATTGAGATTATCACTGAGAATCTGATTTGTGCAGAAAAAGCTTCTGAGATTTTTGCTGAAGAAAATGCGAAAGAAATGGAAGAGCTCGATGACGAATACTTCAGAGAACGCGGACAGGATTTCAGGGATATAGGAAAGCAGCTTGTAAAGGGAATAATCGGATCAGATTTGAATGATGCCGAACTGCCTGAAGAAGCTATTGTTATCAGTGAAGAGCTAACACCATCTCAGACCGCTGCATTGGATATGTCGAAAGTGAAGGGATTTATTGTCCGCAAGGGCGGAAAGAATTCACATGCAGCAATTATCGCCAGATCACTAGAGCTGCCTGCGATCATACTTGAGGATGATAATTCTTTTTCACAATTCAGACCGGGCGATATAGTATACATTGACGGAGAAAGCGGAGAACTCTGGATAAATCCAAGACAGGAAATTGTCCGGAAGATTGATCGAAAGTATAAAAGCAGGCAGAAAGAGAAGGCTGAACTCATGAAGCTATTGAATCTGCCTACGGAAACTGCTGACAAAAAACCGGTTGGGTTATATGCAAATGTAGGTGGACTTTTTGATATTGATAACGCTAAGAAATACAATGCAGAGGGTATTGGACTGTTCAGAACCGAGTTTCTGTTTATGGAAACCAAGAGTTGTCCTACCCTTGAAAGGCAGACGCATGTATACCAATCAGCAATAGAATCTCTTGAAGGCCGGAACGTAATAATCCGCCTTCTTGATACCGGTGCTGATAAACCCCTTTCTTATATGCCTCTTCCTGAAGAAGATAATCCCTTTCTCGGTATCCGGGGAATAAGGCTTCTTTTTCAGAAAGAAGATATTCTGCGGACCCAGATCCAGGCACTTCTAATGGCAAGTGAAGCCGGATCTGTCGGCATGATGATTCCGATGATAAATTCTCTCAAACCGATACAGCGTGTGAGAGCCATTATCGAAGAAGAAAAGCAGGCGCTTGCGTGGAAGGGCCCGGAAAATCTAAAACTCGGTGTAATGATAGAAACGCCTGCGGCTGTTCAGCTGATCGAAGACATCCTTGATCAGGTTGATTTTATAAGCATAGGTACCAATGACCTGACTCAGTATACCCTGGCTGCCGATCGCGGTAATCCGTCTATGAATGAATACTACGACGAGTTTCATCCTGCTGTACTACGCTCGATTGCTCATGTAATCAAACAGGCTGGTAAAAAGAAAAAGCTGAACGGAATATGCGGTGAGCTTGCCGGCAATCCGCTTGCGCTTCCGTTTTTCGTCGGTCTCGGTGTGGATGAGCTGAGTACAAATGCTTCTAATATTTTGAGGCTGAAAAAGATAATCAGAAAAATAGATTCCGGTGAGGCGAAAGACCTTGTTCAGGAGATTCTCAGGATTCCGGCCTCTGAGGGGATCCGCGCCAGGCTGAATCGTTTTCTGAATGAAAGAGATCTTATATAGAAGGAATGATAAAAAGAAGCCATTTTTTATCATTTTGAAGATTACGGTAAAACTTTGTGTTGTCCATAATCTTCACCTTCGTGGCCTGTCCTCAATGGCAGGATATTTTAAAAGGAGAAAAAAATGAAAACAGCAGTGCATTTCGGCGCAGGAAATATAGGTCGTGGCTTCATCGGAAGTCTATTGTCGGCCTCAGGTTACCATGTGACGTTCGCAGATATTAGTAAAACCATCATTCCGGAGCTCAATGCCCGCGGAGAATATATCGTCGAAATAGTCGGTGAGGAAAAGCGTGAGATGAAAGTTTCTCCCGTTTCCGGAATCTATTCAAACGAACCGAAGCTTGCAAAGATTATAGCGGAAGCTGAAATAGTCACCACAGCGGTAGGTCCCGGTGTCCTTCCGCATATTGCCGCGCCGATTGCCCGGGGGATTACAGCACGTAAAGAGGCTGGAAATGAGAAGCCCCTGAATATTATTGCATGTGAGAATATGATCGGCGGTTCATCAAAACTCAAAGCCGAGGTCCTTACTCATGTGAAGGCTGATGTTCGTAGTTTTGTCGAGAAAAATGTCGGATTTCCCAATTCGGCTGTCGACCGTATAGTTCCCCCTATGGAAGAAACTGAAGAGCTGCTTCGGGTTCGTGTTGAAGAATTCAGTGAATGGATTGTTGAGAAAGACAGTTTTATCGGTGAGGTTCCGAAAATTGAAGGAATGCATGCTACGGCCGACTTGATGAAATATGTGGAGCGTAAGCTGTTCACTCTGAACACAGGCCATGCAATTACCGCTTATCTTGGTGCTTTGCAGGGACATCGTACAATAGCCGAGAGTATCAGCGACCCTCAGATTCTTCCTGTTGTCCGCGGTGCAATGAACGAGAGCGGTGAAGTTCTCATCCTGCGCTACGGTTTTGATCGGGTTGCTCATACAGCTTATATAGAAAAGATTCTTGAAAGATTCCGCAATCCATGGCTCAAGGATGAGGTTGACCGTGTAGGACGCCAGCCGTTGCGAAAACTTGGTGCCGACGACAGGCTTATTAAGCCTCTTCGCGGTGCTATTGAATATGGTACTTCTTATCGAAACCTGGTCGTCGGTATTGCAGCTGCACTTTATTTCCGAAACGATGAAGATGATCAGGCTGAGAAGCTTGAGGGCCTGCTTGCGTCTCTGGATGTAAAGTCTGCAATTCCGGAAATAACCTCACTTGTGGATGACGATATAATTAAGGCCATTGAGGAAGCTTATGAAATCCGTGGTATAGAAGATCTGCACAGGGATTTCGTCTCTAACTGGACCCGGATAGTCTCGGCTATGGAAGCCGAACAGCATTTTCCGGAACTACTCAAGGAAGCCCTTTCCGGACGTGAAATTATTGTAGCTAAGAGTGGTATTCCCCTTGTCCGTATAACAGCTGTAGCTCCGGCCCCGCCAAACTACCAGGCTGGATTCTAAAATAGTCCACCGGCTTTGTCGGTGGGACATTTTTGAAAAATCATGCTATAATAAACGGCTTTCCGAATAAAAGTGATGATATATAAAAAGGGTCTGTTATAAAATGAAAGACCGCCAGAAAAAGATACTTCGGTTTATGCTTCTCACTGAAGGTATGCTTCATATTGAAGATATTGCAGAAGTGTTTTCTGTCGGCAAAAGAACGGTTTCCAGGGATCTGGATACCATAGAACAATGGCTTTCGTTCCGGGATGCAGGGCTTGAGCGAAAGCCTAACCAGGGCATCCGTGTAATGACCTTCGGCAGAACCGCGGATGAATTGCTTGATATAGTTAACACCCCCAACAACTATCTTGAATCTCTTGATGCTGAACATCGCCAGAGGCTGATCCTTCTTTATCTACTGTTCAGCAACTGTGAAGTAAAGATCTCGTCTATCGCAAACGTATTTTATATAAGTGATACATCAGTCTGGAGTGATTTGAACCAGATAGAAAACAGGCTTGAAGGATCGAAATTAAGGATTGAAAGAATGAAGGGGGTCGGTATCAGGCTGTCGGGGCCGGAGTCTGTGATGAGGTTAGGTTTTCTTTCGGTCCTGACTGAAGCATATTCTTCACATACTATCATTCCTTATCTTTATGCGGTCCGGGAGGATCGGGGCTCATTCCTTGAGATAAATCAACTAAAATTCCTGATGAACAGATTGAATTTTTCGGAGAACAGTACTGAAATTTTTAATACAATTGCAGAACTTCAAAATGAGCTTGGATACCAGTTTACGATGTCGAGCGAATCACTACTTTATTTCTATTTGCAGCTCAGCATACACCGCATAAAATCAAAGGCCTTAATAAACGAGACTGGAGCCTTTGGTTGTTCACCGTTTTTTGCAGGACTTGGAGAGCGTGTGCTTGATAAGTTAACGGCCGGGCTTCTCGACGGCAGGCTTCCTGACAGTGAATATTGTTTTTTGGGGCTTTTGATGCAGATCCTCGAGCCGGGAGATATAAACAGGATTAATACTGAAGAACTCTTCGGCGGGATGATAACTGAAGACATTGTTTCATTTACCAGTGAGCTGATATCTGAATTCGGCAGAATAGACAGTAGACAGTATTATTTGAATGATCAGATTGAGTCAAAAATGCAGATTATATCGGCTTCGCTGGTTAAGAGGCTTGAGAACGGAATCCCCTTTTGGCACGGTGAATGGGGCGAGACAACAGAGGAAACCTGGAACCGGTCGGTGAAAGCCGGAGTTCTGTCGGAACTGCTGAAGAGATATTTCGGGCTGGAGCCGGATCCGAGAGATATCGATTATATTCTGCTCTATTTTCATTCCATGGTTTTTAATGAAAAGGATCTCCCTGATAAAAAAGTTCGCTGTCTCGTCTGCTGTTTTGAAGGAATCGGACTTGCATCCTATCTCAGTTCAATACTGACAAGGGAAATTAGTTCAATAAACATCGTTGAAGCAACGGCTGTCTTCAGGATAAAGCAGGAATACCTTGATGCTAATGGTATCGAACTTGTAATCTCAACGTTTCCGATTGCGGAACTTGATATCCCGGTAATCCCTGTTTCGCTTCCGCTGAATCGCGAAATGGTGGTGAGGCAGATAGAAAAAGCAGTCGGGGATCTGAAAACCCGTGAAGCATCTGTCTATTCTGAGTCTAAAAATCTGTTGGTTGAGAATAATACAGGGCGGCTGTCGTTGAGTAACATTATAAGCTTTATCAACGACTTCAGTCTGGTAAGATTTTCTTCCTCAAATAGTATTGACGCTATAATCGATCAGCTTCCAACCAGACTCGATGAATTCGTAACAGATAGATCTTTGCTTTCGGAGGATTTTAGAAAGCGTGAGGCGTTGGGGCCGCTGATTGTTGAAGAGTGGGGACTAAAAATCCTTCACTGTAAATCGACTGCGGCGGTAAAACCCGTTGCCGGAGTAATTGCCTTTGATGACGAGACTGCAGTGAGAATGCTTTATTTGATTTCACCGGATCCCTGTCCGGATCTGGAGCGTAAGATGCTCTCCACAATTACTGTGTCATTTCTGGAGAACCGTGATTTTAGAAAATCAATTCTTACCGGCGGCATCGAGGATATGAAAAAAGAACTTCTGAATATCTATCAGTCTTAAAATTTCACGAATTATCGCAGATATATACCCTTTTCGAACGCATGCTTGAGTTTTTTATCAACTCGAGATTTCATGTACTGCTTTCATATTTTTTCAGGTAACTGAAACCATTTTCCCATCCGGAGTTTTATTAGCTCCTTGATGTGGTCGTAATGGCCTTACGAAACTGTTTTCAAAAAAAAATCAAAAACTGCTCCATTGCTTCCCTTTAAAGTATTTAAAGTGCGAGCGTGAGAGCAGTTGTTTAACAAACTCTCGGGAAGGGCTTACTGTAAGATTATGCCGGTTTGTTTTCTTCGACTTGAGCAGAATTACAATAAAGAAATATTTCGTCATCAATGAAGCCGACGGAACTGAAATACACCATGTCATAGTTGAGCCTGTCCTTTTTATATCACGAGTATTTTGGGACTATTGGATATTTTTTTATTGACAATACTTTATCGAATGACTTATAATTATCCCGATAAAGCTTGGTGGAAGCTAAAAAAATATAATAACAAAACATCTCATGCAGGAGTAGACTATTACTATTTTCTATTCAGGGTGAGGTGCGAGCAAAGGGAAGGACAAGTGGCTGAAAAAAAAGAAACGATCCTCGATCAGAAAGTAACCCGCCGCGATTTTCTCAAGATATCCGGAATGACGGTATTGGGAACCTCTGCAGTAACCTGGTTATTTCCCGGCTGCAGCAATGCAACCAACGACGATGTAATGATGTTTGAATCAGCATCAGGAGTAATTATTCACATACCGAACAGATGTACAGGCTGTCTGCTTTGTGAAGCAACCTGTTCAGTTGTAAACGATGGTAAGGCAAGTCAGACAACCGCAAGGTTAAAGGTAAGCAGAAACCTTGCTTACGGTCCCGAAGGAGTAACCGGACCCTGGTGGAACAACGATGGAGATATGGGAAACCATAGAATCATAGCTGAGACCTGCCGCCAGTGCGAAACACCGGCATGCGCTCTTGCCTGTCCCGAGCAGGCGATCTACCAGGATGAGAAGACTGGAGCAAAGGTTGTAGATACCGAAAAATGTATCGGCTGCGGTACCTGTACGGATGCCTGCCCCTGGCATATTCCGACGGTAGATCCTGACCTCAAGGTTTCTACTAAATGCGTTCTTTGTCACGGATACCCCGGCTGTGTTTCAGTATGTCCAACCGGTGCACTGAATTTTGTAACCTGGGCAGAAGCAATTCAAAGATACAAAGAGCACTTTAAGGTAAGCTAAGGAGAATAATATGGCAGTAAAAGGCGGATGGGCAGGAAAGATCCTCAGGGTTAATTTGTCCACAGGAAATATAGAACGAATCAATACGGAAAATTTTATCAGATATATCGGCGGAATGGGAATTGGCTACAAGGTAATGTGGGATGAGGTTCCAGCCGGAACAAAGGCATTTGACAAAGATAATAAAATCATCTTTGGTGTAGGCCCGTTGACAGGTACTGGTGCAATGTGTTCGGGAAGAACAAACATTACATCCCTTCTCCCATCAAACCCCTACAATGCTGTGAGCGACAGCCACATGGGCGGGCACTTCGGTGTCGAACTTAAGTACGCCGGATGGGATGCAATCATCATTGAAGGCAAATCATCACGGCCGGTATGGCTGAAGATTGTCGACGACAAGGTGACCCTTGAGGACGCCGGCATTTACTGGGGCGAGGGGACCTTCGCAACTATAGCCGGCATCACCGCAATGATGGGAAAACAGAGCCAGGTTGCGGCTATCGGCCAGGCCGGTGAAAACCAGGTTAACCTAAGCGTAATCCGTACAGGTCCGAGCCACTCAGCCGGCGGACATGGTGGCGTACTCGGTTCAAAGATGCTGAAAGCTATCGGTGTCATGGGAACCGGTGCAGTCAATATTGCCGGAGACAAGATGAAATGGCACGAGCTTAACAAATACGCGCTCAGCCTGGTTGGTGCGAACAACCAGCATGTTGTTCCCCGCACACCACAGCCCTGGGCTGAATACAGCCATCCGGGCAGCCGCTGGACTGCAAAAGACGGACTCTACTGGGAAAAGGCTGATCCCCCTATTGAAACGGGCACAATTCGGCCTGAAGAAACAAACCGGATAGGTTACCGCACAATGAAGGCAATGCTCGATCTGGGCAAGAATGGTCCGAAGTATACAGTCAGAATGGGCGGATGCGCGGCATGCCCCGTCCGCTGTAAAACCCATCTTGAGGTTCCGCAGCTTGAGCAGTATGGAGTCGATCCGCATGTTGCAAATACCTGTATGGGATTCTACAGTCCCTGGGGGGTTCTGGCCGGTATATCAGGAGGCAAAGCAAGTGTTCCCGGAGAGTCAAAAGATGATGCTTCCGTTATCGCAAAGGCTCTCGGCGCACATTATGCCGACGATTACGGTGTCTGGTGTAACTACGGTCAGATTGGGCGCGACTTTGCCTGGACCTATAAGCATGGCGTTTTAAAGCGAGTTCTTCCGACTGCAGAATACAACAGCATCGACTGGGAGTCGATTGAAGCCGGGGATCCTGCAATCTTTGCCGATTTTTACCGCAGAATTGCCTTCAAGGAAGGTGAACTCAGTCACTTGGGAGATGGAGCACACTATATTTCAGAGAGATGGAACCTCGGTGAAGATTACTGGACATACAAGGGCAACAAGCTCTGGACGAAGATCGGCTACCCGGTTCATCACAGTAATGAATCAGACGCACAGGTTGGTTCTCTCATAAGTTCAATGTTCAACCGCGATGCACAGAGCCATACTCATCAGAATTTTATCGGCAGTGGCCTTCCCACCGAGGTACAGAAGGACATTGCTGCAGAACTCTGGGGCAGTGCAGATGCGATAGATGAACCTGCAAACTATAAACCTGTAACAAAAGCAAAGATGAAATTCGCCAAGTGGAGTATTGTAAGAAACCTGCTTCACGACAGTCTGACAGTATGCAACTGGATGTGGCCGATGACTACCTCACCTCTGAAAGAGCGTAACTATCGGGGTAACACTGCACTTGAAGCTTTATACTACACAGAAGCTACGGGAGAAGAAATTTCGGAAGAAGAACTTGATCTGCAGGCGGAAAAGCTTTTCCACCTTCATAGAGCACTGACTATCAGACAGATGGGGACTGTGGATATGAGAAACACACACGACCAGCTTACAGGATGGCAGTTCGATATGGATCCTGATAAAAAAGCTTTCGAACCGGGAACAATCAAACTCGATCGTGAAGATTATGAAAACACCCTGACTATGTTCTATGAAGAGATGGGCTGGGATCCTAAAACCGGTGCTCCCACAAGGGCTACACTGGAAAAACACGATCTTAAGTTTGTTGCTGATGATCTTGATGTTAAGAATCTTCTTCCGGCTTAGGGAAATTGACTGATATGTCTGATAATATACCGGCGCTCGCCGCCGGTTTCATAAGAGAGCAGTCCCGAAAAGGACTGCTCTCAACTGAAAATAATGTTATTAATAGATTTGAGCAGGATGCAGGGAATGGCCTTTCTCTCTCTGAACTCAGTGAGAATAAGGAATATGGCGATCTTCAGAGAATCAGCGGGGAAAAGGCTGATTACTGGTACTCAACATCCTGCATGACCAGCAGCTATGCTGAAATTGCAGTGCTGCTTGAAGAAAAAGATCTGCTAAGCCTGATTGTTAACACCGTAAGAAGGGAAAGCAGCCTGTACCCAAGGCCGACGGCTATAGAGATTTTTGAATATTCTCCATATTTCATGAAGAAAGAAGAGATTGAGACTATGATGTCAATAATTGAAAATGATACCAGATACTCAGATATTGAGAAATGTGCAACATCGATCGATAAGTTTTATCTTTTTTCTACAAAGTTTCTTCCGAAAGCACAGGCAGAATACCTCAGTGAATGGGATGCAGTGGGACAGTATGAAAATCAGTAATCATAAACCAAATCCGGTAGAACTTCCAATTGTAGATGAAGTAAAGTTCAAACTTTTTATTAATGGTGTTTACTATAGTGATTTCCTGTGTACACCAGAGAGTATTGAAGAACTAGTACTTGGATATCTTTACACAAATTGTCATATATCAACAGTACATGAGCTTGAAAAGATTATAATAAAGGAATATAAAATAAATGCAGAATTAAGGCGTTCCACACCGCAGGAAGCTTTAACACCATTAAAAAAAAGCATTAAGCTGCCGGACAAACAGAAATTAAGGAGAATGGCCCTCAAAATGTTCAGTACTGCTTCTATCTATAAAAAACACGGTGGAATACATTGCAGTGCATTTACTGATGGAGAGACTCTGCTTGCGTTTAAAGAAGATATAGGCCGGCATAATGCGTATGACAAAGTAGTAGGCGAACTTCTGATGAAAGAGCTCGATCCCTCGGAGCTGATTTATATTACTTCCGGCAGAGTCAATCATGAAGTGATGCAGAAAACCCTCGCGGGGAGAATCCCGGCGATAGTATCAAGAAGCATATGCTCAAGTGCGGCCTATAATGCGGCGCTTGAAAACGGGGTTGTGGTTATAGGACGAATTCTCGAAGATTCGCCAATTGTATACGGAAAGGAAATCATGAATGTCTGAAGTGATGACTGATCAAGAAACAACAATGGCATTCCGCGCCCATCTTAAGGCGTTGAAACGCACGCTTATTGTATGTCTGATAAGCTTTATATGCGCTAGTGTAATATGTTTCCTGTTTTTTGACCCTATTGTCGAATTTCTTTATGCTCCTTTTCTTTCAATCGAAAACGCTGGAACTGAGGATACGCTCTTTATTAATAATATTTTTGAAGGATTTCTTGCCAAATTAAAGATATCATTACTTTCAGGTCTGACGCTGAGTTTTCCGATTATTCTTTTCAGTGTTCTTAGATTTGTATTTCCTGCTCTCTCAAAGAAAGAGCGCAGGGTTATTCTTTATACGCTTATAATCAGTGCAGTACTTGTACTTGTCGGTTTCTATTACAGCTATTATTTGATACTGCCCATAACGATAGACTTTTTCACAAGCGTAGGCTTTCTTCCGGATAATGTCGGAATTCTACTGAATTATCAGAATAATATAATCTACATCTTCAAATTCATTTTTATGATAATGATAACATTTCAGTTTCCGGTACTGATGGAGATGCTGATGATAACAAATATAGTCGAAAGAAAAACGCTTTTAGGTTTTAGCAGATACATTATAGTAGGCGTTTTTTTACTTGCCGCAATCATTACCCCGCCGGATTTTGTCTCGCAATGCATGATTGCATTTCCCATGATATTTCTTTATTTTCTAGCTATTCTCATAGCGAAAATATTTGGATTTGGAAAATCGATAGAGGGTAAAAATGGCAAATAATGGAATAGGTTTCAGTGAGATACTCATTATACTTGTTATCTTCCTTATTTTTGTACGCCCCTCAGATATGCCCAAAGTTGTCAGAACAATTGGTAAAATCTGGGCCAAATTCTATCTGTATTTTTCGATGTTCAAGCGTGAGATGAGAAATATGGAAAAAGAGATTGGTATTGAAGATGAGATGAAGGAGATACGGGCAATCAATGCTCAGCTCAACAGCGAGGTAATATCACTGAGAAACAGTGTTAACAATATTGTAGATAAAAACGAGTTGGCAGATCTCAAGAAAACTGAAATCAGTAAGGAGAATTAAGATGTTAGGAACAACAGAAATTATCGTAATCGGCGGCGTTGTCGTTCTACTATTCGGAGCCAGCGCTATTCCCAAATTTGCCCGCTCTTTGGGCAAGGCTAAAAAAGAATTCAAGGAAGGCGTAAACGAGGGACTTGAAGAGCAGAAGGAAGGAGATAAATAACTCCTGTTCATGAAATTCAGTAATAAATTATAATATATCTATAGAGAGGTTTTGATGGATACGAAACGCTTAGTAATCCTCGGCGGAGGATATGCCGGCATAGAAGCCGCAAAAACACTGTATAAAAAATACAAAAAAAATGATAAAGTAGAGATAACTCTTATCGATAAAAACACTTACCACACCCTTATGACCGAGCTTCATGAGGTTGCAGGTTCAAGGGTCGAACCTGATTCAGTCATGGTAAGCTATCAGAGAATTTTCTCGGGAACCAATATCAACCTTGTTACCGATGTTATCACCGGAATTGATTTTGAAACCAGAAAACTTAAATCAGATAAAGCTGAATATGATTATGATTACCTTGTTCTGGGAACCGGGGGAGCCCCCGAGTTTTTCGATATTGAAGGTGTTCAGGAAAATTCATTCTCACTCTGGTCGCTTGAGGATGCTATGCGTATCCGTGAGCATTTTGAAGAACGCTTCAGGCTTGCCGCAAATGAACCGGATGAGTCTCTAAAAGCACAGATGCTTACTTTTGTTGTGGCAGGAGCAGGTTTCACCGGGATCGAGCTTATTGGTGAGTTTATCGAGCGCCGCGATGTGCTCTGTGCAAAATACCATATACCCGTCAAAGATGTCAGAATGGTTGTTGTAGAGGCGCTTGATTCAGTTCTCCCTATCATTGAAGAACCGCTTAGAAAAAAAGCGGTTAAATATCTGAAAAAGAAGGGTGCCGAGATAATCCTGAATGCACGAATTACCGGTGCCGCGGAAGGAAAAATCCTGCTTGCCGATGGAAGTGAAATAAAAACCGATACATTCATCTGGACCTGTGGAATTCATGGCTCCGAGTTTACCTCAAAGATTAATCTCACTAAAGGACATACTGCCCGCGGCGAATGCAGCATTGCGTCAGCGGAGGGAATACACGGTATGTGCGGCTGCCGCTTTGATGAAGACGAGCGCTATGTTGTTGGGAAACGCGGACGTATTCTCGTAAATGAATATATGCAGACGGACGATTATGAGAATGTATATGCAGTTGGAGACAACCTCTGGTTTGTTGAAAAAGAGAAGGTCCTCCCTCAGATAGTAGAGACCGCTCTTCAGACGGGGGAAACTGCTGCTGAAAATATTATTGCAGAAATTGAGGGTAACGATAAAAAAGCCTTCGAATCCAACTACCATGGTTTCATGGTATCAATTGGCGGTAAATACGCTGTTTCAAACGCCGGCGGAATGAAAACCTCGGGCTTTATGGCCATGGCGATGAAACACCTTGTAAACCTTCACTATCTCTTCGGAGTTGCCGGTATAAACGCGATATGGGGTTACCTTAAACACGAGTTCTTTGACATGAAAGATCGCAGAACCTTCATTGGCGGTCACCTGTCCTGGAAGATTCAGGGCTGGTGGGCTGTACCTCTGAGAGTATGGCTGGGTCTGATGTGGGTTTTTGAAGGTATCAATAAGATAGGCGAAGGATGGTTTAACTTCTCCGCCGGCTCAAAATCCGGATGGATGTTCAGTTCCGGGGTGCTTCAGAAGGGCGTAAAACCCGCGGCAGACGCATACAGCGCAGCCAGCGGTGCCGGTGAAACGGCTGTAGAGGCAGCAGGTCACGCAGATATGACTGCTGTATTCGACTCTGCAATGCCTAATCCGCAACACGGTTCCGACGCTGTAAGTGCAGCTTCCGATTATGCAGCCGGTGCTGCCGAAGCGGTAGTTGAAGCAGCAGCCGATACTGTCAGCGCAGCTTCCGATTCTGCAGCCGTTGCAGTTGAGGCTGCTGCCGACGCTGTAAGTGCAGCATCCGATTATGCAGCCGATGCAGCTGGCGCTGCCGCCGACACCGCCGGACAGGTCTTCGGTAAGATATGGGATCTCGGTAATAATATAATTCCCTACGAATCAGGGTTTGTAACCTGGTTCAGAGAAACCTTTATGGATGGAATTGCGGCCTACATTCATTACCCTGTTTTTCAGGTGATGATAGTACTGGTTGAAATAGGGATAGGGCTTGCGCTGATGGGTGGATGTTTCACATTCATAGCAGCCGGTGTTTCAATAATTATGTGCCTTGTATTTACATTCTCGGGTATGTTTGCCTGGGATCAGGCTTGGTTTGTTTTTGCAGCTTTTCTGCTTCTAGGCGGAGCCGGACGTTCGCTGGGCCTTGATCACTGGATTATGCCGGCGATCAAACGATGGTGGAATGGAACAAAGCTTGCACGCAGAACACACTGGTTCGTTGGAGAACCTAAAACAAGAAATAAATAACAGGATAGAAAATTGCCGGTAGTGAAGGAAATTGTTACTTCTACACATGATAAACAACTCAAAGAAGATCTAGCTGAAGTAAAGGATATTCTTGGTGAAATCGCTGATACCGCCCCGGGCATAGTCAGAGAGGACATAAGGAAGCTTGTTTCCGGAAACGGTAAAATGCTTCGACCCTCGTTTACTACCATAGCAGGACGCTACGGTAATTTTGAGGGCGAACGCATTTATAATATGGCTGCCGCAGTAGAGCTTCTTCATAATGCAACACTGATTCATGATGATATAATTGATGATGCTTCTATAAGACGCGGCAAGCCTGCAATCCATATGCTGCATGGTAATAAACTCGCGATACTTGCGGGCGATTATCTTTTTTCGAGGAGTATTGTAGTTGCTTCTGAAAAATCCCGAACAGCACAATACGGGCGGCTCGCAGGAGCCGTCGCTAAAATCTGTGAAGGTGAGATAATTCAGGATTCCGAAAAATATGTTCTTAATCCAAGTATACGCAGCTATAAAAGAAGAATAGCCGGAAAAACCGCAGTTCTTTTCGCTATAAGTCTATATATCGGAGCCAATGAAGCAGGCTGCTCCAGCGACGACTGCTCCACCTTCTCCCGGATTGGTTACAACGTCGGCATGGCATTTCAGATTATTGATGATTTACTCGATATTACCGGGACTCCAGCGGTAACAGGCAAGCCCACCGGCCGTGATATTACAGAAGGGATCTACACCCTCCCCGTGCTGTATGCACTTGAAAATGATGACGGCAGACTTGGACGACTGCTTTCTAAATACCCCTACCGCAGACATACTGTAAAAAAGATAACGAAGCTTGTCTGTGAATCTTCCGGTCCTGAAAAAGCTGCAGCTCAGGCGGAATTATACTCTGATCGTGCCATGAGAGAGATCAGTAAACTTGATGAAGGCTACACAAAATACCAGCTTTCTGTCTTGGTGAAAAATCTTCTGAAACGTAATTATTAAAACGCAGGCAGTGTTGTACAGAACATTTTACAGCATTATTCCACAAGAAACCTGCGTTAGCGCAGAATTGCAGCTGCCCGCTACAATACCGGTTCCGGGCGAATACGATTTACTCATTAAAATAGAAGCGATTTCAGTAAATCCGGTCGATTTTAAGATCAGACAGACTGCTGCTGAGAACACCATTCTTGAATCCCTAAAATAACAGGCTGGGATGCAGTAGGAAAAGTCGAAGCAGTGGGAGATTTGACAAGAAGCGGAAGCAATGCTGAGTATCAGCTTGTCCCTGAAGCTGCGGCTATTCCACTTACCGGGTTATCAAACCTCAGAGACATATCGTATCCGCTGCGGGCAGCAGTGAGCCCCTCGATTTGTCTATTCTTAAAACCAAGAGTGTCAGTTTTTCATGGGAATTAATGTATACGCGCTCAATGTACACAACGGCTGATATGGAAAGGCCGCACCAGATCTTGAATAAAATAGCTGATCTACAGGATGATGGAGCTTTAAAAATAACCTTATCCACTATTATAGCAGGCTTCTCCGTGGGAAACCTGAAAAAAGCGCACATACTGCTATAATCAGGAAAATCTATTGGTAAAACGGTAATTCGGTTTTGAAGAAGAATATATTAATCACCGGAAATACAGACGTGTTAGATTTGTGCTTTATTATTTAGCTCCATATATTATGCTTATCAGTGCTGGTAAAAGTTTTCCAGTTTAACTATACTTCAATAATGAAACTGAAAGAGATCTACAAAGAACATAATTATGAAACACAGCTAAAAGCACCAGTTCTGCAAATTATGATTTGTGTTCTGGTTATCTTAACCAGTCTCACAACAATTAGTGCAGTGATTTCGAGATTATATGCAGGAGCAGCGCTTCTGGGGGTATGGGCTGCAGTTCTTATACTCTTATTTTTCTTAAATCGGAAAGGCGGCTATAGAAAAGCTGCATTAGGGGTCATTTATTCTATGGCTGTCATTCTTGTAGCCGCCCGTTTTGCTAATGGGTATGACGGAGAACATAGTTTGGCAAATACAGCTCTAACAGGAATTGTTATTATTATTGTCGCAACTCTTTTTTCTCCTAAAATAAAGCATCTATATTATATCACTGCATTTACTGGTGTATATTTTATTTCTTTTGTATCCTGGGTTTACGCAGCTGAACTTTATACTGAACAATCGGCAGGATTTATTCAGCAGATGACTTCAGGTATAGCCATATATATTCTGGTAAGTGTGCTATCATTACTTTTAAGAATTATAATGGACAAGGTTTTGAATGAAGCTTTTCTGAGGATGGAAGAGACAGAAATTGCCTCCAAAAAAATGGCAGAGTTGAATAGAGAAGCTTCTAAAAAGCTTCAGCTTGCACAAAGCATGGATGACCAGGCACAGGAAACAGTTGAGGCAGTCAAGGAAATTGATTCACTGGCTTCAAATGTTAATATACAGATGAACGATTTATCGAAGCGCTATGAATCATCTAAAGATTCACTTCAGAAAATAAATGGTCTTATGCAGACACTTGATACTATTACAGGGAAACAGTCTGCAAAGATTTCTGACACCGGAAGTGCTCTCGAAGAGATGGTAGCCTCTATTAGGAATATCAACAGTGTTATAGAGGAAAAAAGTAAATTATTTCACAATCTAAAACAATCAGCAGAAAATGGAACTACGGAGATGGAGAATACTGTTACATCCTTTAGCCAGGTTCGGGCTCATATAGAAAGTGTAAATGAGATGGTTTCAATAATTACTGATATTGCAGACCAGACTAATCTTCTAGCAATGAATGCCGCTATTGAAGCCGCTCATGCCGGAGATTCCGGAAAAGGCTTTGCGGTTGTCTCTGATGAGGTTAGGAAATTGGCAGAATCAAGCTCTCAGAGTGCCAAAAAAGTAGGCGAAACACTCAATCAGCTAAAGACTGCAGTAGAAGCTGCAGGCTCTAATGTCGCAGATAGCGGAAACACTTTCAGCTCTATTGGAAAAGGTGTGGATATGGTTAGTAAAACCATGGATGAAATTCAGCAAAGTATTCTTGAGCTTTCTGCCGGCAGTGATCAAATACTGACGGCTACATCTTTACTTCAGGATTTAACTGAAGAAGTTTTGGAATCTTTGAATAATGTGAGAAAAAATGAAAAAATCAGCTCAGAAAACGTCATGTCTTTGGGTGATTTTATTACATCTCTATCAAAAAATATGGCAGGAATTTCTCAGGGCAGTTCAGTTATCTATGATGCAACACGAGGTTTAAGTGAGAAATGTAATGATATAAATGATTATGTTAAAACTTTACAGGCTCTTTAACGCAAATAATTGATGGGTCGTCAAATCGGCAATTATCAGCTGTCAAATTCCCAGATGAACTCCAAATCCGCAAAGCTGCCTTTTCCGCCGTCTTTCGTTACGTCATGCAGTCCTGTTATTCTCTCTCCATCCTGAGATATCTTGATGTCGTAAAGAGTACCTTCGCGGTCAATTGCAGGCTCTCTCCAGGACCCTTCCCAGCTGCCGTCTTTATACCGCAACTCGATAGTTCCTTTTCCGCTTGCCCAGGTGTCGGTGTAGGTTCCTGTATAACAATTACCGCTTTTGGCCAGTTCCACAATGCCCCAGCCGTACCCGCTGTAGCTTCCGGTTTTAGGTTGTAGAACCTGTACTGTATCAACATTTTTTTCCACAGCTCCCTGTGTACCGGCGCACCCTGCAAGAAGAGCAATGATAATTCCTGCTAGTAACAGGCTTCGAACAAAGGTGTTTTTTATCATGGTTACATACCTCCATTAATATACCTATCATAGTAGCATGAAAATACAGGTTTACAATGAAGAAATCTTTATTATACGAATCCCGGTTTTCGTGAGGAAGAATAATGATAACGGGGGATTATCCTGATTTTAGGGGAGAAAACAGCCATAATAGCTGGAAATCCTAATCGCAGGGAATATAGCTTTTCCTATCAATCATTATTGCTTTTCAGGCAGGTGATCCAAGGGAACATTTATATTTCTTTTAAGAGCGTAGTCGGTACTCCAACGGCAGAGTTGTTCAATAATGGGTTTTAGAATTTCTCCTTCTTCTGTCAGCGAATATTCTACTCTTGGAGGTACATCGGGGTATATCCGCCTGCTGAGAATCCCGTGATCCTCCAACTCCCTGAGTTGAGCGGATAGCACCTTTTGACTGATATCGGGGAGGTTCTTCTGAAGAGAGGAGAATCTATTGTTTCCAATAGTTATGTGGTAGAGTACCCGCTGTTTCCATTTTCCACCAATCAGGGCATTACTCAGCATCAATGAGCATTCATATTCGGATTTAAGATTTGCCATTTAATCTCCTTTATAACTCACCTTTTAGTAAGTTACTGATAAAAAAGTGCGTTATTGCCAGATAGTAAAAGATAAAATAATATCCATCATAGTTGCCGGTAAACTGTCCGTAGTTTTGGAGGGATTCCATTTCTTTTGAGATTATACCTTCTTATGGAAATGGATTATCAGTAACGTCAATATCATATTATTTATCAAGGAGTATTTCAAGATGAAGATTCAAATGAGAAGATTTCTGATCCTGACGGTTGTTGTATCCGTTTCTATAGGATTTGCAGGATGCGCGCCCCGTACAGCAGATAAGGTCTCCGAGGCTGCCGGAAGCGATACCACCAGTGCTGCTTCAGCGAAAAATGACTACTCAGCCTATGAGGGAGTGTCCGAATTTGCAGAGATGAACGGCATTTTCGGAAGATTGACAGCCCGACAGTTTTCTAATGAATCGGTATCCGAAGAGCAGATCGATATGCTGCTGAATGCCGCCTTTGCTTCCCCCACGGGTGGAAACCAGAGATCCTGCGAGCTCATGGTAGTTACTGACAGAAGTATGATGAAGAAGATGCAGGAGGGGCATCCTTATTCCCAGCCGCTGGACACGGCTCCGCTGGTTATTGTGATTGGAGTAAATGAAGAGACTGCGAAGTATCCTGAAATCCTGACTCTGGATGCAGGTATTGCCGCCATGGCCATTATGGTTCAGGCCGCTGAAATGGGTCTGGTTTCGGTTCCAATGAGCATCATGCCCCAGGCTGAGCGTATCCAGGGAATCGCAAATGCGATCGGTCATCCTGGAAATGTAGCCGGCCAGATAATGGTTGCCGTAGGGCACAGCGCCGTGGACGGTGATACCCATGCAAGCACCGATTACTTTAATGAGGAACAGGTGCATGTAAACGGCTGGTGAGAACTCTTAAAAAGCAGATCTCAGCTTCAGTTTCCTTCGGGAGACTGAAGCTGTGGGATAGACAAATACACAGGAGTGAGATTCCGGATATCATCAATAATAGAAGAAGCATTAGAAAATATTCGGAGAAGCCCCTCTGTAATGATCTTATTCTGAAGCTGACAAAAGCAGCAATGCAGGCCCCTTCAGCCGGCAACCAGCAGCAGGATATGTCTGCAGCAGCAGCGAAATTTCTTCTGGAAGCAGTTCGGTTGAGTGTTTCTCCAGTGAAAGAGCTGAAAGTTTTATGATTGATCGTTTAGAACTCAGTGACAATCTGATCCTCTTTTTTCCGGTTGAGAGCATGGACCGGAATATCTGCTAAATTTCATAAATATCCATATCAACAGATCCGTTAGAATCGAATTCAATCCCTTCTGATTCAAGCAGGCCTCGCTGAATAATTGCATGTTCACCCTTGAGCAAAATGGTTCCTGTGCTGCTCAGGACCCTGTGCCAGGGCAGGTTGTACTTTTTGCCGGAAGAATGCAGCAGCCTGGATACCTGTCGTGCTGCCCGAGGGTTTCCGGCTATTCCTGCTATCCTCCCGTAGGACGCAACCCTGCCTTCGGGGATTGAGGCTATTAGGTTTATAACCCTTTTTGAAAATTCGGTCATCCCTGAAGTTTAACAGCCGGGCGCTAAAAATCAATAGAAATTATTCCGGTTTGGGCTTTTCGGCGGTTTTTCTTGCCTGAGGGTTTATCCCTTAGTAAGTTAACCTATGAGTAGAAAGACAAACAGTATAATTATTCTATTTATTGCGGTTTTTACAGTTATAATACCTGCATCTTCTATGGCGCAGGGTGAGCAGGAGGTTAATATTATGATTGATAATCAGGATAGCGATGTTCTTGAAAGACTGAATGGTCGGCTGAATACGGAAGCTTTTCAGGTACTTGAGAATAAGGGGACTGAAAGGGCTTTTACCGGTGAGTACTGGGACAGCAAGGCTGCCGGAACCTATGTCTGCGGGCGTTGCGGTGAACCCCTTTATCACTCTGAGGATAAATTTGATTCCGGCTGCGGATGGCCTAGTTTCGACGATGAAATAGACGGAGCCGTTCGCAGGGAAACAGATGCCGACGGCAGCAGAACAGAAATACTCTGTAATACCTGCGGCGGTCATCTCGGGCATGTGTTTGAAGGTGAGGGATTTACCGAAAAAGATACACGTCACTGTGTAAACTCTCTTTCAATGAGGTTTATTCCTGAATCAGGAGAAACCGGACGGGCTGTTTTTGCCGGTGGTTGTTTCTGGGGTGTAGAGTATCTGTTTAATAATGTCGATGGGGTTAAAGGTACAACCGTCGGGTATACCGGCGGCAGCACGTCTTTTCCTGACTATAAAGAAGTCTGTTATGAGAATACGGGGCATATAGAGGCAATGGAAGTAATCTATAATCCTGAAATTGTCAGTTATCGTGAACTCACAAAGCTATTTTTCGAAATCCATGATCCAACGCAGGCAAACGGGCAGGGGCCGGACATCGGAGAGCAGTATTTGTCGGTTATTTTTTATGAGAATGGAGATCAAAAGAAGATTTCAGAAGATCTTATTAACATTCTTAAGAATGACGGTCTTGATGTTGTTACAAGTCTTCGTCCGGCTGAAGCATTCTGGCCGGCGGAGGATTATCATCAGGACTATTACATAAAAAACGGTAAAGCTCCTTATTGTCATTCCTACATAAAGCGCTTTGATGACTGAAAATACTGATTGAACTGCAGCTGCATTTATAATATGATCCTTCCATGAGATATGCACTAATTATGGCCGGCGGCAGCGGTACAAGACTGTGGCCTATGAGTACATCGGCACAGCCGAAACAGCTGATTCCCTTTATTAACGGCCGCAGCCTTCTTCAGATATCGTTTGAACGACTCGATGGTCTCGTGCCGTCTGAAAACAGATACATATGCGCTGGAAATGCCCACCGTAATATAATTTCCCAGCGGCTGAGCGGCTTCAGCGACGGGCAGTTTATCGGTGAGCCTACCGGCCGGGATACCCTTAATGCTCTGGCATACAGTGCTGCGGTACTGTATAAAAAAGACCCCTCGGCTGTTATAGCTGTTTTCACTGCTGATCACGTTATTGAACCGGTTGATGAGTTTCAGAAGATTGTCGAGATGGGTTATGAGGTTGTTGAAAACAGCGAAGATACCCTTGTCACCTTCGGTATCACGCCTGATCATCCCGCAACCGGCTTCGGCTATCTTGAACTGGGACAGGTTTTTCATAAAGAAGCAAAGCTACTGAAGAGTTTCAGAGAGAAACCTGAAAAAATAGTCGCCGAAGAATATTTTGCTGCCGGGGCTCAGCAATACCTATGGAACAGCGGCATGTTTGTATGGAAGGCCTCAACACTCCTCAAATGTGTAGAAAAATATGAACCGCAAAACTACAGGCAGATAATGGAGATTGTCGAAGTTTCTGAATCTGATGATTTTGAAAAAACCCTTAACAAAATATACCCCGAACTCAAAAAAATCAGCATAGATTATGCTGTAATGGAACCGGCATCACAGGATGATCAGTTCAATGTTGCAGCTGTCCCTATGCCGCTTACATGGATAGATCTAGGCTCATGGACCGCATTTGCGGAAATTACCAATGGCGATGAAGAAGAAAACAGTTTCGGCGGCGGGAAGCATCTGCTTGTTGACAGCAGTAAAACCCTCATTGCTTCAGAAAACGATTCACATCTGCTGGCAGGCATAGGTCTGGAGAACATGATCGTTATCCACACAGATAAGGCAACGCTCATCTGTCCGCGTGATAGAGACCAGGATATCAAGAAATTATATGAAGCTGTTAAGGAAAAGTACGGCTCAGATTATATTTAACTTCGGCTCATGGCTTGAAATACCGATATTTAAGTGTTAATTATATTAACATCTTGCTAAAACGGGATTAATTAAATGAACGACCAGATTACAGAAACTGATTATAGAAACCTTCGTCCGGACGAAATAGATATTATGCAGAACCGCGGTTGCGTCTGTGAAGAATGGGAGAGAGTAAGGGTTCTTAAGGGCTTCTCTCCTGAGCGTTTCAAAAATGTCGCATTCTACGGTGATATCAGACTAGGCAGAATGAACGGTCGTATTGATTCGGTAAGCGGCGTCAGTCGAAAATGTGGAATCTATAATTCCGCGATTCATAATTCAACTATCGGCAATAATGTATATATCAGGAACGTCTCTAATTATATCTCTAATTATAATATAGAAGATGATGTCGTAATAGACGGTTTGAATACCCTGGAAATTACCGGATCCACTACCTTCGGGAACGGGGTATCTGCTTCAGTAATAAATGAAGGCGGCGGCCGTGAGGTTCCGATTTACGACAGGTTATCGGCTCATGAGGCTTATATTATTGCGCTTTACAGGCATAGGGCAGAGCTTCTTGACCGCTTGAGAGCAATGATAGACGATTATTGCGGACAGGTCAGATCAGATCGAGGGGTTGTCGGTGCCGGCGCACACATCTCCAATTGCGGTCATATATCAGATGTAAAGATCGGGGCTAATGCCGAGATCATCGGTATTGTCAGGCTGAACAACGGTACGGTTAACAGTACAGCTGAAGCCGGGACGAGGGTAGGCGCGGGTGTTATTGCGGACGATTTCATTATGGCCTCGGGCTGCAGCGTCACTGACGGTGTAATAATTGAGCGATGCTTTATAGGGCAGGGAACCGTGCTCTCCAAGCAGTATTCAGCGGTAAATTCCGTGTTTTTTGCCAACTGCGGAGGTTTTCACGGTGAAGCCTGTTCGATTTTTGCAGGCCCCTATACGGTTACTCATCATAAATCAACCCTGCTTATTGCAGGAATATATTCATTTATGAACGCTGGTTCCGGCTCGAACCAGAGCAATCATATGTATAAACTGGGTCCTGTTCATCAGGGAATTCTTGAGCGCGGAACCAAGACCACATCAAATTCATACATCAGTTTTCCGGCTCGCATAGGTGCATTTACCCTGGTTATGGGACGGCATACAGCAAACTCTGATACATCAGATTTTCCCTTCAGTTATCTGCTTGAAGAAGATGATGAGAGCGTTCTTGTCCCGGGAGTCAATATCAGAAGTGTTGGAACAGTCCGCGATGCCAAGAAATGGCCCAGGAGGGACAGGCGAAATGGAAGTGATAAACTTGATTTTCTGTCTTTCTACCTGTTAACCCCCTATACTGTGCAGAAGATGATAAACGGTAAGGAGCGGCTTTTAAAGCTCCGTGAAGAAGCGGGAACTGCAACCAAGAAATACTATCACAACGGTGTGAAAATCAGCAGGGAAGCATTAGGCCGTGGAATAAAATATTATAACCTAGGGATTACCCGGTTCACAGGCAATGTTCTTGTATCGCTGCTGCAGAGTAAGAAGATCAATAACCTCGAAGATTTGCGAGGTCTCTTTGCCTCCGGGGATGAAGACGGGCGTGGACAGTGGCTGGATATCGCCGGCCTTATTGTGCCGGAGAATGCTCTTGCTAATCTGCTGGAAGATATCGAAGCTGGAGTAATTGATAAACTAAGTGAAGTAAGTAACAGGTTCAGGGAACTTCACCGGAATTACAGCAGGTATGAAATAGCGTGGATGTCTCAGCGACTTGAGATTATCCTAGGAAAGAAATTCAGCGATTTTTCTGCTGCAGATATCGCAGGCATACTCGACGACTGGATTACTGCGGTTGAAGAACTTGACCAGATGCGCTGCTATGATGCCCGCAAGGAATTCAGCGCAACCGCTATGGTGGGGTTCGGGATTGACGGGGATGCTGAAGCACGCAAGAAAGATTTTTACGCTGTTCGCGGCGAAGAAGAAAATAATGATTTTATCACTCAGCTTAAAGCCCGCCTGAAGCTGAAGAAGGATACCGTTGCAAGCCTGAAAGAAAAACTGCAGCAGTTATAGCCCGGCCCGCTTCTGTTCCTCGCTGACGCTCAGCCGAGTCTGATCCGCCGTAGGGAGTCTGCTCCGCCGTCTCCCGACAACTCTTTTCTGTTTGTTACATCCTGAGACAGGAAGACTACAACGCCTTGCAGCCTCTTGGGGGCATTCGGCCAGTTTTGTGAGGTTATCTGGTAATTGGGTCTCGGTCAGATGATTGTTTCTTCCCTCCACATTGATTCATCCGGTGTTGTTCCGCTGAGCAGTTTGTCTTTAAGTATAACGGTCTTTTCGTCGGCGGTTACCTTGTAATAAGCCTGCAGTTTTTGATTGAGCTTATCGAACAGCCTGGGGATTTCACTTCTATTGCCGACAGCCGAGCTTGAAACCATCAGCATGCGGTATGCGGGTTCACAAAGCGGGTCGGCATCAATGAGCTGTTTGGCCCATTCAAGAGCCTCATGGAATTCAGCCGAATTCAACGATAGAAGTATCATTTTAAAGAGCAGGCTGCGAAATTTCGAACGAAGATTTTCCCGCTCATCACGGATGAAATCATAGTACAGATCATTTTCAAGAAAATCCCCTCTATAAAGTTCTATTGCAGAGCGGAACATCCTTGTTGATACCTCATGGTTGCCGTTTTTCTCCGCATCCGTTCCCAGCTTTATATATTCAAGAAATTTATCAGCATCGGTTATTACTGTATTTTCCTTGAATCTGATTACGTTTACATCAGTGTAGAGAAAATCATCCTTATTATTCAGCAGCTTGCGCAGGCGGTAGATTATGGTGTTAAGGTTATCCCTTGCGCTTTTATATGAGTAGCGTGGCCAGAAAAGCTCATATATTCGCTCTTTGGTGATTCCTGTTTTTCTGTATACTATAAGCAGTTTCAGCAGATCCATCACACGCTTCTGTCCTCCAAGGAGATCTGCTGAGATCTCCTCCCCTTTAACACCGATGCTGAATGAACCCAGAGTGGTGATTTCAAGTTCATACTGTGAGGTAGAAAGTTTCTCATATTCTTTATCATGTTTGAGTCTTGGGAATGATTCGAAAGCTCCGCAAGGGAATACCTCAGCTATTTCACGCAGAAGGTCCGGAGAACAGATGTCGAGGTTTGTATAATTATTTTCAGTAATAGCGTTTTCCATTCTTTTAAACCATTTTTTTGCCTCGGCTTTAGCTCCGCTTTTAGTACTGATATAAGCCAGAAGGGCTGTTGCGGTAGCATATGGGTAAGGGTATTCTTCAGCTGTGATTTCCTCCATAAGTTCCATAAGGATAATTCTGCTTTTTTCGGCACCCTCGGTGTAGAAGCTGACTTCTGCCAGTGCCAGTTTGCTGAATGGGAAGTCTGAACGCATCAGTTTTTCATTGCCGGGCTCCAGTAGTCTGTTGCAGTAATACCTGGCTCTGTGGTTGTTTCCTGTTCGATAAGCTATCAGCATCTCAAAGAGAAAATCGTAATTGTATTTCAGGTAAAGATTTTCTCCGGGTTCTCTCTCCCTCAAACGTTCATATAGGGCATCTGCTTTCTCTATATCATTCAGATAGAGATTGTAATAAACCAGGTTTAGTTCCAGATAAGGTCTGAATGCGAACTCAGTTCCGGAGGATGATAGAGCCTTGTGTATCTGTGAAATGGCTGTTGAGATTTCGCCGCAGTAGAAATATGTATCACCTAGGTAGAAGCTGGACAGACTCTGATACTGTTTGTATAAGTGGAATGAGCCTTCGGTAAAGAGGTTTTCTGTTTTTAAAAGCAGGTTTTTAGCGCTGTGGAATTCACCGCGGGCGATATAAATTTTTGATAAAACGAGACGGGAGCAGAGAAAAGCTTCTTCGTTATGAAGTCTGTTTGATGTTTCTTCGGCTCTCAGGGCTATCTCAAATGCCTTGTCTCTCGATGCGCCGGTCCACCATTGCCCAAGCGGAATCAAAGCGGTCAGCAGTTCATTCTGCTCAATAGAGATATCAAGCCCGTGGTTAAGCAGGAATTCTTCAGCCATATTGATAATATTCCCAACGGTTTCTGCGTTACTCTGAAAGAAAAAGTAATTTGTAAGCAGGACTGAATAAATTGAAGCTTCCCGGTCATGATCTTTGTTGCTGTTAAAGATGTACAGGAGTTTGAGCAGTTGGCGCCGGGACGTTTCCGGCTGCATCAGATTGTTGACTATTGCATTGTAATAAGACAGATAAGGATCCGAGGCCTGCATCTCTGCAGGGAAGAATGAAAGAATATCATTAATGGATTCATACTCATTGTTTTTTATAAGATCTTCGGCGAAGTTGATTAATTCTACCCTTGCTTCATCAAACAACTCTGCTTTGCAGAGGAATTTTACTGCCGATCTAATATCCTCTTCCTGCTGGTAGTATTCGGCAATGCCTGAGAGGCATTCCTTTTTCTGTTCGGGAGTAAACTTGTTAAATTCGCTACTCAGGTAGGAGCGGAAAATCGGATTGAAAATATATTCGTATTTTGCCGGATCTACAGTCGAAATAAACATGTTGGTACGCTGAAGCTCTTTAATCGTCTGAACTCCGCTGTCTCCGGAGACTACCTCAATCAGGTGGGGGGTAAAGTTGTCCGCCTCGCTTAGTTTTATAAGGATATCAGCCATAGCAGGAGTTAGTATTGGAAGAATCTGAGTCTGGAAGTAGTCGTCAATTTCCGGAATTGATTGAGTTACTAAAAAATTTTCAAGGATGTGTTCTCCTTCCTTCCGATTCAGGCAGCAGATCTTTTCCAGCAGTATGATTATGGCGGTTATCCATCCCTGTGTGACCTCTATAAGTCTTTCAAGAATGACGGTATCGAAACTCATGTCATAAAGGTTGTAAATCAGGCTGTGGATATCGTCACGGTTAAACGCTATATCTCTGTTTTTCAGCTCTGTAAGCTCTTTTCTTGTTCTTATCCGGGCCAGAGAAATTTTTACGGTTTCCCGTGTAAGTATTATCAAATGAATTCGTTTAGACAGATGTTCAAGCAGTCTTTCAATCACTGTACAGGTTTCAGGGGAATGATTTATATACTCAAAATCCTCAAAAATCAGGTACATATCATCAGGGAGTTTACCTTTTATTTCTTCACAGAAGTTATCGGCAAGTTCAGCCGGAGATATTGATTCCGATAGGGGCTTTTTCCTTTGTTGCCCATTGTTCAGATAGGAATATAAAACCTTTTCAAGGCGTTCAAGAAAGATTCTGAAATTTGAGTCTTTTTTCTGGAGCCGGTGCCAGACACAATTTTTGTCCTCATTGGTAATGAAGTCGAATGCTGCCGCTGATTTACCCATGCCGGGGCCTGCTTCAATTATGACAACATGTTTCTCTTCAAAAAAATTATAGAGTCTTGGCCTCGGCTGAACCTTGTTCAGTTCAGGCGGCAGGAATTCCTTTGAATAGGGCATAAAATCTCCAGAATTTGTATGAAAAAGAATTCATAACAGGGGTTTGTCATCTCACGTTCAGACCCGTGACACTACATTATTGTATAAAAAGGTACAAAACTCAACATATTAATTTCATTAGAGAGGTATATAAAATGAAAAGCGGACCTAAGAGCAAAGCTATGTACGACAGGGCTGCGCAGTCTATTCCCGGAGGAGTTTCCTCTAATTTCCGTTTCTGGGGTGAAGATGCCACCCTTGTAGTAAAAAAAGGTGAAGGTGCATATCTTTACGATCAGGATGATAAGCGATATGTAGACTACAGACTCGGGTTCGGCCCTGTTGTTCTTGGACATGCCAGAGAGGAAATTTCTAATCATATAACAGAAGCAATGAAGATGGGAAACTGTTTCGCTATGACGAATGAGTATGAAATCAGAGTTGCTGAAAAGATTAAGAAAATGACAGGTGTCGATCTTGTAAGAATGTCCAATACGGGAACTGAGGCTACAATGGGTGCAATGAGAATTGCCAGGGCATTCACCGGAAGAGATAAGATCCTGAAGTTCGACGGTGCATATCATGGATTTCATGACTACTCGCTGTGGAATACATATCCTCCCACTACAGGGGTAGGTTACAAGAATTCCCCCTTTCTTATTCCCCAGGGTTCAGGTATTCCCAGATCCGTAGGTGATTTAATGTACTCACTTCCATTTAATAATAAGGAAGTCCTTGAGAAAAAGCTGAAAGAGCGATGGCAGGATATTGCATGTATTATTATTGAACCGCTATTAGGTAATCAAGCCTCAATTATGCCGCAGGACGGATTCCTTGAATTTGTTCGAGAGCAGTGTGATAAATACGGAATCGTGATGATTATTGATGAGGTAAAAACAGGATTCAGAATTGCACCGGGCGGTGCACAGGAGTATTTCGGAGTTAAAGCCGATATTGTTACCTATGCAAAATGTCTGGGCAACGGGTTTCCGGTCGCTGCAATAGGCGGTCAGAAACATATAATGGGTGAAGTCGGCCCCGGTAAGATTCCGCATGGTGGAACTTACGGTTCGAATGTCGTTGCTATGGCAGCTGCGGATAAGGTTCTTGATCTTATTGCCGCCGGTGAGCTTGATAAGGTTAATGCTCACGGTAAAAAACTGAGAGCGGGATGGAAGAAAATACTTGATGCTGCCGGAGTTCCATACGTAATTCAGGGACCCGATGCAATGCCTGGAATCGTATTTACCGAAGAGCCGGTGTGCCGTGAGTACAAGCACTGGGCGGACGGTGATCATGACACCTACAATGCTATAATTCATAAATGTATAGAAAAAGGTGTTATGCCTGACTACGATTCAAGAGAACCCTGGTTTATCTCTTCATGTCACACTGATGAAGATGCTGATTTCGTACTCGGTGTTTTTGAGGAAGCAGTCAAAGAAGTTCTTAGCTAGGCAAAAAACCGCCGTGTGTTTCGCCGGCGGTTTTCTTTTTTCCCCATTTTAATAACCGGATAAACACTCCTCCGACAGGGGTAGCCAGCTGGCTTTTGTAAAAAAGCTTGCATAATTAAAAATGCAGATTTAAACTGATTAAGTAGATTCCATTCTATCAGCAGGCTGTCATAATTATATCAGAGTTGTGATAGACATTAAAAATAGAATGGACATGCAATCTATAAAATATGGAGGAGAAGAGATTGGAAAATGCAGTAGTTCAATTACACGTGGTTGACTGGCTGATCGTCCTGATTTACATCGCTTTTATGCTTTTCGTGGGATTTTATTTCTCAAAGAAGCAGAAAGGTTTTGACGATTACTTCATGGCCGGCCGCACATTGACTGCACCGCTTCTGGTGGGAACACTTGTATCAACGTTCTATGGGCTTGATACCCTGTTTGGGACCTCGGAAGTCGGTTTTTACGAAGGTGTATCCGCCTTTTTTGCATATTCGCTGCCATATACAGCGCTGTATGTAATAATGGCATTCCTTGCACCCAAGTTTAAGGAGGTGTTTCCTGAAGGCACAACAATGCAGGACATCGCGTTCAAGAAGTACGGTAAAACAACTGGGATATTTACTTCAATAGCGGCTTTCCTGTATTCAACGAATACGATGGAAATGATGGGTATAGGATTTATCTTGAACCTTATTACCGGAATGCCTATATGGCTCGGTACTCTAATAGGTGCAATACTTGTACTTATCTACACCTGGACCGGCGGATTGTGGGCAGTCACAATGACCGACTTCATACAGTTTATATCGATGATGATAACCGTCGGTATTGCTTTGATTATCGGCTGGAAGGCTATTGGCGGATATGAAGGAGTATTCGAAGGTCTGATTGAATGGACAGGCAGCGCGGAGGATGCCTCATACTTCTTCAGTGCGGGGGCGGGATATCTGAGTCCCTGGACGCTTGTATCCTACGGAATAACTGCTCTGGCAGTTCTTGCCGAACCCGCTTTTTTTCAGCGGGTATTCGCATCAGCAGGGCCAAAGGAAATTCAGAAGGCTTTCGGTGCCGGTGTTCCGATGTGGCTGTCATACGACTGGTGTGTCACCTTCCTGGGTATTCTCGGCGCGGCAGCAATAGGCCTTGGTATTATTCCCGAGGTTGAGGCTAATCAAGCCTTGTTTGCTATCTGCGGTCAGTATCTACCCATTGGTCTTATGGGTGTCTTCCTTGCCGGTGTACTTGCTGCTGCAATGTCTACCGCAGATTCATATTTCCTTGTTTCGGGTGGTGTCATCGGTTATGACATCTACAAAGGTGTAATCAATCCCGATGCTACATCGGAACAGGTTGAGAGAATGACTAAGCTTGGAATGCTCATTTCCGCAGTTTTCGCCATTGCTCTAACCTTCACCTTTGATGCAATTATGGAAGTTTGGGTATTTCAGGCAACAGTTATACTTTCTGTAGCCCTTGTTCCGGTTTATTTTGGAGCTTTCAGCAAGAAACCGCCGAAAAAGATTGCCGGTGTACTTTCAACCGGTGTTGGTCTTGCCTGTTCAATTATATGGTATATCTGGTCTAACTTCTTCGGTACATGGAGTGACGACTGGGAAGTATATCTAGTAAAGATTGGAAAAGTGGAACTATGGCAGGAACACGGTATTCTTATTATCGTGCCGCTTGTAATCGTTATCTATCTGATTGCAAACGCCCTCGGTAAGGAATCTCTTGAGGAGGCTGTATAATGGGTTGGAATGTAATGTGTTACATAATGGGCGCAATTTCAATAATAGGGCCTATCTGTCTGATTTTCTGGTATGTGCAGGGTGCAAAAGCGCAGCTGTCTAATTTGAAAAAAGATAAATAAAAAATTTACTCCCGGATCACCTGATTCGGGAGTCTTAAGCCGGTACTGTCGTCCGGCAGGACTGGCTTAACTGCTCAAACTGATATTTTCTGCTTGAGCCGCAAATACCTTTTAATAAATAATACAGACAATTGCGTCTGAAACGGCCGTTAGGTTTAATTGAGGTGAGAAATAAATGAAAAAGGTAATAGTAGTTGGTGTAGGTGCTCAAGGAAGCACTATTGCCAAAAGACTTGATGAAGAAACCAATGTTTCTGAAGTGATTTGTGCTGACTATGATGAAAAGGCTGCTGACAATGTGGCCGGTCAGTTAAAGAAGGCTAAGGCTGTACAGCTGAATGCAAAGAATGTAAATGAGATTGTTGAGGCTGCTCAGGGCTGTGACCTGATTGTAAATGGACTGGCTCCTGATTTCAATATGAATGTAATGGACGCTGCGCTTGAAGTAGGAGCATGCTATCAGGATCTTGCATCAGGCCCGGTCAGTGATCTTGATTTTGTCTCTGCTGTGAAAAGATGTCTGGACAGAGCTCCGGAATTTGAGGCGAAGGGGCTTACTGCTCTTATTAACACAGGATCCGCCCCCGGTATGGCAAACGTTCTTACAAGACACGGGGTTGAGAAACTCGATTCCTGCGACAGAATCGATATTTTTGTCTACGATGAGATATGGTCGAAGAAATTTATCCCGTTCTGGTGGTCCCCTGAGACGGCCTTCGGTGATATGGCTGCCCAACCTATCGTTTACAAGGATGGTGAATTCAAGAGAGTTCAGCCTTTCAACAATCCGCAGATGACGGAGTTTAAAGGTATGTCTGAACCTAAACGAATGACGGATCATGAACATGAAGAACCAGTGACAATGGGTCTTCTGTCGAACAAGGTTCTGAAGGGAGTGAAGGAAGTAAACTTCCGCTATGGCGGGCCTGGTCTTGAACTTGCTGAATCACTCTACAGGATGGGATTACTCTCTGAAGAAAAGCTCGAAGTAAAAGGCCAGGAGATTGTCCCGATGGATATCATCTCCAGGCTTACTCCGCCTGCTCCGAAGTATGCTGATGAAATTAAAGCAGTACTTGAGGAGGGTATGGTCTCTGAAGACGGGGTATTCCTTGTAAGGGTAAGCGGTAAGAAAGACGGTAGAAAAAGCAAGATTGATCTCTACTGTTACGCACCGGGGCTTACAGAGTCTTTTGAAAAAGCTGGAATTACCCATGAATCATATTTCACCGGTCAGGCAGCATTTCTATTTACGAAGATGTTTGTAAACGATGTTATTACTACGAGGGGTTGCTTTCCTCCTGAATGTCTTGAGGATGATGAGCGGGGTTATTACCTGAGTGAAGCTGCGAAGCTTGATATTTTAGTAGATGAGATAGTTGAAACAAGACTGTACTAGTCCATATGAATTCCCAATAATTTTTTTGGTCGGCGGAGGCATTGCTTTTGCCGGCCTCTTTTTTGGGGAAAAACTATTTGGATTTTCAATGATCATGTTTTAGAATGAGTGCACCACTATATGGAGGATTAAATGAAAAAATTTCTTTTGTCGATTATAGTTATCAGTCTGATGATTCCCGCAGGTCTGTTTGCCGCTGAAGATATCACGGGGCTCTGGAAAACGGTTGATGATGAAACAGGGAATCCGAAGGGGGTTGTAGCTGTTTATGAATACAATGGTAAGATTTACGGCCGCGTTATTGCGTCATTTGATGATGATGGCAAGTATATAGATGATGATATGTATCGCCAGCTTAATACTTCTCCATACCTTGTCGGAGATCCGGCATTTAACGCTCTTACGATTATCTGGGATATGGTAGACCGTGGACGCAAATGGGGGCGTGGTAAGATTATGGACCCGGGTAATGCGGAAGAAAAGAAGCCCGGCATTTATGACTGTGAGATGTGGAAAGACGGCGACACACTGGTTGTCAGGGGGAAAATCCTGATGTTCGGCCGAAACCAGACCTGGTATCCTATGGATAATTCGGAGTTTCCTGATGGGTTTGTTATACCTGATTGGAAGAGTTTTAAACCGGAAATTCCCAAGCTGAAAAAATAAACCTAATTATCTTATTGACGAAGGAGGCTGCACCCAGAGATACAGCCTCCTTCTTAGTGATGCCTGCTGGATGGTTGTTTTCCTGCCCGGGCTAGGCCGTCATTCTTTCTCCCAGCGCAATCAGCTGTCTGCCGATTCTGTACTTAAGCGTTGCAGCCGCTGCCTGTTTCCGGGCGTAAACCTCGAACGAAGTCGAGTCCATTCTGGCCTTTTCGGCACACCTGATTGATTCTGCTTCAGCAAGTCGATCCTTGTGAAGCCCTGCAGCAATTTTGTAGTCAAAACCGTCTGCCAACATTTTTTTCTCCTCCAAATAAAACCGACTAAGCCGGTATCAAACATTCCCTTTGCGCTGCGCACCGGTTAGGGAAAAAAAAAGGCCGTAAACTCAGTGCGGATTGTTAAATCCGCCGTTTACGGCTCCTGAATTTTGCTCCGCCTCTGTGAGCAAAAAAAAGCCGCAGTTCAGGAGAACTGCGGCAACCAAGCAATTTAATATAAAATGATTACGACAGATCTCCTTCGACTGATACTTTTGCAAGATAGCTAAATATTCTAATCATGTATCTGTCTCCTTGTCGTAAAAATTATGGTTTATAATAATCCTGTAATCAGGAATTTGTCAACCGTGTTTTATGAAAAAATGAGGTTTTCATAATAATATTTCGAGACCGGTGCTGAAAAAATCAATATTGCTGCCCATTTTTTGAGATAGCAGTAGCTTTGCCTTGTCTCCTGTGCAGTGACCGGTGAAAAAAGATGTCGGTCCTGATTTTTTAGAGATTTCAAGCAGTTTCTCCGCAGTTGAATTAACTGCCTCGGCGTGATGCTCTGAGAAGTCTCTGATATCAGGCATGTGGAAACCGCCGATAACCGCAGTGAGTTTTTTGCCTGGAAATAATGATACAGCATAGCTTATGATCGATGAAATATTATTGTGCGAGCATCCGGAAATTACCAGTATATCCTTTTCCCGTTCTATCACCATGAAAATCTCATGATCAAAGGTCTCAGCACTCTTTTCTTTTCCGTTGAGGAGAAAGAGCGAATTATCATCAAAGATGGGGCCTCTTCCGGGAACATTGGTGCATGGTATTATATGGATGCCTTCAGCAGGGGTTAGCATTGAATCCAAATAAATGAATCTGTCGTTATCAGCGGTAAATATATCCTCTTTTATGCCCACAAATCTGGGCTTATCGCTTTTGCTTGTGCTGTAATAAACCTGCAGCGGTGCCTTTTTATGGATATATACAGGTGTTTCGCTGTTTTTATCAAAAAAAGCAGGCAATCCACCGCCGTGATCATAATGTCCGTGTGAAATAACGGCTAAATCTAAATTTAAAAGGTCGATATTAAGTCTTTCTGCATTCACCGAAAAGGCTGAACTCTGGCCTGTGTCGAATAGTATCCTGCTGTCGCCGGTTTCAACTAGAATAGACAGTCCATGTTCGTTCAAAAGCCCGTCTCCGGGCTTGTCGTCCATGAGGAATATGAGTTTTGCTTTCATGTCTTAATCCGGTTTTGGTTTTGCATGTTTTTTCATGTATTCATGTTCTGCCCGAACTTCGTTTATAAGATCCTTAATAACCCAGTTTCTGTTTGTCGGAGTCCCCATCGCAAATGCTGTGCTTCCGGGATCTGCTATAACAGCTTTCACTGCGCGCATAATCTCCACTGTTTCATCCTGTGTGAACCCGTTGATAAATATTACTTTGTCTTCCATAAATTTAGTATAGCATGCTCAATGCAAGATAAACAGAAGGTAAAATTATAATATTCTACCTGTTGATTGACATTTTAGCTGTATTGATCGATGCTGATTGAAAAGGAGCTGCATCGATGGCAAAGATATTAGAGTTTAAGAAGCCGGAAGAAAATAAGGGGAAATCATGCTCATGGTGTCAGCACCGAAATACGCATCCTCTTGATCCTCCCTGCGATAAATGCAAATGGTATGACAGGGACACTGTTTTTGAACTTGAGGTAGAGGGTGAGGGTATGGCTAAATTCAGGAAAGAGGTAGACCCCGATACCTATGAGATAAGATTTCTCCCTGCTGAAGAATCTGATGTGGATATTTAAAACAAATATACCTTAACAGCTTATTTAGGGATTATGGATGAAGTTTTTGCTGTTGCCGAGGAGGATTGATTCAAAATCATACTTTTTCCCAAGGCTGTCAAAATCAACCCTTATAATTTCTCCGTTATTGGGGAATTGTTCCGGATAATAAGGAAGCATATTTTTTAATGCGGCGGTAATCATTCTCAGGGTTACTGCATGAGTTACAATCAGAATTTTTTTATCGTTGTATTTATCTGCAACATCATTCAGGAAAGATATTACTCTCTCGGCAACCATTTTATATGATTCACCCTTGCCGGCGGGTACCCAATTCCATCTGCTTAGTGAATCAAGTTCGTATTCAGGTGTTGTCTTCACTTCATCATATGTCATTCCTGTAAAGCGGCCCAGGTGCTGCTCTGTAATTCTATCGTCTATTTCAATCTTCAGGTTGTATATATTGCTGAAAGATTCCGCGGTCTGCACCGCTCTTTTTAACGGTGAAGATATGATTTTATCGAGCAGGATTTGTTCATGTAGTTGTGATGCAATTAAATCAGCATCTGCTTTCCCTGTCTCTGTAAGAGGATAGGGTAACTGGCTTGCGAGAATTCTCGCCTTATTTGCTTCGCTTTCGGCATGTCTGATGAAGTAGAGAGTATTCATTGTGGAACTATACACACTATTGTCTATAAATAAAAGAGCGGCGCCCGGGGTTCGGGGCCGCTCTGAAATCCGGCGGTAGCCGAATTAAATCACTGAATTATAAAACTGTTTTGTAGGCTTCGATAAATTTCGGCTCTATGCCGAGTTCCTCAAGTTTTTCTACCGTCGGGCGGCCGCGCTCGTCCCAACCTCGGTAGGCATAGTATTCGTCCATAGCTTTGTCGAAAGCCTCTTTGGTGTAGGCAATATCTTTGGGCGGTCCGGCTTTAAGCAGTTCCTTATGGAACCTGCCGGGCAGTTTGTCTTCTGTACGATCAAAGCCGGCCATGATGTTGAACATTCTTTGGAGGTTGAACACGCGCTCGCCGGTTTTATATACTCTGTCTGCCGGCCATTCTCCGCCGTAGGTCAGTTCAAACAGTCGGCCCAGTGTTTCGTCATCTATCGGCCAGAAGTCGCAGACGCCCATCGAGAACTTGCAGAACTGTGAGTTCTGCATGTCGGCTACAAGCTTACCCTTGCCTTCAAAGGTGAACGGATCAAGCTCACCCCATGCTTCTTCGGCAATGGGGTAGGCGGACATATGGCAGCCTCCGCGGGGGGCGCTTACATAGGCAATTCCCATAGACCATGAACCTCGCGGATCATAGCCCGGCAGCTCAAGCCCCTTAACCTGGATTGCAAACTCTTCCCCGCCGTATTTTTCAGACAGGGCTTTTGAACCCATTGCAGCCTCTGCACCGATGCCGTCTTTATAAGCTATTTTCGTAAGCATTTCTATTGCTGCCTCCGCATCACCGAATCTAATGCCGAAGTCATGAATGCCCTTCTGTGTTGCTTCCATCATATAGGCGATTGTTCCGCCTGCTGATATTGTATCAAGACCCAGATCGTCACAGACTGAGTTGAACTCAATTACCTTTTCACGGTTGCCGACGCCGAGTGATGAACCTCCAAGCACGATGCTTTCGTATTCAGGGCCTTCAACTGATGCGGCTCCGTCTACTACGTAGTTTCCGCAGGCGATGCCGCAGGAAAAGCAGCCTTTTTTGTTCTTTCTGACGTCTTTAAAAGACTGCCCGTTTATCTTTTCCGCCTCTTCGAATGTACCTTCCTGGAAGTTGTTTGTCGGAAGGAGCCCCGACTCCTGGCTGTAATCAACAAGGCATGAGGTGCCAAGGTCGTAGATTTCATTATCGGTCGCAATTACTTCATCCCGAACCGTTACCTCTTTGGAATATTTCAGCAGACCCTGGAGATCATTAACGCTTACGTCAAGCTTTCCCCTGATTGCAATTGCTTTCAGGTTTTTGCTGCCCATAACCGCCGCTATTCCGCCTCTTCCAAGCTGTCTGTATTTCTCCGAAGAAATACAGGAGTACGGAACGAGGTTCTCGCCTGCTGGGCCGATGGCCAGAACCTTAAGCTCTTCATCACCGACTTCTTCCTTGAGTCTCGCGTCTACATCAAAGGTTCCAAGACCCTTGAGAAACGCGGCATCTCTTATTTCAACTTTTTCATCAGTGATGTAAAGGTATGAAAGCCCGCCGGCTCTGCCGGTGATGTCAACAGCATCATATCCGGTGTATTTCAGCTCGGCCCCGGTATGTCCTCCGACAGAACCGTCGGTGATGGTTCCTGATAGTGGAGATTTTGTCGTAATAGCTAATTTTGATGAACATGAGACGATAGTTCCACCCATAACAGAGGTTGTAAGAACAACCTTGTTCTCGGGAGAGAACGGATCAGTTTTAGGATTAACATCTTCCATCAGTATTCTGGAGCCAAGACCCTTCTGCCCGGTATAAAGCTCCACCCATTCCGTCGGGGTATCATTCCTGCTTATTGAACCGTTGCTGAGGTTTACCTTCAGTATTTTGCCCATTAAACTGTTCATGCCTTAACCCCCTTTCGTTCTCTCAGCGATATAACGCCTTTGGGGCACCATTCTATACACTGGGGGTCACCTCCGCAGAGATCGCATATTGTAGATTTATCGTTATTCAAAAAAATTATCCTGGTAGGACAGTTATCAACACATGTCCCGCAGCCTATGCATTTATCCTCATCGACAATCATCCAGCGGCCGTTGTTTGTGATTGCACCTACTGGACATACCTTCTCGCATTTTTTGCATAGAATACAGCTTTTTGATGCAATTCTGATGCCGTCGTCGTTGTACTCGTGAATCATCTTCAGTCTTGCTTTTTCGGGGTTGAAAACCTGATAGTGACTTGCTGAACAAGCCAGCTGACATAGCTTGCAGCCTGTACATTTTGATAGATCAAATTTTAATGGCATAATTCCTCCATTGTAATTTTTCCTCCTTTTCAAGACTGGAAGGCAACATCGTTTCCAATTTTACCCTGAGGCCGGCATCCATAGTAATTTATGCTCTGATAAAACTTTAGGTCTGTTCGGCTCGGAGATTGTTTCATTATAATTCATCTATAGAGCAATGCAATTCAATATTCATTGATTCAGTCATATATCACTGTGAAGTCAGAATGAAACTATAGATTTGTGGTAGATATCATTATAAGGTATAATTATGCTAAAGGTGAATGGAAAAGATGTTGAATGGAGGGAGGGGCTCTCCTTCAGCGAGCTTTACAGACAGATTGGTTATACAATCAGCAACCCAAGGGTTATTGTTAAGGTTAATGGAGAGAAGATAGCGAAGGCTGAGCGTAAAGAATATAATATCCCCGATTCTGCCGAGATCGAAGTAATAAATACCCTGTGTGGAGGCTGAGCATTGAATAAAAAAATTTGGTTGACCGGGGCATTGTGCATTGCCGCAATCTTTATAACTGTTTTCGTCTATAATAATTTTATTATGGACAAGGATGCTGCTGAAGCCAGAAGGGCTGAAGAACAGGCTGCGGCCGAGGCTCTATTACCCGATGACTACAGTGTTAGATCAGCTGATTTTGAACCGGTTGGAGAAAGTGCTGCCTCAGTTCAGGATTACAGCAATGAATTGTTTACCGTAGAATTCTCAGCTGCCGGCGGAGTAGTTTCCTCCCTGAAGCTGAATGAATACGAATCAGAAACCGGGGGACCTGTCGAGCTGGTGTTTTCCGGCGGCAGCGGTATTTATCCTTTTAGCCTGTATGACGGCGGATATGAGTCTCCTGTAATTGATGGACATTTTAACGGCATCAGAAGCGGCGATGATGTAATTTTTACCGGCAGGTTTGCGGATGAAAACGGCAGTATCTTCGAGATAAGAAAGGTGTGGAGTTTTAAGCCGCGAAGCTATTTAATTGGTTTCCGTATTGAGATAGAAGCCTCGGGTGGAGACCTCCCCCTTGGTGATGGTGAGTTTCTCTATTCCCTCGGCTTCGGACCGCAGCTTGGGCCCGAGTTTGACAAGCTGGATCGCGGATATGTTTATCGTTATTTCTGCCTGTACGATGAAGGTGAAAAACGCAATCTCGGGACTCCTGAAGAGGAGAAGATCCTCGAGCTTGATAACACCTATCCCTGGCTCGGGATAGAGAGCAGATACTTTACATCTGTTACAATTCCTGAACTGGAGTCTTATACACCGGCCTGGGATGAACGGAATACTGCTGGAATTTTCAAACGTAATGCATTCTTTATTCAGCGGCCTGATGACGGTATCGGGAGCGTTTCGGATCAATATTATGTCTACTTCGGCCCGAAAGACGCTGAAATTCTAGGCAGTTTGGACGGGTTTGAGCTTGGAGTCCTGACGGGTGACGGCGGGGTTGTCGCTATATTGTCGAAGATAATGAAAACAGTTCTTGGCATGCTTTATAGGTTTATTCCAAACTATGGTCTTGATATAATTCTCTTTGTTCTCATTATCCAGTTAATAATCTTTCCAGTTTCCAGGCGCACCTATGATAATGCTATCAGGATGCAGCTGCTGGGACCAGAGATTGCCGACATCAAAAAGAGGTTGAAATATAATGATCGGAAGATGAACGAAGAGACCATGAATTTGTTCAAAGAAAAGGGCGTTAAACCGCGTTCGAGTATGCTTCCATTTATAATCCACTTGCCGTTTTTTATTCTAACCTATGTTATTCTGCTGACTGATATTGATTTCAGGCTGGCAACATTTATTCCAGGCTGGATAAACGACATTGCGAGCCCAGAGTATATTCTCGATATTGCGCCCGCGCAGATACCTGTTACAGCCTGGGACAAGATAAGGCTTCTGCCCATTATTGCCCTGGCTGTTTCACTCCTTCAGTCGCGTTACATACAGGCTCCGGCGGATTCCATCCGCAGTATGAGGATAATGTCCTATCTTGTGCCTGTGGTAATGTTTATCGTAATCTATAATATGCCATCCGGAGCTGTTCTCTTCTGGCTAACCATGACAGCGACCAACCTGCTTATTCAGTGGCGTATTAAAGCAAGATATGCAGATAAAAAATAAAAGCCGAACAGCTGACCTGATGATTTTTTTCTCTGCCCTTCTCTGGGGCGGGGAGTATGTAGTTGTTAAAGACATGCTTGATTATCTGCCTCCGAACTGGATAAATGCATTTCGCTTTATCACTGCATCACTGATTATGATCCCGCTCTTCTACCGTCATATCAGGAGTATGAGCAAAGAAGAACTCAGGGGTGGTGCAATTCTCGGTACATTCATGTTTGGAGGTTTCACTCTGCAGACTGTGGGCATTCAGTATACGACAGCAGCTAAATCGGGTTTTCTAACCTCTACTTATGTCGTAATGGTTCCTTTTATAGTCTGGGTCTTCAAGCAGAAATTTCCGGGCTTAAAATCTCTTATAAGCGCCGGGGTTCTGATTGCTGGAATCTCCTTCCTGTCCCTGGACGGAACCGGTAAAGGTCTGAACAGGGGAGATATGCTTACCCTGGGCGCAGCCATCTGTTTTGCCGGTAGCATTATCGGTTTTGATTACTATGCCAAGCGTCATGATCCGATCAACCTTACCTTTATCGAGATGCTCTCAGGCGGCTTGATGTCTCTTGTTTCAGCCTCTTTAACTGAAGCGTTTCCCTCACCGGCAGGCTACGGCGCGTATGAGATATTTCAGCTGCTGTACCTGGTTCTTCTGGGTTCACTTCTTTGCCATGTTCTGTCCAATGTTGCTATGAAATGGGCGGAACCGACTCATGCATCAATTCTCTGGTCGCTTGAATCCGTCTTTGCCCTGATATTCGGGCTAATATTTCTTCATGAGGATTTGACCCTGAGGATGGGTATAGGTTTTATCCTGGTATTCGCTGCTGTGCTGCTTACCGAACTTGGCGGTAAAATCAGGCAGAAAGAAAATTCAGTTTAGATTTGAAAGGTGCCGGGACTCTGCCATTCTTGATAATATTCATCCTTTATAATAATATTCTTTCATGATAAGAATAGGATTTTTAGGTGCTGGAAATATGGCTTTTGCAATTGCCGGCGCTGTCTCGAACAAGTTTGACGACTCAGTAATTGTACCCTTTGATATATCAGATGAACGGATTGAACTGTTTAAGAGCTCTTACGGCAATGTAGAGCCCGTCTCTGCTGCTGCGGAGTTGACTGATAAATGCGACATACTTTTTTTGTCTGTAAAACCTCAGATGATGAAAGACGCGATTGAACCGCTTGCCGGATTCAGCGGGCTGGCGGTTTCTATAGCCGCTGGTTTAAAGATTTCTTTTTTCGAACAGCAGATGCCGTCGGCGCGGATTGTGAGGGTTATGCCCAATACCCCCTGTCTTGTCGGTGAAATGGCTGCAGGCTATGCGCCCGGCCGGGGTGTAACGAGTGCTGACCTCGCGCTAACGGATAAAATCCTTACGGCGGCAGGCGTTGCTGTTGCTGTTGAAGAAGAGCAGATTGATGCTGTTACGGGAATTTCAGGTTCGGGCCCTGCTTTTTTAGCCAGAATTGCAGAAGCTTTTATTGATGCCGGTGTTGAATCGGGTCTTGAGCCGGAGCTGGCCCGCGACCTTACGTTGCAGACAATGAAGGGAACAGCGGCCCTTCTGCAACAGAAGAATATGAGTCCTGAAGAACTTGTAAAAATGGTCAGTTCTCCGAATGGGACAACCGTTGCAGGTCGGGAGATTCTCGAATCTTCCGAATATCATGATATAATCGCCCGAACCGTGGCCAGAACAATCGAGCGAAGCAAGGAGCTGGGTAAATGACTTTAACTGAAAAAACATCAAAACTCAAAGAATCTTCCTACAGACTCGCGTCAGTAAGTAATGAATTGAGAAACGAAGCCCTCCTCAAGGCAGCGGCCTCCCTTAGGTCTCAGGCTGATTTAATAATTTCAGAGAATAAAAAGGATCTTGAGAATGCTGAAAAGCAGGATTTGGCCTATGCCCTTGTTAAGCGGCTTGCCATTACCGGAGCTAAACTTGAGCAGATGGCTCTTGGTCTGGAATCTCTTGCGGTTCTGCCTGATCCTCTCGGTCAATCAAGCCTGCACCGGGAACTTGACGAAGGTCTGGTTTTGAACCGTAAAAGCGTTCCCATCGGTCTCATTGGCGTCATTTTTGAGTCCCGTCCTGATGCCCTGGTGCAGATTGCGGGACTTTGTATGAAAAGTGGTAACTCCGTCATTTTGAAAGGCGGTTCCGAGGCTCTTAATTCAAACCGCATCCTCTCTGAGCTGATAATTTCCGCTGCCGAGAGTACTGACGAAGTTTTTAAAGATACGATAATGCTAGTCGAGAGCCGCGAAGATATCAGTAAACTCCTCGAAATGGATCAGTACATTGATCTGATGATCCCACGCGGTTCGAACGCGCTTGTGCGGTACATCATGGATAATACAAAGATTCCTGTCATGGGGCATTCCGACGGAATCTGCCATATGTTTGTTGATGAAAACTTCGATTTAGAACAGAGTCTTGAGCTGATTCGTGACGCAAAATGCCAGTATCCGGCGGTCTGCAATGCTATTGAAACCCTTCTTGTACATGAAAAATCAGCTGACAAGCTTATCCCGAGACTGCCCGAAATGATGCCCGACGTAAAGCTTCTGGGAGATGAAACAGTTTGCAGTCTGATCAGTGTTGAAGCTGCAACAGATGAAGACTGGGATACGGAATATAATGATCTGACTCTGTCGGTCAAGGTGGTAGGCGGGCTTGAAGAAGCAATCGATTTTATAAACCTTCACGGCAGTCATCATACTGATTGTATTCTTACTTCAGATGAGGCCAATGCGTCGGTTTTCATGGCCAGGGTTGATTCTAGTTCGGTTATGAAGAACTGTTCCACCCGTTTTGCCGACGGTTTCCGATACGGTTTCGGTGCCGAGGTTGGAATAGCCACAGGTAAGATTCATTCACGCGGCCCGGTAGGACTTGAAGGCCTGACAATCTATAAATACTTCCTCGAAGGCTCAGGTCATAAGGTTCAGCCATATGCTGACGGTGAAAAAGATTTTACTCATAAGGATCTGTAATGAAACTGCTTGTTAAAATCGGCTCGGCGCTGATAAGCCGTGATAACAGAATTGATTATAGCTGGCTGGAAAGAAAAGTGGATGAGCTTGCCGCACTTTACCGTGAGGGAGTCCGCCCGGTAATTGTAAGTTCTGGTGCTGTTGCAGCGGGTATGGAGATCAGAAGTATGAGAAAACGCCCGACTGACCCGGTAAGCTTACAGATGCTTTCAGGAATGGGTCAGGTGCGGCTGAGCAAATATTATAAGGATCTGTTTAAGGAAAAGTATATATTTACAGCTCAGCTTCTGCTTACTCATCATAATTTTGATCAGAATTCAGAGGTTTCAGCGGTTACTGATATAATAAACCGATGCCTCGATGAAGGTGTTATTCCAATTATTAATGAAAATGATATGATTAACAAGGAAGAATTTGATTCGGAAGGGAACTTTACTGACAACGATATACTTGCTGCATTTGTGGCTTCTTCAGCCAGGGTTGATAAGGCATTGATATTGACGAATGTGGACGGGCTGTACGCCGGCAATCCGCATTCGGCTGATAAATCCAAGGTCCCCGAGCTGATTTCACGGGTGGATCGGATTGACGATAAAATCAAGGCAATGGCTGCTGACGGGAAAAGTGATCTTGGTCTTGGCGGGATGCGCTCTAAAGTCCTTGCCGCCGAGATGATTACAAAAGCAGGCATAGAAACAGTTGTAGCTAACGGAAATTATTCTATTATTGATATTCTTGAAAACAAGGTGCCGTCTACCATTTTTTCTGTGGTATAGTATAGATAACAGGCTATTCGGGAGGCCGTAGTGAAAAAATTGTTTTTTTATTTAATTTTGTTATTCTTTGTTGTTTTTTCGGTCACAGCAGGGGGGCAGACCGAAGGCTCTGCCGCAGTGCCTCAGTCCGTTGACGGGACAGTCGAATATTTTGATGGCAATGTTACTGTTGATGGCGTACAGGCTGATTTCGGAATGAAGGTCGGATATGGTGCCATTGTTAAAACCGGTGCTGATTCCTACTGCGAGATAGTTTTTGACAGCAAGAATATATTCAGAATAATGGAATCAACTGTTGCCGAAATAAGATTAAATGTAGAAGCCCCTGAAATACAGATTGAAAAAGGAGCGTTTGCAGCTCTGTTTACAAAACTTGAAAAACTGACAAGCAATGAATCGCTTAAGGTTCGAACCCAGACAACTGTAGCCAGCATCAGGGGGACCGCCTTTTTTGTAAAGGTTTTAGATCCTGAGACTACCTATGTCTGCCTCTGTAATGGCGAGCTTGATCTTGCTGAAGACGATGGAAGTAACGCCGGGACATATTCTTCCGGTCATCATACAGCAGTATATTTCAAGGAAGCAGATGGTGAAACCGAGGTTACTGATGCGCCGATGCTCTATCATAATGATGAAGATATGGACTCGTTAGCGAAACACATTGGTGAAAAGATTAACTGGTATTACTAATCCGATATACGAAAGGATAAGATGAACTACAAAGGAATAATTCTCGATTTCAACGGTACCCTTATCTGGGATACCTTGCTGCATAAAGAAGCCTGGTTAACCTTTAGCCGTGAGCTTGGTACTCCTGTTACGGAAAAACAGTACTATAATGATGTCCACGGCAAATCTACCAGGAACATACTCGAGATGCTGTTTGATCGTAAGATAGAAGAATCAGAGCTTGCCCGCCTGTCCGATCATAAAGAAGCTCTGTACCGGGATGCCTGTCTCGAGAATCCCGATGTTTACTGCTTCGCTCCGGGGGTAGAGGATTTCCTTGATTATTTAACTGACAAAGATATTCCACGCACAATAGCTACTGCCTCTGAGAAGGTTAACGTAGATTTTTTTGTAGAGACTCTTAAGCTCAATCGCTGGTTCAATCCTGATTTATTCACTTATGACGATGGCAGCCTTGCCATTAAGCCCGCTCCGGACCTGTATCTTAAGGCGGCGGAGCGCTTAAATCTGAAACCTTCACAGCTTGTAATAGTTGAGGACACCTACTATGGTGCGTTGTCCGCAAAAAATGCGGGAGCCGGCTGCCTCATAATAACCGGCCCCGCGGATGATCGGCATGATGAACTGGATCAATTGGAGGGGGTTAATCAGTTCATTTCTGATTTTGCCGAGATTGATAAAAGTCTATTTTACGCGTAAGGAACATTAGCGAAGCTGTAATCACAAATACGCCTACAGAACCTATCAGCAACGCCCAGTCTTCCGACTGAAGTGTCATGAAAAGGAAAAAATATACCGCGGTCATCACGGGAGCCATGAACCATGCTTTTCCGTCTTTGCCGAGGATTGACCAACTATATAGACAGAGCATTAGTGTGACTGATCCTGCTGAAATTAAATATGAAATATTAAAGCTGATGTGTTCGGATAGGGAAAGCAGCAGCAGATAGAATATTATGTTTGCAACACCAGCCAGTATATAATGAATAATGTGTAGCCTTCTTTTAAAGAATTGTTCAAACATGAAGAGTGTTATAAAGGGGAGCATAATAAAAAGTATTGCATACTTTGCCGCCCGTTCATTCAGGTCATAGTGATCCAGAATATTCATGAAATCGGTTTCTATATAGGCTTCATTTATTATATATGGATCAAATATAGTATTATTGTTCCAGTTTACAGGAATTCCGGTGCTTAGGCTGCTGCAAGACCATTCTGCGTTGAAGGATTTTTCAGTTATATCATGGAAATCAGGCAGGCAGAGGCCGGTGAAGGACGGGGCCGGCCAGTCTGCTGAAATTCTAGCAGTAGTGGATGACGCGAGGGGTAGAAAACTAGCCCTGCCGGCTCCGCGTACAAGAATCCTTATATTGAAAAACTGTGGAGTCTCCGCCTGCATATTTTCCTCATTAAGGTTTAATTTTGCGTATATTCCTCCGCTGTCAAGCTTCAGACCCCGGCTACCCGGCTGAATATCTATTTCTTCACCTGACCAATTCGCTGAGTGGATCTGCCGTATTCCCTTCTGGTTGAAAAATGGAATGATTATCTCAGCATCTTCAATGTTCAGTGTTTCATTTTCCTCAACCTCATCAGGTATTCCCGATAAATCGAAAATCCCGTCCAGGCTGAGTTCTCCTGTGAATACAGGGCTGTGGAATATTCCTCTGAACTTGTCTTCAGTATTAAGAAGTAGGTCGATATCCAGCTCCTCTGCAGTCGACCAGAGGCTGAAATCTTCATAGTAGTATTCGCTGCTCTTTTTACCCTGGTCGTCGAGGTACGAATGTTCAACCTTTCTGGTTCCCGGAATCCGGACTACCGGTCCGCCGAAACGTAATTCTCCGCCTGCTGCGGATGATATGTCGAGTTTTACCTCTTGAGCACGTTGCGAGCGTTCCCTGATCAGAGAGTTTACCATTGTTATGGGGATGAGCATTATAAGTGTAAGCCCAATTAATGTTGCAGCCTTGAAACCCTGGCTTCCGGCGATGCCGTCTAATCTGTTTTTCATTTTACCTTCCTGTTATTTAATAGAAATATTTGATATCCATGATGGTATCGTGCACCAGTGGCCGAAAAGGTACGGAAATCGGGCAGAATTGCGGCAGTTGAAGAAAATAGATTACAGCAGACCCTGTTTATGATAACCTGTCGATATGTACCGGATTGCCGTTGTCGATGATGAAAAAAATATCCGCAGTCTCATCAGTTTTGCCCTTAAGGAAGAGGGATTTGAAGTTGATGAATATTCGAACGGAGAGGATGCCTGGAATGTATTCAGCAGGAAAGTCCCTGATGTAATTGTTCTGGATATAATGATGCCCCGGATGAACGGGCTTGAACTCTGCAGACGCGTAAAGTCCGCAGCACCACATATCCCTGTAATTTTTCTGTCGTCCCGCGACAACGAATGGGACAGGGTTCTAGGTCTCGAAACAGGAGCCGACGACTATGTCTGCAAACCCTTCAGCATGCTTGAGCTCACAGCCAGAATAAAGGCTGCCGTCAGAAGGCTGGACAGGGAGCAGCCCGGATGCAGCAGCAGTTTTGATATTGAATACGGTCCGCTTAAAATCTGCGAGGCTGAGCTTGTCTGCCTTTGGAAAGATCAGCCTGTAAAGCTGTCGGTGACAGAACACAGAATTCTAAGTTCGCTTGCATCGGCACCGGGAACGGTGAAAAGCCGCGGGCAGCTTATGACGGCTGCCTTTCCTGAAGACAGCTATGTGAATGAGCGCGCTGCCGACAGCCATATCAAGCGGATTAGAAAGAAGATAAGAGTCTGCGACCCGACAGCCGAGATATTCGAAGCGGTCTACGGGTTGGGTTACAGGCTGGGGATAGAAGCTTGAGGCTGCGCCTGAGAAAGATTTCTGTAAAATTAATGGCATTCAATATCCTGTTGCTGTCGCTTCCCATGGCAAGCCTGCTGTATCTAGATACCTACGAAAAGCAGCTGCTAAAGTCACAGGAGAGTTCCATGATCCAGCAGGCTAGAATATTCGGCGCGGCACTTACCGGCAGCAGTGATCTGCGGGCCGATTCTCAGCGGATAATAAACAATCTCCAAAGCCGGGTGGATTCGCGAATACGAGTTGTTGATGCACAGGGACTGCTGGTTGCTGATTCTGCAAAAGCTCCTGCTGAAAAAACTGTACGCGCCGACAGCGGCAACGCAAGTATAGAAGGGGTTTATGACGCGGTTACACCCGCGCAGGATACTCTGCTGTACAGGGTTGCAGTCTATCCGGTAAACACCCTGCGCAACCTGCTGCTGCCGCCGGCACCTGAGCTGGAAGGCGGCGAGTATTACAGTGAAAAAACAGTCTTTGATGGCCGTGAAGTGCAGGCTGCGCTTGAAGGGCGTTATGGCGCGGCTACGAGATTTTCAACTGGCGGACAGCGCTCAATCAATCTCTATTCGGCAATACCCGTATATAGTGATA
>JAQQAL010000003.1 GCA_028532855.1 Candidatus Thalassospirochaeta sargassi
ATCATGACAGAAGCCGCGAGAAAGTCCGTCATGATGAACCTTGTAACAAACCGTCCGATGAGCGGCCCGTCGGTATTCCTGTCGCAGCGTAGCCGCGGCGGTGTAATGCTGTCATGGCTTACTTCATACGGTCAGGAGATAACAGGTTCAAAGCCTGAGATGGAACCCAGAGTCGAACTTAAAGCCTACACTCTTGCAGGATTCATCCCTTGGTACGATGAGTTTGAGGAAGACATCTATGCCGACCTCGGCCGGATGTTTGTTGAAGAATTCATTGAAGCCTACGGGCGTGAGTTCGACAAGCAGTGCCTGACCGCTGACGCAGCACCTTTCACCGGAGCAATGAAGGCTGCAGGAATCGAGAGTCATATGATAAAGAGCTCATCGATGTACGGGATATCATTTCTTGATTTCCGCGAAGCAGCTCTAAAGGTTCCTGAAACCGAGAGACGAGACTGTGCCTGGTTCATCAATGAGACAGTACTCAGCCGCGTTACAAGTGAACGTGATTCTGAAGGCCGCCCTATATGGCGAGGACCTAATGACGGTAAGCCCGGCAGGATTGACGGTTATCCATACCATGAATGCGACATCCTGCCGCAGACCGGCGAGAACATCAAGAACGCACCCTTTGCAATCTTCATGAACCCCAAACGCATTAAGCATGGTAACCGTAAGGGTATGGAGCTCAAACGCTTTGACGGAACAACCGAGAGCCTGAAGCATGGGGAGATCTTCTTGAGATTCAGGAAACGTGACGGTTTTTTAGTTACAAGGCCCAAGAAGAACATGGTTACTCTAAAATGCAAGGGAGGTAATTAATGAGTTACAGATTTTATGCTGAACATATAAAGCCGATTGGTTCAAAGGAAGGCTCAGCCGGGAATGATACAGTAATTCCAGTATCCGGCTGTGAAGGATTACGGCTCACAATTCCAAGATTATCAGTTTCATGCGGAGCGACACCCCAGGTACTGACGGTTCTGCAGGTTGAGGATATGGATCAAATTTCTGCTTTCGATACCGGAGGCAAAACACTGACGTTTGATACAATTGAAACAGACCTTGCCGACAAGCATATTGCAGTTGAAAAGGAAGACGGAACATTCTTCTTCACTACTGTTACATCATCTGCGGCAAAGGTTCACACACTGACTGACGCTCCCCCTGCAGATACAAAGATTGCCGGCAACGTCTACATCTTCTGTGACACCGATAGTGAGCTTGTCCAGACCGAGGCGCTTGCCGCAAATACAGAGAACAACCTTGAAGCGCCGGCACCAGGCCGGTTCATTGCAAGGGATTTCTGCTTTCCGCTGATAATACACATCACCAACACAACAAATCCGACAACTGTCAGAGGCGGAGCTGCTGTATATATCAGCAGATAAATAATTCTCCGGGGGCATGAGCTCCCGGATTTAAAAATGAGGGGATACAATGGTTTACAATTTTTCAAAAGATTCTGAATACCATACACAGATCAACAATGAGAGATTTCCAAATGGAAGCTGCAATACAACAAGTATGATAATGGCTGTAAAGCAGGCAGGACACAAAACGGATTTTACAAACGAAGATGAACAGCCGGAGGATGTGTTAACGGAGCTGCTTGTATTCAGCGAGCTTGCATATAGTAAAGCTCGTGAGATTGCACCCGGCGTATGGAATGAAAAACAGGGACTTCCACGAATCCCGTTAAATGAAGTACATGTCATGCTTGAATGGGGAATCAACTATCTGATGAAAAAGGAAGTTGATATGTTCGTAATGGGTGTGAAGATCGAATACATTATTCAAAAGCTCTACGAAGGCTGCGGAATAATGATGTCCGGAGAGATCCCGTTTCGAAACATGACAATCGGGCATATGGTTTCTATTGCCGGGTATATCACAATAGATGATGAGAAGGAACCGTCAATCGATAATGTGTCTCATTTCATTATGGATGATCCATTCGGTAACTTCAGAACAGACTACCGTGATACACGAGGTAATAATATTAAGATCACAGTGGATGAGTTTATACGGTTCTTCAAGGACACCAAGAGTAGAACAAAGAAATGGGCACATATAATCCGACCGGCAGATACTAATAAAAAGAGACCTGTACATGATGAATACTGATATTCAAAACAAGTTCCTGAAGTATGGAATTGCACTTCTTTTATCCCTGCTTCTATTTATGTGTATTACATCAAGCCTATACATAGCTGATACAAGAAGCCTAAGGCGGGAGATGCTTGAATATGCTCATGAATCAATCAGGTTTGAACATGAGCAGCTGAAGAACTTGAAGAATGCAAATATCGAGAAGGGATATAAGGAACTTGAACAGTTAGAAAAACTGATTGATGATTACAACGATAATTCGATGGAGTTGAATGAGCTGCTGAATGGTATTGAGAAAGAGATAGCCAGGATGAGGGAACGCTCATGAAGTCGAGATTATATTTGCTTATCCTGCTATTACTTATATTTCCGCAGCATCTATTTGCTGTAAACGCTGGGATTGTATCCTTGAATATCAAGGAGATACTGAAACTATATAATGGACCGATTGAGCAACTGAGAGAATTTGAATCTGCACCTAACAAGGAAGGCATTACAGACAATAGGTTAAGAATCAACTTCCTAACCAGGCACATCTGTGCATTGAAAGACGAGCTTGAGAATGATTTATCAGATCATTTGAAATCCATTTATAAGGACTCAATCATAATTCTGTATGCTGAACTCGATAAGCTGCAGTCCGACATAATTACTGAAAATATAAAATCTATTAATGAGATTTCAGAGTATCTTGCCCAAATAAGGTTAAAGAAACAGCGGCAGGATGAAACACTTGATTTTATAGGTGATAGAGTAACCAGTATCAGGAACATTATGGATGAGCTTAGTACTACATTCGATTCATATGATCAAATTATTGAGAAGCAGAATGAGTTGATAGATGAAGCACTACAACTTTCTCCGAAAGCGTATGAAAATACAGTTTTCATGGCTCCGGGGCTTGAAGCCGGAATAGATCTGACACCTTATATCAGTCTGGGGTTGGGGTATATCACAGCTGCAGATAGATTATCATATGGCTTTATGCTTGAAGCTGGTTACGCACCCACGCAAGAATTGGTGAATGTTAGTTTTTCTGTACTGTTGGGATTGTATTTCAACTAAATTGTAGAATAAGAATAAATCTTATTACATTTTCTCAAATAAAATCTATAGGGGAATAAAATCAGAAATAAAATATGTTGTTCAGGCTTCCGAAACATTGTCATTTTCTACGAAACTACATGATTTAATAATTATTTACCCTATAATAATGAGGAAAAACATTTTTACCGAATTATGGACGACGAACAGGGCGAAAGCCGATTTCATAATTTCTAGCTATCGGTGTGACGTAGGGGCGGTAAGCCAAACGACAGTCTGAAGAACTAGTTATCCAAGCTCCACCACGATTCTCACGGTAAGAACCCTCAGAAGGTCCAGTCGGATTATTTTGGCTTTCGCTGCTGTAAGCTCCATATCTATCCCAGCACCATTCCCATACATTTCCGCTCATATCGTAAATACCCAACTCATTGGGTGCTTTTCTGCCGACTGGATGTGTAGTATTTCCGCTATTACGGTTGTACCAAGCGACATCAGAAATATTATTGCTTCCTGAATATTTACTCCCATTACTCTTACGTCCCCCCCTTGCTGCGTATTCCCACTCCGCTTCAGTAGGAAGCCTATACCCATTTTTATTCCAATCACAGGTATAGTACCCACCAAATTGTAATGTATAAACCTGTTGAAGACCGTTTTTCTTTGATAACCAGTTACAGTATTCAACCGCATCATACCAGCTTATACATACAACAGGATGATTACCACTCTGATAGATAGAAGGGTTTCTCCAGTCCGCATCATCTTTCTTCACCCACTCCCTTCCGTTCGATATATAGGAACCTCCAGTTGTAGCCGCTGTATTATCGTAACCCGTTGATTTTACAAAATCACTAAACTCATTTACAGTTACCTCGTATTTACTAATATAAAAATCACTAAGAATTACTGAATGGATAGGTTCTTCATCATTTTCACCCTCTTCTGAACCCATCATGAATAACCCGCCTTCTACGAAAATATAACCGTCGTCAAAAGCAGCTTCTGCCGCAGCTGTTGAAACCGGGATACTTGTTCCAGTCAACAATGCAACAAGGGTATCAATGCTGTCTAACAACTTCTCAAGTTCATCAGCCTTTATATTTTCTGCCTTTAAACTGCGCCCTGTTTCGATATCGATCATCTTTACAGTCAATATATATTTGCTGCCAAACTTTGAAGTTTTTCCAGTTATTATTTTATCCGCTAATGCAAGTCGACCTATCTCTATTGCACAAGAATCATCAACACAACCTGAAAGTGACTTTTTCTGTTCTTCAATCACTGTATCAAGTTCGTTTTTTTCAATAACCCTGAATTTCCCTGAACTAATAAGTTCAGTTTCAAAAACATCACGCAAAACACTTGCTTCAAATTCAGATATGCCACCACCGTTTTCAACCTTGAACTGCAGTACGGACACCATATCCTGAGAAGAACATACAAAAACAACAATCCAGAAAAAAAGTATTATAAATATAAATTTCTTCATTAAAATTTTTCTCCGACTAATGACTTATGAATCACAGAAATTATACTGTTAGAGTATAGAATTATCAATTATCTTTTATTAAACACGAGTACCAGCATTTTCTCTTCACCGAAAAATCAGACAGAATTACCCGACCGCCTCAATAATAGCAGAAACCTGCCGCTTACTGTAAATACTTGCTGCCCGCTCAGAAACAACCCAACCACCAGCACCAGCTTTTTCAGCGACCAAAGCCGCCCCATGATAAAGCGAACAACCTGTAATTTTAACCATATGACGCAGATTGTCAGCCTGAAAACACCAGGTAGATTCAAGATACTGCCGGACCATTCTAACATCAGCCATTGAAAACACTTTGAAAGCCCATTTATCTGCAACATACCGGCCTGACCGAATTACCCCAAGCTGTACATGATCATTGTAAAATACGCGACCATCAACAGCTATAAACAACTTAGATTCAAGCTCTGATTCTAAAATTGACGACTGTGCGACAATTACCCCGCGACCAGGCAGATCACGCCGTCTAACGTCAGAATAGATAGTACCGATACCCTTGATTTCATACATAAACATAAAAGCCCCCAAAAAAGTTAAATTTGCCCCTTTAAAAAGGAGAAGCCCACCCCTTTACCGGCGGCCTGACCGTTCTTACATAGCCAGGAGCAGGTTTCGTCAAGGCCGGGATTGCCGTAGGCAATTTCCGCCCGGAGGGCTTGGCCTTTACGGGTTCTGCTGCAGGATATAACAATTAAAACAGCCGCCTTAGTAAAAAAGTAGTGAGAACCCTACCTCTACGAATACTGAATCACCCATATCATTTACTTATACCAATGAGGAGATACAGATATGAAAATCAAAGTAGTGGTAAAAGGCCGTGAAGTTATTATGAGCCGAAAGGAGTTCCTGAAGAAATACCAGAATGAAAACCGGCATTATCAAAATAAACTCAGTAGAACCGGTAGAAAGATATGATGATAAACCTCATCAGCTGGGCTCACTGCAAAAAGCTGTTATCCCTTGATACAAGAGAAAAAGCCTTTTTGGAACTGCTCATCTTCTCAGCAACTGCGGAAATAGAAAATTACACCAACCGTAAACTCAAGCAGCGTGAAATGAGAGAACTACACAACGGCTTTAACCAGAATGAAGTCCTGCTGAAAAACTATCCGGTTAAAGAGGTTTCATCCCTCAAGGTTGATAATGAACGTGATTACACAGAAGAAACAATTGTAAACAAAGACTATTACAGTTGCTTCATTCCACATGAAAAAGATTATGAACAACCATCAGAAATAATACTCACAGACGGATACAGCTTTCCAAGAGGCAGAAACAACATAGAAGTAATCTATACAGCCGGATATCTGGAAGAAGAAGTTCCGGAAGACCTGAAAACAGCAACGGTAGAGATGGTTGAATGGTCCTACAAACGACTGAAGAACAGACAGATTGGTGAAGTTAACCTCAAATATGGACAAGAAACCCAGGTTGCGACCAAAATGCCGGAGCACGTTATGAAGCTCCTTGAACCATACAGAAGAAAGCACTGGTAAGTACTAAAGGAGGTATCTGATGATTATTGAGCTTCTAACACCCGAAGAAGAAATATTAGCATGGTTTGAGAAAGCATTAAAAGAAGAACTCTCGGAGATGATTCAGTCAATCAACAAGGAACGCGGTGAGCAATGGACTTTACCCCTTAGAGACATATCCAGGCAACAAACAAATCAAAAGCTACCTCAGGCCGTATTGAAGATTCCCAAGGTCAAGAAACAGACTGTAGATATAAACTTCATAAGAGAAGAATACATCATAGAGCTTAAAATCACCTTCATCGACAATAAGTATAAAAGCCTGGGTTATCGGTATAATTACCTTATAAACAAGCTTTTTAAAGAGAGCACCAATATCGCAAAGATAGCCGACAAGGTAATAATCGATGAACTCATATACAACCAGAATAAGCGAGGTGATGATCGTGAGCCGTCATCTGCAGATTTCAAGATAACCCTTACAAGAGATTCGCTTTGAGCGGTTTTAGTTACGCTATCAGATTAAATGAGCAAATTAACCCTATCCATGTAATTGAAGCAAACCTTATTAAAAAAGAAATATATAATAGAAGAAAACCACTGCGAGGAGAACATACTTCAAGGGGCGTGATAGTATCCGGCAGCAAAACTACCGGAACTATTAGTTGCAGATTAACAAATTCAACAACGCCCCCCCTCTTATATCTGATAACAGGCCGTGAAATAGCCTCCGGCCATGTACCGGAAACCAGAGGACTATACTGGCGAAAGCTGGAAATTGAGTATGATAATCCACCGAAATTTAGCCTCATTGAGATTACTGAGTCAGTATCATTCGAATACCCTGAGCTTACTGTAAAAGGATTCTCAATTACCCAAAACCTTGATTCACCGCTAAAACTATCAATGAAAGTCGAAACAGAAAAACCAAAAACAGAAGTAATTCTTTTAGAATTACTCAAAAAATCTACAGAGAGTTTTTTCTATTTATCAGAGAGGACAAGAATAATATCAGGTGAAACCAGAACAGTAATCGATTATCCGGTAAAAATTAATGCAAGCTCACTATCTTTTAAAGCTAAGAGTAGTGATGAATATGAACCTAACAGATTCGGCTGCTTTGGCATATCATTCGGAAATATGAAATTTCAAGATATTTATGATGCTGGAAATGAAAAAAGTCAATATAGACACGGCTGCTATGGTCATATGGAGGTAACGACTTATTTTATGATATAGGAGTCAAAATTACACGAGCTAAGTTGTCATAAGAATGCTTTAGATAATTGAGTTTCATTAATTTCATTTTAACTGAAAAATAGACTTTATTTTTTCAGATTCTCAATTACAATTTTCAGAGCATTAAATCCATGGAATAAATATTTTTTAAAAACCTCTACACCCATAATATTAATAAAGCCTATAAGCACTGTGACTATTGTTAAAATTAATAAATATAATTGAATCTTACTATTTGTATTTGTAGAGTGATATTTGTAATAATCTTCTAATCGAGACTGGATATACGCTATCATCTTTTTTGCTTTTAAATACTTGTACTTTAGATTTGAACTAATATCTATAAGAAAATCTGATTTTGATGATAAATTATTATTAAGTTTAATTTGCTTTTCAAATTTTGGGAAACCATGAAATGCTTTATTTTTAATCAATTCTTCGATTTCAATTTCTTCCAGCATTCTATCAAAATAATGCGCAAATCTAACAAACCTCTGATATTCTGGATTCAATTTCCTTATTTGATTCTTTTTATACTTCTTTATTTTCGAAAAGACTGTATCTTTAAAGTTTGAAATATCTAAAAACAAACTATCGACATATGTTTCCATCAATAACAATGGAGCCAAAATCATATTCCATCCATTAAATTGAACATTGATAAAATTGTCTAAATCTATGTACGCTTTAGGGTAATTTGTTTTTTCTTGATCAAAAAATAAATTCATTGTAGAAAAATGGGACTTCGACAATTTTATCCTTTGTGGAAATAGCAATTTAACATTTTCAGACTTATAATTCCAAATAAATCTATCTTCAATTTCAAAAAAACTCCAAAAAATATTTTTATTTTCTACATTTTCTTTCTCAGCATTTTTTTTATATGAAAACACATTGATTTTTGGAGATTCGATTTTTTCTTGACTCAAAATGCCATTGACATTCTTCATAATTTTCATGTCTATTTCTCTGTACAAATTTTCAAAAAGCGATTCGATTTCATTAACGAACATTGCATTGGGCATAATTGCGGAATAACCCCATAACCCCTTCAGAAACATTTTCCACGTAGATTGATAGAGATTCATTCCGACATATTTCTGATTTGAGATATCCTTTATTCTTTTTGAGAATTGTTCATCAATAGTAATATTTACACAAACAATACCCCAAGATTCTGATATTTTTAATAAAGAAAATGATGCATATGAAATTGCATTTGTAAAATTGTTTTCATTGCATTTAATAGAGCCAATGTTTGACCAACCGGTGGATAAATAATCATTGCCAAAATTATTTAATTTTTTATTAACTTCAGATAGCCTTGTCATGGGAGCAGGGAACTTCTTTATTAACCTATATATATTGTTTGTTATTTTATCTTTTTCTTCTAAAGGAATAAAATCGTAAACTCTTACAGATAATAACTCCAATACATCTTCTACTGGAATCGAACAATCAATAAGCGGTTCTTTCTTTAAGAATTTTACTTCTTGCTGCTTTCCAGAAATAAACCCTCCACGGAATTCAGGTAAAGTATCAACAAAGCGTAATAATCTAATCCCAAGTTTTAATTTTATTAAATCATATCTAGAATATTTTCTTCTTAGCCTATTTATGATTTCTTTATCTACTTTATATGTTTCCATCATCCCATTCAAATTCCAATCTAAAAATATATTAATTTCAAATTACTCAGTTTAGAGGCTATTTAAAACCTTCAACATAATATTTTCACTGAAAATAGGGGCAACCCCTACCTTCACGAGATTCCAAATAATATTAAACTTTTCTTAACAGGAGAGCAAATGACCTTTTTCCAGATAGATCCATCATTAAATGACACCATCTTACACGGAACAGAGCCCATCAGTATCAAAATTGATCTTTCATATAAAGCAGATGATATCCAAACCATTGATCATAACTCAATAGAATCAGCTGTCTTTTACTCTAATTATGAACAAACAGGAATTATTACATCAACAGCAGAAATAACATTCAGTAAAGATCACAGAGTTTTTTCAAGAACAGAGATTACAGAAATCATGATATTACTCTCATGCGGTAATAACTCAACATACCTCCGTCGCTTTACATTATACCCCGATGATTCAAATCTTCAAGAAATAAAAAATGGCGGCAGTAAAATTAAATACCGACTCAGACTTGAAGATATCCCAGCCAGAATAAAGAGAATAGAATCAGCCAAAGACTGGAGTACCCCTCAAACAATCGTTGACGGTACTATCAGTGATAAAGAACATCCAGAATCAAGTATATTTCACCTGATTGTAAATAAAGCAGGAATAGAATCTTCAGATATAGAAAGCTGCTCAATCTTATTATCAACACCATATACTGTATTAGATCGTGATACCTGGACCGATTTATCCGACCTTGCAAAAACCTTCAAAGCTAACATTGAAGGCGGTACCGATAAGAAACTAATCCTTTCAGATTCACGTTATCAGAATGAATCTCAAGCTGCTGATGAAATCCCAGAGTTGAATGAAAACATCTGCTACCAGGTAGATGAAGAAAGCGCCGGAGAACTCCAGAAAAACGACATCCGCCTCCGATGGAACAAGCCAGAACGTTTAGAACATCAAACAATCTGGAAGTATGATGAACAACCAGTAATCTACAACTCAAACCTTGAATCATCATACCCATTCAGCTTTGCTGGAGAGAAACGAAGGATAGAACAAGAACCACCAGTAGAAGCCCAATACTCAGCACTTTTGAATGGTAACAAACTTCCTGTCGTATATGGAGACCAGGTAGACAACCAAACAATCGTCGGAACTCGTATGCAAAACCAGAATGGAGCAGTCAGCATTGATGAATATGATGTTGAATCACATAAGGACCGGGCTTTAATAAAACTATCCTGCAGCGCAGATGATGAAATCAAGAACCTAAACATTGACGGCCGTCCGATAGTAATGCATCAAAACTGCAGCTGTTACAAACGCGATGAAGACTCCATAGAGACACACGGCCTCAAGGTAATGAACGTCACCGGCAGATACTTCCTTGATGCAGACTGGAACGGTAAACCCCAATACGAAGACTGGGTTGATTCTACCCTTGAAGCACTCAAAACCAAAAGAAAGCGTTATACCCTCTACACCCAATACTGCATATTCTTCATCCGGACAGGCGCCCTAACCTATTTCAAAAGACTCGACGGGAGTAGAACACTTTGCAAAATCACAAACCTTGAAATGAATTACACAAAAGAAGACGGTTTTGAAATAAAAACCGAGTTAACGGAGGAGTAATGAAATTAAACATCCTGTTTAATTTCATTTGGAAGTTTGATTCTCAAACTTCAGATATATTAACCGCCATCCATGGCGGGAAGAAAAAGGAGGTGAAATGAATAAGGAAGACAGAATTCTTATTAACCAATTAATTATGGAAATCTCCGAGTTGCGGGGTGAGATGAAGAGTTTCAAGAAGGAAGCAATCGAACGTATCAAAACCACTGAACGTAAATGCGATGAACGACAAAGCAATCCGGAAACCTGTTCGATTGGCCGAAGTCTCAAATCACACTTGAAATCACACAAATCAATATCAGCCGGTAAACATAGCACTCTGGACACAATCATCGAACTCGGGATGCTTGCCGCTGTGATTCTAATAGCAATTTATAAATAGGAGGAACCATGAAAGAAGAAAATGAGAGCCGGGATGGAATAATCATATCAGATAAACCCGTCTGGGAGATGACTATCAAAGAGCATCTAATCACCTTGATTAAAAGATGCATTGCGCTGCCGTCGAAGCTCATCGGTTTTAAACCACTGTGCTTCCTGATAGCGACAAAGCTCTTAGTCGGTGGATTCATTGATCAATGGATATGGCTGATTGTACTTGTGATCGTGATGTTCGGGATAGTCGGATTAAAGATCACCAGCAGGATTTTATCCAATGCCGGCAAAGTAACAATAAATACAGTGAAATAGAGAGGTAATTAAATGTTTAGAAATGAGAAAGTCAAAGCACGAGGGATGGTTACAGTAAGGGTATTAGATGAGCATGGAAAGATAAAACGAAAAGATCCAGGAATACTACGAAAAGCCTTATGGATTCCGGGGCGACCGCTGATTCAAAAGAAACATAACATCATCACCAACCAAGGTGATGCCCTATTAGCGGATTGGCTGTTAACCGCGCCTACAAAAACCAAAATCACAAATACAACCGGAAGAATCGCAGTTGGAACTGGGTGGACGGGAGTAAGTACAAAAGCCAATACAGGCTGCAACAACCAGGTTGGGACAAGACGGGCGATGGATACCGGCTATCCTCAAACAAAGGGAGCTTTTGATGCGGCGGATGACAACGTGATCATCTACCGGGCAACCTTCCCCGCAGGTTCTCTTAATACCAACGGAATAGATGAAGCAGCTCTGATGAATGCAGCCACAAACGGTGAATGCCTGGCATACGCGCAGATAACTCCGGAGGTGAATATCACCAGTAACGACACCCTGCAGATAGAATGGGAAATAACCTTCCTGGGAACCTGATGAACAGCTTTGATTATATCCAATCAAAAGATGACACTCCCTGCAGGGTAAACGCGTATCCAAGAAAGCGCCGCTGTCCTCCGGATATCAATCTATCAAAATGGGATGAGGAAGCCTTTATATCGATTAGAACATCTGACAGGCATGAACGGGTTCGGGACTCAAAAGAACGCAGCAATAAACTCAGCATTGAGACCAACAAGCGAAAACATATCATCACCCGACTGGATGAGAACCAAATAGAATATGACATCGTTATAAATGAAACTCCAAAGCTTGGCGAGATTAGGTTACCGATTGAGTTTCCGCAGGGTCTGTCATTTTACAAGCAGGGAGTAAACCCTAAAAGGGAAATCGAACCTTTTATCAGAGGCAGCTATGCAGTCTACTGGAAGAACAAGAATAACAAGTATAAGACCGGAAAGCTATGCCACATTTACAGACCAAAGATAATCGACTCAAGAGGATTCTGGTGTTGGGGTGAGATTGACTACGACGGAACAGGACTTGTAATGACCATACCGGAGAACTTCCTGAAACGCTGCAGGTTTCCTGTTCTAGTAGACCCGGTAATTGGTACAAGCAGCGTAGGCTCACAACACCTTTATAATGATGGCGGCGATATATACGAATACTCCTACGAGATGATAATGCCTGCAAATCCATATACGGTACCGAATGCCTTAAACGGTGATTGCACCATGCATATATACTCATACCACCGCGATTCGGAGGCAAGAGGCTACCCCTGTCTGTTTGCAAACTCAGGTTCAAACCCTGGAACAAAGATATCATCAAATGAAGAATACGCAGACCTCCGCTCTCCAAGTTCATCAGGCGAATGGCTCACCGCTGACTTCACAGTACCGGGTAACATAGCATCAGGAACAACAGTATGGCTTGCATATCTACCAAAATACTATCTTTTCCCATATTTCGATAACGGCGGAACTGCAAAGGAAATGGATGCTGAAAGCTTAAGCTCTCCTCCTTCATCATTTGTAACCGGAGGCTGGAGTGCTGACCAGATAACATTAAGCATGTACTTCGATTACATCAGCCAGCAGAACTACACAAGAAGCATCGCAAACAGCGCCGGTAATTCAGATTCGATAATCAGAGTATATGACTCCATTAGAAACAACCTGGAACTGAATACGCCGAGCGACACAGTTACTCGGTGCAAGGGGATGAGCCGCGGCATAGCGAGCTTGTCCAGTCAGAAAGATTTAATACTACACCGCATAGGATTGATGCGGTTAGTTACATCAGCAATCAGCGTGACTGATTCAATAAAACGAATGGCCGGCAGAACGGTGAAACTTATAACCGAGGCAAACATTCTTACAACACTTGATGACCTGCTAATGAAAACAAGGAAACTGATAGAGAACCTCACAACAACTGATGTGAGCAATAGGAAGCACCAGGGCAAAAGAACTATAGATGAACACCCTACCACAACTACGCCTATTAGCAGGATTTCTAATTCTATTAGAATTAGTTCAGCGAACATGGATGCACAAGAGAGCATCATCCGCAGAGCAACAAAATTTATATCTATAACCGGGGTAACAGAAATATGGGATTACATCATAAGGCGGAAGGTGCGGAGCAAGAAGGAGATTACTATTATCAGTAGGATAACAACGGAATATGAAATACATAGCAGGATAAGCTGATGGGACTATTTAAAAATCACTCAAGCCTGTCATTCCCGGTACTCACCTACACTGAGCTTTCAGGAGCTGATGTATGCCTGCTTAAGTACCGGAAGCCTTCAGGCATTGAAGGAAGCTTTCCTCTCACGGTTGAAGACGAGCTTCAGGGAATACTCCGCTACAACGTACAAAACGGAGACCTTGATGAATCAGGATGGTGGTGCTTCTGGGCACATATAACATTCATTGATGGCCGCTATTCCCCCGGAGATCCGGTAGAAGTCTTTATAGGCGAAGAAGGAGAAGTATAGGAAGGTTAGATGGCTGAAAAAAGAAATGTTAAGAAACTTGTAAAAGTATTAGCACGCTTTGAAAATTGGGAAACCAGGAATGCAGAACAACTCATTAGTAAGAATAAAGCACAGGAGCTTGATGTTTCAAACAATGCCATTGAAGCTGCTCATCAAATAGCAGGAATACAGAGGATGAAGAAGCAGGAGGTTTTGTCTGAACTCTATCTTGAATACTTGAGCTTCTCCAAAGAAATTGATGAGCAGTATCAGAAGTCAGTTGATGGGACAATACTCAGGTTTGAGAGATACCATGAAAGACTTAAGGGTATTAAGGACAATCCGGTTATCCTGAAACCTGCAGTAAACCTTGAGCGTGAGGCGATCTATGTGATTGCTGAGAGGAATGTTTCCGATGATAAGCTGTTTGATGATACATATAATGCAAAACAACTGCTTGCGGATTATGAAGGATTGATCAAATACTGTGCCGCCTGGAAAAAGTGGATTATCTGGGACGGTTGTAGATGGCTGAAAGATGAGCAGGATGATATATATCAGCTGGCGATGGACAGCATTGATAAGATGCATGAGAAAGGAAAGCATTTAAAAGACGCTGATGAGGCTATTATGCTGATTGAGCATGCGGGGCGTTCAAAGACAAATCGAAAAATCGATGCTATGGTGAAGACTGCAGCCTGGATGAAGAAGGCAAAGATACAGCCTAAGAAGCTTGATACGTTAAATATGATCTTTAACTGTAAGAATGGAAGTATAGACTTACGCAGCGCCAGGCTGTTAAAGCATAACCCGGAGGATTTTATAACAAGAATCTCACCTGTAGAGTTTGATGAACAAGCTGACTGTCCAATCTGGATAAAGTTTCTGGACTCTATTTTTAAACGTAATAGTTCACTTATTTCATTTGTACAGAAGGTAGTAGGAATGTCGTTAAGCGGTGATGTTTCGGCCCAGGCGATGTTCATCCTATATGGAACCGGTGCAAACGGTAAGAGTACCTTTATCAATATCATCATGGAGATCATGGGAGACTATGGCGCTAATACCCCTACAGAGACCTTCATGCAGAAGAAGGGAGACGGACCGAGTAATGATATTGCCAGGCTTAAGGGAACCCGCTTTGTCTCGGCTATGGAGGCTGAATACGGAAACAAGCTGGCCGAGGCAGTTGTGAAGCGGCTGACCGGAGATGATAAAATAAGCGCAAGATTTCTCTATGGGGAGTACTTCGACTTTGTTCCGACCTTCAAGATTTTCATGGCTACCAACCATAAGCCGAAGGTTTCCGGAATGGATGATGCAATCTGGAGGCGTTTGAAGCTTATTCCTTTCGAAGTGACCTTCAACGAGAAACAACGAGATCCTAAACTCGGCTCAAAATTGCGGGAGGAATTGCCGGGCATTCTAAACTGGATGGTTGAAGGCTGCATCCTCTGGCAGAAGGAAGGGCTTGGGAATCCACCTATTATTGATAAAGCTAATAAGGATTATCGCAATGATATGAGTGCTCTTGAGAGCTTCCTGCAGGAGTGTTGTAAGAGGGATCAGCAAGGGCTCGTTAAATCCTCCGTTTTGTATGCAGCTTATAAGCTTTGGTCGGAAGAGAATAATGAGCATTTAATGAGTAACAGAACTTTCGGGATGCGGCTGGCAGAAGCTGGTTTTGATAAGGTGCGCCAAAACAACGGAGTTCATTGGATGTATATTACCCTTCTAAAATAGCCCTACATCAACAGATTTCTGTGAACCTTAGCCCCGTCTTTGGCTACTTCAGTGAACCCCAATTTATATTCTCCTAAAATTCGAATGTATAGCTCTGGTTCTTTCCCTCCGTACTCCCTATTTTATGGGCAATTTTCTATTCACAAGGTTCACTCAAAGGTTCACGCATTTTTGCGTTGGGATAAGCCTAACAACTCTCTTTTCCTATTGGTGAACCTTGTGAACCTTATTTAACCTAACTTAAGAAAATAATATAGAGAAAGAAGAATTATATAGAAAACAAGTAATAAGAATACAGAATAGAGTTTCTGAAAATAGTTCACAAGGTTCACGGAAAGTCATCAACGTATGTGAACATGCTCGAACTAACCGGAAAAAACACGCCCCGAGGGAGCGAAAATAAAAACGAAAAACTATTTGTGCCCGGCGGAGGAGCTGCCGCAGGCAGTCCGTAGCCGGGCGATGATGAATAAGCCCTCCAGTATTAGAGGTTATGAAGATGTAAGGGGGGCCGCGGTGTGAAACACGGCGGCTGCGCGGGCTTTTTACGGCTGGAAGCCGGACGCTCCCCCCAGCGGGGGGACGGGAGGGGGGAGAAATACAATAAATTACCTTTCAGCGCTGGTCCGGATGGAGGCCGTAAAAAGCCGGGCCGAAGATGGCAGCTGTTCAATAGCCTTTTCCGGTTCCCTGATACAAGGGCACTGATTGTGCTTGCCGAAAGGACGTGGAGATTACCTACCCTGCACGATTTCTATTGGATGGCTGTTTGATGAGGGCCGCCTGGTTACCTGAAAAGTTGCCGCAGATGCAGCGCAGGGACGCGCTGCGGAGAGTTCGTACAGGAAATGGTATTTGTTATCAGCCCCGGCAAAGGGAGCGCGGCAGCGCGGTTGCCGGAAACAGTAACTCACGGCTCGAGATCAAAAATAGGGAACGTAAAACGCATGGCGTTTTGCGTGGATTTTTGCGGCAGGTTGGGAAAGAAGCCGCCGGTCTGCGGCAGCAGTCCGGGAGGTGGGTTAGAAGCCTTTGAGCGGTTTGGGGTTCACGGGCGGCAGCCGGTGAACCATCTTTGATATTATTATGGCAATCTATTTTTCCCAATTAAGAAAATCTTCAATAGCTTGAAATTCTAACTGTGCTGCATATTTTTTAGGATTTAAATACTGTTTTATCTCATCAAAAATTTTATCATAGTTTTTAAGATCGGAATCAGTATAAACTAAAACGGTTATATCATATTTTCGGAAATAAGATTTTAGTTTAGTCATTTCCTTCTCAAAATTTAACAAAGCTTCTTCATTAACTTGTTTTTGTGTTTTTTCATTCACCTTTTTTAGAGCCCCATGTGTAGACCATGGTGACAATTCAAATCCAACTTTGCTCATACTATATCCATCAACAATAGTAAAATCGAGCCTATAGATATGTTTTTTCTCGATGCCATCGAATCTGAACTCCGGAATCAGCAAAGGGATAGATTGGGGATCATCTGAAGATTTGACGAAGTCACAGTAACGACTAGCAATCTCCATTTCATGTATGGAACCTGAATTCCTAACTATGGTATTCTTAAAAAACGACAAGTAATCATTTACATCATTGAAATTCCTTTTATCATCTATAAAAGGAATTACCAAACCTGTTTCAAGGATATGCCCTATTGTCCAATAATTGGGCTTAAAATGTCTAATTTCACTTTTATCATTTTCCCATTGCCCTCGTTTAAATCTAGGTGTTATTAGTATTCCATATGACGCATTTTCTTGACCTATCCACATGACAGACTCTTCTACAGTAGGTCGCTGCTTTGATAATGCTTCATAATTTCGTAGATAGGTTCTCCGTAAAAATAATTTCAACCACTCCAATACTACAGGATATTTTTTAACTTTTGAGTATGCATCATAATATGCATTGCCGTATGTTGCATATATACCTAAGTCTTCTAATTTCCGATGAAAACCATTGAAATATAAAGATATAAATTGTTCTGGGCTAAGAATAATTTCATTCTTTATATCGATATATGCTGAATACTTACCACCATATTTACCATTGAGTGAATGCTCATTTTTTGCAGAAGTCAAACGAATAACTTCTGGCAGCAATTTCTTTATTTCTATTGTTATTTCATTTATTTTTTTATTTCTTAATGTTTTTTCAGGATCTCTTTTTGCCAAAGCTTTAACCTCATAACTGTTTTTTCTAATTTTTTATATATGTATAATTAAGTGTACCTATAATACCAACTCATCTAGTAAAATAAAAACGTCACAAAACATCACTATTATGTGCTCTTCGGCTATAAACTTATTTCGATCCCGACATATAGACCGCATAAGGTAGTTAGATCTGGATTCTTCTTAATCGACTAAATTTCATAATTTAGTATTCTTTGCATAATCTCTAATTGTAACACCAAGCATAATTGATATATAGATTATAATAACTATGGTTAGCGTTACATTCACAAAAATAACCCTTTTCTTATTCGCTAATATAGAAACAAAATATTTATTAATTATACATAGAATATAGTTAAATATTTCAATAATAATAGTAATTATTATATGTTTGCTTATTCTCCTCATGCGTAATATGAAATTCTTTGCTAAACTTGATCTTCTTAACAGAAAAGGATCTTTATTGCCTTCTTTAATTTTGTCACTGAACTCTTTTAATGTTTCCCTTTTAGAAATTATGAAAGAATACAATAATGTAAACAGCGTTACTGAAAACCCGAATGTGACTAATGAGAAACTACTAAGGTCACTTAATAATTCATCTAAAACTTCAATGCTATTCATTAATTTTCATAAACCTATTAATTACTATCTTAATTTTATTTACAATAAAATCTTCCTCATAAATATGTGCCATTTCCTCTTCTTCTATATAAATTCTTTCATTAAATATTTCTTCTGCTATCTGATCAACTTTCTCCTTGGCATTATTTAAATGTCCTTTTATTCTGATCTCATTATTTCCATCACTGACTTTAATTTCAGAACTATCAAAATCTTCATAATCAATATTTTTTATTAAATCTGCTGTATCATCATACGGAATATTTCGATATGAAATATCTTTTTCTTTTTTTAATTTGAATTTACTTAAATATTCCTTATGCATAATGTCAACTTCATTATCCTCTGTTATTACACTAAACAATCGGATTCTTAGTTCTGGGATATTTCCCATCTTTTTTATTTTAGCAAGAACATCATTTAACTTAACATTTTTGATCTCAATATCTAATATTCTTTTTGCTACTAATTTTATTATACTTGATATCTCTTTATTTTCTTTATTTGGGTCTTCATATAAAAAAATTAACCATCTATATACTAATTCTTCAGGATCAATTCCAATAATATCTGGATACAATAAAGCTATATAATTCTCACTCCCTATCTTGCTATTTTCATTTAGAGTAATTTTTCTATCGATTTCTACGTATCCGTCTATACTGTTTGTTTCACATGCATTAATTCTAAGAAGAATTGCCTCATGTTCACCTATAGAAACTCTTTTACTTTCAATACTTTCAACTTCTATTTCTTTAATTTTATTTTTCTTCTTCTGCTTCAACTTTTTACCTGAAAGGTTGTATTGTTTTACTTTGTACTCAATTCCATTAAGTAGTTCCTCATAATTCAAAGGTTCAAACATTCCAGTATCACAGGGTTTTTCTTTTGATGTGAAAATAGGAACCTGGATGATAAACATTTTCTTATTTTTTCCATTCATATTAACTTCTTCATGCTAATTTTATACCTATTACTCCAAATCTGCATAGTTATTTCTTGATAAAATTGCTTTCATCTCTTCGCCCGTCAAACAATGTTCTTGGCGTATTCTTATTATCTGACTCATAACACCTATCATTTTTAATATATAGATGTGATTTTTCTTGTTCATTCTAACACAACCATGGTTAGCCCAAAACTATTTTTTTGTCATGCATAAAACATATCACCTGTTTTAAGCTTTATTACTTATTATGTATGCATATCTGACAGCAACAAACTGTAAGAATTGGGGGAAATGCAACCGAATCAGACCGATTCCAAAGCAATATAATTTGACTAATTCCTTATACTGTAGTAAAATAGAGCAATAGGTAGCAGTCTACAGAAGTGAGCGGCACAACGACGATTTGAGCTGCTTAGCGGCCGCTGTCTTCAGCGGCATTGGCGCGATTCTGGAGTGCAGCGCGATCAGCGCGGAACGTCTCTGCCAGAATCGTGACAATAGCTAAGACTGCTCCAAATCTCTTGTTATACGGATATATCGCATTAATATTTTTACCCATTATCTTAAATGATTCTTATCCAAAGCATTTCTATTAATTTCTTCTATGCTACCGCTGGTGCTATAATTCTTTTTTAGTAACAATCATTGAAATAATAATACTTATTACTACTGGGAAGATGATAACAATTGTTGCAATTAATTGCTTTTTTTCAGATGATAAATTTTCTAAAAAAATCATCAGAATAGTATTTATTACAACTGATATTACTCCAAATACTATTAGATATTTGCCAGCAATTTTATTTCGTTTATACCATAATTCAGGATTATTTCTTAAATCTTGAGTTCTTAATCCAAAAACCTTATTAGGCTTTATCTTTTTAAAAAATAGAGGTAACCCAAAAACAACATAAATTATTCCTATTGTTATAAACCATATACCGTCATACATCTACTATTCCTCAATGATTTTCTAATATGCATCCTTTCGATCTTCAATATCTATAATAAATACTATTATCTGCTCATCATCAATTTCATAAAACATTCGGAACTTTCCAATTCTGTATCTATACATTCCAGAATATTCACCTTTCAATCTTTTTATATTTGGACCAAAGTAAGGATTTTTCTTGAGAAGTGGGTATATGTATTCGGTAATTTTCTTATATAAATTTTTGTATTTATTCTTTTTAATTTTCTTCTGAAACTGTTCAGTTTCTGCAATCTTATACTTATCCAACGATCCGATACTTTCCTTCTTTTATCTCTTTTCTACCCTGTTTGAAGCTTTTAAGAAGGTTTTCATCTGCAAGAATTTCATCCATTTCATTATCACTTACAAAGCTCTCCTCTGTAAGAAATGCAATTGTAGCGTATTCAATAAAATTTGATATCGACCTTCTATCCCCTTCAGCAGCTGTTTTTATTAAACTGTAAGTATCATCATCTACACGCATAGTTATTGTTTTTGCCATAACACACCTCTTTATTCAAATTTATTCTTAAATATTCATTTTGTCAACAAAAACATTCAATTCCTTATTTTCTTTAGCACCCCATACTACCCACCTAAACATCATTTTCATTCAATGATATTTTTTCCAAATCTGTATTCCGTATAACGACGATTTGAGCTGCTTAGCGGCCCGAGTCTTCGAGGGCATTGGCGGGAAGTTTGCCACGCAAACTTCGTGACAATAGCTAAGACTGCTCCAAATCTCTTGTTATAAGTACTTTTTTCTTTTCATACTCTCCATTTCATATTATTTTCATCCAAAATACATATTTTCAATATTTCTTTAAATTCTTAAGTAATAGAAATATTTTTTTGTTTAATTATCTCGCTATGACAGTTTTCTAAATCTTTACCTAAATTCTGTAGTATTACTATTTTATCATTCTTAAGTTTAACTCTTATCCTATTCCCATCAATATCGCATTTTACTATTTCATCATATTTTATAAAATCCGGATCGTATTTACCTTCTTTGGAACCTTTTATATTTATCCCTACTTCTGTAGATTCGAATAATATTTCATTCTTCTTCAATACGAAAAACATAATAATTGAGAATATTATTACAACTGCTTCTAAAATTATTGAAATAATGATATTTGATGAATTAATTAAATAAAAACCAATCGGAATTATTGAAAGTACCAATAAATAAAGTATTACAAAAAAGTGTCTATTTGATTTTATTATCATTTTATCCTCCAGAATAATTTTAATTCATTATTTTTATTTCGTTGTTAATATAATATATTGCATCCTTAAACCTTCTTTTATTTTCACGAAGTCTCGACTCCCATGATTGAATTACCCTTTATTCTTGCTCAAGTAGATCTCACAACGAATTATTGCTAATGCAAGCAATACAATCATTATAACTGTATTAATAATTCTTGATATTTCCTCTTCAGCATTCCTGAATATCAACATTATTATAACGCTTAAAAGTATTAAAATTATTCCAGATAAAATCAGATTTTGCCCAAACAAGCGATAAATTGAATACCATAATTCTTTATCATTAAGCTTAAGTATTCTTTTATATCCAAAAATTCTGTTCGGAGGGACTTTTTTCAGAAAGAACGGTACCCCAATAGCAGCTTGAAGTAATCCATAAAAGATAAAAATTGTTACATCATACATTTTTAACCTCTATACAATTTTATCATATTTTCTTCGTTTTATCACTTCAACATTTACATCCTTCAATGTAAATGATGCCTATAGACTTTTGTAAACCCATTTTTTGGTTACTTATAACGACGATTTGAGCTGCTTAGCGGCCCGAGTCTTCGAGGGTATTGGCGCGGATTTTGCGCAAGCAAAATTTCCGTGACAATAGCTAAGACTGCTCCAAATCTCTTGTTAAATGCCTTTCTTAACCAGACCGTACGGCGGAGCGAGTTACTGTCAATAGTTGTGGATCAGAAAAAAGCAAATCCTTCAACATCCTATGCAACATCCTCTAGGAATACACCATCCTTGCAGAATACGCCCTCCAATATCTTCGGAATAAGTTTATGACCTTTTATCTTCTTCC
>JAQQAL010000004.1 GCA_028532855.1 Candidatus Thalassospirochaeta sargassi
TAGAATATGATTCAGGTATAATGATTTTGAAACCTATACGAATTGACACTATGTATAAAAAATACAAAGATGTATTTAAGACCCTTGCTGCCTGATTTCATCTTTGCAACAGGGGGGAACAATCACTTTTCAGATCCCAAAAAAAAGATATAATGCCGCTGTGAATCTAAAAAGAATTCTTAAAGATCAGTTCGGTTATAAAAAATTCCGTGATAACCAGGAAGATATAATTAAAGCAGTTCTCGATGGCAGGGATGTGTTTGCGGCAATGCCCACCGGGGGCGGAAAGTCGATTTGCTATCAGCTCCCTTCTATAGTTTTTGACGGTCTTAGTATTGTTGTAAGTCCTCTTGTCGCTTTGATGAAGGATCAGGTGGATGAGGCTGTAGAGAACGGATTAAATGCCGCCTTCATAAACTCCTCTTTGAGCCCTGCGGAAGCGCAGGCGGTTTATTCTGATCTGTTTAAAGGCAGAATAAAACTGCTTTATCTTTCGCCGGAGAGGCTTTCGCTTGATGGATACTATGAGAAACTGAGAGATTTGCCGGTAAAATTCTTTGCAGTAGATGAAGCTCATTGTCTATCAGAATGGGGACATGATTTCAGACCCGATTACCTGAATCTTTCAAGGATAAAAAAGTACTTTCCAGACGTCCCCGTAGCGGCTTTTACGGCCACAGCTACAATCCAGGTCCAGAACGATATTATAAACCTTCTAAAGCTTGTAGACCCATATACTGTTCGGGCATCATTTAACCGTCCCGAACTTTTTTACAGGGTAGAGCAGAAAAACGGTGCTCTTGATCAAATCACTGCCTTCATAAGAGATCACGGGGGACAGGCAGGGATTGTTTACAGGACATCAAGAAAGGATGTTGAAAAAACCGCTGATTATTTAGTCTCAAAAGGAATTAAAGCACGTGCCTATCACGCTGGGCTTCCCCAAAAAGATCGGCAGAAATGTCAGGACGCTTTCAACCGGGACAAGATTGATGTTATCTGTGCCACAATAGCCTTCGGAATGGGGATAAATAAGATGAATGTCCGTTTTGTAGTGCACGGTGATCTACCGCGTAGTATGGAAGGTTACTATCAGGAAACCGGCCGGGCCGGCCGTGACGGAGCTGAGGCGCATTGTCTGCTGTTGTACAGCGGCGGGGATATGATGAAGATTCAGTATCATATTAATAACATGCATGACGGGATTGAAAAAAAGAAGGCTGAGGCCAATCTTCGCAGGATGTCCAGTTTTGCATCGGTTAATGTATGCAGACGGAAACAGCTGCTTGAGTACTTTGATGAGCCTGCTGATGAGCATTGTGGGTTCTGCGATATCTGTACAGACAAGATTGAAAAAATAAACGCGAGCGTGGACGCACAGAAGGTCATGTCGGCTGTCGTGAGAACCGGAGAGCGGTTTGGTATTGTCCATGTAATTGACGTAGTTTGCGGAGCCGATACTGAGAAAATCAGGAAATTCGGACATGAGAAACTGAAAACCTACGGCGCCGGCAGCGATAAACCGAAGAGCTGGTGGCGAAGCATTGTAGATGATCTAATCCGGCAGGATGCCGTCTACCAGGATGCCGAAAGCTACAATGCGGTAAAGCTCAATCCGAAGGGCCGCGAAATCCTATACGGTCGTGAACCCTTCTACATCCTGAAGAAGGAAGTGGTGACCGTGAAAACTGCCTCAAAAAGCCTCGCCGGTCTCGGCGCAGCCAACTACGACGAAGCACTTTATGCAATACTCAGGGAATACCGCAACAGCCTCGCGGCAGATAAAAACATTCCCTCCTACATAATTTTTTCAGACAGGAGCCTTAAGGATATGTGCATCATAAAGCCTGTTGACAACAGCAGTTTTCTGCGAGTGCACGGTGTAGGTGAGAAGAAGCTTAGTGAATACGGCCCGCTTTTCATACCTAAAATAAGGGAGTATCTAGGATACTGAGAATCGCAATCTGTGTAAGAGATTGCAACGGGTAATACGCTCCGCCGGCCCTCCAGGCAAACTTCATAACCAGCAGAGGAATACCCTGAGTAATAATTATCCGATTATAAGGCTTTCAAGCCAGGACTCTGCATCAGCAACGCTCATAGCGTCAACAGCTGAAATAAAGTCCTTCCAGGCTTCACGCTCTGACTCGAACCTTCTGATTACCTTACCTGATTCGATTTCATCAAGCAGCGGGAGGAGCTCTGATAATCCCTCGGCCAGATAGTGTTCTGCTTCTTCTTCATTTCCTGAAGCTGATTCAGTGAAGATGAGATACAGCCAGAGGAAAAAAGCCTGTGTTATACCGTGCTCTGATGCATAATTTGCCGGAAAGGGCTTTGTGTTATCAACTACATTAAGATAACACATGAGCTCTCGAAACAGCAGCATCCGGTAGATATCGGCAACATTACGTCCTGCCACATGCTGCTTTTCAGATTTTGCTACATCTTCCTTATAATGAATGATTCGATTCATTGGATTGAAAATACCCTGAACCCCCTGATTAATAGCCGAGAAATAAAACTGCTGGTCCTCGGCCCTTCCGACCATTGAGAATCCGACTGGAACCGCTTTACGCAGTCCGTCATTGTCAATTCCATAGCCTCCGCCTTTAACAAGCGGGTGGGATATAAAATCTTCAAGTGTTTTTGTTCTGTTGAGGAGCATTGTGCCTTTCGCCTGACAGCCCCCCTTGTTGAAAATAAGGTAGGGACCGCGAACATCCTCTTTGGGTTTAACCTCCGGGGTGCGGATAGCTTTTTTATACCCGAATGATTCAAGGTCTCGTGAGTCTACATATTCTCCTATATTGAAACCTAGGCTCACAGACTCTCCATTGCTGTTGATTGCTGTTCCACCCCAATAGGGGTGACAGAGCTGCTGCAGCCAGGTTTTACCGGATACCTCTTTCATATCTGCTGAATGAATCCCTTCATCGGTATCCAGCTTGAAACCCGCTCTGGTACCGTATGCGCGTTCAAAAATAAGCTGTGCGTATTTCAATGCTCCGAAGTGACAGGCATATTTGCCCTGTACTGTGAAGATTGATGCCGCAGGGCCTAAAATCTTCTGCAGGTCAGCCGTCTTGTTTTCTGAAAGTAAATAGCAGGTTATGTTGTTCAGTTTCATTTCTTTTACTATACTGCCGAGCCAGTTTTCACATATTTCATCAAGTCCCTGATGTGTTGTTGATATGGACACCAGGACTCTGAGTTTCTTGCCGGAGGGGAACACACCGCTCTGTTTCTCATAGGCTATATCTTCATCCATTTCGGCCAGGCATTTTTCCAGTTCATGGTCGGTGCCTCTGGTGAAGACAGGAACGGGGTGATCATAAACTGCAATTTTTTTCGGGTTGGTGCTCATATATTCGTTATAAGCTGCTGCTGTCTCAGCGTCGATTCCGTCCGGGGCTGTCCTGTCTGCGGGCGAATAGAGTGCGTTAAGCTGGATAATTATTTCTTCCGGCTTATACGGCAGAGGATTTTCGGCAACTTTTCTAAGCTTCCAGCTGTTAAATATTTCATCATCATCAATGAGGAGTTCAGGACTCCAGAGTTCTGATACGGCCCGTGCCCTGTCGAGGGGGGAGCTGAGTTTCTTGAGTGAATCGACGACATCGGCGTCTGTAAACCCATCATATGATAATGCAGTTTCAGCGAAGTTGCTGAGGGCTCCGGATTCAGGAAGAAGGCTGATGTCGGGCTGGCCGGCCGCGACAGATTCAAAAAAGGCAGCAATATCTGCGGACAGACTTCCCTTCTGTGCTGAGGATACGGGAGTACCTCCGAGGGCATCGATTCCGCCTATCCCTGTATAATGCTTTATTGATTCTGATAAAAATTTTGCTGTGGTGTTTTTCATCTAGGAATTATATTACAGGTAAGCGGGCTTGGCAAATAAGGTTTAGATGAATTTATTTTGAATCAACGGGAATAGTAAGGGTGAAGATTGAACCCTGCCCCGGCTCGCTCTGGGCTGTTATTGTCCCCCCGAGCATCTCGGTGAATGATTTTGTTATTGCAAGCCCTAGTCCGTTGCCGCCGTATTTCCGGCTGTAACCACGGTCAGCCTGGTAAAAGCTCTCGAATATTCTATCCGCGTGATCCTGGGAAAACCCTATGCCGGTATCCTCTAAGACAAATCTGAGACCGTCGGAAACAAAACCAGCCTTGAAGGATAAGCTGCCTTCATCAGTAAACTTCAGCGCGTTAGAAAGCAGGTTGTTGAGTATCATCCGGAGCTTTCTTGCATCGGTTAAAATAGCATCCCGGTCAGGGGTGACAAGATTATCATAATTGAAACCCAGACCTTTTTCTTCCGCCTGAAATGAAAACTGCTGGACTATTGAATAGAGGAAATCAGATATTTTTATTTCAGTTAGGTCAAGGACTGAGCGCCGATTTTCTATTTCCGACATTGTCAATATGCTGTCGACTATATCAAGAAGCTGTTCGCTGCTCGTGTTGATGATGCTGCTGAAAATATGTTTCTGCTCTTCGGTTGTTTCCGGCGATGCAAGCAGCCTTGCGCAGCCGGTGAGGCCGTTTAAAGGGGTTCTAATCTCATGGCTGATATTTGCAAGAAATGAGGATTTCATTAGGTTGGCATGGTTGGCTTCATCGCGGTTTTTCATAAGATGCCGGATACCGGTTAGTGATATCCCGCCTATGAAGATAAAAAAGAAGAAGTTACCTATGAGCCAGTTCCTGTTATAGTCAAGGTTTTCTTTGAACGGCATTTTCTGATAAAAAACAGCAATGATAAGATACATGATGATACTGAAAATAAAATAGAAAAATGAATGCCTAAACGAAAATTCGAACATGAATTCGCATGAAAGCAGCATAACTACGGTTCCTACGTAATAACCGTAGAATGCAGGCTCGAGAGGTGACGCTACTGCAAGCATTGCCATAATACTGAGCTGCCCCACAATAAGAGCACAATACACAAGGAGTTTTGTATAACGTTTTAGGATTGGGGTAAAGGTTAACCCAAGAATAATGAAACAGAACGGGGCTACCACAGCATACCGCAATAGCCATGCAAAATCTCTGTGAATAGGCAGCATGAAGTAGTCGAGAATCCCAAATGAACAGTATAAAACTATGCCGAGTATGAATTGAAATCTGGTTCTGCTCGTATTTAATCCTGTTTTCACAATGATACAGTATACCTTAGCAGGTGAGTAAGAACAATGAGAAAAATTGATACGGAATGGGTATCTGATTAACTCAAATTTAACGTATGCTGATAGTCCAGCATCTATGTATTTTGCTGCCCTGAAAGTCAACAGGTATGGTTTCTTTGGAAATATCCCTGATGATAAGGTTTTTTAAGCCTTTTTTATCCATATTGAATTTACGGTAATTAGTTGAGAACAGTATTGTGCCTTTACGGCTTAAAAGTTGAGCACAGTCAGTAATCAGATCTGCGTGATTTTTCTGAATATCGAAATGGCCGGTCATTTTTCTACTGTTTGAAAAAGTAGGCGGATCAAGGATAATTAGATCCCACTTATCTCTCTTTGCTTTTTTTGCTTCTTTAATGAAACTCAGTGCATCCGCATGAATATATCTGTGATTTTTACTGGTGAAATTATTGAGTTTCATGTTTTTTTCGGCCCAGTTAAGGTAGGTATTAGACATATCGACTGTTGTTGTGCTCCGGGCATAACCTGCTGCAGCATAAACAGAAAATGAGCCTGTATAGGCAAAAAGATTAAGGACGTTTGCGTTAGTCGAATTATCCATAACCATCATCCGGGTATCCCGGTGGTCAAGAAATAACCCGGTGTCGAGATAATCGGAAAGATTTACTGAAAAACGAAGATTATTTTCAGTAACGGTAAACTCTTTTCCCTCTGCTGAAAATTTGCGGTATTGATCATGATCCGTAAGCTTTTTTCTGTATTTATAAAAAATTGAGTCCTCTTTTATATAAAGCGTTTTACCTGCTATCGTAAGAATTTCATCAACGTCCTCATCTGTTATTTCTATTTCATTTTCAAAGCATGAGGCATGCAGTTTGTTTTTATAGAAATCAAGGGTAAATGGTATGCCTGATATATTACGGTTGTATATGCGGTAACATTCGATTCCATTTTTTGATGCCCAGGGCCTGAGCTGAGAATGGTTCTGTTTAAGATATTTAGAAAAATCTTTCATCTTCTGAGGGGCTATCATAATTCTATCCTTTTATCTTTGTTCATAAAACTCCAGGCAATTATCCGGCTGGATTTTTGACCAAGGTTCATTTCTATTATCTCGATCTGTACTGCTCCGATATTTTTAATGAGTTTTTTTAAGGGTGCAACATTGTTACCGTTGGATACAAGGCTTGTAAACCAGCAGACCTGCCCGGCAAATTCTCTGCTCTCTTCAGCCATTTTTTTAATGAATCCAAATTCACCGCCTGGACACCACAATTCTGAGTTTCGACCGCCGAAATTCAGTTTGCCGGCATTTTGCTCTAAATTCAGGTTTTTCCATTTCCGTTTATTTGCATTTTCAGCTTTTGCCCTCGACGAATGAAAAGGAGGGTTACAGACTGTTAAGTGAAATTGGTCTCCTTTATTTATTATACCTTTGAGTATATGTTTCTTATTCTTTTGATGAACTACAGTCACCTTATCTTTGAGACAGGGATTAGACTGCACGATCCATCGCGACGATTTTACGGCCCTTGGTTCTATATCGGTGGCAACAAAGTTCCAACCGTAGCTCTGACTCCCGATTATCGGATAGATACAGCCGGCTCCTGTTCCTATATCCAGGACATTTACTTTTTCACCCTTCGGAATGTTTTCACCTGCAGTTTCTGCTATCAGGTCGGCAGCATAATGTATATAATCTGCACGGCCCGGAACCGGGGGGCAGAGGAAGCCTTCGGGAATCCGCCATTTTTTAATATTATAATATGATGACAGTAATGCTGCATTCAGGCACAGGACAGCTTCAGGATCACTGAAGTCTATCGTATTGTCACCCTTAGGGTTGGGGATGATATATTTTTTAAGTTCGCTATTACTTCCCAACAGGCGTACAAAATCATATCTGCCCCTATGGGGATTATTAGGATGTTGAGAACCTGCCTTGTTTTTATTGCTTCTTTTAGTGTTTTGCATATACCATACTCCGGCAATGAGTATAATACATTATGATTTAAGAGGATACCGCAATCATCCGGAGGAAATAGTATGCCGTTCAAATCAATGGGATTAGCACCGTCAATTTTACATACGCTAAAGATTCAAAATTATCAAAAGCCGTATCCGATACAAAAAGAGGTAATACCTGCCATTCTTGACAAGAAGGATGTACTGGGCATTGCTAAAACCGGCTCAGGAAAAACTGCCGGCTATGTTATCCCTGTTTTAATGAATTTGCTGGGAAAAAGCACTGTAAATAACCGCCACATTGATGCTCTGGTTCTTGTTCCGACAAGAGAACTTGCGGTACAGGTGAATGATGTATTCAGATTATTTGAGGAGACTCTTCCCGAGCAGATAAAAACACTTGCCGTTTTCGGTGGTGCCTCAATAAATCCACAGATGAAGGCATTGCAGAATGTAAGCATCCTTGTTGCAACACCCGGGCGTTTGCTTGAGTTGGTTGATCGGAATGCAGTAAAGATCTCAAATATTAAAATCCTTGTTCTTGATGAAGCGGATAAGATGCTGAATTCTGGTTTTGCAGATGAAATGAAGCGGATATTTGAACTGCTTCCTGTTAAAAGGCAGAACCTGTTATTCTCCGCGACCATTAATGATGATATCGAGAATATGAATCAAATACTCCTGCGTGATCCTGTTGTAATAAAGATTGAATCCGACGATGAAGATATTGAGTTAATCAAGTAGTTTGTATATTTCATCCCTGAGGATAAGAAGGGGCCGCTGCTAAGGGCTCTGATAAAGAGCAGGGAAATGACGCATGTGCTGATTTTCACGTCTTCGGTCGCACGGGCGGACAGGGTCGCGGACAAGCTTAGAAAAAATGGGATTGATGCTAAATCAATACACAGGAAAAAAACACAGGGTGTGCGAACTGACCTGTTAACCAAATTCAAGTATGGTAAGCTTCAGGTTCTTGTCTCAACCGACCTCCTCTCCAGGGGAATTGATATTGAGGGGCTGCCATATGTAATAAACTATGAGCTTCCGCGTTCCCCGAAAACATATATTCACCGTATTGGACGAACCGGCCGTGCTGAGAATAAAGGGGAGGCTATTACCCTTGTTTCACCCGTTGAAGAGCACCATTTCAGGACCATAGAGAATAAGATAAAGAGGCGGGTGCCGCAGGCTTCGCCCGGGGAGCTGGATTTTTAGGTGAGGCATAGGGGGGCAACAATAGTTTTAAGCATAAAAAAAGGCTTGCTGGTGGAACAAGCCTTTAAAAGAATCTAATACCGAAGACCGGACTTGAACCGGTACAGCTTATACAGCCGGGGGATTTTAAGTCCCCTGTGTCTACCAATTCCACCACTTCGGCATAATTAGCATCATACTAATGAATTAGAGGGTATTGGTCAAGTTTTTTCAATCAGAAACTTTATTGCAGCATCTGCAAGCATGAGGCCGAAAATTCCGGTGACTGTAGGCAGACTTCCGAGGATTTTAGTACTGTGGTTGGCACCGGTAAGATCATTATCTATCTCACCTTTTTTCGGTCCATGCGGCGTTTCATCCGAATAAACACACATTATTCCGCTTTTTATCCCGCGTCGTCTAAGGTATTTTCTCATCAGTCTCGCAAGCGGACAATGTGCTGTTTTGAACAGATCACCTGTTTTAACTGATGTCGGATCAAACCTGCGGGCAGCCCCCATCGAAGATATAACCGGAATTCCGTTATTTACTGCATAACTGAGCAGTTCAAGTTTAGGATTTACCGTATCAATTGCATCAATGAGAATGTCCGGCTCATCAGCGAGAATCTCAGGAATCGTTTCTTCTACGGCCTGAATATTCAAAGGCTTTACTTTGCAGGAAGGATTAATATCCAGCAGGCGTTCTGCTGCCACCTTAGTTTTAGGTCTGCCAAGGGTGCTTTCAAGTGCATACAGCTGTCTGTTGATATTGCTCAGGCTTATAACATCAAAATCGACAATTGTTATTGAACCTATACCGCTCCGCACAAGAGCCTCGGCCGCAAAACTGCCGACAGCTCCGGCTCCTACAAGAGTTACAGACGATTCCTGCAGTATTTCAAGCTTTGCCTGTCCGATTAGTTTTTCAGTTCGTGAAAACCTTTCCATTTTCTAAGACTCCGAATATAAGTTCTTCTTCACTCAGGGGGCTGAGTTCTGCTATAGTTTTATAATTATTCCGAAGAATTTTGAAGTGGTTTTTGAGGGAAAAATCTTCTGAACCTGCAAGAAGATCAGTTTCCACCAGAATACGCTCAAAAGGTATCTCCCGTATAACTGCTGCTGTTTTTTCACAGTTTTGCAGTGAGAGTTCAGATAATGATATGTAAGCCCCAAGCTCAAGAAGCTGCCGGAGTACTTCTATCGAACCGTAGAAAGAATGCAGTAGGAAAGGGGAAGGCAGCGGGGAATAACGCTTAAGCAGATTAAGCATTTCTCCCCATGCCTGGACACAGTGGATGGAAAGAGGCTTATTTAGAGTTTTGGCCAGTTGAAGCTGGGCTGAAAAAACGTTTGTCTGATGTGTACGGCCCGGCTTGTATTTTTTACTGAAATCAAGCCCGCATTCCCCGATTCCGCAGATCGGTGAAGTTGCAAGCTGTTGTTCAAGCACCCTTAGTTCTGCTTGGCTTGAGTTTTCAACCCGCCAGGGATGAATGCCGAAGTAAGGCATGACTGATGGGGATGAATTATTATCAACCGTTATAAAATCATCGGATGAGACTGAATTCAGGAAAACTGTCTTGATACGACTGTCAACCGATAACTCTGCACCCGGAGAAATATGAAGATGAGCATCAATATATTGAGGCTGCGTCATTCCGTGTCTTTAACAAATTCCTTGTCCATGGATTCTCTTGATTTAAGGCTGTTACATGTATCGCAGAAAAAGCTTACCGCACCGCAGCTGGCTGCTACCTTGGGCAGTTCACCGCATTGCTCGCATCTGAAGGTTACCTTCCATTTCGCTCCGCAGTTCTTACAGGTATAACGGCTGCTTCGTCCTTGAAGTTCACCGCTGCATTCTGGACATTGCATATATATCTCCAATTCTCTGATGCGGATTTGATCCGCTCTATAGAGTTTACTATAATATTTATTGTAGGGAAAGTATTTATGTTGATAGATGTGGGATCTGAAAAGTGATTGTTCCCCCCTGTTGCAAAGATGAAATCAGGCAGCAAGGGTCTTAAATACATCTTTGTATTTTTTATACATAGTGTCAATTCGTATAGGTTTCAAAATCATTATACCTGAATCATATTCTA
>JAQQAL010000005.1 GCA_028532855.1 Candidatus Thalassospirochaeta sargassi
GGAAGAAGATAAAAGGTCATAAACTTATTCCGAAGATATTGGAGGGCGTATTCTGCAAGGATGGTGTATTCCTAGAGGATGTTGCATAGGATGTTGAAGGATTTGCTTTTTTCTGATCCACAACTATTGACAGTAACTCGCACTGGATGCCTATCAGGTGCATCCTCTTCATAAGGAAGCAGGGACAGTAATCAAAGCTTCAGCCGAAGCCCGTCAAGCTGTAGATTATATCTTCAACTCTTAGGACTTAGAAATCAGCTCTGCTCAGCGGTTCTCCGATATACACTCCTTCAGGACCCATATATTCATTGAGAGAGCCCTCAATAAGAATCTGAACATTCTTTACGCTGCTAAACTCCGTAGCTGTATACACAACCTGTTTTAATTGTGCGTTATATCCTTCAACGCCGAATGCGTTGAATCTGAAGCCGTCGGAAAAGTTTAGATATGCTGTTCCCCCCTTGATACTTATTGACAGCAGCTCGGTCTGTTCAGGAATAAGGCTTATCAATCCCATGTTAAGCTCTGACCCGGACAGGCCTTCAAGCAGGGTATTAACTGTTTCCGTCAAAGGAGAATCAACATAGTAAACCGGTCTGATTATATCCTTGAGGCTGATATTGCCATCATCCTGTATTTCTATAAAATAGAGTCTGGATCTTCTCACCTTCTGTGCTGGTTTTACAGTTTCAGGTTCGGTCTCCTTGGGTTCTGTGGTTTCCGGATCAACTTCTAGTGCAATAACTGTTTCTTCAGGGGGGGAAGTTTCAATCTCCGTTTCGGAGGTATCTTCTGGAGGAGATTCTATAATTTCAACCTCAGTTACTCCGGAATTGTCCTCTGAAGCTTCAGGGGCTTCCCGCTGCTCCACTTCAGGTTTTCGTTCCTCACGTTCCCTTGCCACTATATCAACAAAGCCTGTTTCATCGAGTACATTCTGTATCGTTTCTCTATTGAAAAGAAAAATTACGAGTACAAGCAGAATTAGGGCTATCCAGAAAAGACAACCGATAGATGTTTTATTGTTTTTTTTCCCACGAGCCATACATAGCAATTATCGGCATTTGACCGTGGCTTTTAAATGCTTTATAGTTAGTATGTTATGAAAAAAATAATGGGCATTTCAGCATCACAGGGAATATCAATAGGAAGAGTCTTCTATTATCTCGATGAATATCTCAGAGTGCCTGAGTATACAGTTAAAGAAAATGAGGTAAATGTAGAAATCGCCAGATTTGAGATTGCGATTGAGAAGACGAGAGAAGAACTTGTTGAACTGAAAAATTCGCTGAATAAAGAAAACAGTATAAATGAAGCTGGATTTCTTGATGCCCATATTCTTATGCTTGATGACCCGGAGCTTTCTAAACAAATAAAAACAAAAATTATCGACAGTAGATATAATGCAGAAAGAGCGCTCTTTGAGACGGTTAAGGGCTTTGTAGAACTGATTAAGGCTTCAAGTGATCAGTATATAAAAGAAAGAACCTTCGATATCCGTGATGTTGCAAAAAGGGTTCTTGGAAATCTCTTGTATAAAAAGAGGGTCGACTTACGGGATTTAAATGAAGAAGTGATCCTGATAGCACATGAGCTTCTCCCTTCTGATACCCTGACGATGGATAAGCGTATGGTTAAAGGGATTGCAACCGACGCCGGTGGACGAACTTCACATACCGCAATTCTAGCCCGTGCCTTCGAGATTCCTGCAGTCCTCGGGCTTCGGAATATTACAGCGGAAGTTCGAAACGGGGATATGGTTATAATTGACGGCGGTAAGGGGATAGTTATAGTCCGGCCGGATGAACCAACGCTGGAACAATATAGAAAGAAACTGAATGACTGGCAGAAAAAAGAAGTCGAGCTTCTTAATCTAAATGTACTGCCCGCTGAGACGAAGGATGGAAAAAAGATCCTTCTGAAAGCGAATATTGAAATACCTGAAGAGACCGAATCTGTAATTTCGCACGGAGCTGACGGAGTAGGGTTGTATCGATCGGAATTCTTTTTTATTCAGCCGGGAGAATTTGCTTCTGAGGATGAACAGTATAAGGCCTACAGCCAGGTTCTGTCCTCAATGGGTGATAAACCTGTGACAATAAGAACCATCGACCTCGGGGGCGATAAGATTCTCCCGGGTACTGCATATTTTGAAGAAACTAATCCTATACTCGGCTGGAGATCTATAAGATTCTGTATGACCCGAAAGGATATATTTGAAACGCAGCTACGTGCTTTATTAAGGGCTTCAGTTCATGGGAACCTCAGGATAATGTTCCCGATGATTTCCGGGGTTGAAGAGCTTGATCAAGTGCTGGAATTCTATGAACTGGTGAAATTGGAGCTTGAGAAAGAAGGGGTCCAATTCGATAAGAATATTCCGCTAGGCATCATGATTGAAGTGCCTTCCGCTGCTTTAACTGCAGATATCCTTGCCCGAAAGGTAAAATTCTTTTCTATTGGTACTAATGATCTTATTCAGTATACAATTGCTGTTGACAGAGGCAATGAAAAAATTGCATATCTGTATGAGCCGTTTCATCCCGGAGTTCTCCGGTTGCTGAAAATGATAATTGAAGGTGCGCATTCTCAGTCTATACCTGTTGCTATGTGCGGTGAAATGGCCGGTGATCCGTATGCTGCCGTGATCCTTCTGGGTCTCGGGCTCGATATTTTCAGTATGAGCTCTTTCAGTGTGCCGGAAATAAAGAACATAATACGTTCAGTCTCTATGGTAGAAGCGGAAGAGCTTGTAGGTACGATATTCGAAATGAAATCCTACAAGGAGATTGACAGATTTGTGAGAGGATGGATGGATGAGCGTTTCGAACACCTCAGGCAATAAGCCTGAAACAGGCCGACGGCCTGTCGTTGCTATAGCAGGACGGCCCAATGTTGGTAAGTCGACCCTGTTTAACAGAATAATAAAATCACGCAAAGCAATAACTGACCCTACACCCGGCGTAACCCGCGATCCTGTTGAGGGTGTAGCGGAAATTAATGGACTTGAGATTAAATTTGTTGATACCGGCGGATACAAACTTGATCAGGAAGAGCTGGATGATCTGGTAGTCAAGCGGAGTCTTGAGATAGTCGCCGAGGCTGATCTTGTTATACTTGTACTTGATCTGAAGGAAACAACTTCAGAAGATGAGATATTTATCGAAGAAATGCGGCCTTATTCCGACAAGCTGATGCTTGTGGTCAACAAGGTCGACGGACCCGAGAAAGAAGAGCAGATCTGGAATTACTATTCACTAGGTTTTGACAAGGTTTATCCGGTCTCCGCATCGCACGGATTAGGCTTCGGTGATTTGATAGATGCCTTATACGAGAGGGTAAAGGATAAGGCGGCTGCAGGTGATGGTGGTGATGCTGGTGATGACTTAATCAATCTTGCGGTGCTAGGCAAACCTAATACCGGAAAGTCCACTCTCACTAACCTTTTTACAAAAACCAACTCATCAATCGTTTCTGATATTCCAGGAACAACGCGTGATATTGTAGAAGGGTTTTTCAGTTTTAAGAATCGCGGATTCCGGGTGCTTGATACCGCCGGAATACGAAAGAAAAAAAAGGTCAGCGAGAACGTTGAATACTATTCGGTCAACAGGGCGATAAAAAGTATCGATGAATCTGATGTTGTGCTTCTGATGATTGATTCCATCGAGGGGCTTTCTGATCAGGATAAAAAGATTGCAAACCTGATAGTCCGTAAGGGTAAGGGTGTAATAATAGTACTTAACAAATGGGATCTTCAGGAAAATATTCCAAATGTTTTTGAAGCAGTTTCAGACCGGATCAGGTTTTTATTTCCAATACTGAGCTTTGCACCTATTGTCGCTCTATCTGCTCTTAATAATGACGGCGTGGAGAATCTGCTTGATACAGTATTAAAGGTAAAGCATCAGCTGGGGAAACGCGTGGATACATCAACATTAAATAATCATCTTACCGACTGGATGGAAGAAAACGAACCACCCCGCTCTAAAAAGGGGCGCTATAAGATAAAGTATATGACTCAGGTAAGCTCCGAACCTATAAGATTTCTTCTTTTCGTTAATAACAAAAAGAGTTTTCCTGAAGCCTATCAGCGATATATTCTAAGGATGATCAGGCAGGATTTCGGATTGCCTTCCGTACCTATTACAATGGAACTAAGGGGCTGATATAAAGCGAATATGGAATACCTGACCATCGGCGAGATTTGCAGGCTGCTTGAAGTGAAACCCCATGTCCTCCGCTACTGGGAGCAGGAATTCGAGATTGTTAATCCTCGCAAGGATCGAAACGGCAAACGGCAGTATTCAAGAAATGATATTAATATTCTGTTCAGGATAAAACACCTCCTTCATGATGAGAAATTCACCATTGAAGGTGCAAAGCAGAAAATCTGGGCAGAGCTGTCACAGGATAATGTAGATGTTAAGGCTTCAGTTCACGCTCTGCGTGAGACACTTGTAAAACTTTCAATTAAAATTGATGAAATGAAGAATAAATAACGATTTTTGATTGGCCTGTATCTGTCGATAATCATAGAGTGAAACGAGTTATTATTAGTCTGCTTATGCTGTCTGCAGCATTCCATCTGTCGGCATTCCCTGAAAATAATGAAGCCCGAACCTCGATGCGTGAAATGATCACAGCTCCAACAAGCGATGTGCTTGAAGCTAGAAATGAGATGATTGAACAGCTTACGGACGGGTCAGTTGTCTCCTATCAGATTAAGATTCAGAACAACAGTTTTTATCAACTTTTTATAAATGAATCCGGTGGTCGCTATCCACTTTACAGTCAGGGAAGCTATATAATTAAAAGAAATCTTGAAGACGGGAAATTTGTCCAGATCAAGATTTTTCTCAAAAGACACAAGGAATGCTATGTTCGGCTGTATCCGCTTGATGAGCGGGCAATGATGGAGGTTGTGCTTTACGGGAAAACTATTTACAAAGGCATCAATCTTCCCTTCAGTTTTTCAGATGTCCTTGTCGAGCCATTCAGTGAAATTATTGATGCCTCATCAGGTATAGTGAACTGGGATCTTCTTTTACCTGAAAACAACGGTTACGTGTATTATGATAAAACTGAGCTGAGCGAGGCAATACGAGCTGGCTTGCCGCTAATAACTGATGTTGACGATGGAGCTCTGGATTTCGACGGCTCGTGGGTTTTTATAGAAGATCTAAGCATACAGAAGCCTGAAAATCATGGCTTTAACTGTTCCGGCTTTGTTAAATGGGTTGGTGACGGCTTATACTGGGCTGAAACCGGTGAATATATGTCAGTTTCAGATCTCAAATCAAAACATACTGATATGCGCGGTCACAGATGGAGTGAGAGGCATGAAGATGATCGTGATCCCTATTTCGGGCTAGACTGGACTAGAAATATTGCCGTCTCAATTACTAATGCGGGAAGGAATACTACGGGGGGATATAAATCAGCTGATGTCCGTAATCTGCCTTGGGCGACATATATTGAAGATATTGGTTTTTCGATAGAAGATCTTAAACTGATTATGTACTACCTGGCAGTTTCTGAACCCGAATATATCTATTTTGCATCAGTTAATGAATCATGGGGAACCGAACCGGTTCTGCAGCAGCATATACATACAGCTGTTCTCATCCCGCTTATTAACAACCAGGGCCAGTTTGAAGACCTGATTTTTGAGCGTAATTTTGAGAGTGATGCTGAGTCGCTTGCAGAAAGATATCCTGATGCGCATGTACATCTTACAAGGGTAAGAGTTGATGGCGGTTTCAGGCTTCCTGAGTTGAATTCAGGGCCGGCATTGGGACCTGGGAGTTATTTCAGGCGCTGACGCCCCAAAAATAGACGTAAAATATTGAAAATTAACTTAAGCGGGTGTACCCTTTCAGGGATATGAAAAGAATTACACTGATATTGTTGCTTATTATCTTATTCGTTTCTCAGGGATTCGGCGCAGACCAAGATTTATTCAGAGAGGCTGAGGGCCGTTACAAAAGCGGAAATTACGCGGCGGCTCTGGATCTATATACAAGATTTATTGAATCCAACCGGATATCTCCTGATGCTGCTGATGCTCAGTTTAAAAGGGCTGTATGTCTGTATCAGCTTAAGAAGCCCCGGGAAGCCTTTAAACTGTTTGGAACAATCCGTAAGAGCTATGCATCAACTGCGTATATAACTATGGTCCCCTTCTGGCAGGGGCGGATATCGCTTGAGCTCGGAGATTATGAATCAGCTGCCGGTTATTTTAACGAATACATCGGTGACGGATCTTCTTTGCCCGCATCAGAAGCATATTTATACAGAGCGATGAGCTATATGCAAATGGGCAGAGCTGCTGATGCAGCATATTCCCTTGAATTGCTCCTGGAGCGACAGGACTTCACTGATGATGGTTATATTACTACACTCCTGGGATCAATCTACCTCACCATCGGGAATTATAAAGAACTGCTTGCTTTGAGCTCGGGTGCTGATGTCCGGAGCTTTGAGCCCGAATACAGAAACAGGATAAGGCTGTATGAAGCAGAAGGGCGTTACGGCACGGATGATATCAACGGAGCTCAGGAAATCTACTCCGAGCTGGTTGAACTTGATGACCCTGACATGAGTATTGCCTGGCAGCGACTGTTTACCATATATCGAAGACTCGGTCGGGCTGATGAGCTTGAGCAGCTTCTTTCTGAAGCTGAAAAGAGTCTTAAGAGTAAACCGGAAATTCTTCGGGACTTCAGGATGAGGATAGGCATCGCATCCTATAATTCCGGAGATTTTGATACAGCGGAGAGTTATTTTTTAACAATATGGGATACATCCGCTCCGTCAAATATTGATGGTCTGGTTCCACTGTATTATTCAAAGCTGCTTGAAGAGCGCGGCAGTACTAATCGTGCTATAGAGATACTTGAAATATATCTCTCTGAATCTGATGACAGAAGAGCGGAAATCCTTGTCCGGCTTGCTGAACTATATACCCGGGGCGGTGTGCTCGGCCGGGCCGAAAGCCGTCTTGATGAATTTTTTGCTGATTACGCCGAATCAAGCTTCTTTTATGAAGCAGCTTATCTGAAGGCGTTCATTGGATATAAGAATGAACGAATAGATGAAGCCCTCGAGTGGGTTTCGCGTGCATACTCGGCGGACAGCCGCGGAGAAAGAACAGCATCGCTTCTGAGATTGGAATCCATTCTCTTGAAACAGAAGGGTGATTACTCCGCAGCCGTAAATAAACTTGTCAGATATCTTGACTATCAACCGGAAGATACAGCCGCTGCGATGGATCTTTTTCGTCTGAGATTTCTTATGAATGACTATAGTACGATTCTTGTTGAATCAATTGATTTTAAATGGCGTGATGATGTCCGAAGTGATGTAGCGTCATATCTACTGGTGTCCTACATAAGCGGTCTGTCGGCAATTGCCGTTTCGGATTATGAGAGGGCTGTTGACGAACTTTCACTCATCAGCCCTGTTAACACTGAAGATTCTGGGCTATCTGAAATCTATCCCTATGCTCTGTTTTATAGGGGCTGGGCACTTTACCGTGGTTCGGATTACGCACGCGCGATGTCAACTTTTGATGAACTCTTAAAGAGTAATCCCGATTCCCCATCCGCAGTCGAGGCGGCTTATCTTGCCGGATGGTGCGGTTATATAATGGCTGATTATGAAAGCTCATCGACATATTTCCTGAAGTATTCAGGACTGGCCGGAGATGACGCACGCGGCAATTTTATGTACGCGAAAAATCTCGCGGCCCTGGAGCGCTACAGGGAGGCAGCAAATATCTTTGCTGAAATTACAAGAGAGGACGATGAGTCTCCGCTTGCCGATGACGCCCTGTTTGAAAAGGCGGCGCTTTATGCCCTCATGGGTGATGCCGAGGCAGCTGCCTCCGAATATGAATATCTATTTAAAAAATACGGAGGACGGCTGGCCGAAGAGGGCATGTTCCGGCGCGGCGAACTCTACTATGACAGCGGCAACTATGCGTCAGCAGCAGCAGCCTACTATGATTTCAGACGAAATTACCCTGAGAGCAGTATGTACGACGCAGCCCTTTACTGGGGTGGAATGTCGATGCTCGCGAACGGCGAAGGCTTTGGCGCTGTCCTGCTGTGGGAAAATATAATTGAAGACTACCGCTTATCTATTTTCAGGGCGCCTGCAATGCTGAAAACTGCTGAAGTCTATGCTGAGGCGGATGATTACTCATCGGCGCTGGCAATGTATGAGCAGTGCCGCCTGGAGTACCCCGGAACTGAACGTGCCGCAACTGCAGCGAATGAATCCGAGAAGCTCAGGCTTCTTATTAACGGCCTCTCCGAAAGAGAAGCTGAGTTGAATGTAATAATAACAAGGGAAGGCGGCGCCGGCAGCCCGGAAGGGCGCAGAGCGATGATTGAGCTCGCAGCGCTCTATATTTCAATGGGCGGTTCTGACCTTAAGCCAGCAATGTCTATGCTGCAGCAGGTGTCCGAGCATGAGGCTGAAGACCCTGAGGCGGCGGCTGACGCACGGTTTTATATCGGTGAATACCACTACCGTCAGAATAATTATACTGAAGCAGTCAAAGCCTTTGTTGAAACCGCAAGTATTAATCCGGCTGACGGCGATTCTTCAGCCAGAGCGCTATACCGTGCCGCCGATACTGCTGTGCTTGCCGGCAGCATGAGCGACGCGCGTGAGCTGATTAAGCGTCTGAAAACACATTATCCCGGAACGGAGTGGGCTATTGAGGCTGACAAACTTTTAGAGGAGGCAGAATAATGAATCGATTTTTTAAACCTACTGTAACTGCAGCCTTTTTCTTATTTACAGCTGCGTCAATTTTTGCGGCTGAGGGTGATATAACCGGACCCGATGAACCGGCTGAAACTGAGATAATTCTTCCAAGAATGTATCTTGAAATTGAAGATTTAACCATTGAAGAGATTGATGCCGTTATCCCGGATGACGCTGCTGTAATGCTTTCGTCAATTGAATTACCGCTTCCTGAGCCTGATCAGATAGTAATACCGGCAGAAGCCTTTGCTCTTAGTGATTCCGATGTTCCCGGTATTATTACAACAACTGATGCCGGGCAGCAGGGGAGTTCCTTCTTCAGTGAGGGTACAATAGGCGCTGGAACCTCGGCGCATATTACCGGTGATATAAATCTGTATCATATAGGCTCGCAGCCGGATTTCAGACTGCGCTATTTTCACGATAGTTCCGACGGCTTTGCCGGAAGTGAAGCCGGTGAGGGTTTTTCATCCCGTGAAGAGCTTATAGAGGCTGAACTGAATTATACAGATGAAGCTTTATCCGCCGATATCCTCATCGATTACAACGAGTTTGAAAACGGGCTGCAGGGGCAGACTGATTATTTCAGTGTAACCAGGCGTATCCCTGAGCTGGCAGGCGGGGCTACATGGCAGCTGTCTGATTTATTCAGTCTTACCGGGGAGGTTGATGCCTTTATTGCATCAATGCAGCTGAACGATCTTTCACCTGCATCATACAGTACATATGCTATTTCTCCCGAGGCGGGTATCCTTTTGGGGAGCGACAAGTATAATACCGGACTTTCGCTGAATTATGAGCTGAACGGCCCATCCGGAGGTGTTGATCAACAGCTCGGGGCTGCCCTGGATTTTTCTTTGAATCCGGTAGATATTTTCAACGCGGATGGAGAGGTAGGAATATTATGGGATAATTACAGCAGCTTATATTATCCCTTCCAGCTTGAACTTTCGGGCACAGCTTCAAGCTTTGAATATGAAATCAGTGGCGGGTACTCAGCTTTTTACCGTGACCGCAGGGAAATATGGGAAATCTTTCCGGCCGCAGCGGGTCCTGAATCGGAGGCCAGCCTGGGTGACATCCCGCTGACGACAGGTTGGGACGTCTTTGCGGGGTTCCGATGGAATCTTTCGGATAATATGAGGATTAATGCTTCAGCCGGATTTTCTAAATTTGAGAATGCATTGATGCCGACTGGTTCAGCCGTATCCGGATTCAGTTCTTTCTCTGCTGTTGACAGCACCTGCCTTGATGCGTCTGTAGGGATTTATTTAAAGATAACTGAAAACTTTGATATGAGCGCCGGCTGGGAAGGTCAGCTGCTTGATGATATGGACTGGTTCAGCCCCCGGCACCTTTTCACAGGCAGTGCTGAAATGAAGTCGGCCGACCGTGATATGGGGATAATCGGAGATATTTCTCTGAGTATATATGATGAGGAGCAGAGCTGGTATACAAACGACTGGATGCCTGAGCTTGGACTTGAAGGCTATATCAGGCTGTCTGAGGGTTTTGTTTTTTCAGTAACAGCAAAAGATTTTGCAGCCGGGCTTCTTGAGAACGGCCGCACCGCCTGGGGCGATTACTTAGAAGAAGGTGCCATGCTTCAGGCAAAGATTAAGATGTCTCTATAATTTGGAGGAGAAATGTTTACTATAATTGAGAAAGGCGGAGTGGTGATGATTGTTATTATCGCTCTGTCAGTAATTGCAGCTGCGATAATCATTGAAAGATTACTGTTCTTCAGACGAATCAGATCGGATGAAGCAAAGATTATTGCCAACATTCGCGGGGCACTCGAACAGAATCATTTTTATGAAGCCATAGCAATCTGTGAAAGCGATCCGTCTCCCATTGCAAACCTGATGAAGGTCGGAATTGAACACCGGTTTTATTCCCAGTCCGAGATCAAAGATGCCGTAATGGGTGCAGCCAATCTTGAGGTTCCGCGGCTTGAACGTTATATCTCCGCCCTGGGAACTATTGCTCACATTGCGCCCCTGCTTGGACTGCTGGGAACGGTAACAGGTAATATCGATGCCTTTGGTATACTCGGATCCGGCGGAGCTGTTGGTGATCCGGGTAAGCTGGCTTCCGGTATTTCTGAAGCTCTGCTTACGACTGCAGCTGGACTTATAGTCTCGATACCGGCAACTGTTTTTTATAATCATCTAGTAAACAGGGTGAATCATATCATCCTGAGGATGGAAAACTCGGTAAGTGAGCTGGTTCTGCTGCTGAAAGGAAAGGATAATGCATTTTAGAAGACGACTGACGCCGTCGGTCAAGGCTGATATGGTGCCGATGATCGATGTTGTATTCCAGCTTGTAATCTTCTTTATGGTTTCAAGCACCTTTATTCAGACACCCGGAATCTCTATTGTTCTGCCGGAGTCATCAACCTCCGAATCGGTTACGATGACGAAAATCGTAGTTACGGTAGTGTCTGATGAAGAAATATATTTGAATAAAGATATGCACAGCCTTGAATCACTTAGCGGTGCTCTTGCCGCAATAACGGAAGAAGAGCGTGAAGCGGTTTCGGCTGTTGTAATAGAAGGCGATGAAACGGTTTCATATGAGCTTCTTGTCGAGGTTCTCGACATGCTGAGGCTTAACAGATTTGAAGGCGTCAATTTGAGGATGCGGGATATTGCTGAGTAATCTGAGCGAAGACAGAAGAAGAATTCTCTTCAGCGGGGGCATTGCTGCTGTTCTGCATGTTGTGGTGCTGATTGCTATAGGCTTGAACAGTGAAGCCTTCACCTTCGAGCCGGAATACGGTCCCGTGACGGTGCAGATAAGCCTGGACAGACCGAACGAAAGGCTAAAGGAGCCCGATCCGGTTGAATCCTTCGATGCCGGGGATGCGCCTGAGGCTGCGGCTGTTCTGCCTGAGCCCGAAATCAGTGCGGTTCCGGAACCTGTAAGTCAGCCTGTTACCGAACCGGTTATGGAGGCTTCAGAAGCGGCTACCCCGGGAAAATCAGCTCCGGAGATAATACCCGCTGCTGATGACTACAACCCCGTGGAGGCTATTCAGAACAGGGCGGGGGGCAGCAGCGGCGGACTGGACGCAAGATCTGTTTTTGGTGACGACCCGGTGCCTGCTGTGACGGATCACAGCTCATCTGCGGCTGCCTCTTATTTTTCAGACAACGGAGATGCCGGTTCGGCTATTGTTCTTTCGGATGCGAAGCCGGCAGAGAATCGCCCAACGGCTGCTGCAGCGGAGAGTCCAGCAGAGGTTTCGGTGGTATCTGATAGCGCGTTTGACAGCCTCGACAGCAGGCTTTCGTCATTTAACTCCTCTGCTGATGAAACGATCAGCGCATCACATTCTACTGTAGAGTCGTCGAAAGTGTTCAGCGGAAATATAGAAGGCAGTTCGCATCAGCTGAGTTTTGAGGACCAGTCTTTAAGCCGTACTCCGATGAATGAATTAACCCCGGAGATACCCGAGGATGTACAAAAGGCGGGTATATCGGAGTATGAAATAGTAATATCCTTTTATATTGACCCTGACGGCATTACAAGTTCGCCGCAGATTGATAAACCGTCGGGAAATTCCAACCTGGATGCTGCTCTTATTCGGGCTGTCAGAGCCTGGGTATTCAGGGAGTCGTCAACAGTTGGAAAAAAAGTCCGGGCGACACTTACATATGTAATTAAATTAGATTAAAATGCCCTCATGAAAATAAAGGGCATAGGCTTCGACATAGACGGAACCCTGTACAATAACTGCTTTATGTATCTCTGTACTATTCCGTCCTTTCTAAAACATCCGCGTCTTGTTTATCATTACAGCAGGGCGAGGACAGAGATAAGGAAAATAAGACCTATAGATAATTTCCGCCGAACTCAGGCTGAGCTTGTCGCCTCATCCATGAAGGTGGACGGCCACAGGGTGCGTACACTTATTGAAACAAAGCTATATGAAGACTGGGAGCGATCTTTCCGGATTATCCATCCGTTTGACGGTCTGCAGGAAGGGATATCAGGGCTTCGTACAGACGGATATAAGCTCGGCGTGCTGTCTGACTTTCCGGTACAGAATAAGCTCAAATTCCTGGGGCTTGAGGACTGGGACTGCTCTTTTACATCTGAAAGCACAAATTATCTCAAGCCTCATCCCGAGCCGTTTTTAGAGCTTGCAGCACGTCTTGAACTGCAGCCTGAGGAAATCCTCTATGTGGGCAACTCCTATGAAAAGGATGTTCTCGGTGCAGCAGCTGTTGGAATGAAAACTGCTCATCTGTCATCCCGGAGGCGGGGAGATACCGTTGCCGATTTCACTTTCAGCAGCTTCCCGGAGCTTTTTGAATATATAAAAAAAATGAATTAACCGGAGTAATTAATGTCTGATAAAAAATTGTCTGATCAGAGGTCTATTCTGAGGCTTGTGATTATAATTCTGATTCTCAATACCGTTTCAATTCTCGGTGTATTTTTTGTTCTTAACAATAGAATCGATAAGCAGGGTGAAACACTCGTGCAGGTGCTGACGCAGCTCACATCCGGCGGCTCGACTGTTAAAGCACAAGAAATAATCCTGCCTGAATCTGAATATGAAACCCTTGGCCGGTTTGATGCACCGGTCAAAATGAAGCTTGTTACTGATATTGAATGTCCGCATTGCATCAGTCTTTTCAATATGATGTTTCCTGAGCTTCAGGATGCATTTATTGATTCCGGTCTCGTTGAGCTGAGCTATTACGCTTTTCCGCTTGAAAGTATTCATCCAAAGGCAATGCCCGCTGCGAAGGCACTGTATTGCGCGGATCGGCAGGGAGCTTTCTGGCCGCTTTACGGGTATCTAACAGAGAATATAAAGAAGCTGGATATGGTTCAGATTAATGATTCTCCGTCAAATGTGGACAACGATGTATTTAATCACTGCATGGCCGATGAAGAGGTTGAATCGGCAATACGAGCCGGGGCGGCGGAGCTTCGGGAGGCTGGTATCAAGGGTACTCCTGCCGTGATCATAAACGGAATGCAGCTGAACAGGTTCCGGAACTTCGATGATATAAGAGCTGAAATAGATAGTGAACTTCAGCTCAGGACATCAAAAATTACAGCAGCTGCAGCGGTGAATATAATTGAAGAGGGCGGCTATAAAATCATTGACGCTCGGACAGCGGAGGAATTTGCCGAAGGGCATGTAGGAGAAGCAATAAACCTCGATGTACTTAAGTATAAAGCTTCCATTGCCGGGATACGGGAGTTTGATGCTGGAATGCCGTATATTGTGTACTGTAAATCAGGTACACGCAGCGCACGTGCCTGGCATATTATGCGACAGGAAGGCTTCGGTTCTGTTGTGGATATGCATGAAGGATACGAAGGCTGGAAAGCTGCAGGGTTTGTATTAGCGGAATAAGAAGGGATTCCCAATTGGAAATCCCGCTATTGAATAAGCAGTTAGATCCTTATCTTGCTGCAGTCCAGGTCCCGCCTGCATAGTCGCAGACAGTTTCTGCAGTTGATGCTGAACCATAGCTCTCATAGAATACGTAGTTTACATCTGCTTCATCAAGCGTTGTATAGCTTGAACAGGTTCCTATAGCATCAGCCGTAGGGCATGCTTCTTCCTCATAGCCGGCATCAAGGGCTGCACTTCCCACACTTGAACTGTTTGTGGTTAACTCATAACAAAAGCCCAGGGTGCCGGAGAAATCATAACTGTAGGTAGGTTGGCCGAAGAGTGAACATCCGACAAATGCAACAGTTGCTGCTGCAACAAGGATAAGTAAGGATAGGATTTTTTCATTTTATTTCTCCTGCTTTTTTATTAATTCTATCATGATAAAAAAAGAAAACAATTAGTTTTTTATTAAAAAATCGTGGGGAATAATAAATCCATGTATAGCCGCCTATAAATTGAAAATCATTGACAAGAATGGTAAACTGTAACAATATATAATGTAGAAGACGTGTATTCACAGCAGGTCTCAAGAGATATATAGCATTTAAACTGGGGGGGCTATGTTATTCTCAATCGGAAACATAATAACCATATTAATTGTATTAATCATACTCGCGCTTTACAGGCAGCTGGATAGAAATAATCGATCTCTGGATAAGGTGCGCAGGTATTCAGATAAAGTAACATCTGACATTGAAGCATTCGTCGATCAGAAGACGCAGGATATGAGAAATCTTGCTATCGAGATTGATGTACATGAGAAAACCGGAAAAGAAGTTTTAAAGCGTATTTCTTCAATAGAAGAGGGCTTCCGTAACAAGGCTTCCGAGGTTGATGCCATCAATGTTAGGATTAATGAATACGACAAGGCGATAAACGAACTTGTCGGAATGACGGGCAAGGTTGATGAAAACCTTAAAAGGCTGCATCAGGAATCTGAATTCGTTGATAAGGTCGGCAAACGCCTTAAGGATGCACAGGCCAGGATGACCGGGATAGAGAAGGCCATTCCGCAGCTGAGTGAAGACTTTGCGGTTAAGAATGAAAAAGAGATGGAGAAGCTAAGGGTTGAATTGTTCTCCGAGGTTGAGAGACAGTCTGCTGTTGTTCTTGACGGTATCGCTCAGGGGCGCGACAGGGTTGAGGAGTTCACCGAACATCTGGACAACCTTGAACAGAGGCGTGACGAGGCTGCAGAACAGGCTGTACGTGATATTTCAGCTCGGGTGGACGGTTCCATTGATGAGGCGAATGAAAAGCTGAATCAGCTTAATGAGGATTTTAAGCTCAGCCTTGATTCTCTGATGGCTACCTCTGATTCAAGACGAGTCGAACTTTCTAAGCAGCTTGATGCGTCGGAAAGCAGTTTTCGGAAGCATGTTGAAGAGATCGGTGAAATGCTCAGCGACAAGCTTGTTACCTTCAAGGATAGTATAAATCTGCTTGAAGAGACATATCAGCAGAATTTGAAGGACTCGGCGGAGAAGGCGAGGGGGCTTGAGGATGATGTATTCGCAAGTCTGAAAAACTATATAGAAGAACGTTCAAGAGATACCCGAAAACAGGTCAATAACATTTTTGAAGAGATGAAAAAGAATGCCCTGAGCTATCGGAATGAAATCGATAATTCTTTCGGTGAAGCCCAATCCGAAATTACTGTTTGGCGAACAACCCTTAAAAAGGATCTTGATGAAGGCAGGACTGATGTAAGCGAAAGAATTACAGCCGTTGAGGCCGGGTATAATGAGCAGCTTTCAGCCCTGAAGCCTAAAATCGAGAAGATGCTCGAGGATATTGAAGCTGAGAGCCGGTCTCTGGTTGAAGGTACAAAGGGTGATGTATTCAGACGTGTTGAGAATATGATTTCAAACGTAAATGAAAAGGAATCAAGGCTTTCGGAGTTTGAAGAGAATCTTGCATACAAGCTGACCAGAATTGAAGAGATAACAGCAGATATTGATCTGCTTGAAAACAACCTCAAGCAAATGGTTGATAAGGCTGTAGGAGAGGTTAATGAGGGCTTTGAGTCCATTCGTGATGATATGAGCAGCAGATGGCAGCGCAGTCAGGATGCTCTTCAGACCGATATAAGCAGCACCCGTGAGACTATGAGTGAGCTTGAGAGCGAACTTGATTCCCTGAAGTCGAGAGCCTACGACAGCGTTTCTGAGCAGCTTAAGGTTTTTGAAGACAGTTTTTTTGACGATCTCAGAGAGAAGAGCGGCCTGATGGAGAAGCGGCTTGAAGAATGGAAGCAGTCGGTCGACGATAAACTTGAATCAATTTCTGAGGAATCGGCTTCTGCACGTGAACAGCTTGAGCAGGCATTTAATGAAGATCTGAATGTAAAGATAGTAAATCTAACCGATAAAACCTCCGGGGAATTCAACAGATATGAACAGCAGGTTGACGACTATCAACATGTTATTCAGGGGAGGCTTGAGAGTATTGATCTTTCCATTGAAAATCTCAAAACTGGTCTTGAACAGGAACTCTCTGATGCGAATGCCGAATTAGGCAGCTTTCTGCAGTCTGAAATGGGCAAATCCAGAAGCTCCTTTGAAGCTGATATTACCAGATTTATGAGAGAATCAGAAACTGCACTCAGAGAGGCCGATGAGCAGAATAAACAGAACCGTGAACGAATTAAGCAGCAGGTTGAATCGCAGAATTCAGAGATAGAACTCTGGCAGGCAAGACTCAGGCAGCAGTTATCGGGAATGGAAAATGAAATGACTGAACAGAGCGCTATGATGAAGTCGGAAGTCTCTGAAAAGATCTCTGATGTGCGTGAGCTTATGAGTGAACAGCGCAGAGATTTCGATAGTCTAAGTGCTGATATCCTTAAAAGAAGCCGTGAGATGCAGATTGAATTGGATCAGCAGCTTCGTGGCTTTGATGAAAAGGCCGCAGAGATTAACGAGGGCTTTGCCCTTGCCAATAAGCGAATGTATGAAAAAATCGATGAGCAGAGTAGAGAACTGTCATTTACTTTATCAGAAATTGAAAGTAAACAGCAGGGCTTTATTGCTCAGACTAAGATTTTTGAACGTGCTGATTCATTGAAGGAAGCGCTTGAAAACGGAATCAGTGATCTGCAGGTAGAGATTACCAGGGTCAGCTCTCAGGCGGCCTCTATCCATGAAGCAGAGAAGAAATTTGCCTCCATCAAAAAGTCTGCTGATGATATAAACGAGAAAATGAACAAGTTTGCTGCTGATAGACGGCGGATTGAAGATATAGATGCTGATTTTAAACGGCTTACGGCTATTTCACAATCGGTTGAATCAAGGCTGAAGCAGGTCACCTCTGCTGACGACAGTCTTCAGCTGATACAGGCGAAGCTGATGGAGCTTGACGAGCTTCAGGCGGACATAGACGGCCGTTACGAGCGTCTGCAGAAGAAAGAAACAATAGTTGATACAACAATAGAGGGCGTAGATCGAAGCTTTAAGCAGCTGAGCGAACTTGACCATATGATCAGCGTGATTTCAGAAAAAAGTTCGCCTCTCGGCAGCAGGCTTGACGAGCTAACGCGGCGGATTGATTTTCTGTCCAGGAATAAAAAGCAGATTGATGCTGCAATATCCAATATTGAAACAATTGATTCCACCCTTGTAGACCTTGAAGAACGAATTGAAAAGATGCAGAAAGCGCGTGAATGGCTTGCCGGAACCGAAACAAGGCTTGAAGAGGTTAATAAGCAGGCCGAAGAGCAGGTCAGACTTCTGGGGACCCTTGTGAAGGGCTCAGAGTCGAAGGTGAAGGGCGGAGGCGCTCCTCCTCATGAAATTCGTGATGTAGTAATAAAACTGGCTCGTCAGGGTTGGACAGTAGAGCAGATTGCAAAATCCATACAGAGATCAAGGGGTGAGGTAGAGCTTATACTTGAACTTCAGCCTAAAAAATAGTTGACGCTCCCACGCAACATTATTATTTTATACACAAGGATTTGATAATCAATATCTATCTCTCACGATGTGCTTAGAGGAAGTTATGGCAGAAGAAATAGACTTAGAAGGTGCGGCATCAGACCCCGTCGACGAGGTAAAGGCTCAGAAGGCTGAAACCGGGAAAAGCGGGGCGAAAAAGTCCAAAGAGACTGAAAAAGAAAAGGTCAAGGCTGAGCCGAAGGCCGCCCGCAAGGACAAGGAAATCAAGAAACTCCAGTCGGAAATAGAAGACTATGCGGGAAAACTTGTTGAAGCAAAGAACGAAATAGATGAACTGAAAGACCAGTATTTGAGAAAACAGGCGGATTTTGATAACTTCAGAAAGCGGATGTTGCGCGAAAAAGAAGATTCAATAAAGTTTGCAAATACAGCCTTGCTGAACGACATCATCAGTGTAATCGACGATTTTGAACGAGCACTTCAGTCATCTGAGGAATCACAGGATTTCAAGGCTTTTCATTCGGGAATCGAAATGATTGAGAAGCAGATGATAAGCATGCTGGAGTCTAACTGGGGTCTGAAAAGGTTCGATAGCGCCGGGGAGCCTTTTGATCCCGAAAAACATGAAGCGCTGATGATGGAAGAATCGACTGAGGTGGAAACTCAAACCGTTTTAGAAGATTTCATGAAGGGATATCAGCTTCATGACCGAGTAATCAGACATGCAAAGGTTAAGGTTGCAAAACCGGCGCCTGCACCGCAGAGCGGTGATGAATAAATAAGAGGACACCCTATAAAGGAGAAATAATAATGGGAAGAATTATCGGAATTGACCTTGGAACAACAAACTCATGTGTTGCGGTAATGGAAGGCGGCGAACCTGTAGTTATCCAGAATTCAGAGGGGCAGAGAACTACCCCCTCAATTGTAGCATTCACCGATAAGGATGAGCGACTCGTCGGTCAGCCGGCGAAGAATCAGATGGTAACAAACCCCGAGAATACAATTTTCTCGATCAAAAGATTCATGGGACATAAATACTCTGAGGTTCCCTCGGAGGTTAAAATGGTTTCATACAATATCGTAGAGGGCGCAGGTGGCGATCTGAGAGTAGATGCAAGGAGTAAGCAATATTCCCCCCCTGAGATTTCAGCAGCGGTTCTTCAGAAGATGAAGAAAACTGCTGAAGACTATCTTGGTGAAGAGGTAACGGAAGCAGTTATTACAGTACCTGCATACTTCAATGACGCTCAGAGACAGGCTACTAAGGACGCCGGAAAGATAGCCGGTCTTGATGTAAAGCGAATCGTTAATGAACCCACAGCAGCATCACTTGCATACGGCAGCGGCCGGGAAAGCAAAGAAGAGAAGATCGCTGTTTACGACCTTGGCGGAGGAACCTTTGATGTTTCTATCCTCGAACTCGGAGACGGAGTATTTGAAGTAAAATCAACCAACGGTGATACTCACCTTGGCGGTGATAACTTTGACCAGGCGGTAATTGAGTGGCTTGTAGAAAGTTTCAAGAAGGATCAGTCTATTGATCTTTCCCAGGACAAGATGGCGCTTCAGAGACTGAAGGAAGCCGCTGAAAAAGCAAAGATTGAGCTCTCTTCCCGTCAGACTACTGATATTAACCTGCCGTTTATTACAGCTGATGCTTCAGGACCCAAGCACCTGCAGTACAATCTTTCAAGAGCCCAGTTTGATCAGATGACTTCTAACCTTGTTGAAAGAACAAAGCAGCCCTGTCTGAATGCTATCAAGGATGCCGGACTTTCTGCAGCTGATATTGATGAGGTAATCCTTGTCGGCGGTTCAACACGAATTCCCGCTGTACAGGCGATTGTAAAAGACATTTTCAATAAAGAACCAAACAAGGGCGTTAACCCGGATGAGGTTGTTGCAATGGGCGCTGCCATCCAGGGCGGTATCCTCGGTGGAGATGTGAAGGATGTTCTTCTTCTTGATGTCACACCACTTTCTCTCGGTATTGAGACCCTTGGCGGTGTATCAACAAAGCTTATTGAAAGAAATACAACTATTCCGACCCGAAAGAGTCAGGTGTTCTCTACTGCTGCTGATAATCAGACAGCGGTATCAATTCATGTTCTTCAGGGTGAACGCGAAATGGCTGCCCAGAATAGAACCCTCGGTAACTTCGATCTTGTCGGTATACCGCCGGCACCTCGAGGGGTACCGCAGATTGAGGTCGCATTTGATATTGATGCTAACGGTATAGTTCATGTATCGGCAAAGGACCTTGGAACCGGTAAGGAGCAGAAGATTAGGATTGAATCGTCTTCCGGCCTCTCAGAATCTGAGATTGACAAGATGGTTAAAGAAGCCGAAATGAATGCTGAAGCTGATAAGAAAGAGCGGGAAAAGGCCGAGGTAAAGAATGAAGCCGAAACGCTTGTATATGCCACTGAAAAATCTGTAAAGGATTACGGCGACAAGGTATCAGATGATGAGAAAGCTAAGATCACTGCTGCAGTTGAGGAACTTAAATCTGCAATTTCTGCAAATGATGTAGAGCAGATGAAAACCAAAATTGAAGCTGTGAAAGAGGTTTCTCATAAACTTGCGGAAGAGATCTACAAGGAAGCCGGCGCCCAGGCGCAGCAGGCGGGAGCCGCTGCTGACGGTGCACAGGCAGGAGCGCAGGATGCGGGAGCCGCACAGGGTGATGCTCCTACCAGCGGAAGCGTAGATGATGTTGATTTCGAGGTTGTGGACGATGAGGATGATGCAAAATAATCTCCCGGGTCATACAATGTAAATGATTATTCAAAAGGCACAGAGCACAGCTGCTATAGCGGGCTTTGTGCCTTTTATGGTAAACTGACGAATGAATTTTGCTGAACAAGGTGTAAAAGTTGGCTAAACGAGATTACTATGAAGTGCTTGGGGTTGATAAATCCGCAGGTAAAGATGAGATAAAAAAAGCATACAGAAAACTTGCTATCAAGTATCATCCGGATAAAAATGCCGGAAATGCTGAAGCAGAAGAGAAATTTAAAGAAGCCACTGAAGCCTATGAAGTACTCAGTGACGAACGTAAGAAACAGGCCTACGACCAGTTCGGGTTTGCCGGTGTAGACGGTGTTAACAGTCCTGGCGGTGGTCATGATTACTCTTCCGTTTTTCACGATTTTGAAGACATTTTCGGAGATATGGGCGGGATTTTTGACTCATTCTTCGGTGGCGGCGGTGGAGGCCGTAGACGAAGCGGTGGCGGCGGTGGGGTTTCCCGCGGTTCCGACCTCCGTTATAACCTTGAAATATCCTTTAAGGATGCAGTATTCGGCACCTCTGCCGAGATAAGTTATACCCATGATGTTGCATGTAAAACCTGTGGCGGAACAGGGGCTGCATCGGGGACAGGGCGTAAGGTTTGTCCGACCTGTCAAGGCACCGGTCAGGTCCGGCGTAATTCCGGATTTTTCTCCATTGCCTCTCCCTGTCATACCTGTGGGGGTGAAGGCCATATTATTGAAGATCCATGCAAAGCCTGCCATGGAAGCGGGTTGAGCCGCAAGCAGCAGAAGATCAAGGTGACCATTCCTGCGGGTATAGAAAATGGAAAGAGAATAGCTATTCCCGGGCAGGGGGATGCCGGTGCCAACGGCGGTCGCAACGGTGATCTGTATGTATATATAAAGATTAAACCGCATAAATTCTTTGAGCGTGACGGCAATAACGTCTATTGTGCTCTGCCTATTTCGTTTACGCAGGCGGCACTGGGTGCTGAAGTTTTTGTGCAGAACCTTGAAGATAAGAAAATTAAACTGAAAATACCCGCTGGAACACAGACCGGTAAAATGCTGAGGCTGAAGAACGAGGGGATTCCCTATCTGCAGTCAAAGGGGCGAAAGGGTGACATGTATATTAAAATCATCGTAGAAACGCCTCAGAAGATAAATACAAAGGCTAAAGACCTCTTGAAGCAGTTCGCGGCACTTCAGGGCGAAGAAGAAACGCCCGATCCGATTCCGTTGTCGGAATTATAAAAAAAGGGGGAGTTCAATAATCATTGGATATCCCCTTTATTTTGCAGTTCTCCAGTTTTTTTTCCGATAATTAAAAAAACTATTATTTATCGGAGAAATAATGCACAGACTGATTTTATTTGTTTTATTGATACTATCTACAACAATTCTTTTTGCACAGGAACTTGAGGAAGATACTAATTCTGACGGTAGAGCTGACCGCTGGGTAAAACTCAACGCCGGCAGGGTTTCGGAAATAGAGCTGGACAGGAATTACGACGGTGATCTTGATTATATTGTGAAGTATAATGATAATTCCGATAAAATAGAAGAACAGATGGATTTCAACTTCGATGGAGAAATGGATGACTACTATTTTTATGCATCCGGGAAAATGAAACGGCGTGAAATTGACTCCAATTACGACGGAAAAGTTGATATCTGGGTTTATCTGAACGGAATTTATATTGAGAAGTATGAAAAAGATACAGACTTCGATGGAAAAATCGATGTTGTTGAGGATTATACAGAGGAGTAAAAGTGGAGAGGAATATTACAGGACTTCACGGAATTGAAGAGGCTTTAAAGGCAGGAAAACAGCAGGGTAGGCTTTTTCTTTCACGAAAAAGTTCCAGGATAAATAATATAAAGCAGGCTGCCGAAAAGACCGGTATTGAAGTTGTGAATATTTCTCCGGGCGAGATGAACAAACGTTTTGGTGATGAGACTCGAGGTGTTGTTCTCCAGCTTTTTAGCACTGAAGCAGCATTATCCGTAAGCGGGAAAAGAAAGGGTGGTGATTCGGTTAAGGGGGGAGCATTCGAGGAAATCATTGATGCTCTTGATACCCCCAACCCCCTTGTCCTGATACTTGACGGGGTAACGGATCCTCATAATTATGGTGCCATCCTGCGGTCAGCGGATCAGTTTGGAGTTGATTTGGTTTTGAGCAGGAGCCGGCGCTCTGTATCTGAAAATGATACTGTGGCAAGAACATCCTCAGGTGCGGTAAACTTTGTCCCGACTTCAGTGGTTAATAATCTGAATCGCTCTGTTGATTATCTGAAAAAAAATGGTTATTGGGTTTATGCCGCGGATATGGGTGACCAGCCCCTGTATAAAATGAACCTTACCGGGAAAACAGCAATTGTCATGGGAAGTGAGGGTAAGGGTGTTTCAAGGCTTCTATCTGAAAAATGCGACGGGGTTGTAAGCATACCGTCGAGCGGCCATATTGATTCGTTAAACGTGTCTGTAGCCGCCGGCATTATTCTGTATGAAATCCGCCGGCAGCAGGCATGACAGCGGGTGGCTGCCGTTATTTTAATTCTGACAGTTGATAATCCTCTCGGCAAGATGAATTGAGTTAAGAACTCCCTGTTTGCCGATTCCCATTGTTCCGCAGGGAATCCCCTTCGGCAGTTGGAGGATGGAAAGCAGTGCATCCATTCCTGCAAGAGTTCCTGATACAAGAGGGATACCCAGGACTGGTTTTTTAACCATCGAGGCCACAACACCCGGCAAGGCTGCCGAGAGGCCTGCGGCTGTTATAATCACCTTATAGTTTTTTTCCTCTTTTCCTAGAAATTCGGTTAATTCGGGTAGGTTACGATGTGCCGAATATACAACCAGGTCGCAGCTGAGCTCTTTTTCTGCGGCCAGGGTTATGCCGGGTTCTACCTGAGTCTTGTCTGATTCTGAGCCGATAATAAATAAAATATCCTTCATTTGAACTCCTAAAAATAAATGATCTGCCTTTGCGGGCAGTCTACTGAACTGAGTCTGGGAATCTCAGTTCTCAAATTCCACAATGATAAAAAAATACAAAAGTGTTTTTTTATCATTGATCGTTCGTGAAAAATTTCTTGCCTATATCGTTACGGTGCCAGGCGCCCTTGAATTTAACGCCTTTTACCGCTTCGTATGCCCTTGCGTTTGCCTTAAGGCTGTTCGGGCCAATCCCAACACAGGTGAAACAGCGACCGCCGCCGGTGTGAACCTTGCCGTATTCATCTTCTGATGTAGAAGAATGAAATATCAGAGCATCTTTCTCCGGATATACAGGAATCGGGCTGACAGGAATTCCCTTCTCGTAGCTTCCCGGATAACCTTCCGCAGCGACTACTACACCCAAAGCTGAATTATTTGAGACCCTTGGGTTGTATTCATCGAGGTTTGAATTAAGCATTGCATCAGCGATATTCCCGAAATCGGAATCGATCAGGGGTATGAGGACCTGAGCCTCAGGATCGCCGAAGCGAACATTATATTCAAGCAGCATCGGGCCTTCATCCGTCATCATGAACCCGAAATACAGAATGCCGGAATAACTGAGTTTGTCTTTTTCCATACCCTTGAAGGTCGGTTTTATTGCTTTTTCTTCAATTTCGTTAAGAATAGCGGTATTAACGAAGGGGACGGGGCAGATGGCCCCCATTCCTCCGGTGTTAAGTCCGGTATCCCCGTCTCCTGCCCGTTTGAAATCGGCGCAGACAGGGAGAAGTTTGTAATTTTTGCCGTCTGTAAGTGCGAAGATTGAAACCTCGTAACCCTCAAGACAGCTTTCAACAAGCAGGGTATCATCTTTAAGAATATCTTTGCCGAATGCTATAAGCTCTTCAGGGTCGGATGATACAAGAACTCCCTTTCCTGCTGCAAGACCATCTTTTTTAATAACTACAGGACCCGTAAGACCGCGAATGTATGTTTCGAACTTGACCGTATCCTTGAATTCTACGGCATCGGCAGTCGGTATGTTATGGCTTTTCATAAAGTTTTTGGAAAAGACCTTGCTGCCTTCAAGCCTTGCAGCTGATTTATGCGGGCCTATAGCCGGTATTCCTGCTTTTTTCAGTTCATCTACAATACCGGCGGCAAGCGGAGCTTCCGGACCGACAAAAACATGGGATATGTCGTATTTCCTGCATGCCTCAATTACCTGTTCAGAGTTTTCCGGATCAACATCCGGAAGGTTTACACCAAGTTCACCGGTACCGGCATTGCCCGGTGCAATATACAACCCTGTAATGCGTTTACTTTTAGAGTATTTCCAGGTGACTGCGTGCTCTCTGGCTCCTGAACCAAGAATTAGAACTTTCAAAAAGATCCTCCAGTGATGAATAATTATAGTTTTTATATTTTAATCTGTTAAATTGCGTCTAGAATTTCCAGCAGTACAGCTGGGTAGTTTTGATGTTCGAGATCATGAATTCTGGTCTCAATCTCATCCAGGCTTTCATTACCGACTCTACTGAAAGACTTTTGCATAATAATTGGTCCAGTGTCAAGACCGTGGTCTATCCGATGAATTGTGATGCCAAGCTCAGTATCTTCCGATTCAAAACTGTCCTGTATTCCGTGTGTTCCGGGATATTTCGGTAAGAGGGAGGGGTGAATGTTGATTATCCGGTCCTGGAAATGGTCTACAAAAACCGGCGTTAGCAGCCGCATGAAGCCAGCAAGAGCTATCAAATCAGCTCGGCATTCTTCAAGTTTTGATATTATCTCAAGCTCGGCATCAGCCCTTTCCCGCTTGTAATATGATATATAGAATGATTGTATCCCGAACTTTTCAGCTCTTTTAAAAGCGTATGCGTCACGGCGATCACAGATCAGGCAGCATATTTCATGGCCGCTTTCGGCAAATGCCTCGGCTATAGCCTCAAAGTTTGAACCACTGCCTGATGCCAGAACAGCAAGCTTCGCCATTATTTTAACCTGCCGGCTTCAAAGATCTCTATTCCTGTTGAAGCCGCCTTATCCAAAACAGTCTGGGCGTCTTCCGGATGAACTATCATAGCTATTCCTACGCCCATGTTGAATACCCTGCGCATTTCTGAGTCTTCAATCCCGCCTTTTTGGCTTATGACGTCGAATATCTCAGGTACATGCCAGTCGTATTTGAATTCAGATTCAACTCCTGCAGGTATAACACGTTTAAGGTTGCCCTCAAGACCTCCTCCTGTAATATGTGCGGCTGAAAGGATTTTTCCCGTTGACATCAGGCTTTTAAGCGCTTTTACATAGATAACGGTCGGTTTAAGCAGCATGTTCATTAGCGTTTTATCGGTGTCAGGGATAACTTTGCGTGCAAGCGACAGTCCGTTTGAATGAATTCCTGAGGACGGAAGGCCTAGGATGATGTCTCCCGATTTTATCTTGTCGGTAAACGGCAGCATTTTTGATTTTTCTACAATACCAACACAGAAACCGGCAAGATCGAAGTCATCTCCAGGATACATGTCGGGCATTTCAGCTGTTTCGCCGCCCGCAAGAATACATTCGGCTTGTTCGCAGCCGTCTACTATCCCTTTGATTACATCTTTCATGATGCCTTCATTAAGACTTCCGCATCCAATGTAGTCGAGGAAACTCAGAGGCCATGCGCCGCATACAGCCAGATCGTTAACGCACATTGCGGTAAGATCGATACCTAGGGTGTCGTATTTTTTCAGTTTCTGAGCTACTATCAGCTTTGTTCCAACACCGTCGGTTGCAGAAAGCATAATAGGCTGTTTAAAACCTGTCATGTCCAGTTCTACGCCGCCTGCAAAACCGCCTATGGCGTTTGAAACCGCTGAAGATTTGATGGAAGATATGTATGAAGCAAAACGATCTCCCTTTTCAATATCTACACCTGCTTCTGAGTAAGATTTAATATCCAAAGTTTATCTCCTGTTTTATCTGACTATTCAGCCTTTACGGGGTAATCTCCGCAGAAACATGCATAGCAGTATTTATCGCTTTCACTGACACAGCTTTTTAGTTTTTCAACCGGCAGAAACATTACTGAATCAGCACCGATGTACTCGGCTATTTCTTGCGGGGTCTTACTGTTTGAAATCAGCTCCTGTCTGGTTGGAATATCTATACCGAAGAAGCAGGGCCATTTTAGTTCAGGTGAGGACAGTCTGAGATGAACCTCTGAGGCTCCTGCGTCTTTGAGCATTTTTACAAGTATTTTACTCGTTGTGCCCCGGACGAGGGAATCGTCTACCAGGATGATTTTCTTCCCGGCAATAGCCTCTCTGATAGGGTGAAGTTTCATCCTCACAGCAAGTTCCCGCTGTGCGGTGGTCGGCATAATGAATGAACGGCCGGCGTAATGGTTACGGGTCAAGCCGTGGTCAAAAGGAATTCCTGAAGCCTCGGCGTATCCTATTGCAGCGTTATTTCCGGAATCGGGCACTGGAACAACCACATCGCCCTTTACGGGGTCGCATTCCCAAAGGGCTGCGCCCATTCTTTTTCGTGTGCCGTGAACTGATTCGTCAAATACCCTGGAGTCGGGGCGTGCGAAATAGATCAATTCAAAAATACACTGACTGATACTGTTGGAAGATTTAAGAAAACTGCTTTTCAGTCCTTTCTTATTAACCACAATGACTTCGCCGGGTTCTACCTGACGGTATTCAGTCATATTCAAGGTTTCAAGCGCACATGTTTCTGAAGCTGCGGCCGTGATGCCGTCTTTTGTTCCGATATATAGCGGTCTGAAGCCGTTAGGGTCGCGAACAACGATCAGGCTGTCATCATGTATCAGCACCATGCTGAAAGCCCCCTCCAGTCTTTCCAAGGTTTCCGTAAAGGCCTCGAAAAAGCTTGTTTTACGGCTGAGTGAAATCATGTGCAGTATCAGCTCGGTGTCTGAGGTGGTCTGGAATATCGAACCTGTTTCAGTAAGTTCGCTGTGCAGCTTTGCGGCATTTGAAATATTGCCGTTGTGGGCCAGGGCGATATCGCCCTTGTTGCAGGTTACCGAGATTGGTTGCGCATTTTCAAGACGATTCCCACCCCTGGTGGAGTAGCGTACATGACCGATGCCGGCTGAAGTGAGTCGTTGTTTCGTCAGATATCTTGATAGTACTGCTGAAACCATTCCCAGATCTTTGTAGGAAATAGTCTTTCCATTTTCCCGATAAGAAATTCCGGCGCTCTCCTGGCCGCGATGCTGAAGCGAAAAAAGGCTGTAAAACAGCTTTTCGGGCAGGTTGGCGGGTTCGGCTGAGAAAAATCCGGCTACTCCGCAGTGATGTTTAAGATTGTCGTTTGATTCGTCCACATGAAAAATTATCAAAACGCGGGACAATTGTAAAGTAAGGTTCCTGCGAAATCGGTTATTTAGCAAGAACCTTCTGAAGTATTTTCTGATGAAAATACTTCAGTCATTTTTCCTGTAGTTGAAACTTTGAAATTAAATTTTCTCGAAATATTTTATATTAATCATTTTTGAGTACAGCTGGAGTCAATTCCGGCCTGTTTAATGCCGGTACTATCTTTTTAGTATTTCACGATACTCAGCGAGGCTTGCTGAGTGAACAATCCGGTTGCGAAGCGCTGCCGCACCTTCATTTCCCTTTGTGTAGGAACAAAGGTGTTTTTTCATTTCCCGGCATGCCTTCGTTTCACCGTTAAAACCGGCGGCAAGTTCAAGATGGGCCAGGGCAGTTAGGATTTTTTCATCTTCAGCCGGCATAGTGGGGGGTGTGCGGTGTTCCGCCAAAGCGCGTGTTTGCTCGAATATCCATGGATTTCCGAGTGAGCCGCGTGAAAACATTAGACCGTCGCAGCCAGTCTGCTCAAGCATTAAAACTGCGGCTTCGGGCGAAAACAGATCCCCTGAACCTATAACTGGCACATCCACTGCTTCTTTAAGTTTTTTAAGGTGTTCCCAGTTGGCTTTGCCTGAGTATCCCTGAACCCTTGTTCTGGAGTGCAGGCTGACCATTGCCGCTCCCGCCTTGACAGCTGTTTCTGCGGCTTCAATATAATTCAGGCTGCCCGAATCCCAACCCGAGCGGATTTTAACCGAAACGGCAGGCGGTACGGATGCGTCTGATGCTGAAGCCCCCTCTACGAGGGCTGAAACTACATCAGCGAGCAGCGGAAGATCTTTCATCAATGCGGAACCAGCTCCGTTTTTTACAACCTTCGGAACAGGACAGCCGCAGTTCAGGTCTATAACGTCGGGATTTGTTCTTAGGACTGTGGGCACTGATTTCAAAGCAATTTCAGGTTTCGCGGTGAATACCTGGACCGCAAAATATTCTTCATTAGGCGCCCGCTGCATCAGATTGACGGTTTTTTCACTGTTATAGATAAGACCGTCACATGAAACCATTTCGGTGAAGCCCATTGAGGCGCCTTTATCTATGCATATGCTGCGAAAAGCCGCATCCGAGAATCCTGCGATTGGGGCTAAAAAAAGATTGCCCGGGATTTTACGCCCGGGCAGTTCTATGTCGTGATATAGATGAGTCATTAGTCCGTCAGTCTGTTATCCCGAAGAAGTTCATTGAGTTTGTATAAAGAATTTCAGTAATTTCTTCGATCGGCATATCACGCAGTTCGGCAAGAAATTCGGCCGTTGCGTGCAGGTATGCCGGTTTGTTTCGCTTTCCCCTGTACGCTGAGGGAACCATGAAGGGGCTTTCCGATTCAATGAGCATTCTATCAAGCGGCATGTTTCTGGCGGTTTCATGCAGATTGCGTGCGTTCCGGTAGGTGACATTGCCGGCAAAAGAAATGTATAGGTTCAGCTCAAGAGCCTTCTGAGCGTAGGCCCAGTCTTCTGAATAGCAATGAAGGATGCCGCCCCTGGCCGGTAGTTTCTCGCTGAGAATACTTAGAACATCCTCACCTGCTTCACGGTTGTGGATGATGACAGGTTTATCCAGTTTATCTGCAAGTTCCAGTTGACGGATAAACAGTTCAACCTGAGAATCCCTATTTCCGAATTTTCGATAATAGTCCAGTCCTATCTCTCCAACTGCAACTACACGGTCAAGTTTTGTTCCTTCTATTATTTTCATCTCCCAATCTACGCCCGGATTCTGAACTTCTGAGGGGGAAACGCCGATACTATGATATATATGACTGGCTGTTTCAAGATTGGAATAAACATAATCAAAGTCCGAAAGACTGTTGCAGATGCTTATGATGTGCTCTACATTAGACTGTCTGGCTTCCTGAGTGATTATAAGCTGCTCAATTGGATCTTCATGAATAAGACCTATGTGTGCATGAGTATCAAAAAGTTTCATATTATTTCCTGCTTAATTTGTCGTTTAGTAAGATACTTGTCTCGATTTATACATCTAAAAGTAGCACGTAGAGCCGATGCCGTCAATAATTATTTAAAGTTTGGGGACGATCGGCCGCTATCGGCCGATATTTTTGTTCATAATGGCTTGCTAGTAAAAAGAATATCCCATATAATATTCGGAGGAGAAGGGTTTGTCAGCTGAGCGTTATAAAAAAATTGAAAACAGATTTATTGAAACCCTGAGCAGAGTTTTCAGGAAACTTTTCAACGGTGTCGGTGGAGCGGTATCTTCATTCTATAATACCGGCCGTCAGAAGTTTACTGTCATGCTTGTTCCGCATTCGGAGAAGAAGGTTGTAAATTTCCGGATTTCTGTTTTTTCACTTGTATTTATCCTTTTTGTTACCCTCAGCGTGCTGGGTACCTTTTTTGTATATACAACCAGAATTTCAGGTGTATCTCAACAGCTGGCTGAAAAATCCGGCAGCCTCGATGAATCTGAAAAGAATCTTGATCTCCTTCTTGACCAGGTATCTGATCTCAAGCGCGCTTCAAGAAATTTCGAAATATCCCTCGACAAAGCAATGGAGAATCTTAATATCAGCAGTGATAAAGAGCTGCAGGCAAGTGTTGTTGACGGTGATTTTTCATCACTCATTTCTGCAAATGAAACCGATGCCGGGGTTATGCGTGAAATAAGTGAACTTGAGAATCTTGCCGCCTATCTTGAAGATTCTGTTGAGTCCTTCAGTAAGATTACCGAGCTGATTATTTCTCAGGGTGATCTGCTCGTTGAAATGCCGACCCTCTGGCCTGTTGAAGGCGGTGATGGACGTATTACTAATTACTTTGGTCCGGCGGAGCATCCATTTACACATACATGGTATCTGCATAAGGGTATTGATATAGGTTTCGGTTTTGGTAAACCTATTCTTGCAGCTGCCAACGGTAAGATTGTAGAACGCGGATATGAACCACTTGGATTTGGAAACTATATAGTAATTAGACATAACTATGGTTTTATTACGAAATATGCGCATCTGAATGATGTTTATGTGGATGAAGGTGATGTAATTACACAGGGGCAGGTTATCGGTGCTATGGGAAGTACCGGTTTATCAACCGGACCGCATCTGCATTTTGAAATCAGGATAGGCTCACAGGTAGTAGATCCTGAAAAATTCCTCAACGTTCGAAAGCGCTGATACCAAAACTGATAATTTAACAAACAAGGGTGCCTGAATGAGCAATTATCTTTCAGAAGACGGAACTTTTATAAATTCTCTTATAGGTGAAGGCAGTTTTTTCAAGGGTGATATAAGCCTTAAAGGATTGCTTCGTATTGACGGAGATTTCAAGGGTACAATCAGCGAGGGCGGAAAGGTCCTTGTCGGGAAAAGCGGCAGGGCAGAGGCTATAGTAAGCGCCGGAACGGTTGTTATCGGCGGTGTTCTGAAAGGAAACATTACTGCGACTGAAAAGGTAGTAATTCTTTCCACCGGAATGGTTATCGGTAATATCCTGGCTCCCCGTCTATTAGTTGAGGACGGTGTTATACTTAACGGAACCTGTACAGTCAGTGAAGTCGGCGGCAATACTGAATCCGCTGCGTTCAGCACTGTCGGAAGCAGTTTTTCTACCGGACGAATTAACAAGCCTTTTAGATTCTCAGCTGGTAAAGAACGGGAGAGGGAGAGCGTTTCCTCGTGGAAAGAATAGGATCGCTAGATCCGGGTGACAGATACAGAAAATCTAATAAAAATAAAAAAGATATCAAGAAAAATGCGTCTGCGCCATCGGTGTTTGAAAGTATAGTTGAATCTGAAACCCTTACGGCAAGCGCGGTGCAGGGGATTGATTCATTTGATGAAGATTCTGATCTCGAAGATCTTCTTGATGATGTTCATCAGCAGGGTGAAAAACTTGTTAATAATCCTTCCGTTGGTTCAGTCGAAGCCTATAAAAAATCCGTCAGAAATTTTATTCATTATGTATTGAAGCAGGCTGTGAAGGTTGAAAATATCGAAGGAGCCAAATTTAACCGGTTTAAACCCTCGAATAAGCAAAAAAGGTATACACTGATCAGTGTAATAGATGATAAACTCGATAAGCTTGCGGCAGGAATCCTGATGAATCAGGGTAAACAGTTGGATCTGCTCGCAAAGGTTGAAGAGATAAATGGTCTGCTTGTTGATCTGACAAGCTGATCTTTAGGAGAAGGAATGGAAACTGTACAGAACGTGCAGACAAATTATAGAGTGAAAATGGTTCACTCAAGTGAAACTCATGTTGTAAATATTGAAAATGCAGATGGACCGGCACCGGGTGAGTTTGTTATTGTAACGAGCAGATACGGCAAAGATATGGCCAGAATTCTGGGGCCCTGCAATTGTAGTGCAAGGCATGAAGGTGAAAAACAGACCTTTGTCAGAATGGCTACCGAGAAGGATATAGAAATCTACGAAGCTAATCTGGAGAAGGAGAGGGTTGCGGTAAAAACTTGTCGGGCAAAGGTTGCTGAGCACAAGCTTGATATGAAACTTGTGTCTGCTCACTATCTTCCTGATGAATCGAAGATTCTTTTCTTTTTTACTGCTGATGCCAGGGTTGATTTCAGGGCGCTGGTGAAGGATCTTGTTTCAATATTCAAGATGAGGATAGAGCTGCGGCAGATTGGTGTTCGTGACGAATCAAGGGTTCTCGGCGGAGTTGCTGTGTGCGGCAGGCAGTACTGCTGTCATAACGTGACCGACCGTCTTCAATCAGTGTCTATTAAAATGGCCAAAGAACAGAACCTTTCGTTGAATTCAATGAAGATCTCCGGTCCTTGCGGCAGGCTGCTTTGCTGTCTTTCATATGAATATGATTTTTACAGAGAAGAAAAGAAGAAGCTGCCGTCTGTCGGATACAAGATGACTGTTAAGGGGACGAATTTCAAGGTTATCGAGGTGAATATTCAATCACAGCGTGTGACACTTCTCGGCGAAGACGGGCGTAAGGTTAATACGGGTGCTGAACACTTTTATAAAGAAGGTGATAATTCTCCCTGGAAGTTCCGGGGTGAACTGGAAGACTGATTTTTATGTGAGCTTTAAAAGCTGAAGCTTGACATTGACTTTTAAAGATAATTTTGTTAAATTACGTCTCACTGGCGATAACTGAATTTTCATATAAAGGAGCTTATTATGGCACAGGTATCAAAGAATGCGCGAACAGGCTCAACTACACATAAACACGTCTGTTCATCCTGCGGTGGCGACGTTAAGATGAGAGCCATTTTTCAGAGCGGTAAGCTCAGAAATGTAGCTGTTTGCGAAAAATGTAACAGAAGAGAGAGAAGACCGAAAGACTTCGATGCTTAGGCGTTGTCCTGAATTTCAACTTGTAATCTGTTGATTTCGAAATAATAATTTCGACGGAAGACCGTGTATAAGATCAAACTGATTTTATACAGCGGTCTTTTTTTTGGTATCATTTCCGCGAGGTTTTATGCATGCTTGAAGTGATACATATACTTGACTATAAAGGATTTATCTGTTAATTTATCTCACCGTCGGATAAACCGGCGATGCTAGGTTATCAGTTAAAGAACTGTGATTATATCACTGATTAAACAGGAATAAATTTTCGGAGGACCAATTTTGGGAACCAGTAATTCAGCTGCAAAACGCTATAGACAGAGTGAAAAAAGACGCATCAAGAACAGAGCCGCCAAGAGCCAGGTGAAAACCGTCACCAAAAGCTTTATGGCTGCCGTAAAATCAGGTGATAAGGAAGCTGCAGAAGTTAAGTACAAAGAAATGGCTAAACTTATGGACACTGCTTCTGGTAAGGGTGTTTACCACAGTAACACCGTTGCAAGAAAAAAATCCAGAATGAACAAACTTCTGAATTCAATTTCTGCTGAATAATATAAATAATATAGGGGAAATGCCTGTGAGCCAGGATAAACTCACAAAAGCTGAGATAATTGAAAATATCCATGAGCGTGTAAATCTTAACAGAAAAGATGTTCATATGGTTATTGATGAATTATTCGAAGAATTAAAACAGGCGCTGGAAGATGATAAAGTTGTTGAGCTGAGAGGTTTTGGTACTTTCGAAATTCGGACCCGAAAGGGCCGCGAAAAAGCCAGAAACCCTAAAACCGGCGAAATTGTTCCCGTCAAAGCACACGGTGTTGCAGTTTTCAGACCGGGTAAAGAGTTGAAGACCCTTGCATGGCCTCTCAGAAATGAGTAGTACAACTGCTGTTCAATCGCCTGTCGGCGGAGCAAAACGAATTTTTACAGAAATCGGCCTACTTGCTTTGTCGGCGGTACTCTTCGCACTCTCTTTTCCAAATGTACTGAATGTCTGGGGATTGTTTCCTCTGGCGTTCATCTGTCTTGTGCCCCTCTTTATAGTAGTACACACGGCAGGTTGGGGGCGGATTTTTGTTTACGGCATAGCTTTCGGTTATGCCTGCTATGCCTTATTCAATTATTGGCTGTCCACTTTTCACCCGCTTGCAATCGTTATAGTTCCTGTTATTTACGCTGCATATTTTCTAGTACTCGTACCTCTTATGAAGCTTGCGGACAGTCTTTTCCCGCGATGGGGATTTCTGCTGCAATCAGGCCTCTGGATGGGCTATGAGTATCTGAGGACTCTCGGATTTTTAGGATATCCCTACGGTAATCTGGGGTACTCGCAATATCTTTTCAGACCCTTTATTCAGATATCATCCGTTTTCGGTTTCTGGTTTGTTTCCCTGATGGTTGTACTGCCGTCGGCATTTCTAGGAAACGCACTAAAAAACGGCCTATCCGGTTTTAAACCCTATATAAAAAAGAACAAACTGTTTATCTATATATACGCAGCTGTTTTTATTGCGGTTTTAATCTTCGGATTTACTACTCCTTCAAATTTTGATGATTCCCCCCAGATTAAACTTGGATTTGTACAGCATAATGCCGACAGCTGGAAGGGCGGAACCAGACAGTTTGAGAGCAATAAAAATAAGTTAATTGAACTCAGCGGTAAAGCTCTTGAAGAAGATCCGGGTATAGAGATGATGATCTGGTCGGAGACCTGTTTTGTTCCCGGAATAGACTGGCATACGCGATATCGAAACGATCCGGTTCGTTATAGAATGGTAAAGGATCTCACGGATTTTTTTGCTACACAGGATATTCCATATGTAATCGGTAATGACGACGGGCAGCTTGAACCTAATGAAGATGGTGAGCTTGTGCGCGTTGATTACAATGCGGTTCTTCTCTATGACAAGGAGCTTAAACAGACCTATCGAAAAACTCATCTGGTTCCATTTTCAGAGAATTTTCCATATGAAAAGCAGTTGCCGTGGTTGTATGAAGAGTTTAAAAAACGTGAGTTTCACTGGTGGAAGAAGGGTACCGAATATACAGTTTTTGAAGCTGCGGGTATAAAATTCAGCACGCCCATATGTTTTGAGGATGTTTTCGGTTACCTGTCCCGGATTTATGTAAATAACGGTGCCCAGATTATTGTGAATCTGACTAATGACTCATGGTCAGGATCTGTTCCCGCAGAAATGCAGCATATGGCGATGGGTGTGTTCAGGGCCGTCGAGAATCGGAGGACTATGGTTCGCGGTACTAATGCCGGCATAACCTGTACAATTGAGCCTGACGGTGAAATAACAGCGATGATCGCACCCTTTGAAGAGAATTATATGATAAATACAGTACCTGTGTATGAAGAAACTACAACCCTGTATACAAGATGGGGTGATTGGTTTGCTGTGCTGAATCTTGTGGTAACACTTACCGTGCTTGCCGCAGGAATAGTCGTCAGCCTGGTTCGGATTATCAATCGCCGGCGGGCAAAATAGGTTTGACAAGAAACGATAAGTGTATCATTATTGATTAGTATGGAAAAAACTAGAATTCTTATAGCAGATGATGAACCGGTAAACCTCGAATTTTTTGATGTTACCCTTGGTAAACTCGGGTTTGACGTCTATAAGGCCGAAGACGGTTATGAAACGCTTGAAAAGGTTAAAGAAATTAATCCGGATTTAATTATCCTTGATAATATTATGCCGAATCTTTCCGGCTGGAAGGTAACAAGTCTTCTGAAAGAGAGTGAAGAATACAAAGAATATCGTGATATTCCTATTATCATGCTCTCAGCAATGGATAAGGTCAGGGATAAGGTCGAAGGTTTTGAACTAGGAGTAGAAGACTATATCACAGAACCGTTTAACTTTTCCGAGGTTTATGCGCGAATCAGGGCTGTTCTGAGGAACCGGGTGCTCAAAGAGCAGGTTTTGTCGAGAGAGAAAAGACTTTCGACTGTAGAATCAATGAATGATTCGTTAAAGTATTTCACCAGGCATATTAAAGAGCCAATGGCCGAGTTAAACCGTTTAAGCACAGAGATTGATCTTGACGACAAAGAGGCAGTTCATACCCTGATAGCCCGTGTAAGTAAAGAAAGCGAAGAAGCTCTTGCTGCAATTGAGGGACTTGAAGAGGAAATTCAGGAACTTGAGCAGACTGCAGACAATGATTTTCACGGCAGTGCTTTGAATGATCTTGAAGAGAAATTCAAAAAACGTTATAAAGCACTAAAAGAAGAGAGTTTAAACGAAGAGGCATAGATTTGATTACTGAAGAAAAAAAACAGGTTCTACAGTATTTTGCCGAAGGACGAAAGAGTTACAAACTCATGGATTTTGAGTCGGCGAAAACTTCTTTTACAGAGGCGCTGAAGATAGATCCGGAAGACGGACCTTCAAAGGTTTATCTCGCAAGATGTAAACATTATATCGAATCCCCGCCGCCTGAGGATTGGGACGGTGTATTTGTGATGACAACTAAATAAACTGGTACTTATGGGAAAAAAAACAGATTTCAGCATATTTGATAAAATAGAGACGGTTCTTCAGCCGGGTACTGTACTTGACGGTGTTTTGAGTTTCAGCAAACCGTTGAAGGTGAGAGGGAAATTCAGCGGAGAGATTGAATCCGAAGCTGTGTTATACATAGATGACGATGCGGAGATAAACGCTGATATCAGTGCACGTGTTGTTATAATAAGCGGCAAGGTGAATGGAAATGTTTCCGCCAAAGAAAGGATAGAGATTCTCAGCGGTGGAAAGGTTTCAGGCGATCTTATCTCTTCGAGGATAAGGATTGCTGACGGTGTCGAGTTCAACGGTCGATGCAGGATGATAAAGGATCCTGAGACCATTGATATTTTTTCAGCAGGCGTAGATAAACTTAAAGAAATAGCCAGATCTATCTGAATCAACTGAAAAGCATGAGGATTTCTTAGAAAGTCTTTCGGTCTTCCTCACTTGACAAGTAATAAAACAGTGAATATATTGTAGGTATCGAAGAAAACACGAAATATTCGATTGCCCGCATGTTTTTTAATAATAATAAATACGAACAAACTAGTGTTAATAATCAACTGGAGATATTATGGCAATTATTCGAAAGAAGCAGGCTGTAGCCGAGTTGTCGGACGCATCTGAATCCGCCGAAGTGGAAGCTGCGGCTGTTACAGGTGATGCGGTTTCTGCCGACGACACACAGCAGGAACTGAACCTCGAACAGAGCGAAACTAAAGAAGATAAAACTGATACTGCTTCAGAAAATAAAGAAAGAGAACCGGAAGAGGCTGAAAAAGATCAGACTTCTCCTGAAGAAAATAAGGCTGACGATGATTCTGCTGAAGAAAACAGCGATACCGCATCCAAAAAAAGGAAACCCAGGAAGAAGGTGAGGGTTGAAATCGTCAAATCTGACGACAACTCAACTGAAACTCCGGTTAAAACACCTGCGGCAAAAACGACCGCAGCTAAGCCGCAGTCGTCCAGAGACGGGCAGCAGGCTGATGGCGGCGGTTCAAGAAAATCAGGTTCACGCAATAATTATAATAGGAAAAACTATAACAGGTTTAAAAAAACCGATGATACTGCTGTTCCGCAGGATGGCGAAAAACTGAGTATCAATGAGCTGACACTGATGAATATGAAAGAGCTCCGTGAATTTGCCGGCACATATAACATTTCCGGCGAAGAGCTGATGTCGATGAAGAAACAGGAAGTAATATTTTCCATCCTAAAGTCGCATACAGCCAACGGGGGATTGATTTACTCATACGGCTCACTAGAGATTCTTCCTGACGGTTACGGATTCCTGAGATCTCCTCAGAATTCCTATTTGCCGGGTTCAGATGACATATATATTTCCCCGTCACAGATAAGACTGTTCAATCTCAGAACAGGTGATACTGTCGGCGGACAGATAAGACCCCCTAAAGAGGGTGAGCGCTTTTTTGCAATGCTCAGGGTTGAAAAAGTTAACTTCAACGACCCTCAGGAAGCGCAGACAAGGATACCCTTCGACAATTTGACTCCGCTCTATCCGGACTCAAAGCTCGATATGGAGATAAAGACAGAAGATGTTTCCACGCGAATGATCAACCTCTTCTGTCCGATTGGCAAGGGGCAGAGGGGACTTATCGTATCACCGCCCAGGACCGGTAAAACTATCCTGCTCCAGCAGATAGCAAATGCGATAACGACAAATCATCCGGAAGTTTTTCTGATGGTTCTGCTTATCGATGAGCGTCCTGAAGAGGTTACCGATATGAGGCGGAATGTTAAGGGCGAGGTAATTGCTTCAACATTCGATGAACAGGCTACCCGTCATGTTCAGGTTGCAGAAATGGTGCTTGAAAAGGCAAAAAGACTTGTAGAACATAAGAAGGATGTTGTTATTCTTCTTGACTCAATTACCAGGCTTGCCAGAGCTTATAACCAGACTGTTCCTACATCAGGAAAGATTCTTTCCGGTGGTGTTGATTCAAATGCACTGCACAAACCGAAAAGGTTTTTTGGTGCGGCTCGTAATGTAGAGCAGGGCGGAAGTCTTACGATTGTTGCGACAGCACTTATTGATACCGGAAGCCGAATGGATGAGGTTATTTTTGAGGAATTCAAGGGTACCGGTAATATGGAAATACATCTTGATCGTAAGATGGCAGACCGAAGACTCTATCCCGCAATAAATATTAAAAAATCCGGTACACGAAAAGAGGATCTGTTATTGACCGAGGCTGAGCTTGGTAAGATGTGGGTTCTTAGAAAGGTAATAGGCCCCATGGATGACATGGAGTGTACTGAAATGATGATTGACAAAATGCGAAAAACAAAGAATAATGAGGCGTTCCTCCGGTCGATGAATACCGGTGGAGTAAGCGCCGATAGATAACGGAGATGAAACATGAAAAGCGATATACATCCTAATTATGAAATGACAAAGATTAAATGTGCTTGTGGAAATGTTATTGAAACAAGAGCTACTGTTAAAGATATGGAAGTTGAAATTTGTTCAAAATGCCATCCTTTCTTCACTGGAAAACAGAAACTCGTTGATACTGCGGGACGTGTTGAGAGATTTAACAGGAAATACGGAATTAAAGCTGAATAAGCGGATTTTCGTCATTTTTAAACGAAAAGAGGCCCTCATTATGAGGCGCCTCTTTTTTTTATAGGTGAGAGAGGCTTCAGTCAACTGAATTCTGATGTGTAAAAGATGGATGACTCTTAAATCTTTTTTTGTTTGCAAATATACCGTATATCTTTTAATATAAATCAGAATGGACGGTTTAATTGCCCGCCACAAAAATGAATACAGCTCAAAACCGCAGGTTATTGCATCCGCCCCGGGAATACTGAACCTTATGGGGGAACATACGGATTATAATGAGGGTTGCGTCATACAGACAACAGTCAACAGACGTACCTCTATAGCCATATCCTCAAGAAAAGACAACTCCCTGCGTTTCTTTCTCGCGGATTCTGAGGAAAAAAAACGTACAACTGTACCTAATCTCAAATATAAACGAGAAGACAGATGGGCTAATTACATGAAAGGCGTCCTGTTTGAACTTGTGAATATGGGTTACCCTATTAAAGGCCTTGATGTTACTGTTGTCAGTGATATTATCCCCGGCATCGGTCTTGGCGCATCCGCAGCACTAAGCGTAGCTTTTACTGCCGCAGTTAACGAACTGTACGGCTTCGGTTTATCCGACAGTCAGCTTATCCAGGCTGCTTCATATTCAGAATCGACCTTTGTGGGACGAAATACTGAAATCACTGATCAATTTGTTTCCACGATTGGCCGGAAGGATAATGCCGTTTTTCTTGATCTGCGAAGCCTTGATTTTGAATATCTCCCGCTGGATCTCGATGATAATGTAATTGTTATAGTTAATTCCAATGTGCCCGGTACAGATGCCGTTCGGGAGGCTGAGCTGATTGAAAGAAAAGAGCAGTGTTCCGAATGTGTCGAATACCTTAACAAGAAGAAGCCGGGGCGGAGTCTCAGGGATTATTCGGTCGAGGATGTAAGCGGTGGCCTCGGTCTGCTGCCTGAGCAGATTCGCAGAATATGTAATCATGTTATAGGCGAAACGCAGCGCTCGGTTGATGCCTGCGATGCATTAAAGGCGAAGAATTTCGAGGTTTTCGGAAAAATGCTGAATCGATCTCATGAGAGTTTAAGAGATAATTATGAAGTCTCATGTCCCGAGCTTGACTGGCTGGTGAAACGTTCGCAGGAAATGGACGGTGTTCTAGGCTCCAGAATGACCGGAGGCGGTTTCGGCGGCTGTACTGTGACGCTCCTTGAGTCGAGGGTGCTTGACAATTACCGTGAAAGACTACAAGAATATGAACATATCTTCGGATTTGAGCCGGAAATTTTTATCTGTGAACCATCGGAAGGGGTAAAAATAGTTTTTCCGGATCATTAAAGGGTTTAAAGGAAAACATGCGAATTTTACTGACTAATGATGATGGCATAAAGAGCCCGGGGCTTGACGCTCTGAGGGAAACATTCAAAGAACATGAGGTCTGGGTTGTAGCTCCCGTCACCCAGCAGAGCGGCAAATCCCACTCCGTAACATTTATGGAGCCTGTCAGGTTTAATCAGCTCGAAGATCAGGTTTTTTCCGTTGAAGGCAGCCCCGCCGACTGTGTAATGTATTCGGTTCTAGGGGCTCTGCCGCAGAAACCTGATCTGGTGATTTCTGGTATCAATATTGGTGCTAACCTGGGAACTGACCTGATATACTCTGGAACCGCAGCCGCAGCACGACAGGCTGCTCTTATGGGACTACCCGGGATCGCGGTTTCTACTAATTCCTTCGTTGCTCCATTCTATTTTCAGGATACTGCTGAATTCATCAAAGATAACATTGAACTACTTCTCTCGCTCTGGCGTCCCGATCATTTTATTAACGTGAATACGCCTAACCAGCCGGAATTTCCGTCTGAGGTGCGCATTACTGCCCCGTCACGGCGTATATATGAAGACAAGGTAGTTAGGTTCGATGCACCAAGGGGGGGGAGTTATTTCTTTCTTGAAGGCAGCAGTGTTACCTTTTCAGGGACTGATTCAGACTCAGAGGCAATTGCCGCAGGGGCAGTATCGGTTTCCCCGATTTTTCTGCATCCGCAGAATCGTGATGAAGCACAGGCGTATCAGAAAGCGGAGTTCAGGATAAACTGATGGCGGACAGATTTTTAGATGCAAAGCAGCTGTTTAAACTCGGCAAATACAGGCAGGCTCTTTCAGAGTTCCTGAAGGTCAGCGACGAACCGCTTGAAAATCCCGATTTGTCCTATTACATGGGACTGTGCTACTCCAAAATTGAAGAGTGGGATGATGCCCTGCTTTATCTTGAGCAGGTGGTTAACAGCCATGACGATATTCTAAGGATTTATCAAAGTCGTATGATTCTCAGTTACATCTATACCATAACGGGGCGGATAAAGCTTGCCGAATTTGAACTGAACAAACTGATTGAAGAAGGCTTTGAATCCCCCCAGGTCTATTCAAATTACAGCTATATCTATTATGAGTCCGGTAAGGTGGAGAAGAGTATCGAATATCTTTATCTTGCACTTGATCTTGATCCGGAAAATCCTAATGCCCTGAATTCTATAGGATACATACTTGCAGACAGGGGGATCGACGTTGATATGGCTGTAACATACTGCCAGAAGGCGGTTAAAGCCAAACCAGAGAATCCGGCCTATCTTGATTCGCTCGGCTGGGCATTTTTCAAAAGCGGTCAGAATGATGAGGCAAGACACTATCTTAAGCGCGCCTTTGACATTGCAACTGGAAATAAGACGATAGCAGCACATCTTAGAGCCGTTATTGATGAAATTGAACGTATCAACAAGGCCAGACTTGGGTAATCTGAGGTTTATCCCGGTGAACTCATGTCTTTTTTTTCTCTAATTACTCTATTTTTTAGATTTTTATCTAATCCCGATGAAAAAACCAGTCGAAATTCCAAATATAGAGGATTATTATGCGTGTTGAAAGTATGAATTTTAACAGTTCGACAGATTCCACAATCAGACACAGCGGAAAGGTTGCGAATGTTGATGAAATCAAGGCAATCCTCTTTCTCGGTATCAAGAGTGATATCCCGATGAAGGATCCAAAGAGAAAGGTAGATATAATTATCTAACCGTTGTATACTTTGCCTTGTGAAAACCGATAAAGTGTTCGTCAGCTTCAAGTTTGCGATAGCAATATTTTTCTTTCTGCTTCCTATTTCCAGCAGTTTTACACAGGATGTTATAGACCTAGACATGTTGAGCGCCCGAGAAGAATTCAAATGGGGCGTCAAGGCTTATCATAGAGGTCTGTTTAATGAGTCGGCCCGTGCCTTTGAAAAGGCACTTGCGTATAAACCTGAAAACACTGAAATGCAGGAGTGGCTCGGCCTTGCCTGGTTTCGTTCAGGTTTTACCGATGCCTCGATTCACCTGTGGGAATCTATTCAGGCGGCCGGTGAGGCTGATTCTCTTTTAATGAACAGACTCGAGATTCTGCAGCAGCAGACCGGTGTTTTGGCTGGAGTCCCTGAAGCCGGCAGATACCTTCCCGCTATGGAGCTTGAAGGCGTTCAGGAAGATTTTACCCTTTTCAGGCGTCCGGCATCGATTTATCCCGATGATAACGGCGGGTTTTACCTTGTTTCGTACGGAACGAATGAGGTTCTGGGTTTTAATTCAAACGGAGCTCTTACCAATCGGATAAACGGCGGTCTTGAAGGTTTTAATCATCCTTTTGATATTGAGCTTGCCGGAAACGATCGTTTTTATGTTACTGAGTTCAACGGTGACAGAATAAGCAGTATGACTGTTGATGGCCGCGATATTATTAAATTCGGTGAATCGGGCAGACGCGACGGACAACTTCTTGGCCCGCAATATATTTCATCCGATGAAAAAAACTTTATCTATGTAACTGATTCAGGCAACCGCAGGGTAGTAAAATTTGATGAAGCAGGTAATTTCATCCTTTCGTTCGGACGAAAGAATTATAATTTCTCAGGATTGGAAAATCCAACAGGAATAGTCAGTTTCGACGGCCGGGTTTATATAGCCGATGCCGACAGGGGAGACATCTCAATATTTGATTACAGCGGGAACTACATAGCCTCAATGGCCTCCGAGGGGCTCTATGCTCCGGAGGGTATTTCGAGGCTCGGCGAACGAACTCTGCTTATTGCGGATTCCGGGAGGGTAATGAGTTTTGACGCCGATACGGGAGTACTGCGTCTTGTTTCCGACATTGACGGCAAGGGTAGGCGGATTACAAAGGCTGCTATAGATTCAAACGGTAATTTACTGACTGTTGATTTTGATCTCAGTCGTGTAACGGTTCTCACCGAACTTGCCAATATGTACTCAGGCCTGTTTCTGCAGATTGACAGGGTAGATTCTTCGAATTACCCGGAGGTTATTGTTGATCTCAGAATAATGGACAGAACCGGCAAACCCTTTGTCGGCCTTGCTTCAAATAACTTTGTAGTTACTGAAAACGGTTACCCTGTTCCTGACGCAGAACTGGATTACCGGGGAAATACTGATGAGCATATTGAGGCTGCCGTACTCCTGGACTGTCGTGCGGAAATGGAAGGTTATCATCCGGATATAATCAAAGCGGTAAATTCACTGATGAATTCAGCCGCCGGTCTTGCAGGTCTCAGACTGACCACGGCTGGAGTGAATCCTGTTACAGATGCGCTACTTGCTGAAGGCAGCAGGCAGTTTATTGCCGCTGCTTCGAATCCTGCTATATTCAGTGAAGATTCCCGCTTTGATCTCGGATTACGGCACGCTGCTTCAGAACTAATGAACTGGCGGGGCAGGAGAAGTATAATCTATATTACCAACGGCCAAAACGGTGATCTGGCTTTTGAACAGTATCATCCTGTCGAGCTTGCTGCATATCTGAAAAACAACGGTATCAGTTTTTACTGCGTCAATGTCTCGAACGACAATCCTGTTTCTGAAGAGTTGAATTACATCTGTGAAGAAACCGGTGGCGGCGAGCTCTATTTATATCAGCCTGAAGGACTCAGCATGCTGTACCGCAATATTATTGAGAAGCCCGATGGTACATATACGCTGACCTTTAATTCTATCAACACACAGTTAACTGCTGATGATTTCATCTCGCTTGAGGTTGAAGCCTTTCTTTACAACCGCAGCGGTCGGGAATCAACAGGATATTTTCAACCTGGTAAATTCTAAATGTTTTTCAGAAAGCTTAGAGAGGAATGGGATGCAATATGCCTCGGTTGCGGCAAATGCTGCTGTGAAAAGATTCCATTTAAATATATTGAAAACAGGCCCCGGCGTGTACCGGGGGTAAAGGCTGTAAATAAGCGGTACTTTATCGACTACAGCAGTCCCTGCTCATATCTGGATATTGAAACAGGCAATTGTCTGGTTTATGAAAAACGTTTTCGAGTCTGCCGATCATGTCTGCCCATGACGATTTTTCACGCTCTTTTTGCTGATTATCTGCCTGAAGACTGCGCATATGTACAGAAGTTCCGATTCTGGCGGAAATAAATTCTTGAAAAACCCTGGAGCCTGATGTATATTCATGCGACATGAAAATTTATAGAATCCTGTATATTCCGACAGTTGTCGTTTTATTTACTATTTTCCCTTTATTTTTATCTGCAGAATCCCTGATGCCGGATTCTGACATCTTTCTAAATCAGATAGGTGCTGCTGAACGGGCTGTCTTTGATGAAAACGGCTTCGTATTCAGATATGATGAAGAGGGTATGGGGCCTGTTTACCTCCCGGAGTCAGGATTCTACACTTTTGTTGAAAATATCCAGTCTTCTCTCAAGCCCGAGGTAATGGTTGAAGCCCTGTACTTTATTGAATATCCTTCCGGAATGACTATTGAATCGGAGGCTGTAAGGATGCGGATGAATGAGATTACGCATTCGGTTAGTTCAATAAGCGGTGCTATGTATTTTTCAAGAACAGAACAGGATTATGCAGTTCTTTTTGATGATGTGTATGCGGTTGCAGGTGCCGGAAGCAGAAAAAAAGTAAATGATCCCGTCCCCCCCGAAATAATTCCTGATGAGAAAAGCCTCTATCTTCACATGAACGAACATTCTCTTGGCCGTGGCTACTACCGGATGGATTATCTTTCACGTGGAAGTGACCTGGCGATATGCCTCACAAACACAACAGCCATGAGCCGGATAATAAAAGCGGTGGATAAGGAGGAGATGAAGATATTTCTTCAGATGATTCCATGCACTGATGGACTGCTTGTGTACGGCTATTGCGGTGTTGTGCTGCGGAATGACGGTATAGTTAATATGATGATGGATCCCTACTATTCTTTTTACAGGCGTATGACAGCAATGGAGACCTGGCTGTACAACAGTCTGCACAAAACCGATAAATTACCCCCGCTTGCCGAACCAATGCCGTAAACTTTTTCAATTTAACTAATTTATATGCACATTTGTTCAAAATCACTTGACTATTCTTGTCAAAATTTCTTATTATCGCAGAGGTATAATAAAAAAAATTTTACCTAAATAAAAGAATAAAAACAGGAGAACTACATGTTAGAAATGAAAAAGGGCATAGACATTCTGGCGGATGTTGGTGGAGTTGCGGATATCACAGCTGCTAAAGCGCTTTTTGAATCAAAGCTCGATAAATCAAACCTTGCAAAAATTAACACTATTAAAAATGAGGATGCTCTTTTAAAGATTGCCAACGCAATTGCAATGTGTGAACCTGATGATGTTTTTATTATCGATGATTCAAGAGAAGATGCCGCTTATGTCAAGCAGAAAAGTATCGAAACAGGCGAGGAAAAGAATCTTTCTATTAAGGATCATACGATTCACTATGATCTTCCCGAAGATCAGGGGAGACTTGTAAATCAGACCTTTTATATTGTTAATGAAGGCGAAGATATCAGTTCTATAGCAAAGAAAGAACTCAGAGCCGATTCCCACAAGTATATTAAAGAAAACATGAAGGGGATCATGCACGGACTAACAATGTATGTATCTTTTCTTAATCGAGGTCCCGTTGGTGCTCAGGCTTCAATACCGGCGCTGATGATCACTTCATCAACCTATGTCCAGACTTCTGGCGACCTTCTTTACAGAAATGTATTCAAGGACTTTGATGCAGAAGCTGAAAGATGCGGAACCTTTTTCACAAATGTTCACAGTCAGGGTCCCGGCCGTTCAGAGGATGTCCCCAAGGCTAAAATCTACATGGATAGAAGCTGGCAGACATGTTTCTCGACATTCTGTACCTATGCTGGCAACACACTCCTTCTCAAAAAGGGAAACCATAGATTTGCAGTAGACCGTGCAACATACTATAAGGTTGAAGAAGAGCTTTCAGAGCATATGTTTTTAACTGGTATGACAGGGCCCGGGGGGCGTAAGACTTTTTTTGCGGGTGCTGCTCCTTCAGGTTGCGGCAAGACAACAACAGCAATGGTCGGTACTGATTTTATCGGCGACGACCTTTGTCAGATGTGGATTGATGAAAAGACCGGTTCTGTTCGCGGTATCAACCCTGAAGCAGGCATATTCGGAATTGTTGCGGATGTAAACTATGAAGGTGATCCGCACCTGATGCCGCATCTAAGAAATGAGGGTGCAACGGTTATTTTTACCAATGTTCTCATTGATGAAACAAATAACCCACACTGGACCGGAGACGGCGATCCTGTACCTGCCAGGGGGGTGAACTTTCAGGGTGAATGGTTCCCCGGCAAGAAAGATGCAGACGGAAAAGAAATTCCTGTTTCTCATCCGAACGCAAGATGCACAATACTTTGTGACGCAATTGACAACTATAACCCGGTAGCGGCTGAAGATCCAACTGGTGTTCATGTTCAGGTTGTTACTTATTCAGGTCGTGATTCAGATACAATGCCCCCTGTATGGGTTGCAAAAACAATGGATGAAGGTGTCGCGATTGGTGCTTCAATAGTTTCTGCCGCAACCGCAACCGAGGTTGGGGTAGCAGGGGTGAGACGTCAGCCATGGGCAAATGCTCCATTTATTCCCGGCGCCCTCGGAGACTACATGGACGCCCAGTTTAAATTCTTCAACTCAAGCAAGATAACTAAGAAGCCGATAATGGCAGGCCTTAACTACTTCCTTACAGAAGGCTCAAGAGGCGGAGAGGGAAAGAAGCTCCTCGGTGAAAAGAAAGATGTTAAGGTCTGGCTGGGATGGCTTGAACTGCGGGCTAACGGAGATGTTGACGCAATCGAGACTCCTATTGGATTTATCCCTCTTTATGAAGATCTCAAAAAGCTTTTTGAAGGCATCAGCAAGCCGTATCCGAGAGACCTCTATGACAGGCAGTTCTCTTTTTACATTGATAACATCGTTGCCAGACTAGATCTTCAGGATGAGGCATTCAAGAAAGATGAACGTGTTCCTGAGAAGATCTTCAAGATTTACGCAGCTCAGAAGGCTGAACTTCTTGCACTTAAAGAGAAATACGGTGCAATTGTTAGCGTTGAGAAGCTTGCTGAAGCAGCTAACTAAATATTAACTGAGGTTTAAACTCAAAAATAACATTTAAGCCGCTTCGGAGAAATCTGAAGCGGCAATCTTTATTATAAGATTGACTTTGTTCTATCATCAGATTAAGCTTGGTATTATATATTTTAATTCTAAATTATTTAAAAGTACTGTCATAAAAGTTGAAAAAATTTCAAATAACGAGGCGGCAGTATGAGTAATGAACTCACAGCATACTTCAACAGCTTAAAAAGTAATTCAATAGACTCCTCTCAGATTTTCCAGATTATAATGATGTTTCAGCAGGAATATCTAAAAGCCTCAGGTGAAGTTCAAGAGCTTGTTCGCTCTTCTTATGATGATTTGAAGGCTGTGAACCGGAATGCTGAAGAAGTTGTTTCACTTGTCAATAATTATTCTCAGACCATATGTCATAATATCAACTCATCCAAAGAAAATATCACGGCTATGACAACATCGGCTGATTCACTACTAAAGCTTGAAGAAGGTTTTAGTGAGCTTCGTGGTATCTTTGAGGCATTGAATACTTCAATCTCGATGATAGTTGAGCGGATCGGGGTCATAGAAGATGTGTCAGAGCTAACAAATCTCCTTGCCCTTAATGCTGCAATTGAAGCCGCCCGTGCAGGCGAGGCGGGGCGGGGATTTCAGGTTGTAGCTAAAGAAATACGAAAACTTGCTGACCGCAGCCGCAGTAATACCTCGGAAATTACTACCGTTCTTAATGAACTCACCAGCCGATTGGGACAGGCGAAAGGAATAATTGGAAGATACGGAGAGATGCAGCAAAATGTTGTGAACAACATGACCAGAACCAGCAGCAGTCTTGGTTCTTCTACTGATGAACTTGAAGAGATAAACTCCGAAATAAGTGAGATTAATAACCTGGTTGAAAAACAGGCTGATAATACTTCCTCATTACTTAACTCTCTCGATTCCGTATACCAGAATAGTCAGGAAACCATTGCCAACTCGCCATATATTGAGCAGGCTGTAGAAAAATATACAACACTGATGGAGAATACGGAATCTGATTTCGCGGAGATTAGTAATCTCCTTGGTGATTCGAAGGATAGAGGTACTGCAATTTCAATCGGCCATGATATAGCATATCCGCCCTGGTGTTATATAAAAGAAGGCCGATCAGCTGGAATAAGTATTGAATATATGTCAAATCTGATTGCAGATAAGGGGGCGAAAGCTGAGTTCGCTGGTGGGCAATGGGCTGAAATTTATAAACAGATGCTTGATGGAGATCTCGATTTAATTACTAATGTCGGGTGGCCGAATCATTTCTTCGACAATGAACCGGTTATAGCCTCCGCACCATATGAGCAGTTCAGGATTAGAGTGTTTGCCAGGGATGATAGAAAGCGGGATATCGAAACCTTCAGGGGGCTGAAGATAGGAGTTCAGAAGGGGTCTTTTACCGGAAATGTTGTGCGAGAGCTCGGTATGGAGCCGGTTGATTTTGAAAATGATATTCAGGGTATGGTTCAGCTGCTATGGAACAATATTGCCGGTGTTGCAACCGAAGAAAGGGTAGGCAATTACATTTCCGAAAGTCTCTTTCTGGGTGAGATCAAACCGGTGACCGAGGTTATCAGCTCGCTTGATGTCGTATACCTGGCAAGGAAGGGCGATGAAAACAGGAAACTGAATGTACTTTTTTAAAATGACTACGATATAAGATCAGTTCCTTATAAGAAAGGCCATTCACATCGGGGTGAATGGCCTTTTTTTAAACTGTTAGTTTTATCGAATCGGCTGAGGTCAACCTATAGTTCCCAGAAGGCTGTTTGCAGCAATCTCGGAACCCGGTGTGACTGTTATGCTCTGAACTGTTCCGTTCGCGAGCGCAGGAATCTGAATTTCAACCTCGCCTGTCTGGTAAGCTAATACCGGTTCTCCGAATACAACTGCATCTCCGACGTTTTTGTAAACAGCTGTGACTTTTCCGGGGATTGCCCCGATAATGTTGTTGTCTGCAACTGTGGGAGCGGCTGTTTCCGCTGCTGCAGCGGCAGGCTGTGCTGAGGGGGTTTCTTCCTTTTCGGCATTTTTGCGAACCATTGTTTTTGCTTCACCCTTAAGGTAGGTGATTCCCTTTTCCTTGCAGGTCGCCGCAATGAAAATGTTTTCGTCGCTGACGGGAAGCTCACTGTCTTTAAGCAGAGCTGTTGCTGCAGCAATTCCCTTTTTAGGATCTTCATCGTTGATATCAACAGCCTTGCGGTCAGTAGGTTCCATTTCCATCTGTTCTTTGCAGAGTTCGATGATTTCCGGATCCGGCTGAACGGGAGTTTTTCCGAAATAGCCTAGAACCATCTTACCATAGCCTTCGGCGATCCTTTTCCATGGACCGAAGAATACATTATTAAAAGCCTGCTGAAAGTAGAACTGTGAAACGGGGGTAACCGAGGTTCCGAATCCGCCTTTTTCAACTACTTCGCCCATTGCAGCAATAACCTCAGGAAATTTCTCAAGACAGTTGTTGTCTCTCATCATCTGGGTGTTTGCTGTAAGCGCCCCGCCGGGCATGGGTGAGAACGGGATAAGGGGTTCAACCCTCTCTGACTCAGGCGGCTTAAAATAGTCTTTCATGCAGTCCTTGAATACTGATTCAGCCTTGATTACCTTATTGATATCTATTCCGAGGTCGAAGTCGGTTCCCCGAAGTGCATGCCACATTGTGACTACATCCGGCTGACACGTACCGCCGCTTACCGGTGCAAGTGAAAGGTCTATCTGATTAGCTCCTGCTTCCAGGGCTGCTTTATAGCCGTCGATGCTGATTCCAGCTGTTTCATGCGAATGAAAAACTATCTTTGTATCCGGGCCTAGAAGCTTGCGAGCACCCTTTATTGTGTTGAATACCTTGCTCGGTACGGCTGTACCGGAAGCGTCTTTAAAACATACTGAATCGTATGGGATTCCTGCATCGAGTATGCCCTTTAGGACCTCCATATAGAATTCAGCTGTGTGTGCCCCGCTACATCCGGGAGGAAGCTCCATCAGCGTAACGCATACCTCATGTTTCAAGCCTGCATCATGAATAGCCTTTCCGCTGTCAATTAGATTGTTAACGTCGTTGAGAGCGTCAAAATTCCGAATTGTTGAAATGCCGTGTTTCTTGAACATTTTGGCGTGAAGATCAATTATATCTCTCGGCTGAGAATCAAGACCTACAACATTTACACCTCTAGCGAGAGTCTGCAGATCTGCATCCGGTCCGGCGGTTTCTCTGAATGAGTCCATCATATCAAAGGCATTCTCGTTGCAGTAGAAGAACAGAGACTGGAACCTTGCTCCTCCGCCGGCTTCAAAGTGGTTCATTCCGGCTTCTACACATGCCTCAACAGCGGGTAAGAAATCAGGCGTGAAAACCCTTGCTCCGTAAGCGGACTGAAATCCGTCTCGGAAAGCGGTTACCATGAAATCTACTCGTTTTTTCATATTCCCTTCCTTATCATCTTTTGTTTCTTTTCTAAACAACAGCCAATATTATAAGTAGAATGCGCACAAATGTCTATTTTAATAGATCTTAAAGTTTTAATATTTTTTACAAAACTGTAATTATTATGATTAAAATTATAGTGAAAACACTATGTTTTGCGTTATTATAGTATATATATGGCAGGAAAATCCGACACCGACAGCCTGGTCCTCAATAAGACCAATACTGAGATAAAGCCGCCCGATATGTACAGGGTGGTCTTGCTGAATGATCATTACACCCCAATGGATTTTGTAGTGGATGTATTGCGTACTGTTTTTCATAAGAACCCCGTTGAGGCTACAAAGATTATGCTCGAAGTGCATAAAAAGGGCAGGGGGCTTGCGGGGGTTTATATACATGATATCGCTGCAACCAAGGTTCAGCAGGTTGAAGGCCTGGCAAAGATTGAAGAATATCCGCTAAAGTGCACAATGGAGAGAACATAAATGGAAATCAGCGAAGATGTACAGGGCATGCTGAATGCCGCATATCTAGATGCACGTGAACGAAAACACGAATATATAACCCCGGAGCATATTCTTTATGCCTCACTTTATTTCGATTTACCGAGACAGATTATACATGCCTGCGGGATTGAACCGGAAGAGCTGCGGATTGAGCTGGAAGAACATCTCAAACACAATATCCCTGTAGCGGATAACGCGGAGCCTATTCAGACAGTCGGCTTTCAGGATGTTATTGAGCGGGCGGTTGTGCATACAGAATCTTCATCCAAGCAGATCCTTGATCTAGGAGATATCCTTGTTTCTATTTTTGATGAGGAAAAATCATTCAGTTCTTATTATATGAAGCGGGCCGGACTCAACCGGTTGAATCTGCTCGAGAAGATATCTCACGGGGTTTATGAGGATGATGAGGATCTTTTGTTCGATGCTGAGGAGCTTGAACCGTATCAGTTCTTTGACACTGAAGAGAACGCTACTCCCCTGCCTGTGACGGAACCGCAGGAACAACCACAAAAGAATCCCCTGCATGCCTACACCAGAGACTTGACAGAGGAAGCTTCCCAGGGGCTTCTGCAGTCCTTCATCGGCAGAAGGGACCTCTTAAACCGTATATCGGAAGTTCTTTGCAGAAAGCTCAAGAATAATCCTATCCTCGTCGGAGACCCAGGCACAGGTAAGACCGCTCTTGCTGAAGGCCTTGCCCTTCTTGTTGTATCGGATAAATGTCCATCTTTTTTGAAAGATTACAGAATTCTCTCCCTTGATATGGGAAGTGTAATTGCCGGTACACGTTTTCGCGGGGATTTTGAGGATCGGCTGAAAAAAATTATATTTGAAGTAGAGAAAATTAAGCGGGTGGTTCTTTTTATTGATGAGATACACACAATTATCGGTGCAGGCTCCGTTTCGGGCGGATCGCTTGACGCCGCTAATCTGCTCAAACCAGTCCTTGCTCAGGGTAAAATCCGCTGCATCGGATCGACCACTCATAAAGAGTTTAAAAAGTCATTTGAAAATGAACAGGCGCTGCTCAGACGCTTCCAGAAGATTGATGTACCTGAGACCGATCGAGAGGAAACCCTTGATATTCTCCGTGGGTTGAAGGCTGAGTTTGAAGAGCACCATGAGGTTGTTTACGCAGAGGGGAGCCTTGAAGCCGCCGTAGACCTGTCGAAGCAGTATATTAACGACCGCTTCCACCCTGATTCGGCCATTGACGTGATTGATGAGGCGGCAGCATGGATGAGGGTTCATTCCGAGCCGCCCCACAATATTGAAGTGTCTGATATAGAGAGAATTGTTTCAAGGATATCTAATCTGCCGCAGAAATCCGTCAGCTCAACCGAGGCCGACCGCCTTCGCGAGCTTGGGAATGACCTGCAGAATGATATTTTCGGCCAGGATGAAGCACTCACTGCTATTGTCAGAGCTGTCAGACGCGGCCGTGCAGGATTTAAAAATCCGGACAAACCTGTGGCATCATTTCTTTTTGCCGGACCTACCGGCGTCGGAAAGACAGAAACAGCCCGCAGCCTTGCAGAAGCCCTTTCGATGCCTCTGCATCGCTTTGATATGAGTGAATATCAGGAAAAACATACGGTTGCCAGGCTGATAGGTTCGCCACCGGGGTATGTGGGCTTTGAAGAGGGCGGACAGCTTACCGACCTTATCAGGCGTACGCCGCATGCAGTCCTGCTTCTTGATGAGATCGAAAAGGCTCATCAGGATATTTTCAATGTTCTGCTGCAGATTATGGATTATGCTACCCTTACCGACAACAACGGCAAAAAAGCTGATTTTAGAAATGTTATTCTGATTATGACGTCTAATGCCGGTGCACGCGATGTAGGCAAGGCTATGATAGGCTTCGGCAGCAATGAAATTACTGAAAGTGCCATAAACACTGCGGTCGAGAAAACTTTCTCACCGGAGTTCCGCAACCGTCTTGATTCCGTTATCAGATTCAACCGGCTCGATAAAAGCGTGATTCTGAAAATTGTTGATAAGGAAATCCTGCTTTTTAAGAAGCAGCTGGAAGAAAAAAATGTTGAACTAGAGGTTACTGAAGCATGCCGTAATTATCTGGCGGAAAAAGGGTATTCATATGAGTTTGGCGCAAGAAATATTTCAAGACTCATTCAGGATGAGATCAAAACCTTCTTTGTCGACGAGGTACTCTTCGGCCGCCTGACAAGTGGCGGCAAAACCGTTGCAGATATAGTAGACGGAATGGTCGAGATAAGGGTCATCTGAGCCTCCGGGCGGATGTAAGCAGCGGCAGTTATGGAAGATCCGGATTTTCCCGTACTCGAGGAATCGCAGCGAATTGATTTTCCCCTTCCTGCAGAAGCGAATGCCGACGGTATAATAGCAGCAGGCGGCAACCTGAGCCCCGGAATGCTGATATCAGCCTACAGTCAGGGCGCCTTTCCCTGGTATTCACAAAACGATCCGATTCTCTGGTGGAATCCGGATCCGCGCTGTGTGCTCTATCCCGCCAAACTGCATGTCTCCAGGAGAATGGAACGCAGACTTCGAAGCGGCGCATTTAATGTCAGTAGTGACTCTGCTTTCGAGGATGTTATAAGAAGCTGCGCCGGAATAAAGAGGCGTCATGAAGACGGTACCTGGATAGACGAGGATATTATTCGATCTTACTGTGAGCTGCATGAGCTGGGACTGGCGCATTCGATCGAAACCTGGACTGAATCGGATGCCGGGCCGGTGCTTGCAGGCGGACTTTACGGTATATCACTGGGCAGGTGTTTTTTCGGTGAATCGATGTTCTCCCGCGTTACTGATGCGTCAAAGACCGCGTTTATTTCAATGGTCAGGACCCTTGCTGATCGAGGAATCGAGCTGATTGACTGTCAGATTACTACTCCGCATCTGCAGTCGCTGGGCGCTGAGGAGATTTCACGCGCTGATTATATGAAAATTTTGAAAGAACTGCTGGACTATCCGGATTTGCGCGGAAAATGGGAACTGTTTTAATCGTTATCGAATAATTAACATGTTTGCAGTTTGAAACAGCCATTAACTATAATATGTATCAGGGATAGGATGTTTCTTTTATACGTGTAAACAATAATTTATAGAGTTTTATTAATAAATTTGTTGAATACAGAAGATCCTGGTCTGGTGCTGCAAAAGCAGAAGACTGAGAAATTTGAATATAATTCCCGTTGAAGTGTAAGTTATTCCTGATATGCCTTGACAACAGGCCAATGGTGCTGTACTTTATAAGTGTATTAGTAAGATAGAACACTAATAAGGAGATTGTTATGCTTGAAGTCAAGAATCTTTCTTTTAATTATTCGAAAAAAAATCTGTTTGATGATCTTAGTCTTGAGGTCCAGCCGGGGCTTTACGGTCTGCTTGGCAAGAACGGCGCCGGTAAATCAACCCTTCTGAAGCTGATGAGCGGTGAGCTTTTTCCTCAGAGTGGTAGCTGTCTGACCATGGGGGTTGAGGCATTAAAGCGAACACCTGAGATGCTATCGGAGATTTATTATCTTCCGGAAGAGTTTGAGCTGCCGTCAATGACCGGAAACCGGTATGTTGAATCTTACTCGCCTTTTTATCCCAAATTCAGTATGGATTTCTTCAGGAACTGTGCTGAAGAGTTTGAAATATATCCTGGAGATAAGCTCAATTCAATGTCGTACGGTCAGCGGAAGAAATTCATGATTTCATTCGGCCTGGCTACATGGTCAAGCATCCTTCTGCTTGATGAGCCGACCAACGGTCTTGATATCCCATCAAAGAGTCAGTTTAGAAGGCTTGCTGCTGCCGGTGCATCGGATGAGAGGATAATACTTGTTTCAACTCATCAGGTTCGGGATATGGAAAATCTGATCGATCCGATTATTATCGTTGAAGAGGGTAAAATTATTTTCAACCGAAGCATGGAAGAAATTTCCGAATGTATATCTTTTCAGGTTTCTGATATCGAACCGGTAGGAGATGATGTTGTCTATTACGAAAAAATTCTCGGCGGTTTTCTGACAGCATACGGAAAAAAGGATATGAACAGCCGGGCTGTTGATCTTGAGTTTCTGTTTAACATGGTAGTAGCAAAAGGCAAGTCCGTTAACGGGCTATTTAACGGAGGTGTAAAATGAATATAGGGAGGTTCTTCAGCCCTGTCAGAATTTGGTTTCTGTTCAAGAGAGATTTTCGGAGCAAATGGAAAGATACCCTGATCTCGATTTGTGCTGCACTTGGTGTATTCCTGCTTATAATGATAATTGTAGCCAAGGCAGGCCGGCTTGATTACGGAATTCATTATGCATACGTTAGTATTCTGCTTTATGTTTTCGGAATGATTTTTGCCAGCATGGCTTTCAAAGACGCGCACAGGAAGCTTCTTAACCATGATTGGTTGATGCTACCAGCGTCGACCTTTGAAAAGTTCTTTGAGAAGGCGGTTCTGTATTCTGTTATTATTCCGATTGCAACAATTATTATCTATTGGGTGTTTAATTTTGTTGCACTGCTGGTGATAAGATTGTTTTTCGGTGAGTATTACCCGATTTTCAATATTGCAGATCCCTCTATATGGCAGATGTACGGATATTTTGTAATCGGTGTTTCGGTTTTTATTCTTGGCGCAGCCTGGTTTAAAAATAATAATTTTATTAAAACGATAGTAGCAATTGTAGTTTTTTCTATAATTATGTCTCTGCTGTCAACATTGATTATCTGGCTTGTTTTCAATGATTATTTTTGGCCGCTTGTAAGGGGTAACTTTGACTTTTACTATGATTTCAACACCGGTTTTAAATTTGATGGCATTGAAGCCTACGGAAAGGGTGCATATTATCTGATAAAATTCATCTTCTATGGACTGTTAACACCTGTGTGCTGGCTGGGTGCCTGGCTGAAGCTTCGTGAAGTGGAGGTTAAAGATGGAGTTTAAAGACGGAAAGGCAATATATCTGCAGATTGCAGATTATATAAGTGAAAACATTCTGCAGGGTAAATGGAAGGGGGGTGACAGGATAGCCTCAGTTCGCGAATTCGCTGTTGATATTGAGGTAAATCCGAATACGGTGATGAGGGCTTATTCCTACCTGCAGGATGAGGGAATAATATATAATAAAAGGGGAATTGGTTATTTTGTGGGGGAGGATTCGATGGAAAAAGTTATGACGCTTAAGAAAGAGGATTTTATCAGCAAGGAGCTGCCGTATTTCTTCAGGATACTGGATATGCTCAATATAGATTTCGATGGACTGAAGGCTATGTATGATGAGTACAGGAGAGAAAGGAGCTTGTAATGAAGAATTCAAACAAATTTATCTTGATAGTACTATCGTTCATGGCAGCCGTGATGATAGTTCTTACTGTGATGTTCAGAGTGATGTTTGCCGGCCATTTTGAGATTACAAACGATGGTGACGGATTCAATTTTTCCAATGGTTCGGAATTGATGTTATCTGACGAGTTTGACTATAAAGGATTTGATGAAATCAAAGTTGTCGGTGGCTGGGATATTCTTGTTATCTCAAGCAGTGAGTTTGATATCAGTGTAGATTACAACGAGGCTGCCCGTGATAGTGCTGAGATCAGAAAGTCAGGTGATGTCCTTTATCTAAGCCTTGATTATCAGCGAAGCGGAATGGCCAGTGATTTTCATGGAGCATCGGCTACTATCTACATGCCCGAGCTTGAAGCCGTATCGGTTGACGGCGCGGTGAACCTGAACATTGAGAATTTTTCCGGAGACAAACTTGATTTTGACCTTGACGGTGCGGGCCAGATAATAGGAGAGAACTGCAGTTATGAACAATTTGATATCGATACCAACGGGGCAGTCAATGTGGATTTTTACGACAGCAAGGTTGTCAGCGCGGATGTCAACATAGACGGCGCCGGAAATGTACAGCTTAGAATGGCCGGCGGAGAGTTATCAGGCCGGTTATCCGGGCTTGCCCGTCTTGAATACACCGGTAAGGTCAGCGAATTGACTGTTGCTGAAGACGGCATAGCAAATGTAGAATATGTGAAAAATGCGGGGAATTGATTGCTACGATTACAATTGAGTTTTATTTGTGGATATTACGACCGGGGGCAGTATCAAACTGTCCCCGGTTTTTTATGCCGGAGAAATAAGCTTAGTTAAAGATTTCAAGGAATTCCAGAGGATTTTCAGTTTTCACGTGTTGAAGAGGCCGTTAGAAGCCGGGGTGTAGAGAAGAACTGAGTAAACTTCAGGAATAACTGCTTGATTTTATCATATTATTCCTGTAGATTTATCTCATACCATTGAAGGTATTCGTATTATTAGTTAGTTGAATTGTTTCTGATTATTATCAAAGATGCGTAAAGATCCAAGTAATCCCGCCTTTTTTTTAATTTTGTACTTATCAGCGAAAAATAACTGTGAATTATCTAATTAATTGGTAAAAACTAAATATACCGACAGGAATCGGTATGAGGAGACAATATGGCTAAGAAGATTTATGTAGGAAATATCAGTTTCAACGCACAGGAAGACGACCTGAGAACACTTTTTTCTCAGTATGGTGAGGTTGTTGATGTAAAGATTATCACTGATAAGTATACAGAACGCTCAAAAGGATTCGGCTTTATCGAGATGCAGGAAGACTCAGCTGCAGAAGCTGCAATCTCCGCTCTGGACGGAAAAGAGATGCTCGGACGCGAATTGAGAGTGAACGAAGCACAGGAACGAAAGGAACGACCGAGGTATAACGATTTTCGTTAAGCAGACCTGTTGAAGAAAGCAGTCGATTATCGGCTGCTTTTTTTTACTTCCAATATCAGAGGAGCTATAGATGGCAAAGAATTTTTACTCATATGAAAAAAGACAGAATGAGCTGAAAAAGCAGAAGAAAAAGCAAGAGAAAATGAAGAAAAAACTCGAACGTAAAAAACTAAAGGCTGAAGGAGAACCGGGGCAGGAGCAGGAATCTTCTATTGAAGATGTCGAAAACAATGCACCCGTTGAAGAGGAAGATAACTAGATTTTTCTGATATCCGTATTATGCGGCAGTTGACGGTTACAAGCCTGATGTTGTGCCGCTGTTTTCAAACAGCTCAATATTCAAAGAGAGCCGCCCGGTTCTGGACGGCTCTGTAAACTAAAGATTACTCAGGTAATCAGTAGCCGGCCCATACCGGTTTTCTTTTACCGACGAAAGCCTCTTTTCCTTCCTTGGCATCCTGATGAGAAAATATTAAACCGAATTTATTAGTCTCAAAAGCCATCATAGTTTCAAGATCATTGTCGCTACAGAGGTTAAGCATTGCTTTTGCTTCTTTAACTGAGTTGGGGCTTGCCTTATCCATTTCTTTTGCCAAAGATAGAACGGTATCCATAAGTTCATCTGCAGGGCAGACCTTATTTACGATTCCGAGTTTCAGAGCGTCTTCCGCACCGATCATTCGGCCTGTGTATATAAGTTCTTTGGCTGCAGCCTTGCCGATTCTGTCAACAAGCCGCTTGTTGCCGCAGAAGCCGGGGATTATACCGAGTGTAGCCTCGGGAAATCCGAGTTTTGCCTTGTCGGAAGCGTATGCAAAATCACATGAAAGTGCAACTTCCAAACCGCCGCCGAGGGCAAATCCGTTAACAGCAGCAATGACGGGTATGCTAAGTTCCTCTATCTTGCGCATTACAGTTCCACCGGCCTGAGAGAATTCGCAGGCTTCAATGGGCTTGAGTTTATCCATTTCCTTGATATCGGCACCTGCAATAAATGCCTTTCCTTCTCCTGTCAGGATCAGGCATCTTAGGCTTGGGTCATTAGACGCCTTTTTCTCAACTTCGGTAATAGCTTCAGATATTTCAGCAATGACCTCTGAGCTGAGCGCGTTTAAACTTGCAGTATTGGTGAAGGTGAGAAGCACTGCATTTTCAATTCTTTCATATTTAAGATATTTAAATGACATGATGTTCTTTCCTTATTTAGAATAGTCGTAAAAACCCTTACCGGTTTTTCGGCCAAGGTATCCTGCACTGACCATTCTTCGCAGAAGCGGTGACGGCCTGTATTTTGGATCTCCAAAGTCATCATAAAGAACTTCCATAACCTTCAGGCAGACATCAAGTCCAACAAGATCTCCAAGAGCCAGGGGGCCTATCGGGTGGTTTGCACCGAGCTTCATGATTTCATCAATCTGTGCAGGGCTTGCAATACCGTCTGCAAGACAGCCAATTCCTTCGTTTATAACAGGAATTAGTATTCGGTTCAGGACGAAACCCGGAGAGTCTTTCACTAGTACGCCGGTCTTGCCAATCTGCTCAGAAAGTTCCATTACAGCTTTGGATGTTTCTTCATTCGTCTGAAGAGCTTCGATAACCTCGATAAGTTTCATAACCGGTGCCGGATTCATGAAGTGCATGCCTATAAAGCGTTCGGGCTTATCAACAGCCTTGGCAAGCTCGGTGATAGAAATGGTAGAAGTATTTGTAGCTATAATACAATTATCAGAAACTATTTCAGAGATAGCTTTAAACGATGTTTTTTTCAGATCACGATCCTCAAGAATCGCTTCAACTACAATTTCACAATCTTTAAAATCTTTTAAATCAGAAGATGTTGTGATATTAGCTAAGACGCTGTCTTTTTTTTCAGCAGTAATTTTGTCCTTTGCTACAAGTCTTTCAAGATTCTTTGTTATACCGGCTATCGCCCTCTCAAGCTCACCGTCTACAACCGAAACAAGAACCGTTTTGAGTCCTGCAGCTGCAAATACCTGTACTATGCCGGCACCCATTGTTCCGCCGCCGTAAACTCCTGCATTATTGATATTCATATGTTTACTCCTTTCCTATTTGACTGCTTCTACGTCTTTATCTTTTTTGAGCGCTTCAAGCTCATCTTTCAGAGCCGGGATGACCTTGTGAACATCGCCTACAATTCCAACATCTGCAACATCAAAGATGGGCGCCTGGGGGTTCTTATTTACAGCAATGATGAACTCGGAGTCTTCCATTCCTGCAATATGCTGAATCTGTCCTGAGATTCCCATTGCGAAATAAAGGTCGGGGCGAACGGTTTTTCCAGTCTGACCAACCTGATGTTCTTTCGGGAGCCATCCTGCATCAATTACAGCGCGTGAACCGGAAACTTCTCCGCCGAGCTGATCAGCAAGCCCTTCGAGAGGGGCAATATTCTCCGGCCCTCCGACTCCGCGGCCCGCAGAAACAAGTACAGTTGCATCTTCAATGTTAACCTTTTTTCCGGTTTCTTTTACATATTCCAGGATCTCAACGTTCATATCCATGGCGCTGAGTTCTACATCCAGAATTTCGACTTCTCCGGTACGTGCTGAATCATATTCACTTTTGATCATAACTCCGGGGCGTACGGTAGACATCTGTGGACGGAAATCCGGACAGATGATTGTTGCCATAATATTGCCGCCGAATGCGGGACGGGTCATCAGCAGGTTGCCGGTTTCCTCATCAATGTCGAGTGATGTGCAGTCTGCAGTGAGGCCTGTATGAACCCTTGCGCTTACACGGGGGGCAAGATCCCGTCCGATTGAGGTTGCTCCGAAGAGGACAATTTCGGGATTGACATCTTTAATTGCAGCAAAGACTGCCTTTACATAAACCTCGGTGCTATAGAGTTCAAGTACGATATTATCTATCACAACTACCTTGTCCGCCCCGAAACCGACTAATTCTTTAGCGGTTTCAGAAATATTGTAACCCGGGATAATCGCAATTACATCCTGCTTTCTGGTATCCGCAAGTTCTCTAGCCTTTCCAAGGAGTTCATATGCAACGGGCTGTATCTTTCCTTCTCGCTGTTCAATTACGACAGCTACACCATTATAATTAACTTCTGCCATTTTAAGTCTCCTTATAGAATATATTGTTCCTGAAGTTTTTCAACAACAAGTTTGGCTGCTTCACGCGGTGGAAGTTCGAATACCTTTCCTGCAGCCTTTACGCCTTTTGTTCCTGATTTCTTAACCTTCGTCGGGGAACCCTTGAGCCCTACATTTGCCAGATCAACATCAACATCATCAAAGCCCCAGGTCTCAACATTGTCTGCTTTATAGGCCTTGTATATCCGTCCAATGCGCATATAGCGGGCTTCATTCATCTCTCTGAGTGTGGTTATAAGGCAGGGATAGTTTACGCGCAGCTTCTGGTATGAATCTTCAAAAATACGCTTTACAACAATTGAGGATTCCCCACGTTCAACATCAGCTACATATGAAACTGAGGGAATACCGAGATGTTCCGCTATCTGAGGTCCAACCTGGGCGGTGTCTCCGTCAATTGCCTGACGGCCTGCGATAATCAGGTCGAAATCGATTTTCTTTAATGCGCCGGCAAGCACCGAGCTTGTCGCCCAGGTATCGGAACCTGCGAAAACCCTGTCGGTGAGCAGGATTGCCCTGTCGGCGCCCATTGCGAGGGCTTCATTCAATGCAAGTTTGGCCTGTTCGGGACCCATGCTTACTACAGTTACTGTTACATCGCCTTCCGGTGCTGCGTCCTTGAGTTCCAGCGCGGCTTCTATACCTGCTTTATCATCAGGATTTATAATGCTCGGTACTCCCTTTCGGATAAGGGTTCCTGTCACCGGATCCAGTTTTACTTCCGTTGTATCAGGTACCTGCTTAATACATACTACTATATTCATACATAACCTCTCTTATTTTAACAGTCCACCCGAGATGACCATTTTCTGCACCTCAGTGGTTCCTTCGTAGATTTCGGTAATCTTTGCATCTCTGAACATGCGTTCTACGTCATATTCCCGGGTGTATCCATAACCGCCGTGCAGCTGTATGGCGCGGGTAGTTACATCCATTGCTGCTTCTGATGCATAGTATTTGGCCATCGCGGCGTCTACAGAATAGGGCTTGCCTTCCTGCTTTGCCATTGCAGCTTTGTAGACAAGAAGTCTTGCAGCTTCAACCTTAGTAGCCATTTCGGCAAGCTGGAACTGTGTGTTCTGAAACTGAGCGATTGCCCTGCCGAATTGACGTCTTTCTTTTACATATTCCACAGCCTTGTCGAGTGCGCCCTGAGCAATACCGAGAGCCTGAGCTGCTATACCTATTCTTCCGCCGTCGAGGGTTTTCATGGCAATTTTAAAGCCCTGTCCCTCTTTACCGAGGAGATTTTCTTTGGGGATCCGTACATCTTCGAAGATAAGCTCTGAGGTAGCGGAGCCCCTGATACCGAGTTTCTTCTCATGAGGCCCCACAGAAAAACCTTTTCTGTCAGCTTCTACGATGAAGGCGGAAATTCCCCGGGTGCCGGCTGACTTATCGGTCATTGCCATAATGATATAGATGTCGGCATGGCCTGAGTTTGTAATGAACATCTTGCTGCCGTTGAGCACATACTCATCACCGTCAAGAACTGCGGTAGTCTGCTGAGCTGATGCGTCTGTTCCGGCATTGGGTTCGGTAAGCCCGAATGCTCCGAGTTTTTCACCGGTAGCAAGAGGAACCAGAAACTTCTTTTTCTGCTCTTCAGTTCCGAATTCATAAATAGGCGTGGCTCCAAGCGATACGTGTGCCGAGAGGATAACACCGGTTGTACCGCAGGCCTTTGAAAGTTCTTCAACCGCCATTGCGTAACCGAGGACATCACCGCCTTCACCTCCGTATTCAGCGGGGAAGGGGATTCCCATAAATCCCGCTTTCACCATCTTTTCAACGGTTTCGGCTGGGAAGCGTTCTTCCTCATCCACTTCCTGAGCAAGTGGAGCAACTTCGGTCTCCACAAACTCCGTATACATTCTTCGAAGCATTTCATGCTCCGGCTTAAGATTGAAATTCATAGATTTCTCCTGTCGTTTATTCTTTTACCTTAGAATCCTTTTGACTCGAAGGATTAAACTTCATACTCTTTACCGACGACCCAAGTCAGTGACTACGGTCAAGATAGCCTGTTGTTATATATATAAAGTAAGTCAATAAAAACAGTCTGTCAATAAAAAATTATCTATTTAACAGGGGTTTTTTTAAAAATACGGGAGAAATATAGTTTTTATCTGCTTATATCAATAATTAGCGATGGAAGCACGAAGGTTTTGCAGTAGTCGACACCGGTTTTAACTAAATCAAAGGCATTATCGGAAATTCCCCAATCAAGAAAAACGGCGCGATGGGAACGGTTGAATAGTATTGAAAGCTCAAATGCGGTTCGGTCCGTACGGAATTCTCCCGATGCCTGTCCTTCTGCGATCACCTTTTCAACCAACTGGTTAATATACCGCTCTGGATCGATAAGAATTTTATCGGTTGAGACCTCAGTCAGGTTTTTAGAATAGAGAATTTTAAGCATATCACAGCCGACATTATCTCTTATGTATCGCATCTGAGCGCGTGTGAAGGCAATCAATTTTTCCGATGCAGTCGTGTATCTCTTGAGATTACGTTCATATTTACGGTAAAAATTATCTATTGTGGCGAATTCTTCAAGGATAATATCACTTTTAGTATTGAAATATGTGTAAAAACTGCCTTTGGCCGTTCCTGCCCGAAGAGCAATTTCCTCAACTGTTACCTCATTGAACCCCTTTTCATTGAAAAGAGCAATTGCGGTTTCAAATAGAACTTTTTTTGTAGTTTGTGCCTGCATCTGTCGTTTAGTCATATGAAATTAAACTTTATCACAGGCTTGTTGGTAATACAAGCTCAGGCGCTTGATTCTGTATTAAAATAAACAATAGTCACTGACCCGGGTCAATCAGAGGGGTAGTGTTTGCGGGAAACCTAATCTATTAGAAGTGGTTTAAAAGCTATTGTTTATTCCGGAATTTTAATCCTGCCTCTAATACTTGAAGTCCGAGTCGCCGATGAACTCGCGCAGTATCGACGTCATAGGTACGTATTTCGGCTGTATGCTTGTAAAGTTATTCAGGAACAACAACAGCCGCGATGCCTCTGCATAAGCCTCATCCCAGGGTTTCACGGCCTTGAGTACGGGTACGGCTAGGTTCTTCAAAACCGCAAGTTCGTAGTCCAGGGCGGAATTGAAAAATGCGTCTGCGTTGTTCTGAAAAGGGAAGATGTTTTTCTTCTCTCCGCGTTTTACAGATTCCCACATCCCGAGTGTATGAAGCGCGTCATAGCCGCGGAACTGGAAATCCCGGACAATACGGCGGATAAGCCTGTTGTCGGTTGTTGCTATTCTGTTATTATCATCCAGGTTAAGCTGGGTGAGGGCTGATATGTAAATTTTGAATTTCTGCTCAGGTCTTATCTTTGCCGTGAGTTTATCGTTCAGGCCGTGGATTCCCTCCATCAGCAGGATGTTTCTGCTTTCCATCCTGATCTTATGCCCTCGGTATTCTCTGAGTCCTGTTTTAAAATTGAAGGATGGTAATTCAACCTCCTCGCCGTCGAAAAGCTTAAGCATATCTGTATTAAGCTGCGGAATATCAATAGCCTCAAGCGCCTCAAAATCCAATTCACCATACTCATCCCGCGGCGTCTCTTCCCGGTTGACATAGTAGTCGTCAAGCGAGATGAGCTGGGGATTGTAGCCCAGTACCTTAAGATGGATTGCAAGTTTTTTGGTGAAGGTTGTTTTTCCTGAAGAAGAAGGGCCTGCTATAAGCACAACCCTTATGTCCCTGCCCTTAGCGGCAATCATGTCTGAAATTTGTGAAAGTTTTTTCTCATGCAGTGATTCCGCGACCCTGATAAAATCTTTTACACCGCTGCTGTCGCGCAGGTTGTTGAGCTTGCCGGCGCTGGTAACATTGAGGATCTTACCCCAGGCTTTATACTCAGTATAAATTGATTTAAGCAGATGATTATCTTCGAAGGTTTCAATTCTGTCAGGGGATGAAGCATGTGGATAGCGAAGTATGAATCCCGGGCCATAGGGCATCAGTTCAAACTTATTAAGCATTCCGGTTTCGGGAAGCAGGGGTTCATAAGCCAGGTCGATCCAGTTTCTTATGCGGTATACAGGAATAATTGATTCATTCCGGTATTTCAGAATCAGCATCTTTGATTCGTTTGATTCGAAAGCTGTGCATGCATCTTCATAGGACATGATTTCATAGGCTATTTTAAGATTTTCATCTATCAGTTCCTGTATTCTTTTTCGGATTGCATCGAAATCTTTTTTGTCTACCGAGAGCATCCCGTCGAAGTAGCAGACATAACCGGTACTCAGCGAATGACCAACGATGAGTCTTCGCTCAGGGAATAAACCGCTGCATACCTTTGAGAGTAGGGCCGTGAGTGTTTTCCGGTATACACGTGCACCGGTAGCAGAGTTCAAAAATACAGGCTTAACTTCTGCGTTTATTTTCAACCGTGAGCTGAGACTGACGAGTTCATTGTTGACCAATGCCGATGTAACCGGATATTCGGTTCCTGAAAGCTGCCCGTTATCCTTGAGAATTGTGAGTATGTCAGTGCCGTAGTTTACTGTTGTATCATGTCCGCTGCTGAACCGGACTTTTAGATCTTTCATTGATGCCTCCATTTTAATTATAGATGGATAATGCGGGGATTAAAACAGAAAAATTTATTGACTTATAAAATATCAGGATCTTAGTATCAGCTCTTTGCAGCTTCACGGAGAATTTTCATCCATTTCCCGGGCCCTGTGTATCGATAGCGGGTTGAAATAAGCTTTTCAAGCTCTTCGGGTTTGTCTAGAGGAGGGGGAGACAGCCATTTTTTTACAGCGTCACTTATATCTTTATTCTCATTACTCTTACCCGCTGCAATTTCAAGAAGATCCTTGTATTCCATTATTACCTCCTAAATATACTTATTAGAATAATTCCAGTTGAACTGCTTCACCTTTAGGAATACTGACAGAGGGCTCTTTAGTTACTGTAGTTGTCTCTGATGCTGATTCATATTCAACATCTACTTCATCTTCAGCTGCGGCATCAGCTGATCTACCGGAGAGAAGATCCAGCATTGCAGAAACCCTGCCGGCAGGATCGTTCCGCCGGGGCATTTTCCCGAGATTGAAAAACAATATGAGTTCAGATTCAAGCATCGTCAGCATTTCAGAAATATCAATTAGAACCGGATCATCAGGATGACAGGCTGATATCAGGGTTCCTATTATTTCAAGTGCTGCTTCGGCATCTTCTTTGGAAAGTGTCCTGTCTACTAGTTTTTTTATAAGGGACCGTGTGAAACAGATAAGTGCTGATTCGGGTTCCGTTTCCAGCAATGAGAGCCCGATAAGCCTGAGCCCCTCAGCCTGGCCGAAAAGCATAATGATATTGTCGGCGAGGGTTTCATCATCAAAGTCGTTTTCAATACAGATCCTGAAACTCCAGAGAGCCAGGCTTTCTGCGGCTGCAGGGCTTTTTTTGACTTCCTTAATCAACAGTGACACGGTTTCGACGAAGAGTTCCTCACCGTATTCAATGCTTTCTTTCAGCTGCTCAATTGCGGAGGAAAGAAAGCGGCTGTCTTCAGTAATTCGCTTTGCCAGTTTTTCCTCATAGAATCCAAGGTTTTCAGCCGGGGTATCACCGGACATATGTCTGAGAACTTTCTTAAGGCTCCCCGCAAGACAGTCGTCGGGGACCTCGTCAAGCCAACGGCACATAAGCATGAAATCCTGCTTATAGAATGCCTGAATAGCATTAATCATGTTTATCCAGTCGGCTGATTCTCTGCCTTCGTCGGCCAGCCGCTCAAGAACTTCGGGATTATGCATGCCGTTAGTGACAGCTTCAAATGCATCGCTGACGGCTATGGATGGAAATATTGTATTCAAAGAGACTGCGTTTGCAGAACCTGTAGCGATCAAAGTATAGAACCTCTCCGGTATTGTTTTCAGGAAGATACAGGCTAATTAAAAGCCTTGAATCTGTCAACGGTTTTTATCAGCTGTTTGGAAGTTTTGCTTTTAACGCCTCCACTTCAGTGCGGCTGAGTGCAACCTTAATCTGCACTTCGTCATCCTCTGCTGTGTGAAGCAGGGGAGCGTCTGCGAAATATGTTCCCTTGGCATCAAAAAGCATTCTAAGAACGGGGAATTTAGGTTCAGCCGAATTGGTTTCCGCCACGACGCCCACTGAGTTATCGGTCAGCCGAACATAGGTGCCTATCGGATACACGGTCAGGGTGAGCAAAAGCACCCTCAGTACCTTTTCATCGTATTTGCGGCCTTTTTCCCGGATGAGATCAAGCATGCCTGAATGACCGTCTACATTGTTGCGAAAGGGACGTTTTGAAACGGCTGCGCAATAAGAACTTGCTACGGCTATCAGCTTTCCGTACAGGCTTATCTTATCGCCAGTGATCCCCCGCGGATATCCTGAACCATCTATGTTCTCACGATGTTCAAGAACTGCAAGGGCTACCGGAAGGGGAAACTCTGCATTTTTCAGTGAACGGAAGCCTAAGACAGGAAAGAGTGTTATACTTTTTTTCTGTTCCGGTGTTAGAGCCTGTTCCGAATAAAAGAGATCCTGCGGTATCTGCATTGAACCAATTCGATGTAGAATAGCGGCAAGTCCAAGTTCAATCTGCTTATGCGCCGGCAGTTTCAGGGTGTCGCTCATTGCGATTGCAAGAATTGCGGTTTTTACCGATTGTGAAACACCGTAGTCTATCTCGTTGGATTCGTATTCTGCGAGGTTGAGCAGCCATGGTTTGTGAGTCTTCGTCATCTGAAGGAGTTTTTTGACCTGATCCGAGATCAAATTGAGTTTCGGCTCATTTCCTTCCTGGTAGGATTTAAACAGTTTAGCAACGAATTTACAGAGGCTCTCAAAAAATTCAGCAGCTTCACGCTCCTGTTCAGATTCCGCTCCATTCTTTTTCAGAAGGATGCCCTCTGTTTCGGCGCTGCTGATTATCTCCGTGAACTCAGGGTTGCCCTCAGCCTTGATTATCTTGAAATTCCAGTCATAGAGTCTTCGTTTCAGCCCCGGTAGCACAGGTGTGTCAGGACTGATAAGGATATAACCGTCGTCGAGAAAGAGGCTCTCGGAGCTGAATGCCTGATTAGGCAGATTTTCGACTGATATTTCGTTCATCAAACTTCCTCGTTGACCGCTTTTTGATATTGAAGTAATATCAATGGGAAAACGGCCTTAACAAAATTATACAGGATATTAAAGAAAAAATCCTGTTTTTCCGCCTGTAAATCGACGGATATCCCCTTCTTATATTATTGGAGTATTTTTGTTGAAATTTAAGATTATTTTTCTGGCTTTTAATGTATTAATAGTTTTTTCGTTCCTTATGATCTTTCTTCTGCCTGTTTTTATGCTTGGCGGAGATTATGCCATGCAGTTCTGGCAGAGCAGCTGGTGGATAGCCCCTATCTTTGCAGCAGTCCTTCTTGTTTTAAATATCATTTATTTTATGAACCGAAAAATTCTTGATTACCTTGAAAACGAGAACTGGATTGAGTTGAAGGTCCTGCTTGAGCAGAAGATATTCCAGCAGAAGAAGGTCCGGAAAATGTACATTAGAATGTATATCTCAACCTGCATTGCAACGTCAGCGATAAGCGATATAAATCTTCTTGAAAATCTGCTTCGCCAGGATTACCCGCAGTTGCTTGACCGCTGGGCACTGTCTTTGGGGCTCCCTTATCTGCTTACGAATGAACCGGACAGAATGAAGGAATACTTCGGCGGATTTCTCACTGTCAACAGCGATGATGCCGGATGGCTTAAATGGAATTACTGTTTTGCTCTTTTATTAAAAAAAGAGACTGATGATGCCCTTCCGATATTAACTGAGCTTGCCGGTGACAAGAAAGACAAGCTGTTGAGGCTGTCGAGTCTCTATATGCTTTCTCCTTTCAAGGCTGATGAAAAGGCTGCGGAAGTACTGGATAGCGGTAGGGCTGAACTCAGGACAGGAATGACGAAAGCCCTGTATATGAAGGAACTTGACCGGCAGAAAGAAAACGTTCAGATGCTCTTTATCTCAAAGATCTTTGACGAAGCAGTCTCCTGGCTGTTTGAGGAGGCGGAGTGAGCATGAGGGAGTTCAGAAAATCGCATAAACTTGATAATGTCTGCTACGATATCCGCGGCCCCGTTATGGAAGAAGCCGAAAAACTACAGGCTGAAGGTGCCAGCATACTGAAACTCAATATCGGCAATACAGCCACTTTCGGGCTTTATACCCCTGATGAGGTTGTCCACGACATGATCATGAATCTGCGAGACGCCGAAGGCTACTGTGATTCAAGAGGAATATTTGCAGCCCGGAAGGCTGTAATGCACAACTGTCAGCAGAAGAATATAAGGGGTGTCGATGTAGACGATATTTATATCGGAAACGGCGTTTCTGAACTTATTTCCATGTCGATGAACGGACTCCTTGACGATGGTGATGAAGTGCTGATTCCAGCGCCTGATTATCCGCTTTGGACTGCTTCCGTGACGCTTTCGGGCGGAACCCCCGTACACTATATCTGTGATGAAGAATCGGACTGGTATCCTGATCTTGACGACATGGAATCTAAAATCAGTTCCCGGACAAAGGCTGTCGTAATTATCAGTCCGAATAATCCGACAGGGGCTGTTTATCCGCCGGATGTTCTGCGTGGAATCATTGATCTTGCTGTGAAGCATGAGCTGATAGTGTTTTCGGATGAAATATACGATAAAATTATCTATGATCAGGACTTCTATGTTTCGCCGGCTTCACTCAGCGATGAGGTGATGTTTATTACTTTCGGCGGACTGTCCAAGGTTTACCGCGCCCCGGGGTTCCGTGCAGGCTGGATGATTCTCAGCGGCAATAAATCTGCAGCCAGGGATTACATTGAAGGTCTGAACATTCTTTCGAATATGAGACTCTGCAGCAATGTGCCGTCGCAGTTTGCCATACAGACTAGTCTTGGGGGATATCAGAGCATAACCGAATTGATTGTGCCGGGCGGGCGGCTCTATGAACAGCGTGAAGCAGCCTGGAGTCTTCTTAATGAAATACCGGGTATAAGCTGTGTGAAACCGGCGGGCGCTCTTTATTGTTTTCCGAAGGTTGATATCAGGCGTTTCGGTATTGAAGATGATGTTCAGTTTGTACTTGATTTTCTTCGGGCAAAACATATACTGCTTGTTCAGGGTACAGGATTCAACTGGAAATCACCCGATCATTTTCGACTGGTTTTTCTGCCCGTGGTGGAAGAGCTTGAACGTGCAGCAGAAAATCTAAAAGACTTTTTATCAGTATATAAACAGGGAGAATAAAGCTATGAGTGTAAGAGTCAGATATGCCCCGTCTCCGACAGGGCTGCAGCATATCGGCGGAGTGCGAACCGCCTTATTCAATTATTTTTTTGCAAAAAGTCAGGGCGGGGATTTCATTCTCCGGATAGAAGATACAGATCGTGAGCGTTATAGTGATGAATCGCTCCAGGATTTATACGACACCTTCAGTTGGCTTGGGATAGAATGGGATGAAGGTCCCGACAAGGGTGGTGAATACGGACCCTATGTGCAGTCGGAGCGATTCGATATGTACAGGGAATATGCCGACAAGCTGATTGCCGAAGGAAAAGCATATAAGTGTTACTGCACCCCCGAACGCCTTGAAGCGTTGAGAACTGAACAGCAGAAGGACAAGAAGGCTCACCAGGGCTACGACCGGCACTGTCGCGATCTAACCCCTGAACAGCAGGCTGAGTATGAGAAGCAGGGGATCAAACCCGTTGTTCGCTTCAAGATTCCACTTGATGGAAAAACAGTCTTTCATGATGTGCTTCTTGGCGACGTTAAGCGTAAAAACAGCGACATCAGTCCCGATCCCGTTCTGCTGAAATCAGACGGCTTCCCGACATACCATCTTGCTAATATAATTGACGACCATCATATGAACATAACACATATAATGCGCGCCCAGGAGTGGCTTCCGTCAGGCCCCCTGCATATTCTTCTATATCAGGCATTCGAATGGGATCCGCCGACATACTGCCATCTCCCGATGGTAATGGGCAAGGATGGTCAGAAGCTGTCCAAGCGCCACGGCTCGACCAGTTTGAGAGATTTCATTGCCAAGGGTTATCTTCCCGAAGCCATTATTAACTACATTTCGCTGATAGGCTGGGCGTACGATGATTCGCGCGAGTTTTTTGATAAGGCCGATTTGGAAAAGCTCTTTGTTCTTGAAAAGCTGAACAAAGCGCCGGGTGTTTTCGACTACAAAAAGCTGGACTGGTTCAACGGCCAGTATATTAGAAAGCTTTCTGACGAAGAACTAAAAGCTAAGATTATTCCCTATCTTCAGGATTCCGGCAATGTGGATAATCCGCCTTCAGAAGCTCAGGATGCAATGCTCAACGGTCTTATTCCCATTGTCAAGGAAAGACTAAAGCTTCTATCGGATATTGTTCCTATGACAGCCTTTCTCTTTTCCGATATTTCCGGTTATCCTGCCGAGGACCTTATACCAAAAAAGAAGGACGCAGCATCGACTCTTGAAATACTGAAGCTCGGACGGCCTCTTATCGAAAAGATGGCCGAACTAGGTCCTGACGGAGAGGCACAGGATGAGGCGCTTGAAGCGGCCTTCAAGGCTCTGTCCGAAGAAAGCGGCTTCAAACTCGGCGAACTGCTTTCTCCCCTAAGGGTTGCTGTTACCGGTTCGCGTGTTTCACCGCCGCTTTTTGCGTCGATTAGGCTGCTCGGTCTTAAGACTGCACTTGAGAGGATAGACGAGGCAGTTAAGAAGCTAGAATAATTTCTTTCTATAGTTTTTCTGCTCTTGTTCCTATCTGTGATTATTGTGGACTATAAGAGACAATAAGGGTCAAAAAGCCCTTGACATTGTTGCCGACTCTGACTATTTTAAACTCAAGGAGATTTTATGGATCTTGCGAATATTATAGACAGAGAACGCTGCTGCGTTCTGAAAGAAACTACTAAAACCGAAGCCATAATAGAGCTTGTCAACAGTCTTGAGGGTTTTAATGGTCCTCAGCTGAACGGCGGGCCTCTTGATATCGAAGAATTGCGGAAAGAGCTTTTTTACCGTGAACAGTTAATGAGTACAGGCCTTAGTCTCGGTCTTGCCGTACCACATGTGCGATTCAGGGGGGTTAAATCTCCCCTTGTAATTGCAGGTATTCAGCCAGACGGAATTACTGATTACGACACTCTGGACGGAAGCGAAGTTAATATCGTGATAATGATAATCGTCGGCGAGAATCAGCATAAACAGCATATCAGGCTCCTCTCGCTGATTGCATCAAGGCTTAAAGATAATAAACTGAAACAGGCTCTGCTCTCTGCAGGCAGTGGTGAAGAAATATACAGTCTGTTAGCAGGCAGCGAAGAGGCGGGATTATAATGGTTTTTAATCCAGGTATCCTTCTGATTTTCGGTATATCTATTTTCGGGGGCTTTACCAGTTCCCAGATGTTTAAAAAAATACATATACCCCAGGTGATTGGTTATATAGCAGCGGGTGTAATTTTCGGTCAGACGGTTCTTGGAATCATTACTCCGCAGGTTATTGACAATCTCCAGCCTTTTAATAATTTTGCACTTGGCATTATTGGATTTCTGGTTGGATCTGAACTGCTTTTCAGTGATATGAAAAAATATGGGAAACAGTTTTCAACCATACTTATCGGTGAGGGAGTTCTTGCTTTCATACTTGTCGGCAGTGCGGTAGGGTTTATCCTTTACAAGGTCACGGGAGTTTTCTCCCTGGCAATGGCAGGCGGTGTAGTTTTCGGCGCTATAGCCTCTGCAACTGATCCGGCCTCTACAATCAACGTCTTGTGGGAGTATCGTGCAGCTGGGATACTTACAACAACCATTATCGCTATAGTTGCTCTTGACGATGCCCTTGCAATGTTTCTCTACGGTTTAGGTACGAGTATATCGCAGATTCTGACAGGTGGCGAGGCGGATATTGCTGTAGAACTTCTGAAGGTGGCTTTTGAACTCGGAGCATCTATAATTTTGGGAATAGCCACCGGGGGATTAATAGCTCTTATTATTAGAAAAACAAAGTCCCCTGAAAGCCTTTTCGTGATTGCTTTTGGTATACTGCTCATCTGTATCGGTCTTTGCGCGTGGCTTGAGCTTGATATTATTCTTGCAGGTATGTTTGCCGGTATATCTCTTGTTAACATCCTCCCTGAACGCGGAAAGGAAGTTGTAAAGCAGATTCGTAATATCAGTACTCCTATATACATCCTGTTTTTTGCTCTTGTCGGCGCCCGTTTATCTTTGGGATCCATGCCTGCCTGGTTATGGTTAATTGTGGCGGTTTATGTTGTTTTGAGGAGTTTCGGAAAGTGGTTCGGGGCATGGATCGGAGCCAGGATTTCCGGGGCGGATAAAAAAGTTTGTAATTTTACCGGTATGAGTCTCTTTGCACAGGGGGGAGTCGCTATCGGACTCTCTATTATGGCAAGCAGTCATCTATCTAATATATCTATTCAACCCGGACTCAGTCTCGGAGATGTAATTATTTTCGGCGTTACCGCTACAACTCTGATTGTTCAGATTATCGGCCCCATGCTTGTAAAGGTCTCAGTTAAAGTTGCCGGAGAAGCAGGTAGGAATGTTACGGAAGAGGACGTTCTCAGCCGCAACAAGGTAGAACAAATTGTTGATCGGGATGCTACGGTTGTTTCTCCTGTTACACCGATTAAGGAGGTTGTAGAACTTTTTGGTGCAGGAGAAAGAAGTTTTATTCCCGTTGTTGATAATGATAATGTTTTTAAAGGAATAATTCGTTTTACAGATTTAACAGCGGCTTTTCTCGCGCCTGAAACCCTGGACTGGCTAGTTGCCGGTGATTTTCTATACAAAACCAAAACTCTTCTTACCCCGGGACAAACTCAGAAGGATGCCATTAATATTATGACTCATCTGCATCGGGAATATATTCCTGTTGTAGATAATGAGCATAATCGTCATTGGGTAGGGCTGGCCGACAGACAGAGTATGATTACTTCGGCACGGCGTGAACTTTTACCAGCTTAAATTCAATTAAGGACTATAGAGGACAATAATAGTCATTTATGCCTTGACAACCCTTTTGGCTCTGTTTATTGTGTTGATTATGGAATTTGTAAATATAATAATCAGAGAACTCAGCTGCGTCTTGAGTGAAAACACGATCACGGAATCCGTAATCACACTATTCAGTATTGTTACCGGAGCGGAAGATTCTGTATGATGGATTTTTTTAATGAAATTGCAGGCCGGGCGACTCATCTGAATATTAATATGATTCTTTTTCTCGGTATTATTCTTTTCGGAGGTGCGGTCGGGGGCAGGCTGTTTCAGCGGCTGAAGGTACCGCAGGTTGTCGGTTACATTATTATCGGTGTCATTCTCGGGCAATCCGGGCTGAAGTTTATCGGCCTTGATATGATTAAAACACTCGAACCTGTCAGTACGATAGCACTTTCACTGATTGGTTTTTCAATAGGCGGCGAGCTGAAGATTGCTGAGCTGAAAAAAAGAGGCAAACAGTTTGTTGCAATTCTTTTTCTTGAAGCCCTGACGGCCTTTATTGTTGTTGCGGGTCTTGTGTTCGGTCTTGTGCTCATTCTGACTGGAAATTTCAATATGGCTTTGGCTCTCGGACTTGTACTCGGGGCTATTTCGTCGGCTACTGCACCTGCGGCAACGACAGATGTTTTATGGGAAAATAGAACAAGAGGGCCTCTTACTTCGACCGTACTTGGAATTGTTGCAATGGATGATGCTGTTGCTCTTCTATTATTTGCCTTCTCGGTAAGTATTGCCAACAATCTGCTCGGCAGTACTGCTTCCGGAGGGGCGGAACTCTCCACTCAGCTGCTGAGCCTCCTCTGGGAAATAGGCGGGGCTATTGTTGCCGGAGCATTGATTTCATTTATTCTCAGCAAGCTGATTAAGGGTTTTTTAAATGAAGATCGTATTCTTGCGTTTTCGCTCGGTGCAATAATGCTGTTAAGCGGACTTTCTGTTGCCCTTAATTTGGATATGATTCTTGCTGCAATGTCGATGGGATTCTTTATCTCGAACTTTGCTCCCCGAAAGAGCAGTGAGACTTTCTCTCTTGTTCAAAAGTTTTCGCCACCTATTTATGTGTTGTTTTTTGTACTTGTAGGCTCCAAGTTGAATATCTGGAATATAACCGGATTTGTTGCGGCGATAGCGGGAGTGTTCCTGTTTGGCCGGACCTTCGGAAAGCTGATTGGCGCAAAGGCAGGCGCAGCAGTTTCTAAGGCTCCCAAAACTGTAGGAAAGTATCTACCGTTCTGTCTTCTGAGCCAGGCTGGTGTGGCTATCGGTCTTTCGATTGTTGCCGGGCAGGTGTTTACCGGCGAGTTTGGAAACCTGGTTGTTACAGTCGTAACCGCCACTACATTTGTTGTACAGATTCTCGGGCCGATTGCGGTTAAATACGCAGTGGATAAAGCAGGCGAAACCGGTTTGAATATTACGGAGGAAGATTTGGTAAAGCAGAGCACGGCTGCCGATATTATGTACTCGGATATTCCGCAGATTCCTGTAAATGCGCCTGTAAGCAGTATATTAGAAATATTCAGTGAGAATGATGTTCTCTGCTACCCGGTTGTATATCCCGACGGAAAACTCGCGGGGATAATAAGTATTGACGATCTCAAGAACACATTTATGGCGGCAGAACTTTCAGATTTCCTGCTTGCTCATGATATTATGAAGAAGCCTGTTGCATCATGTACTGTGTCGGAAAGCGCTGAAGATGCGCGGAACCTGTTGAAGAGAAAGAGTATAGAATATTTGCCTGTGTTCAGTCCGGATGCCGGAAGTGGTGAAGATGGAAACGGCAAATTTGCCGGTATAATTGATGAACGCGGAATTCAGCTGTTTTTTTCACGCAAGATCGCGGAACTTAACCATAGAGCCGAAGAACTTGGATAAAAACATCCTGGATTCTTCTATGTATAATTAAAATGTTTAAAAGTTTTGTGAGTCTGCGCTGTCTATATTATTTTTTTAACAGGCTGAATGATCCTGATATAGATAGGTAGCGCCTTACCTGTACGGCGTCTTTATTTTTCCGAGCAGTCTGAGCATCCCGTCAAGAATTGTCAGAGGATGCGGCGGGCAGCCGGGAATATATAAATCTACAGGAATGAGCTGATCAACTCCCTCTGCTGTCTGTTCATGCCCGCGGAAAAGACCTCCTGAAAGCGCGCAGCTTCCTGCTGCAATCACTATTTTGGGTGAAGGAACTGCCTCATATGTTTTGAGAAGAGCCTCACGCATATTCTCAGTTACCGGGCCTGTTACAAGCAGGCCGTCTGCATGACGCGGTGAGGCAACAAACTTGATGCCGAAGCGGCCGAGGTCCCAGCCCACGGTACTCAGAACGTTGACATCGGCTTCACAAGCATTGCATCCGCCGGCGCTTACCTGACGCAGCTTCAGAGAGCGGCCGAACAAACGCAGAAACTCTGATTTCAGTTTTCCGGCTTGGTCGAAGCTAATGTTCTCTTGAATGAAAAGCGCTTCACGAGAGCGTGCAGCGAGCCTGTAATCTTTAGAGAAGCTCAGGCACTCTGTCATACAAGCCTCGGCGCATTTTCCACAGAAGATACACCGGCCGAGGTCCAGGCTGATTTTTCCGTTTGTTTTCGCGATAGCGCTGACGGGACATACATCAACACAGGCGGTGCAGTATGAATTGCAGTCGGCACTGTTTATCTGGGGTAGTCCCCGGTAGCGTTCGGGCAGTTCGGGGATTGCTTTCGGGAAGGATGTAGTGCGGTATTTCTGGTGAACTCTTGCTTTTATTGTTTTTATCATTGATGTTTCCTGTATATTTCTTATAAATCAAAACCGCAGTATGAGAGATTGAAACTCTTGTTACATACCGGGAAGTCGGAGATTTGTTCATCCCGCAGTGCAAGCGCCAGACCGAACCAGTTGTGAAATGAAGGATCCACAATCTTATAGCTGCTGAACCTTCCGTCCGTCCCGGTAATAGCCGTGTGACAGACTTCCCCACGCCATCCCTCAACAAGTGATACGGCAAGCGTATCTGCCGCGGGTTTCTGAGCTCCGTCGATAAAGACGTCGCCTGACGGCAGGCCCTGAAGCAGTTTTTCAATAAAATCAATTGATTCTTTAACCTCAAGCCAGCGTACCCATGCACGGGAAAATACATCGCCCTTGTCCGAGACGGCTATTTTCGGACAGTCTGTCCGGTAAATGCCTGAGGGGTGGTTCTGCCTGATGTCGCGTCCGCAGCCGCTGGCACGGGCTGCGGGCCCGACCATTCCGATTTGCTCGGAGGCTTCCTGGCTTACCGTGCCGGTTGACTCAAAGCGGGCGAGGACTGTCGGACTGTCCCAGAGCAACGATACAGCTGAGATGAAATCGTCCCTGCCTGCGCTTAACCTTGCAAGCAGCTGTTCTTTGATTTTATCGCTGAGGTCAAAGCCTGTGCCTCCCGGCTGAATAACACCTCGCCCGAAGCGGTTACCGCAGATGAGGGCGCTCATGTTCAGGAAGTCCCCCCTGATGCGTCCGCAGTATGAAGATGTAGGCAGGTAGCCTATGTCGCCTGCCAGTGCACCTAGGTCACCTATGTGATTGGCACAGCGCTCTAATTCAAGCGCAATAGCTCTAATAGCTTCGGCCCTTGCCGGGGGGGCTGTTTCGCTCAGCACTTCCAATATCCTGCAGTATGCGGTTGAATGAGCTATGCTCGAGTCACCGGCTGTAACCTCAATCTTGCAGAGGTCGGCCGGGCGTGGGCCTCCAATCAGGTTTGTCTCAATTCCGCGGTGCTGGAAGCCGTGAGCTGTTTCAAGATGATATACGGTTTCGCCGTGGCACTGGAACCTGAAGTGTCCAGGCTCAATGATCCCTGCATGGACGGGACCAACCGCAACCTGGTGAATCTCGGACCCCTCAACCCTGAAGAAATCGGTCTCAGCAGGCCGCCTGTCCGGGTATCGTACAGGCTTAAGCCACGGATGCCCCTCCGGCCGGATTCCGCTCTGTTCGAATATCTCGCGCTCAAATAGGTGAAATGCCGGATTTTCGGTGGTAAGGGTGTGAAATGATAATTCTCCCGAGTTTCCGGGGACTGCGGCAGGCTGAGTTGTTATGACCTGAACAGTTCCTGCCTCGTCATCAGATAGTACTAGGTACAACTTTCTTTTTCCTTCTACTGCTGATGCAAAAAATGAGCTTATTCTGCAGCCGGAGGACGTGAGGCCGAGGGCCTTTTCTCTGAACTCTGACTCACTGAATATCGGAAGGCTGCTGAGTTTAAACTTTATCATATCAGTCCTCCTTCAATTATCTGTGCAGCCTGTTCGAGAAAGCCGAAGAAATCCGGAGGAAGCCAGAGGCCGAAAAGAAGAAGGACTGCAACTGATATGATTATTATTGCTTTGTCGGCTATTCCCACCCGGCCGGTGAGTTTTCCGGGTTTACCCTGTTTGAAGGCTATCTCGAGTGTGAACTTAAGCATGCTGATAAAAATAGCCAGAGTTCCTAGCATAAACAGACCGAATAGAAGGTACTGCCCCCCTGTGAAGGCTGTTTTAACAATCAGGAATTCACTTATAAAGATTGAAAAAGGGGCAACTCCCATTAGTGCGAGCATTGAGACCATGAAGGCTGTCCCCCACATTGGCATTCTCTTCATCAGTCCGGTAATCTTTCGCATATCACGTGTTCCGTATTCATGAATGACTGACCCGGAGGCAAAGAAGGCCAGCATCTTTGACAATGAATGGTTTAGGCAGTGCAGCAGCGCGGCTGTGGTTCCGAGACCCCCGAGGCCTATGCCTATTGCTATTATTCCCACATGTTCAACGCTGCAGTAAGCAAGGAGGCGCTTTAAATCGGTCTGAATAGGAATAAAAACAGCTGCAAAGAGCAGGGAAAGAAAGCCTGTGAGCAGAAGTATTGAGTGTGCTTCGCCGCTTCCGCCTCCGGCTCTTTCAACAATCGGCAGGTATCGCATTATGATGAAGAGGGCTGCGTTGAGCATAACACCCGAAAACACCGCGGAAACAGGAGTGGGGGCCTGGCTGTGCGCATCTGGAAGCCAGCTGTGCATTGGCGAAAGGCCGGCCTTTGTTCCGTATCCGACAGCGATAAATATAAATGCAAATAAAATCAGCTTGGGATTCAGCTCTTCAGCATGAATATAGAGTTCACTGAAGGTATTTATGCCGCCGGCTGCTACAAGTATAGTTCCGATAAACGCAAGACCAATACCAACCGAGCAAATCAGAAGGTATTTCCACATCGCCTCAAGCGATAGCGAATCAGATTCGCTGATAATGAGAAAAGCCGACAGAATGGTGGTTGCTTCCATTGCAACCCAGCTGAGTCCGATATTATTTGAAAGGATTACTATTATCAGCATCAGCTGAAATCCCTGCCAAAGCATGCTGAATCGCCGGTAATGAAAGGCTGTGTGCTCATCTGTCTCCATTGATTTAGCGAAGTATTCCTGCATGTAGATTCCTGCGGCAAGAAATACTATGTTCACTATCATAATATGGTAGAACGCAAGTTTGTCGATGATGAAATTACCCCCGAAAAAGAGAACGGGGTCACTGTTATGCAGACAGAAAAAATAAACCGCTGATAGCAGCATTGCCGCGATTGATGAAATCAACGGTAATTTCAGCATATTAAGGGGCTTTTCTATTCCAAGAGGGATAATGACGCCGGTAATAAAGATCATCACATTCAGGCTGATAATAAGTTCGGGTAATATCATTTGTTCAGTCTCTCCAGTTTCTGGGTGCCTACCGAATCAAACAGGATATGAATCCGGCTTACTGCAACAACCATGATGAAAATCCCTGCAAGAAGGTCAAGCATGATTCCTATCTCAATGAACAGCGGCATTGTTGATGATATCGAGATGCCTAGAATGAAGCCCGCATTTTCGAAGACAAGGTATCCTATGATCTGGGCAATAACATTGCGCCGGGTAGAGATAATAAGCATTCCTATCAGAATAGACGCGAAGGCCGCTGATGTTGTGAAAGGTGAGATGCTTAAATACGAGAACGGCAGTTTTTCTATAAACAGGAATGAGCCGTATGATATCAGCAGTCCAATGATTACCGAGACTGGATATCCTATATAGGGGTTTAACGCGTTTTCAGTATTAACCCTTTGTATTACCCTGTGCAGAAAGTAGGGAATCAGGATTGCTTTTATCGTAATGCTCAGTACAGCGGGAACAATAATTGAAACAAGTCCGGACTTATGCATAGGAAACAGGAAGGGGAGTATGCTCAGTAGAACGCCCTGTGCGGCAATTCCCCGAAGCATTGCCCGTGTCCGGCTTGACCCGAGCAGAAACAGGTTACTGAGTATTATTAACAATGATATGAGAATGAGTAGATTGTGCTGCATATTACCATCCTAAAAATTGGTTGAGCGACAGAAAGAAGCCAAGAAAGGCAATTATTCCCGCACTGAACAGCAGTTGCGGAACCTTTAATAATGATGCTCTGGCCATAACAGATTCCACAGTGCCTGTGATTACTGCAACTGCCGGTACGGCGAGAATTGTAAGCCCTGTGTATGCCGCAGGTGTTAAAATCTCCGCTGGCAGTAGAATTTTTACAATTATGAGGGAGAAAAGCCAGAGTTTTATTGATGCTGCCCATTCCATCAATGCAAGGTTAGCTCCGCTGTTATCGAGCAGCATGACTTCGTGAATCATCGTCAGCTCAAGATGGGTATTCGGATCATCAAAGGGGATTCTTGCATTTTCGGCAAGCATAACTATGAAGAAGGGTACGGCAGTAAGAATAATGATTATCCAGCTTTCCGAAGATAATCCGCGGAATGCAGCCTGTATGCTTGTTCCGCCCCCGAGCCTGAGCATTGTAAGTATTGTTACAAAGGTCACCGGTTCTGCAAGGGCTGAGAAGAATGCTTCGCGGCTTGCTCCCATTCCTTCAAAAGATGAGCCTGTATCAAGCGCAGAGATAATCAGAAAGAAGCGCGATAGGCCGAGCAGGTAGAACAGCAGGATGAAGTCGCAGGTGAACGAGGGAGCAGGCAGGCCCGGTATAAAAGGGACAAAGATCGTTGCCGCAAGGGTTGAGGTAAAGATGATTGCGGGAGCTGCCTGAAAGATAAATGTTGCGGACGTGCTTATAACAGATTCTTTTCTGAATAGTTTAAACAGGTCAAAGTAGAGCTGCAGAACAGGACTTCCCTTTCTGCCGGCATAGAAGGCCTTAGTTTTATTGATTATGCCCCCGAGAAGGGGTGACAGAACAAGGGCTGCTGCAATAGATAGGCATATATTTATGATCATATTATAAACTTCCATATAAAGAGAATTATTACTGCAGCCGTTATATAAAGGACATATATTCCTGCTTTGCCGCATTGAAACCACCTGAGCAGCGACAGCAGCTTATCGAGAACTTTTGCAAGTCTTATGAAGATGCCCGAGAGAAACCAGTCGTTTGAATTAGAGCTGAAAATCCAGGGTTTCACCGGGAAGAGTTCAGTTCCGCCCTCACGTTTTCTCCTTGATGCGGTCAGTGTGCTGAATTGTTCTGTAATAGGCTCTGTAAATGACGATGCAGTGTACTGCATTGAAGGCTCGGGTCTGGTATACCCGCAGCCCCATGTTTCGCTGGGCCTTATGCCTCTTTTGCGGCGGCGCAGGCTTCCTGCAATTGTAAACAGTATTATGATGCCGAGGATGAATGGTAGAATCCTGCTCAGGCTTTTTGAAAGTTCAAAAAGTGGAGCCATGTGACCTGCTGATTCCCCTGCAGTCATGATAAGCAGGGGGCCTTCGAGAAGGGGAACAAGAAGGAAACTGAAGAGTCCTGTTATCAGAAGGAAGGCTGCCACAAACAGCATTCCGCCGCGCATCAGTGCCGGTACATCTCCGTTGGGTTTTATTCTGGACATCCGCGGAGAGCCCTGAAAGATGACACCGAACACCTTTGCGAAACATGCCGCGGCAAGCCCGCCTATCAGCGCAAGCGACATAACAATCAGGGCTGATATCAGCGGCAGGACTGCGCCTCCGTCTATTAATACACCTGTAATCGCGCCCGCATAGATGAAGATCTCGCTGATAAAACCGTTAAACAGCGGCAGACCGCTTATTGCAATTGACGCTGCAAGAAATAGAGTGCCTGTAAGCGGCATTTTTTTCAGCAGCCCCCCGAGCGTATCGATTTCACCGGTGCCGTTCTGTCGTATTACTGCCCCGGCTCCAAGAAACAGCAGGCCCTTGAAAAGTGCGTGGTTTAAGATGTGCAGCAGGGCACCGGCAAATCCGAAGGTTGAGATCATTGGATGTCCGGTTGACACACCAAGAATGCCCAGGCCTATACCAAGCATAATAATTCCGATATTTTCAACGCTGCTGTATGCCAGCAGCCTCTTTATATCATGCTGTCCGATTGCAAACATGATTCCGATAATGCCTGAGGCTGCCCCAATTGTAATGAACATAACAGCCCACCAGGTGGTGTACTGATCAGAGAGAAAACTCAATACTCTGAGTATTCCGTATATTCCCATTTTTATCATAATTCCGGACATCAGTGCCGATACGTGACTTGGTGCTGCGGGATGGGCCAGCGGCAGCCAGATATGAAACGGAATAAAGCCGGCCTTAAGTCCGAAACCTGCCAAGGCAAAAATCAGAATCAGGTTCGCTCTGGCCGCTGACAAATTCTGAGCGCTGAAGTAACTGAAGCTGAATGATTCAGAACCGTAGCCTGCGCCTTTCCCAAGTAGAAAGAAGGCCGTAAATAGAAAGGCTGTTCCCAGGTGGGCGGATATCAGGTATATCCATCCTGCCCGGCGTATTGAGTCTTTTTCAGCATTTGAAATTACCAGCAGGAAGGATGAAAATGACATTATCTCCCAGCTGAGCATAAACAGCAGAACATTTCTTGAAATGAGCACCATGATCATTCCTGCAGTAAGCAGGCTGAAATTAAGCCAGTGCATCCTGCCGGGGGGGGTAGTTCCAAAGTACTGCAGCCCGTATATTGATGTAGCTGCAGTGAGAATCAGCAGCGGGACCATGATAAACAGGCTCAGGCTGTCGAGAGCTATCTCTATATCAGCGAGCGGCATTGACCACCCGGTTTTTAAGCTCTCGGGTTGAAAGCTTCTGAAACCCATGACAGTGTAGACCAGGAGAAGGCCTGCTGCTATGCTGATGAGGGGAATAAGGAATTTTACGGTTTTCTTTCTTTTGTGAATAACTGTCGTTATAATTCCGGCAGCAATTAATATGAAGAGATAAATGATAATAAATTTTAGCACTATAGATTATTCTCCGTTACAGCATTTCCGATGAGTTCAAGGATTTCCTGCCTGTTCTTCATCGGGGTTATTTCATTCCTGAGTTCAGGCTTTCCAAGCAAATAGGTAAGCTGAGATAACAGGTAAAGGTGTTCTCTTATGTCTGAGGTAAGTATTGTAAAAAGCCTGTCCACCGGGTTACCGTCCGGAGCATCGAAGTCGATTTTCTCATCAAGGAAACACAGACCTATTACCGGCATGTTTAAATGGAAGATAATAGGGTTTCTAACATGTGGAATTGCTATTCCGTTTCCTATGGCTGTTGTTCCAAGATTCTCACGGGCAAGCAGAGCCTCTGCCACAAAGCTGCGGTCTACATCTTCGGGCAGGTTCAGTACTGCTGCTGCCGACGAAAGCACCTCTTTCGGGCTGTTTCCCGAAATATGATAATATATGCCGCCCTTTACCAGGCATTCGGCAGGATTAGGCTTTGCTGGTGTTTTGCTGCTTATATCTTCATAGAAATTTTCTGCAATCCTGATTTTCTTCTTTGTCGTCCATTCGCGAATTTCCGCATGGTTAAAGCGGTAGCTGTCACCAACCTTATAAACCGTCACCTCTTTTTTTGCTATCCATCTGTAAATTGTTTTTTCTGATACCGACAGCAGTTTTGCCATACCTTTTACATCGAGCATTTAGTACCTCATATGGGGACAATAATAAAAAATTAGGCTCTATGTCAATGTATGTCCAAATATGTCCAATGATTCTTTCAGTCTTTCCCGTAATGCTCCGGAATCCAGCGTTAGGAGTCAATAGGCTCCGGGTGTAGTTTTCAGCCGGCTGACGCGGCCGCAGTTCAATTGGGGGAGTTAAGCCTGGCGTGGCGCTTGATGTCGGCATTTACAACCCACAAGGGCGCCTGTTCAATATCTGTATGCAGAAACATCGCGTCTTTTGCTTTAGAGTATTCACCCCATTTTGCCCCGATTCAAGATCCATAGGACTTAGTTTACAGCGCTTTGTAGAAGTTTCAATCCGGTTTAGAAAGCGTTTTTCCTGCTCATCATCACTTATCGAAAACCAGTACTTGATTAATTTTACCCCTGAGCGCACCAGCATGCGTTCAAACTCCGGCGCGGTTATACCATGAGCGATCAAAGATTACTATTTCGCCGCCAGCGGGCAGGTGGGGTACGTAGCGCTGGAAATACCACTGACTTTTTTCTCTGTCGGTAGGGGTGCCCAGGGCTGTAACACGGCAGTATCGGGGATTAAGGCATTCAGCTATCCGCTGTTCCGCTTCATACTCCCTTTTTCCGATTTTTTCACTCATGAATTAATTATAGGTTGAGCTCTTCCATCAGTCAAACTGATTAAATTCAATGCAGCCGGGATAGTTTTATCTTGCGGCCCGGACAGCAGCGGTTACCGCCCGGCAGACAGGGCGGAGGCGACGAAGCCCGGCTGGTATGCCGAAGAGGCGGTTTGAGCGGATGGCCGGATGAAGTCCGCAGGACTGAAGCCGCCTGAATCTTCCGTAATTGTATCCCGCTTGAAACAATGTTGGATTTATTATATTTTTACTGGACAATTCAATTTTAATTCCTTACAAAGGTGAAAGATATGGCGAAGAACGCAACAACAATGGATAAATTAGTATCTCTGTGCAAACGGAGAGGTTTTGTATATCAGTCGAGCGAAATTTACGGGGGATTGTCCTCTGCATGGGATTACGGCCCGCTTGGTGTAGAGCTTAAGAAGAATATTCAGAATGTCTGGTGGAAGGAAATGACCCAGATGCATGATAATATTGTAGGACTTGATGCTGCGATTCTAATGCACCCCCGCGTTTGGGAGGCTTCCGGTCATGTTGAGAACTTTACCGATCCGCTGGTTGACTGTAAGGAGTGTAAGACACGTTTCCGTGCGGATCACCTTGACCCTGAAGCGCTTGAGGCAAAGAAGTGTCCTGAATGCGGCGGAGAGCTGACTGAACCGCGTCAGTTCAACTTGATGTTTCAGACCCACATGGGCGCTGTTGCTGATGCGAACACTGCTGTTTATCTGAGACCTGAGACCGCCCAGGGTATTTTTGTAAACTTTAAGAATGTTCTGCAGTCCAGCAGGGTTAAGATTCCGTTCGGCATTGCCCAGGTCGGTAAGGCTTTCAGAAATGAGATTACAACCAAAAACTTTATTTTCAGAACCTGTGAGTTCGAGCAGATGGAGATGCAGTTTTTTGTAAAACCGGGCGAGGATGATAAGTGGTTCGATTACTGGCGTGAACAGCGATGGGCATACTACACTGAAAAACTCGGAGTTAACCCTGAAAAAATTCGCTGGCACCAGCACGGTCCGGACGAATTGGCTCATTATGCTAAAGATGCATACGATATTGAGTTTGAGTTTCCGTTCGGATTCAGCGAGCTTGAGGGTGTTCATAACCGTACTGATTTTGACCTTAGTCGACATTCGGAGTACACCGGAAAAGAAATTAACTATCTCGAAGAAGAGACCAAAGAACGATATATTCCCTATGTTGTTGAGACCTCTGCAGGTCTTACGCGAAGCGTGCTGATGATTCTCAGCGACGCATATGAAGAGGAAGATTTAGGCGTGGATGGAAAGGGCAGACCTGATATCAGGACTGTAATGCGCTTCCATCCAAACCTTGCGCCAATCACCGTTGCGGTATTTCCACTTGTTAAAAAGGATGGGCTTGCTGAACTCGCTCGAAGTATTGAAGAAGAACTTCGTGACGATTTCGCAACGTTTTATGACCAGTCCGGTGCTATCGGCCGCCGTTATCGCCGACAGGATGAAATCGGAACACCCTTCTGCATAACAGTCGACTACGATACAAAGGAAGACAAGACGGTAACATTAAGGTTCCGGGATTCGATGGAGCAGGTCAGGATCGGCATAGACGAGCTGGTACCGACGATCAAAAAGGCGATTAAAAATTATAAGCGCGTCTAATCGCCGCATTTCTAATTTTTAATTTGGAGTTTTCGCCGAAGGCGGAAACGTCCACGCACATAAACAGTAAGAGGATAGAAATATATGGCTAAGACAGGCCTTGAAGTATTAAAAGAACGCGGGTTTATCTCGCAGTGCACCGATATGGATGCGCTCCAGAAATTAATGGATAATGAGAGGGTGACCTTCTACGTCGGGGTAGACCCGACAGGAAAGAGTCTGCATATAGGACATATGGTTCCGTTTTTTGCCATGCACCACCTCCAGAAGGCGGGCCACAGACCGATTGCGGTTGTGGGCGGCGGAACCTCGATGATAGGCGACCCTTCGGGTAAATCGGACATGCGCAAGATGCTCACTATTGAGCAGATTCGTGAGAACGCCGCTTCACTGAAGGATCAGCTAGGAAAGATTATCGACTTCGGTGAGGGTAAGGCGCTGATGGTAAACAACTACGACTGGCTGGGCCCCTTAAACTATCTAGAGTTTCTGCGTGATATAGGAATACACTTTTCGGTTAACCGTATGCTTAGTTTTGAATCATACAAACAGCGTCTTGAGAAGGGACTCAACTTTATAGAGTTCAACTACCAGCTGCTTCAGTCATACGACTTTTTGAAGCTGCACCAGGACCACGGATGTAAGATGCAGATGGGCGGAGACGATCAGTGGGGCAATATTGTTGCCGGTATGGAGCTGATCAGACGCGTTGAAGGGGCTGAAGCCGAGGCCTACGGACTTACATTTCCTCTTGTTACCCGGGCCGATGGGAAGAAGATGGGAAAGACTGAGAAGGGCGCTGTATTCCTGGACCCGGAGATGTTCAGCCCATACGAGTTTTTCCAGTACTGGAGAAACGTTGCTGATGCTGATGTTGGCAAGTTCCTGAAGTTTTTCACCTTTCTTGAGATGGATGAGATTGCAGAGCTTGAATCCCTCGAGGGCTCCGAGATCAACAAGGCTAAGGAACGGCTTGCATACGAACAGACCAAGATTATCCATGGTAAGGAAGAAGCTGATAAGGCCCTTGAGGCGGCCAAGGCTGCGTTCACAAGCGGCGGCGGAGCGGGAGCCATGGATCGCGACGCTATTCCGTCTGTTGATGTTCCTGTCACTGAGATTGAAGCCGGTATCGGCATCATGGATCTGTTCGCACGAACCGGCTTGTGCGGCTCACGCGGTGAGGCCAGACGTCTTGTGCAGCAGGGCGGGGCACGCGTGAATGAGGTTCAGATTAAAGATATTAACGCTGTAATCGGGGCTGACTCGGTTGAAGACGGAGAGATCCTCCTCAAGGCCGGGAAGAAACGCTATTTTAGAGTGGTTGTTGGAAGTTAAAAGATAATTAAAGCATTTTAACCGTCAGCTTTCAGGAGTATTTCATTTTCTTTGAAAACTCCTGAAGTAATGACAGCCGGCTGAAAGCTGCCGCAGGCAGGTTCACCGGTTTTGGAGATATCAGCCCTGTCCGGTTTATTCCGGGCGGGGCATTTTTATACAATTATGCTCTTGTTTGTTCCAGGATGTTTTCAAATTCGCTCAGTGGTCTGGGCCCCACTATAAAGTCTTTGATAATGCCGTTCTCAACAATTGCGGTGGACGGGGTAGCCATTATTCCGAAAGCGCTTGCAGTTGCCCTGTCTTTAGTAATATCAATCTTGAAACATCTTGAATTATTTTTTGTGTACTTTGCCACTATCGGGGTCATTGTTTTGCAGGCTCCGCATTGCGGACTATAGAAATAAAATAGTGAGGTTTTTTTGTTTTTTACGGCCTTTCCGTATGACCCTGAAAGCGATGGAGCAGCTTTCCCCTTTTTTAATTTCATTCGTAGTATAGTCAGGTATTGAAATCCGAAAAACAGAATTATTATCCCTGCTATAATTGATACAATCAACATATGCAAACCTCTATATATAGAATTACAAAGATAGTATATGATTATGATTCCTATGTCAAACAAATAAAGATTTATATATGAAAAAAAATCTATATAGCTTGACAAATGAGCATATGTGCATTACTATCTAATTAATCTTAATAAAAAGGAGATCATTATGGCTGGAAAAGGTCAGGGTAAAGGCGGAGGCGGTTTTGGAATCGGCGGTAGCTGCATTTGCAGCAGTTGTGGAGAGAAAATTCCTCATCAAAGAGGTGTCTCCTGTATTGATATGAAATGTCCGTCCTGCGGTAAAAGGATGATAAGAGAAGATCTTTACAATAAAAAAAAGGGTCAAGAATGAAAATTATCACCGCCCTTGCAACTGATGATGGAATTACGACGAATAATAGGCATTTCGGAGATGCTGATTATTATTTTATCTACGAAATAACTGAAGATGGGTATCATTTTATAAAAAAAATAGGTAATTCTACAGATGTCGAAGGTGAAACCCATGCAGATCCTCGAAAAGCAAAAAATGTTACAGAGATGCTTTCTGCTGAAAAAGTTAATACTGCTGTTGCGCGGGTTTTTGGTCCTAATTTAAAACGGATTAAAAGTAAATTCGTCTGCATACTGGCAAAAGATGATGAAATTACAGAAATCCTGCAAAAATTGATACTAAATAGAGATTCTGTTGAAACTGAATGGGAAAAGGGAACTGATCGCAGTTTTCTGAGAATCTAGCAGCAAAGGGGCAGTCCGCGGGATTATGGCCCGGACGGTTAGGAGGTAATATCAAGCTCTATTGCTATCAGTTTTGTCGGGTGATATAATCTTTTCATGAAGCAGAAAATTGTAGATGCCCGCGGGGAGCTATGCCCCAAACCCCTGATAATGACCAGGAAAGCCATTAAAGATTATTCAGGACCTATTGAGATTATCCTTGATAATGAGACTGCATTCGGCAATGTGAGCCGGTTTCTGACTGATAACGGAAAAGATATGACTTCCACAGAGGACGACGGTCTCTTTCATATTTTTATTGATTCAGATGGCGATACTTCCAGAATGTCAGCAGCGGAAGACTACTGTACCGTACCTGTAACCCTTAACACCCCGTCTGATAAGAGGGGTTTTGTGATCGCAATAAAGGGGGATAAGATGGGCCGGGGGGATGATGATCTTGGCTCAATCCTTATTCAGGCCTTCTGTAATACGATAATTGAACTTGAGCCCCTACCTGAAGCCATTGTGCTGTACAATTCCGGTATAAAGCTTACTGTTGAGGGGTCTCCGGTCCTTCCCGCCTTCAAAGAACTTGAGCAGCATGGGGTTAAAATACTTGTCTGCGGAACCTGTACTGACTATTTTGAACTGAAGAACAGCATAGGCGCGGGAATTATATCGAATATGTACGATATAATGGAGTGCCTTGCGGGCGCCTCAAAGGTCGTCAGCCCCTGAGCCGGCTGTTATAAATATGATCCTAAACAATTATTTTGATAACGCAGCAACCTCATTCCCGAAACCCGTGGCGGTTGCCGGGGAGATAAGCCGGTATTTAAATGATGTAGGAGGCCCCTACGGTAGAAGTTTTTACAGCCGGGCTATTGAGGTTTCAGGGACGGTTGAAACCTGCCGGGATATGCTTGCAGCGAGACTGGGAATATCTGATGCCGGCAATCTTGTATTTACAGCAAATGCCACTGGTGCAATTAATACTGTTTTAAGCGGTCTTGATACTGCCGGCCGTGAAGTCTGGGTAACACCGATGGAGCATAACGCGGTGATGCGGCCGCTGCAACGACTGCAGGACAGGGGAGTTGCTGTTGTGAAGATTCTACCGGCGGGGCCTGATGGTCTGGTGGATCCTGGGGCTGTAAGAAATATTAATTTCAGCTCAGCAGCCTTGGTCGTGATATGTCATCAGAGCAATGTGACTGGGCTTATTCAACCTGTTGCAGAAATAAAGCGTGCTGTTGGAGATGTCCCGCTTCTTCTGGATACATCGCAGTCGGCAGGGAATACCCCTGTAAACATTGAAGAGTGGAATATTGATTATGCAGCGGTTACAGGGCACAAAGGCCTGTTGGGGCCGACTGGTGTCGGTGCCTTATATATGAAAAATCCGGAAAGCCTTGAACCAATGATCTGCGGCGGCACCGGCAGCCGATCAGACAGTTTTGAAACACCTTCATTTCTACCCGACCGTTTTGAAGCGGGAACACCGAATGTCGCAGGTATATACGGGCTTTACGGGGCTTTGAAAGAAGCACCTGAACCAGCGCACAGCCCGGATGATATTCTAGAGATGCTTGATTATGTCTCCGGCATTCCCGGTATCAAAGTACTTAGAGCTGAGGACGCTAATAGACAGGGGGCTGTGTTTTCAATAATAACAGACGAGGTGCAGGTGTCCGATTTCGGTATGAAATTATATGAAAATTTCGGTATAGAGTCACGAATAGGTCTTCACTGCGCACCCCTCGCCCATAAGACACTAGGTACCTTCCCTACAGGAACAGTCAGAATTGCCCCCTCCATCTACCACGGCAGGACTGATTTTGATCGTCTTATTTATGCCCTGGAAAATACCGCGAAGAAGCTTAGGATCTGAAAATGAAGATTTTAGTATTTGAATCAACCCGGGCTGTGATTAAGGCTGAAAAGCTGATTCGTGCAGCAGAGATAGAATGCAGAATAATTCCCGTTCCAAGAACTGTTTCACCTCTCTGCGGTATGGCTGTAGAGCTGGATGAAGGCAGTCTACAGAAGGCCGCAGTGCTGCTTGAAGAAAAGAATATAAAGACGGATGTTTTTGACCGAGGTGAGGTAAGTTTATGAGTAAAGACTTTGACATGATGAGCACAGTGGAATACGGCGGATGTTCAGCTAAACTACCCGCATCCGAGCTGGAGAAACTGCTTGCCGATATACCGGTCCTTGAAAGTGAGCGCCTGCTTGTGGGTTCTGACACCCATGATGATGCGATGGTATGGAAGATAAACGATGAAACGGCAATAATTTCAACGACTGATTTTTTCCCGCCGGTATGTTCCGATGCCTATGAGTTTGGACAGGTAGCAGCCGCTAATTCTCTCAGCGACATTTATGCAATGGGCGGTATTGCAATTACGGCATTGAATCTTGTAATGTTTCCATCTCAGCGGATACCAATGGAGGTTCTGCGCGACATGCTCCGCGGCGGAGCGGATAAATGCCTTGAGGCCGGAGTCGTCATAGGCGGCGGACACACAATAGATGACTATCCTCCCAAATACGGCCTGGCCGTCACGGGGACCGTCCATCCTGAGCGGATAATCACTAATTCGGCAGCCGAATCAGGTGACCTGTTGATTCTGACAAAGGCTCTCGGTACAGGCGTGCTCGCCGCCGGCAAGCGCATCGGTGAGGTTCTGGAAGAAGATTTTCACGGTGCAGTCGAATCTATGAAGCAGTTGAATAAGTCGGCTGCCGGAATAATGCAGAAGTACGGAGTGGTCTGCGCGACAGACATTACAGGCTTTTCACTCCTGGGACACGCTCTGAAGCTCGCACGTGAAAGCGGGGTAAGCATTGAGATGGACAGCACCAGTATTCCAAGCCTTCCCGGTGCGTACAATCTTCTGGAGTACGGCTGTATTCCGGGGGCCGCTTTTCGAAACCTGAATTATGTTGAGGATAGTGTTCAATTTGCACCGGATCTTGACTACAATCTGAAGATGCTTGCTGCCGATGCCCAAACCTCAGGTGGAATTCTTATGTGCATAAAGGAAGGAGCAGCTGAAGATGCACTTAAAGAGCTGAGAGAAACATATCAGTATTCCGCAATAATTGGACGGGTTAAGGGACCGAATTCTGACGGCAGTTTTCTCATACTTAGATAGAAATAATGATGTGATAAATAACACATGATTGCAGGAGTTTGTAATATATACTCGGGCTTATGAATAATAAACAAATAACGAGAGCATTAAGAATTGCAGCAGCGCTTGCTGCGTCTGAAGGTGAAAATTACTCTGTGTATAACCATTTTCGCAGTATTTTTATCTCTTTTTTTCGAAAAGAATCTATGGTATAGAAGGCTTTGTCCTTTCGGAACAATATTAAGCTTGACATCCAGGCCTGCGCGATACAGGATGAAGATGTCTGTCCTGAAGATGTCTGTAATTTCAAATTTTAAGGAGTAACGATGTCAGAATTTACGGAGCATAATAAAGATAGGGCGCTGAAATTAACCAATTACATGATGGGCTTAATTGAGGGTGAACCTGGAACTGATCTTCTTTCAAAGTACAATATTAAGGAAACGACATTCATGCCGAATGATATTCTGTTTCTATTCGACGAACTTTACAGCAGGAATATTCCGGTTAAAAAGATTAAGACTGCTTCAAACAGACTCTTTAATATATTGTATGAAGATCTTATGGGATACAAAAAATATGATTATCCCGGAAACTCGATAATCGGTTATCTGATAAAAGATAATGCAGCTGTCAGGCAGCACCTTGCTGAAACGAAGAATTATATAAAGCAGATAAACAAGGCGCAGACTCCTGAGCTGATGGGGAAACTGCTTGCAGCATTTGAAAAACTTGAAAAGTTTTCACTTCACTACACAGTGAAAGAGAATATTGTTTTTCCGGAGATTGAAAAAAAGTGGGACCAATACCAGTGTCTGAAACTTATGTGGAGTTTTCATGATGATATCAGAAAAAACATAAAAAAGACAATCGAAGTCCTCAAAGAGTCTGAGTTTCATTTAAAGTTATTTAATGAGGTTTGCGGCAAGGTCTATTTCAACATTAACACAATTATTTTTCGGGAAGAAAATGTTCTGTTCCCAATAATGTATGAAACGATGGAACCGGAAATCTTTAATAGAATGTTGTCACAGCTGATTGATTTCGGGCTTCCATTTGTAGAAATAGAAGAAGGGGCTGACTCAGTTGCACCTGCGGGGAGTATAAAAATGGATAATGAGAAAACTGTCAGGTTTCCGACGGGTGAGTTGACGCTTAAACAGATTGAGATGGTATTCAATCACCTTCCGGTTGATATAACATTCGTTGATGAAAATGACAAGGTAAGATATTTTTCTTCACCTGAAGAGCGTATATTCCCGCGTACAGTAGGCATTATCGGGCGGAATGTACAGGATTGCCATCCTCATGAGAGTGTCGGCGTGGTGGGCCGGATAGTTGATTCATTCAAATCAGGAGAGAGGAATGATGCTTCATTCTGGTTGAGAATGGGGTCTATGTATGTTCTGATAAAGTATTTCGCCGTCAGAGACTATGAAGGGAATTATCAGGGGGTGCTTGAGGTTTCACAGGAAATATCGGATATAAAAAAGCTTGAGGGTGAGAACCGGCTGCTTGACTGGGAATAAAAAGATAGGTTGCGTTCTCGGGATTAACTTCATATAATTATCTCTTAATCAGCCGCTAAGAGGCTGAAAAGGAGAATGCAATATGTTTCTGCAGAAAACGAAGGTTCTGGAAAAAGAAACGGAAAAATTACTAGGTAAAATCCTTAAAATGGGACTAGTCCTCAAGGAGGCTGCCTATGCGTATTTTGATGATGACTATGAGAACTTTCATCATTTTGTGCAGGAAAGCGACAGACTTGAGTCCGATGTTGATCATATCAGGAAAGATATTGAATTAAGTATTTATGGCGACATGCTTATACCGGAATCCCGTGGGGATGTATTTAAGCTGCTTGAAGCCCTTGATGATGTGGCCGACTGTATTGAAAATGTAATCCTTGAATATGATATAGAGCGACCGGAATTTCCAGCAGATATCTCAGCCGACATGATAAAGGTTGTAGAGCTGAGTTACAGCTGTATCGAGAAACTATTGCAGGCAGTAGCAGCCTTTTTTATTAATGCAGAAAAAACAAGCGGCTATATTCAGGAAGTAAAATTTTATGAGGGGGAAATCGACAGATATGAGGAATCGATAAAACGGAAGATATTTTCAGGGGGAGGGGTAACTGAGCTTGCCCATAAAATACAACTCCGTTACTTTATTGAGCAGACAGCAGACATCTCGGATTATGCTGAAGAAGTTTGTGAACGTCTTGCAATATCCAGAGTGAAGCGAAGTATATAGGCGGTATAATGGCTCAGTTATTGTTTTTCCTGTCCAGCGGATTGTTTCTCGGCTGGTCACTCGGCGCTAATGATGCGGCGAATGTCTTCGGGACGGCTGTAGGCGCAAGAATGATCAAGTTCAGAACGGCAGCTGTAATCTGTAGTATATTTGTAATTATCGGTGCGGTAACCGGAGGCGCCGGAGCCAGTCATACCCTTGGAAAGCTTGGTGCCGTGAACAGCCTGTCCGGAGCTTTTACTGTAGCTCTCTCAGCAGCTCTTGCCGTATTTATGATGACCAGAACCGGTCTGCCAGTATCCACGTCTCAGGCAATTGTAGGCGGTATTATAGGCTGGAATTTTTTTTCCGGACTATCAACCGATACAACAGTAATTCAAAAGATCGTTCTGACATGGGTGCTGTGCCCCGTACTTGCCTGTTTTTTCGCTGTTTTACTGTATTTTATAATCAGAAAGGGGGTGAGCAGGCTTCCTGTTCATATTTTCAGGCTGGATGTTTATACCCGATGGGGGCTGATTGTTGCCGGGGCCTTCGGTTCATACAGCCTTGGTGCAAATAATATTGCAAATGTGATGGGTGTGTTCGTAGAATCCGTACCGTTCGAGGATTTTACTATCTTTGGATCTGTTGTCTTTACTAAAACACAGCAGTTGTTTTTCCTGGGAGCCTCAGCCATAGCCCTGGGGGTTTTCACATACTCCAAACGGGTTATGGGTACGGTGGGCAAGGGGATCTATTCCCTGTCTCCGGTTACAGCCTTCATTGTTGTTCTGGCAAGCTCTCTAGTTCTTTTTGTGTTTGCCTCTACAGGACTTCGTGATCTACTTATTTCATTACATCTCACGCCTATTCCCCTGGTTCCTGTATCAAGTTCACAGGCCGTGGTCGGGGCTGTTATAGGCATAGGTATTGCTAAAGGCGGTCGGAATATACGTTTTAATGCCCTAGGCCGGATAGTTGTAGGCTGGGTTGCTACACCGATTATATCAGCTGTTCTATGCTTTGTTCTTCTGTACTTCATGCAGAATGTATTCGGTGCTGCTGTAAATTAGGGCAGATTTGATGAGAAGGAAGATTTCTACTGTATGGTCTGAAAAGCTAAAAAACTCGCAGCAGGCTGTTCTTCCGCTTTCAGACTATCCTAGACCTCAGATGGAACGAGATCAATGGATGAATCTGAACGGTTATTGGGACTATACAATTATATCTTCAACAAACGAGACCTGCGGCAGGATCCTTGTTCCATTTGCTGTTGAATGTAGCCTGTCCGGAGTCGGACAATCACTGCAGCCGGATGAAATATTGATTTACAGCAGAAATTTCAGGATTCCTGAAGACTGGGAAGGTTCCCGAATCATTCTGAATTTTGAAGCAGTGGATTATGATTGCAGATGCAGTATCAACGGGGTAGATTCAGGCAGTCACCGCGGCGGATATCTGCCTTTCAGCTTTGATATAACAGACCACCTTATTCCCTTTGGACTGAATGAGATTATCCTGTCAGTTAAAGACCCTTCGGATGCAGGTTTTCAGCAGCGTGGAAAGCAGGTGTTGAACCCCGGGCAGATTTATTATACTGCCACAAGCGGTATATGGCAGACGGTTTGGCTTGAACCTGTTTCATCTGTAAATTATATCCACAGAATATTTATTTATCCGGATTTGAATAATCATAAGGCTATATTCAGGGTTGAAACAGCTGATGAGGCGGAAGTCTCAATATTGATAAGTAAAAGCGGGCGGACGGTTGCCGAAGCTTCGGGGCGCAGCAGCAGGGAGCTTACTGCTGTTGTTGTGAATCCTGAAGCCTGGTCGCCTGAAAAACCGGTTCTTTATAATGTGAAAATTACTATTTTAAATGATGACAGTGTTCTAGACAGGGTTTTTTCCTATTTCGCGTTCAGAACAATCGAGGTTAATGAGGATGAGAATGGGAAAAAGCGGATATTTCTTAACGGCCGGCCGGTTTTTCTTCATGCGCCGCTTGATCAGGGGTACTGGCCGGAAAGCGGTATGACACCACCATCGGATGAGGCTATAATATTCGACATCAGTGAGACAAAGGCTCTGGGGTTTAACTGTACAAGAAAGCACATTAAGGTTGAACCTCGACGCTGGTATTACCATGCAGACAGACTTGGACTGATGGTTATGCAGGATGCTGTTTCCGGGGGAAGAAACGGGGTTGGAAGGATGGGTATAAACCTCCTCATAGGCATGGACTCAGGGCACAGGCGGGATAATAATGCGTCTGCATACAAGCGTACAGGCCGGATTGACCCAGGGCAGAGAATCCTGTTTGAACGTGAACTCGAGGCGATGATAAATCATCTTGGAAACCACCATTCGATCATTATGTGGATCCCATTCAATGAAGCCTGGGGGCAGTTTGATTCTATGCGGATTGCTGATTCGGTAAGAGCAATAGATGCTTCAAGACTTATTGATCCTGTATCCGGCTGGTGGGATCAGGGCGGGGGGGATTTTAGAAGCCGTCATACATACAGTATCAAATTAAAGATTCCCCCGATTCAGGATAAGCGGATATATTTTATTTCAGAATACGGCGGATATAATCTACAGGTACCAGGGCACCTGTGGGATGAAGAAAGAGTTTTCGGATATAAAAAAGAGGGGTCTGAAAATAGTCTTGAAGCCTCATATACAAACCTGATCAGACGACAGTTGATACCTCTCATTAAACATGGTCTGAGTGCTGCGGTCTATACCCAGCTGACAGATGTTGAAATAGAGACCAACGGTTTTTTTACTTATGACCGAAAAGTGCTGAAAATAAATAAAGAGCAGGTGAAGTCATTGAATGATGAAATATTTGCTGAATTCAACCGGCTCGCCGGTTGTTAGAGAACGATTCTTTAATTTTTATTTGACAGCAGGCTGTGCCCTTCCTACAATTGAAGATATGAATGAAAAAAAATGGGAACCCCTCGAACAGGGAAAACTGGATAAAATTAATAGTCTGTTTCTGAAAACATATCCGGAAAGCGAATACGGCAGTCTCGGTAGGGATATCAGTAATTATTGGATCGGGCTGCTGCGGGAAAGCTGGGATGACAAGGATGAAGACCTGCGCCGTCTTGATCTTGATTATAATCCTTCAGATCCCCTTTCAAGGGTTGAACAGAAGACTACAGTTATAGCCTATGCTGACAGTATTAAACGGGAGGGGGAAAAGAGCCTTGAAACACTCGACAGATTTTTTAAAACATGGCTGCCGGCCGTCGGCGGTCTGCATATTCTGCCGGCCTGTACAGTAGTTGAGGACAGATTTAACGACGGCTATTTTTCCCAGGTTGAAAGGAATAACATCCACTCTGCATTCGGTTCAAATGAGCTTTTTGCTGATATTGTAAAACGATATTTTTCAATGAACGATATAGTTTTGGGACATGTTGATATAGAAAACCCTGTGTTTCAGGAATATCTTCAAGGCCATGATAAGGCAGGTCTTAAGTTCTACACATTTACGATGGAGGAATATGAGAGCTTGAAGGCTGCCGGAAGTTTTGATAAGGTTTTTCGTCCAAGGCCCTTCCCTTTATTCACAATTTTCAGACGACTACCCGTTGAGATGCCATACCGGAGCCTTTCGCATAGCGGCAGGGTTGATGTAATGATAAAGCTTATAAAAAAGATGCGCGGTATTACGCTTGAACACCCCGTAATCAACATTTTATGGCTTTTCAACAAGATTAAAAATGATCAGATGCTCCTTGATGAAGACTACCGGTTTATAACTGAATTTATTGAATGGATTGAGAATAAGGGAATAAACAGAAAAGAAATTTTCACTGAGTCTATGACACAGGAGGTGCAGCATGTTCCTTATATCTTTGTTCCGGGCATAGATAATGAAGAGTGTCTTCTTGAAGCCTGCGGCTTCACTCCTCCTCAGGCTGAAGCTGCAGCCTCAATTTTCAGGGAAACTAATATGCGTCTTTTCGGTGAGGAAATCAGGGCTCTGACAACCTTCAGCCATGTTCAGGTAGATGTAAATACAACAACCTTTGAGGGACTGAAAGCGCTTGCATGTGATCTGGTTTTTTATCTGAAGAAGGACTTGAATATGCTCAGGCTTGATGCAGTTAATTATGCATTCAAGAAGTGGGGTACTTCCTGTTTTGGTCTGCCTGAGCTTGACAGCCTTATGAAAATAATTTATTTGTCTATGGAGTGTATAAGCCCGAGAATGATTCCTAATCTTGAGGTAAACGACAGCCTTACAACAATTCTAAATCAGATGACTTCCGGTAGTGCCCCGCCGCCCATGATGCATGATTTTTTTCTTGCAAGTTTGCTGCCGGCAGTTTTTCATTCAGGAAAACCTGAAATAATAGGCAGGATATTCAGTAAAATAAAAGAGTACAATCCGCCTCACGACAGTATAAGGTTTTCACTGTCTGAGAGTCATGACGGTAAATCAGTGCGTGGCAGCCTTGACTTGCTGACCTTTGAAGAACGGATGGTGCTGACCCGGGCGGTGACTGAGAACGGTGGATATGTGAAGTATAAATCGATTCCCGCGGGTAGCTGCCCGGTTGTTGAATTTGAGCAGTTTTGCAGGGAAACCGGGTTTGATGCTGAAACTCTGCAGGCTTCTATTTTTACGGACTCTGGAGACGGGATGCTGTATCTGAAACCTGAATTAAAAAGTATCGGTGATATTAACTCTGTAGTACCGGAATTGAGCCGGGGGGCTGGGGAAACCTTGCAATTCTTTTTCACACGAATCATCGATGGACGTGACCCGTATGAACTCTGTATATCAACAAGAGATTCGCTTCCAGCTCTTTTTGATGAGGAGCTGGAACTTAATCGGTTTCTTGCTTTTGAGACCCTTGCTTTTGCAATTATGGGCAGAAATGTAAAGACCATCTATTTTAATGATCTGCTTGCATTGCCTAACGATTATAAAAGGGTCAAGGTTACCGGTGAGCTGAGAAATATAAAACGAACAAAGGTTAACTACGATGAACTGCTTTCGAAGCTGGAATTCAAAAAAAGCTTTGAGGCAAGGCTTGTAAAGCGCATGAATAATCTAATAGCCCTGGTCGATTCCGACCCCGCGCTGCATTTCCGGGGTGAGGAAGCCTGTCTGATTCAGGCACCTGAAGGAGTTCCTGTCGCATTGATCGGAAATCGATGCGGCGAGGCACGAAGCCTGTGTGCGGTTAACCTTTCCGGAGACACTGTAAACCTCTTGATCGATCCCGTCGATGCCGGTTTTTCTGATGCTTCTTCCGTTATTGATAATATCAGCGGCAGAGAATTCGACATGATAGACGGTAAAATCAATATTATCATGGAACCCTATGCGCGAATGTGGCTGAGCCTTGAGGCTGTGGCTGTGCCGGCGGAAAAACTCGTATAACGGAAAAATTATGACATATGATCTTATTATAATCGGAGCCGGCGTCGTCGGCGGGGCTGTCGCGAGACGACTGTCTAGGTATGACCTGTCCATTCTATGTCTGGAAAAAGAGGTTGATGTATGCTGCGGCACATCTAAGGCTAATACAGGGATAATTCACAGCCCGTCGCTGGTACCCGTCCGAACACTAAAAGCTGCAATGACGGTGGCCGGGGCCTCTAAGTTCCCCCGTTTGAGTGAAGAACTGGGTTTTGATTATCAGAAGACTGGAGCACTTGTGCTAGGCTTCAGTAAGGATGATGAGTCTGTAATGGAAAAATATATTGCTGCAGGCATCGAAAACTATCGCAGCGCCGGTGCAGAACCACCAGAGTATCGAATAATCAGGGGAGGAGAACTGCGCAGAGAGGAGCCGTCAGTAAACAGCAGGGTTGTCTCGGCTTTATATGCTCCAGACGCAGGCCGAATAATCCCATACGAGTATGGAATTGCACTATGGGAGAATGCAGTTGAAAACGGTGTCCGGCTGGAGCTTGGGCAGTGTGTCTCAGGACTTGAGGCTCTCGATGAGGATGAATGGATAGTACGGACTACGGAGAAAGAATATCGCGCGCGCTATGTTGTAAATGCCGCAGGCCACGGCAGTCCGGCAATAGGCCGTGCCGCCGGTTTCCCTGATTGTTTGATTCAACGGGTCAAGGGGCAGTATCTGATCCTTGACCGAAACAAGGGTCCTGAAATAAATCATATACTTTTCCAGGTCCCGCAGGCCGGACAGAAAAATAAGGGAAAGGGTATTCTTGTAACCCGTACTGTCTACGGGAATATTATGATTGGTCCTGACGCAAGGTGGCAGGACGATGATACGGATACCTCTACTGATACGGAAGCTCTCAGAAAAGTGGTAGAGGGTGCGCTGGCATCAGTTGCCGAACTGAATCCGGTCGAATGTATCAAAACGTTCGCAGGGGTTCGGCCTAAGCCTGAGAGCGGAGATTTTATTATTGAGAGCGAACGTAATTTCATAAACCTCTGCGGTATAGAATCACCGGGGTTGACCTCATCTCCGGCAATAGCTGCTGATGTTGAGATCCGGCTGGCCAATATGGGTATGAAATTTGAAGCGTGTGAGAATTATCAGCCCCGGCGCAGTCCAATCGTAAAACAGGTTCTGTCGCTTCTCCCCGACGAACTTAAAAAACGGATTGACGCAGACTCCGGCACGGAAGAACGGCTTATTTGCCGCTGCGAACAGGTTCCTGAAAAACGTATTTTAGATGCAATTTCGCGGGGGATTCCCGTGACCACCATCGACGGCGTAAAACGACGAACCAGGGCGGGGCAGGGGCGCTGTCAGGGCGGATTCTGCGGCAGCCGCGTGCGCAGTCTGCTGGCCGGCAAACTAGGTATCCCGGATGATGCTGTAACACAGCGGGGGGCCGAAGCCCCGCTCGACAGGGTAACAGCTGCGGAAATTAGAAGGCTCTATAAAAAATAGAGCCGGATTATTCAGTACATCTACCCTGGAAGCAGCTCTATGTGATTCCCAATCTTTTATGCAGCAACAGCAAAGCCGCTTCCTTCTTTTCCCGCATGTGCTGCTTCAATTACGGCATTCATGGAGTGCCGTATATGCCATCACGCATTACCCCGAGGTAAAAATCCCAGTTCTCCATAAAGTCGCTTTTAATCTTTGCTGGGTTAGTTTCACGTTCAATTTCATTCAGAAAGTCGAGGCGGGTTTTCTGTAGAAGCCACATTGCGAGTTCCAGCACCCTCCCTTTGGGATAGCGTAGGCTGGAGTCATCAGTGTCGCCGAAAAGCCCAATGAAGTGTTTGTCGAAGATTCCGCGCACCTCAGTTGCTAGTCCCTCGTCGGGAATGTGGGAGGTTCTTACTATAAGGTAGATGAAGTCGGGGTGTTCAAGATAAAAATCAATTGCACGTTCGGCTACATCGCGCAGCCTTTCAAGCAGATCGGGTTGAAGTTCAACTGTTTCGGAATTTACCCTGATCTTCAGGTATTCATAAAGTTTAGAATAAGCGTGATCAACTATAAACAGGAATAGTTCTTTTTTTGAGGATACATATCCATATAATCCACCTTTTGATATACCAGCCCTCTTGATTATCCCGTCCATAGAACTTGTATCATATCCGTGCTCGCCGAATTCTTGTATACAGGCGTTTATAACCCGTTGCTTCTTATATTCCGCTAAATTATCGAAGGTTGATTTCAAATATTGTCCTCTCTTAAATCAACGACCCTGCAGACCTTTCCTCCGGAACTTCGTCCGATACTTTTCGGTTCAACAAGGGTTATTTTGGCACGTAACCCGAGTCTTGTCGACATATGATTGGTGATTTTTTTCCTGAAATCTTCAGCTCTCCTTATTTCATCAATTGAGAAAAAATCAGGTGATATTTCCACCTTTAGTTCAATCATCGTCGTGCCTTTCTCTCTTGAAAGAATAATCTGAAAATGAGGCTCGACACCCTCAATCTCAAAAAGCAGTTCTTCTATTCTGGACGGAAATATATTGTTACCGTCTATAATAAGCATATCATCTATACGTCCGCTGACTCTTTCAATTCTTCTGAACGTCCGGCTGCAGTCGCAGCTTCCGGGTATTATTTTTGAGATATCTCCGGTTCGGTATCTTATAAGCGGGAAGGCCTGTTTTGTTACTGTTGTGAATACAAGTTCGCCTTCTTCGCCCTCCGGAAGAACCTCAAGGGTGTCGGGATTAATTACTTCTACTATGAAGTGGTCTTCGTTCACGTGCATACCGCATCGGCATTCACATTCATAGGCCACGCCCGGGCCTATAATCTCTGAAAGGCCGTAGTTGTCGAAAGCTTTTATCTTCAGTTTTGATTCAATCTCGGAACGCATTTTTTCGCTCCAGGGCTCGGCTCCGAAAAGCCCTATTGACAGGTTCAGCTCATGAGGATCTATACCCAGAGCCTCCAGTTCAGACGCTATATGCAGGGCGTATCCGGGGGTAGATATCAGTGCCGAGCTTCGATAATCCTTCATTATTTTTATCTGCTTCAGAATCTGCTCACCAGATGCCGGAATAACTGAGGCACCGAGTTTTTCAGCACCGTAGTGAAACCCCAGACCGCCGGTTGACTGTGAATAATCGAATGCTATCTGAACAAGATGATTGTTGTCGATCCCTACTGAGGATAAAACGCGTCCGACGAGTGACGACCAGATGTTAAGATCATTTTTGGTATATCCTACAACTATAGGGTTTCCGGTCGTGCCTGATGTAGAATGAATTCTAACAATATCGCGAAGCGGTACAGCGAAGGCTTCATACGGATAGCTGTGCTTTAAATCTTCTTTGGTTGTAAGCGGAAGTCTGGATAAATCTTCAAGAGATTTCACTTCTGAAATATCAATGTGCTTATCATCAAACAGAGTTTTGAAGAATTTGACATTGCGATAAACCTGATTAAGGGTTATCTGTAGTCTCTCTACCTGAAGCTGTTCGAGATCCTCTCTTGCCATCGTTTCATATTCTCTTGAATAAATCACATCATCCCCCTAATCAGTAAACTCGTTATAATCACGGCCGAGGTAGGCCCTTTTTACATCATTATTATCGAGAAGCTCTGATGCCTCTCCCTCAATTATAAGTGAACCTGTTTCCATAACATAACCCCTGTCTGCAATTTCAAGAACCGCCTTCGCGTTCTGTTCTACAATAAGGATGGTTTTGTTTCCCGCTCTTAGACTCTCAATTGTTTTGAATATATTCTTTACTATAATCGGAGCGAGTCCCATTGACGGTTCGTCCATCATCAACAGGTCGGGGCCTGACATCAAGGCACGGCCGATGGCCGCCATTTGCTGCTCACCCCCGGACAGGGTTCCTGCAAGCTGATTTTTTCTATCGGAAAGAACAGGGAACATTTCATATATTTCATCAAGCCGTTCGTCGGCTATCCGGCGGTTGTGTCCGCTGTAGAGGGTGTAGGCTCCGAGTATAAGGTTTTCCTTAACCGTCATGGTAGGATACAGCTGCCGGCCCTCAGGGACTAAAGCGCATCCGTGTTTTATCATATAGTCCGGTCGTTCTGTTGTAACGTTTTTTTCTTTGAAGATTATTGCACCTGATGAGGGCTTAACGAGGGAGGCTATCGTATTAAGCAGGGTTGATTTCCCGGCCCCGTTAGCGCCGATAATTGTCACAATTTCGCCGGGATTTACGTGAAGACTCATACCCTTAAGCACTTTCAGCTTGTCATAGCCGGCTTCAAGGTTTCTGATTTTAAGCATCGCTGCCTCCGAGATAAATTCTGATTACTTCTTCATTGTTCTGAATCTCCGCTGGACTGCCTTCAGCTATTTTTTTACCAAAGTTGAGGACCACAATCTCGTCGGAGATATCCATGACAAGGCTCATGTCGTGCTCGACAATCAGAATTGTTCTGCCCTGAGCCTTCAGTTCGCTTATCCTGCCGGCAAGCTCTTCAGTTTCATGCATATTCAGTCCTGCCGCGGGCTCATCAAGCAGAAGCATTGCAGGATCCGCTGCAAGGGCTCTTGCAAGCTCTACAGATCGCTGCTCCCCGAACGACAGGTTCCCGACAAGGGTGTCTTTCATCTCGACGATACTAAGCCATTCAAGAAGCGGCATAACCTGTTCGACTGCCCGCCTTTCTTCGATACGGCTTTTCCGGGTGGACAGCATGCCGGCCCCGAAACCTGACCGGCTTCGTGTATGATGACCAAGGAGGATGTTATCAAGTACCGACAAATTATCGCATACCTTAAGGTTCTGAAATGTCCGCAGAAGTCCCTGCCCCGCAACGTTAAATGGTTTCATTCCGGTAAGCATCACATCATTGAAACGCACACTTCCGGAAGTTGGTGGAAAAAAACCGGCAATCATGTTGAACATAGTTGTTTTTCCCGCGCCGTTCGGGCCTATAACAGCCTTTATGGTACCAGGGTGAACGTCGAATGACACTTCACTTACAGCATGCAGGCCGCCGAAATATTTATCAAGTTTATCTATTTTCATCAGGGGAGCGTATGTTTCCATTATTTATCCCCTCTTTTGATTATTTTTCTGTTTACAAAGTTTCTAATATCATAAAATACAGCCTTTCGGATAAAGCCGTCGGGCATGAACATCATGATGAGGACAAGGATTATTCCGAATACGGCATCATCAAAATGACCGAAAACACCTCTAAGCGACAAAAAGTTCAGAACCATACCCATCATAAGGGTGCCCCAGATATTAGCCATTCCTCCAACTGCCACAATTGATACATAGCGCACAGATTTAACAACACTTGATTCCGAGGGGCCGATTCCGCCGTTGTAATGTGTCATGAAGAATCCGGCAGCTGCGGCAAAAACGGCTCCAATCATAAATATTATTACTTTGGTACGTGCAGTGTTAACGCCCATGGCGTCTGCGGCTTCTTCGCTGCCGTGAAGGGCTTTCAGTGCCCTTCCGCTTCTTGAATTTATAAGGTTTATCAGCAGTACCATTGCTATAATGACTATCAGCCAGGCGAAATAGTAATTGCCTATTCTGATATTGAAATCTCCGCTTACTTCAAAGAAGGGGAGCACCTTAAAGGGCGGGACATTGGTTATCCCGTCCGCCTCTCCAAACGCCTTCGTTCCCAGTACGACACGGTTGATAATAATACCGAAACCCATTGTCGCCATGGCAAGATAATGTCCTTTGAGTTTTAAAACCGGTATTCCGACAATGAGAGCCGCTGCTGCTGCAATCAGGATAGCAGCAATGAGCGAAGCCCATGGAGTCAGATATGTCATTGTATCACCATAGATTGTTTCTCTTGTTATAAGCATATGCATGCTGTCGAGAAGTCGGGGAAGGCCGCCTGAAAGTCTGTCTGTAAAATCAATAGTCGACAGAACCGCTGTAGTGTATCCGCCTATAGCAAAGAACCCTGCCTGGCCCATAGAAATCTGACCGGCATAGCCCATTACCATGCAGAGTCCGACTGCTGCCAGAACATACCATGCTGACATTGTCAGCTGAGTCAGTAGATATCCTGTGCCGCTGATTAGGGTAATAAGCTGAATAAGCAGTATTGCAGCGGCAAGAATTGCTACGGGTGTATATTGTTTCATTCTATTCTTCAGCATCAGTAGTCCTTCAGCGCAGCCGCCGCTCTGGAGCCGAATAGGCCGGAGGGCTTTGCAACAAGAATAATCAGGAGGATGAGAATTGATATAACATCCTTATAGGCCATTGGGAGCACGCTTATGCTGAAGGATTCAATCAGCCCAAGAAGCAGTCCGGCTGCTACAGCCGACAGCGGATTTCCGAGGCCGCCGAGTATTGCAACCGTGAATCCCTTCACGGCAAGGTCTGAACCCATCGCATAATGGGTCTGGGTCAGCGGCGAGACCACACAGCCTCCGAGCGCCCCTATTCCTGCTGATACCATGAACGACAGGCTTATCATCCGGTCCGTTCTGATGCCGCAGAGAAGGGCTGCTTTCGGGTTTTCGGAACATGCCCGCATGGCCTGTCCGGTAAGAGTAAATTTTAGAAAGATATACAGGGCGACAGTCAGGACTGCGGTCACTGCAAGTACCCACAGCACCTGAGGTGAGATGCGGGCGCCGATGATTTCAACGGAGGAAATCTCAGAACCGGTGAAAAAGGGCAGAGCTCTTATCTGTTCATCCCAGATGTAGAGAGAAAACTCCCTGATAAGGATTGAAAGACCTACCGTAATTACTATCATGCCTAAAACCGATGTTCTACGCATTCTCCGGATGAAAACATTTTCTATTACCCCTCCGACAGCCGCTGTCAGCAGCACGGCTATAATGACGGAAGGCAGCAACGCCATAAAGCCGGAAAAGGTGTAGGCAATCATCCCGCCGAGCATGACAAACTCACCCTGCGCGAAATTGATAATCCCCGTTGTGTTATAGATTATGTTGTAGCCTATGGCTACAAATGCGTAGATACTTCCAACGGTTATGCCTGAAAATATATACTGCAGAACCTGATCAAATGTCACCGGCTGTTCCTATTTGTACAGAGTGAACTCGCCGTTTTCAACGGTAAGCATCTCGATCGAACTCATATCAAGGCCGTTATGGTCGCTCGCCGACATATTAAAAACACCGCTTGCGCCGGCATAGCCGCTGATTGATTCGAGACCGTCTCTGATATCATTGCGTTCGATGCTGCCGGTTTTTTCAATTGCTTTAACTATCAGCATGATTGAGTCGTATGCGTATCCGCCGAAGCCGGAAACCGGTTCATTGAATTTTGATTCATACTGTGTCTTATATGCGGTTGTTATCTCTTTCTGGGGATGACTGGCGGGAAGTTTTTCGGCTACAAGAAGCTGTCCGGCCGGGAAAATTATTCCTTCGGCTGCGGCACCTGCCGCTTCGGCGTATTTGATGTTGCCGAATCCGTGGCTCTGGAACAGCGGTACGTCCATCCCGAGCTGTTTCATGTTCTTCGGAACTATCGACTGTGCCGGAACTATTGACCAGTTCACAACCGCCTCAACATCCTTTGCTTTCAGTTTGGTAAGTACGGCAGTCAGGTCGGTTGCAGCCTTGTCGTATGTTTCTTTTGCAATAATGTTAATACCGTAATCCGGTGCATACTTTTCAAGCTGGCCGAGGCCTGCATTTCCGAAACCTGTGTTGGCTCCGACAATTCCGATGTTTTTAATTCCCATCTCTTTCATTGTTGTGAAGACCCAGTTAGCTACATAGCTGTCTTTCTGGGGAGTCTTGAATACATATTTTGCAACAGGATCTACAATTGCTTCGGCTGCTGCACATGATATAAGCGGGGTTTTGTACGACTCGCAGAGCTCTTTGATCTGCATGGTTTCGCCGCTTGTGCTTGGGCCGATTATAGCAACAACCTTATCCTCTTCTATCAGCTGCTTTGCAAATGAAATAGCTTTTTCAGGGTTAGCTGCCGTATCTTTAATAATCAGCTCGATCATTTTACCGTCAACACCGCCGTCGGCATTGATTTCCTCAACAAGCATGTCTGCTGTTCGTGCTTCTGGCGCACCTAAAAAGGATGCTCCCCCGGTTACGGCAAACAGGGCGCCAACCTTTATTGTCTCGTCTTCTCCTCCGCAGCCGGTAAGCAGGGATGAGGCTATGGCCGCAAGGGTCAGCAGTATTGCAGTGGTTTTTTTCATTTTTTCCTCCGAATTAAACACTGATCAGTCAAATATCGACCAATCAGTCTAAAAAAAGACCGCTTAGTCGGTTGAAAGCTTACAATGAATATGCGACAGCGGTCAAGCGGGTATTAAGAAAATGTTATTATAAATAGAAACAGATCAGGCGGTGTCTATTTTCACCATGTTTGCCGCTTTGCTATTCAGAAGGGGGATTCCTGTAGTATATACGACCTTATCTCCTGAATTGAGGTATCCGAGTCTGAGCGCAGCTTCCTTCGCACTTTTCAGGGTTGCATCTGTTTCACCAACCTCATCAATGCTCTCGCCCTGAACTCCCCATACTATATTGAGCTCTCTTATAGTCCTGTCGTTCTGAGAAAATGCAAGTATGGGTACATCGGATCGGTATTTAGACAGCAGGCGGGCTGTTTTACCTGATCTTGTAATTGCTATTATAGCCCTGGCACCAGCCTCCTGCGCCATTATGCATGCGGAACGACAAATGTTTTCCTCATCTGTCATTTTTTCTCTGCTGCGCCGCACTTTGACGAATTCATCTGAAAGGGCGTGCCTCTCGGATGACCTGACAATCTGTTCCATTGTTCGAACTGCGGCAAGGGGATATTCTCCCACAGAGGTTTCCCCGCTGAGCATGACGGCGTCTGTCCCGTCATAGACGGCGTTTGCGACATCGCTAGCCTCAGCCCGGGTAGGTCTCGGATTGTTAATCATCGATTCAAGCATCTGGGTTGCCGTGATGACGGGTTTATTATATTCAATGCACTTGCGGATTATCATTTTTTGTAGATTAGGCACATCCTGTGGCGGCATTTCTACACCGAGGTCGCCGCGTGCTACCATAATCATGTCTGTTTCTCGGATAATTGCGTCAATATCATTGATAGCTTCAGGCTTCTCAATTTTTGCAATAATCGGAAGCGATTTTTCACGTTCCTTCAATAGCCACCTGAGTTCTCTGATATCATCGCGGCTTCGGACGAAGGAGAGCGCGATGAAATCGATATCCTGTGTAACTATAAAATCAAGATCCTTCCGGTCTTTTGCGGTAATTGCAGATTCGCTTACATCAACATTTGGCAGGTTCATGCCCTTGCGGGATTTTACCAGGCCGCCGTCTATTACATCGCATATCACATCACTTCCCGATGTTTCCCGTACCGACACCTGAAGAAGCCCGTCATCCATAAGGATTCGATCACCGCTTTTTACGTCTTCCGCAAGGTGAGCATATTCGGTCGGAATGAGTTTAAGTTTGCCTGTATAGTTCTCCGGATCAGTGGAGATTACAACTGATTCACCTGCCTCAATTTCGAAAGGCTTCTCTACCAGGCCAAGCCTTATTTTCGGGCCGCAGAGATCGGCAAGTATTGCTACGGGGCTGTCTGCAATCCCGGCCCCCTCTCTGATTGTCCTGATATTCTCAGCATGCTCCTCATGGCTGCCGTGACTGAAATTGAGTCTTGCAACATCAAGACCTGACTTGATCAGGTCCGCAATCATTTCCGGGGTATTCGTCGCCGGGCCGATGGTTCCGATAATCTTGGTTTTTGCGAAATCAGTTTGTCTTTTCATAATATTAATATTTTACATGATCACAGGCCTGATTGCAAAGTTAAAAGTTTGTGAGGAGTACGATTCAGCTGTACAACAGCTCCTTGGTGCTGATTATTCTGAAAAGTATGCGGTTGACGGGGACATCAACCCCGTGTTCTTCAGCTGTTGAGATCAGTTTTCCGCTGAACGCCTCAACCTCGGTCTTTCTCCGGGCTTCAATATCCTGCAGCATTGAGGTTTTATTCTCCGCACCTAGACTACGGAGGATCGGATACCAGTTTTCTATATCGTCATCACGAAGGTCGACTCCGGCAGCCTTTGCAACGTCTATTGTTTCCTGCATAGCCCATTCCATCAGTTCCTGAATATCTCTCTGGGTATGGAAAACCCCGTAATTGGCGCCGGTTACAGCTGAAACCTGATTTACTCCGATATTTATCATCCATTTCCACCAGAGCGCCCGCTGAATATCGGATGGTATTTCATAGGCCATATTGCATGATTTAAACAATCCCTCAAGGCTCTTAAGTGCATGGTGACTCTCATCAGCATCTTCAATACCTATAAGAAGTTTTCCAGCTGACGTGTAGTTGAGTGCAGTCTCCTCCTTTACTGCGTCCATACCAACTGCTACTGTGGAAACAACAACAGCTCCTGGAAAGCGTCGACGCAGGAAATTCTCACTTTCAATACCGTTTAAAACAGATATGATGATTGTATCTTCGTGTACCGCAGATTCAACAAGCGGAGAAATATCTTCAAGATGATGGTTCTTTACAGAAATGAGAATCAGATCAGGCTTTTTTTCAGCCCCGGACTCCATGTCAGATGGTGTAGCAGCGTGAAACCGTCGGGGAGCGCCATTGATCGAGAAACTGCTGTTTCTGATTTTTTCACACCGGTTGTTATCGCTCAGAAAAAAACAGTTGTCGCCGAGTTTTTCTTTCATCATTCCAGCGTACATCAGACCTAAAGCTCCGGCCCCGATAATTGCTGCTGTTTTTATTTCATTCATAGGATAGAAACTCCGTTTAGTATATTGATATCATCTCGAGAGTTTCACTCATATAGCCGGTTTCATCAAGGGTGAATGTGAGTTTTTTGCCAATATCAGTTTTTTCAACCAGATAGACAAGGCTGCTGGGAGACGCTTCAGGGGCCGAAGATGATTCGCCTTCAACAGTCATCAGGCTGATACGGCCATATTCTGCCGAGATGATCCTCTTTATTGCAGATTGTATTCCATGGTAATCGTATTCGATCCATTGTTTATCATATGAGATATCTACCATGTTAATACCTTCACCGTATCTCTCTTCACCGTTTATAAGGTGAGATGATACGAAATAACTGCCTTCGATTTCTCTCATGACTTTGTTTGTCTGATAGATGTCATCAACCCCTGAAAGGAATTCTTTCCTGAGTTTTTTAACAGTACCGCGGTTTATCATTTTCTCGATCAGTGGATCAACCGCTGTTTTTAATGCGTCGTTATATTTTTGAAATGATATACCAAGTTCCTCACCTTCAAAGGTGTAGGGAACGGAAAACAGTACAAGAGATTCTCTTTCAGGTCTGACAGCGGTAATTGATATAAACATATCCACCTTATACCCGTTCAGAGCTGCTACTATTGATTCAAAATAGTCATCTCCGGCCGGAACAAGAGTAAATTCCGGTTCAAGTCCCAACTCTTTTGCTAAAAGAACAGCAAGGGCTGAATCAAGACCGTCGGGCCCGTCTTCTCCCTGATTCAGATATCCGTCCACGTATATGTCTGTGTAGCCGATTGAAAGCACTCCAGGGACTACTGTTTCAAAGGCATATTCAGCTCTTTCTTCAGCCGATTCCACTTCAGCAGCCCTTTGGGGGATACTGTAATTTGCGGAATCAGTTTCAGGTATATTGCGTCTGTAATTTCCAGGTGTAGAACAGGATATCAATAGAAAGAATAGAGCGGCGGCCGGTAGAATCAGAGATTTAATTTGTTTCATATTCTGTTTATGATATAAGAAAATCAGGCGAAAAACAATTATTTAAAATTCGGAGTTGTTTCACTTTCGTCTTTACAGAATCGGATAGACCTCAAGCCGTTTGATTATTTCATACCCATAACATAAAAGCCCGACTGGAAAGTTCTTCCGGCCGGGCTTTGTCTGCTTTAATAATACTGCTGTTTATATTGCAGCAGCTTTAGGCATTCGCAGTCTTTGAAGCAAATACGGAATCAGGTATACGATTCCGGCAACAGGATATAGCCAGTAGGATTGGTTTCCCACAAGTCCAATGATTTCGCCTAAGGCGAATGGATTGAAGAACATAACCGCGGCAAGCAGGAAGAACGGAACTTCCCACCATTTATTCTTGGTGATGAACCAGCCCTGCACAGCATTTGTGAATGCGAAGGCACCGAAAACCGCCATTGCAAATATAAACAGTCCCTGAAAACCGTTGTTTACACCATCCATAATCAATTGCGGGTTGAATATGAACATGAACGGAATTACCGCGGTGCGTAAATCATATATGAAGCCCTGGATACCGGTTGGTATCGGATCTGAATCGGCAATAGCTGCCGCCGTATAAGCGGCAAGACCGACCGGAGGCGTATCATCGGCAAGGATTCCGAAGTAAAAGCAGAACAGATGTGCTGCAATTGCCGGAATTACAAGACCGATGTTTCCACCGAGCTCAAGGATGATAGGCACGGTTATAGAAGCCATTACAATGTAGGTTGCCGTTGTTGGAAGTCCCATTCCTATAATCAGGCTGGCAATACCTGTGATAATCAGAAGCAGGTAAATGTTCCCCATACTCAGGAATTCAACAACCTGAACAATCATGCTGCCTATGCCCATATTAACTATACCAACGACTATTCCGGCTGTCGCTGTGGCAAGGGCCACAGTGAGCATGTTTCTTGAGCCGGAAATCATTCCGCTTCCGAAGGTTGTGACCGAATATTTCACTCCCTCTTTAATGCTTTCACCCAGGCTCTTTTTTTCACGGCTGAGATCAACAATCTTTCTGATCAGCATCACTGCGAACAGAATTACGATAGCGTTGAAGGCTGATAGTTTAGGGCTGTGGCGCATCACCATCAGTTCATAAATCAGAACTACAAGAGGAATGAGATTGTGAAATCCCTTTTTGAATACATCAAAAAAGTTCGGTACTTCCTCTTTTGGAAGTCCTTCCATTCCAAGTTTTGATGCTTCGAGATGGGTTATATAGAACAGTGCAAAATACGATACAAAAGCCGGTATTGCGGCTGCTTTTATGACGTCCATATAACCGATGCCCAGATACTCAGCCATTATAAATGCTGCTGCTCCCATGATGGGGGGCATCAGCTGGCCGTTTGTACTTGCGGCCACCTCTGTTGCAGCAGCTGTTTTTCCGGGATACCCGACTTTCTTCATAAGCGGAATTGTAAATGTACCTGTTGTGACAACATTTGCGATACTTGAACCGGAAACAAGGCCTGTAAGACCGGAAGATACAACTGAGGCCTTTGCCGGTCCCCCTTTGAACCTTCCCAGAAGTGAGATGGCAAGATCATTAAAGAAGTATCCGGCGCCCGTTTTTTCAAGCAGTGCACCCAGAAGTACAAAGAGAAATACCGTATTCGCTGAAACATCAAGTGGAATACCGTAGATACCGCCAGTTGAAAGAACAATCTGACTCAGGTATTTTGTAAGAGATACGCCCCGGAATGCAAGAAAGCCAGGCATGTGGGGGCCCAAAAAGGCATAAATAGAGAATATTACAGCAATAATTCCCAGCGGCAGTCCTATCGAACGTCTTGATGCTTCAAGAACCAGTATTATGATTACAATTCCTATTATTATATCTCTTGTAGTCGGACGGCCAGCTCTCGATGCAATATTTTCCCAGTCAAAGACGATGTATAAAACAGCAAGAACCGCAACAACGGCCAGTATTATATCAATAACCGGAATGTAGTCCTCGGTACTCATTGCTTTAAATCTTCGATCTTTTTTGGACATCGGAATGCTTACAAAAACCAGAGCTACTGCAAAGGCAAGATGGATTGCCCTGATTGTAACGCTGTCGAGGATGAGAAAGCGGGGGAGGGCAAGCTGAAACACTGACCAGGCAACAGCGATGAATGGAATAAGAAATTTATCAAATTTTCTGGTATTTCTTATTTGTCCGGTCTCTTCTTTCAGCAGTTTCTCTGCATTGTTGAGCTGAGAATGTTTTTTATTTTCTTCAGTCACATAAAAATCCTTAAACTGTTGAGATTAATCTTCACTTGGATAAACCCGCAGGCGGACGGAGGAGAAGTCCTCCGTCGCTGCGAAAGATAAGCTGATTATTTGATCAGATCAGGGTTGATGTATTCAATCAAACCGGCTTCTTCATAGTATTTCAATGCACCGGGGTGAATCGGGGCTGAAAGACCGGCAAGCATACTCTCTTTTGTAAGTACCTGGTAGGCCGGATGCAGTTTCTTGAAGTCGTCGAAATTATCAAATACTTCTTTAGTGATTGCATAAACAACATCATCAGAAATAGAAGCACTTGTAACCAGGGTAGCCTTAACGCCTACAGACGGAATATCTTCGGTATTGGCTGCCATAGGGTATTCCTTTACAGGAATGAGAGATTTCGCATAGTACGGGTATTTACCGGTTACATTGTCTGCGACTTCACCATCTATTGGAACAATCATTACCTTTACACGACCAGCGGTAGCTTCTTTGATGTTACCGTTGGGGTGACCTACTGTATAGAAGAACGCATCGATTCTTTCATCATTAAGAAGACCGGGAGCCTCAACAGCTTCTACCCCTTCCGCTTCTATATCGGCATCTGTGAGACCGGCCCCCTCAAGTATGTCTTTTGAATTCTGAAGCTGACCTGAGCCCGGGTTACCGATGTTGACTCTTTTGCCCTTAAGGTCGGCTACCGAGTTGATTCCACTGGCTGTTGATGCAATCAGGGTAATAGATTCGGGATGAATGGAGAATACTGATCTCAGATCAGCCTGAGGTCCGGCCTCGGACCATTCTGCAAGACCATTGATAGCCTGATACTGTCTGTCGGACTGTGCTATGCCGAAGTCGATATCTCCTGTGATAACAGCATTTATGTTATAAACAGAACCGCCTGTTGATTCAACTGTTGCTTTAATTGCGTATTCGTCAAACTTAGCGTTAATCATTCTGCTGATTGCGCCGCCGGTCGGGTAGTATACTCCGGTTACAGAGCCGGTACCTATGGTAACGAATGATGTTTCTCCCTGTCCTCCTGCGAATACTGCAAGCGGGGCGAGTATCAGGGTGATCAGGACGAATAATAATGTCTTTCTACTCATGTTTTTCTCCTAAATATGATATTTATTATATGATATCAAAAAATGAACTTGTGTGCAAGAATAGTAATATTTCCATCTGAATCGGGTTTTTGACTGTTAATAACCTTTTATGCATAAAATCAGTTTGACAAATACTAGTTTCGGGTTGAAAATATAATTACTAAATGACGTTTAGTAAGGTGAAATATATTTATTAATAGGATTCCGGATCAGAAGATGAAAAATTACACAAAAGTTCTTAAAACAGCACTTCCATTGCATCTTGAAGGTACTAATGGGAAGGCTGTAATAATACAGCATGGATACAATGGTTATCCTGCCGAAATGTACGGTCTTGCTGAAAGATTGAATAAAGAAGGGTACACGGTTCTTGTGCCAAGGCTTCCCGGGCATGCAACAAGCGGTGCGGATTTCAGGAAGACAAACTGGAAGCTCTGGACCAGCCATTTTCGAAATGAGTACATGAATCTCAATGCACGGTATGACTCGGTATCGATAGCCGCGGTTTCGATGGGCTGTCTTCTGGCTCTCATGACTGCTGCTGAATTTGAACCTGAAAAGCTCATTCTGCTTGCTCCCGCACTAGCTGTCAAACAGAAAATTGTGTATTCCACACCGCTGCTAAGATGGTTCGTTCCGGTTATTACACGGAAACGCGCACCCGAACCGGAAGCGGGGGAAGACAGACTGTATATGGAGAGGGAATACTGGAGCCATTATTATTCTGCCCAGCTCGCAAGTTTCACAAAGATAATGCGAAAAGCCCGTCGGATACTTAATGATGTTGACTGTCCTGTATATTACATGCTTTCCGAGACGGACGGTACTGTGCCGCTTGAGGTTGGTAGAATGCTTGATGAGGGCTTAAGGCGACCTGCGGCAGGCACTCATGTTCTAAAAAACAGTCCTCATGTATTTTTTGAGGGACCTGAAAACGAATTTGTACTGGACAAGGTAGTGGATTGGATGGCTGAATAGGAAAGGAGATAGGAATGAATGGGCAAAGAGTAACAGGACAGGTGGAGAAACTTCCATTCAGAAAGAAGATTATATACTCACTAGGTCAGCTAGGCTGGTCGCTTGGTTCGTTTGCGGTGATGAATCTTCTATATTACTTTTATGATTCTAATACCGTGGAGGGCGGAGAAAGGATGTTTCCCGTTTTCATCGTATCAGCTGCGGTACTGGGTGTGATTGCGGCACTCAGCCGGGTCTTCGACGGAATAACAGACCCTCTTATTGCCGGTTTGTCTGATCGAAGTAATTCACGTTTTGGCCGACGCCGCACATTCATGGCAATAGGCGCCCTTCCGTTTGCCCTGCTGTCCGTTCTGATCTTTATACCTGTCTCCGCGAGCGCTGTTGTTAACACAGTGAACCTTATGATATTCACGTTTCTGTTCTATTTGTTCATGACGATGTATGTAACGCCTTATTTTGCGTTGATGAGCGAGCTTGGTCATACTCCGGATGAACGGCTGCAGCTTTCTACAATGATATCAATAACCTGGGCGCTCGGATTTATGCTGGGCAATGGAACATACCTGTTGCAGGGCATGCTGGAAGCTGCCGGCCTTGAACCGCTTACAGCTTTTCAGGCAGTTATTGGGTTTTTTGCAGTTATATCTCTTGTTCTGATGTATCTGCCGGTCTTTTTTATAAATGAAAAGCGATACTGTGAGGAGCATTCTTCAAGCGAGGGGTCGTTTACTGCTGTTGTGAGCGCATTCCGAAACAAAAACTTTCTGATTTTCACACTCTCGGATTTAACGTACTTTCTTGCCCTGACATTCATTCAGACCGGTATAAGCTTCTACATCATGGGGCTTCTCGATCTGCCGAAAGAAACGGCTACTACATTGATGACGCTTCTTTTTATTCTCAGTTTCATCTTCTATGTTCCTGTCAGCCTGCTTGCAAAAAAAATCGGTAAAAAGAAGCTGCTGATTGTTGCTTTTATTATATTTATCCTGAATTTTCTAATACTTTCTTTCTGGGGGAGGCTGCCGTTTCCGGTTGGTGTTCAGGCCGGTATTGTAACAGCGTTTGCATCACTGCCTATGGCTGTTTTCGGCATACTTCCAAACGCAATAGTTGCGGATATCGCCGAAGCCGATGGTCGGCAGACAGGTAATTTCAAGGCTGCTGTTTTTTTCGGAGCAAGAACATTCATGAGTAAGATGGGAGCATCTATTACTCTGCTGATTTTTCCGTTCATCAGCCACATAGGCGGCGAGAATGGCGGGGCGCCCACTGAATTCGGAATTAGAACAACTGCAATAGCCAGTATGATATTCCTGATTGTTGGGCTTCTGCTGTTTTTGCGGTACAATGAGAAAGCGGTAATAAAAGTACTTGCAGATAACCCGGCTGATACGGAGTAGATTTTGGGAAGCAGAGAGCGCGCGGCGCGCGAAAAAGCTGAAAGGAGAAAACAAAGGGAAGAACTTATTCTTTCCGAGGCAGAGAAGCTTTTTTTAGAGAAGGGGTTCTTTGCCACTACAATCAGCGATATTGCAGCTGCCTGTGAACTTACCAACGGAGCTATTTATCTTTATTATAAAAATAAGGATGAGTTGGTTTTAAAGGTGATGACGGGGATAAGCCGTCATTTCGGCGGCCTGCTTGAAGAAGTGTCGGAGATTGCCGGTTCCGAGCCCGGTTTGCAGCGTTTATCACGTCTACTTGATGTTTATAATTATACTTACGCCGAATATAGACAGTACCATTACCTTGATGCCCAGTTTAATCTTATGTTCAGTGAGGCTTATCCGGACAGTCCGCTTCTTGATGATTATTATTCCGCGAATCGGCGTGTTCTTGAGATTGTGACCGAAGCTGTTGCCGCCGGTATTGATGACGCTAGCATAGATTCTTCCTTACCAGCTGTGCAGAGAGCCCGGCTGCTGTTGAATGCGGTTAACAGTTACGTCGAAAAAATCAGTATTAGAGGGATTCTAATGGAAAAAGAGCAGGGAATATTAATGAAGGATGAACTCCGGGATTATATCAAACTTCTACTGCAGGGATTGGCGAAATAAAAAGCAGAGGCGGAATTATTCGCCGAGGAAGCTACCTATTCTATTAGAAAAGTTCTGCCTGACTGAACTTGCAAGCAGTAGGGCGTGTGTTTTCTTCCTGTTATGCCGCTTATTCCAAAATTTTGTATGTTTTAGTTTTCTTCGTTCAGATGGAGTTAGAACAATTCCAAAATACTCAAAAAGCAGATTCACATAATGATTGAAGGATTCAACCCTAATCCAGCGGCGTTCTTTTCCTTCGGTAAAGAGAAGTTTGTTCTGTTTTAATGATATCCTGCCGTTTTCAAGTTCCATGGATACTATAAGATTCTTAAAAAAGTGAGAAGATGGATCAGTGGTATAGAAAACCTTACGATCATTGAAATCACTCAGCTTTCTTTTATTAAGGGGAAAGGTATATTCTCTGAAACGTTTGCCTTCAAGTTCCTTGTAAACGGAGTAGTATCCGCCGCCTTCGTATTCGACGGTAAAGATACCCTTCGGATCAAACTGCGGTACATCAGGTTTAAACTCAAGAGGATAGAGAAAATTGTCACCGAATCCTACGTCGGTGATATATCGCTGACCATCGATATTAACAATAGGAAAACTGTGATCGAAGAAAGATCCGTTATCGCCGGCTTTGCCTCCATGAAGGGATATGTCATAACCCATTTCTTCAAGCAACAGCATATAGAGATAATTCAATTCATAGCATACTCCGCCTCTGCGTTGAAGAACAATCTTGTCGAAGAGTTCTTCCGGATCAGGAGAGAGACGATTGTAAATATGTATGTTGAGATTTTCAAAGGGTATGCTGAGAAGGTGCCTGCTCTGAATCAAACGCAGACTTTCAAGGTCAGGTTTGAGTTCTTCGTTTATTCCAATTCTATTTAAATATGCTCTGGTATCCATAACTCACTTCCGTTACCGGGTATATATTAGTAGAAACCTACTATTTATGTCTACTATTGTCAGATGGATTTTATATTTATTCTGAATACATAATCGGGATGAGGGTATTAAATCGGATTCTGTATAAGAAAATCCGGTTTTAAAAGCAGTTCCGGTGAAGGTTTTCCGATATAATAACCTTGAGCAAAGTCTATATTCAAATCTTGTACAACCGAGAATAATTTCTTATTAGATACAAATTCTGCGATGGTCTCAATATTCATTTCTTTAGCAAAGCTGACAATGCTTCTGGTTATCAGATGGGCGTTTTTATCAGAACATAAAAGTCTGACAAGCGATGAATCGATTTTAATAATGTCTACATTCAACATGATAAAATAACTGAAATTTGAATAACCTGAACCAAAATCATCAATTGCAATTGAACAACCGTATTGTTTAAGCTTTGAGATGAAATCCGAGGTTTGTTTGTTCCCTTCAATTTCTTCAGTTTCCAGAAGCTCTACGGTTAATCGCGATGGTGAATTGAAATTAGGGCACCTCTAAAAACTACCCGAAAAACCTTCTGCTATGCTAATTGAAACATAAGCAGCTCTTTTGTCATTGCATCGGTATTCCGATACATCCATCATCCTATAATTTTCCATTATGTAGGGCATATTTGAATATAC
>JAQQAL010000006.1 GCA_028532855.1 Candidatus Thalassospirochaeta sargassi
TAGAATATGATTCAGGTATAATGATTTTGAAACCTATACGAATTGACACTATGTATAAAAAATACAAAGATGTATTTAAGACCCTTGCTGCCTGATTTCATCTTTGCAACAGGGGGGAACAATCACTTTTCAGATCCCACAAATAAATATTCATAGTTCTCTAAAAAATATAGTAGGTAGATTTGATTTTTTATAAAAGATGTGTAATCATTACCATAAAACTATGCTTTAGAAAGGATATTGAATTGAAAATAATAAGACATATAACAGCTGGAGTTTCAGCTATAGCAGCCGCTACCGCTCCATTCTTTTTGACCAATTCAGTTGCTTCTTTAATCGTAACTGCAGCCGGAATAATTGTACTTTTAATAATGATAATAGTTTCCGAGAAAAGAGCCTATTTAGTTAAAGCAAATTACGACAGTATCATTACCGGACGCCTTTGCAGCGGATGTACAGAGAAAACAGTCGCGAAATCTGGTCATATCATACTGAAAGAGCATATGAAGTCATGCCAGGATTCCAGAGAACAGGTCAGCAGTATCATAAGTGGAAGTCAAACCTCATCTCTTAAATTTGCTCAGGAGATGAAAAATTCGGTATATCTGGTTACATCAATCAACGGCAGCGTAAAAATAATAAATGAAAGAATGGAAGAGCTCAGTTCAAATCTTGTGAGCTCATCTTCCGCAATTGAGGATATTTCACATACAATCGTAGACTTCAGCAATCAGATAGATACACATTCAAGTTCGGTAATGCAGACTTCAGCAGCCGTTGAACAGATGGATGCATCAATAAACAACGTTAAAGAAATTACCGATAGAAAAAGAAAAACCTCCATGGCTCTACAAACTCAAACTGTGAACAACCAGAGTCAAATGGAGGAAATGAACAGGCTTATTGAAAAAGTCCACAGCAGCGTTGATTCTATTCAGGACATTATTACAGTTATTAACAATATTGCAAGTCAGACGAATCTATTGTCAATGAATGCAGCAATCGAAGCCGCTCATGCCGGGGAAGCAGGAAAAGGATTTGCGGTAGTTGCTGAAGAAATAAGAAAGCTGGCCGAGTCGAGCTCAACCAATTCAACCCTCATATCCAATACATTAAAGACCGTTATTGAGGATGTAGGGCGGGTGAAAGATGCCGGGCATGAAGCACTTAAGTCTTACGGGATAATAAGTAATGAAACCATAGAGATTGTTAATGCCTTTGATGAAATATTAAACGCAACCTCTGAACTAAACACAGGCAGCCATGAGATCGTAAGCGCAACACATATGCTTAATGAAGTTACTGAGCAGATCAAGGAAGGCTCAAAAGAAATTTCCCAGAGTACAGGAGCAATCAGAGACTCTGTGAACACAATTGTTGGAGCTAGTAATGAAAGTCATCAGCAAATAATAAGTATTTCAGAAATTGCCCAGGACATTAACATAATGTTAATGACAATATCAGATACAATAATTAACTATGAAGAATACATGGAAAAGATTCAGGAATTTCAGAATTGGGAATTCGGCACAGAGACCTCCTCTGTCCCCATTGTCAAAATTATTATACAGCATTTGCTCTGGGTGATCAAAGCCCGCGCAGTTATGGATGGAAAACTTAAGATAGATTCGAATAGCCTTACCGATCATCATTCATGTGCACTTGGAAAATGGATAGACAACATAGAAGATGATGAAATTAAGGTTAGAGCTTCCTTTAATGATTTGAGCAGCATACATGAAAAACTTCATGTTAATGTAAATAAAATTATCACAGAGTCAAGCAACCTTTCTACAGAAGAACGTGAAGCAAAATATTCTGAAGTTCTGGGTTTATCGACAAGAATCATAGATAGTCTGGTTGAAATTCACAATCAATCATAATCGCTAAAGATTTAGAATATCAATACCGCTGTCATCAATAATGACTCTACTTGAAGACGTGTCTTTTGAAATATTAATACTGGTTTTCATAAAGGTTACAGTAGTATCAGGTATTAGCCTGTCTTTAACCAATATTTCCAGAGATTCGGGATGTTGGGAATATAACATCCCGACCAAATTTGCCTTTTTCCCCTTCAATTCGTTTAACTGGGTTGTTAATTCCTTTAGTTTAAGAAGTTTAACCTTGAGAAGTTTCTTTTTTTCCGGCGATAGCCGTTCTATAATCCTACGGGCAGCAGGATTTGTTATATTCACTCCTATACTGTTAAGAAGCCTGGACATTTGTAATTCAATAGATTTGAGTGTTTCTTCTGAAGCTTTTATTAAACCTTTTATTCTTGGATTATAGCCGCACCATAAAATTGTTTTTTTATAAGGTGAGCCCACCGAAGGAAGCTCCATCCTGACAAAAGAACAGTATTCACCACCGAACACCTGGGATCGACTACTGCCTTTTTTACCTTGGACAATAAGGCTACCGCCTGCAAATACTTTACCGCCAATTAAAGAGGTTTTTATTCTAAGATCCCCGGATACATAAACATCTGCATCCTGAATGAATTTTACTGTAGCATTTCCCTTGATAAAGACTTTCGTATTCTGCCCGACAATACCGCCATCAACTAAAAGATCTCCTTGCACAAAAATATTAGCACCATCTTCTATACTGCCTTTAACGATAAGATCCCCGCCTGTTTTTACCTCAAACTGAGGCTTTATATCTTTACCTACATAAACATCTTTTCCATATTCAATATTTCCTGTTGAATAGTCAACATAATCAGGAAGAATCATAGCCTCTGAAATCTTTATCGAGTTCTCTGCCATCTTTAAAATGCCATCACAAGAGGCGCGGTAGAGGGTTTTCCCCGGGGATGACTCTTGACGAATCAGCTCATTTGTCCTCAAGATCTTGTCTTTAGCTTCTCTTACTTCAATATTCTTACCAAAAAGGTCAAGGCCGCGTACACCATTTACTCTATGCTTTTTCTCTGCAATTACATCATTTTCCTTTACAATCAAATAATGCTTAAACTCTTTTGTATTTTTATTTATATCTTCAGTATCTCGATTTATTAAGAATCTAATTTCTGCGTCCTGACCATCAATCGGCCTAACACCTTTACAGAATTCTATTATGTATACATCTGAACCATCAACAGACTCCGATTCTGTCAATCCACCGGGAAGCGCAACCGGCGCATTAGGGTATTTCTCTCTATAAAGACCGAGAGTTTTCTCATATTCCTGTTCCATCGGTTTTGTATCTTCAAACACCGGATAAAAAATATAGTATCTTTCATATTCATTTTTATCATAGAACGGACTTTCTATTGAGATGGTCCCGTTACGGTAACTTATATAACCTGTCTTTTCGGCATAATATAAAATCTCATCACCAATAATATCCTGTCTGATATTATCACTGTTATATTTTATCGGACGCAGAGCTTCTGGTTTCACTTTTTCGCCAAAGAGATTCTCACCATATTCAGAAACTTTAATCCTTAAAAAAATACTTCCCGCACTTACAAACAATGTTGGCGGATTAATCATTGTAGTAATCTGCTTTGTTCTTTTCAGCTTATTCAGGACAGCCCCCGCTGAATGAAAAACTGAATACAAACACTCCCAGTCCGCGAGAGTTTTAATAAACTTAACCTGTTCACATTGAGCCCGGAGGCTTGCAGGAGCCTCAGCTATTATTACTTGATTCTGAAATTTGGCAACTACACTTTTATCATTAAGGGAAGCGAGAAGCTCATAATTTATTTCACCTTCTATTTTTTCATCTTTTAATATTTTCAACACAGAATTTTCAGAGAAATCAGAATTATCTTTCGTTAAATAAACCTTTAGTTTATTATCAGTTACCGTTATATTATTAGTCAGTTTCTTCATCAATATTTCCGAGGATCATATCAATTGACCCAATTATTTCAGATGGGTCTGCAAGCAGCGAGTTGTGAAGAATATACATACTTAATACTGTTTTAAGATTCTTCAGTCTCTTTGTAAACTGCAGCTCATTTTTATTTACATCTCTAATATATATAGTTCCAAGCTTTTCTTCACTTTTCAGTAAAGGGATTACAACAATCTTATTTATGAGACAAGATTTTGTTTTTAAATTGCAAGTTCTCATAAACTCATCATCATTTTTTACAAAGTCTGCTCCGAACAGTTCCTGACTTTTATTATCCCAGATCGATACTTCTTTATTTCCGGATAGCTTTGAAAGTAAATCTAGAATTCTCATCATTACTTTCTGTTTATCTTCTCCCTCAATAATGGAGTTAAGAATGGCATTATTGGCTTGTAACTCCCAGGTTCTTTCTTTTACACGCTTTTCGAGAATTACATTAAGGTTTTTTAGTTCCTCATTCTTTATATTCAACTCTTTCAGTAATTTTTTTTCATTATTACGTCTTTCATAAAGTTCTGTAGCATTCATTAAACTGATAAACAGTTCAGAATCATTCCAGGGTTTTGTTATATAATTATGAACATGACCGCTGTTCACAGCAGTCATGATATCATTAATGTCAGAATAGCCTGAAAGTATAGTTTTAATAGTTAAAGGACTTATTTTATTGGCTTCAATTATTAACTCGATACCATTCATTTTGGGCATTCTCATATCTGTAACAAGTACAGCAACTTCATTAGCAGTTAAAAAATCCAGAGCATCTTTACCGGACGTCCGGTAGTGAATATCATACGGACTTTTCCTGAGAAGCCTCTTTAAACTATTGAGTATATTTTCTTCATCATCCACAAATAGTATTTTATGCTTCACTTTCTAACTCCTCTACAATTGGAAGACTTATATGAAACTGTACACCCTTTTCAAGGTTATCAATTCTGATATCTCCATTGTGTTTATTCACTATAATATCATGTGAAATACTTAACCCAAGGCCGGTACCTTTTCCAATCGACTTTGTCGTGAAAAAAGGTTCAAAAACTCTATTTATAATAGAATCTGGGATATTAGGTCCACTATTATAAATATAAATATGTACACTGTCAGTTTCAGCGTGGGTTTTTATATTTATTACACCTGTTTCTGAATGTTCATCTTCATTAATTGCATCAATACTGTTTTTAATTATATTAAGAAAAGCCTGATTCAAGTCATAACTGCTGCACAAGATATCCGGCATTGCTTCTAATTCTGTTGTGACTTCAATATTATATTTATATTCATTTTTTAAAACAACCAAGGTGTCATTTATGGAGTCATTCACATTATGAAATGCGAATTCCATCAGCGAATCTTTTTGAGAAAAACTTTTCAGGCTGTCAATAATCGATTTTATTCTCGACACACCCTCTTCCGTTTCTTCTTTTAGATCCTCCAGATCGTTAAAAATAAAATCCAAATCAATATTCTTATCAAGCGCCTTAATTTGCTCGAGTATGGGCGAAATACAATCTTCCGAGCTGTATAAATCCCGAACATGATTTACAAAATTCTGAATATCGGTCATGTGATTAAAAAGTACATTAACATTATTAAAAACATAACCAAGCGGATTATTAAGTTCATGTGCAATACCTGCGGACAATTCACCAATGGAAGCCATTTTCTCCTGGTTAAGAAGTTGTGACTGAGATCTTTTAAGTTCATCATTAAGATTCATTAGTACAATCGAATTCTGAATGTGACCACTAAAGTTTTTTACCCTTTCAGTGATATCCGCTACATGAAAACAAATAAGTTCTTTGCCTTCATGAAATAATGTAAAGATCGACGTCATTCCGATTAAATCACCCTGATCTTTGTTATGAAAACTGAATTCAATCTCTTGAATTACTTTCTGTTTTTTTAAACGCGCTGTTATTTGTTCAAAGCTGTCAATATTAGAGATTAAACTACAGATATTACTTTGTGTTTCAAGAATTCTTCCTTCAATATTAAGCATCCTGAATCCACTCGTATTCATATAAATAATTTCCCCGGAATAATCCGTTAAAACTACCAGGTTGGGACAGCTTTCAATAATTTCAAATACAGTATCACTGTTTCTTATTAAATTTACAATCGCGCTATCATCAACAGCAATCGCACGGAACAGGTACTGCATTGTTTCTTTGTTATAGCGATATTCCAGAAAAAATCTTCGGGGAGATGGAACATTTAGTCTAAAAAATCCCCTACCGGACGATTCACCAGCTGTTAAGCGATTCAAGAAATCAGAAACCTCTTCCTTTGATAATAATTCATGCAAACTCGTTGCGGTAATATTTATATTGGCGTTTTCTGATTTAGAGGAATAAAGGATTTTCCCACTCTTATCGAATGTCCCTGTAATATAAACACTGGAAAACGGATTTTTTAGAATATGCTTTTTTTGAGTAAAATCACTAATCATATTATAGATCTTTAATAGTCCTTAACAGTTCTTCAATATCACAAGGTTTAGATAAAACAGCATCAATATTAGAATTATCAGGTACGTTCGGCAGTGAATCTCCGGAAAGTATAATAACTTTTATTTCCGGTTTAGACTTCTTCGCTGAGGCTGCTAGCTCTAAACCGCTCACACCTGGCATATTCAAATCAGTCACTAGACAAGTATAATCACTACTTTCAAGTATTTTTAAAGCTTCTGAACCACCCAGGGCGAAATTAAATTCAATTTCACTCCTCTTCAGTCTTAACAACCTTCTCATACTGTTGAGTATATTTTGTTCATCATCAACTATTAGTATCTTATTCATTTAATTTCCTTTATTAGGGATCATTAACTCGAAAATACAACCAGAAGGAGTGTTTTCGATAAACCGGAGAGTCCCCCCACATTTTCCAACAATGATGGCCTGTACAATAGCCAGACCCTGACCAGTGCCTATCCCCTTTGGTTTTGTTGTAAAGAATGGTTCAAATATTCGCTTTCGCAACTCAAGGGGTACGCCGGGACCATTATCTGACACTTGAAGCAAGATAGATTGCTTAACGGTCAATGCCTTAATTGTAATTTGCCCTGATTTTGTCCCTGTAGATTTTATAGCTTGAGCCGAGTTAACTATTAAGTTAATTAATGCTCTGGTAATTTCTGAAGGATAACTTTTAATATTTATTACATCCTCAGAAATACTGACGTTTATTTCTGCAGATTTTTTCCATTCACTCTTTGACATTGAAAGTGCATCCTGGATTATCTGCCTGATATCACAATCCTCTACAAAAGTATTTGACGGATGAATAAAATTCTTAAGAGATGCTGTTAAAGACTTTATCTGCTCAATACCTTTCATTGATTCAGAAACTGCTTCTTTTAATTCATCTTTATCAATTCCGCTCTCTAAAGAAAGTGCTTCTTTTAAAAACCTGAGATTATTATCAACAAATTGAACAGGTGAATTGAGATCATGCGCTATTCCACTTGCAAGTTCACCAATGGCTTTAAGACTTTCACCAGTTTGGTTTGCCGCTTCTTCCAGTCGCTTTCTTGTTATATCCTGACCAGTAGCAATATACAGCAGCTTCTCTTCTGAAATTACAAGCTTTCTGATAGTAATCCCAACAATTATCTCAGAATTATCTTTTTTCTTTACATGCAAATCCGGTAAAGAGTAGATAGAATTTTCTTTAATTTTCTCTTTCAATCCAAGAGCATTCAGGTCAATGCTCCAGTCATGAGAGAGATTTAGCATATTCAGCCCTAAATCCTGTTCCGCTTCTAAATCTAAAAGATGTTGAGCCCTCAGATTAAAATATTTGATACCTAAATCTTCATCCAGAACAATAGTAAGCGTATTTGATTCACTTATAATCCGGCTAAAGATATAATCATCCAGGTTTTCCAGCATAATAATTAAACAAACCTCAACTTCAATGAAATTTTTATTTAATTATAGATAAACCTATATGAAAAAGCAAATAAACTAATTTTTTTTTATGAAATTCTAAAACATTATCCTTCTTTGTGTAATAAATCAATTTCAAACCAGGAGCAGTAGAAGCATCCTCAGTTTTACAATTCTCATTACCCTCATTGTTTCTTCTTTCTCAATTCAAACCCTTTACTGCCCGATTTCATTGACTTTAGGTAACAGGCGGGAACCATGTTTCTTCTTAGTTCAAAAAAAAATAATTATTCTCTTTCCATTTCTTGATAGAATATCTTATAATTAAAACTACACATTCAGAATCATACTTCTGGATTATTTCTTATTCAATCAGAGGAATTCATGTTATATAATGCGAGTATTAAAACAAATTTTAATCGTATTTTAATTTACTTTGTAATCTTTACGATACCTGCCTTACTGCTATTCAATATTTTACTGAATGAATTTACCAGGCTACAGGAAAATTCAGTCAATGAAAGAATAAAATTCAGACAAAAAGAAGTAGTAGAGACTACAGAATTTCACATAAGGGCTTTGTTTAATAATATATATGACGATTTGAATTTGATAGTTAACGCAAATGAGTTTGAAGAATATTTAGCAAACCCCTCTGATTATACATATAATCAAGCTCAGAACATGTTTATCAGGGTATTAAACAGCAAAAATCAATACATTCAACTGAGGTATATCAGCCAGGAAGGAGTTGAAGTCATAAGGATTGATCGCAAAAAGGACTTAATCGTCCCGGTTGAAAAAGATGAATTGCAGGATAAAACCCAAAGATACTATTATAAAAGCCTGATTAAGCTTGGGGAATACGATCTTTATATTTCTGATTTTGATTTAAACATAGAGCATGGTAGGTTAGAAATTCCATATCAACCAGTAATTAGATTTGCAATTCCAGTATTTTACAAAAACACCAAGAATGGCTTCCTTATAGTCAATTTTAACGGGTTTGATATTTTAAATTTACTCGAAAGATATGAAATAAATAAGAGTCAGACAATAAATTTGAGCTTAATGAGCAAGAATAATTTAATAACATTAAATTTGCTTAAGAAGCATAACGATCTGATAAATTCATTATTGGAACCAATCAGTCTTGAAAATACAGCCTTTTCTAAAATATACGAACAATCCTTAGATAATGAGAGAGGAGAATTCGCCTTAGATGAAAAGCAATTTTATTTTATCAGGATAATGAATACTGAGACTCCTGAATGGGTCTTTGATGAGGAAAGCGATAATTGGATCTTAATCAGCGATTTCGATTCGAATCAAATACAAATTGAAAACGATAATTTTTTAGTCGTTCATAGAAACATAATCAGAATAATTTCATCAATTATTATCGCAATCATAATTCTTGTTGTAGTGACTTTAATTGTATTAAAAAATGATGATGAACAATTATTGTTAGTTTCATCATACATTTCTGAAGTCACCCAGGAAGGCGTATTAATAACTGACGGACGTAAAAAAGTTATCTATTGCAACACAGTTTTTGAGAATATTTTTGGATATAGCCTGCAAGAAATGAAAGGTAAATCACCCGACAATTTTCTAAAAGGTCAATCTGAAGTAACTTTTAATAAAATTAAAAATGAAACCCTGGTATGGGAAGGCAATATATGGGATATCACATCAGATAATACATATATACTTAAATACTTAAGAATCAGAATGGTATATACCCGCAATGGCAGGATAGCCTATTATATTGGAATTTATTCTGAACCAAAAATTGATTATAAAGATATTAACGATGAATTTATAGTTGATCATCACATGTTAGGGTCTTCAATGAACTTTATTAATCCAATTTTTAAAAATAAATTCAGAGAAATCGAAAAAAAGGCAGTTATAGCAATTCGCTTCAACCAGTTTGAAACAATTAGAAGCCATATTTCTTATGATGAAGATAATGCACTTGTAACAACGATCTCAAATACTTTCCAACATATTTCTAATGCCGGGGGAATTATCTTAGTACCTGCATCCGGGATTATTTTAATCGTTACCCCGATTGAGAAAAATAATTCTCTAAATAGTTTAATGGAGAATATTGATCACTCCATAACTTCAATCAGATTTCGAACAGCTAGAAATATCAGTATTAGTTATGTCTCGGGAGTTGCTGTTTCACCAGACCATGGAGTTAACGGATCCGAATTAATTAATAATGCTTTTATTGCATTAGAAGCTCTGACTAAAATGAGAAAATCAAAATATCTGGTCTATGATCAGGATATCTATGACCTGGTTAAAAGAGATAAAATTATTAAAGATGAAATCGAGTCTGCCTTCCTCAACAAAGAATTCAGTGTAGTGTATCAACTGCAGCAAAATACACAATCATTGGAAAATACAGGCGTAGAGGCTCTGGTAAGATGGACAAATCCTAAACTCGGATTTGTTAGTCCGAACTCTTTCATTCCCATTATGGAAGAAAGCAATCAGATTGTTCGCCTTGGGAAATATGTTCTATCGCTTATTATAGATGATTTTAGAAAGATCCATTCAAAACTTCCCGAAGGTTTTAGAGTGTCAATTAATTTATCAAGTCAGGAATTTAATAATAGCGAGATAATATCAGATATGATAAAGATGATAGATAAAAGCGGAATTCCAAAGAGCTTGTTTTGTTTTGAAATTACTGAAACCTCGATTGTTGAGAGTATAGATAATACAAATATGATTATTCAGGAATTGCACGAACATAATATAATAACTGCCATAGATGATTTTGGAACAGGGTATTCTTCATTGAGCTATTTAAAAAATATAAAGGCAGACAAAATCAAGGTGGATAGGATGTTTATTAAAGAATATCCTTTGACGGATGACGGCAATATTCTTCTATCAATAACTAACATGATAAAGAAAATTCCAAATAAGATAATAGTAGAGGGGGTAGAAACTCAGGATCAACTCCAGCTCATAAGAGACTATGATTGCGAAGAATTTCAAGGTTATTTTTCTTCTAAGCCGATAAGCTTTAGTGAGATTTTAAGCAAAATGGAAATTTCTTGAAGCCTGGTTTATATATGCCCGATAAACTGTGGGAGACATTAAGAAAGACATCAAGATCTTTCGGTCAGGCTCTATTCACGCCCTCTGATTACTGAAAATAAGATTAGCAATATTTCCGCGCCCCTGCACCTGTTAAACTTAAACCGCCGCCGCTAAAAACATAACAATTGAGATGATTATTTTTTTCATCCTCTTTCCTTTTAACTTTTCGTCCCAAAGTACTTTACAAAAAATCATAGTAAAATTGCTGTAAAAAATGCTGTCCGACAGAAAATCGAACAGCATGATCTTACTCAGGATAATGTAGGTGGGATATGTGATAATCTAATGAGGCAGCTTCTCTGAGCCTAAAAAACCTGCTGCTCACCTTGATAAACTTCATCAATATATACTACAGCAGCACCGTGACCGGGGTGTTTGTAACTGATCCATGTTTTCATGAATTGGTAATTCCCTCCGCCGTATTCGAAATGAACCTCGCCCTTTACAAGATAAGATCTTTTATCTTTCATGATAAATACCAAAGAACTCTCGTTGTCCGGTAGTCTGGTCTTCATGCTTCTAACAACAAATTTATTCGCGATGACATTTTTGTCGTCGCCCTCATATCTACCTCGGTAACATATATATTATTCGAATTTCCATCAGTACCTATTGAAGTCAGATCTATCGGTCCCTCACGGTCGTTCCATGCATCTTTTAAAACGCGACTGAATTACTCACTCTTCTTTAATCATTCAATTGAACCTAAAAGCAGACGCTCAATATAGCTATTTATATATATATATTTCTTGACATTGTTGCGCAAAGCAACTATATTGATTACAGATACTAAACAATAAGGAGAAACATCATGTCTGTAATTATGTATTCAACCCCAACCTGCACCTACTGCCGCCTGGCAAAGGATTATTTCAGGCAGCATAATATTCCTTTTACCGAATATAACGTTGCATCAGACAAAAGAAGGGCTGATGAAATGACAAGAAAATCAGGACAGATGGGAGTTCCGGTTCTTGATATTAACGGAAGAGTTCTCGTCGGGTTCAACAAAGATCAGATTGAGAGGGCAATACATCGCTGAAATCCTTCGGCTCAATCCTTAATAAAAATTTTTTCATATCTCCCGGATGATGCAGGCGGAGCCTTTTTCGGGAGGAGTTGCTTTGAGTAGGCGTTAAGAACATCAAAGGCATCCAGTTTTGAATCAATCATGGTATAGCTGTAATAACAGCTGTGCTTCATAAGAACAGCCCTTCTCAGCCTGTCGCTTACTTCCATCGGGTCGGAGGCTCGTCGTATTTCCGAACGAAGGCCTCCGTACCATACCCTTTCCATATAAAAGAGACGAACCTTTCCCACAGAATCCTTATAATACAGTTTAAAGATTCCGGGCCTTGCCGGAACTGATTTTGTGATGATATAACGATTCACAGGGTATTTCGGCGACCAGTCCACATAAAAATAGACGAAGTCGTCTTCAACCCTCTTCCTTGTAACGAAATCGTTTTTATAATCCATTAATCCTGTAGCACTTCTTCCTTGGAAGTGAATTCAGTCTTTATCGCCTCAAGTGTATCGGACAGCACAAGCTTCACGTTGGGTCTGATGTCGCCTGCCACAGCCAGAACCATTACATCTTCACCCGGAGTCAGGATCTTTTCATCATAAATCTCGAGAACAATATCTACAATTCCTTCTCGCTGCTTCTGCATTTCAATCAGATTTTCAACCCCCGGCCAGTCTACATGAACCTTCAGGGATTTCACAGAATCACCAGCCCTCGAGGTTTCCCTTACTATTCCGTTATGATAGAGTACCATTCCACATTTTGTATACTCAGGATTTGATTTAATCTTTTTAATTACGTCTTCAAGCGCCATATTTTACTCCAAAAAATCATTATAGCTTCTAAGATATCTGTGGTGAAAAACCTCGTCTGAATATTCTATTCTATCGCTTCTAAGAGCCAGATAACTTATGAAATCAAGATGTTTGTCATAGTATATACCATAATCGTTCCTGTGGATGTAATTATCAGTAATTTCATAAAGAAGTTCAGCCTCAGAATATAAACGGTCACGGGGAATATCACGGCTTGCTGCAAAAAACTCAAGAAAAGCCGAATATTTTCTTGGATGACTACTGAATTCAGGTTGTATAAACCTCTGAAAACTGGATTCCCCGTCGGAAAAATCAAAATCGTTGTCTATCTCAACCTCAAGAAGCCCGGCCGCCTCCGCCCTTTCGTCAGGAGAAAGCTTTAAATAAATAGCTTGAAGACTGTCTTCTCCGTAAATATAATAGCGACGGCCCGATACAAGACCGAATGCCTTCAAGCCGTCGAGATAACCCAACCGCATCAGTCTCAGGGAGTTATCGGGGCTGAAATCCAGCATGGTGCCCAGATCATCACCGGGTGAAATAAGCTGAACTTGAAGACAGTAATCCGAGTAACCGGAAACCCTGTCGGCAAAATCGTATATGGTGTTGGCGTCGAGTGCAATCAAAACAGCCTTTCCGAATGCTTCAGGATCTACCATCTCAATCACGAGATTTTTATGCACTCCGCCGTCTATAAACTCCTCACCACTGATTACTTTACGCTGAAAAAGTGGAAAATTGGAACTTGCAAGGATGTAGTCAACCAGCCCGCCGGGGGGAATATCTTCTATATAATAGAATTTCTGTTTATGATCAGTAAGAGAGTAGGCAGCAAGCCCGAACTTTATATCTGAATCTCTCACACCATCTTCATCAATATGTTTGCGTAGTAATGACTCAAGCGGTGAGACATCGATCCCGCCGCTTTTATATATTCCCGATGCGGCTTTAAAAAGATCGGCAAATGAAAAATCCCCTGTGATTACATTCTTTGCGGAATCATTCACATTCATCACACTGTCTTTATCAAGCGCCAGCCACAACTCTCTTGCAGTCTCATAGTCACCGAATGTCATTATTGCTCCGTTAATTGCTCCGACGGAAACTCCATATACTGCCTGGATATCAACTCCTATATCAATCATAGCCTTCCAGACGCCTATCTGGTATGCTCCCCTTGCCCCGCCGCCTGAAAGAACAACTGCAACAGGTTCATCATTAGAGGCATGAATATTTATAACGGCAGAGTTTAACAGCAGCAGAAAAAGTATAATTTTCTTAATCAACATTCTTTCTCAACAAAGGGTTACCAAAAAAAGTACCGCAGAATCAGGTTCATATCAAGTTAAATTAATGATATATTTATGTATGGTAAAAATACTCTACTACGAACAGCCCGATCTTCTTGAATTTGAAGCAGAAGTTGTCTCCTCCGCAGAAAAAAACGGCAAATTCGAAATAATTCTCAATCAAACCGCATTCTATCCCGAAGGCGGTGGTCAGCCCGCTGACAGGGGAATGATAAATAATCTGCAAGTAAATGATGTTCGAAAGCGCAATGGTGAAATTTATCATATTATTTCAGGTCCCCTGGATAAAGCATGGATGCCGGCAGCAGGCGAACATGTCCGTTGCAGCATTGATTTCGACCACCGCTTCGACTATATGCAGCAGCATACGGGACAGCACATAATTTCCGCGGCGCTGATGAAGACGGCCGGAATTGAGACGGTGTCGGTTCACCAGGGCGAAGAGTACACCGCTGTGGAAACGTCAGCTGAAAATATTGATGCTGAAACTATACGGGCGATTGAAAATGAAGCCAATGCTGCTGTGCGGGCAAATGCGGCTGTTGTGCCTGAGTGGACCGATGCGGAAGGGCTCAAGAACTATAACCTGCGCCGCCCTTCAAAACACAGCACCGACATAAGAATAGTCAATATCGCCGGAATAGACTGCGTGGCGTGCGGGGGAATGCATCTGAAAAATACAGCTGAGGCCGGACTGATAAAATATACCCACCAGGAAAAAATCAGAGGCCGGGTAAGAACATTCTGGAAAATAGGTCGCAGGGCATATGATGACTATGACCTGAAAACGAAGATAATAAATGACCTGAATGAAATGTACTCAGCACGAACATTCGAGGTTCCCGAAAAGGCGAAGGCCGCCTTGCAGAATTATAATGACCTGAAATACAGCTACGGCAAACTCGAAGAAGATTACGCCGGGCTTTTCGCCTCGGTCCTTGTTTCCGAAGCCTCTAATAAAAGCGCGGCTAAAAATCCCGCCACCGTAATTCATGTTTTCGAAGATAAAAGCCGCGGTTTTATCGCCAGCCTGCTTAAGACTCTAACCAAGCGTAACGACTGCGGGTGCTCATTCATCTTAAACAAACAGGGCGGCAGCCTCACATGGGCTGTAGCAGCCACAGATTGCACATCTTTTGATTTTAACGTGTTCAAAACGGATTTCCTGCCGCTTATAGACGGCAAAGGCGGCGGAAGAGAACCGCTGTGGCAGGGCGTTGCAAAAAATCCCGGTGGTCTGGAAGCCTTTATCGCTAAGCTGTACGCTACCTGGATTTAGCTGCTGGCGGCTGCCAGGCTGCGGTTATCTGGCCATTAGATGCGCAACGGCCTTCTCTATACCGTTCAGGGATATCTCGAACATCGGGAATATATTGTGGATAATTCCGATTGATCTTGTATATTCCCAGAGGTATTCGGGAACCGGATTAAGCCAAGCTGTATGAGGGAAGTTTTTTTCAAGCTGTTTAAGATAATCAAGCCCGGGTGCATCTGCACGATCCTCTACATGGATTATCCCGTTACGATACAGCAGTTCATACGGCGACATACTGGCGTCTCCAACAATTATCAGCCTTGTTTCAGGGTCACGCTTCATCAGTTGTTCAATCCTGACAGGATGCCTGAATCGGGACGGATCCGTCCAGACCTTGTCGTAGATCGTATTATGAAAGTAGACGACGCTAAGGTCTTTAAAAAAAGAGTTTGCATGATCAAACAGCTTTTTTACAATATTTACGTAGGGATCCATAGAAATACCGCCGTTATCAATTGCCAGGACAATTTTCAGCCTGTCCTTCAGGCTCTGCTTAAAGATTATTTCAATCTCACCGGCATTTTTCATTGTATTCCTGATTGTCTCATCAATATCAACCCTGTCACGCGGCCCGTGAGGGACCATATTACGAAGGCGTTTCATGGCTTCCATCATCGTCGCTTCAGTCAGCGGACCTTCGGTAGTATAATTTCTGTACCGGCGATCTCCCGCAACCTTCAACGCAGTCATTTTTGATGAAGTCCCCCCGACCCTCATTCCACTAGGATGATATCCCGAATGGCCGGTTGGTGATGTTCCGGAGGTTCCTATCCATTTTGTGCCGAAATCATGGCGCTCTTTCTGATCAAGCAGCCTGTTCTGAAAATAATCAAGCAGTTCGTCGGGGCTCATATTTTTCAGCATCATTTCGTCAATATCAAACTCGCGCGCTGCATCAGCCGGATTCTCAAGCCATTTCGCAATTAATGCGGCTAAATCCTCATCCGGGTTTATTCCATCAAAAAGTGGGGCATCAGCGCCCTCAAAATAGGCAGCAAACAGCTGATCATATAGATCAAAATAGCGCTCACTTTTTATAAGGATACTGCGAGCGGTCACATAGAGTTCATAAACGTTAGTTATCAGACCAAGATAAAGGGCCCGCTGGAGAGTCATGAAGGATTTGAGACTGACAGGGATTCCTGAGTCTCTAAGCTTTCTAAAGAATTCCCTGAACATCAGCCGCTGATTTTACGCGCCCTGGCTAAATCTTCGCTGCGTTTAAACAGGATACCCGGAAAAGGTATTCTTCCGGCCAGCAGTTCTTGCGCGTTAAAATCAGGTTCAAGCTCCAGTGCCCTAATCCAGTTAATCAACTCTCGTGTTGCCGGTTTCTTTTCGATATCGTCAAGCTTCCGCAGTGAATAGAAGGCTTCAACAGCCTGTTCAGCGAGCTTCTTATCAATTTCTGGAAAATGAACATCCACTATCTGTCGCATCAAACCTTCATCGGGAAAAGCGATGTGGTGAAAGTTGCAACGGCCCAGAAATGGGTCAGACAGGTCTTTCTTGCTGTTTGAGGTTATTATTATCACGGGACGGTGTTTCGCTGTAATCCTCTTATCAATTTCAGTTATATCAAATTCCATCTGATCAAGAACATCAAGCATATCATCCTGAAAATCGGTATCAGCCTTGTCTATTTCATCAATCAACAGAACCTTCCGTTTATCTGAGGTAAACGCACGGCCTATCTTGCCCATTTTTATATAATCTTCTATGCGGCTGACATCACGTTTCGAATCTCCGAAGCGCGAATCATTCAGCCTTGTGAGAGTATCGTACTGATACAGGGCGTCAATCAGCTTCATGCTGGATTTAACATTAAGGACAATCAATTCCATATCAAGTCCGGATGCTACAGCATGCGCAAGCTGAGTCTTTCCGGTGCCGGGTTCTCCTTTTAGCAGAAGCGGCATCTCAAGGGCGATAGAAACGTTTACAATGTGTGAGAGTTCCTGATCAAGCACATAGTTGTCTGTGCCTTTAAAAATATTATCAGTCATAGTTTTTCCCGAATTATCTGTGATTTCTCAGTTTAAGCAATTCATTGGCAGTTTCTTCATCAGTAATCAATGAGTTAATATAGCCGCCGTTGATAGCTCCGAGAATGGGCTGCGCCTTTTCTTTTCCTGATGTCACCCCGATACGAACCGGTATCCCGGATAATTCTTCCAGCGAAATAGCCATAACCCTGTCCGCGATACTGCTTTTTACGACCTTACCGTCTATGTCGTAATGGCGGCAGAGAATATCGCCTACAGCACCGGCTTCTTTCAGCTCAAGGTTTTCCTCGCGCGTAATCGAGCCGGTCACAACTAACGAGGCGGCATCAGTAAAGTCCCCTATTCCAACAAGAGCCTTACTGCAGCCCTTACCGAGGGTAAGCGCTTCATTAATACTGAAATCACGGATAAGCGCCTTCTTGATATCCAAATGCGCTACGACCGCCGGGGTATTCAGCCATATACCGTTGGCACTGAGTTTGGAAACCATCAGCTCCATTACTTTCTGCGGCAGCAGTTCGCCGCCTGTATTCATACCTCCTGAAAGCTGAACAACCGAAAGATCCCTGTCACGTATGACACGAAGAGCCCGGCCTACATGGAATAAATTTCGGCCCCAGCTGCAACCGATTATATCGCCGTCGACAAGATTCTGCTCAAGAAAACCGGCGCATGCAACACCGACGCCTTCACGGGTATCTTCCGGAGTATCCCCCTGGGGGACTATCCGTACAGTTTCAAGAGAGAAGGTCTCTCTAAGCATTTCTTCTATTTCAAAACAGGTTCTGAATTTCCTGCTGATATTTATTTCTACTATACCTTCTTCACGCGCCTGCGCCAGCAGCCTCGTAACCTTTGTACGGGAGAAATCAAGCTTTCTGGCTATTTCTTCCTGGGTAAGACCCTGAATGTAATACATCCAGGCAATACGCGCGAGTAATGATATTTTTCTGTGAGAACTGGTTTTTTCACTCATTTGTCAACTTTAACCGTAATATCTGATTAAATCAACACAATTTATTGACAATTGTGCGCATTTTAATAAACGCACAAAGATTCAATAAAAAATTGTCTATCTATTGTTTGCTTCCTCAATCATATCAATCCAATCATCAGGAAAACAGCTTACGGGGTATATGTAACCCATTTTGTCGCTGTTGATATCCATTATGTAGCCGGGAATTCCAAGCAGCTCATAGTAGGCGTTTATAACCGCGCCGCCGGAGTTTCCACTGCCTATAAGTGCATCGGTTTTTATAAGACTGCAGCCCGGAGCTGCCTCGAAACCACTGACAATTCCCGAGGTAAAGGTTATCGATGTCCTCGAACCTGTCCCCCCGACTTCAGGATAGCCTAGAATTCCAAGAGGCTGGCTGATGCGCAGACTATCCGGATCGCCTAGATGAAAATAGGGGAATTCATAATTATATGACAGTTCCTGGCCGTAGCGTCCTGCGTTAATACGCAGCAGAGCCAGATCAAGCTCTTCATCATAATCAATCAGCTCGGCCTGAAAGAGTTCAACCGGCGGCTTGAAGGTAGATAGGGACACAGCAGCAAATATCTCTTCCGAGGGCTTACCATCTGAACCTTCAACTACGTGCCAGTTAGTAACTGTATATCCGTCACGGCTTAAAATACAACCTGATCCCTTTCCGTTTTCGGCTATGATCTCAACGGTGGAAAGCATGGCTGCTTCAAAGCTGTCAATCGGTTCAGGTAGAATGGGAACATCAGTTATCAGCTCAGGAGCCTCGGTATCAAGGGTAACAAGAACCGACAACTCGCGCGGGAGCTCTTTTGCAAGCTGATCAAGAAGGGTAATATAATATCGGCCAGTTATAAACTTATGCTGGGGGTAGCCGCCTATGATTAGGCTTTCAGTACCGAGCATACTCTCAGAAACATACATTGCCTCGTCTCTGGATTTTGCTGGAGTCTTCGTTGCGGCAAATATATCTATATCAGCATCAGTATTAAAAACATCTATCCTGAAATTATCCGCGGTACGGGGTATATCAACAGAAACAACCGCAAACATACCGTTTTCCGGCTTCAGCATAATAGTTTCAGGAATCCCGGGGGTAAGAGCTGTCTCCGGATCAGAAGTAATTATCTCGTATTTTATAGTGAAGTCTATCTCATCGACTCTTTTTCCGTCTATCATCGGCAGGTAATCATACTGATAGACAACCGAAACATAGTACAATCCTGTTTCAAGAGCGGTATCCGACTGCCTTGTAATAAATAGAGTCTCGTTATATTCATCATCCTCTGAAACAAAGTCGGACGCAGTCAGGTTCTCACTCTTGGAACTGCGGTTAAGGAAGAGATCCAGGTCAGCCTGCGCACCATCAAGACTCAGCCTGATACCGTAGGCGCTCTTGGGAACACGTACTGAAAAAGTACGGGTCGGTATTCCGAAATCTGCAGAAAGATCTATGGAAGAACTCTTCTCTGCACCTGCAGCCAATTCCTCTGTCTTGCCGGTCTTAGCGGCGAAAAGGGGGGATACAAGTATAAATAAACAGATTACTGCGGGGATTATTTTAAGTTTCACTCAGCTTCACCTCGTGATTGAATATAGCACAAAAGTTCTCTATTGCCTATTATGATGATGATAATTATACTCCTTAAATATGAATACAAACACAATACCAACCTGGAATCTTGATGATATTTTCACCGATTTCAGTTCAGAAAAATACATAAGCATGTACGAAAAATTCAGCGGAAATATTCGAGAATTAGAAAAAATGCTTGAACATAAACCGCCTCAAGACAAAGACGGTCTTGAGAACAGTCTGACAGGGATAATCAAACTGTATAATGAAACAGGCTCCATATACGAGGAACTTTTTTCATATTCATACTGCAGATATTCAACCGACACTTCTGAGCCCCAGGCTCTATCCGAAATAAACCGGATCGAGGCAATTGCGGTAGGCTTCAGCACAGCCGTGGTAAAGCTTAGAAACTATCTTTTTAAAGCCGGACAGCTGCTTGATGAGGTAATAGCCGGCAGTGATTACCTCGGTCAGTTCAGATTCTTTTTCGACGAGCAGCTGATGCTCAGAGAGAAGCAGATGACACCTGAAATGGAAAATCTTGCTGCCGATCTTGCCCGTTCAGGGGCCGATTCGTGGGAGCGGCTCCAGCAGACCCTGTCATCAGCCACCCAGATAGTCTGGGATGAGGAGACCGGTGAGAAAAAAACCTCCGTCGAACTTCGGGCCCTTGCCGACAACCCGGATGAATCTGTTCGTCGAAAAGCATTCGAAAAAGAGATTGAACTATGGAAAAGCATAGAGGTGCCTATGGCCTTCGCTCTTAACGGGGTAAAGGGTGCAAGCAACAGCGTAAACAGCAGACGCAACTTTAAAACAACCCTCGAACGCTCGACACTGCAGGCAAGGATTACCAGTGACACCCTTGATGCGATAATTTCAGCAATGACCACATCGCTGCCGGTATTCAGGAAATACCTGAAACTGAAGGCTGGTCTGCTCGGTAAAGAAAAAATAGCATTCTATGACCTCTTTGCACCAGTGGGTGAAAGCAGCATGTCATTCAGTTATAAGGAAGCAACGGATTTCATCGTAGATAAATTTACAAATTTCAGTACTGATCTCGGAAATTTCGCCCGTAAGGCGGTCGATAAAGGCTGGATAGACGCAAAACCCCGACAGAATAAGGTGGGCGGGGCATACTGCACCGGCTTTCATGTGTCCGGCGCTTCGAGAATCCTGTGCAACTTTAACGGATCATTCAACGCCCTCTCGACAATAGCCCATGAGCTGGGGCATGCATATCATAATGATGTACTCAAAGAGGCGCCCGAAATATACAGGGATTTTCCGATGACCCTGGCTGAGACTGCTTCAATTTTCTGTGAAACAATTGTGCTGGAGAGTGCACTTGAAACAGCCTCCGGCGATGACAAACTTAACCTCATTGAACACGAACTGATGGAATCAACACAGATAATTGTCGATATACTGTCCCGTTTCATCTTTGAAAAAAATGTCTTCAATAAACGAATTGAAAAGGAACTCTCCGCGGCCGAGTTCTGCGAGCTGATGATTGACGCTCAGAAACAGACCTACGGCGATGCGATGAACGAGAAACTGATGCATCCCTACATGTGGGCGGCAAAGGGGCATTACTACAGTCAGGAACTGGCCTTTTATAACTTCCCCTACTCCTTCGGAAAACTTTTCGGCCTGGGGCTCTATTCTCGTTTCAGGGACGAAGGCGAATCTTTTCCGGAAAAATACAGAAGCATCCTCTATATGACAGGCAATGCGTCGGCAGAGGATGTAACTGCAATTGCGGGTTATGATATAACAAAAAAGGATTTCTGGCAGTCGAGCCTGAGTATCATGGAAAAAAGAGTAGAACAGTTTGAAGATCTTTGTAAAAACAGGAAGTAATAATGGAACAGAACATAAAAAACATAGGAATAATTAACGCTGGCGCCTGGGGCACAGCAATCGCGAAGGTATTGGGCGCCAGCGGACATAATGTGGAAATATGGGAGTATATGGAGGATGTTGTAGCCGAGATTAACACCGAACATTCTAACTCCAGGTACCTTCTTGGTGTAAATCTTTCCGAAAACGTAACGGCCACAGGCAATTTGACTAAGGCCGCAACCGGCAAGGATTTCATAATCATAGCAACACCTTCACTGTATATTCTTGATATAGTAAAAAAACTTGTTCCCGTTCAGGACATAATGGAGGGGAAACCTGTCATCGGCATACTGACGAAGGGCTTTATAAAGGGCCCGGCCGGACCTGTTCTGATAACAAGAGCATTGGAAGATTATCTGCCTGGATTCTACAAGGACGGACTTGTATACATTTCCGGTCCCAGCCATGCCGAAGAAGTTGCCAGAGGAAAGCTTACCGGACTGATTTCGGCCAGTAAGAACGGTTTAAACTCAATACGGTTCAGGGAACTGCTAAGCGGCTCAAATCTGATGGTATATTCTTCATTAGACACCATAGGAGTCCAGACCTGCGGCGCGGTGAAGAACGTAATAGCCATTGCCTACGGAATGCTTGACGCCCTCAGCGAAATAACCGATTCATTCGGGGACAATACCGAATCACTGCTGCTGGCTGCCGGGCTGAACGAGATTCAGCAGATAGGAAAGGCTCTCGGCTCTGAATATCCTGAAACCTTTACCAGCATTGCAGGCGTAGGCGACCTCGATGTAACCTGCCGCTCGAAATACGGACGAAACAGAAAATTCGGTCGTGAGATTGTAAATAACAGAAAGATAGCAGGTTTCAAAGACGCAGAAGATCTTATTGCAAACATAGACAGAATAGGTTACCTGCCCGAGGGCGCGATAGCAGCAAGCTATGTAAAACAGCTGATGGAGCAGTATAAGCTCAAACTGCCCGTTTCAGAAGTGGTTTACAAGATACTGAATAAGGAAGATAAGCCGCTGAAAGCAATACACGCGCTGGTGCAGAAGCTGAATATTCCGCAATCATAATTCGGCAGTTACAGCCGCTGCTTTGACAGGGCTTTCAGCCTCTGCATATCCGCACGCGTAAACCCCTCCCATTCCATGGGGAAGAAACTGTTGTTATGGTACAGCGGTTCATCCTCAAGGGGAAGGGAGCAGCGTGCAACGCAGTCGGGCCACATTGGCGAGCCCGGCACCGGTGAGAATTCCGAAACCGACAGTGTAAAACCGCGATCGGCCGCAAATCTTATCGTATCTTCAACCTCGCTGGCCCGTTGCCCAGGCAGGCCCGCGAGGATATAGACAACTATCTGACTTCTGTCGAAACCCGCGTCGGTAAGCATACGTACTGTATTATGAAATCCTCGCTCGGAGTATTTATTATCATACTCACTGTGAAACTCATCCGACGCACTTTCAAACCCGAGCCGGACTTCCTGAAATCCCGCGCTCTTCATAAGGTCGGCAATTTCAGCCGTCATATAACGGATGTGCATTGCATTCGGGGTGTAAAAGTTAAAGCGAGTTCCGGTGCGGCTGCTGTAATCCACGACCTGCTTCAGAAATGGAATGAACACGCTGCTTGAATCAAACAGAACTGCGTCATCATAGAAGGCGAAGTTCCGCGTTCCACGTGTTTCGGCAAGCAGCCTCAGCCGCTTAAAAACCTTTTCAGGCCGCCCCGGGCTGAATCCGCCGCAGAGACTCCGTGAGGCACAGTAACCGCAGTTCATCGGGCAGCCGTCGTTTAACCGTAGAACTGCCGCATCATTCCAGCAGTCATGATCAAGTGGTGCGTCAGATGAGGGGACAGCACCGGGCAGAGCCCCGGCCTCAAGAAAGGCGTTCAACGCGCGCCCCGACTCACTCAACACCGTACTGCCTGACAGCGTCATATTTCCCGCTGCTATATAATCAGGCTTACAGACCCTCACACAGTGTTCCGGCATAAGAGAGGCATAAACACCGCCGATAATAAGCGGAACATCGGGCCACAGCTCTCTGCAAAGCTCAGCTGCTTCTACCACCCCCCTGTACCAGTATGTCATGCCGGAGGAGATAAAGATTGCATCCGGCTTTTCCTCTGCTATCTTCTGCTTCAGAACATCTTTCAGGATACCGTAGCGGGCAAACTTCCGCCGTATCCCCTGAAGCTCCGGTGGCAGCTTCAATGTCTGCCGGTGAAATTTACCGGTTCCGTCAGCCTTTCGTCTGACACTTCCTTCTACTTCGACAGTAGATTCATCGGTATAATCCAATGCATTTATGAGACGGGTGTTCCATCCGCCGGCTTCAAGCATTGCAGCAATATTCAGAAGACCGTATGGTTTCAAATAAAGATCATAGAGAGCGAAATCATGAACCGGGGGATAAATCAGAAGAGCTTCGGGTCTGTCAGTCATTAGAAAAATACAATAAATCATTAGTCGTTCAAGTACAAGTTGAATTTCGTCACTGAAGATTATTTTTTTTTACATTTTTGTAAACTTTCTCTTGCAATTTCATGATTCTGGTTTAAAATAATACATCATCAGAAATGAGGAAACAATTCTTTGAGATTTTTATCCATTATCACATAAATCCCAGGTTGATTGAGAGAGGAGATGTTTATCTGTGTCCGGAGGTTGATTAAAAAAGGATGCGTTTAAACAATGAAAGCTGAGCTTGAGGAGGTCCGGCTTTCAGGAAGTTTGACTTTGGAGGAAGTTAACCTTCCACGGGAGGTGGCAACACTTTCAATACTTATTTAAAAAAAGCCCCTCAGGGGAAAGGAGGTAGTAAAACCCTGAGGGGAACATCTAAAAAAGGAGGTTAATGAAAAAAACTCCACGCTTCATAAATACCAACAACACATCCATATAAAGGTTACAAAAATATTAAGAAAAATGAAAATTTTTAAATTTATAATAATTGTTATATCTGCAGCGGCGGCAATTCTGTTTTCAGCCCTGCTTTTTTTTGTCTTTACAGAATACAAACCCGCAGAATCCGAGGTTCTCACACCCGTTTATGATTCAGCCTTATCACAAACGGCAGATGAAAGCCCTACCCCGGGCGGTTTACGGATCCTCACATGGAATACTGGCTACTGCGGGCTTAATACTGAAACTGACTTCTTTCTGGAAGGCGGAAGCAACACAGATCGTCTCCCGCTAGAGAGACAAAGAACAGCTCTGAACGAAATAATCGGTTTTATTGATGCTCAGGAAGCTGACATCTGCCTATTGCAGGAAGTTGACACCGATTCAAAACGCTCATGGTCGAAAGACCAGCTTTACACAGCTGTATCAGTCCTTAAAAACTACGAAGCCTACTATGCAATTAATTATAAAAGCCCATTTGTTCCGGTACCGCTGGAATCACCCATAGGCAGGGTGAAATCAGGTATAGCAATGTTCTCCCGTTACGCTGTGAGCAGAGCAGAGAGACTTAAACTGCCGGGTCAGTTTTCATGGCCGGTTCGCCTGTTCCATCTTAAACGCTGCGCTCTTATCAGCAGCATCCCGTCTCCGGTTGCAGGTAAGAACTGGTACATCATCAATGTACACCTGTCAGCCTATGATGAGGGCGGCATGCGGGAAATGCAGCTGGAATATGTGAAAAATCTTATTACCGAACTCTACGCGGACGGCCATTATGTAGTTGTTGGGGGTGACTGGAACCTGCTTCTCCCCGGCACTGACAAAACGCAGTTCGGCAGCTATAACACCAGTGAAGAAAACCTGGGTTGGGTTAAAACCATGCCGGCAACATGGACGCCCGGTAACTGGCAGTGGTGTTATGATGAAGAAACCCCAACGGCAAGAAGCCTCGAACAGCCCTACAGCGCGGGCGAAAATTTCACATGTATCATAGACGGCTTTCTTGTGTCGCCGAACCTTCGTGTCGATGAGGTTGAAGCTTTCAATCTGAGATTCGAACACAGTGATCATAATCCGGCTGCAATAACAGTAAGTATCAGGTAGACCGGATACTGCCGCTTCCGTCGAGATAAACAGCTTCAGCATTATCATGCTCCCAGGTCAGAACTGATGTATTAGAGAGTCCCAGCATCATTGCAGTATCAACACAAATGTACCTATCGTTAAACAGTCGTCGAAAGAGTCCGTCCATCGACGGGGTATGACCGCAGATCCAGCATTGCGCACCGTTGAGTTCAAGAAAAGACTCCAGAGCTGCTCTGTATCCTGGAGACGGCAACATGGCTTCCCGGGACCAGATTAGCGGATCAGGATCTGAGTACTTCAAACGGCGGCGGCTCAGATAGCGCCTGCTGAGCAGTTCTATTTCTTCGAGCGTAAGCCCGCTGTAGGAAGCCGGAAAATCAGCATGAGCCACAATAAAAGGACCCCGGCGGACTATAAAAGGCTGCTGAACTAGCCATTCATGCAACCAGCCCCCTCTTGAAAAGGCCGTTTGCTTTGCAGCCGCACCGTCTACACTGCCGTCTCCGTAAGAGGCTGTTTCGGCAGGAGTGTTATAATAAAGCTCCCCCCGGATGTTCATAATCTCATGGTTGCCGAGTACAAAAACGACCTCTGAGTCCAGCTGGACAGCCTGTGACTGCCATTTTATGAGGTTTCTGTATATTGATGCTGAATCATGCCCACGGTCGCAGGCATCTCCGGTGACAACAAGACAGCAATTCTCCGCCGTCCAGTTATCGTCGGCATCTGTAAACCCGAGGAAGGATGTTATAAGTTTGAGTGATTCGGGGCATCCGTGCAGATCCCCGACAATCGCAATCAAGCCTTCCTCCTGAGGGATCAATTCTTCATTGTCAGCGGCATTCTCGTCGCCTGCAGAACATCCCGCCAGAGGCTGCCTTCCGGATCAACAAAATTCCGCTTTGAAACAGCCATTTTCATGGGGACCAGCACAAAACGATCGTTCATCATAGAAATCAAAGCCCGGGTTTTTCCCGCCATGGCAGCATGTACAGCTTGTGCGCCCAGTCTCAGACAGTAGATAGAATCATTCGGATCTGCAGATGTTGAACGAATCAGATATGAAGGATCGATATATTTAATATTTACCTCAATACCCTCTTCCTGAAAATAATCACCTATCTTATCTTTGAGGAAGAGTCCTATATTGGCAAGTTTTTTGTTCCCCGAGAGATCAGTTTCATTAATTTCATCGAGAAGTTCCTGACCGGCTCCTTCAGCCACAATTATTACAGCCCGGTGTTTTTCAGCCAGCCTTTTTTTTAGCTGGTTCATGAGTCCTTTCTCACCCTCAAGGTCAAATGGGATTTCAGGGATAAGCACAAAATTCACCACGCTCATGGCAAGGGCTGTATGCGCTGCGATAAAACCGCTTTCACGCCCCATCAGCTTAACAATGCCTATGCCGTTTATTGCATCTTTAGCCTCAATATGGGCTCCGTAAACTGACTCAACCGCTTTTGAAACGGCGGTCTCGAATCCGAACGAGCGCTGTATAAAGCTTAGATCATTATCTATAGTCTTGGGAATGCCAATGATTGAAACCTTCAGGTTGCGCCTCTCAACCTCGTCTGCTATAGCCAGCGCGCCCTTAGTGGTACCGTCGCCTCCGATAGTAAACAGCATATTCAGATTGAGCCGCTCAATTGCATCTACGATCTCTGAGATATCACCGCCGCCGCGCGAAGATCCGAGCATGGAACCTCCCATATAATGAATATCATCTACTACTTCAGGGTTTAGCTCCATAATTGGAAGGTCGTACTGGGGAAGAAAGCCCCGATATCCGTTTCGAATACCGGTTATGCGCCGCACACCGTATTGGTACCAGAGTGTCCGGACAATTGATCTTATAACATTATTCAACCCCGGACAAAGCCCTCCGCAGGTTACGATGCCGGCATGCACATGCCCCGGATGAAAATAAATCTTTTCCCTGGGTCCTGCTTTCTCTAAACAGAACGAGGAATCTGCTTCTGGAAGCTCCTCCCCCTTATCGACCTCTACATCATATAGTATATATTCGTCTTCTCTGACGTAATTAACAATCTTGTCGCCGTATGTTTTTGACATCTGAATCGGCGATTTCACCCGTGCTTCTCCGAGCACCGGTACTTCGAAATCATATTTCCTTCTTGGCATTACTTGCTCCCGAATAATCTGAATATTCTAATTCTAAAGAAGCAGAACAACGAATTCAAGAAGAAAATATAATAATCAGTACAGAACTAATCACTCCCTAGAAATTCTTTGACACGGGCCGCTATAGCCCTATAGATCTGAGATCGTTTTTCCGCATCAATCTCCAACAGCGTAAACCGAAATCCCTTAAGTTCAGAACAGAAACCGGTAAGAGGAACAACACAGATACCCTCCGCACCCAGCAGATAATATACAAATCGCTTATCAAGCGGCATGCCGCTGGTTATTTTCTCTATATATTCTCTGATATCGTCTTCCGCAATCTTAAGATGCTGATTCTCGTTCAGCACACCTTCTTCAAAGAGAACAGTAAAATATAGAGCACCCTGAGGCATTATAACACTCACACCGTCGACATCCTTCATATACGAGAATGCCTCAGCTGCCCTTGATGCAAGCTCAGCCGACTGCTTTGCAATATGTTCCGGGTATCGGGCATCACCCATGATGGGTGGAATTGAAAGCTGAGGGAGGGTCGTGGAACAGACTTCAAGGCGTTTTGCATTAATTAGACTGAGGATGTATGTATCAAACTCCTCATCCCTGTCACGGTTATATACCTCAATCCAGCCGCAGCGTGCACCGGGCCATGGATATTCTTTACTTACCGACTTCATCGAGATTGCGGGAACCTTGCCGATAACCTCATTGATATATGTAAACTCAACACCGGGAAAAACAACATTACAGTAGGTTTCATCAGCTATAATAAACAAATCATGCCTGGCTGCTATATCGACTATTTCCTGAAGAAGCTCACGCGAATAGACAATGCCCGTAGGATTATCCGGATTAATCAGAAGAATACCAGCTATGGAATCGTTATATTTCACCTTGTTCCTGAGGTCCTCAAGATCAGGCAGCCAGTTATTATTCGGATCAAGGGTATAGGTCAGGTGTTCATACCCCGAATGCGCTGCCTCTGCGGAGGAATGAGTTGAATAAGCAGGGGACGGTCCAATGATACGTGCTTCGCGTTTAAGAAAACCGAATATTTTAGCAACAGCATCACCGAGACCGTTAAAAAAAATTATGTCATCAGCATTAACTCCTGCCCCCTTCCTGGAATTAGCGAGGTCGGCAAGGAACTGCCTTGTTTCAGGCACACCCTGACTGTCTGCATACCGGTAACTTAGATCATCGGATGTTAATTCGGTAATAATCTCTTTCATCCAGGGCTCGATAGCGACACCCTTTTCTACCGGATCGCCGATATTTTCCCATTTAATATCACGGCCGAAGCCTTCAATCTGCCGGGCGACACCCACAATCTGCCTGATTTCATAGGTAAGCTGGCCTGCTCCGACATGCACAATTTTTCGTCTCATTTAATCCTCCATAATAAAAAACCGGCTGAGCCATAAGACCCGCCGGTTCAATATCATGTTCAATACCGCGAGTCTTTCAAGACTTTCGTCTTCGACTGCGGTTAAATCAGGACTTATCGCACCGCAGTCAGTATAGCTGCGGCCGCCGCGATATTATGTATTTCGTTCCTGATATTCATACATTAAAATTATCGGCCTTTCCCTTTTTTGTCAAGGCAGCTTTTTCTTAATAACCCCCTGATTTACCTCAATGTTCTTGAAAAAAAATCATCATATGATACTATTGTTCATTATGCAGCAGTATTTGAAATTGAAGTTTTTTGCGGTTCTATGCATCCTGCTCCTCATTGCGGGCTCTGCCGCAGCCGAGGATACGGGCTTGCTGTTTATTAATTCTGATCCGCTGAATGCGGAAATCCTTATTGACGGCGTTCCGCTGCTGCAGAAAACTCCTGCACTTATTACCGATATAGAAACAGGCAGCCGGATTATATCAGTCAGGAAAGACGGCTTTGATCCTGCGGATATAAAAGTCGATATTGAAGCCGGTACATCTTCCGCAGTTTCGCAGAAGCTTTTTAACGGAAACTTCATAGCATCTTTTCCTGGTAGCAATGAGATTATTCTTGAAAACCTAGGTCAGACCCTTCTGCCTGAATCGTTCAGAATGCCTGCGGGCAATTACAGTATTGATAAAGAAGACGACACTATAGTAATAACCCCGCTTTATCCCAAAGAAAAGCTTCTTTCTGCAGCAGGTATAGTATTTACAACAGCCCTCATAGCGGACATCATCGCAGTGGGTGTCGAGATGAAGAATGAGGGCGAACTGCTCTTTCCTCACTCAGAAATGCTCATAGCAGCCGAAACCTTTACCGCCCTGACAGGGCTTACCGGTATTGGCCTGATACTGGACAGGAGTAGATTCAGAAAGGAATTCAGGATTTACAAAACAGATGCCGCCGCCTCCATTGAGGAAGCAGACAGGATATTCGAGAACGCACAGAAAGCCCTTACTGCCGGTAAGCTGGAAAATGCATTGACAGGTTTCAGCAATATAATCGGAAATTTCCCCGATTACAGCGGCTTCCCGGAATCACTGTATAAAATCGCAAGGATACATATTATATCCGGAGACACGAACCTTGCGGTCTTTGAACTGAAGATCATCATTGATAATTACCCTGATCCTGCCGTCTACGACAGGGCCTGCCAGACACTGGCTCTCCTTTATTTCAATTCAGGAGAAATGCAGAACAGTATTGATGCCGCAAACAGGATGGTATTCTACGATCCGCTGTTCAGCGAGACCCCCTCAGAAATAAACAGTATAGGAATGGAACAGGTTATAGAAAACTGGGCACGAAACCCGGAAAGGCAGGCTCAGTAATGAAGAGGTTTGGTATTTTCTGCATAATTATTGCTTCAGCCTCAATACTACCGATTTTTGCGCAGGAAACTGGTCCTGATTATGAAAACGTATACTATGATGAACTTTTCAATGAATACCTGGAACTGGAAACAACACTGCTTCAGAAAATAGATGAGAGAAACCTGCAAAGCTACAACCTTGGAGAAATTGAAAGCCTTAAATTCAAAGCGGAGACTGAAAACCGCTACGATGTCATTAGCAGACTTGAGATGCTCAGCTACGTTGTCAAAACCGCGTTGGAAGAAGAATATACAGAGGTAAACGCTGAGGCATTAATGGCCGGAATGACTGATGCTGAAAAGAGATACCAGGAAGAAAAGACAGCCGCAGGCATACTCCCGACAGCTTCAACCATTTCAATCGCAACTGCATTCACGGCCGGAGCAGTATATGCGGCGAGTGCAATCCTCACATCAAGCTTCTATAGTAAATATACAGCTACCGAGTCAGCAGATGATGCAGCCTTTTACATGTTCTGGTGGCAGTTCTTTGAAGATGTATCGATAGCCGGAGCAGTTACAACCATTCTTTCGGGTACAGCAGCAGGGATTACAGCCGCTTTATACTGATCAGGAGTTTATTGATTAGACAATTATTTCGAAGTCATAACCTCTACACCGTTCCAGTCTTCCGGCGGCGGTGCTGAAGAATACCTTAAACTGCGCTCAATAAAGATACCTGTAAGAAAATCGTCCGGAAGAAGCTTTGCAGCAGCATCAAAATACCTGGCAGCTTTCACGAAGTCACGACTGTAAAACAGCTTAGCGCCGGCATTATGATAAGACCAGCCCCGCTTCTGTCTGTCGTCAAGGGTGATACTTGTTGTATAGATACTTTCGCCCTGGGTCTTGCCCTTAACCTGCACCTTATCTACCATTCGACAGGGTATTTTAGCCCTTACCTTGCGATAAACGCTCTCAGAGATTATAACTTCCTGCTTGTACTGCTTTGTCAGCCCCTCAAGCCTTGAACCGAGGTTTACCATATCTCCGATAACAGTATAGTCCATCTTTTTTTCAGAACCGATATTACCGACAGTAACAACTCCGTAATTAAGGCCTATACCGGTCTTAAACTCAGGCTTCCCTTCATCAGTTCGCTCTTTATTAAGCATCCTGAGAGCTTCCTGCATCTCAAGTGCTGCCATAACTGACTGGTAAGCATCATCTGCATGTTTTACCGGTGCTCCGAAAAAAGCCATAATAGCGTCACCTATATACTTATCAATTACACCGCCGCGATGGATTATTATATCAACCATCTGCTCAAAATACTTATTCAAATCAACAACAAGCTGATCAGGAGAATACCCTTCAGAAATAGTTGTAAAGCTTCTAATATCCGAAAAAAGTATTGAAAGGACCCTGTTTTGTCCTACGAGCATCTCTTCCGGGTTCTGAAAAACGCTGTCTATAACATCCTTGGGTACATACTTCTGGAAAATATTTCTTATCTTTCTTTCATTTCGTTCGGCAAGTACGGCCTTGAAAGCAAATTCTTTAATCTGCTGATATGCCCTATCAAGCTCAGCTATCATTATATTGAAGGTATTCGCAAGATGCCCTATCTCATCACGGTATTCAACAACTACCTGTCTTGAAAGATCATTATCTTTAATAATTCCCTGCATTGCATTTGAAACACGGGTAAGGGGCGAGGTTATATAAGACGCAAGAATAAGCAGAAGGATGAAAGATGCAATGATGGAGATACCTAGAATAATAAAATTCTGCCTGAGCATCTCTGTTACCTCACGGTAGAAGCTGGCACTGTCTTCCGTAAGAAAGACATACCAGTCGAAAGCCGCAAAATAGAACAGATGGCCTACCCTGTCCTCACCATTAATTTCAAGAGAAACCCAGCCCAGCTTTTCCTCATCCAGCATATTAAAAAATGCGCTTTTTTCATCTTCAAAAATCTCAAGTTCAGCAGTCTGCATCATCAGCCGGCCTTCCGAATCAACCGCAAATACTAATTCAGTTTCTGATCTTATCAGGGTGAATGCATAGGAAAGAACAGCGGATTTCGCTACTTCAACATATTCCGGTTTGTCAGATAAGCCGTTGTCTACAAGCAGAGTCCACTGGTTAGTCATATACTTTTCCATCTCTTCTGCTTTGAAACCGAGCGAAGACATGGCAAGCCTCGTCATTCCGCTTCGTGCTGAATATGAGGCGAATATTCCCGTTATCAGCAGTGCCGCAACAATGAGGGGTAGTACAATAAATATTAAACGTGCGCGTATTTTCATCTTTCTATTTAAAGAATCGGTAAGAGTGGGTTAAAAATTAACAATCACATGCCGATAATCCTAATAAGTCAAAATGCGCTTTGCACGGGAGAATGAATTGAGCGACGATCAACATCTTGAGATTGAAGAAAAGGAACGAGACGAAATCCTCGAAGAAATAGATGAACTTGTTGCAACAAACAGGCTTCCCATTTCAGAGGATATGGAAACGCTCAAGCCTCAAAAAAGCGGCACAGCCTTCCCCCTGCTGATAAATATTTTTGCAATAGCCGCGGTTATCAGCACCTTTTATTTCTCCGGAAAGCTCTTTGAACAGAAGCAGGAGGACTTAAGTATTAAAAACGCCAGCTATCTTTCAGCCGAGGGTAAACTTCTTGAAGAACTGAAGAAGGAATCGGCTGTTCAGCTTGAACAGAAGGATCAGGAAATAGGGGCTATTCAGGACGAACTTGCCGAATTAGACCGCCAAAGCCGTGAGCTTGCCGAATCGATGGATCAGCAGATAGCAGACCGTGAAGCGGAACTAAGACTTGCCCTTGAAGCCGAACTTGAAGGAGAAAGGGCAAAACTGCGTGCACAGGGAAAATCTGAAACTGATATAGAAAGCGAATTAAACCAGATTGAACAGCAGCGAAGCGCCGAGTACGAAGCTGAACTCTCAGCCTTTCGTGCCAGCACCGAAGAGGCTATTGCAGATAAAGAAAGAGAACTCGCAATGGCCAAGGCCCTGAATGAAGAGCTCCTTGCCGAGGTAAACGCCGAAAAGGAACGAATAGAGAACGAAACCAGACAGCGTGAAACTGAACTCACAGCCCAGTTCGAGGCCGAAAAAGCTGTGCTTGCCGAAGAGGCCGCCGCAGCCGAGGCACAGCTTGAACAGCTTAATAAAAACAGGAAACGTGAAGAGCTTATAATAGATCAGATAAACGGATCATATGAATCAATCTTTTCACTGCTTGAATCAGGAAACTCTGAAGAGGCATTGAAGCAGGTTGAAGCGCTTAAGATACTGATAAATGAACCCGGTCTGGCGTCACTTGAGGCTGTAAATGCCCGAAGCGGTAATGATCGCGATATGATTGAGATTATCACTGAAAAGATAGAAGAACAGGCATATAAGAATGATGTTGACACCACAAGCCTCACGGCTGCAGCCGATATGCTGTTATCAGCACAGGAGATTGCAGGTCTTGGAACTGAAGCCTGGGAGGCAGGACGCACAGCTGAAGCCGGAGAATATTACAGCCGCTCACTTGAGAAAATACCTGCCCTGAAGCAGGCCTGGCAGAACCTTGACATCATTCAGAAAAACATTGAGAGCGAGCGTATGACTGCCCTTCTTGATGAAGGACGCAGCCTTGAAGAACAGGGTTTACAGTCAGAAGCCGCGCAGCAGTTTGCTCAGGCGGCCCGTTCAGCCTTTACCTTCAATCCCGCCCTGCTCAATCGTGCTGTAGATGGAATACTGAGCACGATGGATGCTGATAAGAAAATCCAGCTTGCTGCAAAAGATGCTGAAATATCCGGGATTTCACAGCTGACAGGGGCAAGAGCAGAGGAAATTAACCGCCTGCAGACAGAGCTTGCAGAAGTTGAGGCCGGCTACAAACAGCAGCTTGCAGCGATAACGACCGATCATGAAGCACAACTTGCCGCGGCAAGGGCGGACTTCGAGGCGAAGCTCGTTGAAGCCGGCGCCGACCTTACAAATATTGAGGCTGAAAAAAATACCGAGATTGAACAGCTCCGGGGCGACAAAGAAGCTGCCGAGGCTGCATTAGCCGACGCCGAGCAGACCATTGAAGAAGGCCGGGCTTATATTGCCGAGCTTGAGGCATCTACTGAGGCTGAAATAGGAAGACTTAAGGCTGCATCGGAGGCCGAGATAGAAAAGCTTAAAGCAGAAATTACTGATGCCGCGGCCGCAGCGCAGGAGGCTGTGAACATGAATGAAGCCGCTGCCGAGATAGAAGAACTGCGGGCAGAAACCGAGGCTGCAGTGGCAGAAACCCGGGCGGCAGCTGATGAAGAGATTCAGCAGATAAAGAACGAACTTGCTGAAGCTGAGAGTAAATATTCTGCCCTTATGGAAGAATACAGTCTCTCCGAAGAAAATCTGGCTTCCAGACTCAGGGCATCACAGGTGACGGGATATAACAGCGGTCTGAAACAGGGACGCAGCACCGCATTTGAAGACATTCTGTCATTCACTGCCTACCTCGACGGCTCAGCGGAGCTTGACGATGCAGCCGAAAATGAAATAACAGAAAAGTCGAAGAGCGAATCACTCTACGGCGAAGCAATACAGAGAATTCAGGATTTGGCGGCAGCAGGAACAGCTGAGACCGGAACGGAAATAATAGCAGTTGCGCAGAACATCCTCATAGGCACGGTTTCTTACGCATCCGGCAATTCTATTACAATTGAACCGCTTACCCAGCTTGAGATTGAAACAGGGACAAGGATTACAATAAAACGGATAGAACGCGGCAGAGATGAGCAGTATGTTACCTTTGGCGTAATCACTTCAGCAAGCGAAGGCAGGATATCTGCCCGTACCGACCCCGCATCCGAAGCAAGTGCTCAGAGTATGGACCTTGTTTATATAGTCAGGTAAGACAGGGGCTTAGGGTCCTTCTGCATCAAATTGAAGAAACCTGCAAATTATATAACCCGCATTTTCATCATAGCCTGTCTCGTCACAGTAAATTGAATTGATAGTTTCAACCACATAACTTGGACTTAAATCAAGATAGACGTCAGAAAAAGGATCAGCCTCATAGATTAATTCCGAGGCCCCCGCGTCAGAATACGGCGTAGTTGTAGAATACTCAACCGCAACGAGCACAAGCTGATAAGTAACACCATCGGTAAGCTGATTGCTGGCTATTGTAAAAGTTCCGCTTTCCCCGTCAGCCAGCAGCGATGCATCGTCCGGCGGAAAGGTATTATCATCTCCGTAGACTTCAGAACTGTCGGATGCATTAATCAGATAGACCAGCTTTGTTGAACCGGATGACTCTGAACCGAAGCTGTAATCAAAATCATGTCCGGAAGTAACATCTACAACATCTGTTTCAGTGCCGTTCGCAATTTCCGGCATGTATTTGCCGATATCAAAATCAAAGGTAGAGCTTTCCGATTTAACTCCGCTGTTATAGTCAACCAGCCTCAGACTGTAATCATCATCTTCACCATCGTATCCCACAACGGCATTTTCATTAACGGCGTAGGCACGTTCAATCTCAATTAAACTATCATCAAGCGAATGCTGATAAGGCACGTAACGGCTGTCGGAACCGCCGAACTCATATGTAAATCCGTCGGGAAAGCTCAGCTTCAGATATTTTAGATTATCACTGAACCCGGAACCGCTAATCCTGACATAAGACCAGTAATAGGCCTCCGTCTCATCATTGTTCACAACAACACCAGGGCTTATCTCCATTGATGAAAAGGTAAAATCAGGGGCTGGCGTTTCATCGTCTGAATCATCCACATTATCACCAATTTCATATGACAAGTATTCAGGGGTGATATCGTAATCACCGTCAGCCGAGTTCCAGACGGCAGAAAGCGTGTATTTAACGGTATACTGATCTTCAACCGGGATTTCTATAGACTCATCACTGCTCTGAACTTCTTCCCCATCCGCGTAAAGAACCCACTCAAGACTCCAGCTGCCGATATCCGCATTGCTGAATTTGGTCCAGGCCGTGTCGTTTTCAAGATCAATGGTCTCCGAGACTGATAAACCTTCCGGCGGTGTAAGTTTAAATTTTATACTGTCTACATCATTAACATTTGTTCCCGAAATCAAAAATGACAGCTCTATTTCACCGGTTTCAGAGGCGAAGTTCAGGAAACCGTAGCTGCAGGAGGATAACACAGCGAAAAGACAGAGGAATGCCAGCATCTTAATAAATTTTAAAGCTCGTTCCAGTTCTTTCATCGCTTATGAATCATACTCCCAGACTGATACCCCGATATAATTAAGACTGTCGCCGAAGACCCCATAAAGCCATATAGGAAGATTATCTACCGACAGATTGGTCGAATATTGAACATAAGCCGGCTCCGATGGATTATTAAATGCATCATCAGCTGTTTCCCAATCGATATCAATCGTAACAAGAACAATATAACTTATATCGAGAGTTGGCGCATTGTCAAAACCAAAGGATGAGAATTCAGTATCAAGCGACCCGATATCATATACATCTAGAGAGAGATTCCCCTCCGAAGTATCTTTACCATCATCACGATTAACAGTATACGCAAATACGCTGCCGTCAGAGGGCGCATCATTTAACTCCCACATATTAAAAAGTACCTGTCCGCCCATATAGTCATCACCGGAAAAAGAAATATAGCCGGTATCAGCAGGAAAATCAAAAAAGCAGTTATCCGTTTCGGTTGTTTGAATCCCGTTAAGATCAGTAACTGTAATCGAATAATCACCTACTGCAGTGTAATCGACTCTATTCGCGTAGATATAATCAGATTGAATGTCCGTTTCGATATTGCTGATTGACCTGCTCAACGCGCTGCTTAACTCAAAATAGCTGGAATCGGGATAATCAAGTCGCAACCCATCCATAGAGCTGTCAAAACCAGAGCCGAAAGCTATCATAATTGCTCCGTCCCAGGTTGTGCTGTCGATTGAATTTACATAATTATTTACAATCACGAGCGAGTCAAGGCTGTCCAGAGTCACCATCGATATAAGGTCTGACCCCGATGAGGCTCCGCTCTCAAGTTCAAAATCCAGGCTGCCGTCGCTGAAATACTCATAATCAAGAATGGCTGTTTGACCAACCCCCAATTCGAAATAATCAGCACCGCGCTCAGCGTCTGATACAAGAGTGCCGTCATTGTCGTAGACAGCAAGCTTCAACTCCCACGAACCTGTATTTACACGGGATATATAGCATGATGCAATCTGGTCATCACCGTCATATGTAATATCGGCTTCCTTGTCCAGTTCGTCGCCTGTATCACTGTTGTAAAGTGAGAATTCTACCGTTCCAAGATCATTGGAGACTGAGTCGGCTATAAAATTAATTGAAACATTGCCTGTCTCATCGCTGAAATTAAAGAGACCTTCATCACATGAGAAAATAAGCATTACAGAGATGATAACCGCCGCCGTAATATGAAAAAAACCCGTATTCAGTTTCACAAACACTCCCCTATGGTATATCAACAGTAAACTCAAATCGATCTTCCAGAAAATTAAGCTTAAAGAAATCACCGCCGTTTTCAGAGTAGATATCGAACTCCAGCACATAATCTCCGTCACCCAGTCCCAGATCACTGAAATCCAGTGTGCCGGTTGAATCCATATAACCCTCATCAGCCATGAGAATACTGGAAGGATCCGAGGAATTATACAGCCTGTATGAGCAGTATTGCTTCCTGTCTTCACAGTTATAGGTGTAACTAACAATTATATTCGATGTTGTATATACTGTTTCTGTTTTCAGATCAAGGCTCAGCCACACCGTCTGATAAGCAGAGCAGGAGAAAATAAGCAGCAGGACGCCGATTATAGCCGAAGATATCAGTCCGTTTCTCATATATAGAGCATATCAAGAATTATATGAAATTTCCACCAAAAAAGCCCTGCCCAGAATAATCTTGTTGAAAAAGCCCCCTATATTCCGTAGAATAAGATCAGAGGTATGCTATGCCGAAAATAAACGATATTTTAAACAAGCTTGACGGTTATGAAACAAAGCTTAAGGAACTCAGCGAACTGATACTCGCCAACATAGTAATGATTGGTGAAATTCCCGCTCCCACCTTCGGAGAGAAGGAACGTGTACGCTTCCTTATTGAACGTTTTTCTGAGAACCGAATGCTGAACTGCTCAACAGATGAGAAGGGGAATGCCCTTGGAATAATCCCCGGAATCCGCGGCGACAGGAATATCATGATAGTTGCCCATACAGACAGTTATTTCGACAATAAAATTGATCATACCATAGGAGTTCAGCCGCAGTATATGAGCGGCCCCGGGATAGGCGACAATGCCCTGGGTGTTGCAGCACTTGCCAGCCTGCCGGCAATTATTGAACACCTTGGGATAGAACTGCAATCAAATATTATTATCATGGGCTCATCACGAAGCCTCGGTCGCGGCGATATTGAAGGTCTCAGGTTCTTCCTTGAAAACTCTAAACTGCCTATTTCCGCCGGACTATGCCTGGAAGGTGTAAGACTCGGTCGCCTGAGTTATTCATCAATCGGAATGATACGCTGTGAACTAACCTGTGAGGTTCCGGAACAGTACGACTGGACCCGCTTCGGCGCAGTTGGCTCAATTATTACGATAAATGAAGTTATTAACAGAATCCTTGAAATACCCATGCCCAAAAGACCCCGCTGTAATATCGCATTCGGTTCAATCGAAGGCGGGAAATCATTCAACGCTCTGGCATCCAAGGCTGTTCTGCGCTTTGAAATACGGAGTGAATCAGGCGAGATGGTATCAAATGTATTCAAACAGATTTCGAATATTGCCTCAGAGGTATCAAGTCATACAGGCGAAGAGATTAACCTGAATGTACTTGCGCGCAGGCAGCCGGGCGGCATAGACTTCTCACATCCTCTTGCTTCAGCGGCAAGGCAGATAATGTCGCATATGAAAGTTAAACCGCGAATCTCACCAAGCACGTCCGAACTAGCTGCATTTATTGCAAAGGACATACCGGCGCTTACAATAGGACTTACCACCGGCGACAACATGAACCAGCTGGACGAAAGTATCGAAGTAGCACCAATCTACACTGGTCTCGCACAGCTGATTGCACTGATAGAAACAATAGACAGGGGATACTCAAATGAAACTTGAAAACTGGATAAAACAGAATACCTTCCACCATTCCGATTTTGAGGATCTCGACGCCCTTGTAAAGATGAAGAAAGAGAAGAACCTGAAAATATCGCTGTGTATTCCTACATTGAATGAAGAGAAAACAATCGGTAAAGAGGTTGTCCTTTTTCGCTCGGAACTAATGTCCAGACATTCTCTGCTCGATGAAATTGCAATAATAGACTCCGGCTCGGAAGATAGAACCAGGGAAATAGCCCGCTCGTTCGGAGCAGATGTTTACCTGGCTGCGGATATACTGCCCGGCCTCGAACCCAAACGCGGTAAGGGTGAAAACCTATGGAAGGCAATCTATCAGCTATCAGGCGACATTATCGTATACATCGACGCAGATATCAAAAATATCCACCCGCGCTTCGTATACGGGCTTGTAGCGCCTCTGGTATTCAACGATGAAATAAAATACGTAAAGGCCTTTTACGACCGCCCACTGGCCTTCTCAGAGGGCATTAGACCGTCCGGAGGCGGACGGGTGACCGAAATACTCGTACGCCCGCTTTTCTCGCTGTTCTTCCCTGATCTTTCAGGTGTCATACAGCCCCTTTCGGGTGAATATGCTGTACGACGTGAGGTCCTTGAGGCAATCCCGTTCCCCATCGGCTATGGTGTAGAAACCTCGCACCTGATTGATGTTTACTCCAAATGGGGATTAAGCGCCTTTGCGCAAACGGACCTTGACCAGCGTGTTCACCGCAACCAGGACACCCGTGATCTGGGTAAAATGGCTTTCGGAATACTTCAGGCCTTCCTGAAAAGGCTGAAAAAACTGGAGCTTATAACAGATATGGTGGATATTAACAACGTACTCCTGCAGTTTGTAGCCCACGACAGCGATTTTGAGGCGGTGGAGCATAAAATTGTGGAATTTGAACGTCCCCCGATGCTCGAGATACCGGAATACATCGAACGGCTGAAGGAACTACAGGAGGAAAAATAGCCCGGGCTATCCCTTTATCTCGCTAAGCAGCATTCTGCCTATATCACGAAGACTTGCTTCCCACACGGCATTCTGACTTGCGAGGTTATCAATCATCCGCTCTACAGCATCATGATGATAGGGCATATCCTTCAGACCCTTCCCAAGTTTTTCTATCATCTCAGGGTACAGTGAATCGGTAAAAATCTCAGCCTGTGCAACTATACCCTGCACAACGTCGATATTAATCTCAATCCCGCCCCACTCGAACCTGTCGGTCAGTTTGTGAGTAAAATCAGGGCTTTTTTTATAAAGCCACTCCTCACTTCGCAGGATATCATAGTAATCTGTAAGCTTGGGAGTTTTCTCCAATGAGTCAAGATTCATAATCTCTTCGGTTCCGGCTCCGAGCCTGTTGAAAAATGATGAGGTAATTTCGTCCGCGAGCTCTTCTATACCGATATCGGGATTAAATTCTTTCAGGTTTGCAACTCTTGATTTAACTGAATTTATCCCCTTGGATTTTAGCTTCAGCATATCCGGATTGAGATAGTTTTGAAGTCGTCCCAAATCTACATCGACAAGAAGGGTTCCATGGTGAAAAGCCCTGTCTCTGGTAAGTTTGAATGCGCTGCCGGAAATCTTTTTTCCCTCGCAGAGCATATCATTGCGCCCGGATGTTTCGGCTTTTATGCCAAATTTGGAAAGGGCATCTATTATAATTTCAAAATTACGTTCTTTATCATATACCCCGGCACCGGACATAAAGGTGAAATTCAGGTTCTGATGATCTTGGTATACTGCCCCCCCGCCGCTCTGGCGCCTGGCAAGCTTTACACCGTCTGCTGCCATCTGCTCAAGCCGGCATTCAAGCCATGGGTTCTGATACCGACCGATTACAACGGTCTCACAGTTTCGCCACAAAAATAAAACATGGCCATCGGGATCCATCTCTCGGAAAATCCAGTCTTCGGTAGCAAGATTAAACCAGGGATTGAATGTTTCGGAATGCAGTACACGCGTCATGATATCTGTTCTCATAGGCGAATTATAATACTTTTAAATGAAGTTGTGGAAGAGCGTAGCATGTGCGAAGTTTTTATTCGCAATTGTTGCTTTTTTAACCTTTTTTAGATATATTTGTACAATGAAATTATATAACAGGATGACTATCGGTTACGCCTGGAAGAACAGCAGAGAAGCCTATGCCGACCTGCCCTTCACCGCATCGATTGACGGAAAATGCTTCAGCTACAAGGAAGCCGGAACCGTAATTTCAAAAATATCAGATAAATTAAACGAAAATAACTTTAAAAAGAACGATAAAGCCGCAATCCTTTGTGAGAACCGCTCAGAATGGGGTCTCTGCTGGCTTGCTATCACGACAATGGGCGGTACAGCCGTTCCTATTATGATCGATTTCGCCTCTGAGCAGATAATGAATATTCTTGAACATTCAGAGGCCAAGTTCATCTTCGTATCCGATAAGCTTAAATCAAAGATTTCCGAATCCAGGCTGCTCAAAAACGGGAATTTCGTCAATATCGATGATACTGGTCTCTTTGACGCCGACGGAAGTATCGCCGACAAAATTGACATTGCGGAAGTAAGTGATCCGGAAGATACTGCAGCGCTTATTTATACCTCAGGGACAACAGGAGCATCGAAGGGTGTGTTATTATCTCATAAGAATATTATGACTAATGCCTGCGATTCAGTGCCGGTAGGAAAATTCGAATCCGGTAATTCTATGCTTTCAGTTCTGCCTCTTGCTCATATGTATGAGTTTACACAGGGGTTCATGCTGCCGATGATACAGGGAGCAAATATCACCTACCTGGGACTTAAACCCTCACCGACAGTAATGCTGAAGGCTATTGCAAAAATACGCCCTCATTATATTCTCAGTGTACCGCTGCTGATAGAGAAAATTTACAAGAGCTCTGTTCTGGGTCCGATATCTAAAAGCCCCGTACTAAGCAGGGTTTATCCTTTTGCTCCCATAAGAATAATCCTGAACCGGCTTGTAATCGGTAAAAAGCTGCTAAAAACCTTCGGAGGCAGGCTGAAGTTCTTCGGGATAGGCGGTGCTCCCCTTTCTGATAAAGTAGAGCGATTTCTACGTGAAGCCAGGTTTCCCTACGCTGTTGGTTACGGCCTGACTGAGACATCCCCCGTTCTTGCGGGTTCAGGCTCATTTGAAACTGTATTTCGCGGCATTGGACCAGTTTTTGACAGTGTTGAGCTGCGCATATCGGATGAAGGGGAAGTACAGGCCCGCGGCGACAGCATAATGCAGGGATATTACAAGGATGAAGAACGCACCAATGAAGTCTTTACCGAGGACGGCTGGTTTAAAACCGGCGATCTCGGAAGCATAGATCGAAAAGGAAACCTCTTCATTAACGGTAGATTGAAAAACCTTATTCTAGGCCCGGCTGGTGAAAATATTTATCCGGAAGAGATTGAAAATGAACTTAAAACTTTCCCGCTTGTATCTGAATGCCTTGTAATGAAAAATAAGAAAGGCAGTCTTGTTGCAAAGGTTTTTCTTGATGAAGAAAGGCTCAAACAACAGATGGCAGAACTGAAAGTCAGCTTTGAACACAATATTGAAGCTTTTCAGGCAGCAAAAGAAGAAATACTTGAGACATTGAGGAAAAGCATCAATAAAAACCTCAGCAGTTTTTCAAGATTGAACGCTATTGTTGAACAGAGCATCCCCTTTGAGCTGACACCCTCACTTAAGGTTAAGAGGTTTCTGTACATCTGATCTCCGAATCAGCAATAACCAGATTTATGACTTTTTCAAGCCGTCCTTTTCGGGCGGCTTTTTTATTTTCAATAAAAAACCCCCGATCAGAGAAAACTGATCAGGGGTTTTATCATTTTTTGAAAAAGACTACATGCCCAGATATGCCTTCTGAACCTCGTCGTTCTTCAGAAGGTTTTCACAGGTATCGGCCATAGTGATGCGGCCGGTTTCCATTACGTAACCCTTATGAGCCGTTTTAAGCGCGAGGTTTGCGTTCTGTTCAACGAGAAAGACTGTTGTTTTCTGCTCCTCATTAATCTTTTTAACGATATCGAATATCTGTTGAACGATAATTGGAGCAAGCCCGAGAGATGGCTCATCAAGGAGCAGGATTCGCGGCTTTGCCATCAGAGCCCGGCTTATTGCCAGCATCTGCTGTTCTCCACCGGAAAGTGTTCCGCCCCGCTGATTCCGCCTTTCCGACAGAATAGGGAACAGCTCAAAAACATATTCTACATCACGTTTAATCTGTGCATCATCTTTACGAAGAAAGGCGCCCATATCCAGGTTTTCTGAAACCGTCAGATCAGGAAAGATCCGTCTGCCTTCAGGAACCTGAATAAGCCCCATAGGTACAATTTCATCCGGCGCCTTGCCGGTGATATCCTCTCCGTTGAGAAGTATCTTTCCGCTTCGCGGAGGTACTACACCGCTGATAGACATCAGGGTTGTTGTTTTTCCGGCGCCGTTAGCACCGATAAGGGTAACTATTTCACCCTCCGAAACCTCAATATCAATACCCTTCAGGGCCTGAATATTTCCGTAATAGGTTTCAAGCTTTTCAATCTTAAGCATTGATTTCCTCCCCGAGATAGGCTTTGATAACTTCAGGATTGCTCTTTATATCTTCAGGAACACCTGTTGCAATCAGTTTTCCATAGTCAACAACATAGATTCTTTCGGAGAGACTCATAACAAGACTCATATCATGCTCGATTAGCAGGATGGTAATTCCTTCGGTATCGCGGATTCTAACGATTGTATCGTCGAGTTCGCGCGTTTCCTGGGGATTCATACCGGCGGCCGGCTCATCAAGCAGCAGCAGAAACGGTTCAGTTGCCATAGCCCGCGCAATCTCAAGACGGCGCTGAGCACCGTAGGGAAGGTTCTTAGCAAGCTCATTAACAAACATCTCAAGGTTTAGTTTCTTCAGAATCTCATAACTGTCCTCAATAACCTGTTTCTCTTCAGCCTTTGTTCGCGGATCACGCAGAATCGCACCTAGTACGCCTGCCTTCATTCGCGGGTGTCTGCCTATCATAACATTTTCGAGAACTGTCATGTTCTGGAACAGCCTGATATTCTGAAAAGTACGTGCAAGTCCGCGTTCAGTAATTGTATTCGGCTTGAGGCCGTTTATCCGTTCCGTTTTACCGGAGGAAGGCGGAGTTATCATTACATCGCCGGCAGTTGGTTTGGTTACGCCGGTGATACAGTTGAAAAATGTAGTTTTTCCAGCTCCGTTAGGACCAATGAGAGCGACAATCTCACCCTCATTGATATAAAGGTCTACATCATTGACAGCACGAAGTCCGCCGAAGTCCATTCGGAGCTTTTTAACATCAAGTATGGGAGCCATTATTTATCCCCCTTATTCTTATTTCCAGTTATTCCCTTAAACTCATACTTCTGTCTGATTGCAGGTATCATTCCCTCCGGTTTAAATACCATCACAAGAACAAGCACCGCACCAAAAATAAGCATTCGCAGCTCGGAAAACGCTCTCAGATACTCAGGAAGTAGAGTGATTATCAGAGCTCCGCTGATTACACCCGGTATGGAACCCATACCGCCTAAAACGACCATACATAAAACAAGGATTGATTCCCACATGGTAAAACTTGCGGGATTTATAAATGTAGTCTTTCCGGCAAAGATAACACCTGCAACACCGGCCCAGAAGGTCGAAAGAGCGAAGGCTGCAAGCTTGGTTTTCCACATATCAATCCCCATAGCTTCACCGGCAATTTCATCCTCTCGCATAGCAACCCAGGCACGGCCAAGGCGGCTGTCTTCAAGGCGCCGGACAATAAAAATCGTAATAATGACAAATATTACGATTACATAATATGTCAATGTCGTCGATTGCTGAATTGAGAAGTCCAGACCAAAAAGAGTCGGCCTGGGGATGTTTGCAATACCACTCGGTCCAAAACTCAGTCCGTTCCAGTTCTCCATTACAATCCTGAATATCTCTCCGAAGGCAAGAGTTACTATGGCAAGATAATCCCCCCTGAGCCTCAGGACCGGAATTGCAATCAGAATACCGATTATCATAGCGAAAATACCGCCGAGCGGCAAAGCCAGCCAGAAGTTCAGACCGAAGTGATAATTCAGTAGAGCATAGGTATAAGCACCTACACCATAGAAAACTATGTAACCCAGGACAAGAAGTCCGCCAAGCCCTACTATAATATTCAGCCCGAGTGCAAGCACGACATAGAGAAGTGCGGTAATCATAATGCTCGTCTGGTACATTCCCGTAACAATCGGGAATAAAACCGCAATAACAAGTATCACCAGGCTACCGACCTTCTTAATCATCGGTTTCTCTTCCATCCTGTCGCGGAGGGTCTTCTTTTCAACAATCACGCTGCTTGAAACTGCATCAGCCATTCGGCCTTCACGCCTGTCAATCATAAGCTTCCATACATGCGAGAGGATAAAGCTTGCTACACCTATGATTAGCATATTGAACCATCGCCACTCAACCGTATCGGTAACTGTATTAACCTTAATTACCATGATGGGAAAGGTAAGGAACATGAACCAGACAGCCATGATGGCAGAGCGTTTTACATCTTTTGCTGTAATATACCGGCTTAAACCGTTTTTTGCTGTATCCGACATAACTACCTCCTACACCTTTTTCTTGGTCGGTTTGCCGAGCAACCCGGACGGTCTGAAAATAAGGATTATTATAAGAAACGCAAAGGCGAATACATCTTCATAATCACTGGAAATATAGCCGGTTCCGAAACTCTCAGTTAAGCCCAGAACAAAACTACCAAGCACCGCTCCGGGAATCGAACCGATTCCGCCAAGGACAGCTGCAACAAATGCTTTTATACCAGCGATGAACCCGATATAAAAATTAATCTGTCCTACATGGGAGCTTATAAGAACACCACCAATAGCCGCAGTAGACGAACCTATCAGAAATGTAAACATGATGACCCGGTTTACATTAATTCCCACAAGCTGAGCCATAATCTTATCCTGAGCCGTGGCTCTCATAGCTTTGCCAATCCTCGTATATCTGATCAGCAGCGTAAACAGAATCATTACAACTGCCGTGGTAACCAGTATAATAAACTGGGTTGTGTTCATAATATTTGAAACCGGATCCAGAAAGGCAAGATCAGGAATCAGTTCCGGAAAAGGCTGAAAGTCGGAAGTCTGTGCAAGCAGAACGTAATTCTGAAGAAACATCGACATACCGATTGCACTAATCAGAGCCGATAATCTCGGCGCCTTTCGCAGCGGTTTGTATGCGATCTTTTCCATTGTAATTCCGTAACTTGCCGACCAGACGACGGCTACTACAGCCGCAATAAGAAAAATAAGAACCGGGTCGAGTCCGGTGAACGCAAGTGCTCCTGAAACTATCAGGGCTGTAAAAGCGCCTATCATATAAATCTCGCCATGAGCGAAGTTTATAAGCTGGATAATACCGTATACCATCGTATAACCCAGCGCTATAAGCGCGTAAATACTTCCTCTTGTCAATCCGCCAAGAAAAAGTTCAATAAAATAAGTACTATTCATATTTGAATAACTCCTCTACCTTGAGGCTTAATTTTGGTAGAATTTTTAGATAGATGGAAAAACAAACACACGGACCGGTAGGCCCGCGTGTCTGCATCTTGAATAATCAGAGTAATATAAAGATTACTGGATTTCTACGTAAACGCCGTTCTGTACCTGAAATACGGAAAACCCTACACCGATTGCATCACCCTTATTATCGAAACTTATACTTCCGAGGGTAGTATCAACATATTCGCTCTGAAGAGCCTTTGTCAGCGCATCATAATCGGTAGAACCGGCTTTCTCAATTGCATTGAGAATAGCAGTAGTTGCTGCGTATGCGTTCAGGAAGAATGCACCCGGATCTTCGCCGTACTTGTCCTGATGAGCCTTGTTCGCAGCCATTGTCAGGGTATTGGAAGAGGTATCCATAGGTCCTGTTGCATAAACTCCCTCAGCATATTCACCGGCAACCTTGATGAAGGTATCGTCTTTAACACCGTCATCAGAGATGAATACTGTGTCCATTCCCTTCTTTCTCATCTGACCTACAAGCTTAGATGCTTCAGGATGGTAACCGCCGTAGATAATTGCCTCTGCACCGGAATTTTTAACCTTATTAAGAACCGCAGAATAGTCTACAGCACCAACAGTTATTCCCTCGTAAAGAACGATTTCAGCTACACCATCGCTTTCAATCATAGCCTTTGCGAATTCAGCAAGTCCCTTACCATAGTCACCCTTATCATGAAGAACAGCTAGCTTTTTAAACCCGAGGGTCTGAGTTGCGAAATCAACTTCGAGACGTGCCTGAGCATCATCCGGAGCTATTGTTCTGTAGAAGTTCGGGTAATCTCCGCTCTGAGTAAGCGGCGGGTTAGTTGCCGACGGGGAAATACAAATTATATCAGAATCCTTGTAGATACCGAGAGCAGCCTTTGTAGCGCCTGAACAGATGTGTCCGATAACCGCAACGACTTCCTCTCCTACAAGTTTTGCAGCAGTATTAGTTGCAACTTCGGGTTTACAAACATCATCTTCAACCACGAGTTCGATCTGTTTACCGAGAACGCCGCCATTGGCATTCCAATCTTCTACTACAAGTTCAGCAGCCTTTACTGAAGGAATTCCGTATGAAGCGAGGTCTCCGCTGTGTGCACCTGCAACACCGATTTTGATTGTTCCGCTGTCTTTTGAACATCCTGAAAGGAATGCAAATGACACCAGAACTGCAGCAACAAGAAAAATTACAGTAAATTTTTTCACGTTTTGCCTCCGTTTTGATTTGTTGACTATGTTTGTAATATATAACAAACATTTGATTGAATTTCCAGTGCATTACTACCTGCAACCGGTCAATCAAGTCATTATTTTAACAGCTTAAACCGAGATGATCCAGACATATATAAAAAAAACTATACTTATGCTTCAGTATAACTTAGGCAAAAGAAAAATCAGCTGTTCTGAAGATGCGGTACAGTGACACTTGCATCAGGCATCACTGCTAAAAGGAATTTTGTATTCCCTTGATTGACGCTGATCAGTTCGTCGACAGTCTGCTGAAGATTCTCAACCGGGTTAATAAATACTGATTTCAGAACATCCGAATCCAAGCCGGTAAAGGCTGCAACATTTGCCTTTGAACATATTTCTGCAATTTTGGCAGCCTTATGATAGCCGAGTCTATAGCCGGCCTCGATCTTGGAATAAACTGCTTCCGGACTAGGGCATGAGGCCAGAAGATCTCTGAAGGTGTCCTCACCAATTCCATCGCGGCAGGCCGACACAAGAATCAGGGTGCCGCCAGACTTTAATGCCAGTTTCGCATTCTCAATAGCCTTCTGTGACTGATACAGATCTATATCCATAGGATATTTCGCACAGGCAATAACGGCGTCAGCCTGCTGCTTAAGCGGTACTACAAAAACCTCATCAGCCTTCTGCACAGCAGCATCAAATGCATCCTCCAGTCCGCCGGCAGTAACCCCATAGAGGTTCTGATTCCGGTCAAGCACAGTCATTATTGTAAGCACGTTTTTATCAATCAGGCGGCATGCTTCGAGCATATCTTCATGCACCGGGTTCCCGTGAAGGGCTAGGGTTTGAGCCCGGGGCGAGAGCGCCAGCTTGTGATTCTGTTCTATAGTACTGTATGCCGCTACACCGGGAAGCAACCCCTTGCGCCCTCCTGTGTAGCCTGCGAAATAATGGGGCTCAACCGAACCGATTATAAGCACCCTTTCAGCTTGCCTGACCTTTGAATTAAGTTTTACCTCGGTTCCGCGCGAGGTTGTGCCTATGACAAATGTTTCATCAGTTCTGGCGTTATGGGCGGAGATGCAGGATCTGAAACGCTCGAGGGTGCTGCCGAAGATATACTCTAGTTCCGTTTCAGTCGGCGCACGATGAACGCCGGTGGCAACGATAAACTCCGCACCCGCTGCGTCAAGTTCATCGGCGAGGATCTCGAGCACAGTCCGGGTCGGGGTCGGCCGAGTACCGTCGTTCACTATCACAAGGAGTTTTCCGGGCGCCTTTATAAATTCGTCCCAACCGCCAGAGAAAAGGGCTTCATAAACGGCACCGTTCGCGTCAGAGCAGACCGGGACCTCATTTGGTTCAAGAACAACGGTCCCGCAGTTATCCGGAAGGGCAATCTGTATTTCGGTCTGTTCCCAGGGAAGGTTTAGCGTCATAAGTTATTCTAAGGTTTTAAGTATCACTGCGCAAGCTCGTATTCCGTGCAAACTGAAATACATTATAAAATCGCTTCCTTGATAGGAGCGTAATCACCGCCTCTGCTTATAATATTTTCTAATCTGCTTTGTAATATCCTTCCATCGCTGCTCCTGTTTACCTGCCCCCTTTTCGCTCTGCCTGCGCTCGAGATAATCTAGTTCGCGCTTAAGTCCCAGATAGTTATCGAACCTCCGTTTCTCAAGCTCCCCAGATGCAAGAGCCTCCTGCACCGCGCAGCCGGGTTCCCCCTGATGTGTACAGTCACTGAAGCGGCAGCCTGCGGCGATTTCAGCTATCTCACTGAAAACATCGTCAGCACTTTCTGAATCGGCCCAAAGCTGCATCTCCCTCATACCCGGGCTGTCTATCATAAGCAGGCCGGACTCAAGGCGGAACAGCTCACGATGGGTGGTTGTATGCCTGCCGCGCAGATCGGCCGCCCTCTGGGAACCTGTCTTCTGCAGTTCACTTCCCGCAAGGGCATTAATCAGTGTAGACTTCCCTACCCCCGACGGTCCTGCAAGTGCAATTATCATCCCCGGCTCAAGCCCCGCCCCTCCCTCAGGCTGAGTTCCGATCCGAAGCTGCTCTAGCCCTTGGCCCGTAACTGCGCTGACCAGATGGACCCCGACTCCGGGGGCTGAGGCCTCGGCAACAAGCAGGGCCGCCTCGCGCTCCTCTTCACTGCAGAGATCCGCCTTGTTCAGCACGACAACGGGCTGCGCGCCGGAATCCCATGCTACCGTCAGGTAACGTTCAAGGCCGGATGCTGTAAAATTGCGGCCGCCGTTGATTGCAAACACCAGAAATATTACATCGATATTTGCTGCAATAACCTGCTCTTCGGTTATATCCCCGGCGGCTTTTCTTGAGAAGCAGCTGCGACGGCGCGCAACCCATTCAATTACGGCAAGGCTGTCATCTGCTGAGCGATAAGCAACCCAATCGCCAACCGCCGGATAATCGGCTGCAGTCACTGCCCTGTACCTGAATGATCCGCTTACCTCGGCATTCATAGTACCGCCGCCGGTGAAGCCGCAGTCCCTGACCGCAATCTGGTAGATTCCGCGGTTTTCACGGACTATTCTGCCGAAACTCAGCTCTTCATTCCGGCAACGTTCAATTTCATCATTGCCGGGGAGGATTCCCCAGCCGTTTTCATCATAGTTAACATTCATTATTCACCTATCTTTTCCAGTGTTTTCTCCGCCGGAAACGGCAGCATCATAAGCGGTTTTGCCGCTAAAGTGAACAGCAGAACTTCGTTATCATCCGCTGCAATCCTGTTTGTACGGATAAATCCGCATTTGGCACATCTGCGTATCAGAGCCCATTCGCCGGAGGGCTTTACCCATACACCGATGGGTTCCATCTCGCCTCGACACCCGCAGCGCCTGCCGCCCTTTCCAAGATCAACATGCAGGCTGTATAGACAGGTCTGACAATGGTTGCGTTGCCTGCTTCCTGATTTAACAGGTACAACAGCACCTCCGCAATGACTGCAGATAAAGGTTTCGGTATTAATATTATTTGTATGCCGGTTTCTGGACATGGTTTTCCTTTATGCTTGTTACTGTATTGAGTTGCATGGAAAATAGATGTCCTGTTCGGGAAAAAATTCTACGAGATTTTCTGTGAGGATAGATCGGAAAAGAAATCGGAATTACTCCGTCATAATTCTAAAAAAATGTTCAATGGCGAGATTATCTAATTCCGAGCATCCTGAACAGGAACATCCCTAATTACAAAATCCAACATTAACGCCTCCTTGCTTGGCAGTGATAATCTGACTATACGACACTTTTTTTAATTTGCCAAGTGTAGTGCCCTGCAGGTATTGATCCGGTTCCAAATTTTGTGCATTAGTAAAGGTAGATGATGAGTCAAAAAGAGGAAAATAAATTAAAACCGATATTTTTAGTGCTTACAGCAACCCTCCTGTTCAGTATCGGTGCACCGATTAGTAAGATAACTCACAGTTCACCAATGGTCCTGACGTTCTTCAGATGCGGCTCCGGACTTACCGTATTTATCATCTATGGTCTTTATACCGGCAGCTGCAGACCTTTTAAAATAAAACCCAGACTGATAATTGGGGGCGTCCTGTATGCCGCAACCTCGCTATCATTTTATACTGCCTTAAAATTCACAACTGCGGCCAATGCAACAATTTTAGGCAACACTTCTCCATTCTTCATTGCAATTCTTGGATTCATTTTTCTTCAGGAAAAACCTCTGAAACAGGACTGGATTATACTCTCTATTATTATGGCAGGCATAGTTCTCTGCTTTTTCAGCGGAATTTCTTTTAACGGCTCGAAAGGCGACTTGCTTGCTCTGGCTGCGGGGTTTTTCTTTTCAATACTAGCGGTAATCATAAAAGACGCAGGACCTGAAGATGCTATTCAACCGCTGATCTGGGGAAATCTCATAGCAATTATCGTTACCGTACCGAGTCTGTTCATTCCCGATTCTGTCATACCGGGCAATATACCTTTTTTTATAGTTCTAGGAATTTTTCAAATGGCGACGCCCTTTATATTATACGCAAAGGGTCAGGCAAAAATGGGAACTATGGAAGCATCCCTGTTCAAACTCCTGGAACCGGTTGCAGCTACTGTCTGGGTAGCAATACTCGTCAGTGAAATACCTTCTGTCTTGTCAATAATAGGCGGTTCTCTCGTCATTGCGGCACTCTTTTTTAAGACATTTTTTGCATACATTAAAACACGTAAATAAAATTTGACAGCCAATTATAGTCATGTTATCATGTTCTCAATAAGAAACAGTGTTTCTAATCAGAAACTCAGGAGGATAAGAATGAAAAAGATTATAGTTTGTCTATTAGTAGCAGCTATGTTTGCAGGCTTCGCCTTTGCAGGAGGCCAGCAGGAAACACAGGGGGAAGAAACAGTTGCAGCTGAGGCTGAACCTCAGACCTATTTATTTAAGTATGCTCACACGCAGTCTCCAAACCATCCGCGGAGTCTGTCGATGGACTTCTTCAAAGAACAGCTTGAAAAAGCCAGTAACGGCAGAATAGAGGTTGAACTCTATTACAACGGGGTGCTCGGCACAGAGGCTGAAGTACTGGACATGGTAAAGCTCGGTTCTGTACAGGGATCCAGGGGCGGTTTATTTGAAAGAGCAAATAAAAAGTATCTGATCTACACCCTCCCGTTCATGTTCAACAATACAGATCAGGTTCAGGAGATTATGTTCGGACCAATCGGTAAGGAAATCAATAAAGGCGCACTTGAAAACGGGCTTTATATTCCCGCAACCGGTGTTGCAGGCGGTTTCAGAAACATAACAAACAGTGTACGTCCGATCAAAACCGTTGATGATCTCAAAGGACTCAAGATGAGAACTCCGCCGATCGATATGACAATAAAAACTTTCAAGGCTATCGGTGCCAACCCGCAGCAGGTTGCCTACACAGAGACCTATATGGCCCTGAAAACCGGTGTTGTAGACGGCCAGGAAAACCCGTTCTCAAACATTGTTGATATGAAGTTCTACGAAGCACAGAAATACCTATCACTCGTCAACTGGCAGATTCATCCGGATCCCTTCTATGTTAATCCTGACTGGTACAACGCTCTTCCTGACGACTTGAAAGCAATATTTGATTCAGTAGCAGAATCAACAATGAAATACTCCAATGAAAAATGGCTGGGCGGCGAAAAAGACTACTTTTACACACTTAAAGAAAATCTTGAAGTAAATGAAATTTCGCCTGCTGATCATGCCGGATTTGTAGAAGCTGCAAGACCTGTATGGCAGGGCTATGTAGATGATGGTTATTTCACATGGGATGAAATTAACGCAATACTTGACGCAGCAAAATAAATCCTGAATGCCGGGGTCACCCCCGGCATTTTCTTATGGAGTAATTTATCTTATGGAAAACAATAACCAAGCGGCAGTTTTTAAAATTGAAAACGGTCTTAATAAGCTTCTAAATTCACTCATCACAGTGATCTTCTTTGTAATCGTTGTTTTAACCATTCTGCTTGTAGTACTGAGGTATGTATTCAACACTGGAATAACAGGAGGCAACGAGCTTATGGAATATCTTTTTGTTTATACAACGGCGATTGGCGCTGCAATTGCAATTGGCAAGAATGAACACATCCGAATCGGTTTTTTTGTAGAACATCGCGGACGAATAGTACAGATGATCACAGATCTATTAAGCATTGTATGCATAGCCCTTATAAATATTGTTTTTATGTATTTGAGCTATACATGGATATCAAAAGTAGGTCATTCAGAATCACCTGTCCTGAGAATTCCTATGCGGCTGGTTCAGATAAGCGTACCAATCGGCTGTATCCTGTCTGTAGTCTACTGCGGATTCAACATCTATAAAATTTTTACAAAGAAAACAGGAGAGAACTGGTAAATGGCAATTTTATTAATCAGTCTTGTAATTCTTTTAGTTCTCGGTGTTCCAATTGCATATTCGCTCGGAGTATCCGGCTTCCTGTATTTTATTTTCGAACAGCCGGATCTTATATCTATTCTGCCTCAGCGTTTTTTTGCGGGGATGCAGTCGTATTCGATGATTGCCCTCCCACTGTTCTGTCTCATGGGCGCGTTGATGAATAAAAGCGGAATAACCGGCCGTCTCATTGATTTCTGCATGATTATCATCGGACGTTTACGAGGCGGACTCGGTATGGTAAATGTTTTTGCAAGCATGATATTCGGCGGAATATCCGGCTCATCAGTTTCAGATACAGCATCTGTAGGTGCAATCATGATCCCTGAGATGAATCGAAAGGGGTATTCACTTGAATATGCAAGCGGCATCACTGTTGCATCATCAACAATGGGGATGATAATTCCGCCGAGCGTTCCTATGATAATCTACGCAATGGCAGCAGAAGAATCCGTTGGCAAACTGTTCTTAGGCAGTGCAATCCCGGGCATAATGATTGGGCTGATCATGCTTGCCATTACCTTTGCAATCAGTTATTCAAAAAAACATCCTCGAGAGGAGCGGACACTCAACAGAAGAGAAAAACTGATTACTATCCAGCGCGCTGTACTAGCAGTAATAATGCCGCTCTTTGTCATCGGTTCTGTTGTTCTGGGTATTGCCACAGCAACAGAATCTGCAGGCATTGGCGTTTTATACGCTTTTGTAATTGGAACCTTTGTATTTAAAACACTTAAACCAGGGGATCTCCCGATTCTTCTTAAAGAATCTGTAATTACCTCGGCAAAGGTGATGATTATCATAGCCCTTTCAAAACTGTATATCTGGATTCTTGCTATTGAGCGTGTCCCCGAAGCACTGGCAATGTTTGTATCCGGACTCGAGCTCCCGGCTTTTATGATTCTCATTATCATTGATTTAATCATCCTGCTTGCCGGAACATTTCTTGATGTAAGTCCTGCAATACTGCTGCTTACACCTATTTTTCTGCCGATAGCACAGCTGCTTGGAGTTCACCCGGTTCAATTTGGAGTAATCCTCGTTTCCGGCCTTGCAGTAGGACTTGTAACTCCGCCGGTCGGGATGTGCCTGAACGTTGCATCATCACTGTCAGGGCTCGAAATTGGAACGATTTTTAAATCAGCCCTACCATTTTTAATGGCAAACCTGGTGACGTTGATCGCCATTACTTTTATACCGCAGCTGACACTATGGCTGCCAACTTTATTTATGTAGCTAAAGGAGCACTACTATGGACATTAGATATCCAGTACACCCGGATCACGGGAAAAAAATGGACACATCAGAATTAAGGAAAGAATTCCTTATTCAGAATCTATTTGTAAAGGATCAGGCAAAACTGACTTACAGTCATGTTGATCGTATCATCACCGCAGGAATCTGTCCTGCAGGAAAAAAACTATCTTTGGATGGAGCAAAAGAACTGGCCAGTGAGTATTTTTTTGAACGACGCGAAGGCGGAGTTGTAAATATCGGCGGGGCCGGTAAAATGACGCTCGATGGTAGAGAATACGAAATGAATCAGAACGACGGATTCTATATCGGAATGGGAACTAAAGAGATTTCATTCACAAGTAATTCAGCAGAAACTCCTGCGAAGTTCTACCTTCTGTCAGGACCTGCACATAAAGCCTATCCATCAAAATGGATTCCGCTTTCAGAAACAAAAGAGGTGCACCTGGGATCGCTTGCAGAATCAAATGAACGCACAATTCACCAGTATGTCCACCCCGCCGTTGTCGAAAGCTGTCAGCTCTGCATGGGGATGACAATATTAGAACCAAATTGTATCTGGAATACCATGCCTGTTCACACTCATGAGCGCAGAATGGAAGTGTATATGTATTTCAATATGGAACCAGACACCGTTGTGTTCCATCTAATGGGGACTCCTGATGAAACACGACATGTAGTGATGAGAAACGAAGAAGCAATTATTTCACCAAGCTGGTCAATTCATTCTGGTGCCGGAACAAGGGATTATACTTTCATCTGGGGAATGGTGGGAGAAAACCAGACCTTCACTGATATGGATGGTGTCGATATGAAGGACCTAAAATAAAGGGAAATATAATGATACTTGACAAATTCAGTTTAGAAGGTAAGGTTGCAATTGTGACCGGCAGTAATACCGGATTGGGCCAGGGAATCAGCCTGGGATTGGCTGAAGCAGGGGCGGCAGTAGCCGGTGTCTACAGGAATGATGCTGGCGAAACAGAAGCCATGATTACAAAATCCGGCGGCAGGTTCTTTGGAATCAAGGCAGATCTTAAATCAATAGCGCCGGTTAATGATATTATTGACAATACAGTTGATAAATACGGGAGGATTGACATACTCGTCAATAACGCCGGAATTATTCGCCGTGAAGACTCAATAAATTTCACCGAAAAGGACTGGGACGAAGTTATGGACACAAACCTTAAGACAGTTTTTTTCCTATGTCAGGCGGCGGCAAGGCAGTTTATAAAACAAGGCGAAGGCGGAAAAATAATTAATATAGCCTCCATGCTGTCTTTTCAGGGTGGAATAAGGGTGCCATCCTATACTTCAAGTAAAAGTGGAATTATGGGTCTTACAAGACTGCTTGCCTGTGAGTGGGCAAAAGATAAAATAAATGTAAATGCAATTGCTCCCGGATACATGGAGACCAACAACACTATAAACCTAAGAAATGATCCGGTTCGCTCAAAAGAACTGTTAGGAAGGATCCCGGCTGACAGGTGGGGACAGCCCTCTGATGTCGCGGGGCCTGCAGTATTTCTGGCATCTTCTGCGGCAGATTATGTTAATGGCTACACACTAGCAGTCGACGGCGGCTGGCTCGCAAGATAATAAAAGATTCCCGCCCGGCTAATATGCCGGGCTTTATCAAAAATGAAAAAGTGATATAATTCAACAGGATTAATATTACATCGGAGTTTATATGGCATCATCGTATACAATACCAGTACTGGAAAAAACGTTTTCTGTCATTAAATGTATCTCCGAAAATGACGAGGGGCTGACCCTTAGTGACATCGTAAGAAGACTGCAGGCTCCGAAATCCACTGTTTTTAAAATACTGCACACACTCGAAAATGAACTCATTGTAGAAAAAAAGAACGATCGCTACTTCCTTGGAAGCATGCTTCTGCATTACGGACTTCACACACTCTCACAGCGTGACTTGAAAGCTGTAGCTTATCCGCATCTTGAAACGTTAATGGAAAAAACAGGAGAAACAGCCCATCTGGCTGTTCCAGTAGGAATGCAGTCAATGATTCTTGATGTAGTATTAACAACCCACCCTATCAGATTTTCTTCTCCTGTAGGTAGTTTGTTCCCCCTCTATTGCACTTCACACGGGAAAACTATTCTTGCATTTACAGATGATTTCACTCTTGATGAATACATTGAAACCAATCCACTTCACCATCGGACTGATATGACAATTACCAGTGCTGATGCTCTCCGATCCGAAATTGAAATAATCAGAAACCAGGGATATTCCATGGATGAACTGGAGTTCGTTGATGATATACGCTGCTGTGCTGCACCGGTTTGGGATAGCAGCGGCAAGCTAATCGGCGCGGTGGGTATAACATCAACTGTAATAACATTTGGAAAAGATAGAATTGAAGAAATTTCAGGTCTGGTAAAAGATTCAGCTCATAAAATTTCAAGTGAAATGGGTCATAGGGGATAGAAAATCATCCCGCCTTAGATTGCAATTTTAATCAGCAACACTTTTTTTAATTACCATATGCATCCTTCCTGATCCCGTGATATGATTCGGAAAAGGAGATTTCCATGCTTGATTTATTATATAAACGCCGCAGTATAAGAAAGTTTACCGATGAAATACTGTCAGACGAAATCACAGAGAAACTGAAACAATCCCTGCTGTTGTCCCCCACATCACAAAATAAGAAGGCCTCTCGCTTCATTTTTGTCAGCGACCCTGAACTTATACGTAAAACCGCTTCTGCAAAAGCCCACGGTATGAAGGCGGTTGAGACTGCCCCGCTGCTGATTGCCGTGGTAGGTTTAAGCGATATTACTGATGTCTGGGTTGAAGATTGCTCTATAGCCTCAATTGTTGTTCAGCTTGAAGCTGAAAGTCTTGGGCTGGGCTCATGCTGGCTCCAGATGAGAAAACGGAAAACTGACGACGGCGGCAGTTCCGAAGAATACATGCACAAACTGCTGAAGCTTAAAGAAAATGAGAAAATTGAATCGCTTATTGCGGTTGGATACCCGGCTGAACAGCTTCGCGCCCACACAAAAGATGAGCTGGACTTCAGCCGGATTGAGAATATCAGCTGATACCTATTTCTTAAGCCTTCCCTCATATTTAAGCTCAGGCCATATTTTTGGATCACCTTCCTTGAGCCATTCATGGTCTTTCCTGAAGTATCTTGTAGTAGGAAGCCATCTGTCGTTAGGCAGATGGGGAATCATCCAGATGTAGTACATAGCATAACCTGCGGAGGCCACCTGCGAATGTGTCTTTCCGGGTGTTATAAGACTGGAGTCACCATCTTTTACAACATGAGCATCCTCATCCAGCAATGATACACCAAAACCCTGCTGTGGAAAAAATCTGTAGTGATATATTTCCGGCTGGGGATGATCATGAGGCGGAAAACTCGACCACTTACCGGGATGATTGATTACCTCGCCCATAACCATATTTGAGTCGGGATTTATCTCTCCGTCAAATACAGTGCGAACAGTTCTCATTGAAGTATTGTCAAGAATTCCTCCGCCGAAAATATCGCTTCTGATATCATCCTGTCTGTAGAGCTTCGATGGAAACGATTTGGGGTTATCACATGCTTCAACAGCCAACTCACATTCTGCAGCAGCTGTAATCTTAACCTCAACACCCTCAGGTACATGCAGAACAACAGGGCTTTCATCAAAACAGGAAATACGCTTTCCGGAAGCCTTCTGCCCCTCCCATTCAAATTCAACATTCCCTTCAATTAAAAGCCAGGCGCGTTCCTTCTTCTTATCATCAGTCAGAACATCACCCTTATCCATTTTCAGGATACCGAAATCAAGCAGCATTTCAGAATTTTTTCCGTGCTGCTCGGTGATTGATGTGTAACCCTTTTTAAAGTCACCTTCTTTCTTTGCTATCATGATTCACCGCCTTCTTCATATTGTCTGATAATAGAACATAATATATTATATGCTTTTTGGCAAGTCCGGGATAGCTATAACAGAACTGTCACAGCTTAATAAAAACCGGAGGCGAAACACTGTGTGAATCGCCCCCGGCAGTAAAGTTTTATACTTACAAACTACATTGTAAATGAATAGTAGTCGTTTTCATAGTTGGAAGTATCATAGCTCTGAATCCATTCATTAAAAGGATTGATACCAAGAGCATCAAGATCCGTAGCAGTACCGGTTGAGTCGTTATCCTCAAATTGATCATCACTTATAAGCGGATCCGGCCAGTAAGCCTCGTTTACGGAAGTAACGTAACTGGGAACTATGCGCCATGTTATGGCAGCTGTTGCATCCCGATTATACAAACGCACCCCATGGGTTCCTCCGCCAATCAGTGTTTCACTGATATAACTAGTACCGGTTTGAAGATTATAGTAATAACCTCCGCTGCTCGAAGACCAGGCAGTATCATATAGGTAAGCAATTACGTCCACATCCTCTGTGCCGCCTGAAAACATTATCATATTAACATCAATATCAGCCTGATCATCATAATCCTGAACCAGAATATACAACGGGCTTGCGGCGGCAGTGTCTACCTGGTTATTGTCTTCATCGGTTTCTGCAACACCATCTGCTGAATCAACAACGGCATAGATCGTATAAAATCCGGTTGCATCTTCATTAAAGATAATATTAGCGCTTAATTCAACCTGTCCTACTCCACCGATTCCGACTGAGTCGGTGACAGTCTCCGTATTAAGCAGAGTATCTGAACCTGTATCAAGGATTGCATCATCACTGCTGTAGAAAGTAACATCAAAGTCAGTATCAATTGTTTCAGTCCCGCTATTCTTTATAAGCAATGTTACCGGAATAGTCACATCGGTAGAAACATCTACATTACTCGCGAAGGTGGTGGAAATCAACCCCGGTTCAAGATCTATGTCTTTATCGGCAAACTGCAAACTAGCATAGTCAGTATCATTTCCTGCTCCCCATTCATCAAGGGTTCCGGTAATTCGTACACCTATATCTTGTGTACCTGCCGTAATAGTTGCCGGGTAATTTAAATTATCAATGGTGAGCGTCGTAAATAGAACGTCATTCTCACCGCTGCCGTCTTTATCCCAGGGCACTGCCGGGCAGTCTGCAGCAGCCCATTCATAAATGGCTGTGTCATTGATCGAGTCATAAGATCCATCTCCGGCAACATCATGAAAAAGCATTACGCCGTATGTACCGGAGGATGCGGATGCATAACCGTCGTTTTCAACAGTAAACGCAATCTCAACCGGGCCTCCGACTATGGCTGATTCGGCAACATCTAATGAGCCGATACTCAGGTCCGGCTTTTCGGTACCGGAATAAATGGTAACTGTATCTGTATCATCTTCATCAAGCTCCTCGATAGCACCGTTTACAGGCTCTGCTGTAGTTAATGGATCAACAGTACCTGTAAGTGTACCGCTCCAGTCTTCAAGATCATCGACTGTAGTTCCATTGTCAGTAGCCATCTGCTCAAGTGTAGGCAGGGTAATGGTTACATTTGAGGTAACAAATCCATCGGGATAGAGGGTCTCTGAAAGAGTTACGCTCACATCACCGACTTCGACATCTGTACCGTCAATATCTACTGTAAATTCCACTGGGACAGCAGTTCCTGACCCTACCGACTTATTACCTTCATTGGAGATCTTGAATGAAAGAGGAAACTCCGACTCTGCAGCCCTGAACATGGATTCCGGATCCACAAAAGCAATCTTCAAATCAGGAAGATAATTCGCCGCAGTACTGATTGCGATTGGTGCCATTGCGACGTTCAGGATCTCATCATCAACCTCATAACCGGGATCATCGGCCGGCGCTGTAAAATAGGCGTATAATTCTGTATAGGTTGCAGCATTTGCATCAGTGACCTCAGCCGGAATAGCCAGGTCCAGCATTGTCTCAGTACCGACTGTAACTGTTTGAGTGCCTATATTCACTCCTGCGGTAGTCAGATCGGAATCATCTTCAAGCCTGAAGGTTACCTCAAAGCTTGTTGCAGTTGATGAGCCTGTGCTGCTTATGTATACGGGCACTGTGACAACACCTCCGACACCGGTCCTGAGTTCAGTTGATCCCTCAACAGCGTTGATGAGTCCCAGCGTTACCATAATGTCGGACGGTAAATCCGTCGTAAGTACCGCCGGACAGCTGGTCAGCACGATTGCCGTCAAAACGACGGCTGCTAATATTGATAGTTTTTTTATCATACAGGGCTCCTTAATATTTCATTATGCCCATAACAGTAAATGCATCTATTTCAACGGTTGAACCTGTAGCCATCAGATCTACAGTAAAATTCTCTGAGATGTCAAGGCTTGCACCGAACATTCCAGTTGCGGAAAAGCCGAAATCAGTAGTGAAGGTTGTTGTAGCAATACTGTCGTCGTTTGATCCGTCAATTCTTCGCAGGTCATAGCTGTTTGCCGAATCGAGGTTGTCAGTATACTGCTCATATGTGTATGCGGAATTACCGGTCTGCAGTGTGGATAATCCGACCATTGAAACCGTTAAAGACATATCATAGCCGGCTCTGAAGCTCATAAGCTCATTTGCCTTCCATTCAAGGCCCACTGGCAGTTGAAAACTAATATTTGTTGTAAGTCTGCTGGTCTTATATTCATAACCGCTTTGGGTGTATTCAGTGTCAGTATCCGATGAGACAGTTGTATAGGCGCCGTCACCGTCTCCGTCTACCTGGGTAAGAGCAGTGGTGGTTCTTGTTCTAGTATCATTATAAACATCTACAGAAGCATAGAGCCCTGGAATAGCGGTTACTATTACGTTTTCTGCAGGAGTGAAAATCTTTTTAATACCGGCACCGGTTCTTGCATACATATCAAGCCCCATATCAAGGGTGGTTGTGTCAGTATCAACACTTCTTGAGGTTTCGATATTATCCGCATCAGCATCATCATAGGTTACGGTAGTTGTTGAAGCAACTGTCTGAAGTTTTCCCATAGGAAAATCGAAGCCTATATCTCCTGGAATTACCAGGGTAAAACCATCCATTGGGATCTCAGTGTCAGAACCTATTCCTGCACCTATTGTAGAAAGATAGAGTGGAGTTGAAGAATTCATACCGAAACTGGCGTTTGCCGAGGTTCCATCGGTTGTATAATACTGACCTGTGTAGCTGGTAATAGTCTCATCATCGCGAATAGTATTATCAACACCCGCGCCGTCATTGAAATCGGTTACAGTTACGGTGTGCGCACTGCTGCTGAATCTGATGTTGTTGGCTTCCAACCCGAGAACAACCCTGGTCAGAAAATCATCAGAATCCATACCAAATTCAACATCAAGTGCGATAATATTTCTATCGTTATCGAGAAGACTGTCTATTGTCTCAGTCTGATCACCCCTTGTAGTTAAGGTAGCATCGGTTGGGGAAGCTGTGTTGGAATATGTATCAGTGTAAGCAAGATTCTTATAGTTATAAAAATCTACATCAGCCAGGGTCTGGACCGCAATTCCCATTCCGTCGCCAAGATTATAGATTGTATGGAAGAACAGCGAATGTTCAATATTATTGTCTTCAAGCTCATCGTTCACTGTTTCAGTGATAGTTGTGTACTGCCCTGTTGCCTGATCATAACCGGTATAGTCATAAGTGATATTCTCTGTCGAGTCAGTCCCATCGCCCAGATTCTTATCTATCATATAGCTGTCGGTTCGGTAGTTGATGATAAACCCAAGATTTTCATCAACAGCCCAGCCGGCTCTGAATCCGTTAAAATAATCGGTCCCGAACTGATCACCGCTGTTATCGAGTGCGAAGAAGAGGGTTTCCCCTTCCATCATGTCTACATATGCCGGATCAAGCAAATAATCGTAAGCATTTCGAACTGTACCGTTTGATGACTGGAATGTGTTCGAACCTTCCGGAGTAATTGATTCCTGTGCAAATAATGCAGATGTACATAATAAAATGATTGAAATTAAAGATAGTGATTTTTTCATAGTTTCTCCTATAAAAACTAATGTACTACGAGGATTCAGCGCTCTCAATCTTTTTTTAAAAAAAAGGTCACAAAACCTTTACAATTATTTCTAATATCATATTGTCTGACATTGACAATATCTGATAAATGTTTTAATGTTTATATATAAACACGAAAGGAGATATCTATGGCATACAAGAGTCCTTTACATGAAACAGTGGAAACAACAGCTACGGATGTATGGAATGATTCCTGCTCTGTAGAAGAATTAACTTATTCAATTGAAAACGGATCAGTTGGAGCAACAACCAACCCCGTTATCGTAGGAAACGTGCTGAAAAAGGAGATGCACCTCTGGGAAGGCAGGATCAAAGAACTTATCAAGGAGATGCCCGAGGCATCAGAAATTGATATTGCCTGGAAGCTTAACGAAGAGATGGCCGTCAAAGGCGCTGAACTTCTAAAGCCTGTTTTCGACAAAACAAATGGTATGAAGGGGCGAATAAGCATTCAGACGAATGCCCAGGATTACCGAAACTGGAGAAAGATGGCTGACCAGGCTATTCACTTCAACACACTTGCAGAGAACATGATGGTAAAAATGCCTACGACAGCCGCTGGAGTCAAGGCTATTGAAGAGGCAACCGCCAATGGTGTTAACATCAATGCTACCGTCAGTTTCACGGTTCCCCAGGCACTGGCAGTCGGAGCTGCAGTTGAGCGGGGACTTGAAAGAGCAAAGTCTGCAGGAATCGACACATCCAAAATGACCCCGGTTTGTACAATTATGGTCGGAAGACTCGACGACTGGCTGAAGGTTGTCCAGAAGAAAGAGAACATCGCAGTTACACCCGGAGTTCTCGACTGGGCGGGTGTTGCTGCATTCAAGAATGCCTACAGGATTTACAATGAGCGCGGTTACAAGACAAAGCTTCTTGCAGCAGCCTATCGAAACCATCTGCAGTGGAGTGAATTTATCGGCGGTGACGTCGTACTAACAATTCCTTACAGCTGGCAGAAACGCTTCAATGCATCTGATATTGAAGTAAAAGAAAGAATGGATGATCCCGTTGACCCGGCTATTATAGAAGAGCTTAAAAAGAAATTCCCGGACTTTATCAAAGGCTATGAAGCAGACGGAATGGAACCTGAAGAGTTCGAGCATTATGGAGCTACAGCCCGGACACTCAGAGGCTTTATCGCCGGTTATGCGGATCTGTTAAGCGTTATAAGGGATTTCATGATCCCTAACCCAGATGCTTAAAACTTAAAACAGAAGTATTTTATCTAACAGAAATACTTCACCTTCCTTAATGTCCCGTCGAAGTAAGCCGCTTCGACGGGTTTTTAATTTAAAACATTGCCTTGATCATTGCAGCAGCTTCACGCTGTCTGCCCCAGCCGCTCTTTATAAGCGCATTTCCTGTTGCATTAATAATAGGATAAGCAATAGGCGAAGAGGTCAGAAGCGGATGGGTGCCAAGCTGGAGTGTATCAATCTCTGTATCAGTAAACCCCTTCTGAATCATAACTGAGAGAATGTTGATCATCTCGCCTACACTCTTACCGCCTGAAACCTGAGCACCAAGAAGGGTGTGAGAGTTTGCAGAAAATAATAATTTTACTTTAAGCATAGTCGCATCGACTATCTTTCCCGGATGCCTGTCGGGAGCCTGAGCTGTACCTATAATATAGTTAAAGCCGAGTTTTTTTGCCATTACCTCAGTTAATCCGGTTGCACCGATAGAGAGTTTACCAAAGCTGGTCGAAAATGTTCCAAGAGTTCCCTTAACACCTCTAATCAGGTTCAATTCGTACAGATTTGAGCCCACAAGTCTTCCCTCCGCCATTGCAGTTGAAGCAAGCATCACACTTACAGGAACCCTTGAAAAATACTCGCGTTTAATTGCACAGTCGCCTACAGCAAATACATTATCTTCAGAGGTTCTCAGGTATTCATCGGTTTTAATTAAACCGTTATGGAGTTCAAGACCCATCTTTTCAGCAAGCTCTACATTGGCATCATATCCTATACCAAAAATTACCAGATCAGACTTTACTGTTGTACCGTCACCAAGCACTACGCCTGATACAGATCCGGAACCCTCTAGTTTCTGGATTGAAGTGCCGCTTAAAACATTAGCTCCCAGGTTTTCCATTTCCGTAATAGCCAGTTCACAGAATTCAGGATCAAATGCGGCTCTGAGAATTCTGCTTCTACAACATATGGTGACATTTTTATTAAGTTTCAATATCTCATCCGCAACTTCAAGCCCGATAAAACCTCCACCCACTATGAATACATTCTCCGCATTTTTTACCTGCTCTTTCATTCTACTCAAAAAATCAAAGTTCTTATGGATAACCATAACACCATCCAGATTTGCTCCTTCAATCTCAGGCAGTGTCGGCCTTGACCCAGTTGCAAGCACCAGCTTCTCAAAACTGATTTTTTTACCTGAAGCAGTTATCGCTGTTTTCCCGTCAAAACCGGTTACTTCATCAACAACAATTTCTATATCGTCGGCAACAAGACCTTGATCAGGCAGGATGTTATGCTCAACCTGTTCAAGCGATGAAATGACATAGGGTATTCCACAGGGAATAACTGATACGGAATCTCTTCTAACAATGGTGATCTTTTTCTCAGGATACGTGTGCGCTGCAGATTTTGCACAGGCAAAACCGGCCGGTCCGCCGCCAATGATCAGGACATCAGTATTCATAATACTCTCCTCTCGCTAAGATATTCCAAAACGTAAACGAACGGAATTTTCTTAGGGTTACGTAATTTTATAATCTATGGCTATTTTATGACGAGAAACGTCTTTTTACAATATTTTTTTATCTATTTACTCTGATAAAACAATGATATAAAATGAATTTCGTAAAATCAGATCAACATTTTTACAAGAGAGGAGCTATTATTCTGAAAATGGAGTTTCGGAGCTTTTTCAGAAACCCGAGATTCTCGAGTTCTTCTAAACTAACCTTTCTACAGTCTGTTAAATTTTCTTCGAATATACTTCGAAACTTCTCTGCTTCTACAGCATCATAGATTACAGCATTTATTTCATAATGAAGCTGCAGGCTGCGCAGATCCATGTTGCAGGTTCCAGCCGTGGCAACCTTACCGTCGGCAACAATATACTTACTGTGAAAAAAACCTTTCCGGTACTGATAAAACTCAACTCCAGCCTCAATAAGCCGTTCATAGTAGGTCTGAGCGACCCAGAAGGGTACCCATTTATCCGGTGGCGGCCCAGCCATAATGATGCGAACTGTAACCCCGGCAAGCGCAGCAGTTACCATGGCTTCCTCAATTGCCTCATCTATAATGAAATATGGACTGGCTATAAGGACTTCTTCATTCGCGTTGGAAATAAGATTGAAAAAAAGATCTTTCAGACTGTGCCAATCAGAATCAGGTCCGCTTGTCACTATCTGCATCGCTAAATCACCCTCGGTGTCAGGCTCCGTATTTATGTAAACACTTTCATCTTCAACCTTGCCGCCGCTGTTTTCCCAGTCAGCAAGAAAAACAGCCTGAAGCAGGCCCACACTCTCACCTTTGAACCTCATATGTATATCGCGCCATGTATCAAAACGTTTCCCACCGTCAATATATTCACTACCAATGTTCATTCCGCCCATAAATGCAGTTTGACCGTCCACTACAACAATTTTTCTGTGATTACAATAATTCAACAGCCATCCACTGAAGGGACTCAACGGGTCAAGAAAGTAGCGGATCTGGATTCCAGCCCTGCGCAGCCTCAATTTATATCGCCTGCTCATCATCCGGAAGCAGCCCACACCGTCAAACAGTAGCCTGACCTCAACTCCTTCAGCAGCCTTTCTCGTCAAAACCTCGCGAATCTGCTCCCCTAACTCATCCGAGCGCCATATGAAATATTCCATGTGAATTGATCTTTCAGCTTCTTCCAGCTTTTCGAGCAGATCCCGAAACAAATCCTCGCCCTCTTCATAAACCTGCATGATATTGTCCATTGTCAGAATTGCACCGCTGCTGTTCAAAAGCATCCGGACATTTTTCACGGAATCATTTTCATACTCAGAAGGAACATTGCTTAGGAAATCCTGCTGCCGCTGAATAAGATCGCCAAGATTCGACTTAAATATTCTTTCAGGAATATGCTTTACGATCTTCCGCTTCTTCCAGTTAACTCCACCTAGAAAGTATAATGGGATTCCAATAACAGGCAGAAAGTAAAGAGCAAGAAGCATTGCGAGCGACCAGGTAGGGCTGCGATTATCCAGCAGGATCCGGATAGTAATTGCAAATACAACAATGTAAAACACTATATTCAGATAATATCCGAATGAGAACCTGGCAAAAAAAGGGAGCATAGGCATAGGCTAATCTATCCAGTTCAAAGTTTTTTCAACAGCCTTATTCCATAAGGCATATTTTTCTTCGCGCAGTTCAGCCGGCATTGATGGATTCCAGCGTTTGTCTTCACCCCAGTGTTTCTTCAACTCCTCAAGATTCCCCCAGAATCCTGAGGAGAGCCCGGCAGCATAAGCAGCGCCAAGCGCCGTAGTTTCAGTAGTAACCGGTCGAACAACGGGAACATCCAGCATGTCAGCCTGAAACTGCATAAGCAGATTATTTGCAGTCATCCCACCGTCAACTTTCAGTGAGCTTATTGTAATACCCGCATCCTTCTCCATTGCATGAAAAATCTCCCTGGTCTGAAAAGCTGTTGATTCCAGAACCGCCCTGGCAATATGTGAGGCATTTGCGAACCCCGTAAGGCCAGCAATTACACCGCGGGCGTCGGGTCGCCAGCGCGGAGCAAATAGCCCCGCAAAAGCAGGTACAAAATATACGCCCCCGTTGTCCTCGGCTTTAAGCGCAAGTTTTTCGATATCGGACGACTTTTTTACAAGACCGATGTTATCGCGTATCCACTGAACAAGCGAGCCCGCGACGGCAATAGAGCCCTCAAGCGAATACACAGCCGGCTCATCACCTATTTTATATAGAGGTGTGGTAAGAAGCCCGTATCGGGACTGCACAATCTCGGTTCCGGTATTGGCGAGCATAAAACAGCCGGTGCCGTAGGTGTTCTTCGAAGTCCCCTGCTCAAAACAGGCCTGGCCGAACATTGCCGCCTGCTGATCGCCAAGGATTCCACAGACAGGAACTTCGGCACCGAAGGCTCCGTCTTTCCGGGTATAGCCGTAAGGCTTATCGGGAATAGATGAGACTATGTCAGGAAGGACTTCCGCAGGCACGCCGAAATGCTTAAGCTGCTCTTCATCCCACTGCAGTTTTTCCAGATCCATAAGCAGGGTTCTGCTTGCGTTGGTTACATCAGTTACATGTGAACCGCCGTCCCGGCCTCCGGTAAGCTTCCAGACAATCCACGCATCAATTGTTCCGAACAGAGCCCGGCCGTCAACAACAGCTTCAGCCACCTTCTTCGAATTATCCAAAAGCCATTTCATCTTTGTACCCGCAAAATACGGGGCAAGCGGCAGTCCGGTTTTTCCCCTGAAGCGATCGGAGCCTCCGTCTGCGGCAAGTCTTGAAACCATTTCGGCTGTGCGAGTATCCTGCCAGACAATCGCATTATGGAGAGGAAGCCCCGTCGTCTTATCCCATACCATGGTTGTTTCGCGCTGATTGGTTATTCCCACAGCTGCAATCTCCTGCGGTCTGACATTATTGTCAGCCAGTACAGTCATGACGCACTTTCGGGTATTTTCCCATAGTTCCAGCGGATCATGTTCAACCCAGCCCGGCTGCGGAAATATTTGCCGGTGTTCTATCTGATGAGAGAACACCTCGGTTCCGGAAACGTCAAAAAGGATGAATCTCGTACTGGTAGTACCCTGATCAATTGAACCTATAAATTTGTGCTGCATTTTAACCTCCTGATGCAGAAATACCCCCTGTTTGTTTCTGAATATTATCATACCTTGGTATGATACGTCTGTAATTTTCTTCTGCACTTGTAAGCATCAACCGCCTGCTGTATATTCAATCAATGGATACACTCGAATTGAGAATTGATTCGCTCGCATACGGCGGCAATGGTGTCGGCCGGCATGAGGGCATTGTATATTTTGTCCCCTTCAGCGTTCCCGGAGATCTGCTGGAGGTAAGGGTCACAAAACAGGAAAAGCGATTCCGTGAAGCAGAGATTGTACGGATAATTGAGGCTTCTCCCGACAGAGTTGAACCGCCATGCCCCTATTCGGGTGAGTGCGGAGGCTGTCAATGGCAGCAGGTTAATTACAAAACCCAAACTGAGCAGAAGGTAAATGAGCTCCGCTCCGCTCTTATTAAAAACCGACTGAATGATCTGGCGGATATGATCAACCCCATCACTGAATCACCGAAGCAGCTTGGCTACCGCCGTACCGCAAGGTTTAAAACCGTAACATCTGAAGACGGCAGCCAGGAATATGGTTTTTACCGGGCAGGAAGCAATGAACTGATAAAGATTGAACGCTGTATGCTGCTTGACGACAGGATCAATGACTTTCTACCGCAAGTCAGGCTGGGCAACCCCGGTCTTGTAGGATTTGACCTCTTCATGGATGAGGGGGGTGCGGTGAATCCCTTCTACAGATTTTCAGAAAAAGACCTCGGTGCTGATTTCTTTCAGGTCAACGAGGCCGTTAATGATAAGCTTTTGACCTATATCCGTGAAACAGTTAAAAAGTACACAGCCGGAAAACACCCCCGTATACTCGATCTCTACTGCGGAGACGGCAACCTCAGCCTGCAGCTTGCAGATTACGCAGCATCGGTTACGGGATGGGACAATTCAAAGACTGCGATTGAGAGGGGCAGAAAAAGAGCCGAGGTATTGAGAGAGGAATATCCGAAATTCCGGACAAAGTTCTTTGAAGCTGATGTAGCCAGGTCCTGGAAAAATATCGCCGGATGGGCGAAACAGACCGATTGCATTATTCTCGACCCGCCGCGCCGCGGGCTTAAAAATCAGACAAGCCGACTCGCTGGACTGAATGTACCGCTTATTGTTTATATATCCTGTTCTCCACCGGCCCTTATTCGAGATGTTGCCGCGCTGCAGAAAGCCGGATACAGGGTTGAGTCACTGCAGCCGTTTGATATGTTCCCTCAGACCTATCATCTTGAGACAGTTGCTGTTCTAAGAAAGTAAATTTTTTAGAAAATTAATGGATATTTCTAAAATCTTAAACCGGTACTTTGGTCATTCCTCATTCCGCCCGTTGCAGAAAGAAGTGATTCGAAGGCTTACAGAGTCCACCCCGGCCCCTTCTATCTCCCGGCAGACCGCCGGCCACAGCCTTGTACTTATGCCCACTGGCGCTGGGAAGTCACTCTGCTACCAGGTGCCGGCGCTGCTTTTCGAGGGAGGTACAATTGTTGTCAGTCCGCTTATTGCACTGATGAAAGACCAGGTTGATGCACTCAGGGCTCGCGGGATTGAAGCACAGTATATTAACTCAACCGTTTCCGCCGCAGAGCGTGCAAAACGACTTGATGACTTTGTATATGGCAAGCTGAAAATGCTCTACGTTACGCCCGAACGATTCGGGAAAGAAGATTTCATGTTTGCATTACGGCGTGCGAAGATTTCCCTCTTTGCTGTAGATGAAGCGCACTGCATATCCCACTGGGGGCATGATTTCAGGCCTGATTATTCTCGCCTTGGTGAAGTACGCCGCGAACTCAATTACCCGCTCACAATTGCCCTGACAGCTACCGCGACAACGTAGGTTCAGCAGGACATAATCAGCTCACTGGGGTTTTCAACCATTGAAATGAAAACCTTCCATCAGGGGATAAGGCGGCCGAACCTTCGACTTGAAGCAGTCGAATGTTTTTCTGATGATGAAAAAATTGAGAATATAATTGAAACAGCGACGGGTATTGGTGGCAGCGGGATAGTTTATTTTGCACTGATTAAAACCCTGGAGCGATTCTCGGAGTTTCTTGATACAAGAGGGATACCCCACCTGTGCTACCATGGTAAGCTGCCGCCGAAGCAGAGACGAAGAATCCAGGATGAGTTCATGAAATCGGAGCTGCCAGTACTTGCAACAAATGCTTTCGGTCTGGGAATAGACAAACCGGATATCCGTTTTATTGTTCATGCAGAAATTCCAGGCAGCATCGAATCTTACTACCAGGAAATAGGCCGGGCAGGCAGGGACGGAAAACCTTCAACCTGTCGAATGCTTTATTGCCAGGACGATTTAACCATCCACATGGACTTCATAAAATGGTCAAACCCGGCTCCCGCCTTCCTTCAGAAATTGTTCGGGGTCCTGAAAGCACGTGAACAGAAGATACAGTCGCTTGGGCGGGAATATCTTGAAAATGAACTTTTTTATAAAAATCGTTTCGACTTTCGTCTTGATACCGGGCTGAACCTTTTTGAACGTTACGGCGTTACATCCGGCTCGCTCGAACAGAAAAACATAAAAATTATTACCGGCAGCCTTCCGCCGGAACTGCTTGATCAGTCTGAACATGAAGCAAAACTAATGTCTGATCAGAAAAAACTAGCAGGTATTGTTCAGTACTTCAGAACAGGAAAATGCCGTCGGCACGCTATTGAGGAGTATTTCGGATTTATAGACGAGCCTTCTTGCGGAAACTGTGACAATTGCTGTTAATCTACCACTGTAAAACTTCAGCGCCGTAGGAATCTTTGAAACTGCCGACTATGATCATTATCATGTCGATTATAACACCTACACCGAAAACACCGGCGGTCAAGAGCCATAATATGCCTGTCCCGACCTTGCCAACATAGAACCTGTGAATCCCAAATGCCCCCAGAAATATGCATAATAATAAAGCTGCGGTTCTGTTCTTATCTGATTTACCACTCATTGATATCTCCCCGGTGCGGACTATATAGCGGGCACTGACCAGTGCGCCCGGAATACTGATGCCGCCCCAGAGCGAGAAATGTTCATTTACACCATAGCTAATAGTGACTGCCGAGAAGAGACTCCAGATTCTCTAAATCCATTTCTTCAAACTATGCAGAAACCGGTGCTGTTATAATTAATATAAAAGTTGCAATTAGAAAATAATTTCTTTTTTTCATGAAGCCCCTTGATACCAAGATCAATTTACAGGCACAATACATTGCGATATCAAGTCGAACCTTCTGCTGTCATTTTTTTAAGACACGGATCGTTAATTTTCATTTCCATATTCGATTTAATATATTATGATGTGTAATCATTTTTAAGAGGAAATTCATTCTATGGCTAAGTGGTATCAGGACACGATGTGGTGGATTCTAAAAAATACTAAGGGGAAGAAACTTGTTGAAAGCTGCAATATTGAAGTAGTCTCTCACCAGGAGGAGCCGGAACCGCCGTTTATCCTGATGGGAAACCATGCTCATGCCCAGGATCCCTATATGATAGGCCACTTTATGAACCATACAGTTAATTACATGGCTAATATAGACGGGGTTTCAGATATTCAGCGCCGTCTTTCAAATCTTGTAGGTGCATACGGCAAAAAGAAGGGCGCCTCTGATTTTGCAGCCTTGAAGCAAACAATAAATCTGCTTAAAAACGGCAATGCTATAGGCATTTTCCCCGAAGGTGACCGAAGCTGGGATGGATCAACGGTTGATTTCATTCCCGGAACCGCATCAATTGCAAAAAGATATAAGGTTCCTATCCGCATAGCAAAAATGACGGGAGCATATCTTACAGAACCCCGATGGGCTGATTACCCCAGGAGAGGCAGAGTACTGATAGATTTTAGAACCATAACCGTGGAAGAAATTGCCTTAATGAGCGCCACCGAACTTGAAAAAAAGATCTGTTCAATGCTAAAACACAACGACATCAAGGATCCGCTTAACAATGAGATCGTGTTTACCGGTGAAAATCTTGCATCCGGGATTCAGAGGATAATCTGGTTCTGCCCCGAATGCGGCGCACAGGATAGCATTAACGGAAGTGGTGATAAGATCATATGTTCTGTATGCGGTAAAAACTGGCAGCTTGACGGCAACCTGCGAATAAGTCCTACAGGCAGGGCCGGCGCAGACCTGAAAGACTGGATTGACATGCAGGCGGATGAGATGAAAAAAATATGTGAATCAGCCGGTGATGCTGTTTTGACCCGAACAGATGATATTACTCTTTCAGAGGTAATCGACCGGAAGATGACTACCCCCCGAAACGGAAACCTTGTTCTATACAGGGACCGAATTGAATTTAGTTATGAAAACTCCGGGATGCTCGTTTTTGATAACATTCAGGTGGAGCACTATATTGACAATTTTAATAAAGCCTTTGAATTTGATTATGGCAAGAAAAGATACCGGGTGATATTCGATGGTAAAAATGCCTCTAAATGGATTTTTTTCCTGAACTATCTTAAAGCTATATAGCAGAACCTTCCATATCTCCAGTGTACTCACTGTTAAGTTCATTCGCATCATCAAGGTGAAGCTCGAGTTTTTCTCCGAAATCTTTCCATTGATACCACTGCTCGGGGCTGTCTTTCAGCGTGTGATCTAGATTCGCCATGGTCTGAATACCAAGAGGGAGAGCTCCGGCTGAATCTGTATCTACCGTTTGAAGCCTCAGCGTATATCTTTTACTGCTTTCCCGATGCATCAATGCAGTAGCAACTGCCGCACCGGAGTGTTTTCTCATAATATCCAGGGTCTTGTCTCCTGAAAACGTCTGATTCATGAAATTAATTGGAATCTTTTTTGATGGTCGCCAGGCTTCAAACTCATCACATTCCGTGATCAGAATCCGTCCGTTTTTAAGAGCATCAACAGCTGCAAAAAAGACATTACCATTATCCAGATCGACAAGCTGGAGATCCTTCATCTCCTCTGCCCGCTTTTCAAGCGTCCTTTTCAGTTTCTGGGTCTGAAAACGCAGAATCATTGTTACGGGATACCCACGGGAAGCGAGAGCCCCCGGAAGCCATTCAACCCCACCGTAATGTGCGGTTACAAGAATAATGCCCCGGTTCTGGGCGAGTAAGTTTCTGAAATCTTCTTCACCCTTAACTCTGACCCACGAGACAAAGCGTTTTTTCAAAAGGCTGTAGTTTGAATAAGCAACGAACAGTTTCTCGTGGTAGTGGGTGAATATACCGTAAAAGACATCATTCACAAGCTTATTAAGGCTTGCCGTAGACAAACGGTTTTTATAAATATGCCTGACAGTTTTTTCTATAAGCTTTTTTTCCTTCTTTTTAAAACTATAGTAAATTTTACCAAGGAAAAGAAGGTAAGACTTCGATGTGTAATAAGGAAGGAATCTAAAGATTGCAACATTGATTCTTGCCTGTAAAAATTTGCTCAAATTAAGATTAAAACGTTTTTGCAGTTTCATTTCCTTAGACATTAATCCTACCTTTTATACGAAAGTAACAGTTGACATTCATCTGCGCTATTTTACTATGTATTTTGTTATCGATAAACAAAAAAATACATATAATATTGTAGAGTATATCTACAGGAATTTCTATATTTTATGAATGAAATATTAAAAATGAGTTAATTATAATCACTTTTAACTCAGCTTGTTTTCTTATTTTCAGGCGGGAAAGGATTGATCTTGTCAAAGCGCTCACCGGATTCTGCCCAGTACATTCCGCCTGGACGGTAGACCCGTACTTCAAAATGCAGATGCGGTCCGGTTGATTTTCCAGTATTTCCAATCAATCCAAGCTTTTCCCCGGTATTAACCCAATCCTGTGGATTTCTTAAAGGGGCTTCATGAAGATGTGCATAAAAGGTTGTCCATGATTCAGCATCAGGATAGAGTGTTTTAACCTCTTTCGTAAGCGCATGTTCTACTTCTATAGTCCAGCCGTATTGCTCTTCATCATGGGTTATTTCTTTCACCACCCCCTCATAAGAAGCTGTAACATCTCCAGCCGGCATCCCTTCACGGATAATCTCGCCGGCATATGAAATAAAATCAATATTTCCGACATTGATGATGTCAACCGCATAGTGGGGAGCTACACCTCCTGAGCCGAGAGGGTCCTGCCGCTTTTCCATGTATCCGTCGGTAATCCGAAAACCGCGTCCGTCGTTTTCCCTTCCTGTAATTGCAACAGGATAAACCATATTGCTAAATGCGGGAATGTACCGGCTCAAGGGAATAACCCTCTGTTCCTCAGTAGCGAGAAAAATACGTGCCTGATATTCTTCAGAGGGCAGCTGCGACATCTCATAGATAATTTCACCGTATGATACCGCCTCCTGAATATTGGAGGCTATAAGCTTGTAAGCCTCTTTTCTGGCCGGCAGATACTTCGTCAGTTCCTCCGAAAGCCTCATAACATTAGCATACGCGTTATGCCTGTTAAACTCAAAGTCAGTCTTCGAGCGCTCGAGATTTTCTTTCAGAACCTCCAGATCGCCCTCTGCTTCTACCATAAAAGTATCAAGATTCTGCACCTGCCCCTGAATCTGCAGCAGATACTCGTCCATTGTGCTGCCGAGATCATGCTGTATCCGGTTAACCTGCAAAAAATAAGCTGCAACAAAGATAGCAAGAACTACAACTGCTGCAGTTAATACAGGAACAAAAACTGAGGGATGAAGAACGACTTCATGATAAAGAGCGCTAATAACCCTCCTGACCGGACCCTTAGGCTTTATAAATCCGGCATAGCTTGCATTGTAATCAACGCTAAGAACTTCTTCATTGAAATAAAGATTGGAATTATTTGTCTTTTCAAAGACAGTATCAATACCTGCATGAAGTTCGGCTAGTTCCTCCGGCAAATCAGCCAGAATAATCTGTTTGCCGTCCTTTTCAAGACTCAAAACCTGCCATTCATCATCTTTCTTGAACGTCCAGTTTCTGAATATCCGGTTTATTCCGTCGCTCGATGTCAGAACTTCCTGAATATGCAGATTCCGTTCGTTGACGCGAGTAACAACAATAAAAAACAGACCGTTTCGCCTTTTTGCTCTGAAATCAATCACGGGAGAAGAGTATGAGCGAGAGCTGCCGAGCCATTCTTGGGCTACAATTGCTATGCGCTTGATAATATTACTGGTAAAATTAGATTTGTCTGCCATCTTCTATCTATATTATAATAATCCGTTATAGTGAAAATCCATCACAAGGCTGGTAAATACTGTGGTGATATAGAAATTAATATAATTTCTTATAATTTTCAAGGTAAAAACCGGCCGCTGAAGACATTTTATCGTACATTAACCGACAATGAATACATAAAATGCCGGACAGTAATCGGGATCAAGGGCTTCCTGAGAAGCCGCCACAGTTCAAATATTATTATTAATTTATTCGGAAACAAAACAACCGGGCTTTATTTTACCCCTGACAATAGAATATTGAGTTCAGCATCAATAGATAAAACAATTAGACTATGAGAACTTGAAAACCGACTTCAACTCAAGGCAATTCGCGAGTTTAGCGGCATTGGAAACGATGCAATTACTGTTGCTGATACACTCCGGTTTTATCCCGCCTGAAAAGAATTAATTACTGGAACCATACCTGGACGAAGTATGGCATACAGAAAGTATAACTATTTTCTCGGTATCAACTGACGGGCACTTTCTTCGAATCGGATACGCATACACAGACTGGCAAGCCAACGGCAGAGAAAACGATCAGGCCGACTACTACGCTACAAAGCAGCTTATTAAAAACCAACGGCAATTGGACAGTATTTGATATCTGCAAACCCGAACAAGAAATTCATCAGAGGCTTGTTTCCTATCGGCCCCAAGCCGGAGGCTTGTTTCCTATCGGCCCTCAAGCCGGAGGCTTGTGTCCTATCGGCCCCAAGCCTCTGTATAAATTGCAAACGCATCTTCCTGGGTAACTTCACGCGGATTATTTACAAGAAGCCTTGTCTGGTCCATCACTGAAACAGACATTGGTTTGATTGCACTTTCTGGTATATCAATTGCCTTAAGATTACGCGGAAGATTAACATCGACACAGAGCTGCTCAACTTCATTTATACAGTCCTGCCAATCAGCTCCCTTGCGACCTGTCATTATTTCAGCGATATGTCCGAACCGCTCTTTCATGGCTGATGCGTTAAATTTAATAATAACCGGCAGCATAAGGCTGTTAGCCATACCATGGGGGACATGAAACATTCCCCCAAGCGGGTATGCAAAGGCATGAACGGCTGTAACCCCAGCATTCGCAAAGGCGATTCCGGCCATAAGGCTTCCAAGCAGCATGTTCTCACGGGCCGTTAGGTCAGAACCATTATTGTAGGCAGTACGAATGTTCTGTGAAATTAGCTCAATTGCCTTTACAGCCATTGCATCGCTATAGTCGTTAGCATTTGCCGATGTGTAGGCTTCAACACAATGGCAGAGTGCATCCATGCCGGTAGGAGCAGTAATATGCGGCGGAAGGCCTACTGTAAGCGAAGGGTCGAGAAACGCAAACTTTGGCATAATGAACGGTGTACCAAAGCCTTTCTTTGTTTCGTTTTCAAGATCCGATAGAATCGAAAGGTAGGTAACCTCAGATCCAGTACCGGCAGTGGTGGGGACAGCAAGAATAGGAAGCCCCGGCTTGGGAAGTACCCCCACCCCAATGTAATCCTTTATACTGCCTTCATTGCCTACAAGTGCGGCTGCAACCTTAGCGGAATCTATTGATGAGCCTCCACCTAAACCAATAATTGCCTGAGCGCCGCTCAGTCGTGCCTTATCGGCGATGCTGTCAACAAGCTGCATAGAAGGATCGGGTTTGACCTCGTCAACAAGAAGAACCTCCTTGCCTGCATCTATAAGGACCTTTTCAATCTTATCGTAGATTCCAACCTTAATCAGTCCTTCGTCGGTAACCACCATCACTTTTTCTGCTCCGAGACTGTCGAGTGCAGCAGGGATTTCCGCTATTGAGTTTTCCCCGAGTTTAACCTGTGGTACAGGCCATATATTCATCATACCTTTATCTCCTTATAATAATTGTTACAGCACGCAGTCCCGAATAACCGAAACCTCCCACCGTTGTTCTCAATGACTCGTATTTGTAGACTTTTTTCATAAAGATTTCCTGAGCTCTTCACGGAAATCCGGATGAGCAATATTTATCAATGCTTCAGCTCGTTCACTGTTACTTTTGCCCTTGAGATGAGCCACACCATATTCTGTTACAATGTAATCTACATCATGGCGCGAGGTGGTCACGCATGCGCCTTCTTTCAACCTTGCTGTGATACGGGATACAGCCCCCTTCTTTCCTGTCGACGGAAAAGCAATAATTGATTTTCCGCCCTTTGACGACATTGCTGCACGTACAAAATCAACCTGTCCACCGACTGCTGTAAACTGTTTTCCGCCTATCATATCCGCGCAGACCTGACCGTAGAGGTCTACCTCAAGCGCCGAGTTAATCGAAATAAGGTTTTCCAGCCTGCCTGCAACAAGAATGTTGTTCGTATAATCTACCGGCTTCATCATCACTGCCGGGTTATCGTTTGCAAAATCGTACAGGCGTTTTGTTCCCATAAGAAATGTTGCTACAAACTTTCCCGGGTTGAGGTTGTTGTACTTATTGGTAACAACCCCCTGTTCATAGAGATCAACTACTCCATCAGAAAACATTTCGGTGTGGATTCCGAGGTCCTTCTTTTCAGTCAGAAAATGCAGTACAGCATCGGGGATGGCACCTATTCCAAGCTGAAGGGTTGCCCGGTCTGGTATCAGCTCGGCAATGTACTGACCAATCTTTCGCTCCACCTCGCCTATCTTCGGCAGGGGAATCTCAATAGGTTCATAATCAGTCTCTACTAGATAATCAACTTCACTGACATGAATGTAGGAGCCATAGGTTTTTGGCATTTTAGAATTAACTTCCGCTACTACAACGCGGGCTGTTTCGGCTGCCTGCAGAGTATAGTCAACCGATATTCCATAACTCATAAAACCGTGTTCATCCGGAGGAGACACCATTATGAAGGCAACATCCGAATCAATAGAACCGTCACGAAATCTTCCAGGAAGCTCTGAAAAAAAGCAGGGAATAAAATCTCCACGGCCTTCATTTATGCAGCCGCGAGTCGCTCCGCCGGCAAAGACAGTGCTGTGCTTAAAACGGCCCTCCCACTCCGCATCACAGTACCAGCAGTCATGCAGAGGGACCATGTGGAACACCCTGACATTCTTAAGCCTCCCGGCCTGATTCTTCATTTCATTTGTAAGCTCAACAGGCACGCCGGAGCAATGCCCGAGAACCACCTGATCCCCGGATCTTACGCTTTTTTCAACGGCGCTTTTCAGATCTGTCTTTTTTTGTTTATACAGAGTCCTCCAGTCTTCCATCTATAACTCCTGTTTTCAGCTCTTGATGTTGGCAAGGGCTTTTGCATATTCCTTCTTTCGCTGAACATCAGCCTGGCGGGCAATCATAATTCTCTGAGCCTGCGGAGAACCTGCGCCGTGCATTGATTCGGTTAAATAACCTACTGCAGCACGTCCCATTGTAAGGTTTTCGATCAAACGAAGAAGCTTCAGTCTGTCTTTGGTATCTACACCTTCAGCCCCACCCAAAAACTTCTTAACAAGTTCAGCAGTCTCGGGGTTTTCAAGATCTTTCGCATGCGGTGCTGTAACCATAAGCCCACCGGCAATATCCTGAAGCAGACGTGCAATTTCATAGGGAAACCGGGTAACATTCTGCTTACAGACATTAGCAAGAAGCAGATCAATCAGGTAGTTTCCTGATTTTGTTTCCTTACCGAGCCAGCAGCATGCAACGGAGGAAGACCAGATAGTTTCATTAAGATGATTCATCTCTACAATCTTGTCTTTAATATGTGAAGCCCTTGCCGCACCGTTGTACTCGGCAATAAGCTGTGCGGCGCCAATAGCAACATCACCTACACCAGTCTTACATGCATAGCTTGAGCGGTGGTAACCTGCAAATCTTTCAACGAGCATTCCGGAGAAGTCCCATTCGCCGTCCATAAAAACCCTTTCTGTAGGTACAAAGACATTATCAAATACCATAAGAGCTTCCTGTCCGCCGAAGTTGGGGCTTCCTGCATCCATATTATCCCCGTCCGGATCCTCCATCAGCCTTGTGTCACATGACTGGCGACCATAAATATAGGTAATTCCAGGATCATCGGATTCAACAATACAGGTTACCGCAAAGTCTTTATCTTCTTCAGTCATTGTTACGGTAGGCATAATCAGAGCATGATGCGAGTTTATACATCCAGTCTGGTGTGTCTTGGCCCCGCTTATAACAATGCCGTCAGGACGCCTTTCAACAACATGCACATATACATCAGGGTCCGGACACTGGTGAGGACGTTTACTTCGATCACCCTTAGGGTCGGTCATGCAGCCGTCCACAACGAGGTCACCCTCTTCAACCTCAAGCATATATTTCTTAAAACGCTCGTGGTAGGATGTCCCATATTTTTCATCCATTTCATATGTTGTGGAAAATGTAGCATTGAATGCATCCATACCTACACAGCGCTGAAAGCATGTACCGCATTTCTGACCGAGAAGCCTCTGCATCCCAACCTTTTTATAGAGTTCTTCGGGGCTGCGATGGATGTGACAGAATCTGTTAATCCTGTTTCCCGTTAACGATGAAATCTCCGTAAGGTCGTCCCTGTAGTCTGATCCTTCTTCAGCAAGCTCATATGTAAGTGCGATAGAATTAATAGAAGCAGCGATAATCGGATGATCATAGGGGTTCTCAAGTTTTTCTCCCGCCATGTAAACATTCAGCGGACGTCTGTTCCTAAGGCTTTCACGGTATTCCTTACCTGTCATTAATGCCATTTTTTTCTCCTCTTTTATCCAGGGGTATATTCCCTTAAAAATCAATTTTCACAAGACTGATGTCATGCTCATCCAGATCATAAAAATAAGTCAGATGTCTGTGGATCAGATTGATAACTCCCGCCACCTTCCGCAGCCCGTCAAATTCCGCAGGGCCGCCGTACCTGACAGCACTCTGAACAGCCGGGGTGTCGAGCATAATTCGCGTAAGCCCCAGGTCTGTCGTGGCTTTATTATCAAAGGTAACTACCTCAGCACTTCGATGCGGAAAAAGTTCGACAAGACCTTCCCATGCAAGCCTCTGCACTGCTTTGCTTCACCAGCATACTTTGTCATACATACAAAACCTGACAGTTTAACCCAGCACTTTTTTCAATGCATTCTCAAATCGTGTAAGACCATCATTCATCTCATCTTCACTTATTACCAGAGGCGGTATCCATCTGATTATATTTCCATAGGTACCGCAGCCCAGCATAAGCATATTCTCCTCCCTGGCGGCGGCGATAACAGCCTTGGATGTTGCAGAATCGGGCTGACCGTCTTTGATAAATTCAGTTGCGACCATACATCCGCGCCCGCGAACATCGCCGATAACAGGGTATTCTGCCTGAAGCTGTTTCAGCCTGTTCATAAGCTGTCCACCGCGTGCAGCAGCGTTTTCATCCAGCTTCTCTTCTTTCATAACACGAACTGTTGCTGCAGCCGCAGCACATCCCATAGTATTTCCGCTGTAAGTTCCACCGTGAGTACCGGTACGCCATTTTTTCTGCAGCTGTTTTTTATACGCTATTCCTGAAATCGGCATTCCTGATCCCAGCCCCTTTGCCATCGTCATAATATCGGGCTTGATATCCTCATGCTGAACAGCAAAGAATTTTCCTGTTCTGCAGAAACCCGACTGTACCTCATCGGCAATCATCATGATTCCGTATTCATCACATATCTCACGCACAGCCTGCAGAAAACCGGCCGGGGGAACCACATATCCGCCCTCCCCCAGCACAGGCTCAATGATTATTGCTGCAGTCTCATCGGGCTGACTCTGCCCCGAAAGAGTACGTTTGAGTTCCTTAATTGCAAAAGCCTTTGTTGTATCATCATCCCACCCATAATAAAACGAGTAGGGATAGGGCGAGACAAAAATACCGCCAGGAAGCGGCTGATAGCCTTCACGATAAACAGTTTTACTGGTGGTCATGGCCATTGTAAGATGAGAACGGCCGTGGAATGAACCATTGAAGACGATTACATTAGGCCGGCCTGTTGCATGCTTGGCCAGCTTAACGGCTGCCTCAACAGCTTCAGCACCGCTGCTGGCGAAGAAAAAGGTATCAAGGCCGTCTGGCATGACGGATTTGAGTTCGTTTACAAGATCGACTATGGGTTCATGGTATACGATATTAAACTGACCGAAAATCAGTTTTTCAGACTGTTTCTTTATTGCCTCGACAACCTTCGGGTGACAATGCCCCGTATTGGTAACACCGATTCCGCTTGTGAAATCGAGATACTTATCTCCGCTTTTTCCATAAAACCAACAGCCTTCGGCATGATCAACCATTATATCGGTTGCATGAGTCCATACCGAAGATATTCCGTTCATATCGCTGTTCATTAATCTCTCCTGTTTAAATTCTACAAAGAGATTATAACGAAAGCCGGAAACACCGTTATGTTTTTTCTATATCATTATTCTGATAAACAAAGAGCAGCCGCCTTATTTACAGCCTCAACTCCATCTGCTGCATATTCAGTGTTAATCGATTCGGCCCATTCTCGGGTTACAACTGCCCCGCCGACCATTATTTTAGCCTTCAAGCCTTTGGATTCTGCAAGTTCAACAATCTCGGGCATTCTAATCATGGTGGTTGTCATAAGAGCCGAAAGACCTATAACGTCGGCATTGTTTGCAATTGCAGCGTCAACAATGTCTTCCGCTTTAACATCCTTTCCAAGATCTACAACCTCAAAACCATAGTTGCGCAGCATCAGTACAACGATATTCTTACCAATATCATGTATATCACCCTGAACGGTTGCAAAGACCAGGGTTCCTTTCTTCGTATCATCGCCGGAAGCCTTAAGTACTGGTTCAAGAACAGTAAAACCCTTTTCCATGGTCTCCGCACTTGCTATCAGCTGCGGCAGAAAGTATTTTTTCTGATCATATAGATCGCCTACCTTCATTATTGCTGGAATCATCTCATTCTGAAGTAATTTTGAGGGCAGATACCCGGCCTCTAGGGCACGTTGGCAGAGATCTTCTATATCTTCGCGTCTTCCTTCAATAATTGCGCCTGCGATAAGCTCTTCAAGACTCATTTCAGGATTAGTCGGGGCTGGGTCTGCCGTTTTTCCGGCATCAGCATCCTTCTTTTCATTAAACTTAGCAATATAGGCTGCAGAATCCATGTCCCTCCCGGTAAGCACATCTGAGGCGGATTTTGCATTCATCAGAAGTTCGTGCGAGGGGTTGGCGATAGCCCAGGACAAGCCTGCTCCGGCAGCCATTGAGAAAAAGGATGAGTTTATCCATCCGCGTTCAGGCAGTCCGAAACTGACGTTTGACAAACCGAGAACCGTCCCGAAGCCGTTCGCAGCAGCCCAGCGTACAGTTTTAAGGGTCTCGGATGCAGCTTCCTGATTGCTTGAAACCGTCATCACAAGCCCGTCCACAATAAGCTCCTCAGGACCGTACCCGTATTCGGCCGCGGCCGCGGCTATTTCCTTTATAAGTTCAATCCGGCGTTCAGCCTTGTCGGGCAGCTCGTTATCGGCAAGCGGTAGAACTACCAGCATTGCACCGTACCGTGCAGCAACCGGAAGCAGTCTGGCCAGCTTTTCTTTCTCAGCCGATATGGAGTTGATAAGCGCCCTCCCGGGGTAGTATCGGACTGCCGCTTCAACAGCCTCAGGATCGGAAGAATCTATAACCAGCGGTAGTGCCGCCGCCGGCACAACAGCCGAGATAATATCAAGCAGGGTCTGCTTCTCATCGACCCCGGGCATGCCTGCATTTACATCGAGCAGGTCTGCGCCTGCGGCAAGCTGATCGCGAGCGAGCTTTTTGACGTAACCCATATTGCCGGCTTTAAGCTCTTCCTGAAGACGGCGTTTACCGGTGGGGTTGATCCGCTCGCCTATTATTCGTATCGGGCTGTCGGGCAGCGTCTGAAGGAGCTCGGTTGCTGAACTCAGTAAGGATCCCGCAGGCCTGCTGCGTTTCACCGGCTTGAGAGTTTTCATTTTACCGGATAGTTCTGTAATGTGCTCAGGTCCGGTGCCGCAGCAGCCGCCCATGATGTTTACACCAGCCTCAACAAAAGATTCCGCGAAAGACCCGAACTCTTCAGCCTGCATCGGAAAAACAGTTTTGCCTTCACGGATTTCCGGCATTCCGGCATTCGGTTTAGCAACAATGGGGATATCGACAACAGCACTAATGCGCTTTATAAGCTTCAGCATCTCAGCAGGTCCGGTAGAGCAGTTCATTCCGACTGCATCAGCGCCGAGACTCTGGAGTGTAACAGCCATGGCCTCGGGTGTTGTACCGTTCAGACTTCGGCCTGACTGGTCAAATGTCATTGAAACAATGGTGAACTTATCTGTAAGCTCCTTGACCGCAAGCAGAGCGGCCCGGCATTCCTGTATATCAATCTGGGTTTCAATTACAAAAAGGTCTACACCAGCTTCCAGCAGCCCGCTAACCTGTCGTTTAAAACCGGAAACAGCGTCGTCAAAGTCCAGATCTCCGAAAGGCATTATAAATCTGCCGGAAGGGCCTATATCACCCGCAATCAAGGGACGCCTTTTCCCCTCCGAGGCAAGCTTGTCTGCAGTCTCTACCGCATTGGCGGCTATAAGACGGTTTACTTCCTCAGTCCGCTCCGCAGCACCGAACTCATCCAGTTTCCACGGGGTTCCTCCGAAGGTGCATGTATATAGGATATCTGAACCTGATTCAGCATAGGCTCGATAGATATCAGCCGAAACTCCTGGGTTTTCAACAGACCACAGTTCTGGACTAACCCCTGCGGGCAACCCCCGCTTCTGCATCTCAGTTCCTGTAGCACCGTCAAGCAGGACAGGACGTTCTGCAATCAGTGCTTTTATTTTATCATTCATATTATTCATTATTATCTCCATTCGTTATTCCATAAATTGCAGTTACCGATTTTTCGGGCAGCAGCATCGATGATTCAGTTATACTTACACCAAGTCGTTCCATATCAAGCAAGGAATGAATATCATTCTGAAACCTGATATCAAAATCTCCGTAGCCGGCGGAAAATCTCCTGGTGCTTAATACGCGGCCTTCCCTTACAAGCTCTTTTGAGTACAGGGATGCAATCCAGTCGAAACCGTCATCGACAATCTCTGATGCGGCGGCATCTATAACCACAGCGGATGTCATTTTTTTCTCAAGCTGAAGCTCTTTAATCTCATCTGTAACCCTGCTTCCCCCGGTAATTCCCATTATCAGAATCTCCCCCGACCCGCTTAGAAAATCATACAGCTTGTCACTCAAAAATCTAACGTCTGTATCAACTACCTCAACAACTGCAGGAGCTTCAGCATCACTTTCTTTCAGTGATAACGCAGTCCTAAGGCATACGCCCCTGAGCTCAATCAGATCCGCAGCCTGCGCGATCAGACCGTCAACCTCAGCCAGCATCTCCCCGGAGATCTCGATACTGCGGCTGTTATAACCCAGCCTCTTGAGAATTTTATGTCTTGGAACCCTGACCGGGATATAGTTAAAACCGCGAATCGGAAACATTCCTACAATATACCAGTAAAAAGAATGCGGCTCAATCACCGCAATGACAGAACCAGGCTTTAGAGATACTTAAGAATATTCACCCACACTAAAGCCTTGAATAATCGTCTGCTTTTAGCTAACCTGAACTCATCCGAATCTTACATAGGAATCAGGAGAAAAAAATGACGAGCTTTATTACTCTAATGCTGATATACACAGCAGCAGGAACCGGAATAGCAGTTTACGCCGGTCGCAGAAGAGGAAAAGATCAGGCTTCATATTTTATCGGCGGGCGCGGCATGAGCTGGCTGGTAAGCGCATTAACCTATGCTGCAACAACCTATTCATCCTTCATGATGGTAGGCCTTGTCGGGCTGTCGTATTCCACGGGTATCGGTGCAATGATATTTGAGATGACCTACCTCATTGCAACTATAATACTCCTGTCAATATACGGAAAAAAGATTTGGCAGATGAGCTGTGAAAAAGAGCTGGTTTCACCAATGGAACTTTTCTCTTTACAATTCGGAAAAGCGACAGGAACAGCCGGAGCCCTGATTTCAGCTGCTGCACTGATTCCATATACAGCAGCCCAGGTTATCGGACTTTCAATCATATTCCAAAACTTCGGCATAAGCTACGCAACGGGAGTAGCCATTGCGGCTGTATTGATTTGTGTCTGGTCGCTCATAGGCGGCCTTCGCGGGGTAGCCCTTACTGATGCAGTTCAGGGTTTGTTTATGATTGCCGTGGCAGTTGTTGCAGTTATCTGGGCCGGAAATAAATTCGGGGGCATTGAAACATCAACCTTCCCCAACAAGGTATGGACCCCCGTGTTCTTTATAAACATTACCCTGCCCTGGGCCTTCTTTGCACTTACAAATCCTCAGGTTGTTCAGCGGCTATTTATAATAAAGGACAAGGCCGGATTGAAAAAGATGATCATCCTGTTTGCCGCAGTCGGTACAGCTTATACAGTAATTACCTGCCTGCTTGGATTCAGCGCTAAATATGGAACAATGAATGGCGGCCTCAGTGAAATTACCGGCCGTGATAATGTTATCCTCGGCCTGCTGGAAACTATGGGCAGAGGATTGGGCCTTGCAACCGCTTTAAGCATAGTATTCGCAAGCATCTCAACATCCAACTCAATTATCCTGACCCTTTCATCAATGTTCACCAGGGATGTGGTACGCAAAACCGATAAAATCTGGTACGGCCGGGTCTTTATTGTTATAATCACTGCTTTCGTCGCGGTTTTTGCCGCAAGACGAACATCCTACATAGTTGAACTCTCTGTATCGACTTCACGTATCCTGATGTGCTTCCTGCCGCTGTTTTTCGACCTCTTCCATTTCAAAAAGGGAGGCAGAATTACCGGACCGCTGACAATTATCGGGGGAGCTGCGTCAGCAATCCTGTTCGGCCGTATTGGACTCCAGCTTAGCTCAGTCTGGACCCTTGCAGCAGCATTCGGTTTTTATTTTACAGGGGTGATTTTGGACAGTCGAAAGCTTAGTCGAAACTGATAATCTCACCGGGAGATTTGAGCTCATAACCGCCTAGTTTTTCAAGCTCGGCTGCAAATTCCGCCGACTGCAGGCAGGAAATGAAGGCCTGCAGAGACGGCACGTCAAGCATGTCTTTTCTGACGACAAAATCATATTCTTCAGTTCCAACTGGAATAAAATCAAGCCCGTTTACCGAGGCCGCACTGTATACGCCTAGACCGGTATCGGCAGTTCCTGATTTAACTGCGGAGGCAACCGCCATATGGGTAGTCATCTCGCGAGTGTATCCGTTGATTGAATCAGGTGATATTCCCTTCCCACCTAGCATGTAATCAAGCAGAACCCTGGTTCCGGCACCACGCTGACGGTTGATATAGACAATTCCCTTTCCCTTGTCACACGGTAAATCCTCAACTGAAGTAATGTTTTTCGGGTTGCCGGGTTTTACAATAAAGCCCTGGGTCCGGCCCACACCCTTTATCAGCGCAAAATCGGAAGCCTGGAAATATCGGCCGAAGAGATACTCATTATACTTTCCGTCCTCAGGGTTCAGCAGATGAACCGGAGCTATGTGGCATTCTCCCTTGCGAATAGCCATTACACCACCCATACTTCCCTGGTGTGTTGACGACAGTCCTGTATGACTTCCGGCCCTATGCATCAGTTCAGTTATTACATCGAGGAGCAGATCATGACTGCCGATACTGACTAGTCTGTTGTCAATTTCAGCCGAGGACCGTGTCAGCCTGAACTCAACCTCTGCGCCGGCCTCCCAACCTTCACACTCCTGAGGGATTTCCAGGATACCGTCAGCCTGGACAAGACTCATTGTTATCCCTGCCCCGCGGTTCAGAGGGCTTATAACCATCCGACCTCCGACACTGCCGCATTTCACACGGACAAACTCACGGTGTTCGAGCGATGACGGTATTCTGCGAGTCAAAAAACCAGTCAGGAATTCCTCATCAGCTGCACCTATCCCCTGCATCAGTTCTATCAGAGGTTTAACCAACCTGTCAAAAATGACATAACCTGACACCGGGTAGCCGGGCAATCCTATAAGAGGCTTGTTCCCCGCCCGCCCGAAGATGGCGGGTTTACCGGGTTTGACTGCAACCCCGTGAAAGAGGAGCTCGCCAAAATGCCTGATAGTATCGGCGGAATAATCCTCAGTGCCTGCTGAAGAACCGGCGATGATTATAACCGCATCAGCCTGCTCTAGCGCTTTAGCAAATGCTTTCTTAATAAGTTCGGGATCATCTATTACAGGTTTCATCCGTAGGGGTTCAGCCCCGGCGTCCCGAACCATTGCCGCAAACATCCTTGAATTTGAATCAATTATCCCGCCATCGGTCATTTCTGACGGGTCTTCAATAATCTCTGTACCTGTGGGTATTATGGCAACAACAGGCCTTCTAAAGACCTCAATCTCAGTGATGCCGCCGGCCGTCATTGCACCTATATCTACCGCCCTTATCCGCTGAAATGACGGGATTATCAGCTCGCCTGCGGCTATATCCTCACCTACATGGCGGACATGCTGCCATATTCTGGCCGGAGCTTTTATAACCACCCGTTCATCATCCGCTTCAAGCAGATCTTCCACCATTATTACGGCATTCCACGGTTCTGTTACAGGGTCTCCTGTATCAATCCATTTGAAACCGCTCCCCGCAGCAAGCTCAAGATGAGTCCTTTCATCTGCTGCCTCGGTGTCTGCTGAAATTACGGCAATCCCGTCCATCGCCGCAGCATTATGATTAGGCGATGAAAGAACAGCCTTTACCGATGCAGCTGAAACCCGCCCCAGAGCATCATAAACAGAGACGGTTTCAACACCTGTAAGTTCGGCTGAACGGAATTCAACCGCCAGCCGGGCCCCGGCCTCTTCGAATCTCAAATTATCCAGATAAACATTTCTTTTCTTCATAGCGGATAAACCCTCACTGCAGTTCCTTTGCTGTAACCCTCGGTATTAACCGGAATCCGAACCGAGCCTGAGGCTGACGCAAGCAGGCTTATCAGCCCGGATTCACCATGTACGGGAACAGCTTCATAGGCCTCTCCGTTCCGGCGCAGGTTCACCATCTGCCAGGCCTCACGACCGGGGGCTCCGTTCACATTCTCTGTTAAAAAAGCCTCTACCCAGCTTTCAATCGGCTGCTCAGAGCAGTTCATAAGCCTTACTAGATAGCTTCCTATTATACTGAAAACAAGCATTGCGGAAACAGGATGTCCGGGAAGGCCTATTACCGGCTTGCCGCCGGAATTAGCAACAATAGTAGGCTTTCCGGGTTTAAAAGCAATTCCGTGACAGAGTATGCCTGGCTCGCCAAGGGAAGCGATAACCTGCTGCGAATAGTCCTTAACTCCGACGGATGAACCGCCGGACAGCATTACAATGTCACTTTCTTCCCGGCATTGCACAAGCGTCTCGCGCAGCAGCTGTGCATCATCACCCACAACCTGGCGATGTACCACTCGGCAGCCTAGTTCCTCCGCAGCGGCGGCAATTGTGTATGTGTTTATGTCTCTAACCTGTCCAAGCCTGATATCATCATCCGGGCCGGCAATCTCATCGCCTGTTGAAATAACCGACACAGCAAGTTTTCTGTATACCTCAACCCTCGTTAAACCGATTGACGTCAGCACGCCAAGATCGGCAGCTGTAAGTTTCCGCCCTTTCTTCAGAATAAGTTCACCCTTTTTAATGTCGTCACCGACGGAGATTACATGTTCTCTGGCGGCAGCCGGCCTGTAGATAGCAACCTCATTATCGGTAAGCTTTTCAGTATATTCAATCATTACAACCGCATCAGCACCATCCGGCACCATACCCCCGGTAGGCACATAGACTGCATCACCGGGACCTACTGCCGTATCCGCCGGATGCCCCATCTTTACCTCGTCCCGCAGCATTAAAAATGCAGGAAGACTGTCGGAAGCACCCGAAATATCAGCAGACCTTAGCGCGTATCCATCCATTGTAGAGCGTCGAAACGGGGGCACTAGTTCAGCTGAAGCAGTATCACAGGCAAGAAAACGTCCGGAGGCTACACTGACATCTATGGTCTCAGTATCAAGCCTGTATGAAGAAAAATTTTCCGCAAGTAAGGCTTTAAGATCTTCTATTGTAATAACATTAAGCAATTCCATACAGTTATAAAATCACAACATCAAATGAAAAACAAGGCTAATTCTAATCAAGATTTTTTTTTTACTTAACCTTTAAGCTAACATAGTTATGATATAATTAGTAAAAAGAAACTATTACTGCGGGGTAATGCTAATTGACTGATAACAGTGCCGGCATCAAAAAACTAAAATTTAAAATATCAGCAGCTGCTGTCACGATTCCCTTCCTGCTCTTCACACTAAACCAGTTAATGCTGCAGATTTTCAATCTTGAATATCCTGATCTTGTTGTCAGACTCAGGTTTGCCGTTCAGCCTACAATTTATCTGCTTTACGGATCCGCAGCCGCAGTAATTATTATTGTAATAGACCGTCAGCTTAACAGTCTGTACCGGTTTTTAAACAACAAGCAAAAAAATGATAAAGCCAGAAAATCGTCATTGAAAATACCCTGGATCCTGATCATGGTAAATACCGGACTCTGGCTGTTTGCAATCACCCTATTCTACTTTCTTCAGGGTTTCAACACAAAAGGCGGCGTTCCATATTTCTGGAGTCTGGCCACAAACAGCATATCAGGCTGTATAAGCGCAACGCTTTCAGCCCTGGTAATAAACCGGATATTAATCCCCGCAAAGATCAGCCTGAACATGACTGAGATCAAAAAGGGAGAACGGGATTTATTCGTCAGAATCAAGATACCGCTGATATTTATTACCGGATTTATCTATGCAGGCCTGGTACTTGTCTATGCCGCAAGATTCTACACATTTACTGCTGCAGAAAACCTCCCTCAACTACCGATCAGTTTTACCGCGGCAATGCTGGTTACGGCAATAATAGGTCTTGTGCCGGCAATGCTGAATATGATATTTGCACTGTCTGAAGACAGAATTCAGCGCCGCTTTCTTCTGAAAAAGATGAACTTACTTACGAACGGCAGCGGAGGACTTGGTGCGAAGGTAACCCTCATCAACTTTGATGAGACCGGAGCTCTGGCTGCTGTGATAAACAGCTTTATTGACAAAATCCGCACCCTGATAATCAAAGCCGACGGCGCGGGGAATCAGATAGTTGATACCTCGAAGGATATCGAGAGCCTTCTGGAGGTTCTTTCTGATTCTACCGGTACAATGCTTGAAGCAATTAACTCTGTGGATAATGAGATGGGTGAACAGGAGGGTGAAATAAGCAGGGCAACCAGCGAGCTGCAGAACTTCTTCAACATGCTCGATGAGCTTAACGATAATATCAATTCACAATCAAGCTCGGTAGAACAAACCTCTAAATCAGCCGAGTTTATTGCACAGACAATAAGGGAAAGCTCTTCAATTGTTTCATCGGTAGAAGAAAAGACAAATGCACTTGAAAACGTAACATCTGATGGCAGTGGACATATTGCTGAATTTATTGAATCGATAAGGGCTGTAGAACAGTCTTCAACAAAAGTAGAAGAGATCCTCGAGCAAATGAATTTACTCAGCGACCAGATAGACATGCTCGCCATGAATGCAGCGATTGAAGCTGCACATGCGGGTGAAACAGGCAGGGGGTTTGCTGTTGTTGCGGAGGAAGTGCGTAGACTTTCGGAAAACAACGCAGAACAGTCAGGACAGATCTCGGCGCAGATGACCGAGATGAGGTCCTCCATATCCGAAGGTAATAAGAAAACTCAGCTGGCTGATACTGCATTCAGCGAAATAAGCAAGAGCATGGAAAATGCGGCTGAACAGTTTAAGCTAATTACGAGAAATGCCCGTGAAGAAGAATCTGCGATTGAAGAAATGCTTATGACAGTAAGACAACTCGTGGGAATCACCGAAAGCCTGAAGCATATTGCATCTGCACAGCGAAAACAGAACGAAAAAATAAAGACTGCCATTGAAACTGTGTTTAAAAGATTCGGAGGCATCAGGAATTCCATGAATGCCCACCGTGAAAATAGATACATTGTAAGCAACAGCCTGTTAAAACTGAAGTCAATAACGGATGCAAACCTGAATAAGGCTCAGGGGCTGAATGAAATTCTTAAACAATTTAAACTGGATGAAAACCGTTGAACGATGAAGAAATGAAATCGCTTTTTCACAATCTTAAAAATGATCTGGCGTCAATGACCTCACTGCTTAATCTGCATAAATTATACAAAGACAGTATAGAACCGGAAGAACTGTTGAATAGGCTGTTTGAACGCCAAATCATCATTGCTACTGCATATGAAAAACTCTACCAGGAAGGCGATTACCCCTGGGTAGGGCTGATTAATTTTATCAATGAGCTGCTTTCCAGGGAAGGCAGGACCCTTACAAGCTACAGTCATAATGTGAACATCAGAAAAGAGATCCCCGACATCAGACTTCCTGTAAAACGCCTTACTCCGCTGGCGCAGATTCTTGTTGAACTGCTTTCTAATTCATACCGGCATGCGTTTACGGCTGAGCAGGAATCTCCGACAATATTTTTCCGGATAACTGAGGAAGAAGACCGGCTGAAACTTGGATATGAGGATAACGGAACAGGGCTGCCCGCCGAATTTAATCATAAAAAATCCAGGACCCTTGGAATGCAGTTTATCAACGCACTATCAAGACAGCTTGGAGGCAAACCTGAGTTCAACAGCCCGGAAGGCGGCGGAATGAGTTTTTCACTGGATGTAAAAAAATAAGGAACTGATCGCGGCGGGATTCGAACCCACGGCCTCTTCCTCCGGAGGGAAGCGCTCTATCCAGCTGAGCTACGCGACCGATTTTAATACTGATAAACCATACCTCCGCGCAACTGAACTGTCAAGCTCCGTTCTGTTAAATTATTGAAGTCATAATTGGAAATTATCTGCATTCTGCCGATACTGAGAATATGAAAATTAAATATAATGCACCCTTAACATTAACCTTTGCGATCATAGCATCACTGCTTGTACTAGTAGACCAGATAAGCGGAACTCATCTTATTCCAACCTATTTCATGGTTCCGGGTAAGGGAATGTTCAACACTGGAAACTGGGTAGACTGGATGACGCTTGTGACCCATACCCTGGGACATTCAAGCTGGAATCACCTTCTGAGCAATATGGCGCTGCTTCTTATGCTGGGTCCCATACTCGAAGAAAAATACGGATCATTGTCGCTGTTTCTGATGATATTCATTACAGCACTGGCTACAGGCCTGTTGAACGCCTTCCTTTTCCCGACGGCCCTGCTGGGAGCTAGCGGGATAGTATTCATGATGATCCTGCTTACCTCCTTCACTAACAACCGTAACGGGGAAATACCACTCAGCTTTATCCTGATTTTGATACTTTATCTCGCTGCTGAAATTATTAATGCATTCAGTTACGATGATATTTCTCAATTCGCTCATATAATGGGAGGAGTCTGCGGCAGCCTCTTCGGTTTCCTGAGGCCCCGAAAGCGCTGAACATTGATTTCCTTCCGTTTTTCTGATAATCTGTGCCCATGATAGAGAAACTCGACGAAATTGAAGAACGATATAAAGAACTTGAAACTCAGATTTCTGATCCCGACATTATGAAGGATATAAAAAAATATAAGGAAATTGCCCAGGAACATGCGCACCTGTCTGAAACCGTAGAGGAAATCAGACAGTACAAACGTATTTTTTCTGAAATTGAGGACGCAAGGTCGATGCTCGACAGTGAAACTGATGCCGAAATGAAAGAAATGGCACAGGAAGAGCTGAAAGGTCTCGAGAGCAGCCTTGAAAACAGTGAAGCTAACCTTAAGACTCTTCTTATTCCGAAAGATCCGCTCGACAGCAAGAATATCATCATGGAGATCAGAGCAGGAACAGGCGGTGATGAAGCCGCCCTATTTGCAGCCGATTTGTTCCGCATGTATTCGAGACTCGCCGAGCACCGGAAATGGAAGGTTGAGATTATGTCGAGCAACGAGATAAATCTTGGTGGATTCAAGGAGATTGCATTCTCTGTCAGCGGTAAAAGCGTTTACGGCGATTTAAAATATGAAAGCGGTGTTCATCGCGTTCAGCGTGTGCCCTCCACAGAATCGGGCGGCCGTGTACACACCTCAGCTGTTACCGTAGCGGTCCTGCCGGAAGCCGAAGATACAGATATTGAAATAAAGCAGGAAGATCTGAAGGTTGATGTTTACCGATCATCCGGTCCCGGCGGACAGAGTGTTAATACAACAGACTCAGCCGTGCGTATTACACATTTACCTACCGGAGTCGTTGTTACCTGTCAGGACGAAAAATCCCAAATCAAGAACAAGGCAAAGGCTATGAGAGTTCTTAAGGCTAGATTATTTGAGGCTGAAGAAGCACGCAAAGCAAAAGAGCGCTCGGATGCAAGAAAGAGCCAGGTCGGTTCAGGCGACCGCTCCGAACGAATCAGAACATATAATTTCCCTCAGAACAGGCTGACTGATCACAGAATCAACCTCACCCTCTATAAACTCGACGGAATAATCGAGGGTGCCATGGATGAGGTAATCGAATCGCTTAAACTCAGCGACAGGGAAGAAGCGCTTAAAGCTAACGCTTAAAAGAAATGACCTACAGAGAGGCACTGAGTGCCGCCGCAGATAAACTCAAAAACTCCGACGTAATGTTCTGCGACACGCCGATGCTCGACGCACAGGTTCTTCTGTCCCATGCATCAGGAATGAGCCGGGAAAAGTTGTTTGCATCCTATCCTGACAAACTTGAAGAGGCTGTGTACAGAGATTTCAGCAGAATGATCGATAAACGCATGTCTGGATTTCCTGTCTCATACATTAGAAATATAAAAGAATTCTATGGTCGGGATTTTTATGTTGATGAAAGTGTTCTGGTTCCACGCCCTGATACCGAGCTGATAATCGACAAGGCTGTGGAACTACTTGACAGTGAGGCTTCAGCATCGGCTAACAGGGATAAACCCTGCAGGGTTTTAGACCTATGTACAGGCAGCGGATGTATTGCTGTAACAATGAAGCTTGAGCGGCCTGAACTCGATGTCCGGGCATCGGACATATCTACTGAAGCACTGAATACAGCAAGAAAAAACGCAAAGGCACTTACAGCAGATGTAAACTTCATTGAAAGCAATCTCTTTGACAATATCGAAGATAGTTTTGATATTATTGTTACAAACCCGCCTTACCTAACAGGGGAAGAATCGGAAAAAATGATTAAAGCAGGCTGGCCGGAACCCATGCTGGCCCTCTACGGTGGCGATGATGGGCTTGATCTTATTCGTATAATAATCAAATCCTCACTGGATTATCTTGATAATAATAGTTATCTTTTAATTGAAGCCGGACCACATCAGGCCGAACCTATTACAGTTATGCTGGAGCAAGCGGGGTTTGTCGATATCGGAATAACCGTTGATATGGCCGGCAGAAACAGAGTAACAAGCGGCAGGAAAAGTGGATCACACAATAAATAAATTCGAAAATAAACTAAGCAAATTCAGACCGACTGAGAAGGCCAAGATCCTCAAGGCGGTTGAGTGGGCTCAACTCAAACACGGGGATCAAAAACGTGCAAGTGGTGAACCCTTTTTCATCCACCCCTTGAAGGTTGCTGAGTTCCTGGTAGATCTTGGAATGGATCATGAAACTGTAATTGCCGCCCTTCTGCATGATGTTCTTGAAGATACAGGAACCTCCGAAAGTGAGATGAAGAAGGAATTCGGTCGTAATGTAGTAGGTCTGGTTGACGGCGTTACAAAAATATCAATCGTTAAGGCAAAAAGCAAAAGCATTCAGGAAACAGAAACAATGAGAAAGATGCTGATTGCAATGACAAAAGACATCAGGGTAATCATCATCAAACTTGCCGACAAACTTCATAACATGCAGACTCTCCAGTATCTTCCGGCTGAAAAAAGAAAGAGAATAGCCAACGAATGTCTTGAAATATACGCACCCCTTGCCGGGAGGCTCGGTATATCAGGGCTGAAAACTGATCTCGAAGATCTTGCGATAAAACATCTTAAACCGGAAGTATACAAGCAGCTTAGCAGTACGATCCACCTTGTTCAGCATGAAAACCTCAACTATCTGAAAAAGGTTGAACGAACAATACTGAGGGCTTCCATGGAACAGGATGTCCAGATTGAGGTAAGCACCAGAGCTAAACACATCTACTCGGTATACCGAAAGATGAAAAAGCGCAAAAAATCCGTTGAAGAGATTAATGACCTGTTGGGAATACGTATTCTATGCAATACCCCGAACGAATGCTACACAATTCTGGGGATAGTACACCGCCTCTGGCCACCGATTGAAAACCGCTTCAAAGACTACATAGCAATGCCGAAGGCCAACCAGTATCAGAGCCTGCATACAACTGTCATGTGTTTTGACGGCAGACGGCTCGAGGTTCAGATTCGTACCTACGCAATGCATTATACAGCTGAATACGGTGTTGCCGCTCACTGGATATACAAAGACAACAAAAACAATGATAAAATGAAGCAGGAAGATCTGGCGATAATTAACAAGCTTAAACGCTGGAATGAACAGCATGTACCACAGGTTGAGTTCTGGGAAGATATCAAAAGCGAGCTTTTAAGAGATTCCATCTATGTATTCACACCGAAGGGGCATATTGTAGAACTTGCAAAGGATGCTACACCGATTGACTTTGCCTACCATATTCATACCGAGGTAGGCAACAGATGCATAGGCGCAAAGGCGGACGGATCAATTATTACGCTCAGCACCCCCCTGCGCAACACCCAGGTTGTTGAGGTAATGACGTCTAACCGGGGAAAACCAAACGTAAATTGGCTTCGTTTTGCTAAAACCTCAAAAGCAAAGAATAAGATCAGACAGTGGCTGAACAAGCATAACGAAGATCTGATAATTGAGAAAAATATCATTGCCAAAAGTAAACCGGCAGCACCAGAACCTGTGGTATCATCAAAAGAGATTGCAAAGACGGAAACTTCAGACGGCAGTGACGCTGGGGAGATCATAAAGAGAGTCATAGACTCGGCAAAGGTGCGTTTTAAAATTGGCGACGAAAACAATATGATGATAAGCATCGCCAACTGCTGCCATCCACAGACCGGTGACGACATAATAGGTTATGTTTCACGCGGACGTGGTATTATTGTACACAAACGAAATTGTCCAAACCTTAGGAATATCAAGGAGTTCGAAGAGCGCAGCGTCGAAGTCGAGTGGGAAGCCGTATCTCCGACAGCTACGAGACGGTTCGAAGTTACATCGAAGCTGACTAATGATCTCTTTTCAGAAATTGAAGGGTCTATCCGGAAATACGGGGGACACCTGATAGAAGGCAAGCTTGAAGAAAACGACAAGGGAAATCTGAAGGGAGCTTTTACCATGGAGATGAACCGAAACGGAGACTATAGGCAGATTCTCAAAAGCATCAGAACAATACCCTCCGTACTGAATATAAGACCCCTTTCATAAGGAAAAATAATGAAAGACCTTTCAAACATCCGAATAGTTCTAGAGAATCCGCAGTCAGGCAAGAATGTAGGCTCAGTCTGCCGGGCCATGAAAAACATGGGTCTCAGCCGCCTCTATATCGCAGGAACCACAGAGGTTGATATGAAAAAAGCCTCTGTTACGGCAATCCACGCATCGGATCTTCTGGAAAACGCGGTTATCTGCGGTTCTGTTGAAGAAGCCCTTGAGGGAACGGTTATTTCTGCCGCCACTTCAAGACGCCGGGGCAAAAAACGCAAATATTTCAGTCTGCTGCCTGAAAATTTCGCCAAAACTGTACTGGAACAATGTGTTGACGACAATTCCGATAACAGCGCCGGCGAGATTGCAATTGTTTTCGGCAATGAGGTTTCAGGTTTGAATGATCACGACATGAGCCTCTGCAATACGGCAGTACGTATACCGACCTCGGATAAATTCCCCTCACTGAATCTATCCCATGCTGTACAAATAATCACCTATGAGATTTACCGTGAGGCACAGCGGGCTGACAAACACCACGGCTACCGCCCTATCAACCGCGAAGAGATAGACAGTCTGACCGAAGGTATTGCAGAAAACCTGAGAGACATCGGCTTCTTCAAGCAGGTTGACGACAGCGATATGAGAACCTTTTTCCGCGATATCATTGCACGCGCAGGATTGTCGGCCGGAGAAGCAAACCGCCTCGGCAGTATTTTTACAAAGATCAGAGGGCTTGCGTCCCGACGGAACTAAGAAAACCAGCAGGAATAAAGACAACATCACCTAAATAATCTGCTATAATTCAGCACATGAATATAATTTCCTACAGTGCCGCCATGCTGTTTTTCCTTATCATGGAAACGGCTCGGGCGATCCGCATAAAGAAACCAAGCATCACACTGATTCTTTTCCCGGCTTTCTTTGTTCTATCCCTCTTATGGAAATCCACAGGTTTTCTGACCGGAGGTATTTTAATACTCATCATGGCCTCCGATCGTCTGGTGAAGGGGGGCATAGCGCTCGCGGGAAAATTCGGAGTTTCGCCTTTTTTTATCGGAATCTTCATTATCGGCCTTGGAACCAGTTCGCCGGAACTTTTTGTAAACCTGCTCTCAGCCCTACGGGGCGACACAGCCCTTGCTATGGGAAACATTCTGGGCTCAAACATCTCTAACATGGGAATTGTAATAGGCGCTGCGGGGCTTATTGCAGGAACAATGAAGCTTGAGGCTTCTTTAATAAAAAAAGAAATACCCATCATGCTTGCAGCCTCCATTCTGCTTTTACTTCTGGTGCTGGATTTCCCGCCCTTCTCTAATGAAGCGGACAGCAGCAACATGGTGCTCACTCTGCAGGACGGCCTGCTTCTCTTCCTATGCCTGATAATGTACCTGCTTTACACCATCAACAGCATGAACAAGCCGGACTCAAAGCCTGAACTGCGAGCCTCCGCCATACCTGACGCACCTACACTGCCGATTGAACCCCACTCTGCTGTTGATTCAACATTCAACATCCTGACGGGGATTGCGGGTCTTTACTTCGGGGGCGAGTTTATTATTTCATCATCAGTGAGTATTGCCGAAGCCCTGGGGGCAGGTACAATGACCCTGGGAATTATAGTCGGCCTGGGCACCTCACTGCCTGAGCTGGCGACTGGTATAAACTGTGCGCTTAAAAATGAAACCGACCTCGTGGTGGGGAATGTCCTAGGCTCAAATATCTTCAATATTCTTTTGATCCTCGGCCTTACATCAATTATCAGACCTGTCTTTCTGACTCCTGATGTTCTGGTTCATTTCGGTTTTCTGATAGGCATCAGCATAATATTCTTTATCAGTCTGGGTTCCGAGCGCAAACTTAACCGCATTGAAGCGGCATTACTACTGGCTGCGGGGTTAGGCTACCTGGGGTTTTCGATTGTAACGGGGTAATTTTAAAGCCCTAAAACCTCATAAACATGGGCGTCGAAACGGCTGCGGTCTATATCGCCGTTGAGATAAAGTGATATAAGTTTCTGAATCTGCCCCGGGAATGAGCGCCAGTACCGGTCTTTCCATCCGGGAACCTCGGTTTCCATTTGAATCTGCTCAGCTGGACTCATAGCGCCTTCACTGTATTCTACAAACTGCTGCACCATCTGGATTATCATACCGGCAGGCAGACTGTCCCCGCTTCGTTCATGCTTCTCAGCCTGCCTACCCCTCCCGCCGGCTGATTCAGGCATAAAATCGGCGAGCAGTTCCTGCACCTGTGCCTCACTCAGTTCCGGGGCATTTTCGCGAATGATGTTCGCGGCGAAATCGGCCGCCATCCTGCTGACCATCTGTTTTGAGCCCTCAAGCTGTTCGTTGATGCTGTCGGTTGACTGCGCGGCAAGTTTAGCAGGATTAAGACCAAGCACAGGGGCGCTTCGGTGATCATTTATACGCTTTTCCAATGCCTGACTGATAACCTCAAGGTCGTCAGGGTCAGCAATATTGAGAATATACTCAACTATTCCGTAAAGTCTCTTATCCATTCTTCCGCTTCTCCACAGTATACAGTACCGCCAAACCGCCTGACGCTGCAAGCGCAAAAAGCGCACAAAGCGGCCAGACAAGCCTTAACGAATTATTTTCAATGAATTTCCCCATCAGGAATGGAGAAATGGCATGTCCTGCGCCGATAATAATCGGTACAATAGAATTTACCCGCCCACGGTGAGACATAGGCGTATGATTGGCAATGTAGACATTAATGTTAGTTGCACCGAGAATCTCCCCGACCGTCCAGATAGAGGCAGTGCTCAGGATGATGTAGAAGTTATAGCCGAAGTATATTCCACCAAAACCCACGGCATAAAGTAAAGCTGCAATCATAGTTGCCAGAATGGGTTTCATGTTCTTGGTAAGTCCTATTATCAGGGTTGTGCCTAAGATGACTATCAGAGCGTTAAAGGTCATAGTTGTACCGTACAACACCGCCCCCTCAGGACCGAAGATATCATTGAGAAACAACGGCAAAGAGAAGGTCATCTGCGCATATACAAAATTCATAAGCATTACAAGCAGAATGAAGAAAACAAGTCCGGGGCGCGCCGCAAGCACCCTGAAGACCGACCCCTTCTCTGCTTTTTCGAGTTCGGGTGAGCCGCCGCCATCTTCAATGCTTTCATTCAACCTCTGTACAGAAGGTTTAGTCTCTGTTACAAACAGAATCACCAGGATAAGTGAAATAAGGGTTGTAGCAGCATCGCCGCTGAACAGCCAATAGGGCCTGCTGTTATACATGAGCCCAGCGAGCAGAGGACCCAGTGCAAAGCCCAGATTATGACCAAGATAAAGAAGAGAAAACGCGGCCTTTCTGTTCTCAGGTTTACTAAGGTCAGTAATCATGGCTGTTGTAGTTGGATGAACTACTCCCATGAAGAATTCGGCGGCAATTATAAAATAGGGGATCAGCTGTTTATCAGTTATCAGTGCACAGGTAAGAAAACTCAGGGCAGCAAGAAATTGCGCACCTATAAGGATACGCTTTCTTCCGAAGGTGTCGGCTATCTTACCGCCGATAAGAGACCCCGGTACAAAACTGATACTAACCATCATAAGAAGCATACCGGCCTCGGCTGCCGAATTACCGAGTTTATCGGTTAAAAATAAAGTAAGGAATGGGTAAACGAAACTTCCAATGCTGTTTATTATCCTTGCTAGAAAAAGAACGTAGATACTTCTTTTCAATCCACGATAGATTCTGAACGATGATTTCAACGACTCAGCTATTTTCATTTACCCCTAGCATTCTGCCTAATCAGCTCAAAACGTTGAAGAATTGGAAGATGCTGTGTACACACTTCCTCACATTGGCGGCAGCCAGTACACCTGTCAAGCTCATTAATCTTAAGAGCCCAGTGCCATTTAAGCCTTTCGGCAACCTTGAAACTGCCGTCCAGCAGAACATGATTGAATGATTCCATAAATGCCCATACCGGAATGTTTACAGGACAGACATTGCAGTAGCCGCAGGTTGTACACATGGACTGAAAATCATCCTGAATACTCTGCTTGAGCCTCTCCGATTCTGCAGCTGTGTAGGGCTTAAAGCTCTCCACAGCTGCAACAGCCTCATCAATCTGCTGCTTATTGCTGAAACCTACCAGGGCTGAAGTTATCCCCTTATTTGAAAGCAGAAAATGCAGGGCAGCATCTACCATGCTCTGCTCTTCATTCATCCTGATAAATGAAAAGGCTTCAGGATTATTAACAATCGTGCCACCTCCTAAAGGATTCATTATTACTGCACCCATATTTTTTTCAATTGCAGCTTTTAATCCGGCCTCCCTGAACGGGAAATTGGTTGCACAATAACCCAGGGTAACACCTTCAAATTCCTCATGCTCAAACAGGTCCCTTATCTCATTTCCACTCATATGAGTTGAAATTGAGATATGTTTTGCAAGACCTTCTTCCTTCACCTTTCGAAATTCATCTATAACCCCGGCCGCCTTTCGGGCGGCAAAATCTTCGGGTGTAAGAACACACCAAACATGAAGAAAATCGATTGAGTCAACCTTCATCCGCTTTAATGAATGCTCGACATCAATCCTCACGCTTTCACGATCCTTCGCCATAGATTTCGTCGAATAGTAAAAATTCTTTCCAGTTCTAACAAGCTCACTTCGTGCGTGTCCGAAAATCTCTTCTGACTTCCCTTTAAAATAGAAGGTAGCGGTATCAAAATAGTTGATACCCTTGTTAAGAGCATGCACCAGCATCTCAGCTGAGCGGTCGAAATCGTCGGGGCGTTCAAAACGCATTCCCCCGAAACCTACTGCTGATATTTTTTTCCCGGTCTTCCCGTATTCCCTGTATATCAATTTTTAGCTCCAGAATATATCAATAGTAATTGAAAAGTCTAAATATCGATTTTGACTTTTTCTAAACATTTGCTGCTGAACGTTTGACAAAGTCAAATTCCTGGATGTATAAAAGGTGCTTTCAGCACTTTTTATACATTAAATTTGAAATGCATAATATCGCCATCCTGTACGACGTATGTCTTACCTTCCTGCCGCAGCTTTCCGGCCTTCCTTATTGCAGCTTCCGACCCCAGCTCGAAGAGATCATCACAATGATAAACCTCAGCCTTAATGAAGCCCTTTTGAAAATCAGTATGAATTACACCTGCAGCCTCAGGCGCCAAGGCTCCATCATTAAAAGTCCATGCACGATTTTCATCAGTACCGGCCGTAAAGTATGTTCGCAACCCAAGTGATGCATAGGCTTTATGAATGAGTTTGGACAGTCCCGATTCTTCAAGCCCGGCTTCTTCAAGAAACTCCTGCTTTTCTTCATCGGTTTCAAGTGCGGCAATATCCGCCTCAAGAGCACCGCAGATTACAACAGTTTCAGCTCCATCAGCATCAGCTATCTCCCGGACTTTATCAACATAGGTATTACCGCCAAGACCATTCTCATCAACATTACATACAAACATCTGCTTCTTCATTGTGATAAGTTGCAGCTCCTGAACGCCTTCAAGCTGATCGTCAGTAAACTCAAGCGCACGGGCCGGTATTCCCTGCCCAAGTGATTCCTTAAGCATTTCAAGCACCGGGATCATAGTCTTTGCGTTCTTTGAAATATCCTTGTCGGGAGACCGCAGCTGTTTGGCAGATTTTTCAATCCTTTTCTCTACAGTGGACAAATCAGCAAGCGCAAGCTCGATGTTAATGGTCTCGATATCTGAAGCTGGATCGATCTGTCCGCTGACATGGGTAATATCCTCATTGTCAAAGCAGCGTACTACATGGACAATCATGCCGACCTGTCTGATGTGTGATAAAAACTGATTACCCAGCCCCTCACCCTGTGAAGCCCCCTTGACCAGGCCCGCTATATCGACAAACTCGACTATTGCGGGAATTTCCTTGGCGGGAACGATAATTTCTGAAATTTTCTTTAGCCTTTTGTCCGGTACATTCACAATGCCGACATTCGGGTCGATTGTACAGAACGGGTAATTCGCAGCCTCGGCCGGCGCGGATGTAAGAGCAGAAAAAATTGTAGACTTTCCAACATTCGGAAGTCCTACTATTCCGCAGTTTAAACCCATATATTCCTCCGGTTTAACGATAAATCGTCAAAGATAAATTATAATTGATATTGCAATACCCAGAAGAGCTCCGAAAAAAACCTGAGGCATGGTGTGACCAAGCAGGGTTCGGAGTTTTTGGGGTTGAAAACCGTCGCGAAATGTATCGGACAGCTCCTGGATAAGCTCATTCAGAATCTCGGCATGCCTGCCGGCAGCCCGTCTGATCCCCATTGCGTCATACATTACAACAAAGGCAAGTACTACGGCGATTGTGAATTCAGCACTGCCGAATCCGCGTTCTATTCCTACGGATGTCGCAAGAGCAGTAACAGATGCAGAATGCGATGACGGCATTCCGCCCGTCCCCTTAAAGCGCTTTCGATCGAATTTACCTAATGATATCCAATCGGTAATAACTTTCAGAACCTGGGCGAGAACCAAAGCAATGACTACTGACCAAAGAATTCTGTTTCCGATAATTTCCTGCAAATTCTTCTCCGTATTTTAGTCTGTAGATTATAAAGCTTATATTATCTTCTGAATAGAGGTTACACACTCAATCTTTTATTCTAGGTGATTTCTCAAATGAGGGACAATGTTTACCGGTGGCCCTGAAAACCGCAACTGAAGGCAGTTCCCGTCCTTTTACACCGAACATTGTGCACCCCATTGGGAATTTTCTGTCCCAGGTAACCTTGTAAAATTTGCATTTTAAACAGTTTGGTGCTCTATCCGGATACTCAGTCATATAATGAATATATAACAGGATTTACAGGTACTTCAAGCGTCGGAGCATTTGCCTGATAATTGATGCATAGATGTTTTCCATAACAATCAGGGGACAGAAAAGAGGAAATAATGTTGTGGTCTAACAGGATTAATTTAAACCTTGGGCTGCAGGACTCTGCCATGTTATATTGTTTGCATGAAAAATGATCGATATATACGACAGATGCTGCTCGAAGATGATTTCGGTTTCAGCCAGGAGAGACTTGGCCGCGCAACGGTTTTCATTGCCGGGGCGGGGGGACTCGGAAGTCCTGCAGCCTATTATCTTGCGGCAGCCGGGGTAGGCAGAATCATCATCTGCGATAATGACGAGGTTGAAACATCAAACCTGAACAGACAGATACTCCATTCGACAAACCGCATCGGTCAGCGCAAAACCGAATCAGCTGCTGAAACCCTGCGCGCGTTTAACCCTGAAATAACAATAAAACCGAAGGATGCGCTGATAAGCGGCGACCCGGCCGGGCTTATAGAAGATGCCGACCTGATAATAGACTGCCTCGACAACATTGAGGCGAGATACGTCATCAACGATTATTCAATCAGAAACGGTGTCCCCATTGTTCACGGTGGAATAAACGGTTATGCCGGCCAGATAAGCTTTATAGCACCACCGGAGACTGCATGCATAAGATGCATTTTTCCACAGGATTACGGCAGCGAAGACCCCATTCCGGTGATAGGCGCGACGGCTGGACTGATTGGTTCACTTCAGGCTATTGAAGCAGTGAAATATCTGACCTGTAGCGGAGCACTGCTGAAAAACCAGCTCTACATCATCGACTCATTTTCTAATGAATCTGAAAAACTACAGCTTGAGAAAAACCCCGATTGCCCCGCCTGTGGAAGAAGGTAAGAGAACAAGCTATGGCAGCATCAGCCTCCAATACCCCTTCTACGGTATACTTTTTGTAAGTATGTCTTAATAAACATCCTACTTGACGTATCAGCATGTACCTATTATTTTACAGGGACAGCCATGATAAACAATCATTCAAGGAGTAAAAACATGACATTTACAGGACCAATATACAGACCGCCATGGGAAGCAGATAGCTTGTTACTTCAGGTTACAGTCGGATGTGCTCATAACAAATGTAACTTCTGCACAATGTACAGGGACACTCCCTTTTCAATAGATCCATTTGAACAGATTGAAAATGATATAATTGAAGCAAGAAAACAATACAGAAAAGTTAATAGAATATTTCTTGTAAATGGTGACGCCTTCGTTTTGAGCGCCAGGCGCCTCAAGCCTATTGCAGAAAAAATTATTGAATATTTCCCGGAAGTCGAAGTCATTACAATGTACTCATCTATCAATAACATAAAGAATAAAACAGATGAAGAGCTGGTGGAGCTGAGAAAGCTTCGTGTAAATGAGTTGTGGGTTGGCGTAGAAACTGCCCACGGTGAAGCTCTTAAATATTTGAATAAGGGCTCAACCATCGAGGACACACGCAGCCAGCTTAAGAGGCTGAATAAGGCAGGCATGGATTTCTTTTACGGTTTCATGTACGGTGCTGCTGGCAAAGGCAGGGGAATTGAGACGGCAATTGAGAATGCAAAACTTATTAATGCTACAAATCCCGTTGGAATAGCACCTACAACACTGGGAGCCAATGAAGGAACACCTCTGAAGAAAGATGTGGAAAAAGGGATATTCGAACTGGCAACAGAGCGGGAAATATATGAAGAGATGATAAAAACCATTGAGCTTATTGATACGGATGATTTGATTTATTATGGTGCGCACGCAATTAATACTATCCCCTTCAACTGTATTCTTCCGCGAGATAAGAAAATAGCACTAAACAGTATTGAGGGACGTATTGCTGAATTGTCGAATGATTTTCTGGACAGTGTCCCCGTCAGACACTCGATATAATAGAGAAAAGGAGCAGCATCCGAAAATCTGCTCCTTAACCCTATTTACCATATGAAGGCTATTGCCTGTATCTACTCCTCCGGCATCAGCACAACAGTGATATATTCCCCGGTATTGTAGTATCTGCCTACACTTTCAATTACGGACTCGCGGCTTATTTGTTCGTTGAACTTATCAGGGGGCAACAGGTCCTCGGGGTCATCACCGAATCCGAATGCGTCTTCGAGGTGGGCCAGCCAGAACGAATTTTCTTCAATCGACTGTTCATAGCCCAGCCGGTACTGCTGCTCCTGAATAGTAATGTATTTATCTTCAAGCTCTCCGCCGGCAACTTTGTTGATTATTTCAAAAATGCCGGCCGACAGTTCGTCTGCGCGATCGGGGTCACAGCCGAACTCGATGCTCATGGTGACCGACGGATAAGGTTCACGCTCCACGACGGGATTCACCGAGATGTGATAGGTTCCGCCGGCATCCTCGCGGAGACTTTCCCTGAAAAGGGTTTCCATAACTGATGCACTTGTTTCAATCTGCAGTTCGATATCCGGCGACCAGGCTTCAAGCTCCGTGGTAAATATTATCCGCACACGGCCCTGCTCTTCTATCCCCCTATATACAGTTTCGCTTACAATCCCCTCCGGCGGGCGCACCCCGCGGTCAAACGGTTGTTCAGGCCCGCTTCCTGACGGAAGACCGGCAATCCAGACCGTGCAAGCCGCCTCAAGCTCTTGCTTATCTATATTTCCTGTAAAAACAAATATAAAATCGTCGGCTCCGCTGAATCGTTCTCTGAACACAGAATCGGAGACGTCGGCAACAATCCCATCCAGCCGCTCTGAATCCAGCGGTTTACTTCTGTAGTCATCCTGGCTGAGGATTGCCCTGACCCTGTCATAGTATACATTCATTGGATCAGCATTTCGATTCTCAATAAGGCTTTCAAGCCTTACCTTCATATTGTCGCAGGCATCCGGGCTGAAAACAGGCTCGGTATAATACAGGTACAGCAGCTGCATGAAAACCTCCAGCTCGTCCGGCGAGAAACTCCCGCTCATGCCTTCCCATGCCCTCCCGATATACGGGGACAGGCTGACGCTCAACCCGGAGAGTTTTTTCCCCAGCTGTATGGAGTTAAAGGCGCCGAGCCCGCTCAGCGACTGAAGAAGCGGTGCATAGAGTCCTGCAATGTACTCTTCGTCCGAATGAAGCGACAGACCGCCGCGGCTGAACGCTGAAAAGAGGACCTCATCATCCTTGAAGTCGGTCTGTTTCAGAATCACATCTGCCCCGTTCGACAGATGCCATAACTCGGTATCAATTGATTCATAGTACCTTTTCTCCACAACTGCCCCGGCAACAGGGGGGGTATCAACAAGATCACGGTCAAGGGAGTCGTCAAAATAGGGCTCAAGGCTCATAGAAGACCCTGATTCAACAACAGCTTTCACCTGCCCGCTGTCAGGAACCTCGGCACCCTCAGGATATATCAGAGTTATTGTCCTGCCTGATTCAGGCATCAAGTCAACAGCATAGGAATTAACATCTTCAAGACTGATTTCTGGAATAAAGCGGTTGTAAAGCTCGTATTCAGCAACAACCCCCGGGACAAAGACATCCTTGAGAAAATTATCTATGAGTTCATCAGCTAATCCAGACGAAGGAATATTATCCCGTTCAAGGTAATACTCCTCTACAGAATTGAGGAAATCCGCCTTCTTGCGATCCAGCTCAGCCTGCGTAAAGCCCCATCGACCGGCACGTTCAAGCTCGGCAACCATTGCGGTAAGGGCTTCCTGCACCCCGTCGGCATCGGCGGAAGCATAGCAGCTGATATTTCCAGCCGGCCGGACTATATCTCCAGCCCCCCCGCCGGCTCCGATAAACGGAGGCTCAGGCTTCCGGGCAATCTCACTAAGCCTCGAGTTGAACATAGACCAGGTAAGAGATTCAACCAGGCTGCGTCTGTAATCACCCTCAGTCCTCAGCCTGGGGGGCTCTGTTTTTGCTGAGAGCTCCACTGTAGCATATGCAAGCTCGGGGTCAGAAATCATGCAGACCTCGGTTTCTCCAGCTGTTTCAACTGGATGTTCGGGACGATATTCAGGATTTTCAGGACCTTCGTATGAAAAATGTTTTTCAATCAGAGCCTTTGTTTTTTCCGGCTCAATATCACCGACCACAATAACCGCCATCAAATCCGGCCTGTACCATGTATTGTAAAAATCCCTGAGCCTCTGGGGAGGCGCGTTCATAAAAACCTCAGGCTTTCCGATGGGCAGGCGCTCGGCATAAGCAGATCCTTTAAAAATCACCGGAATCATCTTATCAAGGATACGCCCCGATACCCCGCGCCCGAGTCTCCATTCTTCCTGGATAACCCCTCGCTCCTTCTCCACTTCTTCATCTTCATAGCTTACAAGATGAGCCCAGTCCTCAAGCACCTGGAAGGCGGTGGCTACTGTATCATCGTCAGCGGTTGGTATCTCAAGAGTGTAGACAGTTTCGTCAAAACCGGTATATGCATTAATATCCGGCCCGAAAGACATTCCTATCAGCTCCAGATAATCAATCAACTCAGACTTCTCAAAATTCTCTGTACCATTGAAAGCCATATGTTCACAAAAATGGGCCAACCCCTGTTGATCATCCATTTCAAGAATAGAGCCCGCGTTTACAACCAGCCGCAGAGAGGCTCTCTGTTCAGGTTCCTGATTGCTTCGAATATACCACCTCAGACCGTTTTCGAGGGTTCCGCTTTCTACCAGCGGGTCAAGGGGTATAAATTCATCGTTGGTCAGGGTGTCCGCATCCTGTGCTGGATCTGCCGAATCATCGACGGTGCCGCAGGAACTGAGAAACAGAAACACTGCCAAAAGAACCGTTAAGGTTGCATATTTTAAAAAGCCTGATTTTTGCATGACTTCCTCCATCATTATTGCTATAATACTATTGTGTTTCCTGAGATCGATCAACTGAATGATGAAATTTGGCGGAGCGGGGTCAATGATCCGCCAGTCGGGCTTAAAAAAGCGAAAACAGCCCTATCTCTCTCAATTAAGAATGACTATACTACCGGACAAGCCGATAGTCTGCTTAATATTGGGCGGTGCCAGATCTATATAGCCGAAATGCAGTCATCTAAAGAAAATCTAAATAAAGCCCTTGAGATCTACCGAAAACAGCAGAATGAGCGTTCGGACAGGGGTGAGATGCGGGCCCTTAATGCACTGGGTGTTGTATCTTTCGAGCTTCAGGAATATGAGAACGCGCTTAATTATTACTTCATGGCTCTTACAGAAGCTGAACTTAACACGGAAGAAGAAGTGCGAATACTTGCACTGAATAACATCGGAGAAATACACAGATTTCTGAACAATAGCGAAGAAGCCCTGAGTTATTTCCATAAGGCACTCCAACTTTCAGAAAACCTGGAAGCTCCGCGCAGTATAGGCCAGACGGAAACCAATCTCGGCGAGATTTATCTGACACTGAACGATCTTACCGAAGCCGAAGGTTATTTTACCGACACCTTCAGAATTGCAGAAAAGAACAATTACCTTCAAATGAAGGCCGATGCCCTCCTGGGGCTTGGTAAGGTGAGGGCAAGGCAGCAAAAACCGGAAGCCGGAGAAAATATCCGGATGGCATTCGAGGTATTCCGGAATCTGGATGATATTTTCAGTTGTGCTGAATGCAACTACCAGCTTGGCGCATTGGAGATGAGCAACGACAATTACAGCGAAGCGGAGAACCTGATAAATAAGGCGAAAAACACCGCCGTACAACTCAGCCAAATCAAGCTGTTAAGCCGATGTGAACTAAGCCTTTCAGAAATATACAAGCATAGGAAAGACTATAAAAAAGCCCTCGAATGCTTCGAAGCCCATCATAAACTTCTAGGTAAACTTGCTAACGAAGGCCTGCGAAACCGTCTTAAAAAAATCACAATCCTGTATGAAACCGAGCAGACCGAAACGGAAAAAGAAGCATACAGGATGCAGTCCCTGAACCTTGAAAAATCCAACAGGGAAATACAGTTTATCAACGAAAGTGGTAAACAGATTACCGCATCACTTGATCTTGAAGAAATCATCTACAGCACATTTTTCAGACTCTCCAAGATTGTTGAAATCAGCAGTTTCGGGGTCGCCCTGTTTAACAGGGAATCCAACGAGATTCTTTTTACCAACATCATGGAAAGAGGAGAAAAACTCGAACCATTCTCAATCTCTGCAGATAGCAAAACCAGCCTTGCAGCAAGATGTATCAGATCAAACCAGCCGATTCTAATCAATAAAAGAGAAGATGCTCGGCAGTATATTGAAAACTGGAGTCAGGGGACCGGTGTTCCGGTAGAATCGGCAATCTTCATGCCGATGGAGCAGCGAGGCAGGATGATAGGCTGTCTGACAATACAAAATACGGCTAAAAACATTTACGGACAAAGCGAACTCGATACAATTGGTGCTGTATCAACCTTCCTTGCAATTGCCCTGGACAATTCACAAGCCCATGCCGAAGTTAATAAGCTGAATGAAATAATAACAAATGAAAAACAGGGGCTTGAGGTTGCCTACCGTAAGATTGCTCATATGGCTAACCACGATACGCTTACCGACCTGCCTAACAGGCATCTGCTTCATGAACTTCTCGATAAAGGGATTAGCATGGCTAAGCGCAGCGTAAGCCGCCTTGCTGTTTTATACCTTGATCTGGATGATTTCAAACCGGTTAACGACACTCTTGGCCATGAAAGCGGAGACGAAGTGCTCAAAATGGTCGCCGGCAGACTGCGTAAGGCCCTTCGAACCTCTGATACAGTCGCAAGAATAGGCGGAGATGAATTTGTAGCTGTACTTTACAACATCGTGGATGAAAACGGCGCGCTTGCAGCTGCAAATAAGATCATTAACACCTTAGGAAAAAACATCAGGGTTAAAGACCGGGATTTCAAAATAGGAGCAAGCATTGGAATTGCTGTATATCCGGATCACGGCGAGACAATTGCCGATCTTCTGCTTAAAGCCGACAAGGCCATGTACAAGGCCAAAAGAGCGGGTCGAAACCGGGCTTATATCTATAAAGGCTGATTAAAAAGCCGCCGGGGTCTCCGGCGGCTGAATATTATTAATAATAAAATTATCTTGTAAGATGTCTGTACTTGATTCTATGGGGTTGATCCGCATCAATGCCGAAGCGTTTCTTTCTGTTCTCCTCGTATTCGGAATAATTCCCCTCAAAATAAAATACCTGACTGTCGCCCTCAAAGGCAATAATGTGCGTAGCAATTCTGTCGAGAAACCATCTGTCATGACTGATAATTACTGCACAACCGGCATATCCGCTGATTGCCTCTTCAAGCGCCCTGATAGTATTAACATCAAGATCATTCGTAGGCTCATCAAGCAGAAGCACATTCGAGCCCTCTTTAAGCATCAGCGCAAGCTGTACACGGTTTCGCTCACCGCCTGAAAGAACCCCGATCTTTTTCTGCTGATCAGCGCCGGTGAAATTAAACTGTGCACAATATGCACGTGAGTTAACCTCCCGGTTTCCAACCTTAATCGTATCCTGTCCGTCAGAAATCTGCTGCCATATGGTTTTATCCGGATCAAGAATCTCGCGCATCTGATCGACATGGGCAAGCTGAACAGTCTGTCCAACCTTCAGGACACCCTTATCAGGTTTCTCGGAGCCTGTAATCATTTTGAAAAGTGTAGTTTTACCAGCACCGTTCGGACCGATAATACCTATAATTGCTCCCGGAGGCATGGAAAAACTCATGTCCTCAATAAGGATTCTATCATCAAAAGATTTACTGATATTTTCAGCCTCTACTACAACATCACCAAGGCGCGGCCCTGGTGGAATAAAGATCTGCAGCTTTGATTCCCTGTCGGAGGTGCTCTGGTTGAGCAGCTGCTCATAGGAATTAATCCTCGCCTTCGATTTTGCGTGCCGGCCCTTGGGACTCATATGAATCCAGTCAAGCTCACGCTGCAGGGTTCTCTGACGGTCGCTCTCCTGTTTTTCTTCCTGCGCGAGACGCTGCTGCTTCTGCTCAAGCCATGATGAATAATTGCCCTTCCAGGGAATACCCTGGCCGCGGTCGAGCTCGAGAATCCAGCCGGCGACATTATCAAGAAAGTATCTGTCGTGAGTAACAGCAATAACTGTACCCTCGTATTTCTGCAGATGCTGTTCGAGCCAGCCGACGGTTTCAGCATCAAGATGGTTTGTAGGCTCATCAAGCAGCAGGATATCAGGCTTCTGCAGAAGAAGTCTGCAGAGTGCGACCCTGCGCTTTTCTCCACCTGAAAGAATCCCCACCTTCTGATCCTCCGGAGGACATCGCAGCGCGTCCATGGCCATCTCAAGCCTGGAATCAATCTCCCAGGCACCAAGGGTGTCAAGCTTATCCTGAACAACCCCCTGTCGGTCAAGAAGCTTGGTCATCTCATCATCTTCCATAGGCTCGGCGAACTTTTCGTTAATCTGATCATATTCCGCAAGCAGATCCATAACCTCCTGAACGCCTTCCTGAACAATTTCCTTTACAGTCTTTTCAGGATCAAGTTCCGGTTCCTGTTCAAGAAAACCAATGGAATGTCCTTCAGTCAGGACTGTTTCTCCGTTAAAATCCTTGTCCACACCTGCAAGAAGCCTCAACAGGGTTGATTTACCTGAACCGTTGAGTCCGAGAACACCTATTTTTGCTCCGTAGAAATATGAAAGGTATATATCCTTTAAAATTACTTTCTGATTGATCGTCTTGCTGACACCTACCATCGAATAAATTATCTTTTCAGCTTCGTTTGCCATTCATTAACTCCTTTCATTAACATACTTACAATAAGACTGATTTGCAAGCTATCCGCCGATATGTTTTAATGCTATATTGGTTATATGAAAATTACAAACGAGACAACAGTTACAATCAACTATAAAGTAAGTGAACAGAACGGAGAAGTTCTTGAGCAGACTGAATTCGGTAAACCCATTACCTACCTGCAGGGACTGGAAATGATGCTTCCGGCAGTCGAGGAAGCCATGGAAGGCCGGATACCCGGAGACAGCGTTAAAATTGAATTAAAAGCCGAAGAAGCATTCGGCGAACGACATGACGATCTGCTTACTGATATTCCCAAGGCTGATTTTGAGGATGCATCAGAATTGAGCATAGGACAGGATATCATAGTCGGAAACGGTGAAGAAGAGGTTATAATGACCATTGTCAACATCGGTGATGAAGCAGTAACCCTGGACGGCAACCACCCCTTCGCCGGGAAAGACATTGTCTTTGAACTGGATGTTCTTGACGTCCATAAAACAACGGATGAAGATCTGAAGGCTTTCGAACACCATCACGTTCATGATGAGAACTGCAATCACGAATAATGAAAGAGAAAGCGGACCAGTTAATACTGCTCTTTACGAGTCTTATTGAAGATCTCTACAGTGACGAAAAATCCGCCTCCGTCAACACTCCGCTTTGTTCGCTCAGCAGTAACGATCTCAAAGTATTGCTGGCCCTCGACGGAAAGGATCACCCGAGTATAAAAGAAATTTCAGAAGAAAAATCCCTGCCGATGAGCACCCTGACCGGTATTTTCAATAAACTCGTCGACAGGGGACTCGTTGAACGCTATCGCTGTAGATCCGACCGCAGGATTGTCCGGGTCGGGCTGAGTGCCGCCGGACAGGAGGCTGTCTCACTCAAGAAACAGCATTCAGAGGATTTTGCCCTGAAAATCCTGTCTCCCCTGAGCGGAGAAGAGCAAAACCAGCTTCTTGAACTCCTGAAAAAAATAACTGATCGCAACTGACCCTCTATTTGCAATTAACTTGCCGTTTCATTTTTAGGGTATTATATTACGAGTATCGAAATATTCGTAAAAGGAAGTAATTATGACTACCGAAATTGCAGCAGAAAGAATCCCCGTTTTACCCCTTGAAAACTCAATACTACTGCACGAGGGTCGGGCCGAAATAAAGATTAATCCGCCAACAGCCGGTATCATCAAGGGCTGGGTCGATAGGGGCCACCAGAATGTTCTTGCTACCGGACTCAAGGATGAAAATAAACTCCACAACCTTACTGAAGAGGATCTGTATAAAACCGGTGTTCTAATACAGATAATATCAACTCACAGCGACGGAGAGGGAGTACTTCTTAAGGCAGATGTTGTAGAAAGAGCTGAGATTTCAAAGTTCTATTTTGAAAAAAATGAGGTTCTGGCAGAATACAGAACAGCACCTGATATAATGGATATATCTCAAACAGAGTACGATGAACTTCTTTCATATCTGAAGAGCCTTATTCACGAGATAGCTGAACAGTTCAGGGGCTCTAAGCCCATGCTTCTCCTCGTTGACAGGCAGGATTCCATTACAAAACTGATTGGTTTCTCCGCTCCATATATGAATACAAGCCGACAGGAGAAACAGGATCTGCTTGAGATTCGCTCGGTCCACGAACGCGGGATAAAATTTCTAGATTACATGCTTAAGCAGAAGGAATCTATGAAACTTCAGATAGAAATGGCTAATAAATTCGCCGAAAGTACAAACAAACAGTACAGGCAGGCCATGCTTCGTCAGCAGATGAAAGAGATTCAGAAAGAGCTTGATGAAGATAACCCCGGTAAAAAAGAGAAAAAAGACTATCGTCAGATGATAAATGAGGCCGATATGCCGGACTATGCCCGCGAAGCAGCCCTTGAAGAGGTTGATAAACTTGAAGCACAGGGCCCTAACGGACATGAAGAGGGAATGATCAAAACCTATCTTGATCTGATCCTTGCCCTGCCATGGAACCAGAAAAGCAACGGAAAAATTGATCTGAAAAAGGCTCGAGAGATCCTTAACAGGGATCATTTCGGTCTCGACAAGGTGAAAGACCGTATAGTCCAGCATCTTGCAGTAATGAAACTTACCGAAAAAAAGAGAGGGACAATCCTTCTTTTCGAAGGTCCTCCGGGGACCGGAAAGACCAGCCTTGGAAAAAGTATAGCCGAAGCCCTGGGCCGTAAATATGTCAGGGTCAGCCTTGGAGGTATCCGTGATGAAGCAGAAATCCGGGGTCATAGACGCACCTACATAGGAGCACTTCCCGGGCGCATCATCTCCGAGATGAAAAAGGCAGGAGAACGCGATCCGGTATTTGTTCTTGATGAGGTAGACAAACTGATGACGGCCTATAACGGTGATCCCGCCAGTGCCCTGTTAGAAGTGCTGGACCCGGAGCAGAACGACAGCTTCTCGGACCGTTATCTCGATATACCCTTTGATTTATCCGAGGTGTTTTTTATTGCCACAGCAAATTCGGTAAGTTCAATTCCGGCACCGCTGCTTGACAGAATGGAGGTTATATCCATATCAAGCTATACAAACACTGAAAAATATCATATCGGATTTGAACATCTGATCCCATCTGTTCTTGATGAACACGGGCTTGATTCCCAGCGTCTGGTTATAACTGATGACGCGCTTAGAGCTGTGATAGAAAACTACACCCGGGAGGCCGGAGTCCGCGGACTTAAAAAACAGCTGGCCAAAATTGCACGGGTATCATCTGAGAAGATAGTAAACGGTGATACTGAGCTTCCAATTACAGTAGAAGAGGAAAATCTTGAGGATATCCTCGGCCGCAGGACGGTAAGGCTTGAAGACGCTTTAAAAGACAACTTCCCAGGTGTCGTAACAGGCCTTGCCTGGACTCCCGTAGGCGGAGATATTCTGTTTATTGAGAGCACCTTCATGCCAGGAAAGGGTGAACTTGTACTGACCGGACAGCTGGGCGATGTTATGAAGGAATCTGCGAGGATAAGCCTGAGCCTCATTCGCTCCAGGCTGGCTCATCAGATAACCCATTTTGACTTCGCGGCAAATGATATTCACATCCATGTGCCGGCCGGCAGCACACCCAAGGACGGCCCCTCGGCAGGCATTACGCTGTTTACCTCGCTTGCGTCACTGATAACCGGGCAATCTGTCGATACAGGTACTGCAATGACCGGGGAAATTACGCTCCGGGGTACTGTGCTGCCTGTCGGAGGCATAAAGGAAAAGGTTCTTGCCGCACACCGGGCGGGCATTAAAAGGATAATCATGTCGACTGAAAACAGGGAAGATCTGAAAGAGATTCCTGCTGAAGCCGCAGACAGCATTGAGTTCATGTTTGTTGAAAGGGTTGAAGAGGTTATTGATCTGGCCCTGGGCATTACCCTGCCGGAGCAGACAGTGCTGAATATCGGTAATCAACCGCTTGCAGGCGAACAATCGTTAAAACGTGAGAGCCAATAGAATTTCTTGCTGGGAACTGGTAGATTATAGTTATGCGAAAATTTTTCACAGCAGTACTTTTAATTTTGCTTGTTCCTGCAGCCGTTCTTTCAGCCCACCCTCATATGTTCATAGACATGAAGCTTTCTCCCGTCTTCAGTGAAGACGGTTTTGAGGGTGTGAACGTAGACTGGCTTTTTGATATGGTCTTTACCGGTTCCGTTCTAATGGATAACGGAATCGGTTGGACCGACTCATTAAACAATGAAGAGATAGAAATAATCAAGGACACCTCATTCGTAAACCTCATCAATTATAACTATTTCACCTACTTCAACGTCGGAGGTAAAATGAGCCGGGCAGAAACCTACCGGGATTTTACTGCCTATATGTCGGAAAATAGACTCGGATACAGGTTCTTTCTGCCCTATGAAGGCCGCAGGGCTGATTCAGACATTATCAGGATAGCAGTCTATGATGAAACTTTCTTCTGTGACATCGCATTTACCGACAGTAATCCGGTAGAACTGAGTACTCCGGGTAATATAAAAGTAGAATGGCAGCTATCGGAAGTTCTTGATGCGCCCATATTTTACGACAACACAGCCCAGATGGTGTCCCGCGACGGCGAGGAATACTCGGGCCAGGCATTCCCTGTAGAGCTTGTGCTCACCAGGAACTGACGTAATGCAGAGACTGGCCGGGCTTCGACTCCTTCTCCTCTTCTTATTAATATTACTGCCGCTTTGGGAACTGTCGGCACAGCAGAACCCCTTTCTGTCTGGGGGAGACTCAGAACAGGGCGCAGAACAGAGTGGTACAGCATATACAAAAACAAGCCCGTTTTTTAATTCAGCCATAATGACTAATCTGCGCAAATTACAGAAAAGTATTCAGAGCGAAATATCCGGCTACATCCGCGAGTATCAATCAGAACGAAAACTTTCGACACTGTTTCAGTTTCTTTTATTTTCCTACCTCTATGGACTGCTTCATGTACTAGGGCCAGGACATAGAAAAATCTTTCTTTTCACCTACTTCATATCCCGGCCGACACGGTGGAGGCAGGGTATGCTCGCGGGCTTTATGACGGCGGTGCTGCATGCCCTTTCCGCCCTGGCACTTATCGGCGGGCTGTACCTTATTACGACAAGGGCGCTGCTTACCAGGTTTAATGATATAAGCCCGATACTCGAGAGGGTCAGCTATGTGGCAATAGTAGTCATCGGTATCTATCTGCTTATTTCACACATTGTGTCCGCCGCCCGGGGGACAGGCCATACAGGGCATAGCCACGGTAAAGACAGAGGCAGTCCTGATACAATTATGTTTGTTCTTGCCTCAGGTCTAATCCCATGCCCCGGAGCCGCAACCATTATGATTTTTTCACTTGCCGTCCAGGCTCCGCTTGTAGGGGTATACGCAGTACTTGCCATGTCTCTTGGTATGGCCAGCCTGCTGATATTTATTCCACCAGCAGCAATAATCTTTAAAACCAGGTTTGAGCCTCTTATCTCCGGATGGAATCCGAAACTCGGCGAACGCATTCATACCATAATTTCAATCGCCGGGGCTTCTGTACTGATATTATTCGGCCTGCTGTTTATAATCTGAGCCTGCTTGCATAAGCAGCTAAAGACGGTGTAATCTTAAACCGTGAAAGCATTAATAGTAGTAGATATTCAGAACGACTTCTGTCCCGGAGGCTCCCTTGCTGTAAATGACGGCGACGCAGTTGTTCCTTATGTAAACAGACTTATCAAATCATTTTCAGATTCAGGCAGCCGGGTTATCTATACACGCGACTGGCATCCGGCCAACCACAGCTCCTTTGCTGATTTCGGAGGAATCTGGCCCGCCCATTGTGTAGCTGGAACAGACGGAGCGGCCTTCCACCCTGATTTGATTGAAGCACCAGGATCAATAATCATATCCAAAGCAGACAAGACTGAATCAGACGCATATTCGGGTTTTGAAGGAACAGAGCTTGATAAAGAACTTAAAATGCTCGGCATAGACAACCTTGTAGTCGCAGGCCTTGCAACAGACTATTGTGTAAAAAACACTGTTCTTGACGCCCTGAGTAAGGGCTATGAGACCGTTGTAGCCGAAGACTGCATTAGAGCAGTTGATGTTCAAACCGGAGACGGCGAGCGTGCTATTCTCGAAATGACAAAAGCCGGAGCAGTATTTAGAACCAGCAACAGCCTGATTGCCCGATGACTGGACAGCTGCTTGCCGTTCTGACGGCCTTCTGCTGGGCCCAGAACTCAGTATTTTACAGTTTTGCGGGCAAGCGGGTTACCTCACCCACTGTTACACATATAAGACTATGGATAGCCTTCCCGGCTGTAACTATAGTTCATAAAATATTCCTCGGCAGTTTTATGCCGGTAACCAGTATCACGCAGACCTCAATTCTGCTTGCTGTCTCCGGCTTTGTTGGCTTTTTCGTTGCCGACATCCTTATTTTTTACGGTCTGGTTTCAATCGGGCCGGGCCGGACTCTGCTTATCCTGACTCTTTCACCCATTTTATCTGCTGCAGCATCATTTTTTATCCTCGGAGAGACCCTCGGCCCCCTGCAGATTGCGGGAATGCTTATTACAATCGGTGGGATACTTGTAGTTATCTACAATGAAAACAGAATTGAAAAAATCAGCACAGATGTGCTGAAGGGGATAATTATCGCTGTCTTAGGCGCCGTTGCCCAGGCTGCCGCAATGGTACTGTCAAAAGCGGGAATTGCCGACGGCATACACCCTATATCAGCCAATGTTGTCCGAATAGCCTTCGGTTTCGGCGGGCTGATTATCTACAGTCTCTTTCGTGGCGAGTTTGTCAGCGACTTCAAGAAGATGAAGGATATGAAGGCCCTCTCGCTTATTGCTGTTGCAGCCCTGATAGGGCCTGTGCTCGGAATCATTATGACCCTCTACGCCCTTCAGCTTGCACCCGTAGGTATTGTAACTACCCTTACCCAGATTAGCCCTGTAATACTTCTGCCGGTTGAAGCAATATTCCTAGGACGAAAAATCACCGGATGGATTCTTACAGGAACATTCACCGCCGTTGCCGGTGCTGTTCTACTGTTTATGTTTTAGCTTTTACAAATAATCTGATAAAATAACAGCATGAAGGAAACACCCGGCTTCATACTCACCGCGCATTGCCTCGATATTAACGGAAGATGCGAGCTCCATTATTACTGCTGTGCCCCCGACGGACCATGTAAAATTATCGTCAGTCCGCATAAACCTGTTTTTTTCATCAACCGTGAAACCCCGGCATCACTCACCTCAGGCATAGAACGCCGCCCCCTCGACATGGTTGGTTTTGCGGGAAGCAGCGTAGACGCTCTGTACTTTAACAGCCTGAATCGATATTTCGATACAAGAAGGAACTTAAGAGAAGGTGGAGTGAAAACCTATGAATCCGACGTCCGTGCCGAAGACAGGTTTCTGATGGAAAGGTTTATCAGCGGCGGGGTAAGAATACAGGGTGAGCCACGTAATGAAAATGGTCTTAAAGTCTTTCGAAACCCCGCAATCAGTCCATATGACTACCGTCCGGCTTTAAGCATGCTCTCAATCGATATTGAAACAGGCACAGACGGCAGTATGTACTCTGCAGCATTTCATTTTACACCGGCCGCAGAGCATTCCCGTCAGGGAGAACAGAAACTCGTGCTGATGAGAGGCTCCCCGGGGGCGGATGCTCAAGAGACTCCTGCCTGGCTCAGCTACTGCCCCGACGAACGCAGCCTGCTCACTGATTTCATCCGCAGGGTAAAGGTCTTTGATGCAGATCTTCTGATTGGCTGGCATGTAATCGGATTTGATCTGAGCTTCATTCAGGGCCGTGCGGAAGTTCTGAATATCCCAGTGAACATTGGCCGCGGGCGCAGACGAATGAGGCTGAATGAAAAACGTAACGGCATGTTTGCGGCGGAGATTGAAGGGAGAATTGTTATAGACGGGCCACAGACACTCCGGACAGCCTTCTATAAGTTCGACAACTACCGCCTTGAAACAGTTGCCTCGCAGCTTCTCGGGCGTGGAAAGGATATAAGACCCGATCTGGATAAGGTAGCCGAAATTGAACGCCGCTTTACCGAAGACAAAGAGGCACTGGCCCGTTACAATCTGGAGGATTCGGTACTTGTAACCGAAATTTTTCAGCACACAGCAATAATTGACCAGCTTATAACCCGAAGCCTGATTACCGGCCTTCCAGTCGACAAGGTTCATATGTCGGTTGCTGCCTTTGATCATTTCATGCTTCCCCGCTTCCATCGCAGGGGTATTGTTGCGCCTGAAACTATAGATATTACAGCAGGAGAACATGCCGCCGGAGGACATGTTTTCACCTCACCCGCCGGCCTCTACCCTCATGTTGTAGTCCTCGATTTTAAGAGCCTGTATCCGACAATAATGAGGACATTCTTCATCGATCCCTACTCAAGAATGAAATCCGACATTGATACGGTTCTCACACCGGAGGGAATATCCTTCTCCCGCACCGAAAATATTCTTCCTGAATTCCTTGCTGAACTGATGAGCAAGCGAGCGCGGGCCAGGGCGGACGATGACAGCCAGCTGGCCCAGGCTGTGAAGATTCTTCTGAACAGCTTCTATGGAGTGATGGGAACAACCGGCTGCAGATTCTATCATCCGGACCTGCCCACTGCAATAACCGGCACCGGACAGTGGATACTCAAAAACTCAGCAGCCTTTCTTAGGGAAAAGGGATACAGCGTAATATACGGCGACACCGATTCGGTCTTTGTATGCCTGAAAGAAAAAGAACAGCAGAAGGCTGCAGCGGCCGGTAATAAACTGGCCGAAATGGTCAATGAGTACTTAGCAGGCAGGCTGAAGAACGAGTTCGGGGTTGAGTCAAAACTGGAAATTGAGTTTGAAAAGCATTATGTAAAATTCTTCCTGCCGCCCATGCGCTATACAACCGACGGTGCAAGAAAAAAATATGCAGGACTTCTTGAAAACGGAGAAATTGAGTTCAAGGGGCTTGAGACGGTTCGATCCGACTGGACCGAACTAGCCCGGAACTTTCAACAGGAGCTGTTCAGGCGCTTTTTCTCTGGAGAGGATCTGAAACTCTGGATCAGAAATTTCATCGAGGAACTGAAAAACGGTCAATACAATGAATCGCTGGTTTATCGGCGCAGACTGAAAAGAGCAGCGGAAGCATATACGAAGACAAGTCCGCCCCATGTTAAAGCGGCCAGACGTCTTGATCCTGACGGTTCAAAAAAGATCTCTGAGGTCAGCTACATAATAACTGCGGAAGGGCCTGAACCTGTGGAGCTTGCAGAGGCTCCGCCAGACTACAGGCACTACATTGAAAAACAGATACGGCCAATTGCCGACGGCGTATTATTCGCAGTCGGGGACGACTTTGACTCTATTATAGACGGACGACAGTTGAACCTGTTTGAAGGATAAAACCTGTCGATTCAGCGGCCTTAATACAATTATTATTGGAATAAAAGCCATTTCCTACTGGCCCATCGTTTCACCGAAGGTAAGGATTCGGAAGCCGGAAGAAGCTGCTGCTGATTACTCGGCAGCAGCCGATTGCATTATAGCAGTTTACTTAACACATCAAGATTGGCCTTTTTATGTGCCGCCTCATCAGAATACATCAGCTCAATTCTATCCTTATAAAAATCTCTTACCTTATGGCGTACGAGTTTCATTGTCGAATTGATCAGCTGATCTGCTTCAGAGAATTCCTCTTCAATAATTGCGAATGTTGAGGGTATCCACTGCAGGGGTATATCAGCGCCCTTGTCCTTAAAAGCATAGAATGATGATTCCAGTTCAGCAAGAAGTTCCCCGGCTGACGTAATACCCTTCTCTTCAGCTCTGGCTTTGAGCAGACTTGTGTTGATGGTAATCAGAGCCGTTGTGGTCTTTGACTGCTCATTATAGGCCATTATCTGATTCACAAGTTCGGAATTATTGATTACAGCTTCCTCAATGGCTTCGGGTGAGTATTTTTCTCCGTCGGCAGCTATCAGTAGAGCCTTTTCACGACCTACAACACCTAGAAATCCGTCCGGATCCTTATATCCCAGGTCACCAGTCCATAGCCAGCCGTCTTTAATGGTATTGGCTGTCTCTTCCGGGTTCTTAAAATAGCCCTTCATAACGCTGTCGCCCTTGATAACAATCTCACCGACTTCCATCGGGGCTGCTTCAGTATCAGCATCCTTCATTATCCTGCACTCAATAGAGGGCATGATAACACCGGATGAGCCGAACTTATGTTTTTCAGGGCCGTTGGCACAGATAATTGGCGAAGCTTCAGTCAGACCGTAGCCCTGATATACAGGAGCGCCTATGGCATTAAAAAACTCCTGCTGACTAATCTCAAGCAGAGCGCCGCCGCCGATACAGAAATTCAGATTATTACCGAAAATTTCCCTGAGTTTAGGGAATATCAGTGCAGAGGCAAGCTTATACGGAAACCAGGCCGCAAGCCTTACACCGAGTGAGGGTTTATTAAACCCGTCGCCGTGATACCGGATACCTGCAGCCACTCCGCGGGTAAATATGCCATTGAGAAAAGCGCCCTTGGCACGAACACCCGCCTGCATCTTTTTCATGAAATTCCCGGTCAGAGCCGGAACCGTCAGCAGAAAATACGGATTACGTTCAACAAGGTTGACTGGAATATTCCTAAGTGCATTCATTCCGCTGCCTACTGAGTCCACAAAACTCATGGAAAGCCCCTTGATAAGGCTTGTATATAAACCGACAGTATGCGCAAAACTGTGATCCAGAGGAAGTATAATGAGCGACTCTGAACCATTGGGAAGAAAGACCGTATCTACCGCGTCATGAGAATTGGTATAGTAGTTCTTATGCGTCAGCATAATACCTTTGGGGTTTCCTGTTGTTCCTGACGTATAAGATATGGTGACGACATCATCCTCATTAATCGCTTCAATCCTGCCGTCAAGTTCAGGTTTAACCTCATCTAGACTCTGAACACCCTCGGCAACCAGATCTTCAAAACGAACAATATCAGAACCCCATGAAAAACCTGCATCTGAAGCAGCCTTTTTCATCTTCTCTTCGTTATCTAGAAGTACAATAATCAAAGGCTTTTTCTCAACAGCCCCCCATATACCCGCCAGTTTCGGAAAAACGTTCTCAGAAACTATGACAGCCTTTACTTCTGAATGATTAAGCCTGAAAGGGATCTCTTCGGGAAGAAGTTTAATGGACAGGGGAACCGAGATACAGCCTGCCATAAGCAGCCCGAATTCGGAAGTTATCCAGCCATTGCGGCCTTCGGAAATAATTGCAATTGTATCGTCTTTGATAAACCCTCTTTTAACGAGTGCCGCACCGAAATTATATGATTCAGCCCATGCTGTATCAAAACTCAGCGATTTCCACTCTCCGCCAATCTTCTGACTGAGGTAGGGATTTCCCTCATATTTTTTCGCAGCCTCTTTGAACATATTGATGACTGTTCTCAATGTTGACCTCCGGAAATGTTAAAATTTTGTCAGATTCAACAGAGTAACATATATAGAGTAAAAATCATATCATGTTTTTCGGTTAAACAGGCTCTTTGCCGTCCGACGGCTTAAGCTTCAGCTTCCCTGCAGCAAGTCCAAGGGCTATGAGAAGTATACCTATAAGTTTCTCAACAGCAACCGGATTACCATTGTAGAGATCAAGAATAATGCCTCCGGCAAGCTCACCCGAGAAAATCCCAAGTACAACAAGAAGAGCTGGAGCCCTGCACAGCATGAAGGCAATTACTCCCGTGGTAAAAACACCGATCAGTCCGCCGCCTGAAACCACGTACCACGGCAGATTTGTAATGATATTCATTGCTCCGGCTATCAGTCCTCCATCGAAGGAAGGAACCCCTATACGGGCAAAAAACATCGGAATAATCACAATCAGAGCCGAGACATAGTTGAATAGAACCGTTTTTGCTGTGCCGTAGTATGAGGAATTAGAAGCGTTCATCGACTGCTGCACCATTAGAATTATTCCGGGCGTCCATGAAAACAAAATCCATAAAATCGAGGCGCCAGCCTTCAGACCGATTATAGCCGAAGCCGGAATCAGCAGGGCCGGCGATAGAATACGCTGGAAAAGCGGTGAACGTTCACGGCCCTCACTGTAAAAACTTTCGGCAATTGACGCGGCAAGCGTCTGTCCCGCAAGTGAACCGCTTAAAGAAAAGAGAATCCCCCCCTTAACGAAGGTGACGCTTGCAAAGTAAACAAGCAGGGCGCCGAGCATTCCGGCCGCAAGAAAATATACGGGCGGCCTTTTATCGGAGTCGCCGGCAAGACGTCCGCGTTCCGCAAGCATAAAAACGAGGGTTCCTGCCAGACCGCTGATATGTATCACCAGCAGGGCCAGAGTTCCTCCTGCGGCATTTTGCAGAACACCGTTGAACTGAATCATCAGGGAAATCAGAAAACCGGCTATTATTGATAAAATAAGGAACATCCGTCCTCCTTGTTTAAGTCTAAAAGGTAGACTATATTATTAACCAGAGGTAGGACTTATGTCCCAAACAGATCTAAATAATGTTAAAATCAGGGATTTTTTCCTGAAATCCCCGGATTCAAAGAGACACAGCTGGCAAAAGGGTGAATTCCTATGCATGGAAGGTGATGATCTGAACCTTATGCATTATCTCGAAACGGGAAGATTCAGAATTTTCAGAACCCTGGAAAACGGAAGGGAGATGCTCTACAGGATATATCTGCCGGGATCCGTTATCGGAGATATCGAAGTTTTCAGCGGCATCAATGCAGCATCCTGCTCGGTTCAGTGTATAGAAAATGCTGAAACCCTTTCCATGCCAATGAAACTGCTTCAGGAGAATCCAGCCGGTTCCGGAGAATTACTGTACATCCTCGGAAGGGGGATTGCGCGGAAACTCCATGAAAACTCGGTTTCAGAGGCGGTCAACACAATCTACCCTCTTGAGGTAAGGCTTGCACACTACTTTCTGAGCTTTGAGGACCCCGAATTGCAGGCAGGGACCCTCGGGCAGCTGGCCGGATGGATGGGATGCTCCTATCGCCACCTCACCCGCAGTCTGGCCGGTCTCAGACGGAAATCAGCTATCCGTTCTTCATCTTCAGGCTGGGAACCAGATGACAAAAAAATGCTTGAAACAATTGCTGCCCCTCTGCTCCACGAGAAACGCGGACGGGTTCTGTTTGAACCAGGAGAATAATCCTTGCCTGTTTATAGCTTAGTAACTATATTACAAACATGAAAAACAATCAGAACAGCAGAATTTTCGGTATTGTTGAAACCGCAGGAATAATTGACAAGGCCGTTTATTCGATGATGAAGTACCAGAGGGAACTAAAACTAATCGATAAGAAATTTGAAAGCCACATCATGCTGGCGGTTTCAGAAGTCAACGGCTGCCGGATATGCACCTATGTACATACCCAGCACGCTCTCACCTCCGGGACATCCGAAGAGGAACTGTCACACCTGCTGGACGGCAATATAGACGGTGCCGACCCTGAAGAAGCAGCAGCCCTGCTGTTTGCACAGCATTATGCCGACACCTCCGGCAGCTATGATCCTGCTGCATTCGAAAGACTGATTGAAACATACGGAAAAGACAAGGCTTCTGGAATCCTTGCGACTATCAGGCTGATTATGTTTGGAAATTCATTGGGGATAAATCAAGGCTTTTTTACAGACCGCTTCAAAGGGAAGCGAAACCCGGACAGCCGCCTGTGGAACGAAATCTTAGTGATGCTCTGCCCGCTCGTACTGATTCCGGCTGCAGCAATCAGAAATCTTTTCAGGCGTAAAACACAACTACAGGTTCAGTGAACACTCATCATCGCACGAAAACGCTCATACGGGGTACTGTGCGGCATGCCGAGTGAAGCCCGGTATGTATCAAGCGAGGGGTCATCCCATCGTATAAATGGATTAACCCGAAGCTCCTGAGCAATTGTCGTTGAGAGTAGTTCTCTGACATATGACGCTTTGTACTGGTTCAGGTATGGATTATCCGGATCTATCCTCTGTATAACGCCGGTTGTGTAATCGAAAATATCGTGGCCGGCATAAATCCTTGTTTCGGGAGGAAAGCGCAGCACCTTCTGAAGCGATTCAAAATAAAGCTCATAATCCTTAGTATAACAGTTACCGACAGTTCCGTTAAAAAGAGTATCACCTGTTAGAAGGCTTCCGTTTCCTTGCGATTCTGCATTGTCATCATTGAAGTAAAAAACAATGGATTCTTCAGAATGTCCCGGTGCCGGAAATGCTTCAAGCTGTTCGCTGCCTATCTTCAGCACCTTGATGCTGCACATAATATCCGGGGTAATGTTTACAGCATCAGTTCGAGTAAGCAGATCCTCATTTCCGTGAATATGGTCCCGATGCTCATGGGTGTTTGTTACATATTTCACTTCAAGCCCTTCGGCTTCAGCGAACGCTGTTATTTCATCCGGCGCTACACCGTCCACCGCAACTGCCTCCCGGCCTGACCAAAGCAGGTATCCCAGGTTACCCTCATTCCCATATCTGAACTGTTTAATCTTCATGTCTACCAAGCATACAGCTGAATGAGTCTGCAGTCCAGCGGCGGTATACACAGTTATAACAGTTTTCTGCACCGTCGCCGACATGCTCTTCAGGAACATCGAATCTGAATTTTTCACATGCGGGTTTTATCGCCCTCTCTTCACCGAAGTTTCGCATTTCATTCTTCACAAGAGTAGACCAGAAATCGTGTTCCGGCTTCTGACGAACTAAGAGAACAGGGAAACCTTCATGAAGTACTGGCTTTGCCTTCCAACTGATAAAGACCTCTTCATGCCGGGCGAGCGAATCCATTTCCAGCGTACATACATCCGATATCAGCTCATGTGTAAGAAGACTGTTTACAGTAAAACGTCGACCCTGCTCAAAACAGCCGATGCCGCCCTTAACCTCACCGTCGTTTCCGTGAAGACGTAGACCTATCCCTGCAAGTGCTCCGATAACACCCTCTCCGTTTCCTCCGAACTCATTAAGAAAAATACCAGCTTCATCGGCAAGTGCATAGGCGGCATCCTTTGTAAGAACTTCAACCTTCGCCCTGTAGCCGAACTCAATAATCCGGTGCTGAAGCGGAATATCTGCATCAAGCTTTTTTATATCGGCTATACACATACCCGGATCCGAACCTTCAGCCGACTCGGCTGCCAGGTAACGGGACAGTTCAATCCTTAGATCTGTGAAATACTTTTCATCAATCGACGCCCCAAAGCACATTGAAGAATTATGCGAGGTATAGCGGACATCCTCGTGCAGAACAAGCTGATGACGTGATATTAAGCCGCAGCCACCCCAACCGCTGCGCTTAATGATATCAGTCATTTCAGCGGCAATGGAGCCGGTTCCACGGGATTCAAGATTATCGGTATCGTCTATGCAGATCAGAAGATTCATGATCAACAACTCCTTTTCACAATGGAAGGCATATCCTTTTCCGCAAATACCCTGTCGCCCTGCTGCTCATAGACAGTACTTCCATAGAACCTCAGGAACGCTGTTGTTTCTGATATTAGGGAATATTTTAGCATGAATTTTTATCTATGGTCGATTGTAAATTCTCTCATTCATACCTTTACCTCAATCCAATGCTGAATTAAACTTAAACTATATACAATTCGGGGGAAAAGATGAACGCGAAACGATATCTAACAGAACTCATTGCAATTCTTCTAATTGCTTCAGTAACTCTGTTTTATTCCTGCAGCAGAGAAGAGTACACTCTGGAAGAAATTGAGGAAATAAAAACCGATGAAGAAAATACCTTGTTATCTAAAACCGTTAGTAAACCGGGCGGTGTACCATTTGAGGTCGGCAAGGTGGGCGGCGAATGGACAAGTTCAGTAACAGCTGATCCGAAAACATTTAACCTCATTGTAGCGCATACCGATGCTGAGTCCATGGCTATAATAGGCAGTCTCTATGCCTATCTCGCCGATTATGACCCCTATGAACGAGAGTGGAAACCGGACCTTGCATCATTCAAGATAGCGGCCGATGAAGCAGCAGGAACTCTCGATGTAATTTTCACAATCCGCGACGATGCCTTCTGGACAACCTACGGTAGCGATGAAAAAATCAAGGTTACCTCCGATGACGTAGTTTTCTGGTACAACGAGGTATGGGGAAATCCTGAAACGAACTCATCAGGCTACAACGGCCAGTTTATTCAGATGGAAGACGGTACATCTGCTCATATTGACATAGAAAAGATAGACGACCGCAGGTTCAGTTTTCATTTCCCAAGAATCATAGCAAATCCGATTCTTACCTGTAATATGTATTTCGGCCCGAAACATCAGTATGCACCGGCATATGAAGAGGGCGGAACTGACGCCATGATGGACTTATTCACAGTTGACACAGATGTATCGCAGCTTGCATGCATCGGTGAATACTACCTGATTGAATATACCCCCGGGGTACGCCTTGTTTATGCCCGAAACCCGTATTTTTACAAAAAGGATGCTGCCGGAATCAGCCTCCCCTACAGGGAAAAATCAATTGCCCAGATAGTCCCTGATCAGAACACCGAGTTCCTCCTTTTTAAAAACGGAGAAAAAGACAGCTATACGGTAAGACCGGAAGATCTAGAAGATCTGCTGTCGATTGAAGAACCGGACTACACCGTATATAACGGCGGGGCAAGCCTTAGATCATCCTTTGTTTCTTTTAACCAGAACCCGAAGGCCCTTGATGATAAATATCATCAGTGGTTCAGCAAAAAGGAATTCAGGCAGGCTATGAGCCGCCTGCTTAACCGCGAAAGAATTATCAAGCAGGTTTACAGGGGGCTTGCCGAACCTGCTCTAGGTTTCTTTGCGACAGCAAACCCCTATTACAACGACAGCCTGAAGAATGAATATACCTATGATCCGCATAAGGCTGCTGAACTAATGAATTCCATAGGAATCACCCCCGATGAAAACGGACTTATGACCGATGAGAATGGGAATCATATTGAGTTTGATCTTGTTCTTGGTGCAGACAGCACGGTTGGCGTCGATATTGCAAATATAATTTCAGATGAATGTGCGAAGGCCGGAATAACAGTCAATGTAAAACCTCTTGATTTTCAGAAGGTCGTCGATATGCTGATGAGCACCCATGACTGGCATTCTGTAATGATTTCACTCGGTACAAACTACTGGCCTACACAGGGAAGCAACGTCTGGCCGTCCGACGGCAACCTTCATCTCTGGCACCCCAACCAGGAAAGTCCGGCAACCGATTGGGAAGCGCGGGTAGATTACCTCTATAATGAGGGTTCATTCACTGTCGACAGGGCAAAGGCTGAGGTCATATGGGATGAATACCAGGGCATTATCCTTGAACAGCTTCCGGTTTTATACCTTGTTCACCCGCTCTCTTTCACTGCAGTGCGAGATAAATGGGGGAATGTCTACTACGACACCCTGGGCGGACTGGATACCAACTACCTCTTCCTGAAAGAGGAATAGCCGGGTGTGCACACTTAGATTTTTAAGCCGTGCCGCGGAGGGGGTTTTCAATCTTAAGAATAAAAACCCTCTGGCAAGCTTTATCCTGATACGTTTCATCTCAATGGTGATAATCCTGTTTATTCTCGGTTTCGCGGTCTTCGGTCTTATGTCGCTTGCGCCCGGAGACATTGTTGATCAGTATGCCCAGAAACAGCTGTTTGCAATGACTGAAGGTGCTGATCAGGGTGATGAGACAATGACTGAACAACAGCTTGCCGAGATAAAAAGACAGCTCGGCCTTGATCTTCCGTTTTACAGGCAATACCTCAGGTGGCTTCATCAGGTTTTTGTCGAGCATGACCTGGGGACCTCAATGATTAGCCGTGCGCCTATCCTGTTTTTGATTCGCAGCAGGCTTATTAACTCAATCATCCTGAACCTTATTTCACTGGTTTTTCTTACAGGAATTTCATTCGCCCTGGGAATCTATTTTTCATCAAAGGTCGGCACCAGAACAGATCTTGCGGCAACCTTCATTGCGCTCTTTCTACATGCTTTTCCGGGACTGCTGCTGCTTATTCTGCTTCAGCTATTTGCTGCGCTTACCAACCTGTTTCCGGTAACCGCCTACCCGGACTTCCCATACGCCGAAGCGCCCACGAGGTTTGTATTCAGCTACCTGCATCACATCATCCTGCCGCTTATCGGAGCATTCCTGGGCGGCATAGGCGGTACAATGAGAATGATAAGAGCCACTATGCTTGACCAACTTGGTCAGCCCTATATAACAGCACTTCGATCGCGCGGGGTTTCAGAACGGAGGGTTTATTTAAACCATGCCTTTCGCAACACGCTTAACCCCTATATTACAAGCAGTGCGAATCTGCTGGCAAGCCTTTTTTCAGGCTCGCTGATCCTGGAGATAATATTCTCCTACCCAGGTATAGGCCGCCTGATGTATGAGGCCGTCAGGCAGGAAGATATAAACCTGGTTCTGGCAAACATCATGTTCATCTCATTTCTGGTTCTAACGGGAATGCTTGTTGCCGATATTCTTCTGGCGCTTGTTGATCCGCGAATAAGGTACTCAGCCGAATGAAAAACTTCTTTTATGCACTGCGCAGACGCCCCGTCGCAATGGCGTCCTTCATCATTCTTATTATGCTGTATCTGGCTATGGGTCTTGCAGAATTTGTCGCACCCTACAGCCCTGCCGCGAGCTTCCCGGATTACAGCTTCCACCCGCCGAACACCGGCTGGTACAGCAGTGAACTCGGATTCGGCCCCCAGATACAGGGTTATGCAGTTATTAATGAGGTCACCTGGAAATACGCAAGACTGAAGGGCGAACACAACCGGATTAGCCTGTTCGAGAAGGGAGAACCCTACAAGCTTTGGGGATTAATTCCTGCCGAGCGTCATCTCTTCGGGGTAGGACCTGATTCGAAATACCCCCTTTACCTCATGGGCAGCGACAATCTTGGTCGCGATCTGTTTTCCAGAATAATCTACGGCAGCAGAATATCCCTGTCAATCGGCTTTATAGGAATCTTCATTTCAATGACGCTGGCAATCCTGTTCGGAGGCCTGGCCGGATTCTACGGCGGCTTCGTCGACTGGCTGATCATGAGGGTCTCGGAGTTTTTTATCCTGATTCCCGGTTTATATCTGATACTGTTTATGCGCTCAATTCTGTCGCGAAACATGGATTCGGGGCAGTCCTATATGATAATTACTGTAATTCTGTCGTTTGTCGGCTGGCCGGGCAGTGCAAGACTTATCCGCGGAATGGTGCACAGCATCAAACGTGAAGACTTTATTCAGAACGCGATTCTTGAGGGCATACCCGCAGTGAGCATTATCTATAAGCAGATTATCCCTCAGATGTCGTCGATTATAATCGTCAGCATAGCACTGGGAATTCCAGGGTTCATCCTCGGTGAGACAGCCCTATCCTATCTAGGATTGGGTATTATTGATCCGGCTGTCAGCTGGGGCTCACTGATTAACCGCGATATCTCGACAATAAATAATCTGCGCAATTACCCCTGGGTGTTGACCCCGGGGCTATTCCTGCTGGTAACAACCCTTGCCTTCAACTTCATAGGTGATCTGCTGCGCGATGTATTTGATCCCTACTTTAAGGACAGACTCAATGCTGGAAGTAAATAATCTGAAAGTAGATTTTAATACCCCGCGCGGCCGGCTGCAGGCTGTCAGGGGAGTATCGCTCAGCCTTGCAAAAGGTGATTTTCTGGGAATTGTAGGTGAAAGCGGCAGTGGAAAAAGTGTTACAGCATCTTCAATAATGAAACTCCTTCCGGCAAACGCTGTCATGAGCGGCAGCATAATATTAAGCGGTGAAAACCCGCTGGAAATGACGCCTGCCGAACTTAGAGCATTCAGGGGCCGGCGGATTGCGATGATCTTTCAGGAACCGGGCCGCTCGTTTGATCCGATCTACAATATGAGTAAAACCTTTCTGGAAACCTTTAGAACCCTCAGCCCGGGTATAACCGAGGAAGAATCCGACGCGCGCGCTGTTAAACTCCTTGAAGAAGTTAATCTGTCAAAGCCGGCAGAGAGACTGGGGAATTTTCCGCATCAGTTCTCAGGAGGCCAGCTGCAGAGGATAATGATTGCCCTGGCTCTGGCGTCGAACCCGGAACTGCTAATTGCTGATGAACCTACAACAGCCCTCGACGTCACCATTCAGTCAGAGATTGTCGACCTGCTGATGAACCTGCGAAAAACGCGCGGAATGGCGATAATATTCATCACCCATGATATAGAACTTGTATCTAACATCGCCGACAGGATAATAGTGATGTACAGCGGCCTCGTCATGGAAGAGAGCTCGGCTGCTGATATTATGAAAAATCCGATGCACCCATATACTGCCGGGCTTCTGGGCTCACTGCCGACATTCGGGGATCATTACAGCCGTCGAAAACTCGTTTCAATTCCGGGAGGAATTCCGGATCCTGTTTATCCCGAACCGGGCTGTCCCTTTGAACCGAGATGTCCGTTTGCACGCCCGGAATGCCGTAACAGAATCCCCGGACTCGATCGCAAGGATGGTAGATACCGATGCGTAATAGACGGAGCAAAGGAGCCGGGCAGGAATGGATAACATACTTACTTATACTGATGTACATAAACGCTTCAATCTCGAATCAGGACTCTTCTCATCATTTGGAAGATTTGTCTACGCCGCCAACGGAATATCTTTCAAGATAAAACGCGGAACAACCTACGGTCTTGTAGGGGAATCAGGATGTGGCAAAACGACAACAGCCAGGCTCGGGGTCGGGATGTATCACCATGATGCCGGAAAAATTGTATACCGCGGTTCGGATGGCAGCAGTTTCGATTCAGAAAGAATGGAAAAGGCCCAGCTGAAAAAACTCCGGCAGAAAATGAAATACATATTCCAGGATCCGGCAAAATCACTGAATCCGCGGATGAATATATACCGGATTCTTACATCCGGCTACAGGCATGCGGAATCATGGCCGGGCGAGTCTGAAGCCAGGCGCGAAGCCGAACAGATAATGCTGGATGTAGGGCTCTCCCCGGGCGACCTTAGTCGAAGACCGACTGATTTTTCCGGCGGGCAGAGACAGCGCATTTCAATTGCCAGGGCACTGATTATGAAGCCTGAGTTTATCATCTGTGATGAGGTAGTCTCTGCCCTGGATGTTTCAATCCAGAGTCAGATTCTAAACCTGCTTATGGATATCCGGGGAAAATACGGTCTTTCAATTCTATTTATAGCCCATGACCTGACTGTTACAAGCTGGTTTTGCGACAGAATCGGGGTGATGTACAGGGGCAGGATTGTTGAAGAAGCCGCTGCGCAGGATATAGCAGCTGACAGGTTTCATCCCTACACGAGACTGCTGTATGACAGCATTCCATCGAGGATGATGATTCACCGTGATCGCAAATCAGGAACGGCGGCAGAATTCGATTCTGGCAGGCCGCTGACCGGCTGCCCGTTTGAGCATCGCTGTCCATACAGCGTCCCCCGCTGTACCGAGGAAGTCCCGGAACTTGAGAAAGTCGGCGACGGCCACCTCAGCGCCTGTTTCAGAAATGGAGAGATTTAGGGCGTCAGATTATTCTGACTCTCTCATCAAAACTCATCTTCTCGCACCTGGGATGCTTTTCAAGGGGCCTGCCTATTGGAATAATAATTCTTACAACGCGGTCATGCCCGAGCCCGCACATCCTGCTGATATCCGCAGCCCTGTTATCAGTCCGCAGCCAGCCATCCACCCAGACACTGGCGTAACCAAGATCGGCAGCTGCCAGTAAAATATAGGCTACCGCTGCAGCGCAGTCTTCAATCTCAAAATCGTAATCAAGAAAAATCTTCTCCGGCGCGCAGCTCACGTGTGCGGCTATGAATGCCGGTGCGGTAGACATTGCAGTGCTTCCTCCGGGCATAGCATTTATTTTAGATACAGTTTCTGGATCTCTTATTATTATAAAGCCTGTCGTCTGCGCGTTTTTTCCCGAAGGAGCATCAAGCCCAGCCTGAACGATCTTTCGCAGGTCTTCATCCGACGGCGTTGACGGATCCAGCTTTTTCCGGTAACTGTATCTACTCTTTACTGTTTCAAAAAATTCCATATAAGCCTCCTGTTCACTTAATATATCATAATTGTAAAATGCTGATAGACAGATTTTAGTTATTACTTGTTGTTGAAAATTGATTCTGAGCAGATCTATTAAAAATACCAGATCTTCATGCCTGATATTTTATCTGATTCTTACCTGCCTTTTTCGCTTCATACAATTTAACATCCGCGGATTTGTATAATTCAGTTAAGGAGTCTTCCATAGAGGGAACACGACAGATAAATCCACATGATACAGTTAACACATTGGAAAAACCGCTGCATATATTTTTAATATTCAAGCTCATAACGGTTGTTCGAATTTTATCCGCATATGCAATAGCGCTTTCAGGTTCAAGACCTGTCGTTATAATAGCAAATTCCTCCCCCCCAATGCGAAATGCATAATCTTCAGGGCGTCTGCATGAATCATTGAGGGTATTACCAATAATTTTTAAGACTTTGTCTCCTTCAGGATGGCCGTATTTATCGTTATAGGTTTTGAAAGAATCTACGTCGAACATGAACAGATTAAAGATCACCCTTTCCCGTCTTGATCGTAAATATTCCTTCTCAAATATCGTGTTAAAATACCGCCTGTTGTACAATCCAGTTAATTCATCGGTTACAGCTAATGATTCAAGTTTATTATTCAGGATAATAAGTTTACTCTCTGCTTTGAGCCGTGCCCGATGTTCATGAATTAAATATATCGCATTCAGTGAAAGCTCTTCATACATCATTAATAGTGTATTAATAAAAGCATTATAATAACAGCTCATTTCCTTATTGGCAAAATTTTCAGCATCTTTTTCACTTGCACCGGTTTTTAAAGCTTCAACCATGAGAGACATTCTCTTATCACTGTCTATTATGTGAAATGCCAGCCATTTTATCAGAAAATGAATCAAACTTCCGACTTCTTCGATAGTGTCACTATTATTGCTTTGATTTTGTATTTCCTTAACTTTCGGCAAAAAAGAATCATGCTGGTTCTTGTGTTCAGTTAGTATAGAAGAATCTCTAAAAAACTGCCTCCAGTATTTTTCTTCATCACTAAAATGATATTCTGCATATTCAAAAAGTTGTGTGATGGTTTCTTCTATTTTGATTCTACTGTCATCTATCAGTAATTTTCCGAGTTCATTCAGCAAGCCTACCAATCTTTTATGCTGATTATCTATCTTCTCATTTCTGATCTCAAAATTTTTAGACCATGGAAATATTTCAAATCCCTTTACATCAAATACGTTACGAGCCCAAGCCATAAATAAATAGAGTATATAGAAGATTGAATATGCAACCCTCAAAATAAACTGAGAATACAAGGTAATAACCAGCAGTCGGACAAATTAGTTAATGCTATTTTAAATAGTTTTCCTGTTTCAATTCCGATAACAATTTTCTGCACTTCATATTCATCGGATACAGTTCTAATGCCCGCAGGCAGGCATCTAAAGCCTCACTTAGCCTTTTATTATCCTTATAAACCTCAGCCAGGCTCTGAAGCGCGAAAAATCTATCAGAATCCCTCAAATCCTGCCTCCGGGATAGTTTTAAAAGGATGTCTAACCCTTCCTGGAGATCACCACCGGCAATAGGCGGAGCATTGCATAGAAACTGGGCAAGCACAAACGAAGCCTTAGAGTTATCCGGATCAAGATCAAGAGCGCTGCGGGCCTGCTGCGTGGGCAATTTATAATTTGCTACTATATAGAAAAAATCCTCCAGCAGCATAAGCAGGCTGTTTGCCTCCGCCATTACACCCAGGATATCCCCGCCGGTTCTAATTTCATTCGCTTTTTTTGCTGAATCAAGGCATTCTTCCAGTTCCTTTATTGAAAGCTTTTTTTCCTTTTGATCATAGTAAACCTGGGCTTTCAGAAAAGAGGCTCTCGATTGCCAGTACAACACTTCACGATCATCACTCTTTTCGCCAAGTTCAGTCTCAAAACCTGATATTTTACCTAGCATCGCATCCAAACCTGATTCATTATTTATCCAGCTATCGAGAATCAGGTAATATTCCTTCTCCAGCTCAGTACCCTGAGCAGCAAAAGAGGCGGCTACAAAACAGACCGAAAACAAAAAGATGAGAAAGATATTTTTTTTTATCATGGGTATTATCTTAACACGGAAATACCCGCCGGAGACAGTAATATTTCAGTTAATGTTTTGACTTCCGACATTCGTCAGGGTAATATGGAAAAGTAGAGATTATTTTTAACGCCGGAGATACTGCTTGATGAAAATAGAGAACACCGATAAGTTTATTAAAAACGTTGAAGATTTAGTCGATCCTGCTGAAGTATGCAATCTGTTTTTTTTCCAGGGTTTCAAAAAACTTCTTCCACGCTCAGTTTTCAAGAGGATGCTTATAAAAACATCGAAGAAAACACCACATATGGGGTTTATCATTGAACCCTACAGCCTGTTTCTCTTCTTCAAAATCAACGATGTAGAGAAAGCCCAGTCACTGCTTCCCGACCGTTATAAATTGGTTAAGGCGAGCGTTTTCGAGGGCGATGAACCGGAATACTATTTCGGAATAGGGAACCTGTATACCCGAGGCAGCACTTTCTGGGGAATAAGACTTGAATCATATCTGACAGCGATAGATACTGAAACCGGCCTGCTCTCATGGATATTTTTCGACATCCTCAGCAACACAATTATTGCGGTTCCCTCCGAGGGGGTTGCGGATCCCAACAGCAGAGACGCTATATTCACTACCGGCCCCCGGGGAGATATTTACGTCGACATAAAGGACGATAAGTCCGACAGACAGCTGACATTAAAAGGAAATATAACGAAAGGTAATATGAGAAGACCAGATCAGCCGCTGTGGATAACCGGCAACACGTCAATAGGCTATATAAAAGAGATTTCAGACTACGGAGACGATCCCTTTGCAGTGGTATTTGATCCGGCAGAGGTTTCGGAGGCGTATGACTGTCCGGTTGATGATTTTAATATTACAGTTAATACGCTGGTTCCGGATTTTGCTGAGCAAAAACTGGCAAAGGTTGCCTGCTTTCCCTATACCCAGCACTATATTGCTGACAGCCCGGGCTGCAGAACATATGTAAGAAATGATGAAGATCTTATTAGAAACTATAATAAGTTCGCAAAAATGAATGAAATGAAGACCTTTTCGACAAAATCGATAAAAAAACTGTTTTTCGCAGGCATCCTCATTTCTCCGATAATATCTATAATTTTATTTATTCTATTACTTCTAAATATCTAACGGCGGTGTAAATATGGAAAAAGAACAAAACAGGAATTTTATACAGAAAACAGAAAACCTGGTTAAACCTCAGGATATAACAGCTATCAGTTTCCTTGGAGATTTCAATAAACTCCTGCCGAAGAAAACACAGCACAAAATTATGGAGAAAGGAAGCAAGAAAATACCCTACATGGGTTTCATTGTTGATCCGTACTGCTTTTTTCTAAGCTACAGGATAAAGGATGTACCAGCTGCACAGGCGATGCTGCCCGAGGGGTATGAGATAGCTGAAACATCAGTGTTCAAGAACGGTAAGAAATACCCTATGGTTGTCACAAGCGCCTTTACAGCGAGAACTTCTGCCTTTATAGGAACAAGGCTTGAATTCTATATCATTGCCAGGAATAAAGAAACGGGACTTCTTTCATGGATAATATCGGACTACGAGACAAATACTAACAGTCATGATCCAAAAAACGGATTCTGTGGTTATTCAAGCGATCCGACCGTTTTTGCAACAACACCCTACGGAGAGCTGTTGATCAATTTTCAGAACAATGAAAAAAACAGCAGTTTTAAAATGAATGTCGACCTGACCGGCGGAGAGACGGAAGAACTGTCCGCGGAACTATGGGTAGAAGGCAATATGTCAATTGATTACGGTGGAAAACTGAAGGATGATTCGTCAAACAACTTCAGCCTGATTTTCGATCCCTTTCTGATGAAAGAGGCACAGAATATCCCGATAAGCGATATCACGATTTCGGAAAACTCTTATCTCGGCAGCATAATAGACAGCAAGGCACCGGTTGACGCGGCAGTATTCCCGTACAGTCAGCACTTCATTATAAAGCAGGATCTAAGGAGAGAAGAACTCAACAATGAAGGAGATCTGGAAAAACTGTCTTCTGAATTCATCGAACGAAGCGGCTACAAAACAATGTCCGGCGATGATATCAAAAAACCCCTTTTCAGAAGCATGTTGATTTCCAGTATCATAAATATCGGAATTATAGTCTTTCTGCTGCTTAAACTGCTGCTATAGTATTCATTTTAAGACAGACCGCATAATTCAAGGCTTTTGTTCCAGACCGCATCAACCCGGTTTTTATCCCTCGCATGGGGGGCGGGTTTTTCATCCGTTGTGAAGTTATAGAATCTGCCGCTGACACCTGATACATCTTCTGACGCAGCGTGATACAGCAATGCGCGTGCGGATATTTCAGGATCTTTTGCAGAAGACAAAACTAATTTTTCATGCATCTTCCGGTATAATCTTCCGTTATTATTACCCATATTGGACCTGACATTACCAGGATGCATCGCGTTAACAGTAACCGAGCAGTCGGAAAAATATTCATCAAATTTCTGCATGGTCAGAAGCTGAGCGGTTTTTGCGGTACCGTAGCTTTTAAGACCTGTGTAAATATGGCGTCGCCATGCAAGATCATTCAAATGCACCCCGGCAAGAGCAAAACGATGCCCTTCAGAATTTACATAGATTATCCTTGCCCTGTTTTCCTTCTTCAGTTTCTCTTTAAGCTTATAGTTCAGGAAAAATGAGCCTAAATGATTTACCTGAAAAACCATTTCTACACCATCGGCAGTAAACTGCTTTGTGGTGTTGAACACCCCGGCATTATAGATAATGACGTCTATCGGAACAGTCAGACTCAGCAGCGCATCGGCGGCTTTCCCAACCTGCTCAAATGAGGTGAAATCAACGTATATCGTTTTTATATTGCAGTTATACTTTTCTTTAAGCTCTTTTTCGACCCGATCAGATTTTTCGGGGTCACGATTTAAACAGATTAAGTCAGCGCCCTTCCGGGCAAACAACCTGGCAGTTTCAAGCCCGATACCCGAGGTAGCGCCCGTAATAACAGCAGTCTTACCTTCAAGACTGCCCTCACAAGGCAGCGGTTCTTTCTTGTCATTTTCACTAAGCTCTTTCATATCCTGGATACGGTACTGCTTAAGATAGCCTAATAATCCCATGAGTTAATCCTCTTTATATTCTCAATTATAATAAAATAAATATTACCACGAAAACCGCTCTTCGATAATAAAGCGGCGTTTAATTCCGCGATTCTTTAATAACATTCGCATGGATTTTCCGAAGCCTCCGGGACCGCATATAAAATAAGCAGCTGAATTCTCGTGTTCAATAAATTCTTCCGCGATACGGCCTTCAAGACTACTGACACGGATTTTCAATCCCAATTCACCGGCATCTGCAAGGGCTTGCAGATCAGGGGCAATCTGCCTATCTTCATCAACATGAATGCTCCAGATAACCGTAATCGGATAGGATGATCGGATACCTTGATCAAGGACCAGACTCAAAACTGGTGTTATACCGATGCCTGCAGCCAGAAAGATAAGCGGCGTACCTTCAGAAAAGCGATTCGGACTGAATTGGCCATACGGACCATCAAATCTGACAATGGTTCCAACAGGAAGTTCCGGCATCGATGAACTGAAATCGCCGCTGCCCCGGACTGTAATTTTCAACTGTTCGCCTGCAGAAGCTGCTATTGTAAAAGGATGCTCTTCTACACCGGTATTTTCACTTTCAAAGCTGAAATATCCGAACTGTCCGGAGCTGCGGGCAACCCTGCCATCAAATGAATATTCATGAACATCCGGTGCAAGTCTTGAAATTGCGGCAAGTATAAGTTCTGATCTGCGACCGGGACGTAAAATCTTATGATATAAGTAGGCAGTTAATGCAAGGACTCCCCATACAAGGGTGAAAATTTTAAGAGCAACTGACCAGGTGCTGGAAGCAAACATCACATGTATAACTGCCGCCAGCCCTGCAAGTGCGAAGATATTGTGTCCTTTTTTGACCCCCGCATAGGGAGGACTGGTATCTTTTTTTACGGCTTTTCCACGCAACACCAGATATGCCATAGGAGAAAGGATAATTAATGCAAGCAGTGCAACTGTTCCCATAGCAGTTTGAAAACTGATACCTGAAGGAATTACAACCATAAAGAACTTTATCAGAAAATGTATCAATACCAGAGCCAGCGATGCCGCTCCGGCAGATCCGTGCAGAGCAAGAAGTTTATCCTGCGGCACCCGGCGCTCAAGAAATCGAAGACGGGCGGATAGAAAAAACTGACTCATAAAGACTACGTAGGCTGCGGCTCCCGCAAGAATCGAAATATTGTAGGGTTCAAAAAACTCAGTGAAAGAATAGATATATCCTGACAAATACATGAGTGAGAAACCCGCAGGTAGCAGAACATAGATTAGAAGAATAATAATCGTCATTGCAAGGCTTTAATTCTTAAAACTATATCATCGGTTAATTCATCTATATTGGACCTTTTTGAAGCGGATGTAATCGAGTCCACTTCGACCGGCGGAGTCCAGACTGTTGTCTGGGTGGTATGAAGAATAACATTTGAATCCCTTCCTGAAATTGAGTTCAACCATTCAAGAACGGGAGGTCTAACCTGGGCCCGGACACCGGAATTGAGTATATATACAGCCTTATAATCAGCAGGATCGATCTGCATAAGATCGTCTTTTCTATGATCTATCAGTTCTGTACCTAATTCTTCCTCTCCCAGCTTCTCAATAAGACTTTTTACCAGTGCTTTTTTATAACCTGTATTTTCACTTGCAATCAGAACTGTCTCTGCGTAAAGCGAAGCAGCCAAAACAATCAGAATAGAAACAAAAAATAATCTACGTTTCATATAATATCCTTTAAATAGGGATTTTCTAATAGTATTAGTAAATCAGGATACCGTCACACATAATCTTCATCCTGGGACTAACGAAGGAATACCCGGTTTGTATACCATAAGAATAAAGACCGCAAACAGCGGCAGAACACCCAAAAGAGAAATCTTCAGCCGCAATTTTAGAAGCCGAACAAGCTCAGCTGGCAGTTCAGGATCCTCGGGACTGAGATTTTCCATTAATTCTTTTATTTTATATTGGGTCGGAATATCACTTATAATCCAGGTAGCTCCTGAAAACATAAACAGAACAAAGGCCCAGAACAGCCATCCAATCTTCCATATATCACCCAGCATAAGGGTCAGGGTAACACCGGTAATAACAGAGGCAACAATCAGAGGTGAGGAGAATCGGGCATCAAGCCATGCTACCGTATTATAGGTATGCAGAATTACCTCTTTTTTACCCGAGGCAAGGCTGCGTGATTCCCATAACATACCTACTATCGCGTTTGCAAAAAACAGGGTAACGGCAACAATATGGGCAAAAAGAACATGAGGGTATAACCTCGGCCTGTTCATAAGCTCTTTCAGTTCGGCGTAAAAGACAATTCCTGAAATAATCATTGCTGCCATTACAGCAAGAAAAATAATTAATACTGTTTTCGATTCGGTTTTCTTTTCTGATTGCATAATAGATTCATTCTATATTTTACTAACCGGATTTGAAAGAACAATTTTTATTTCTTTGGAAGTAGATCAGTTATGGTCCCATCCTCTATCTCACCGGTTAGAGCGAAAGTCTCACTCAGGGTCGGATGTGGGTGTATTGTATCACCAATATCAGCTCCCACGGCACCCATCTCCATTGCAAGAACAGCTTCTCCGATCAGCTCTCCCGCATTCCGCCCCGCTATGCCTGCACCAATTATCTTTCCGTTTTCGGTATCAAAAAGTGACTTAGACACACCATTGGAGGCACCCATACTCAAGGCACGTCCGCTCGCCTGCCAGGGAAAAGAGGCCTTTCTGTAAGAAATATTCTGCTCTCTGGCTTCTTTCTCGGTCAGACCTACCCAGGCAATTTCCGGATTTGTATAAGCTACCGAAGGAATCGCGATGGGGGTGAATGCAGCAGGCAGTCCACAGGCCGCCTCTGCAGCAGTTTTTCCCTGATGTACAGCCCGGTGAGCCAGCATTGGATTTCCTGTTATATCGCCTATCGCGTAAATATGGTCAATGACTGTCTTCTGGGTATAATCAACAGCTATGAATCCTCTTGAATCGACTGATATCTTTGTTTTATCTATCCCTATCTGATCTCCATTTGGCGTTCTTCCAACCGCTACAAGAACAGCATCAGCGCTAATTGACTCGGGAGCCCCGCTCCCCTCAAGTGTAACTTGAAGGCCTGTACCGCTACGTTCAACTGAATCAACCCTCGTTGATGTATAAACAGCCCGGTACTGCTTTTTAATTTTATTCAACAGCGGCATTTTAATATCTTTATCCGCAGGAGGAATTATTTCACCGGCCATCTCAATAATGCTTATCTCAGAACCCAACCCGTAATAGATACCTGCCATCTCCATTCCAATAACACCGCCGCCGATTATAACAAGATGCTCAGGGATCTTTTTAAGCTCAAGCGCATCTGAAGAATTCCAGACATCCGGATCATCATATGGTATACCCGGAATATTCACAGGCCTTGACCCCGCGGCAATGATTAAATCTTTCCAGGTTAAAACAGTCTGCTCTCCGGCTCCCTCAATGATAAGCTCTCCTGATGAAAGAAAACTCCCGTTTCCCTGAAGTATTTCAACCCCACGTTTTTGGGCCATCAAAGAAAGCCCGGAAGTCAGCTTTTCCACTACGGATAACTTGTGATTCTTTATTTTCTCTATATCAAGATCAGGTGACTGAAAGCGAACCCCATACTCTGTAAGCGCTTTTGTTTCATCAATTACTTCAGCCAGGTTCAGCAGGGTTTTAGACGGAATACAGCCTTCATTAAGACAGACACCGCCCAATACCGGATTTCGTTCAATTATGGTAACCTTTCTACCTAAATCAGCAGCTCTGAATGCCGCTGTATAGCCGCCCGGACCTCCGCCCAGTACTATCAAATCTTTTTCTTTTTTATTCATCCAACACCTCTGCTACAGCAAAATTCTTCTAAGGTCAGAAAGTAAAACCGCGAGGTAAGCAGTAAACTCCGCAGCCTCAGCCCCGTCTACAATCCGGTGGTCATAAGAAAGAGATAAGGGAAGCACATCCCGGGGAATGAAGGCCTCACCGTCCCATACAGGCTCTTTGCTGATCTTTGAAAGACCAAGAATAGCCGCTTCAGGAGGATTAATTATCGGGGTAAATGCCGTTCCCCCTATTCCGCCCAGACTGGAAACAGAAAAAGTGGCTTCCGTCAGATCTTCCGATTCTGATTTTCCGCTGCGGGCCCTTTCAGCCAGAGCCTTAAGCTCTGCATTTATTGCCAATGCACCCTTTTTATCGGCATCCTTTATAACCGGAACCATAAGGCCCGCATCAGTATTGACTGCAATCCCGATATTGTAATATTTATGAAGAGTTATCTCCTGTTTGTCCGGATCCAGCGATGAGTTAAATTTAGGATACTTCTGTAGAGCTGCTGTAACCGCTTTGATTACAAACGGCAGAATACTGATTTTTTCATCCAGAGTTTTCCTGAATATTTCAAGCTCAGTTACATCAGACTTGTCAAATTGTGTAACATGGGGAATATTTCGGATACTCTCGGTAAGCCTAGGTCCTGCAATCTTTTGAATCCTTGTCAGAGGTATAACCTCATCCTGCCCAAGCGCTGCTGAAGCAGTAACTGCCGGATATCTGACACCGGAAACCTTATCGAGATCTTCCTTAAGTATTCTGCCGTTAGGACCGGTCGCGGTAACATCAGCAAGATCAATCTTTCTTTCCCGGGCCAGTTTTCTGACTGAAGGCGTTGCATGAAAAACAGCTCCTGCAGTTTGTTTGTTTTCAGGGTAATCATAAATTTCGGACTTCTCAGAACCGGCCTCATAAACTGCCGGAATTGACTCTGCCTCTGTATCTTTATCCTCTTCCTCACTGGTCTCCACCAGAGCGATAACAGTCCCGGCTGAGACAGCATCACCTTCTGAAATAAGGACCTCTACGACCTTACCGCTCAGGGTCGAGGGAATATCAGTTACAGCCTTTGCGGTTTCAAGAGCAATAAGCGGATCTTCCTTATTAATCATATCTCCGGCTTTGATATATATTTCGATTACCGGGACATCGGAAAAATCTCCCATATCCGGCACTAGTATTTTTTCAGTCATAAAATTAACCTCCAGATTTTATCAGCTTATTGACGGTTCAGGCCTGGCCGGGTCGATTCCGTACCGCTTTATTGCATCCGCTGCGGTTCCCTTCTTTATTTCCCCGGAGTCTTCAAGCGCAGAAAGAGCAGCCAGAACTATGTGATATCTGTCTACCTCAAAAAAACTCCGCAGATTATCTCTGGTATCACTTCTTCCGAAACCGTCGGTTCCAAGAATGGTCACTCTGGCTTCAGGGATAAGCCGTCTAATCTGCTCCGGATATGATCTTATGTAATCAGTACTGATTACCACCGGTCCATCATGACCTTTCAGAACCTCTGTCAGGTAGGGAACTTTCTTCCTCTTTCCGGGATTCAACCTGTTATACCGTTCAACCTCAACCCCGTCTCTATGCAGCTGATTAATTCCCGGCAGACTCCAGATATCCGCATCAACCCCATAATCCTGCTCAAGCATTTCTGCAGCAGATAAAACCTCGCGAAAAATTGTACCGCTGCCCATAAGCTGGACTACTGTTTTACTGCCCTTCTTTTTTCTGAAGATATACGCCCCTTTTAAGATACCTTCGCGGCTGTCGGCAGGCATTTCCGGCTGTGTGTAGTTCTCATTCATCAATGTAATATAGTAGAAGATGTCCTCTCCCTTAGCGTACATTCGATTCATACCATCCTGAATAATTACAGCCAGCTCATAGGAAAAAACTGGGTCATATGCCAGACAGTTTGGATGAGTAGACGCAATAAGAAGGCCGTGACCATCCTGATGCTGCAGACCTTCCCCATTTAGGGTTGTCTTGCCGGCGGTAGCCCCCATTAAAAACCCTTTTGCCCTGGAATCTCCAGCCGCCCAGATAAAATCGCCCACACGCTGAAATCCGAACATTGAATAGAAGGTATAGAATGGAATCATTGAAAGATTGTTAACGGAATATGATGTAGCGGCTGCCATCCAGGACGCGATAGCCCCGGCCTCTGTAATCCCTTCCTCGAGGATCTGGCCCCGCTTGTCTTCTCTGTACCACATAAGCGAGTCACCGTCCGCCGGCTCATAAAGCTGCCCTGCCGGGGCATAAATACCAATCTGACGGAACAAACCTTCCATACCGAAGGTTCTTGCTTCATCCGGAATTATCGGTACGATTCGCTCACCTATATTCTTGTCTTTTATCAGGGCTGTCAGAAGCCTCACAAAAGCCATAGTTGTGGATAACTCTCGATCTCCGGATGAAGCAGTCAACGCCTTGAAGCTCGAAATCTCCGGTATTTTCAACTTTTCGGTCTCTTTTCTTCTGTAAGGCACAGGCCCACCCAGAAGCTTCCGCTGGTTTTCCAGAAAAACAGATTCTTCGCTTCCTTCTTCAGGGCGGAGAAAGGGCAAATCTTCCAGTTTTGAATCTTCAAGCGGCACATGATACCTGTCCCGGAATGCCTTAAGGGAATCAAGATCCATCTTTTTCTGATTGTGGGTGCCCATAGACGCTTCTCCGGCTCTGCCCATGCCATAACCTTTGACCGTCTTAAGCAGGATGACGGTCGGCTGCCCCTTATGCTCGACGGCCCTCTGAAAAGCCGCGTATATTTTCCTGGGGTCATGTCCGCCCCGTGTCATCTGCCAAAGTTCTTTATCAGATTTATCTTTTACAAGGTCTTTAAGATAGGGATCATCTCCGAATATTTTCTCTCTCAGGTATTCCGGCCCCTTTGCCCTGATTGACTGAAAATCCCCGTCAACCAGAGATGCGAGTTTTTTCACCAGAAGGCCCTTTGAGTCTCTTTCAAGAATCTCATCCCATTCAGTACCCCAGATGACTTTAATCACATTCCAGCCGGCTCCCCGGAATTTACCTTCCAGTTCCTGAATAATCTTACCGTTTCCACGGACAGGACCGTCGAGGCGCTGAAGGTTACAGTTGACTACACAGATAACGTTATCCAGGTTCTCACGGGCCGCAAGCGACAATCCGCTTAAGGATTCAGGTTCGTCCGACTCACCGTCGCCCATAAAAATCCAGACCTTCCGGTCGCCTGCGTCTTTCAGGCCGCGGGCATCAAGGTATTTCATAAAACGGGCCTGATGTATTGCGGTCAGCGGACCTATACCCATTGAGACTGTGGGGAACTGCCAGAAATCGGGCATAAGCCATGGGTGGGGGTAAGACGACAGCCCGCCACCTTCTGCTTCACGCCGGAATTTTTCAAGATTTTCTTCGGTCAGACGTCCTTCAACAAAGGCCCGGGAATACATACCGGGTGCGGAATGACCCTGAAAAAAAACCAGGTCAGGCCCGAACTCAGCATCCGGGCCCTTGAAAAACCAGTTAAATCCAACCTCATAGATAGCCGAGGCTGAAGAAAAGCTTGCTATATGACCGCCGATTCCGGCATAGTCTCTGTTGGCGCGTGCAACCATTGCCATAGCGTTCCATCTTACATATGAAGCCACACGCATAGCGGTTAGAGATTCTTCTTTTGAAACATATTGCTGTTCCGAAGGAGGAATGGTATTTGCATAGGGACTTATTATCCCCGGAGAGGTGTCCACCCCCTGTTGGCGGGCAGTATCTGTAAGAGCCCCTAAAAGAAAATCAGTTTTTTCAGGACCCTCATGTTCAATTACACCCTTGAGTGAATCTATCCAGTCCCTGGTTTCTTCCGGGTCATTATCAACTACATGTTTATAATTTGTAATATCTTTATTCATTAATACCTCCTACGTATCACGAGTGTTGAAAAGCAAAGGAAGCATGGCTTAAAACATATATTAAAGGTCTATCATAAAGATATAATAGTCAAGGAAAAATTATTCTGAGTTGGATATTGATGGAAATGAAAACAAAAGCAGTCACTCGATTTTTCATAAAGCAAGTGACTGCTGCTAAATACTATTCTTCTGCAATAAGTTCAGGATAAACCCGTTGAAGTTCAATCAATTTAGGGATGTCCCAGTATACTATGTAGGGATAGCTGGGATTCAGCCTGAGAAAATCCTGATGATAATCTTCAGCAGGGTAAAAAGCCTGCAATGGAGTTATTTCAGTTACTATCTTTTGTTTATATATTTTTTCCTTATTAAGCTTCTCGATCATTTCTTCTATAATTTGTTTTTCTTCGCTGTTACTGAAAAAAACTGCTGAACGGTATTCTGAGCCGTGATCAGGCCCCTGATAATTAAGCTGGGTAGGATCATGAGCGAATCTGAAAAATACATCAAGGAGTTTCCGATAGCTTATTATTTCGGGATCATATATTATTTCTACCGCCTCAGCATGCCCTGTTGTACCGGTACCAACCATTTTGTAGGATGCCGTATCAGCATCACCTCCGGAGTAGCCGGATTCCACATTCAGAACACCATCAATCTGTTCAAAAACAGCTTCTACCCCCCAGAAACATCCCCCGGCGAAAACCGCTGATGAAACCTGGGTGTCAGAATAGCTGTTTCGCCAGTCAGGAAGAGGCCCTCTGATCTTCAGCTCCTCCTGGGTCAAGGCCGGTACAGTTGAGTCACCCGAATCGATATTTCCCTGTGCTGAAATCCAACCGCCTATAACAGCGAAGGTAATAATCAATGTAAAAAATTTTTTATTCATTTTTCCCCCCATCTTCAAAAAGATAGGAGAGTTCGCCGTATCCTTCCTGCTCCAGTTCTCCTGCCGGGATAAACCGGAGAGAGGCGGAGTTGATGCAATATCTCAATCCTGTAGGCTCAGGTCCGTCGGGAAAGACATGCCCCAAATGTGAATCTGCATAATAACTCCGCACTTCGACCCTTCTCATGCCGTATGACGAATCTACATGCTCGATTATATTTCCCCCTGCAATCGGCTTTGTGAAACTTGGCCACCCGGTACCTGATTTGTATTTATCCGTCGAACTGAATAGAGGCTCTCCTGATACAACATCGACATATATCCCATCCTCTTTGTTATTCCAGAATTCGTTGCTGAACGCGGGTTCAGTGCCATCCTTCCTTGCTACAGCAAACTGCATATCTGTAAGTATGTTTCTTAATTCCTGCTCATCAGGCCTTGTATAGCCCCCTTCATCCGCATCCGGAGGTAGTAGTGCAGATTCTGAAACCATTACAGATTCCGGGGCTGACATTTCCTCTTGCGCCCCCGCCGCGTGAATGTAACCTAATACCGCGGTAAAAATCATAACAAAAATAAATATCCGTTTGTTCATATAAAACTCTCCTTACCCGAAGGTAAATGCGTAGAATCTGAGTTTTCCCTCAGCTTCAATCCGCAAAAGCCGTTCCGTGGCTTCTTCAAAACCTGCCAGCTTATACATTCCACTCTTATCAGGCTTTAGTATACTTCGACTGCTGCCATCAATTAAAACTTCGATAACTGAATCGCCGGACAGCGGTTCAATTACAATAAATAGATCCTTTGAATAGAACCCCAGTTCAATAGCACCACTTCCATCTAACTGTACAGAATCACCTCTGATCAGCCATTCACCTTCCAATCCCCAATCCCCGTTCTCCAGGTTACTGCTTATCGAGTATTCTGCTTTTTTATTCTCGACAATTGTGTTTTCAGACAGAAAACCCTCAGAACGCCTGTATCCAAGATATATTTCAGCAGTCTCATTGTGCAGCCCATTCCATTTCTGAACATCCGCTGAAGCATCAGGTTCTGCTCCGGCTTCATTCAGTAATTGGCGAATTACCTTCTCTGAGTTCTCGTATTCTCCTTCACCAAAATGGTAATATCTGATACGGCCTTCTGCATCGATGAAGTAATGCGCCGGCCAGAATCTGTTATTATAGGCCCGCCACTGGGCAAAATCATTATCCAGAACAACAGGCCATTTTATCCCCATCTCCTCTATTGCCGCAGCGACATTCGAAGGATCCCGTTCAAAGGCAAACTCAGGAGAATGAACTCCGATAATCTCAAATCCATCTTCTGCGTATGTTTCATACCATGCCTGTAGGTAGGGAATTGTACGTACACAGTTAATACAGCTATAGGTCCAGAAATCAATGAGGACAACCTTGCCGCGAAGATCTTCCATACTTAGAGGTGCACTGTTAAACCATTCTCCCTTTGTAATTATTTCCGGAGCCGGGCCTAAATGCTCAAGACTACCATCCCTGGGCACGCTTTCCATACTCAGCGGATCCTCACTTTCACTACGATTGCTTAACGCGCGCTGGATAAGATCGCTGTTTTCAAATGAGGTTAGTCCTGTACCGTAATCAGGAAAGGCATTCAGAATCATTGTCTGGAATTGTCGATCGGCGCCAATCGCAATTGAAAGTCCAGCTGCTATCATGATTATTCCGAAAATACGCTGAATTTTTACGGTGTTTGCTGCTAATTTTGGAAAGTAGTTTAGAATCTTTCTACCGCCCAGCATTATACCCAACATAGGGAGCGATGTTCCGGCGGAATAAGCCATGACTATTATAACCGATCCGCCGTCTACCTGCTGACTTACTGCCAGACTGATAACTGAGGCCATTATCGGGCCTACACAGGGCGTCCATAAAAGGCCGAGACTTCCGCCTACAAACAGACCGCCACCAAACCCGCTGCGCTGCTTTCCCTGCTTTCTGCTGACAGCCTTTGATGCCAACAGCTCAAATCTCTTCTGCAGCGGAGGAATTACCATTACGGCTCCAAATGCTGTTATAACAACGATAGCTGCAACCCTTAAGGTGTCAGGCGGAATATTAAGAGCCTGAACAAGAGTTGAAAGAAGGAGGGTGAAAATGCTGAAACTGATTATAAAACCCAGCACGATACCCAAAGGCTTACTTTTTCCGCCAATACTGCCCGAGAGGATAATAGGTAGAACAGGGAGTATGCAGGGCGATAATATCGTCACTATACCGGATAGAAAGGCGAAGAAAGTAAGTAATATCATTTCTACATCACCTCAACATTTTCAAGCAGCTCGGGAATGCCGCCGCCGTTCCATTTAGTTACAGCATTTCCATCTGAATCAATCTGAACGAATGTGTGCTGGTATGTTACCCCGTATGTTTTCTGGAGGTCCGCCGATGAATCATAATCAACATAAACGAGGTAATAACCCTTAAGCTCTACTTCATTAGCCTCAAAATCTCTCACTGCACCTTTACAGCTAGGACACCAGCTTGCATTGAAAAAGAGAACTGTCGGTTTTTCTTCAGCAAGCATCTTTACCTGCTCCAGAGAGCTGTACTCTACAATTGCATCGACTTCCGGCATTTCCATTGCTTCCATCATACCACCCTCCATTTTATCTGCAGGTTCGGATTGACCGCCGCTTAATACAGGAAAAGATACAATCAAAAATAAAATTGTAATTATTGTAAACACTTTCATTTGTTTACCTCCTGTTTAAAGGTTAGCGAACAAAGATCACAAAAGTGTCACGGAAAAAGAAAAAAACTATAAACTACGATTTATGCTGGAAGGGTAATTATAAACAGTGCACCCCCAGACTCAGGACTTTCAGCTGTTATACTGCCTCCGTGAAGCTGGGCGACCTCACGTGCAATAGCCAGTCCAAGCCCGGTGCCTTTGGAATTGCGGCTGCGACTTTTATCCGCCCGGTAAAATCGATCAAAGATCCTCGGAAGATCCTCACTCTTTATCCCGGGTCCGGTATCAGCTACAGTAATCACAAAACCGGAAGAGGAAGTTCTAAGATTTATATTTATGGAACCGCCCGCCGGAGTCTGGATTACAGCGTTATCTATTATGTTAGTGAGCATCCTTTCGATAAGACCGATATCCGCTGTAATCAGCGGCAGTCCAACTGCGGGATTATAACTTATATCAATATTTTTCCTGTTATATTCAGGACGGAATTTCATTACTGTATCCTGAATCAGTTCAGCCATAGAGAAGCTCAATTTCTGAGGTACAACCTGTCTTGCCTCTAATTTTGCCAGTTCAAACAATTCCTCTACAAGTCTCTGAAACCCCGCAACATTTTTGAGGCTGACGATTATAAATTCGCGACGCTCCTCTTCCGACAAATCTGAATCCTTCAAAAGTAATGTTTCCAGATGACCCCTTATTGAAGTAAGCGGACTGCGGAGATCATGAGAAATATTAGCGATCAATTCTCCACGGAGCTTTTCTGCTTCCTGCAGTTTGATGATACCCGCTTCAATTGATTCAGCCATACCATTGAAGGCTTCGCCGAGTTCTGAGATCTCATCTCTGCCGGTTATAGATACCCTGTGCTGCAGCCGCCCGTCGCTGAAGGCGGAGACAGCCTCACTCAATCGTCTTAGACGGCGGGTAAGGATGAAAAAAAGGCTGAGCCCCACCACAGCTGTTGCCAGAACAGCCAGGACGAGGGTTAGAAGACCTGAGCGCATATAGTAACTGCTTCTCAACATAGCGAGAGAGTTGTCGTATCCGCTTCCCCTAAGAATTACATAAACCCAGCCGTCTTCTCCGTTTATTTTCAGCGGAGCAGCTGAGAAAGGTTTTCCTACCTTGCTGTTGCGAGGATCATCTCCTAGGATTCTGCGAGAACCCTCGGTTTCAACGAATTTCCGAACCGGCAGCAAATCTATCGAAGAATATGTAACCTCTTCATCTATTTCAGAAAAAAAACAGAGGATATTACCTTCTTTATTCAGGAGGTAAATTTCAACAGACGGGTTTAGAACCATCATGAAATGTATGGCATCCTTGATATCAGCCTCAGTAAAATTCTCACCGGTGAATGGAGCCAGCTCATTAGCGATATTCTCAGCATATTCACGATTGAGTTTTTGCTCTACTTCCTCAAAGAGGAGCCTTGATGCTTCAAATGCAATTATAAGGCTTACCGAGCCAAGAAGAAGAATCATTGAGAGGAATAATAGAGAAATTCTCGCATAAAATGATTTCAGGAACATCATTCGACCTCAGATCTTTCGGCAAAACGGTAACCCACACCCCATACCGTCAATAGATATTCAGGGTGGGCGGGGTCTTTTTCTATTTTATTTCTGAGTCTGTTGATATGAGTGTTTACCGTATGCTCATAACCTTTAAAACTATATTCCCAAACCAGGTTAAGCAGATCAGCTCTGCTGTATGCTCTGCCGGGATTTCTGACAAACAGACTCAGAAGCTCAAATTCTTTTACTGTAAGGTCCAGGGGTTCATCATCTACGGTGCATTGATGTTTAATAAAATTAATTTCAAGTTTTCCAATCCTTTCAGTATCTGAAGAACTTCCAATAACCGGCGCGTCAGAAGTAAGCTTTTTTCGTTGTGAACGACGAAGAAGTGCTTTTACCCTCGCTGTCATCTCTAGGATACTGAACGGCTTTGTCATATAGTCATCAGCACCTAGTTCTAAACCGAGAACCCTGTCAATCTCTTCAGCCCTGGCCGTCAGCATAATAATAGGAGTATAATCCTCTGAGGCTCTGATTCGTCTGCAAATAGTTATACCGTCAATATGAGGAAGCATTATGTCGAGTATGATCAGGTCCCAGCCTCCCTTAAGTGCTGATTGAAGACCGTTTTTGCCATCGTTGATTTGAGTTGTTTCAAGTCCGGCATCTTTAAGGTTAATCGCAACAATGTCCGATATTTCCTTATCATCCTCAATTATCAGTATGTGACCGGAGATTACGTCAATATCCATGCTCGCTCCCTGTGACAAGTATACGCTGATAAATATAAGAGTTAAAGATTTTTTTAATTTCTTTGCCTTTAAAAAAAAGTATATATATAATTAACATTAAGGAGAACACAGATGAATAAAAAAGTAATCAGAGGTGCTATCATGATAATTATCATATCTCTATCGACTGCCGGAATTCTGTTCGGAAAAGACAATTCTCCAAATTATCTGTCTCTTCACGATTTTAATACGTCCCCGGAAAACAACAGTTATGAATGGACTGATTTTACAGATCAGGTAATGGGAGGCAAATCGGAAGGTGCAACATCTCTCATGCAGGAAGACGGAGAGTTTTTTCTACGACTCAGCGGAACTGTATCACTTGAGAATAACGGCGGATTCATTCAGTCAAGACTCAAATTTGTTACCGGTCTTAATGTTTTTAATGCATCAGAGTATGACGGGGTCAGGGTTCTGGTCAGGGGAAAGGGCAGCGGCTACTACCTGTTTTTCAGAACATCCGCTACTCTTTTTCCATGGCTGTACTATTCGGCACCTATAGGGCTCAGTGAAGAATGGCAGGAAATTGATATTCCCTGGTCAGCCATAAAGAAAGGAGACTTTGGCAGACCGGGACGATTCAATTCCGCCAGACTTAAAAGTATAGCCCTTGTTGCCTACGGCAGAGAGTTCACCGCAGAGGTAGATCTTAAACAAATAGGATTATACAAAAACTAAAATCTGCTTATGTACTGATCAACATCGAATTTACGCCTGCAGCCGCGCTCATTCATATATCTTACCTTGCCGTAAACACTTCTCTCGCTCCAGGCCCGGTCATGTAATCCCCCAATAGCCCAGGCGCAACCTGCATATCCGTTTGTATCATGGCCGTCTAGAGACCACCTGTCGTTGAGAATAACCGCAGTCCTCATTGCTGACTCAGCATCCGGCGACCATTCAAGGATCTTTTTTGCCCAGTACATTCTCATATAGCCATGCATTGAGCCCTGCCTCAGAAGCTGACGCTGCGCTGCATTCCATAGCTCATCATGGGTTTCCGCGTTCTCAAACTGGTTAAGTGAGTAGATGAACTCCCGTCTGTCGTACCGATGTATCTCCAGACTCTGCTTAGCCCAGGCAGGAAATCCTGAAAAACTGTCATAGTCCTTATTATAAAGACAATAATTATCAGATAGCTCACGCCGCACAATTATCTCATCAAGAAATCCACCCTTAAGAGGAGCGTCTCCAAATGATCTGGCAGCAGCGAGAGCGGCTGATTGTGCGGAGATTTGCCCGAAATGAAGATAAGGCGAAAGACCGGACTGGGCGTTTAGATTCGGATCGTTACGTGAATCAGCATAGCTGAAAAGTCGCTCCGAAATAAACTCATCAAGAATCTCAAGCCCTCTTCTGCTGCCGGAAACAAACCCTTCTACCGCTGAACTACCATTGGAAGGTCTGTATTCTTTTATAATTTTATCCCAGTCTACAGGCTTAATCCCGGTATCAACCGTTCTGGTAGATTTTAAAAAATCCCGGACTGGAGGTATAGGGGTCAGAAACAGCGGGAGAACCTTTTCTATTTTTTTTCTAATCGTAAAGGCGCCGTATTCCTGTTTATCCGAGATAAACCTGCAGGGTGCTATATTTCGGCTGTCTACCTCGACAACCCGTTTAGAGAGCGCATTAGCAAGCTTTAGATTCTCCTCAAGCCCTTCCCTCATCGGATTAAAATCACAGACTACCGCAGCGGCGTTAATAGCATGGGCATAGTCCGCCACAGAAGTATGAGCGCAGGGCCCTGTCAATACGCTGAATTTTATTCCCAGAGCCTCAGCATGTACTTCAGTCTCACGCAGACCTGCAATTATAAAATCAAAACCCCTTGAAGAACATGCTGGAAAGCCATGAGAAAAAGCAAAAACAATTTCAATTTCATCGATGCCTCCGGACAATTCAAGGGCATAT
>JAQQAL010000007.1 GCA_028532855.1 Candidatus Thalassospirochaeta sargassi
TTCTGTTTCTGTTTCTGTTTCTGTTTCTGTTTCTGTTTCTGTTTCTGTTTCTGTTTCTGTTTCTGTTTCTGTTTCTGTTTCTGTTTCTGTTTCTGTTTCTGTTTCTGTTTCTGTTTCTATTTCTGTTTCTATTTCTGTTTCTATTTCTGTTTCTATTTCTGTTTCTGTTTCTATTTCTGTTTCTATTTCAGGTTGTTCACCAGAACCTGGTAATAATTTAGATAAGTCTATAATGTCTGAATCAGGTACGGATTCTTCGGCGGGTGGATTATCTAAAGTTTTTTTTTTGTGTCTTCTATCTGGAGGGCCCTCGATAGAAGGCCTCCATTAAAATTTGCATTACTCATTACTGATTTAACCCCAATTCATCGAATAATTTTTTATATACATCGAAATGTTCGGATTTCGCGAATTCCTCAATCTTATCATTAGGAAGAGATTCAAGAAGGTGATCCATATAGGATAATACGGATTTAATCTCAGTTTTCAAACCATCGGGTAGGTTAGAGAGCGCATCGTCATCGGATGATGTTCTTTCATTTTCAACCGATGAAACAGAATCATCAAGTGAAATAGATTCACCGTCAAGTTCAATTTCATTTGTCAGGTCAGAAAGATCATCTTCAATTGAAGGAGCGGGCTGTGAAACTCCTTCTTCTTCCACTGCAATATCATCAAGTGAAGCAGCGTCGAAGGTAAAGTCATCATCAAGAGAAAGTTCATCCTCAGGAATTTCGAGACTCATACCGGAATCTAATGAAGGTGCATTATCAGCTGCTTCATCAAAGGTTACATCACTGAAGGATACGTCATCCAGGGAAAGCTCTTCTTCATCAATCGAATCTTCAAAACCTTCGAGAGTTAGATCATCAGAGTTGAATCCTGCTGGCTCATTATCTGCTATCACTTCAGAAGAATCTTCTTCCACAGCAGAATCCTGAGGAAGAAAATTTTCATCAAGAGAAAGTTCTTCTTCGAGGCTTAGATCTTCAAGATTGAGTTCTTCTTCTAACACTTCTTCATCTACTGCAATATTTTCAAGTACAGTATCTTCCTCGCCGGCTTCCTGTACTATAGAAACATCATCTATATCAAGTTCTTCATCAATAGGCTGGCCGTCAATGGTTACATCGTCAAGAACAAGTTCGTCCTCTACTGCGGTTTCTTCGTCGATACTGATGTCTTCAAGGCCAAGTTCGTCCTCTTCAGAAGGTTCTTCGTCGATACTGATGTCTTCAAGGACAAGTTCGTCCTCTACAGCGGTTTCTTCGTCGATACTGATGTCTTCAAGGACAAGTTCGTCCTCTTCAGAAGGTTCTTCGTCGATACTGATGTCTTCAAGGACAAGTTCGTCCTCTACTTCGGGGTCCTCTACAGCGGGTTCTTCGTCGATGCTGATGTCTTCAAGAACGAGTTCGTCCTCTTCAGAAGGTTTTTCGTCGATACTGATGTCTTCAAGAACGAGTTCGTCCTCTTCAGAAGGTTTTTCGTCGATACTGATGTCTTCAAGAACGAGTTCGTCCTCTTCAGAAGGTTCTTCGTCGATATTGATGTCTTCAAGGACAAGTTCGTCCTCTACAGCGGGGTCCTCTAAAGCGGTTTCTTCGTCGATACTGATGTCTTCAAGAACGAGTTCGTCCTCTTCAGAAGGTTCTTCGTCGATACTGATGTCATCAAGGACAAGTTCGTCCTCTACTTCGGGGTCCTCTACAGCGGGTTCTTCGTCGATGCTGATGTCTTCAAGAACAAGTTCGTCCTCTACAGCGGGGGCCTCTAAAGCGGTTTCTTCGTCGATACTGATGTCCTCAAGGACAAGTTCGTCCTCTACAGCGGGTTCCTCTACATCAGTATCTTCCTTGTTAAAACCGGAAAGTAGTTCTTCTGTGTCGTTCTGGTTGAAATCTTCAGTCAAAGAATCATCATTGAGGAGGGCTTCAACATCGCTGTCGGTTATTTCTTCTGATGCAAAGGGTTCTTCAGGCTCGGCATCTTCGAAATCAAGATCAATTAATGAAGTTTCTTCAGTGTTCTCTTCGAACCCGGCTAAAGTATCTTCTTCAGGGGCTTCAGAAACCATTCCGCTTTCTTCGGTTATGTCAGCTGTGTTGAGAATGTTGTCAAGTTCATCTCCTGTGAGGGCAATGGTTTCATCCTCATCATCTTCAAAAAAGCCTGTAGAATCGTCGGTCGCAGATTCTTCTGATACAGGCGCTGCTGTTTTAATGGTCGAAAGTTCATTTTTCAGATCAGAAAGATCATGTTTTATGGAAAGAAGTTCCTCTTCAATTTTTAAAAGTATCGATTTTGAAGAATCGCTTTCAAGATCATTTTCAGAAACTGTACTGGTAAATGATTCTACATTTTCAGAGATGTTGCTCTCAACATCAGCTAAATCAGCTTCAAGTGCGTCTAAATCATTAAATTCAGGTTCTTTGACAATATCGATTTTATCGTCTACAGGTTCTTCATCAAAATCTATATCGGGTAGGTGAGAACCGTCATCAAGTGAAATGTCTTCAAATGATTCTTCATCAATAATTGTGGATTCTGATTCTGCCTCGGGGAGACTGGTATCTTCAAAATCTTCGAGGATGAAATCTTCACGAAGTTCTTCAGACTCGATCCTATCAGCGTCAGAAATTTTCTCCGAATACTCTTCTGATTCTGATTCCTCAAGTGAACCAAGAAGTTCTTCTTCTTCTTCAGTCAGGAGTTCATTTTCATCCGAATCAAAGTCGTCTTCTATATCGAGATCTTCAAGTGCAAACTCTTCATCTCTATTCTCTGCGTCTGTGATGTCTTCTGGTCCAGTCTTTACCCAGACACCGTATTTTTCAAGATCACTATCACTCTCTTTGGGATCTATAGTTGTATTAAAATCATCGTCAAGCTCATCAATAGATAGATCAATATCATCAAAAGCGGCCATTATTCACTCCTGCATAAAAAACACTGCTCATATTATCGGCAGTAACGCTTTATTAATGAATTATAATCCAATTATATCAGAATAGAAAGTTACTTTCATTATAAAGACTTAAGAAAGAGACAAAAACAGCCGTTATAGCAATTATGAAAGGAAGAATTAGATTCATTGTTTCTGCTTACATTGTTATTATAAGTCTGATTATTTTTAACCTTTTCACCAGCACTGACGGAATACTTTCATACGTCGAATTAAGTGAATATAAAGCTGCTTTAGAACAGAATATTTCTGAATTAGGCAGCATAAACAACAGCCTCGTCAAGGACTCCGATAAATTAATTAAACAGCCGGATGAGATTAAAATCCAGGCGCGAGAATTGGGATGGGTAGAGCCGCGAGAGGGTATTATTGTTGTTAAGGGCTGGCGTTATGATAAATCCGGCTATTCGATGGGGCGTCTCTTAAGTAGAGAACGCACAGGTAATATAGAGAATTACAGTAATCTGATTATATCAGTTTTAATAGGATTGTCTTTTTATATTCTGACAGGGTTTTTTAGAAAACAGGAAATATAAAAAAACTAAAAAAAATTCAAATTAATTGGAAATTCACTGCTTAATAGCCTAAACTGAAAGTAAGGCAACACTTTCTCCTGTGAACGTGGAAGTCCGTGAGTAAGCACGATTAAGCTTCCACGTTCGCATCTAATTTACCTATTTTATTTTTCTTGCTTCAACGTAGAATCTTTTTTCAAAAGCCTCACCCATTGAAAAAGTCTTTCTGGGAAAGGCTCCGTCGTCAATCACAGTCTGAAAGAAGGTGTTTTTGGCTATCGCCGGTAAGAACAATCCGATATTAGATGGTTTTCGGCCTAGTTCATCGGTTACATCAACACCATGAATGTAATCAACACTTGAAGCAGGGTTTTCCGACAGATATTCGTCTATAAAATTCTGAAATGTTCCGGCAGCTATGGATGTGTCGGGGCTTAAGGATTCAATTATCCCGTAGCCGTTAGCTGTAGAGTATCCACAGGTCTGAAGCTCAGGTGATGAATCTGTTATTTTCATTACCTCATCAAGACTTTCTTTTTCGGTTATCCGGAATTTTCCGGAAACCTCGGCTTTATTCAGGAAATCAGCAGGACTGCAGTTGAATACAGCACGATGTATTGCTTCGAATTGAATGCCTTCAGAATAAATATTTACAAGTTCAACAAGTGCCCAGCGTGAAGGATGAGTCATGAGTTCAGCAGAGTCTACATTCTCTTTTTTGTAGTTTTCCCATATTGTTTTTGCTGTGGCAAGAGAATGATTTCCGTCGCCCATTGCAAATAGAAATGCATTATCGCTGTTGTATTTGGCCTTCATTGTTTCGGTGGAGCCGAGTATAGCAAGAGCTTCTGCAATTCGTGCAATATGCTTATCGGATTTGATTCGGTAACCGCTTAAATGTCCGCTTCCCATCATAAGTTCAAAATCGTAAACAGAATCAAGATTGTCGGTTTCTTCAATGAAAGGTTCAATCAAACTCATTTCTGGATCATCGATAAGAACCATTATATGAGGGAGCTCAAGCTCGGCATTTTCTCTGATCTTTACACGAGGAGGAATTCTTTCGATGATGGTTCCCTCGGTGGCACGCACAAGACTGGTAGAGTCTGAACTGAAATCGTACTGTTCCAGATCTATAGATGCAATTAGACCCCATCGGCTTGCTGAAACAGGAGTATCACGCTTGACCAGAATGAATCCCTCCTCAGGTTCAGAAAAAACACCTGATTCGACGTAGTCGTGCATATTTCTGTTGATGGATTCTATCCGCTTTTCGGGATTATCCTCTTCAAGATAGCATTCGGGGTAGACGAGATTAAGAGTTGTCGGGGTGTCCTCAGTGAACTCAGCTACTTTTTCCCAATAATCCTGCTGTGAACTGTACTGATCGCATGCTATTACAGCCCATTTATCCATAATGTTTTGTTCGGCGGGCAGAAGGATTTCAGGAACCTTTATACCCAGTTTACCAAGAATTTCTATGCTGTTTTTCATGCCTACATTCTAATGAATTAAAGATTTCTTGAATAGCTCCTTTACAGCCCGAAAACCATCTGATACTTTTAATCTGTGCCTAAATCAACAGTCTCTATATTTCTGGATCACCTTCCACCTACAGCGGAGCGGCTTTGCGCATTACCTATCGAAGCAGCCGGTAAAGATTTTGAGGGTTTGGAGCTGAAGCTTATTGATAATTTTCCATGGGATTTTGAGTGCAGAATGAAGAGCTGCACAAGTTATGACGAAATTGCGATAGGATTTGTGTCTGAACAGTGTAAAGCACTTGGTCTTAATCTATATTTGAGGTTTCCTTGTGAGGATGACTTCGCCAGAATCCTGCGACTTCGAGGATACCGGAAATTTATAAAAAGGGATAGTGGGAAGATAATAATCGACAGCGAAGCGGTTGGATTTAAGCACCTGATTGAATCCGTTGCCGAAGATGCAGCGGCTCTGCTGCCGTCATTGAAATTCTTCACGTTTCCACCTGTGACGGCAGAAAGCGGATATACAGAAATTGTTTCCGATATACTTATAAATGCCGGCTATAAAACTGCTGCGGGCTGCTGTGAGGCTGATTGGCTGTCGGCTGATGAGTTTCTATGCGGTGCAGATTCAATTGTTGTTGCAGAATATAGAAGTCTGAAGGATTCGTATCAAGACTACTGTATTGCTTGTGAGGAGTTGAGACTTTCTATTATAATGTCTCAGCTTTCAAGTATGCCTCCGGCGGCCGGTCGAAAAACTCCCGGGCGTCTGGTTAATGATCTGCACATCAACAGAAAGGCCTTTGACAATAACTCCGCAACCTTCAGGAAGATTGCCGCAGGAAGGATTGAACCGGACTGGCTTGATTTAATGTTGCGCGCTATGAAGCTCGCCGCTGATGAACTGCTTCACAGCCTTGAAGACAGGGCAAGACAGAGTGGCCTGCTTAATTGATACTTAAGTAATTGAAGTATTGCTGAATCTGATAAAAAACGCTATTCTTTATTTGATATCAAGGAGTAATTTTATGAGTATACCTTTAAGAAGTAACGATACAACACAGGGCAGACGAATGGCAGGTGCGCGCAGTCTGTGGCGTGCAAACGGAATGAAACCCGAGCATTTTGGAAAACCGGTGATAGGTATCGCCAATTCATTTACGCAGATGGTGCCAGGACATGTACACCTTCATGAAATCGGTCAGAAGGTCAAAAAACTAATTGAATCGAAGGGCTGCTTCGCGGCTGAGTTTAATACAATCGCAATTGACGACGGAATAGCCATGGGACATACCGGAATGCTGTATTCTCTACCGTCGCGTGAACTTATAGCGGACAGCGTTGAATATATGTGTAATGCGCATCGAATTGACGCCCTGGTCTGCATAAGCAATTGCGATAAGATTACCCCGGGTATGCTAATTGCTGCCATGAGACTGAATATTCCCGTTGTGTTTGTTTCAGGCGGGCCTATGGAAGCCGGTGATATCGCCGGCAAACCTGCTGATCTTGTTGATGTAATGGTAAAAGGCGGCGACGACAGTGTCAGCGACGCGGATCTTGCGGCATACGAAGAATCAGGCTGTCCCACATGCGGTTCATGTTCGGGAATGTTTACTGCAAACTCGATGAACTGCCTTAATGAAGCGTTGGGTCTAGCCCTGCCTGGTAACGGTACGGTTGTAGCAACTCACAGTAACCGCTTAGGCTTGTTTGAGCGAGCAGCAGAGCTGATAGTGGAGCTTGCAGACAGATATTACAATAAGGGTGACAAATCGGTCCTGCCTAGGAGTATTTGCACAAAGGCTGTTTTTGAGAATGCAATGTCGCTTGATATAGCTATGGGCGGCTCGACTAATACAGTGCTCCATCTCCTGGCTATTGCCAATGAGGCTGGAGTTGATTTTACTGTTGAAGATATAGACAGGCTATCTAGAAAGGTTCCCTGCATTTCGAAGGTTGCACCGAATTCAAGCTATCACATTCAGGATGTTAACCGTGCCGGCGGTATTCTGGGTATTCTCGGTGAGCTTGACAGGGCCGGGCTTATTGATACAAGTGTAGGCCGTGTTGATTTCGGAAGCCTGAAAGATGCTCTGGATTATTATGATATTATGCGTCCCGGACATAGCGAAAAAGCTGATAATCTGTATAAGAGCGCGCCAGGTAATATAGGGCGTAACCTGGTGATGGGTTCTCAGTCATCATCCTACAAGGCTCTGGATGACGACAGGGCTGGTGGTTGTATAAGAAGTGCTGAAAACTGTTATTACCCCGATGGTGGACTTGCAGTACTTTTTGGAAACATTGCTGAAAAGGGCTGTATTGTCAAGACTGCGGGTGTGGATTCTTCTATTTATCAATTTTCCGGTACCGCAAGGGTGTTTGAAAGCCAGGAAGAATCATGTGACGGTATTCTTGACGGTGAGGTTAATGAGGGAGACGTTGTAATTATCCGTTATGAGGGCCCGAAGGGGGGGCCGGGAATGCAGGAGATGCTTTATCCTACTTCATATCTCAAGTCTAGAAAAATCGATAAGCACTGTGCGCTTTTAACTGACGGCAGATTTTCAGGCGGCACGTCAGGTCTTTCAATTGGACATGTTTCACCGGAAGCGGCAGCCGGCGGGGCTATTGCGCTTGTAGAAAGTGGAGATACAATTGAGATCGATATTCCCAACAGAATAATTAATCTGGCTGTCAGCGATGAAGTCCTTGCAAAACGAAGAGCTGCTGAAGAAGACAGAGGGAAAGATGCTTTTACGCCAAAAAAACGGGACCGGGTTATATCAACTGCTTTGAAGGCCTATAGTATATTTGCGACATCTGCTGATAAGGGTGCTGTGAGGGTACTTCCTGAGTAGGGAGTTAAAAAGGGTAGGTCGGAACTAAACGCAGACAAGGTTTCTGCGGTGTTCTTCAACCCTTCGTGCTGTAGTGAGGGTCCTGTAGAGTTCTTCGAGTTCTGCGGGATCCTTTTCTTTTTCAATGGTTTCTTCAAGAAACATTATAAGTTCAGTTATCGCATTGCCCATTCGAATCTCTCCTTCTAAATTATTATCGGTTTGTACCTACATTTTTTTCAATAAATATGCTTCAATTATTGTGATTTTACTAAAATAAAGGGGAAAGCTCATGGAAGCGCTGCTGATTTCAGGTGTAATCGTATTTTTGGGTCGTATTTTACAGGATATAGTATTCAATTTTAAAATAGAGATGTTCAACCGGGGTAAGCTTTCCGGTGTTTTCGGGATTAATTTTATTGAAAGTATTATCGGTATGACGGTTATTGCAATGGTTGTAGGATATATTGATGACGATCCCAGGCTTCTGCTGTTTCTTGGTTTAGGCTCGTCGGTTGGCGGTATGATTGTTATTCAGATACGAACTTTGATGAATCGGCGCCTTGAAGGGCAGCGCCGGTATTATGCCAGGGTTTCTTATGTGGGCAATGAGGATCTTGTGGAGATTCTCAAGAACGATGAGTTCATTTTTACCGTTGAAACCCGTGAATTTATTGATGGAATGAAGCGTACTATCATTGAAGGTTCACTTGAGAACAGGGCTCGTAAAGAATTGTTCAAAGAGCACTTAAAAGGGCGTCCGGATAAACTGGTTACTATAATTCCCGCTTCCGAGGTTTACTGGGTTTAGGAAGTCCTTTATTTCCAGGATTCTTTAGCGCTCGCCTTCTTTCTGACTATGAAACCTTCTTCAACGGGTGCGTCGGTTGTGATTGTGTATTTTTTACCATGGTCTGCCTGCTCAACAGGCAGGCCGTCTTCATCGTAGACCATGTAATATTCGTCGGTTACAAACAAAATATCCGGTCCAATAAACTCAAGCGGCTCAGCCGGACGAATCTGATTTTTTACAATAAGTTCCCATTGGTTTTCAGCGATCTTTCTGCCTATCATCCCCATGAAAATGTATTCACGCTGGTATGATTTCTCGGTAGGTGTTTCAATATCTTCCCTGCCGAAATAAAAGCCTGTTGAAAACTCCCGATGACTTACCTTTTCGAGTTCTTTCCTGAAACCGGAAAGTTCATCTGTTGAAACCGCCCCGCCTTCCAGCGCATCCACAGCCTTGCGGTAGGCCCTGGTAACAATAGATGTATAGTAAATTGATTTCATCCGGCCCTCGATTTTAAGTGAGTCAACTCCTGCATCTTTGAAGCCCTTAAGATGATCTATCATGCATATATCTTTGGATGAAAGAATGCTTGTGAAACCGTCGCCTTCATAAACTGGATAATATTCCGCCGGGCGTTTGGCTTCTTCCAGGACGGTTCCGCCCTCCTGCAGCATGCGGTAGTCCCATCTGCACGAATGCGAGCAGAGGCCCTGGTTGCCGCTGCGATCGGCCATCCATGAACTTAAAAAGCACCTTCCTGAGTATGCAAGACACATTGCGCCATGTACAAAACATTCAATCTCAACCTCGGGAACGGCAATCTTAATACGTTCAATTTCTTTGAGTGAGGTTTCACGTCCGAGAACAACTCTTGTAAATCCCATATCCCGATACATTTTGACTGCCTCTGAGTTAACACAGTTTGCCTGTGTGGATAGATGCAATTCTGTATTCGGAAAGCGTTTCTGAAGTTGGCGCACAATGCCTATGTCACTGATGATGAATGCATCAAATGGATAGTTCGCAATATATTCGAGGTTTTCATCAAGCTTATCGAGGTCACCCTCGTGAAAATAAATATTCAAAGCTCCGTAGAGTTTTTTACCGCCCTTGATTTCGCGAATCAGCTTGTATTCTTCGTTCTTAAAGTTTTCAGCCTTTTGACGAAGAGAAAAATTTCTTATTCCGATATATGCCGCATCGGCACCGTAGATATATGCGTATTTTAGTTTTTCAACATTGCCTGCCGGGGAGAGAATTTCCATGAGGCGTAGAATAGCAGGAAAAACACGAAAAATCAATCATTGAAACTCCTGCTCTGTATAAGAAAACAAAGGAAAGATTTTCCAGATAACGATTAGCCCAAATAGATAAAAATCAGCTATACAAAAGGTTCTCCATAAATTAGAATACTTTAAGAATTATGCCTGATGTGAAAAAACAGCTTGCAATCATAATATTTTTATCATTACTCGCCGAATTTGCAGTTTTAGCCGAAACTATACCGGGGAAACAGGATTATCGTTATCAATGGCCTGTTTCCATATTTCCTGTAGAACAGCCCTATGGAAATGTTAAAAACATTATCGAGACCGCCTATACGATGGCGGATGATAACGGAAATCGTGAGTTCAAGTATGAGCTGATTCTCCGATATTCTGAAGATGGGCTTCTGATGGCCGAAGAGTATTATAATAAGGACGGCAGCCCCGGAAACAGTATAGAATACAGCTATGAGGATGGTCTCCTGGTTCTAAAAACCCAGCGTCACCCCGAGGTTATAAATCCCGATCGTGAAATCTTTACACACATGCCGGACGGTCGTATTATGATGGCTGAAAAAATATTTTCTACCGGAAATTATGGTTGGCGATTTCAGAACTCATACGATAACAACGGCAGAATAATTCTCACAAGCAAATTTGACCGTTATTGGAAATGGAAACTTGTTTACAGCAGGATGTTCGGATATAACGAGCGGGGACTGCTTTCATCGACTGAAGGCTTCGGAATGGAGTCTGAACTGCTCTGGCGGGATGAGTATTTCTATGATGATGAAGACAGGTTGGTTAAGTCGGTGAAGTATAATCCGCAGGACGAACTAGTCGTCAGCATATTCAATGAATATGATGAACGCGGAAATTATACCAGACGTGAGTTTTTTGATGCTACCGATAGTTCCTTCGCTGTTTATTCATACGGCTGGGATTATGATGATATGGGTAACTGGATAGCAAAGGTTATTGGACGCGAGGTGGAAGGCAGTAGATCGGCATACCTGGTACCTGATTCTATGATTAGCCGGGTAATCGAATATTACGAATAAAATAATCATGCATTAAAATGTAACGCTCAAGAAAGTAGGTCATCCATGGTTCGGGTACGGCCTGATGTGTCAGATCCTCAAGAGGGGTTATCACGACATCGCGGTTGGTTGTCATGATATTTGCGATAGGTATTGCCCTTATGTCTTCAAAAACAGGGTTTTCCCCGTCAAAGCTTATGTCTGCCTGAATTATTGCGGAATCGCCGGTATATGACCACTCCTCTTCCGGCAGTACCGGGTCGGCAATGCGGCCCTGACCCGAAATGAAGTTGCCCAGTGAATACATAATCAGACTGTTTCCGTTTTTATGTTCATACAATTCTACGGGCTGAATTACATGTGGATGATGTCCCCATATAATATCAACCCCGGCGGATGACAGGTTATGAAAAAGCTCCGTCTTCTTTTGTACTGGGGTGGTGTAGTATTCGCGGCCGCCGTGGTAGGCTAATACGAACAGATCATATTCAGAGACGATAGTAGATATCCACTCAACAAACTGTTCTGACTCTTCAGTATCTCTGAAATCTACCAGCAGCATATGTCCCGGTTCAGGCACAGTATTTGAGAACTGTGAAACTGAAAGATATCCTATCTTCCAGCCGTTTTGATATATTGTAACCGGTTTAAAATCGATTTCCGGATTCTGTTTGGCTCCGGAGAAGTAAATCCGTCTGTTGTGTTCGAGCCGGTAGCGGTTAACCATGGAGTTGACAGCCTTGACTGTAGATTTAAGCCCTTGCGTTCCCTGATCACCGGTATGATTATTGGCGAGAGAAAGTACATCTACCCCTGCATCAATAGCGGCCATTACATATTCCGGATGAATGTTGAATACAGGATAACTTGCCTGTGGTATTTCGGGGTTTACTGGAAACTCTACATTGCAGAATGTGAGGCTGTCGTTCATCATTATCTTTTCAATGTCGCGGTATATAAGCGAATAATCATCCATCGAATAATTAATGATGTGGGCCATCATATCCCCGGTGAAGCTTAAAACAAGCTCTTTTTTAACCGGCGGGGCACAGCTGGCGCATTTTTCGACTTCCTCGGCATTGAGAACCGGCGCAAAAGCTGCTAATGCTGTTAGAGTAGCAGTAAAAAGCCTAAAAAATCTTTTCAATTACTTCTTCCATTGTTTCCACCGGGTGAAAACTGATCCCTTTCTTTATGTGATCAGGAATCTCGGCGAGATCCCTCTCGTTTGCCTTCGGGATAAGTATTGTTTTTATGCCGGCACGGCGGGCGGCTATAGTCTTTTCTTTAAGGCCGCCTATGGGCAGAACTTTGCCTATGAGGGACATTTCTCCTGTCATGGCGAGTTTTTTTCTGAGCATTTTACCGGTGGCGAGCGAGAGAAGGGCGGAGGCCATTGTTATGCCGGCCGACGGACCGTCCTTTGGGGTGGCGCCTTCGGGAATATGCAGATGTATCATGTTCTGTGAAAAGTAATCGGCGGAGACGCCATACTTCCGGGCAATATGGCGAACATAGGTGTATGCTATGCCGGCTGACTCCTGCATTACCTTGCCCATCTGTCCTGTGAGCTTTATACCTTCCTTTCCCGGGACGTTGATAGCCTCGATGAATAAGGTGTCGCCGCCGAAGTTGGTCCATGCGAGTCCGATTGCTGTCCCCGGTTGTGAGACGACCTTCACCTCGTCTTCCCGGAATACAGGTTTGCCGAGGTATTCTTCAAGGTTCTCCGGTTCAATCTGGAATGGTGCCTTCTCTTTTTCGAGGACCACCTTACGGGCTATCTTTCGATGTATCTTATCAAGAGCCTTTTCATAGTTTCTCATGCCGGCCTCGCGTGCATAGTTCACGGCGATGGCAGAGAGCGCTTTCGCGCTGTATTTAACATCCTTTCGCTTAAGACCCGTTTTCTGTATAGATTTGGGTATTAGATATTTCTTTGCGATAGTAGTCTTTTCTTTTTCAATATAACCCGAGAGCCTGATAATCTCCATTCGATCAAGCAGGGGTCTTGGAATGGTATCCAGAGTATTCGCTGTGGCAATAAACAGGATATTGGAAATATCAAACGGCAGATCAAGGTAGTGATCCCTGAAGGCAATATTCTGTTCAGGATCAAGAACCTCGAGGAGTGCTGAGGACGGGTCGCCCTGGTAGGATGCGCCCATCTTGTCTATTTCGTCAATCATGAATACAGGGTTGCTTGTTTTTACTATTTTAAGCCCCTGTATTACCTTTCCGGGCATTGCCCCGACATAGGTTCTCCTGTGTCCCTTTATTTCAGCTTCATCACGCATACCACCTACACTGAAGCGGAAAAACTCTTTGTTCAGAGCGGATGCAATCGATTTACCAATCGATGTTTTACCTACACCCGGAGCCCCGACAAGGCATATTATTGAACCCTTGTTGTCTTTTTTGAGTTTACGTACTGCGAGATATTCAAGAATTCGCTCTTTAACATCTTCAAGACCGTAGTGATCACGATCAAGTATGGCCGCGGCCTCTTTCATGTCGTATTCTTCGGGTTCCGGGGCATGCCAGGGGAGCGACACTATAGTATCGAGATAATTTCTGGTTACGACAAACTCGGAAGAGTTCGGATCCATCAGTTTAAACTTCTCGAGCTCCTGTTCAACCTGTTCCTTTATCTCTCCGGTAAAGCTGAACTTTTCAATAGCTTCTGAAAAGCGAAGATATTCACCGCTTTTAGCATCGACGGGCATGCCCAGTTCCTGTTTAATTGCCTTGAGTTCCTCTTTCAGGAAATATTCACGCTGATTTTTTTCAATTTTTTCATTAATTTGATTCTGAATCTTTCGCTGAATCTTCATCAGTTCCTGTTCTTTCTTTATATACACAAGAACCGATTCGAGTCTTTTCTGGACATCGAGTGTTTCAAGAATTTTCTGCTGGTCATCCCTGTCTATATTCAGGATGGAACTGAAAAAATCAGCAATTTTTCCGGGCTGATCAATATTAACCATAGACAGTCTCATTTCTTCGGAGAAAAGAGGGTTGTCTTCAGACAGCTGTTTCATTTCGCTTATGATTGAACGGGTCAGTGCTTTGACTTCGATTGTGTCAACATTCTCATCATCAAGATAATCCACAGCAGCAAGGTAGGGCGTTTTTTCCGAGAGGTACTTCTTTACCTTGAATCTCTTCAGGGTCGATATGAATACATTTATTCCGCCGTCGGGCAGGTTTATTTTTTTTACAATTTTCCCTACTGTTCCGACTCTATGAAGATCGTCCACAGAAGGGGCTTCATTTTCCTCATCCTTAATCCTCAGAAGTCCAATAAGGCTGTTTTCGGACAAACTCTGATCGATAACGGCGATATCCTGTTCGGATTCTATCATCATTGGTGTGAAAATTCCCGGGAACACCGGTTTTCCCATTGTCGGTATAACAAACAACCGGTTTGGGAGTAATTGATCTGCAGGTACAATCTGTTTATCTGGCATAACTCATCCTGTAAAAGTTTTCTGCTTGTAATTAAATTATACAGCATAATGAATTGTAGTAAACTACACTAGTTAAAATATCTAAAAAAAATCCAAAAGGCGAGTAAAATCCGATTAAAAATGGGGTATAATGGAAACAGATGAATCGTAACTACACTACTGAAGCCGTTGTCCTGAAAACCAGAAGATTTGGAGATTTTCATAAATCGGTAATTATTCTCAGTCCCGAGTTCGGAATAATCGAAGCCACTGCGCATGGTGCTTACAAGGGCAGGAGCCGTTTAAGCAGTATAACTGATCCTTTCTGTGTTTCTGTTTTTGATTTGTATCATAATCCTGTGAAGGATGTATGGAAGATAAATGGATGTGAATCCAGGGTGATAAACAGCAGAATAAGAGAGAATTTACACGCGATGTATAACGCTTCGTTCTGGTCTGAGCTGATTTTGAAGAGCCATGCCTCGGGAGCTGATTTCAGAAATGTCTATCCTCTGTATACTGACGCTCTTGACTTCCTTGAAAAAAATAATAATCGCGGAACATCTGCGACAATCCATTTTCTGTACAGATTTCTGATCAACTCAGGTTTCATAACGGACTTTACTGAATGTGGTCACTGCGGAGCTGCCTTAGGCAGTGGAGCAGCCTCGGCTGAGCCGCAGGCGAGGCGCAGAGACAGCGGAGCTGCCTTAGGCAGTGGAGCTGGAAGCAGAGGAGGTACGTTATCGTTTTCGCCGGTCGAAGGCTGTTTCTTGTGTCCATCCTGCGGTTCAACGGGGCTGCCCTGTCTCAGCTACGAAGACGCGCTCTATCTGCAGGATTCATTATCACTTCACCTTGCAGAAGCGGCCGGAAAAAGGTTAGATTTACGTACTGAAAAAGAAATTAGAAATATGTTGTTGGCTGTGTTGAAGAGTATTATCGATACACCGCTGAACACCCTGGATTATATAGATTATGGTATGGAATAAAAAAAACATCAGCGCCGATAAGGTTCGTGAAATATCAGGCCGGTTCGGCATAGATCTGCTTCCTGCGTCAATTTTCGTCAGGCGGGGAATAACGGATTTTACAAAATTAAAATTCTATCTTGAAGATGATCTTCAGTATCTTCACAGTCCATTCAATTTTGAAGAAATGGAAGAGATTATAGACAGGATAAAACTTGCCGCGTCAGAGGGCGAGAAGGTAAAGATCTTCGGAGACAGGGATGTCGACGGAATTACCTCGACAGTCCTGCTCTATAATGAGCTTACGTCCATGGGTATCGAAGCAAGCTGGCGTCTCCCTGAGGGAGATGATCCCTATGGACTCACAATCCAGGCGGTTGATGAGTTTCGGGAAGTCGACGGAAGTCTGCTGATTACCGTTGACTGTGGTATATCGAATTATAATGAAATCAAGCATGCTGCTGACCTTGGAATAGATACGATTGTTATAGACCATCATAACAGCCCGGAGGTTCTTCCGCCGGCTTACGGTATTATAAACCCGAAGATGGAAGACAGTTGTTATCCTTTTATGCATCTCGCAGGCTGTGGTGTTGTTTCAAAGGTAGTCTGGGCATTACGTTTTTCAAGGCTCGATTTGTACAACCAGGAATTCTGCATGCTGAATATAAGACCCGGGAATGAGTCTTACATCCTGGAAGCGGTCAGGGTGAAGAATCTTGTAGCCGGAGAGCGGATAACCGAAACCCTGGTGCCCGGCATGGTCGATCTGGCCAATTCCAGGCTGCTCGATTTTCTTCAGCTGCAGATAATTGTATATGATGCAGAACCGCAGAAGAAGATGCTTCAGCGGATATTTGGAAACAATACAGATATTCACCTTGTTGATGCAGCGCCTGAAATATGGAAGGTGTTTCCATCGCTTCAGGGCAAGAGCCTTTTGAAGATGCGCGACGGCAGCAGGATGGTTAAATACAGCCAGGATTCGCCGGGAGAGGTAGATGTCTTTCTGAATCTGTTTGCTGCTTTTATCTATAAGCGTGAAGAGAGTCTTTCCAGCGGATTTGAAAAAGAGCTTGATCTTGTAGCCCTGGGTACTATCGCAGACCTGATGCCCCTTGAGGATGAAAACAGAATTATCGTTAAACGCGGTATGCAGCAGATTATGAAAACGCAGAGGCCGGGCTTAAGAACCCTCTTGGCTTCAAGGAATCTTCTTGCAAAAACACTGAGTACGACCGACATCGGCTGGCAGCTTACTCCGACTATTAACGCCACCGGGCGAATGGGTGTGCCTTCAAAGGCTGTTGAACTTCTGCTTGGTACTGATGCTGAGGAGATAAACAGACTTACTGAAGAGGTAGGAAGTCTCAACCGGAAACGGAAAAAACTTGGCGAAGATGTTTGGGCTAAGGTTCTCCCCTCAGCCAAGCGAAGTTATCAGGATCTTGAGGCCAAGCTGGTTATAGTTGCCGATAAGTCGATGAACCGCGGAATAACCGGGATAATTGCTTCAAGACTTGCAAGTTTTTTCGGTGTACCGGCTATTGCAGTTTCAATTATGGATGATAAGGCTGTAGGCTCGGTCCGCAGTGCCATGCAGATAAATGTAAAGGATTTTATTGCCGGTGCTTCTGATCTGTTCATCGACTATGGCGGACATGATTTCGCCGCGGGGTTCAGCCTTAAACTGTCGAAGTTCGCTGAGTTTACAGCGAGGATAGAGCAGCTGGCTCCTAAGCTGAAGGGCGCTGATACGGCTGAGGCTTCGATAAAGATAGATGCTGAACTTCCTCCCTCCTATCTGAACCCCGACCTTATTAAAACAGTCGAGATGTTTGAACCCTACGGCGAGAACAATCCTCCGCTCATATTTCTTTCGCGCGGTGTGACAATTGAAAGCATGGAGCTGATGGGGAAGTCTGAACAGAAGCACCTGCGCCTGCTTTTCGCCGCCGGCAAATATAAATGGCCGGCAGTATACTGGAATGCCGCCGACAGGGCCAACAGGGATTTCAGCCGTGGAGATAAAGTAGACATTGTTTTTCGCCTCGGAAGAAATTATTTCATGAATAAGGAAAGCCTTCAACTTACTGTTTTGGATCTTGAAAAATGATGAAAAAAATATTTTTTATATTTCTATTCATGGCGGCTGCTGTTGTTGCTGTTTTTCCGTTTGTGCTGCATGTGCCGGCTGAATCAGTCCAGGGCGGGGTGATAACAGTCTTAATTGAGGATGCCCTGCCCGGTGAAGCCTTTGAGTTTGAGCTTGTTCAGGGCGATGATGTTCATTCAAGAACGAATGCATTCCAAACTGATGTGTCGGTTGAGGACCTGTTTGTCGGCCTATTGGGGGTGCCGTCAACGCTTAGACCAGGAGCGTGCAGGGTGAGCGCTGTTTCTGCCGATGGTGAGGTTCATAGCTCCGTTATCAGGATCGTACAGAAAACCTTCATAAGCGAAGATATTCCATTAAGTCGATCAATGTCGAGCCTGAGACAGTCAGATGATATCAGAAAGGCTGAACAGTGGCGCAATTTGCTGGTTATACTGAAAACCGCAGACAGTGAGCATGTATTCGAGGATGGCGGGCTTGATTTGCCCGTTAAAGATTATCTAAGAACATCATCATTTTATGGCGATAGAAGACGTTTTGTCTATGATGACGGGACAACGGCGCGCTCAATTCATAATGGAATCGATTATTCAGCAGAACCAGGTACCCCTATCTATGCTGCAGGGAGAGGGCGTATTGCGTTTTCCGGGGAGAGAATTATCTCCGGGCATACGGTTGTTATAGAGCATCTGCCGGGGGTATATTCGCTTTACTATCACATGAACAGCAGGACTGTAGATGAAAACGAAATGATAGAAGCCGGCGGTTTGATTGGTACCGTAGGTGCAACCGGGCTTGCTACAGGTGCGCATCTTCACTGGGAGGTTCGTGTTGGAGGTGTTGCAGTGGATCCGGAGCCGTTAATGACTGGCGACATCATTGACAAAGACTTTATTTTAAGTAATATAGAGGAACAATAAACACAAAGGGGGTGATTGCTATCGCTCATGTTAATATTGATGAAGGTGAACCGTTAGAAAAGGCTATCAAACGCTTTAAGAGAATGGTCGAAAAAGAGGGTATTATACGTGAATGGAAGAAGCGTGAATACTTTGAGAAACCTTCAACCATAAAGAATCGAAAAAAGAAAGCGATGGAGCGCAAGCAGATGAAAAAGCAGCGCAAAATCCAGAACATGAAGAATTACTAGCAATCCAGCCGTTGTCTGATTACAGCAGCGGTCGACTTGAAGAGGCTGTCCGATAAATTACGGATAGTCTCTTTTTTTGTTTGTAACTGACGGTAATGTAATTAGTTTAGGCTTATTATAATTGTAATGCTGAGCCGGTGAGAAAATTCTGCATATCTTATGCCTATTGTAAAATTTGAAGAAAAATGCGATAAGTAGATATAAAATTATCGGAGATAGGACATGAGAAAGTATAACTTTTATGCCGGTCCTTCAACACTGCCTGTTGAGGTTCTGGAAGAGCTTAAAGAAAACATGGTCGATTACAAGGGAATGGGAATGTCCCTTATTGAGACTAGCCACAGAAGTAAAGAGTATGATGAAGTTCATAACGATGCAGTAGGACTTGTTAAAGAACTGCTCGGTCTTCCTGATAACTACAAGGTTATGTTTCTCGGTGGAGGAGCCACACTGCAGTTTACAATGGTTCCGACAAATTTGATGATTGGGTCTCGAACTGCTGATTATACTATAACCGGTTCATGGGCAAAAAAAGCATATTCTGATGCTGCCAAACTAGGCAATGCTGTAGCTGTCTATGACGGAAAAGATAATAAATATACTGAGCTTCCTTCCGAGGTAAGACTCAGCGAGGGCTCATCATATCTGCATATTACTTCAAACGAAACGATAGGCGGTCTGCAGTGGCAGGAATGGCCCGAAACAGGTGATGTTCCTCTGGTTGCAGATATGTCCAGTGATATCCTGTCCCGCCCGCTTCCTGTTGAGAAGTTCGGACTTATTTATGCAGGTGCCCAGAAGAATCTTGGTCCTGCCGGTACTACGCTGGTTATAGCACGCGAAGATTTGCTTGAGAGAAGTGCGGCTAACAATCCTACCGCATATCTTGATTATTCAATTCATGCTGATAAAAATTCACTTTATAATACACCTCCTGTATTCAGCATCTATGCTGTAATGCTTGTTCTGAAAAGACTGAAAGCTCTAGGAGGACTATATGCCGTAGAGAAGGTTAATCGTGAAAAAGCAGGATTAATTTATGATGTGATCGACTCGAGCAACGGTTTTTATAATTGTCCTGTCCAGAAAGAGAACAGATCCATGATGAATATTGTTTTCACAATGGAAAACGAGGATCTTGAGAAAGATTTTGTTTTAAAGGCGACAGAAGCAGGAATGGTTGGATTAAAAGGTCATAGAAGTGTTGGCGGATGTCGTGCTTCAGTGTATAATTCTATGCCTATTGAAGGTGCTAAAGCACTCGCAGATTTTATGAAGGATTTTGCTGCCGGTAAATGAAGTTTGATGAAATAAACCTCCAGATTATTAAACACCTTAAAGACGGAAGAAAGTCGTTCAAGGTTATTGCTGATGAACTCTCAGTAACCGAGAACACTGTGCGTGCACGTGTTAACAGGCTTGTAGAAGAGGGCGTTTTGAATATAAGCGGTCTGGTTAACCCTGAGAATATTCCGGGGCATCAGACTGCCATTATAGGCGTCAAAATCACGAACATGCGTCTGGTCGAGAAGGGGGAGGAGTTTAGCAAACTCAACGGTGTTATTTCAGTAGCCGTGGTAACCGGAAGGTACGACCTCATTGTTCAGGTGCTTTTAAATGATGATTCCAGTCTTCTGGAATTCTACACAAATGAAGTGACGAAGATAGACGATGTACAGGATGTAGAAACGTTTATTGTTTATAAAGGTTATAATATTAACGTTCCATATATACTATAAACTTGAGGGGTATCATGGCAAATCTTAAAACGAAATACATGGGCTTGGAGCTTGAGTCTCCTGTTATTGCAGCAAGTTCGGGACTGACGGCGAATGTGGACAAGGTTAAAGAACTTGAACAGGCCGGAGCCGGAGCGGTTGTACTGAAATCGCTTTTTGAAGAACAAATTCTGTATGACAGCAACAAAATGACTGAAGGCTATAATAAAGAAATACATGCTGATGCGGTTGATTTTTTCAATGGTATGAGCAATAGTTACTTTCTTGATGAGTATCTTACTCTCGTTGAAGAATGTAAAAAGGCTGTCAATATTCCTGTTATTGCAAGCGTTAACTGTGTTTCCAACGGTGCATGGCTTAAATATGCCAAGCGGTTCGAGACTGTCGGAGCAGATGCACTTGAGCTGAATGCGTTTACAATTCCGGTGAATAAAAAACTCAGCAGTGAAGATTATGAGAAACAGTATTACGAACTTGCGGAAGGTATCAAAAAAGCTTTGAATATCCCCGTTGCAATGAAGATGAGTACTCATTTTACTAGTCTTGCACGGGTTCTTGATAATTTGGCTGACCTGGGAATAAACGGACTGGTGTTATTTAACAGGTTTTACAGACCTGATATTGATATTGACAGTCTTAAAATGACGCATGCTCCTATATTCAGTGCGGCTGAAGAGATGGCGATGTCGCTGAAATGGGTCGCGCTTCTTTCCGGAGAACTGAGTGCTGATATTGCCGCATCTACCGGTATTTATGATTCAAAAGGTGTGATAAAACAGCTTCTTGCCGGCGCAAAGGCTGTACAGTTATGTTCAACATTGTATAAAAATGGAACAGGTTTAATCGGTGATATTAACAAAGAAGTTGCTGCCTGGATGGATGATAAGGGATTTGATTCAATTACGGACTTCAACGGAATACTGTGCCAGGAAGAAAGTGATAATCCTGAAGTCTATGAAAGAGCGCAGTACATGAAGGCTGCGGTCGGAATCAGCTGATGAATCTCAGCATTTTCGAAATGCTGATGTTAATCTGTTTCGGGGCTGCATGGCCCCTGAACATATATAAATCAATCAGATCAACATCAACAAAAGGTAAAAGTCTCCTGTTTCTATACGTAATAGGTATAGGCTATGTTTGTGGAATCCTTCATAAGATCTATTTTAATTACGACATGGTAATCTTTCTCTATATTCTGAATCTCCTGATGGTTACATTTGATATTATTCTATACTATCGAAACAGGAGAATCGAAAAAGCACAGGAGGTATAGATGAATATCGCAATAGTCGGAATGGGAGGCGTAGGCGGTTACTGCGGCTGCAGAATTGCATCTTCACTCAACACAAGCCCCGACGATAAATGCTATTTTATTGCCCGGGGGCCGCATCTCGAGGCTATCAAAAAGAGTGGGCTTTTTCTTGAATCAGCCGATGGTCAGTTTATATGCAATCCGGAACTTGCTACCGATAATTTTGAAGAACTTCCTGAACTTGATATTGTAATAATTGCTGTTAAAAGCTATGAGCTTGAGAATGTCGTCAAACAGCTTGTGCCGAAAATAAAAACCGATACAGTTATAATCCCTCTCTTAAACGGTGCCGATATTCATACCCGAGTGAGGTCTGTAATTAAGACAGGTATTGTTCTGCCTTCGTGCGTTTATATAATTTCTTTCATTGAACAGCCGGGCAGGGTTGTTCAGAAGAGCACATCATGCGTTATTCATTCCGGGGCTGAAAATGAGGGAGATGACAGGAAGGATTCAGTTAAAGCTGCTGTCAGGATGTTTAAAACTGCGGGTATCAGGTTTGAATGGCATGAGGACCCATGGCTCGAAATATGGCGCAAATTTCTGTTCATAGCTTCATTCGGCCTGGTTACTGCAGATAATGATGCTGTTGTGGGGAAGGTTATGGAATCAGCAGAGATGAGCGACAGTATCAAAAAGATTATTTCAGAGTTAAGACTTATCGCTGCAGCTGAGGGAGTAGAACTTACCGACGAAATATGCGAAAAAGCATACACCCTTGGGTATAAATTCGACTACGACTCAACTACTTCTTTTCAGCGTGATTTCAGAATAAAAGGTAAGCCTGATGAGAGGGAGATCTTCGGAGCCGCAATGATAAAAGCTGGTGAAAAATACGGAATAGAAACTCCTGAAATAACCAGACTTTATACCGAAATCTGTGAAAAAAAACCGGAGAGTTGAACTCTCCGGCAGAAATTAAATATTTCTAATCTTATACAAACCTTTCTCGAATCTTCGAACTGACGTAGTCTAGGATTGCAACTGTAATGGCAATAAACCATACCGCAATACCGGCTGATTTATAATCAAGAAGCCTTATGTACTGAACAAGCAGGAAGCCTATTCCGCCTCCGCCTACCATACCGATAACTGTGGACATTCGTACGTTGATATCCCAGCGATAGATTGTAAAGGAGACAAACGGCGGTATCATCTGCGGTACTACAGCAAACATGATTGTCTGCAGCCGATTGGCGCCAGTCGCCTGTATTGCCTCTATGGGGCCCGGATCAATGCTCTCGATTGATTCGGAATAGAGTTTTCCAAGTGCCGCAATTGTATGAATTGTTAATGCTATAATTCCAGCGAACGGGCCGAGTCCGACCCAAACAACCGCAATGAGCGCCCAAATCATCGGTTCGATAGACCTCGTTATATTAAATATAGTTCTGATGATGTAATATATGGTCACAGTAATCCACGAGCCCGACATCAGGTTTCTTGCCGCAAGAAAACTCAAAGGTATGGCAAAAATAATACCGAAGAAGGTAGCCATCATACCCATGAAAATCGTTTCCAGCATCAGCACAATTGTCAGGCGCAGCGGTTCAGATGCTTTAACAGGACCTACCTCCGATATTTGTCGCGCCTGAACATGGTGAATCTGTTGACCTACTGCGCTAGGCGGTGTAAGCCGGTAAGGGATTACTAGGTCAAAACTGAATCCTCCTGAAGCGTCGGTAGTCAGGGTGACGTATTTCCCATTTTGCCGAGGTCGAAATTCGTTTCCGACAGAATCTTCCCAGTATATAAATGTTTCTGTGTCGGGTTCAAAACCACTGCCTTCAAGATGGATTGTATCACCGAGTATCATATTATTATCTGCGTCGAGGGTGGACATCTTGCCATAAGTCGGCGTCGATTTAATATACGGCTCACCTTCAATATATTCAGGAATAGGCGGGGGATTTTTAGTATCGTCGACAAGGATCGCTGCTTCGGCAGTAACTGAAGAAGTATCTCGGGTTACAGCGGCTTCCCATGGCCATAGAATCCTTGATAAAGGAGGCCAGGCTTCTGGAAATTCTCTAATCATTTTACCGACATTTATTTCACTAATCTGCCAACCCAATGAGAAGAACATTACAAGAATCAAGACAAATATACCAAGGCTTTTATCAGCTGAGCCTCCAGCTGTCTTAAATGCATCGTATATAATCCAGAGCCAGAGAGCGAATATAGCCAGACAGATAAAGATGATGAAAAAAGGTTCCCGGCTGAAGGATTTAGCTAATCTATCAGCTATGCCTATCTCTCTGTGAGCAATAACAGCCAGACGCCATATGAATAATCCCATGATACTGACTAAAGAAAAAAACAGAAGCAGCCCTCGCCTGATTCTAAACGACAGCAGCTGACCGAGACCGGGTATGATTGCAGATAATACCGCCGCGGCAACCGGCGGTACGAGCGGTTTAATTTTTTTCGTGTTTGTATTACTCATCTGCCCCTCCGCTTATTGAACCAGCGTTTACTCTAACAGCTTCTTCGCCGTAGATTTCCTTGAACTGGTTATCGGTCATTTTACGAATGTCGGCATTGCTTCCCTCATAAACAAGGTTGCCGCCGCGCAGTCCTATAACCCTCGAAGAGTACTGCTGCACCAGATCAAGGTAATGCAGGCTGCACATAATTGTAATATTGCGCTGTTTATTTATATCCTCAAGATATCCAAGAATCGAATGCGCGAGAACAGGGTCAAGACTTGCTACCGGCTCATCGGCAAGAATCATGCTCGGCTCCTGCATTAGAGCCCTCGCAATACCTACTCGCTGCTGCTGGCCCCCTGAGAGCTCGTCGGCACGTTTCTCGGCCTGGTCTGTTATACCTACCATTTCAAGGGCTTCATACGCCCTCTTGCGGTCTTCAGAAGGGAAATGATGAAGTATGCTTGACCAGGGACTGACATATCCGAGTCGTCCTGAAAGCACGTTGGTTAGAACGCTTGAGCGTTTCACAAGATTGAAATGCTGAAAGATCATGCCTATCTGACGACGGATTTCTCTGAGATCACGCCCGTCAGCCTTTGCAACATCCTTCCCATTCCATAGAATTTCACCATCAGTGGGCTCAATGAGCCTGTTTATACACCTTAAAAGGGTGGATTTACCGGAACCGGATAAGCCAATTATTACAAGAAATTCGCCGTCTTCAACCTTGAAGCTTACGTTCTTGAGGGCTTCGGTTCCGTCATCATATATCTTTGTCAGATTCCGGATTTCAAGCATCACGCCTCCAAAAAAAAGAGACTGCCCGGAAGCAGTCTCATATGAGAAATTTTATTATTTGTTTAGATCTTCGATACTGAGACCAGAAGCCTGGAGTACCTGTCTGAAAGGATCGTAGAAATTGTCACTGTGTTCCTCGAGCTCGTTCCACTGGTAAGCAGTATTAAGTGCTTCTTTTCCTTCTTCGGTTGCTGCAATCTTAAGAAGCGCTTCTGTGATGCTTGTTTTCATTTCTTCAGGCATGCTGGGAATAAACTGAACGCCGTCGTTGGGGATATCTGTAGTAAGCCCGATTACAACTACCTTTTCCATTACATCGGGGTAGTCTTCTTCAATTCTTGTTCTTGCATCAACATAGGTAGCCCCTGCATCAACATCCCCGTTATAGACAGCTGCAACTACACCGTCATGGCTTCCGGCGTCTACAACACCTGAGAGCCCTGTATCCGGGTCTACTCCTGCAGCGCGCATTGTAAGCATTGGGATAATCCATCCGCTTGTAGAAAGAGGATCAGGTCTGCCGAAGGTTTTTCCTTCAAGTTGAGATACATCAGAGATACCACTGTCGGCTCTTGCGATGATCTGGCCGTTGTATGTGGGGCTTCCGTATCTAACTGCGACTAGTTCAGCTTCTGCTACACCGCGTTCGGCTGCCATTACATAGGCGAAGGTTGCAAGTGATGCCATGTGTGCCTCTGGAGGATCACTTGAAAGGGCTTCGATAACGCCTGCGTATTCGGTTGCTACATTTGTCTCAAAGAAGAGACCGGTTTCATCATGAAGCATGTCGGCAACTGCCTGGGCTCCTGAAGCAACTCTTTCCATTTCACCTGAAGGGACGAAGGACCAGACAATGGGGTTTTCTTCGCTTCCAAGTTCAGCTTCTTTTTTACAGCCTGTAACCATCACAAGGGTCATAACTGCGAGTAGAATCAAAGATACTGAAAAAATCTTTTTCATAAATGCCTCCAATAGATTTTTAACAATTTATTATATGCCCGGCTTTGAGAATGTGCAATCTGATAAAGAAGATTTAGAGAAAAAAATCTTTGCCCGGGCTTAATTGTAAATTATGAACATACTTGCAGATGGTCAATGAATAGGATATTATTCGGATTATGGCGCATGAAGAATATCTTAAAGAATTTGACGATATACGACCCTACAATGACAAAGAGTTTTTCAAAGTCACAAGAAGGCTATCTAACAATAAATATTTGAAGAGTTTCATAAGCAATCTCAGATGGCCCAATTGTCCAAAGTTTCTTATGCCCCTTGCGGAACTCAGCGTGAGGTTGTATTTCAGACGAGAGATCAGGAAAGTTGATAATATTCAGGATTTTCAGCGGGAGCTTATCATAGGTAGACTTCTGCAGTGGGTGGTTGATAAAACCACCTCCGGGTTGACCTCCTCAGGCCTTGAAGAGTTAGATATGAGCAAGTCCTATCTTTTCGTATCAAATCACAGGGATATAGTGCTTGATGCCTCATTTATAAATTATTTCATTTCACATGAAGGCTATGATACTACTCAGATAGCTTTCGGAGATAATCTACTGATAAATGAATTCGTCAGTGATCTCATAAGAATCAACCGTTCTTTCATCGTTAAGAGAAATCTTCCACCGCGTGAGCAGATTAAAGCATCGATTACACTTTCTAAATATATAAATTATACCCTTGAAAACGGTGAGTCTATATGGATTGCACAGAAAGAGGGGCGTTCTAAAGACGGCTCGGATCAGACTAACCCGGCTGTAATAAAGATGTTTTTTCTTTCTCAGCGCAAGCGCGGTGTAGACTTTTCAGATTTCATAAATAAATGCCGGATTATACCGGTGTCTCTTTCTTATGAACTTGACCCCTGCGACACTCTTAAGGGGTGGGAGATGTACCGTAAAGAAACCCGTGACGTGGGAGAGAAGACTCAGACTATGGATCTTGTGAGCATGTGGGCCGGGATGAAAGGTGCGAAGGGAAGGGTACATGTTCATTTCGGACAGCCGCTTCAAGGGAAATTTGAAAACGACAAGGATGTAGCCCTTGCTCTGGATCGTGAAATCCACCGGGGTTATAAGCTGTGGCCCAGTAATTATATCTCGTATGACGAGCTTCATAAATCAGGGAAATACGCGGATCGCTATAGCGAAGAAGAAAGACAGGAATTTCTTTCACGGTTCAAACACCTTGGAGAACCGGTTATACATAAGGTCCTCAGTATGTATGCCAGACCTGTTCTGAATCAGGAAGAAGCCGTTTTCTCAGCGGGATGATGAAGAGGCTTGTTCCGGCATTATTCATTACCGCGGCATTGTGTTCCGGCTGCGGAAATAATCCGCCTGAACTCAAACAGATATACAATCAGATAAACTTTATAAATACTCCCGGTTCGGACACTGTTCTAGCTGAAATGGTGGTCTACATCAATACTGATGATGAAGACGGCAGCGATGATATTATTTCAATGAATGTGATTCATGAGAAAAGTGAGCTGTACTGGACCGCCGACAGTGACAGCTGGATTGAGCGCGACAGTCGCGGTATGAAATGGAGCGGCTCTCATCATATAAGCATGCCAGACGGCGGATTACTGCCGGCCGGCGAATATCGCGTGTTGATTACCGATAAAGCGGGGGAGCGGGATGAAGATACTATCTTCGTACCGCTTATAAAGAATGTTCCCGATGTCCGAAGTTTTCCTGAAATAATGTTCGCCGATGAGGGGACCTTTGAACTGAAAAGTCCCGAAAGCGGCAATACAATCTCGTTCTATGACCCGGCCGGCAGGCTGTTAGGGGCATATCGGGCGACTGCCGGTCTTGTGAATATAGAAAGCTTGCGGGACGGTACATCAGTTTTAAAAAAATACAGAACTGTAACGGCAGCTTATTATAACAACAGGATAGGCGCCGGAATTGTATCCGGGCCCTATGCAAGACCTGAGAATTCTAAATAAAACAAAAAAAACTGCATCTTTTCATTTAGAAGTCAATCATAAATCGTCTTATATTTTTTTTAACATTGCCTGAAGTTTTTCTTTGCTGATCAGATTTACAGGACGGCTTTCCGAGAATTCCCTGGCTTTTCTGGAGAATCCTGAGCTGGTGACTATCATGCCCCGGCTTACTGACGCCTTCTTCATCGCCTCATGGATTGCACGGGTCTGTGCCTCCTGAACGAGTTCAGGCACCCTCAAATACCATATCATAAGCGGGAGTTTCTTGGCACCACGCCATTTTGTCTCAGAATCGACTGCAATAACCTGGCAGCCGTTCTGAACCTCGCTTGTGTCACGGATGCTCATATTCATTGCTATAGTGAGTTTTTTGCAGATTTCTATAAACTCATTCCGACCGGCTGTTAGATAATCCTTCATCATATCATCAGTTCTAAGATCCTGATACTGACTTAGTTTTTCACCGACATCCTTGAAAGTGGGTTTTTTAGCGTATACAAGCTCCCACTGCTCAATAGCCTTGTCTATATCCCGCCTCTGTTCGTAGCAATGTGCAAGGAAGTACCTCGCAAAGAGTATTTCCTGTCCGTGATTATCCGAATTTGCTATAGTCCGTTCGAGTTCGGTTATCGCTCTGTCATAGTTTTTAACGTTTATATAGCAGATTCCGCGTTCCAGAAGTGATTTTATTTTCAGTTCCGGATCTCTCTGTGATTTTTCAAAGGCGTTCAGGGCTCCGGCAAAGTCTTTTTTGTCTTTCAGCATCTTGCCGATGAAGAAATTAGCCTTATGATTTTCGGGATTATATCTCAGCGCAAGGTCAAGTTCAGTTTTTGCTTCCCCATGTCTTTTATTTCGGTAATAGATGCTGCCAAGCTTGAAATGAGCATCGGTATGCTGAGGGTTGAGTTCAATTGCTTTTTTGAAATGCTGAACAGCGCTGTCGGTTTTGTTGCGGTATTCAAAGAGGCTCCCGGCCTGATAAAACCATTCAGGTTCATCCGGTTCGAGTCTGATTAGAAGCAGATACTCCTTCAGCGCTTCTTCCGGCTGATTAAAATCGTTATATAAACCGGCAATGGTTTTCCTGAAATCAACTTCTTTTAGAATGCCTGAAAAATCCCCGAATTCGTTGATTTTTTTCATTTCCATCAGCGCCAATTCTGATTTACCGTCGCCGAGGTATGAAAGTCCCAGAAGGTAATGAACCTCATAATTACGAGGCTCATTCGTAAGAAGCTGTTTAGCCTGTTTTATTGCAGCAGAATATTTACCCTGCTTGTAGAGATCATGAATACCTGCTACCTTTCTAGGTGCCAGTACTGATCTGAGTATGAAGATAAGTGTAACGGCAGCCGCGCTGCCGACGATAATAATTATAAGAAATACTGGTGCCATAGATACTCCAGTTAAGAGATTAATCTGTTATTAACTGAGTGTCAAATGTTCTGCCGGAAAAAATGGGGTTTGAATGAAAAAAAATCTGTTAATCCTTACAGCATTTATCTTTATCGGCCGCCTTGGAGCCGAAAGTCTGTTTGAACAGGGTGAAGACCTGCTGCTGAATAATCAGCTGACTGAGGCTGCAATGATGTTTGAAGCATCGCTTGAAGAGGATGATTCGAATGCGGACGCCTATCTTTATCTCGGGTATATCTACGAAGTAAAACAAGACTATGAATCAGCCATAGGGGTTTTATCCCGGGGTGCCGAGAAAGCCTCTGGTAAAAAGGAACAGATATATTTTAATCTTGGAAACAACTACTTCAAGGCTGAAGATTTTGACACTGCCGCCATGATTTATTCAAAGGCCATGCAGAGCAGGAGCGGCTATGCCGAGCCCTATCTGAACAGGGCAAATTGCAGGGTTCGAACATCAGAATACAGTCTTGCAATAAGAGACTACAATTTGTTTCTGAATATGAAACCTGACGACCCTCAGCGTCCTCAGATTGAAAAAATGATCTCAATGCTTGAATTGACTCTTGTTGAGGAGGAAAACCGTCGAAAAGATGAGGAACAGCGCAGGCTGGCCGAGGAAGCAAGGCAGAAAGCACTGCTTGATTCAGTATTGAATTCTCTCAGTAATGCCGGCTCGGATACTACAAACTTATCGGCTGAGTCCGAGAATATCGAAGATATTGAGATAGAATTAGACATAGAGGATTAAAATGGACAGAAGAATTATAATAATTATAGCAGCTGTCGTACTTATTGCTGCAGCTTTGCTTCTTTTTTTTCTTGTAGGCTCCGGCGGTGACGGCAGTGAGTTGACTGCAGCCGAGCTTGAGTACCAGAAGATAAGGTCTAATACCCTTATTCTTGCTGAAGATTACATGGAAAAGGGCGATTTCCAGCGTGCTCTTGATCTTCTTGATGAGCTTCTGATTCAGGATGCAGGCGATGAAGAAGTCAGGGAGCTGCGCGACAGGGTACTGGCGGCACGAGAGGCTGATGAATCTGAAGAGGAGCTGGCTGATAAACAGCAGCAGGATGATCTGGTTGAAACCCTTGAGGATCTAGGTGAGTCAATAAGTAATCAGACGCCCGTTGTGACTATAAATGAGCAGAAAGATACCTCGGAAGAAGATCAGCGCAGGCTGGAGCAGCAGCTTGCCGAGCTTGAAGAACAGAAGCGACTGGCTGAAGAACGAAAAAAAGAGGAAGAAGCCCGTCTCGCGGCCCTGTCTGAGGCTGAGAGAGAAAAGTCTGAGAAGGTCAGGCAGCTGATTGATGAGGGTGTCAGGAAAATGGAAAATGAAGAATATGCCGATGCCCGTGACAGTTTTGATGAAGCTATCGAACTAAGTCCCCGTGAGGCTGAAGCCTATGCCCATAAGGGGGAATCTTATTTTCAGGAAGATAAATCGAATCAGATTAACATAAGAGAAGCCGTTGAATATGCAAATAAGGCGGTGGATTATGATAAATCTCTCTGGATCCCGCATAACACCCTCGGCAAAATTTATGTTGAAACTAAAAATTATACCGAGGCCATCAAGGAATTCAAGGAAGCAACAAGGCTGAACCCCGAAAATACCGATATCCTCTACGAACTGGGAAAGGTTCAGTACAGAGCAGGACAGTATAATGATGCAAGAATGTCTTTTGAAGGGGTGATTCACCTTGATCCGACACACCACAGGGCTTATTACAATCTTGGTGCATCTTTTCTTAAACTGGGCAAGGCTTCATCGGCACTTGATGCATATCAGAAGGCTATTGCCGCGAATCCTTCCTATGATTCAGCTTATTTCGCGGCCGGCAATCTGCTTAACCAGGCCGGTCAGCTGTCCCAGGCGGAAACATATTTAAAGAAAGCAGCTACATTGAAACCTGATAACGTTAAATATCTTGATGTACTTTCGGTAGTATTATACAAGGAAGGAAAGTATTCGGACGCAGAGAAATATCTGGAAAAGTCACTGGGTCTTGTTCCTGATTCGGCTGAGACTAATTACAATATGGCTCTGACTCTGATGAAACAGGATCGATATGCCGACGCCCTTAACTACTCGGTAAAATCCGTACAGGGAGCATCTTCGAATGCCGGGTATTTATATACTCTGGGCGAGATTAGCGAAGCACTGGGGGACAGAACCAACGCGGTCGCCTTTTACGAAAAGGCTGCTGGCCTTGATTCATCTTATCTGCTGCCGAGGATCAACCTTGGTAAGATATATGATGAGACAGGTGAATACGATAAGGCCCTCGAACACCTCGTAAACGCCTACAAGCTTGCTCCGGAATCGCTGGAGGTTAACAACAATCTCGGAAATGTTTATCTTCACACCGAACTCTATGAAGACAGCATAAAGCACTACAAAAAGGCTATCGAGAAAAAACCGAATGCAACCCTGATCAGGTACCACCTTGCTATTGCATATATTGAGACTGATCAGCAGGATCCTGCTGTTAAAACCCTGAGTGAACTGATAAAGGTTGACCCCAACTATTGGGATGCCTATTATCGTCTCGGTCATCTGATGTTCAAGGCCGGGGACGAAGAAGGGGCTTCATCGGTATTCAAGGCATTGCTTGACAAGAATCCCGATTATGAGAAAAGGGATGAAATAGAGGAGCTTATCCTATAAGAGGCTCCTGTATACAGTTAAAAGGTCCTGCCGAACATTTTAAACAGCTGGTCTCTTGAGATCAGCTGTATCAGCGGCCTGCCGTGCGGGCATCGCTGATTATCCATTTCAAGTACTGCTTGGGCTATCTCGATAGCCGAAATGTTGTCGATTGAGTCACCGTCTTTTATGGCCGTACGGCATGATATCATGGCGTACAGCTCCCTTTTAAGCTCTTCCGCATCATTAACAGCATTTTTAAAAAAACTCAATATTTCGTCCTCCATTCCGCTGCAGAGAGAGGGTAGAGAGTTTATCAGCCATTCGCCGTCTGAAATCTTTTGCAGTTCAAAGCCCAGGGCGGTATAATCATCAAGGTTTCGCTCGAGTGATATCTCCTCGTCGCGCTCAAGATTTAGCGACATTGGAACAAGCAGTTCCTGACGCTCAGGATTCTTCCTGCTGAGGTTGTTGTATATTATACGCTCATGTGCCGCATGCTGATCAATAAGCATGAGATTCTCGCCATGTTCAAAAATAAGAAAAAGATTGAAAATCTGTCCAAGATAAACGAGCGGTGTTGAATGGGTTGTTGAATGGGTATGTTGCTGTTCCGCAGACCCTGTATCCACTAGTGCTTTTCCGATTTTATCAATGCTTTCAATCCTGAATATGCTTTCTCTCTCAGATGCAGCTGATTCGGAGGCTCCTGAAGTAGGTCTTTTTACTGAGTTTAAGCTGATCCTGTGAACTCTGTTATTTATAATCGGCGGTCGGCCGGTTTCCGGAAGATCAAGCTTCTGCTGCCTTAGCTCAGGAGTTTTCCTGTCGAAAGCTGGAAGTTCAGCTTTGAATGAATTGCGATCACGCAGAAAACCTCCTACAGCCTCGGTGACTATATGATGGATGCCGGGCAGATTTCGAAACTTGACCTCGCGTTTGGCCGGGTGTATGTTGAAATCTACATGTTCCGGCGGAATTTCAAGAAATAAAAAACAAACAGGGTGGCATCCGCCGGGAAGATAAGAAGAGTAGGCGTAATCGACAGCCTGAACCAGGGAATAATCGCTTATCCGGCGGTTATTTATGAATACGTGTATATATTTTCTGTCTTTACGATAGAGTGTGGGGGTTCCGAGTGCCGCCGACACCTTGATGCCGTCGTTCTCCAGGTTGAACGACTGGAGAAATTCGGGCCTGAACAGGCTTCCCCAGGCTGACAAAACCCTCTGCCTGATATCCGCCGCGGGCATAAACAGTTTAAGCTTGCCGTTGTTGAAATACCTGAAATTGATGTCAGTCTGCGGCAGAGCCTTCTCGATGAACATCGTCCTGCACTGCGCCGCCTCAGCTGATGAACTCTTGAGAAAATTCCTCCGTCCGGGCATTGAATAGAATAAATCGCGTACGCTAATGACCGTCCCCGGGGCGCCGCGGCTTCTGCTGAGATTACGCAGGCTTCCGTCTGAAATTTCCAGCTTGTTGCCCGGCTCGTCAGCAGATACAGCACTGATAATAGACAGTCGCGAACATGAGGCAATACTGGAAAGTGCCTCGCCGCGGAATCCCAGTGTGTTTGTGGAATAAATATCTTCGAAATCAGTTATCTTGCTAGTCGCATGCGGAAGAAAGCATTTTTTAAGATCTTCTTCATCCATGCCGGAACCGTTGTCGACGACACGAATTTCTTCAATTCCTCCGCTTTGGATGTAGAGGCTGATATCGGTTGCTCCGGCATCAATTGAATTGTCTAACAGTTCCCTGACAACTGCCTGCGGACGGTCAATAACCTCGCCCGCGGCAATTCGCCGGGCAACTGAATCCCGGAGAATGTTAATTCTCCGGGTAGTTGTTTTATTCATACGTTGTTTATATTTAGAAAGACACCCTCATGTCAACAGACATCGCAAAGCTTGTGTTCAGAGTACCGTCGTCGTTTATGACAAGGTCGCCGTCATCATCACGCTCATATGTTGTTGCGAACTGAAGTGCAATATCAAGTGAGTCATCAAATGGATAAACAAGCTCGCCGGAAAAGATTGTGTCTGAATCGAAGAGCTGAAAGTCCTGTGTTCCGGCAACAGCATCCTGAATGCTGTCTACAAGGCCTGTTCGGGAATAAGAAACGGAACCGTACAGGCCCAGTACAGGAATTACATCCTCCATCAGCATTGCCGTCAGGCTGAATGAGTCTTGAGCGGAGAAGTCAAATGAGCCGTCATCGTTTATGCTCCACGGCCAGTAATAGCCGCCGCCGACTTTAACTGCATCAAATAAGTTGATTGAAAGATCTCCGTAGATTCCCATTGTGTATTCCTGGTAATCGGAGTCGAGCGGTGCAGCAATATAATCAAGCAGTTCATAATACTGTGACGTCTTATTAGTAAGATAATCATTAGCATAGAAACTCGGGGTGAATACCCCCTTGCTGAAGCGGTATTCGAGTCTGTATTCAAAGTTTAGAATATTACCGAAGAATCCGCCGATAAGTCCGTAATTGTTAAGAGCGGAGATAAAATCAGGTTGATCGCTGTTGTAGATTGTTTCCCAATGCCAGACATCATCCTCGTAGAGCACAAAGCCGGCAGCTTCTGCAAAGAAGGTAAGGTTGATAGGATCAATCGGCAGGCCTATGTCGAAGGCTCCGTTAAGAACTAATGGATCAAAGAGTCCGGTTGTATCCTCAATCTCTGAATCCGGATTGATGTCTGTAATTCCGGAGAGCCCGAATGCAAGCGGGAACTTTTCTCCGCCGGGAATGTAGACAAGTCTTCCACCGAAAATTGTAGGATCTGCAGCATCGTCAAGGACTCCTTCAAAACCGAATTTTTCAAAGGTTACGCCGGTGTTGATTCCGACCTTTCTGACTGCTGGAAATTCAATGTTATTTGAAAAATCGCGCATCAGAATTCCGTAGCCGATAGTCATATTATCAAGGTTTCCGAATTTGAAGTAGAAATCATCCCCGTTGTCGCCCCACTGCAGGTAATTTATTTTAAGAAAAAGGTCGCTCATAATATCGAATAAGATTTCCGAGGTTCCCTCCTGATCGGTACCGAATGACCATTCATTATTCTCAGCAGGCCAGTACCAGCTTTCCCAATCAAAGAGATTGTCCTGGTATATTACCGGTAGATAGAGTTTTGCTCTGAACTCGCCAATTTCAAACTCAGGCTGTATAACCGCCTTTGCGTAGGTTTCACCGTCGATGAGGATTGAGCCTATCTCAAAGCCTAGCATATCGAAGAGGTTATCAAAGAATTCACCCACAGCAGTCGGTTCTTCATCTTCTTCTGTTTCCTCTTCTTCCTCCTGATCTTCACCTTGATCATCAGTATCAGGTCTAGGATCTCCAGTCAGGAAGGCTGCAGCCGAGCCTGATCTTGAGAGCTGGGGAGTCTCTCGAACAGATTTCTCTTCTATCCCGTTATCAGTTGTTTCAAGAGCCTTGCCGTCGGAGGATGCATCATCAGCTTTTTCTGCGTTTTCAGGTCCGTCAGAGGGAGTTTCATCAGCTTCGCCGTCATCATCCGGGTCACCTGTACCATCGTCAGCTGCGTCGTCGGCAGGCTGTTCATCATCAGAACCGTCTTCAGCAGCAGATTCTTCCTCCCCATCATCGGCCTGATCATCGGCAGGATCTTCAGCCTGTTCAGCCGGGTCTGATTTTACTGTATGACCTGGGACCTGTGCTGGATCAGTTCCCCTGAAGTCCATTCCGCTGAATATTGACGACAGGCTCTGGGCACTCGCTGCTGTTGCCTGAAATGTTTCGGCAAAAACATCAGCAAGCTGACCGGCTGATACATTTAAAGTTTCACCGGAAAGCAGGCTTGAAAATTCAACCTTACCTTCGTTAACGGCGACAACCCCAATCGAATCAATTACAAAGTCGGTTCCGCGAACTCCGCAGACCGCTGATTGAGTTATTATCGAATAATTCTCATATCCTAAACCGGCACGTGCGGCAATAACTCTTAATTTTCCGTTGAAAAGTGAAAAGTCGTTTGATTCATCAGCTGAAGTCTGGAAGGCTTCTATCTGAAAAACCGAGTTTTCGGATATTTTCAGGATTGAGCCGTTAGGATCAAGCTGAATCTCTGCACTGGTATTATAGGTTTTAATCGTGGATCCTGGAAAAAGCTCCATGCCCATAAAAACCTCGCCGACGTAATCACCCGTACTGTCAAATACCTCAAGTTCAAAATCATCATCGTAGTAAACGAGGAAGGCAGTAGGGCTGCTGCTGTTCTGTGCCGTAAGAGGTGCGGCGAAAATAATAAATAATGCCAGCACAAAACCGGCAGTTGTAAAAATCTTTTTGTTACAATTCATTGGTACCTCCTGTTAAAAAAGCTCGATGGAACAGCTTAGAGATGAGCTGACGTCAAAATCGTCCCAGCTGAGTCCGGCAACCTCATCATCGAGGTAGAGCATGTCATATGAAAGTGTTACAACGGCCGCGCCGGCATTATAATTAATCGCCATATTAATCATACTGTCCTCAGCGCTTACAAGGTCCGCCCAGCTGTTGATAAACTTTTTGTCGTATTCGGCGGAAAAAGAGAAATCAGGAATTAGACCTTCTTCTACGGTAAGCGCAGCGTTCAGGTGAGGGTAGTCAAGATAGGTGTGATTGTCCTCACTGTCGGTAGGTATTGCGGTAAAAGGACCGTCAACAGTTGCACTGAAAATAAGCTGGTCATCAAGCACTGAAAAACCTGTACTGCCGAGATAAGACATTCCGCCTTCGATTACTACACCCTGGTAATGGAATATATCGTATTTAACTCCACGATAAATATCATAGGTGTTGTCGAAATAAGCCGGTATGAAGTTGTCGCCTAAAATACGGAGCTGGAACATATAAGGAAGTATTCCGATTAATCTTCCTCCGAAGCCGACCATTCCGCCCATGTTTTCACCCTGAACGGCGAAATCACCGAAGAGCGACAGGCTTGCTATCTGTAAAGTGATAACAGGAAGGATTAGATCGGTGCCGTAGATGAATACAGTATCAGCAGCGGCCCCGCCGTTGGTATCGGTATCATAATATTCACTGCGCAAATCAGGCGTGCGATCTGTGGCTCCGGTAAAGCCCCATTCGAGGTTTTTTATGATGGGTACACCTGTCCAGAGCATAGGTCTTGTGTACAGTCTGCCGCCGAAGACATCAAATCTGGCCAGGTTGCCTATAAATGATTCAAAGCCTATATACGGAAAGTTAAAGAGCTGCGCATCCAAATCGAAATTGATGCCGGCTATATCTTCATCAGGCTGAAAGAGGGTGTTTGAATAACTGCTTACTATAAACCCTGTTCCTATCGTAGCATCATCGATATCGCCTAATTTAAGATAGAATGGATCGCCCTTGTAAGCCCATCGGACATATGTGATTTTAGGCAGATATAGATCAAGGATTGTTTGATCATCCTGTGGAACCCAGTCTTCCTCTCTTATTTCAAAACCGTCTTCAAAGCGGTAATGGAGTACAAGATCAAGACCAATTCCGAACTTTCCAATGGCTAAATCAGGTTGAAGTGCGAGGGACTGAAATGTCTCCGGATCTCCGCCATCTTCTTCTGCGTCAAATGTGTCAACACCCAGCAGCAGGCCCAGACCGAAATCAGCCGCTGATTCATCGTCAGCAAAAACAGAAAAGTTCAGAACAAACAAGCCTGCAATAATTAAAAGAAACAATATTTTGTTTATTCTCATAGTCAAATTCTCCTTATCATTAAGTATATACCTTTACATTGTATTAAACAATTTGAATACTAGTAAATGATACTTCCGCTGATACCGAAACTCAAGCCGAAAGTTGAAACTTTTTCATTATCCGTATTGTCAAACTCATAGCCTGCAAGACCATAGGCAGAGAGTGTGAATGTGCCCGGAAGCTGTAGACTTGTAGTGTGTTTCAGCTCTGTACTGAAGGTATCTTCGAAATTGAGGGTTAATTTTTCTTCATTGGTTATAATCTGAAAGCTTTCTTCCTCATCGGTAAAAAGCGGAAGATTCAGAGGTTTTTCAGGGACGGTACTCCATACGTACATAAGTTCGGATGTGACGGATGATGTCGTGTCTTCTATCTGAAACGGAAGATATATATCAGTACCGACAGATAATATATCATCGTCATGACCAAAAAGTGATAATCCAAGGTCGATAATCAGATCCATGTAGAAATCCGAAGTGAAGGGCTCATAGATTTCTGTTTCAACCGACCAGTTAAGCTCATCGGAAAAATAGAAATCAAAAACAGGGTAAACTCCTGCTGAGCCGAACAAATTCAGAGCAGCACTTCGCCATATTCCACTCCATTGCGTAGTATCTTCGGTATCGCTGTAATCTTTCTCGGTTTCTCTAATCACTGTTATTTCAACAGAATACGGAAGCAGCAGATCCATGAGTCTGCTGCTGTAGTTCCGACTCAGGCTGATTGATACTTCATTTATGAACTCTGCTGTATTGAAACCGGCAGCCAGCGATGAATTGTAGACATATAAAGGTAGATCAGGGCTGAAAAGTTCGTAAAAAGGAATTGATTTATACAGGAAATCTGCTGATGCAAAGCTGGTGAACATTCTGCTTATATCAGTAGTGAAGGCTGTAGAGGCTGTGGGCTGACCGAAAGATGCTGTTCTCTCATAGCTCAGTTCTGCTTTTATGCTGTCGTATCCGGCTTTAAAGGTGAACGGCAATAAGAATACAGCTGAGAGAGAATCGTCGGCGTCACTGTCTGCGCCGGTGTCTGCAGTTAGATTACAATCCATGTTGATTCCGGCATTTTCACCGCTGACTGCGGAAGAAAGAGTGAATCCCGTCTTACGTTCTTCAAGTTCGGTATATCCGAAATTGCCGGCAAGTGCGGTAGCAGTGTACCAGCCTGCAAAATAATTTGACGTGCCAATATCATAATCCTGCTCGGCAAGAAGGAAATCAGCTCCGATGTCCAGGTCGAAAATTTTATATTCAGTCCTTAAGCCGGCGTTCCATGACCGCTGGAGCTGTGTATCGTCGACTGAAGAGCTGAAACCGGCGTCAACCAAGAAAGTATCCGAACCGAAGGAAAGAGTGTTAGATTTATAAAATGAATTATCATCCGAATCCGAAAGACTGTATTCATCGGTGAGGCTGAAACCGGCAGCTGGAACAGGGATTTCAAGACAGTGGCCGGCAGTTATTTCTACATTGTCAGACCCGGATACTGAAAGATCAACTGCGATGGGGGCACCCAGGAACGAGGTTGAAGCATCAGTAGTGAAGCTGCATTCGGCGTTGTTGCTGAAAATATTCTCGGCATAGTCTTCATATACCAGGGATGCAGATTGATTGAGGTACAGCGGACCGATAATTTCAATCTCACCTGCTGTTAGCAGGGGCTTTTTATAGCTGAGTTCGAAAGACTCATTTATACCGCTGACGGCCTTAAGCACCGGGTCTCCGAGATAGATTTCATCGATTAATATAACTCCTGAATCAGTCCCCTGTGTATACAGCTCCATCCTGTATAAATCAGTCGCTTCTTCATCGAAGATAAGTTCAGCACCGTCGACGGTTTCTCCGTTTACGGTAATGGCCGCCGTGCTGCCGCCAACCGGCAGACTGACCTCAACCATCTTCCAGTCGGTACCGGTTTCAAGGGGAAGCCTCAGCTTTATTCCAAGATCATCTGAGTCTGTGAAAATGAAATTAAGGAATGCTTCTTCACCTGATGATTCAGTGAGTTCCGGACAATGATAAAAGAACGTAAGTTCAGCGTAATCTTCCGACGAAACCGGCGTGATATATGAGTAAAGTTTCCAGTCTTCGGTCCATTCGACCCTCATCAGGCTGTTGTCGTCATCTGATGTGAGGGTGGGAGATGAGAGGCTTGATTCAGGCTCTTCGGATGAGGATATATCCGCCTCAAGGGTGTCGGAGAACTCCGGGGAGCTGAAGCCTGCATCATCGCTTGCTGCGAATGAGCTTCCTTCAATCGTAAAATCGTCAAACAGTATTCTGCCTCTTCGATCTGAGGCCGCGGTGTTAACTGCGGTTATTCGGATGAACTCTGCATTGTTCAGCCTGCTTTTTGCTGTGTCGCCGGAATCGTCAGAAAAGTAATAGCAGAAGCGCTGCCAGTCCTGATCGGGTTTTGTAATATTGGAAAAGCGTACGATAGCTGATGTTTTATCAACGTCGAGAAAGCCGTTGCCGTTGATGTCTTCGGAATCAATCTGCCCGTTGCCTCCGCTTAGATAGTCTCCTCCTACGAGTGTTCCGTCTGGGGAATTGGGATCATTGAATGTATAGCCGGTAGATGTCAGCGATGCTTCTTCATCGATGGTTCCGTCACCGTCAAGATCTTCACCGACAGAGCCGATTTCAAGGTACAGTTCTATATCACTCAGGTCAGCGTCCGTTTTGCAGTCGAAAGATATTGCCCTTGCACTGCTTAAATCGAGATTGTCCTCGTAGGCTGCGAGGGGGATCTGCACGCCGACCCAGCTGTCTTCATCAGGTAAAACGTAGTCCATTATCAGTATATCCGTGCTGCGGTCGTCGGTTGTCGCTGATGCAGTGTATGGCCCTGCATTGTACATGTCTTCGGTGGTGGAATCCTCCGGATAAAAAATCATGCTGTCGTCCAGAACCGTTGAATAATCCTGGAGATAATAGCTCAGCCCCGAATCAATTCGATATTCCCTGTATACAAGCTGACCGCGATCCTCAAGAGACAGGCTTTCATCGTCTGCTATTGAATCAGAAAGGCTTGCGGGAAATATGTTGTCGCTGTCGATTGAAACCTCAAGCAGGTTATCGGTCCCGTTTTTAAGCAGAAGTCTTCCGGCTGAGTTTTCTACGAGTATTTTTGCTCCTATATCAAGGTCGGCGGCAATACTCAGTGGTGAGTCAGGGGTATCGCCTGTGCTGTCGAATGAAAGACCTGCTGATATTCCACCGTAAGCGCTTGTTTCCTCTCCGGGTACGGCATAGGAGTCGGAAATATTCCATCTGATACCGGAATTAATGTTAGCACTGAGGCTGTCGGTTAGAGTGAAGCGGTTCGCGGAAGCAAAAAGGAGGTCTCCTCCGTCGGAGCCGGTGACTTTTCGATATATTATCTCAATTCGGTCGTTATCACCCGGATCGGTTTCGAAGGTTATGATGCCGCCTGATTCACTCCAGTCCCAGGTTTCTACACCATTTATATAAATTCGGATAGAGTCTTCTACCGGATCATCTATCGAATACGAGGATACGGTTTCCCTGACCCTGAAAAAAAGGCTTTTTGAACAGCCATGGTCACAGTCTGAAGCGTTGGCACCGTAAACATCCTCTGATTCGGCAAGAACAGCCTCCAGGGGGTAATACTTACTCCCGCCTGATGCCTGGCCTATAATAACAAGACCGTCATCGGCAAAGATTTCGGCCTCCAGCTCAAGACCTTCCGAGGCTGTTTCTGCGGTTTCGGCCAGGTAAACCCGCGTCTGCCAGTCTTCATCCGGCAGGACGGTGCTTAAATCGTAGAGAGAGGCTGCTTCATAATCAGAAAAAATACCAGGCTCCCACAGCAGTAGAATGTCGTCATCCCAACCTGTCAAATCAGAATAAACAAGAACCGCGCCGTCCGGCTCATCCTCAAGCAGCAGTCTGCCGGTTGATGCATTGTAGGAATAATCTGAACTATCAAACTCTTCAAAGTGGCGGCTGTCGTATTCAAGACTTCCGTCACTGCTTTCAACATAAAAGACTGCATCAGAAGGTGTATCTGGAATATAGAACAGGCGTCCGTCCAGATAATCGGAGGGTTCTCGTTCGATTTCTACAAGCAGGTCATCCCCGATATAAAGTTTGCTTATCTCCTCCTGCGGGTCAAACCGGAATAGCAGTTCATGTTCTGACCAAAGGCCTTCAAATAATGAATAGACACCGTAAGAGTCGGAATCACCGCCGGGTATGTAGAAAAAATCAGAGCTGTCAGCATCATCGCTGAGATTAATTTCCATATTTCCGGCAGATACCTCTTTGACGAATTCATCATCATCTCCAATGTACCCCAGCCGGAAGGTTGAATCCTCAAATTCGTCGGTGAAGGCTGATTCAAAAAGGAGCTTATCAAGGATAAGTAGTGAGATTGTAAAATCCGGAGACTGAGAGAATGTGAAGCCTTCAGAAATTCCTGAATAGCTGTAGGTGTCTGTAAACCCTGTTCCCGGAACCCACCCGAAGCCTGTTGAACCACTCAGCTCAACCTGCCAGGTTCCGCTTAAAAAAAGATCGACATCTTCGTCATCAATATCTATACTGTAAAAAGACGAGGCATCCTCTTCCTGCGGTAGGATCGTGTCATCACCGGCGGCGGTTGTAAGACAAACCGACAGAAAAATAAAAAGAAATGTCGAAAAGCGGTGCTGCACTGTCATTGTCATAGAGTATATCGTGTTTTCTGCAATTTGATAAACAAAAACCCTGAATATTGATTTTTTGAGGAATTTGGACGACAATTAGACAAATGATAATTAATGAATCTGATAAACAAAAAGCTACAGCCTTTATACAGCGTTTAATGGCGAACCCTGCATTGAAAAGTTTTTCTCTGCTTCAGAGGGAAGAGCAGATTATTCAATTCTTAACGGTAAATTCCAGGCAGTTATATCCGACACTTTCATCACAGGCCTTTTTCCCGGGAAAGAGCTGGGACAGCATTTGTGCTATTCTTGTGTCGGTATTGTATGAACTAACTGATAATGAGGTTCTTCCTGATATACGTTTGCTGATTAACAGGCTTGATTTCACCTTTTTCACCTTTCTAAGACCATCGAATTTGGATGAAGGACAGGCAAAGCAGGTGGTTATGGATTTTCTACAGAAAATGCTGGCTAATGAGCAGGCAAGACGAATCTTTACCGGTTCGCTTGCCGCGGTGAACTATAATATTGTCAAGAAATATACAGCTGAGATTTATCGGCGGAAGAAATACATACATTTTGAACTCTTAAAGGTTGAAAAGCTGAAAATGGGAGAGCGTGAGGTTGAAAACATGATCAACCTGGTAATGCTTCTGAAGCCGATGATATATTTGTTTTCTCAGCAGGCTAACGTGATGAAAAATACTGCAAATGGTAATATCTTCCCATGCAGTTTCACAGAAACCCTCGCAAAAAATCTGTCGGCAAAGGCTCAAGCAGTACCGCCGCAGGTATTCAGCAGCTCGATGAACGCTAATGCATCTTTTGCGGATAATTCTAAACTTGAAGCATCGGCTCGGCTCGGTAATGTTTTTTCAGCCATGTGCAGAAACTACAAACCCGACACTAAAAAGGACAGGGGAGCCGATACCGCGATGAAAAGCTGGATAAACGTAGCGCGGAAAAACTATAAGTTTTACGGTTATGATATAAAGATGCTTGATGAATTATATAATATAGCTGCAGATAACGGATGGTAGGAAAGTAATGGATAGAAAAAATTATCAGGTTTTAGAAAATATCGTACTTGCGGCAATATTTTTTGTCCTCGTGCAGACCTTTGTTGAAGATCTCGCGATTGTTGCGGGGTGGAGCTGGGATGTCAGGAGGATTCTGATTCTTACCGGGTTGGGATTTGATCTGTTTTTTACAATTGAATTTCTAACCAGACTGTACAGGGCTATTGCCCGGGGCAGTGTCCGGGAATATATTGTTCTAAGACGAGGCTGGATTGACTTGCTCGCATCCGTTCCCCTTCTGCTGCTGAGTTCCGGGCCGTCCGCAATTGCGGTTCTGATGGGCGGAGGGGCAATTACAGGGGCTGCCGGGATTCTGAATGTTCTGAAGGTTGTAAAAGCAGTAAGAATTGCACGAATACTCAGGCTGCTCAGGGTTCTGAAAATATTCAAACAGATCAAAAATACCGACTCTGCAATGGCCCAGCGCCATATCTCCAAGATTACCACAATGGGTGTAGCTGTTTTTGTAGGAATACTTCTGTTTGCTTCTATCTTTGTTCAGATGCTTGGACTGCCGACTGCAGCAAGCGAGAATGAAAAAATTATTTCCGAGGTGATGATAGCCTATGAAACAAATCCGGATTTAGCTGAGTCATGCAGTGATCTGCTCATAGTTAAAAAAAGCGGAGAGACAGTATTTACCCGATATGATAATGATTTCTATAAAATGAATTTCGGATTCAACGATTATGTTTACGCTGAGTATATGGGGTGGGAATTCTTTTTCGATATAAGGGGAGTAGAAAAGGTGCAGTCGATGGATAATCTGCTGTTCTTTGTAATTATTCTTGCCCTTGTGCTGGCATATACTCTTTTTTACAGTCCGCATTTCGCTATTACTGTGAGTGACCCTATTCATGTTATGCGCAGAGGGCTTGAAGAGAAATCATACAATTTTGAGGTTAAAATCAATCCTGAATATGCCGGTGATGATATATTCAAACTGGCTGAGAATTACAATAACATTTACCTGCCGTTAAAGGACAGGACTCAGGCCGAGGACTTACCCGATGCGGATTCTCTTGAATTGAAGTTCGATGATATAAAGAATATGTTTTAATGACGGTATCAATGATACAATTTGTTTTCGAGCTTCCTGAGGTCGAAAACATAAAAGATAAACGGAGGATTGTTAAATCCTTCAAGGAAAAAATAATTAAGAAATTTAATGTTACAGCCGCTGAGGTGGATCTGCAGGATTCATTGAGATTCACACAGATAGGTGCGGCTGTAGTTTCTAATTCTGCAACATACGGTGAAAAGGTGATGCAGAAAATTCTCAGCTTTGCCGAGGATGAAGTCCCCGGACGACTACATGATGTAGAAATATATTCAGAAAGCTACTAATGATTATTTCGGAATAATTTCTTCAGGCTCATTTTTATCAAATAGATAGATTGGTTCCACCTTGAATATTCTGTTAACCTCTGTTGAACTGACAAACTGATCCTCTGCATCAAGCTCAAGGTTGACAAAGTGTTTGACAGGTTTATATCCCTCCGCAGCAAGTTCAAGCTGCAGTGAAAATGATTTTTTCTCTGCAGCGCTTCCGGCCTTGACTGAGCGGGGCCAGAAAAGAAAATCTCCCTCAGTCTCCTCGACAAGGGGGCTGGGATTGCTCCAGCGGCTGGCATGCATCGGCACAAGAACGCCGTCCATTTTAAGTGAGATTGAAGTTCCCGTAATCGGTGCAAAAGTTTTACCGTCAATAACCTTTCCCTTGATAATAGGAAAATTATAAAGCGGCGGCTCAGGAATCTCATAATCCGGCTCCGGAGAATCGTTGCGATTATGTGCTCCCACCTGTTTGATTCCTTCATTCACAAGTGCAGCAATGTCGGCAATTATCTGGGGTTTATCTATAACTGTTTTACCTATGTGCGCGAGACCTCTTGAAGAGGTTGCATAAATAGGCGGTATTCGATTAAGAACATAGCATACTACGTCAGTCCGGCAGTGGTCGGAATCACAGCAGCCTGCCTGCTTGATGTAATCAGGATCAGAGAAAATTTCCTCAACTGTATCTATTACGAGTTCTTCCATCAGATTGTGTATGTCCATTCAGTCCTCCTGATTTTCTGCATTTATTTCAATAGTTTCTTTTATATCATCAACGCAGAAAAGAAAATCCTTAAGCGTCTCTTTTAAAGAATAGTAGTTAAGGCCTGCAAAGTAAACCTTTGAGAAAACGGAAAAATTAAAATCTTCAAATTTCTGTATATTCATGTAACAACCGTATTCATAACAGATCTTAAGCATTTCTTCCAGGCGCTCCTGGATGAATGAGGCCATACGAGGCGAAAATGAGAATGTGAATGCAATTTCAAGAAATTTACTGTCATCATCAATAAAAAAACCGCCGCAGAACTCCGATTCCTTCTCGAATCCGGCAGAAAATGTATTGTCGCTTATTTCGCCCTCAGTCAGATCATAACCGAGTTCTTTAAATAGTACATTTACACGTCTTATTCTTTCTTTCATAAGCTTGGTATACTTCATGATGTTTCCTTATATATTAATGTATTATGTAATCTGTTAATTGACAAGAAACTTAATCAACTTTATGCAGATCATTAAAATCGTCTTTTTCGTTCCAGAATGCATTGTAGATGTGCTCCCTGCTCAGTTTATCGATATGACTTAGACTGCTGATTATGGGTTTTACCTGACTGCGAATGTTTGTTTCATTATAAGGACAGGGTGATTTACAGACCGGGAATTCAAGATTATCTGATAATCTGCTGACCGCGCTTTCACGAACCTCGCACATGGGTCTGATAATGTGAAGTTTCCCATGGAAAAACTCCTGAACAGGCAGCATCGTAGTAAAACGACCGCGGAAACACAGGTTTATCATTGTAGTTTCTACTATATCATCAAGGTGATGCCCGAGTGCGACCTTTGAAAATCCGCGTTCTTCAGCAATGTCGAATAGAATCCGTTTTCTGTTGCGTGAACACAGGTAGCAGTTGAAGTTATCAACATAGCTGCCCGGAAACATTTTAACGGTTACGGTTTCAAAAGGGACATCTATGGATTTAAAAAACTCAACCAGCGCTTTCTGCTGTTCGTCAGTCAATGGATACTCTTCCCAGTTGATGTGAACCGCATGAAGGTCATATTTTATAGGCAGCCATCGTTTACGAAGTGAAAGGGCGAAGGCAAGTGCAAGTGAATCCTTTCCTCCGGAGATTCCGAGTAACACACGATCATTTTCTTCAACCATGTTAAACCGGTTTATTCCCTTACCTGTCTGTTTTACAAATCTCATAACCCAGGGAGGAATGCTGCCGTGGAATATATCTGAAGTAATGCTCATCAGTTGAAAAGTCCGTCGGCATGTCTGCATCCGGCAACATCAGCTTCTGGAACATATACACGTATTTTCCTGAGTGAGGAGGTGAAGCCTTCAACAACCGGTCCTGAGAACACTGATTCGGAATCTATATAGGTTGTCCGGCTGCCACCGGATACAACGGGCAGGTTGACCTCAAACGAAATGGGTTCAGGAATATCGATGATCAGATCAGAACAGCCGCAGTTAGAAGTATTATTCTTTTCAAACTCGGTTCTTGCTTCAAGGCTGCATAATGATTGATGCAGGCTGTTGTCGGCTGAAAAAGGCACTTCATAAACACATTTATATAAATTACGTTTGTTAACAGCGGTTATAAGCTGCATTACCGGATGAAAATCACCGGTGTATCGGTTGAAGAAGTCATTGTCGGTGAGACCGTAAAGATCATCATTGTTTATAATTCCCTCAGTAAGCGCTGTAATTACAGCTTTCTTTATCATTGCAGTGGCAATTCGTACTGTTTTATGCCAGTAAACTGTTCGGTACATAAGGTATTTCGAAAACAGGACATTCTCTACGGCGGTTATTCCCTGGCTGTTTATCCCTATTCCACTTTCGGTGGGAACAATCTTCGAGATGGCAAAATCTGTATCCTGTATGCCGTATGGAACACCGCAGAAGAATGCGTCGCGGTTCAGATAGTCGAGTTTATCCGGATCAAGGACACCGGAGAGAATGTTTCTGAAAAAGATTACTTCTTTGTCGTTTTCATGCGGCATTTCAAAATTAACAATTGCCGCTGTTTTTTTCGCAGAAGCTCCTATTACGTTTTCAATGCAGCTGCAAAGCGGCTCGGACAGGATAATTTCGCCTGTAAGAACCTCATGATCCTTAAGCGGCAGTTCCTTAAGCGAGTGTGCATAGGGAAAATGTCCCAGGTCGTGAAGCAGGGCTGCGCATAAAAACGATTTAACGCCTTCAAGCGTAAGCACGATGCAGTCGGGATGACCGACGAGTCTGCTGATTATCCGCCTTGCAAGGTGAAACACACCAAGGCTGTGGCTGAGTCGTGTATGCGTTGCTCCCGGGTATACATGGTAGGCGGGGCCCAGCTGTTTAATACCCGCAAGTTTCTGAAAGGGTTCAAGGCTTACAAGCTGTTTGAACCCTTTTGATAAAAATATATTCTGCCACAGCGGATCCCTGATAGGTTCGGTGAAATCGCTGTTAAGATACTTTAAAATACTGTCTTTCAACTTCGGCTCTTTGTATAGTTAAGAAGGCCGCCCTCAAGAATTATTTCAAGCTGACGATCAGCCATATCGTGCTCAATATTGAATTCTTTTCCATTACTCTTGTTTACAGCTTTCAGGGTCCGGGTTTTCTGAACACCTTCACGAAGGTTATCAATTACAATTACGTCGCCCTCTGAAATCAAATCGTAATCTGCAGTATCTGCGAAGGTGAAGGGGATGATACCGAAATTGATGAGGTTAGCCTTATGTATTCTGGCAAAGCTCTTAGTTATAACAGCCTTGACGCCGAGGTACATTGGTGCAAGGGCAGCATGCTCACGGCTTGACCCCTGACCGTAGTTTTCGCCGCCGACGATAACACCGTTCCCTGCTTTTTTTGCCTTATCATGGAACTCCGGGGCAAGGGCTTCAAAAACGTGTTTGGATATCTCAGGGATATTGGAACGCAGTGGTAGAATCTTTGCTCCTGCAGGCATGATATGGTCGGTGGTGATATTGTCCCCGGTCTTCAGAAGGACTGGAGCCTCAAGCTTTTCGTACATTGCGTCCGCCTTGGGGCAGGGTTTGATATTCGGTCCGCGGACAATCTGAACTTCAGCTGCATCGGTTTCGCCCAGAGGCTTGATAATCATATTGTCGTCAATTTCTATAAATGAGGTATAATCCTTCCTGCTGATTGAAGCGAAGTCGCGCGGGTCTGTTATTACGCCTGTGAGAGCGGTTGCCGCAGCTGTTTCAGGAGATACGAGATAAACCTCAGCATCCGCTGTTCCGCTGCGTCCCTTGAAGTTTCTGTTGAAGGTCCGCACTGTTACGCCGCCGCTGGTGGGGGAAAAGCCCATTCCGATACATGCTCCGCAGGCGCTTTCAAGAATTCGTGCACCGGATGATACAAGCTTTTTAATAATGCCTGCTTCAATACCGCTGTTGATAACCTGTCTTGAGCCCGGTGATATACCTAATGAAAGGTTTTCGGCTATTGTTTTACCGTCAAGAATGTCGGCTGCAATCCCTAAGTCGTTTATTGATGAATTTGTACATGAGCCAATGGCAACCTGATTAACCGGAAGCCCGGCAATTTCGCTGACCTTTTTTACATTATCAGGCATGTGCGGCAGGGCTACCATGGGAACAACCTCGTCGAGATTGATTTCAATTACCTTGCAGTATTCTGCATCGTTATCAGCAGAGAGTTCCTTCCATAGCTCCTCGCGCTTCTGGAGCCTAAGAAAGGCTTTTGTTTCATCATCTGAAGGGAATACTGAGGTTGTCGCACCAAGTTCGGCTCCCATATTCGTTATAGTGGCACGTTCAGGGACGCTGAGGCTCTTAACACCCTCGCCGTAGTATTCGTATACGCGGCCTACGCCGCCCTTGACCGTTTCAAGCTGCAGTACGGTGAGGATGATATCCTTTGCGCTGCACATCGGCTGAAGGCTGCCTGTCAAATGAACACCGATAACCTCTGGGGACTTGAGATAGAAGGGAGCTCCAGCCATCGCTGCAGCTACGTCGAGTCCGCCTGCACCGATTGAGATCATTCCAAGCCCCCCTCCTGTAGGGGTATGAGAATCCGACCCGAGAAGGGTCTTGCCAGGAACGCCGAATCGTTCGAGGTGTATCTGATGACAGATCCCGTTGCCGGGACGGGAAAAATGGAGGCCGAATTTAGCGGCTGCCGACTGCAGAAAGCGATGGTCGTCCATATTTCTGTAGTCAGTCTGAAGAGTATTGTGATCAACATAAGACACCGAAAGCTCGGTTTTAATTCGTGAGATATCCATGGATTCAAACTGCAGATAGACCATCGTACCGGTAGCATCCTGAGTAAGAGTCTGGTCAATTTTTATTCCTATTTCATTCCCGGCTTTGAGCTCTCCGGATACAAGATGTTCTTTGAGTATTTTTTCAGTTAGAGTAAGTCCCACAGTTGTCTCCTTGATTGTTGTTTACAGTATTATAATACAGATCAAGCATTGACGAGTCAATTCGCTTCTGGTAGCATTTTGTTAATGAAAAAGAAGATATGTAAAGTAGGCATCCTTTTAATTCTCCCTGCAGTTATATTAATTTCTACATCATGTACCCGCAGCAGCACCGGGGAAGACAGTATTGAAAAAGCCATAAGGGAAGTAGAATCCGCTAAACCATCTTCTGAATATAAACAGGATCCTGTTTCAGAGGAGGACGTATCATTATCTTTTTCCGGAATATCTGAAATTGAAGGCCGTGATTTTCTACTGTTCCCCCAGATGCAGGAAGAGCTGGTTTTTCCTGCTGATTTTATTATTGGGGAACTGCAGTCTTCATTTGAAAAAGATGGGGAGATTCCTGCAATTTTTTCAACAGCTGATGATTTTCTTTCATCGGTTGCTACCGGTGAACCTGATTACAGTCTGGTTCTGGATGAAAAGAAAGAGTTTATACACAGAAATATCGAATACGGGTTTAAACAGGCAGAACCTGAGAATTACAAAATAGGACGTATCAATACTGCAGATACCCCTGCCAGGGCCGCCGTAAGGTTAGAAGCTGCAGGTGGAAATGCCGCAGGTATGATCTATTTTTCAAAAGACGGCGGATGGAAAGTCCACGATTTACATATAAATTTTTCAGATATGAATGAAGCTGGAGAGCCGGAAAACACTGACTGGTATCCGACAGAAAGGCTTATGTAGGGGTTAAAATGGGAAGTACAATAAGCAGAATTGAACGGGAGTTCATCATAAAGGCCCTGGATGAGAACAAATTTGCGCTCAGAATGCATGGCAACAGGGTAGAGGCAGAAGTTGTTATTCTGAATTTTGAGGATGAAGAATACATTGAGGTTTTTTCCAAAGATCGGGCCCTGGGAGAATTTGAAAAAGGTGAAAAAATAAGACTGTTTTTCTCATATTACGGTCATATAATGACATTCAACACAAAAATTTTAAGCTGTGATGAAGAGAAGGCAAAGCTTGAATACCCCGAGCGGGTCTTAAAAAACCTGCAGAGAAAGTATGAGCGTGTAGAACCGCCAAGCGGGGTTGATCTGATGTTTACAGTTGATAACGTGAAGGTAGAGCTGAAATTTCCTGAATCGGGACAGTTTGTAAGGCTTGAAGACTTTACATACAGTGATACTTTCGATACTTCGAGTCTTGATAAGCTGATCACGGATTTCAGAGTTATTATTTCAAATCACTGCGACAAGAACCGGATTGTTATGTTCAGAGACAGAGAGCCGGACAGTTTTGAAGAAAAGCTGGTTGCTGAGAACGGCAGGGTGTTCTTTCTGCAGTCAATTTATGAAGGTATGACCGTCCCCGACACTGAAGAGGAAATTGATATTATTGAAAAATCGGAGCTTAAACCGGAAGATATAGAAACCCTCCTTGCAGATATGAAGAAGCAGGGTGTGTATTCAGTTCTATACTGTCCCATCCTCTATCATGAATATACCGCGGGATACATCTTCTTATGTAATGAAAGGAACAAGAAGATAGAGATTGATACTCTGGAATACGTTTACCAGTTTTCAAAGATTCTGGCATGGAGTCTTGATAAGAATAATTATTTTTCAGGAGGTCAGACTAAGGCGCAGGATTTCAATTCAAGTATAATTGATATCAGTGCATCGGGTTTGATGTTTGCGGACTCATCGGAAGGTTTAAGCGATGTGCTGAATATTTACACAGATCTCAATCTTGAACTTAGAATTGGTCAGCGTCGAATGGTGATATTTTCAAGGGTAATGAGGAAATTTCATAATAAGGGAACGACCTTTTACGGTGTTCAATTTATGGATATTAATCCTGAAGATTTCAGATATCTATTTGAATATGTGTACGGCAGGGTTTTTACTGAAGAAGACAGCTCATTATGGGAAGGCGGATCAAGGCCTCCTACACTTGAGTTGTAGAATTGCCGATATAATAGCTATGAAAGGAATCTTCATTGTATTAGAAATAAGTAATCTTCAGCAATACCTGATAGTAGATGCACCGGCAGCAAATGACATGGTAAAAAACTGTGAGCGCTGCATGAACAGTGCTCTGCGGGCTGAAATGATAATTGCCGGCTCTTTTCTCATCTTTTCAATTCAAGCTGAGCTGGATAATGCTGCGGCTGCCACAGAAGCAGCTGAAAACCTGCTGGAGATAATTAACGGATATTCTGAAGAAATACATGAATATTCCATGATGATGCTATACCGGAAAAACAGCAGTTCTGAAAAAATTGAGGAAGAGCTGAAGCAGACATATTTCACAATAGCAGTGGACAGAGCTCTTTTAATAGAGAACCGGGTGGCTGAAGCCGCCGGGGTTAAAAGTCTTGATGATTCAGTGCCCGGATTTAAGACCCTCAGAGCTGATGAACATTTTTCTAAAACAGAAGATTCGGAGAAACTCAGACACCTTACTAATCCGGCTGAGGTATCAAAGCTTGTAAGGCTGATGGTTCCCGAGCTTGGCATAGAGCCGGGACCTCAAAAGTTCATACTTTCCGGAGGCAGTGAACTTATTGTCCGTCTTCACATTAATGAGGCTGTCAACGAGGCATCAGGAAAGGGACGCGCCGAAGCAATCTATATAGATATTCTTGATGATGAAACCGATGTTACCAGTCCCTTTTTAAGGAGCATAGATAAAAATCTGATTCCAATGGTAGAGGGATATCTCGAGGGTGTTGAATTGAAAACCTGGCGTGCGGGAAAATACAGGTTTGAACATAATAATTCGGATTATCCGGAGGAGTACTTTTTCAGCACATACTGTCTGTATCTGAAAGGTGTTCTTAGATCGTTCAAAGAGGCTCTGCAGCCCCCGGTTATTATTTTTACGGGCTTAAAAAAGACTTCCGATACCTTTTTGAGATACGCGGTGAGAATTCTGGAATATCTTAACGAAGACTCTAGTCCTTTCGTTTTCATTATCGGTGAAGATAATGAGATAGATTTTAAATTATATGATTATTTCAGCGACACTCGTGAAGTACGCTGCGGCGAGAGAATAGAAGCCCCTGACCGGGCAGGTAAACTTAGTTATTTGAATTCCAGACTTCTTTATATTCTTGATTTATTTGAAGGCATTTTTGAAGCTGTTATGATGGAGGACTTTTTGATCAAACTGGGCTTCAGTCAATCTGAAATTGCCCTCGGTCTTCGTACACTGGAAAGTGAAGGCTGTATTATTGTAAGCCGATATGTGAAGGTCGTCAGAACCAGAAGTCTAAGCAAGCTTGCTGATAAGATCTCTGAAAAAGAAGAGATCTTCAACACTATGGCGGTATTCCTATCTGAGAACATATATTCAGGAAGAACCATGGATTATGGTCGTTCAGCCGTAAAACTTGCCGGAGCGTCTGATATGATGCAGGTAGGGGCTGCGGTTTTCAAATGTCTTACGGTTATGCTTGATTACGGTCGAAGTTCTTTCGTCCTGAATTATCTGGCGGAGTACAAACAGCTGGTGCCGGTACTCTCCGATGCGCTTGAACTCCGATGCTTTCTTATTGAATATAATAAGACTGCAGGGCTGAATGTTCTGAAAGGATTTCCGGATAACCCTGAATCACCAACTGATATGAATAATTCATTGCTGCTGCTTGAGGCTTCAAGATATTTTTATGCGATGAGCGATTATCAGCGCGCGCTTGATTATGTTAAAAAGGTGCTGATTTTTCTGCAGGAGGGTGATTTCCCAAGGCTTGAAGGGACAGTATTTATCGAGCTGGGGGTTCTTATGCTGTGTAAAGGAAAGCTTCTAGAATCCTCAGAGTATCTCAATCTGGCCGTTGAGAAGCTTACCGGCTGCGGAGATGATTTCAACCTGATGAAGGCATATTTGTTTACCGCAGTTCAGCAGTATATATGGGGAAGTCTTGATGCTTCTTTGGAATCAACAGATAAATCCCTGGACATAGCAGACAATTCGGGTCGTAAAGAGTGGCAGTTTTATATTGAATTCTTTAAATGCAGACTCTTTTTTGAGCTAGGCCGGTATTATGATGCTGAAAAACTCCTATCTGATTGTCTGCTCCGAAGTGAAATTTATCGCGATGATGAGCGAAAAAAAATATTTTCCGCATGGACGGCCAGGGCTTGTATCTATCAGGGAAAGATTTACCGCGGTATAAACATGCTTCTGTCGCTGAATGAAGACCCAGAGGTACTGTTTTTTCTGTCCGAAGCATACTACTTCAACGGGAATATGGAAAAGGCTGTTGAGAGCATCGAGAAAGCAGGCAGTGAAGAGGCCTATTTTAACCTTGGATTCATGCCGCTCGAGCAGATAACCTGGAAAAACGGTTTTACCTCGATAGAAGGCAGAGTTCTTAGAAGTGATAAGGGCACTGGAGTGCTGCTGCATAATATAAAAGCATTGCAGGCTTTTCTGCTGGGCCTGACAGGCAACAGGGAGTACGGCACGGAAATACTCTTCACCCTGACCAGGGATGAAAAGATTTCAGAAAATGATCCTTACAACCGCCTGTATTTCTATCTGTATTGTCAGCTGCTTGAAATCAGACAAAACACTGCAATGGTTGATAAGCTTACGCTTATAAGCAAGGCGTTGAAATATCTTCAGCAGACTTCAAGCCGAATAAACAATCCCCGGGTAAGGCAGCAGTTCATGCTTAAAAACTATTGGAACTCAAGGCTGGTTTCCGAAGCTCAGAAAGAAAAACTTATCTGAAATATATTGACACGGCAAGCAGTTTTCCGGTATATTCTGTCAAGCTAAATGGTGGTGTAGCTCAGTTGGTAGAGCATTCGGCTCATATCCGAACGGTCAGGGGTTCAAGTCCCTTCGCCACTAATTTAAACGTCCCGTAAATTCGGGACGTTTTTTTTTGCTGAACCGTCTCCCGCCTGATGCTATAATACTATCGGAGCTGTAAATGAACGAATTCAAGTGTCTGGTCAAAGAGCATGGCCGGTTTCAAATAGAATTAAAACTTCGATACCCTGTGAAAAATATTATGAATAGATATTCACTTCAAATGTTTATCTATACACCACAGGTTCTTGCCGTTGATAAGAGGAATTATGGTACAACAGCATTTCTGAAAGATTTGAAGGTTATGACGAGAATCTCAACTCCTGACATTATATTTACAAATATGGTCAGGGAGGACTGTGAAATCAGTCCTCTGTTCCGCATAAAGGCAGAGCTGAAGAATATATTGCTTGATAGAAAAAAACAGTCATATAATATCATTTACGAGCTGCGAACCCTGGCGAGTATTGTAAGGGTGCAGATGAGAAAGGCTCGTGTTTTTCTGATTAAACGAATTGAGAAGCAAGAAGAGCCAGAACTGCTGGAAAACTGGTTTGAAGAATTCTGCAAAGACCTGGATGTTTTTCTAAATAATTTTCGTGATTTGAAAAAGGATTTTGTTAATCCAGATATCGACCAGGTGCTGAGAACAGCCTATGACTGGGCCGATGAATCAATAAGTCTGAATATACAGCGAGAACTGGGAATTATGCATAAATATTGTCGTGTTTCGGAAAATATGAACATTTTCTGTAGACGGCTTAATGACACGGTTTTAAATGAAATGAAGCATAGAAAACATCATAATTATCCTTCAGCTGAAGCAGATATAAAGAAAAGAGTGTCAGGTGAAGCAATAGTTTATCGCCAGAGTGTCCTGAAGAAATGGTCACAATCTGTTATGTATTTAAATAAAGAACAGAGTTTTCAGCCAGAAAGGATTACTCAGATAATTGCTGGAACAGCAGCAGCGGTGGCTATGAGTTTTGCAGTTGCAGCGACAATACTGACAAACCGCTACTTTCCTCAGAATACGGTGTTTTGGGGGCTTGCACTGGTATTTGCATACATTCTGAAGGATCGAATTAAAGAAACGCTACGTTCCGGGCTGAAGGTGATCTTCCCAATGGCTGTTGCCGATCGTATGAGTACCCTAAAGGATGCCGCAGTACAGAAACGGATAGGACACTATAAGTCGTTTGTCAGTTTTCATACCGCTGAAAATGTGCCTTATGATATAAACAAGGCCAGGGGGATGGAGAGAAAACCGTTTCAGGATATTCTGCCTTCGGAGAATGTTATCCTATATAATCACATAATCAGGCTTGACGGAAAAAAGATATATAGAATTCACAAAAGGATAGACTCAATAACAGAGATTATCAGGCTGGAACTTCATAAGTTTATCCAGCTGATGGATGATCCTGATCAACTTTACTATTACAGTGAAAATAATAATTTGCAGAAAAAAAGGCTCCGCAGGGTGTATCACATTAATCTGGTTACCGTGCTTGCCGATAAAAGAAGTGGTGAGAAAAATACATATCACCACAGGCTCATTTTGAATCGAGACGGGCTGCTGCGTGTTGAGCATATAAAGCAGAAATAAAAAGGCTGTCCGACATTATGGTTAACTCATAAATTGGACAGCCTGAAATTTACTGTAATACTGTCACTGCTTAATCAAAGTAAACCCGAAATTAAGCTCAAGCCTGTAGGATTCGCCGGCCCTTACATTGATTGTCTGTTGGCGTGCAAAGCCTCCTGATGTTATACGAATAGTATGCTGTCCCGGAGATAGTGTAAGGCTTGTTCCGTCCACTTCTGTTCCGTTGTCATAAATTTTTATCCTGTTTTCAAGATTATTCAATGTGTAGTTGAGAATGTCGTTGGGAATAATAACCTCAAGCCTACCGCTGCGCTGTCTAAGCTGAAAGTTCACCGACGAGGTTCTGCTGAACTGTACTGTCTTTTCCTCGGCAAAATAGCCCGGTGCATTAACCTTGATGCGGTAGGTGCCCGGCGGTAAGGTTGTCGTTAAATCTGTTTGGCCGGTAATCTGCCCATTAATATCACCGCCTTTGATAAAAACCCTTGCGCTCTCGACATTGCTTGTTATAGTGAGGTTGTAGGTTTCCGCATCAAGATTGAAATTAACCGTCCTGTTGCCGGTGAGGTTTATTTCTTTTGTAAGCGGTGTATATCCTGCGGCGCTGACTGTTATACTGTAGCGGCCGAGGGGAATCTGGCTGCTGTAGGGGGCTGAGCCTATAACCTGCCCATTCACATCAATGCCCGTAATTACAACCCTCGCATTGCGTGTATTTGATTTTACTGTGAGGCTGGCCTTAACCGGCGCCGCCTGGTCAAGCCTGAAGTTCAGGGTAGTGCTGTTATTAAGGTTGACCGACTGCTGCTGTACCTCATACCCCTGAGCATAAACCTTAATGCTGTAAAAGCCTTTCTCAAGCTGAGCCGAGAAGGGGGCAGTCCCTGATAATTGAGGGCGGTTCTTATTATAGGCATCGAAAATCTCTACTTGTGCGTTTCTGACGTTACATTTAACCGTAAGGGTTGCCTTGCTCTCAGGCGCTCCAGAGTTTGAACTGCCGGACCCTGTAAGCGAACCTGACCTCTGTGCGAGAACCGGAAAGGCTATAATAAAAAGTACAAAAAGAATGAATAATATTTTAGTCGGTTTTTTCATGTTTTACTCCAGTGTGATGCTTTTAATAGAATCCGCATAGCCCGCAGAATAAATATATACTCCGCCGTCTCCGTTGTATAAGGTTTCATCGAAAACCATATAAAAAATCTCGAGGGTTCGCTCCGCAGTATTCCAGGGGACGTACCAGGTTCCGTAGTGTGTATCACCATGCATCAGATCAACCTGGGCATATGAGGATGGATCCTCCCCGTCTTCTCCTGTAAGGGTGTAATTATCATCAGCAGCTGTATCAGGATCATTGTATAAATCAAGATAGAATCTGATGTAATCTTCATCGTTAAACCAGTTGTTTGAATAGATACTCATTGTTTCTACTCTGGGTACATCCGAATCATCATCAGTATCAACGTCATTATCAAGATAGACCCCTGACGGATCACCCTGATTAGCAAAATAAATATGATATCTGTCGTCCTCTGGTGTGTAAGTGGTATCTGTATAATCGGTTGCCCATGGAACAGTTTCATCTGCAGTTTCCGGTCCGTAAGTGCAGTTCAAATCAACATCTCTATCCACATTCTCCCAGCTGGCAATAATGGTGTATTGGCAGTCCTCATCCGCCGGATATGCATATAGGTCCTTTGAGGATGCACCGCTGTTGGTGATATCAATGTACCGGGGGACAAAGGTCCAGTCAGAATTGAAAGAAGAGTTGTACGTGCCGGTCAGTTTATAGCGGTTTGGTTCCGGGTTATAGAATGTGAAACTTCCGTTGGAACCCACTGTCGCCGTCATGTAAGCTGTTTCGAAGTATTTACCTGTGGATGAATTATAGGCGTACAGGCTCACAGATGTACCGACAAGGGTATCAGTGCCGTCACCCTGGTAATAGGCATCGGTCTTATCATATTTTACGTTTACAGCATTTGCTGTGTAATTATCCAAACTGACGAAAAAACAGCCGCTTAATAGGGCTGTGCCAATAGCTATTGCGGTTACAACCGCAAAAATTGCAATAGATCTCTTTGTTTTCTGCTTCATATTTCAGTTTCCTCCTGAATCTGATTAACAATACGATAATTATAACACCTAAGATCTCTAATATCGTCCCTGTCTGTTGAAAAAAAACTAAAAATAATGAAAATGAAATTATGAACAAAGAAATCGAACTGAAGGCACATGTTTATGAACCGGAGGCTGTTAAAATGAGGCTTGAAAGCCTCTATGGAGCAGCTGAAGCTGTTTCCAAAGATGATATCTATTATATTTACCGGACAGAAATTGATAATGGACGGGGACAGCCTGTAAGGCTGAGGTCTGAAAACGGTAGGAATGTTGTTACGCTAAAACAAAAATCAGTTGAACACGGGATTGAAGTTAATAATGAGCTGGAGTTCGGGGTGGATATTCCGGAGAATTTCATCAAATATTTACAGCTCACCGGTGCTGACGAGTGGCTTACGAAGAAAAAGCGGGGCTGGAAATTTACATCAGATTATGACAGGAAAGCAGCTGTTATAGAACTCTGTGAGATTACCGGTCTCGGATGGTTTCTTGAAATTGAGATTGTTCTTCAAGACCCCGACAAGCAGCAGATTGACGGGGCCGAAAGAGAAATACTGTCAATTCTTAAAAAAGCGGGCATTCCGGAGGATAGGATTGAACCCAGATACTATTCAGAGATGCTCGGCGCAGAATAATCAGAACTCAATAAAATCCGAATCTAGAACATCATCGGACGGATTAGGTTCTGCAGGCTCTACCGATTGCGCAGCCTCAATTTTTAGCTGCGGAGATTTTTCCTGCGGCCTTACAGCAGGAGAAGGCTGTCCGGAAACCTGTCTCTGTACAGCGTATCCGTCCGCAGGCCCCGCTGTTGATCTTTGAACAGTCGTACCCCGCTGATTTTCATCAAGTTTAAAAAAGGTTATCAGTTCACGAAGCTGTTGAGCCTGGGCGGTAAGCTCTTCAGACATCGAAGAAGCTTCCTCGGCTGAGGCTGCATTCTCCTGTATAACCTGATCAAGCTGATTCATGGCCTCGTTTATCTGTGCTGCGCCGGTATTCTGTTCACTGCTTGACGCACTTATTTCAGCAATTAAATCTGCTATTCTGCGGATATCCGGAACAATGGCATTAATCCTCGATCCCGCGTTGTCAGCCTTGTGTACACTCTGGTTTGCCAGCTCGAGAATCTCCGAGGCTGCATTCTGACTTGTAGATGCAAGCTTTCCTACTTCAGCAGCAACAACGGCAAAGCCCTTGCCGTGTTCGCCTGCACGTGCTGCTTCTATGGCTGCGTTCAATGACAGCAAGTTGGTCTGACGCGCGATTTCACCGACTATCTTAATCTTTTCAGCTATCTCATTCATTGCGTTTACAGCATCAATAACCGCTGCACCGCCGTCTTCAGCATCCAAAGCTGCCTGAGACGATATTCTTTCTGTTTCAGATGCGTTATCGGTATTCTGGTGGATATTGCTGCCCATCTCTTCTACAGATGCCGCAACCTCTTCTGCATTGGCCGCCTGTTCTGTTGCACCCTGTGAAAGCATTTCAGCGTTCTGTGCAAGCTGTTCGCTGCCTTCTGTGACCTGTATAGAAGCCTGATAGACATTGCCAACTATATGACGAAGTTTATCCCTCATGTTTTTCAGGGAAGCGGTGAGCTGTCCAATCTCATCATTGCGTTCAATATCTATATCCGAGTAGAGGATTCCTTCGCTTATATCAACAGCAAATTTTACACTCTTTTTTATTGGGACAGATAAGGTTCTGGAAAAAATTATATAGATTGAAATTGCAATTATAAAGGATATTATTGCAACAATAAAAACAGAATTCCGTACTAGGATAACCGGCATGAGGTATTCATCATCCGGAATAGTTAAAAATACCCCCCAGTTAACATCGGGTACTATTGCAATACCTGCGGTCTTGGATTCACCATTGTATAAATAATTATCATAACCGCTTTCACCATTTTTGAATCTACGGGTAATCTCCTCCATGCCTTCCAGATCATCGAGACTGGTTTCAAATATCAGCGCCGGATCCGGATGCGACAGTATAAGGCTGTCAGCGTCTGTAACGAATGTATATCCGGTCTGGCCTACTTTTGAGTCTTTAACAAGCGGCCATAGAAAATCAAGTTCTATAATAAGCGCAACAGCGCCAATTATATCTGTGCCATCTGCAAAAACGGGGGCTGCGACAGCAAAAAAAGGTTTGCCGTTGGCACTGCTGATTGCAGGTTCACCGATATTTACGCTCCCTTTGATGGCGTTCAAAAAGTATGATCGCTCGGATAGATCAAGTCCAATACGATTATCAGATGAGGCCGCAATAACCTGACCCTCGGGGTTTATGATATTAATACCCATGTAGTTATCCCCAAGCCCCTCTACGGATACAAAATCTTCAAGTATTTCACTTATCTCATAATCAAACCATGGGTCTCCATAGCCGTTTTCCCGGTAGTTGAGGAGGGCTGCCTTTGTCTCTCTGCGTCCTGCAATATCGAGAGCCATCCGCTCCTCAGATTTCAATATATTACGAATTGATAAAGCTATCTCCGAAGTTCTTTTTTCAAGTTGTTCATTTTCAAGATCACGCAGTCCCTCAGAAGCACGCTGAACTGAGATATACCCGATTGCTGCTATGGGTACCAGAAGTATAATTGCACCGATTAGAACCAGTTTCTTACCAATATTAAAATTCCTGAACATAAACACATTCCTCCTGAAATCAATAATGAAATTATAGGATACGGAAATCAGAAAATCAAATAACAGGATAAAAAAGACCCGCCTGATTCAACGAATCAGACGGGAAAAGGAGGTTGATTAAAAAATGAGGTGTTTAGAAAACAGCAGGTGTTTAGACCTGCTTCGTAAAAAAGTCGAAACTTTTTCACGATCTAAAATATATAAAAACAATCGAGCTGTTCAACGAACCGGCTCTTCATGTGTTTACAGATAAAAATATATCAACTTTCTATTCTTTTAGCAATATCCGAATGACATCTTTTGGTGATTCTACGGTTAAAAAGTCGTTAATTACATCATTATTTCTTAAAAAGGAGTTAATTTTGGAAATAATGCGCAAATGTGCAATTTCATTGTTTGTATATATAAGGAAAAATACTTTTGCCGGTTGACCGTCAGGAGCATCGAATTCAATCCCCTCACGACAGATTCCAACTACCACAACTGGTCTGCTGGAAGGATTTTCCTTGGGATTTCTGATGTGCGGCATTGCAACGCCGCGTCCAAGTGAGGTGCTTATCATGTTTTCTCTGGAAATAAGTTTTGCAACAAAGTCTTTATGATCACTTATTAAACCAGCATCGAGCAGCGGTTTTGAAAGTTCGCTGAGCAAAGTTTCCGGATCTCCGGGGGGTAAATCCGTAAGAATAAAATCCTCAGCTGTCAGTCTTGATAGGGGTACACTATCAGCATCCTTCTGCATAAGGGTAGTAAGCTCATCGGTCTCTGTGCGATGCATCTTGCTGATAATCCATTGATCAATCAGGCCCTTGTCAAACCGCCATTGACTGGCAATTTTTACACAGGGAATTTCGTCCTTCTGAATCATACGAAGAACAGTCTTCTCAGCAACCTTGAGATAACTCGCTATCTCAGAAAGTGTCATTAAATTTCCCGATAATGCCGTGTTTTCCATTGGACTCCCGCAAATGTGTAGTTTTGTCTTACGTAGTCCATTATAGTCTTTTTTAGTCCTTTGTCAAGCAGAAATATTTACCAGGAGAATCTGATTTTAGAACTGTGAACATATTTTACACCAGGTCTGAGAATACATGAAGGAAATCCGGTCTGATTAGGTGCATCAGGGAAATTCTGAGTCTCAAGGCAGAGGCCGGAATTCTTCTTGTAGACATTTTCTCTGCCTGGTTCATTGTCCAGAAAATTACCTGAATAAAACTGAACTCCAGGCTGTGTGGTATAGCATTCTATCTTTCGTCCGCTCGCAGGGGAGCTAAGTACAGCGTAGCTTTCCGCTTTATTAAGTGCAGCCACCGCTTCAGTCGTACCCATTCCGTCCCGGTCCTCTGAATAGGCAGGGGTAACCCAGCTGTGATCAAAACCGCCGGCGGCATCAATATCCTCACCGATACGTTTTTCAGATGTAAAATCGAAGGGTGTGCCGGCTACCTCGCGTAATTCGCCCAAAGGTATCTGTACATCATTTACAGGAATGTAGCGACTGCAGTTGAGTTTAAGCCGATGGTCGAGTATAGTCCCGCTGCCGGCGCCTGAAAGGTTCCAGTAAACGTGGTTGGTCAGGTTGACAGGGCTGGCCTTGTCGCATATAGCCTCATAGTCGAAATACAGCTCATTCTCTTCGGTCAGGGTGTATACCGCGGATATTTCCATCCGGCCCGGAAAGCCCTCTTCACCGTCGGCACTCACATAGGTAAATCTTACGCCGGCTCTGTCATCCTTTTTAAAGGGGAATATATCCCAGACACGGCGGTGAAAACCTTCGGGGCCCCCGTGAAGACTGTTTGGACCATTATTAGCCTCGAGCTTGTATTTTGTGCCGTCCAGCTGGAATTCAGCCTTGCTGATACGGTTTCCGAAGCGCCCGACGGTACTCCCGAAGTAGGGATGCCCTGCTTCATAGGCTGCAAGATCAGCCTTACCAAGGGTAATCTCATCAATTTTTCCGTTTTTATCCGGAGTCTTGACAGATATCAGGGTCGCACCGTAGCTTATGACTGAAAAAGACAAATAATTGCTGTTTGAAACGGTAACTATATCAATTCTGTCTCCGGCAGAGGTTTTTCCGTATGTGGATCCGTCTATCTTCATTCTTTGGTTTCTCCTAAAAGTGTTTTTAACTGCTTTATGTCGTTTACAATCCGGTTTTTATCAATACTGCGGAATTTATCCGGTATCATCTCACGGCTTGTACATTCAAGTACTGCAGCAAGGTTCTGAAGATCAATCTCATGCGGATAGGTAGGAGGAAGAAACTCCCTTGCAGTATTATCTATATCGATATCATTTATTATAACGCGGTTATCAAGGGCTGCGTTGAATCTTGCTCTGATAAGAATGGCTTCAAGGTCGGCGCCGGAAAGTGTCAGCTGATACTTGCGAAGAGCGCGTGAAACTGAGAATCCTGTAGTTTTCAGTTTAAGCTTCTGAAGCAGAATTGAAAATAATTCGTCTATCTCAGCGTCTGACTGGGGGAAAAACAGTGCAAGATGTTCCTCGGCGCGGCCCTGGCGTTTTAGGTCGATAGGGATTAAATCCGGGCGGTTGGTAGCAATAAACCAGATGATTCTGCCGCGGTAGGCTGTGTTGCCCATGAAGTCGGCTATTCTCGCGAAAAGGCTCCCCCCCTGGCTGCGGCTGTTTTTGCTGCCGTAACCGAGCAGGGTGTCGGCTTCGTCTATAAGAACACCTACGGGCGACATGGCCTTGATGATGTTCATAACCTTGTCGAAGTTGGCGTCGGAGGCGCCCGCCCATCCTGCTTTGAATTTTACAATGGGAATGCCGACCTCTCCCGCGAAAGCGGTGACAAGGAAGGTCTTCCCGGTTCCTACTGGGCCTGCAATCAAATAACCCATAGGAAGCACCTCTAATTGACCCTTTTTTATCGCCTTTGCCGCATTACGCAGCCTGCTTTTTACGAAATCATGGCCGGCAATCATTGACAGATCATAGCTTGAATCAATAAATTCCAGCAGTCCGGCCGCTTCATTCTCAATTATTTCTTTTTTTTTGTCGCGCAGGTAATCGAGGGTGATAGTCCTGTCTTCCTGAAATGACTCAGCCGCAATCTGGTTGAGGTTCATCAGGTTCAGACCGCTTGTTATTGACGCAACCCTGTCCGTATTCAGCCTGCTTTCAAGCAGCAGGTAGTCGCGACGGGCTGTGAAATCAAGAAAGGCTTTTCTTACGCCCTTGTCCGGCAGTGGAACGCTTAACTTTACGGTATTAGGCGAGCGTACAAGTCTGCTGCTTACATCCGACAGGTTTTCTGAGAGAAGCATGATTGAAATATCCCCCTGAGTGAATATAGGATCATGCGCCCAGCGGTTAAGTGTAACCAGGCAATATCTATCCTCATCCGAAAGCTCTGATATTTCAGCATTCGGTACAATCGTTTCCGCAAAATCAATAATCAGGACTATACGCAGTTTCTTCGATATGTTCATCATGAAGTATTGTTCAAGATTACGGAACGCGTCTGAAGGACTTGCGGAGAGAAGATCTTTTTCGGTCAGATCCGGGAAGGTCTTCATCATAGTGTTTATATAATTGTTCTGCATCTCTCGATCACAGAAATTTATACCGGAAGAACGATCATAAAAAACAATAATATCCTTGTTGCCGAAAAGGACCTCAGATATGAAATCCTGAATACGGACAAAGACAAACTCGTCCTCGTACATTTTATTCGGTAGAAAGTCGCGAATGTTGCCGTGAATTAGATAAAGGTTGGCGGTTTCGGAACAGTATTTATAAGACAGCTCCTGTGCCCAGCCCGGCAGCACCTTGATGAATTCCAGATTCTTTAATATCAGCTGTTCAGCCATTTCCCCTCCGTGGATACAGGTTAATTATATGCTCAATAGGCAGTTTTGTCAGCATTGAAAAACAGATAGTGTTTATATATTGAACTATTGAAAAATTCATCTGCATCAGTTAGTTTGAATCCATGATTGAAATTTATACAGACGGCGGCTGTTCAGGTAACCCCGGGCCGGGCGGCTGGGCCTTTGTGCTTACAGCCGGAGATGTGCAGATAAAAAAATCAGGCGGAGAGCCTGATACAACTAACAACAAGATGGAGCTTTCGGCGGTCATAAATGCTTTAAAAGATGTTGCAGCCAGTCCGCAATGGGCTCGGCAGCCGGTAACAGTTGTTACAGACTCTCAATACGTTAAAAACGGCATCACCTCATGGATTCACAACTGGGTTAAAAACGGCTGGAAGACAGCCGCTAAAAAACCGGTAAAAAACAAGGAATACTGGGTGGCGCTCAAAGAGCTTACCGACAGCCTCAGGGTAGAATGGCGCTGGGTCAAGGGCCATGCAGGCAATGAGCTGAACGAGGAATGCGATACAATGGTAGGCCTGGAGATGGATAAATTCCGGAAATAGTCAGGCCGTGCCGGGAAAACTGCTGTGCAGTTTTCCCGGCGGGCTTTCCGCGGCAATGCCGTTAACCCGCAGCCTCTTCCCGGCTACCTCCGGGCCGCCGGGGCAGCGGGCGGCATTTATGCTGCAATCCCTCACGCATAGAAAAAACTGAAGCAGCATCAAAAAAAACGGTTATAGGATATTAAGGAGACTTAATGACTATAAGCAGTTTTACTTCAAGCAGTTTTGACGGGCAGCTCGTCCGTATAGAAGTTGACATAAGACGCGGAATCCCGGGTGTGGATATAATAGGCCTGCCCGACGGGGCTGTTCTTGAATCAAGGGATCGCTTCCGCGCAGCGCTTCGCAACTGCGGATTCGAGATCCCGAAAGGCCGAATCCTGATAAACCTGGCACCCGCCGGGGTTCGTAAGGAAGGGGCGTCAATCGACCTGGCGCTAGCTGCGGCAGTGCTGTTTAATTCAGGACTTATAACAACCTCGCCAGACAAGCAGGTTATGATTCTGGGCGAGCTCATGCTGTCGGGGGAAATCCGTCCGGTTGCCGGTGTGTTGTCGGCCGTATCAGTCGCAGCCAGAAACGAGATAGATACTATAATTGTGCCGCAGAGCAATCGTGCCGAGGCCGCTTCACTTGAATGGGGCAGTGTGTACGGAGTCCGTAACATCAGCGAGCTTCCGGCTCTTTTTGCAGCAATGGTTCACGGTAGAACAGCAGCAGAGCCTGACCTGGATACGGAGCTCAAACCCGACCTCAGGAAACCTGCTGTGGATTTTCATGACATTATAGATCTTCCATTTGTAAAGAGAGGGCTTGAGGTTGCTGCTGCTGGCAGACATAATCTGCTTCTCTTTGGTCCGCCGGGCGGAGGCAAAACAATGTGCAGCAGGGCAATGGCCGGTATACTTCCGGAGCTTACCCGAGAAGAGTCAATAGAGGTAACAAGAATATATTCAGCCGCAGGGCTTCTGCCTGAGGGCTCGGGTCTTATACGCAGACCGCCGTTTAGAGAACCGCACCATTCAGCCTCTGAAGAGGGGATAATAGGGGGAGGACGAAGTGTGAAGCCCGGCGAGGTCTCTCTGGCACATAAAGGAGTGCTCTTTCTTGATGAAACTCCGGAGTTCGGGAAAAGGCTGCTGCAGTCGCTTCGCGAGCCTGCTGAGGAAGGTCGTGTCGATATAGCCCGTGCCGGTCGAAGCCTTATATATCCTGCCGATTTTCAGTTGATTCTGGCGGCCAATCCATGTCCCTGCGGGAACCTGGGGAAGAAAGAGGCTGTATGCGTATGCAGCCGAAAAGAGGTTATAAACTACTGGAAGAAACTCGGCGGTGCGCTTCTGGACCGTATTGATATAAGAATCCCGGTTGAACCGGTTACGGTTGATCTGTATTCATCCGCAGAGCAGGAAAGCAGTATTGATGTTGCGAAACGGGTTGAAAAAGCTGTCTGGCTTCAGCATAAACGTTTTGGGAATGAGGTTTTTAAACGAAACGGAAGGATCCCGCAGGGGAGTTTGAAAAAATACTGCAAGATGTCGGATGAGGCTGAGAAATCCTATCTTAGTGCAGTTAAAAAGATGAAGATTTCTTCAAGAGCCTGTGTGGCTGTAATAAAGACTTCACGATCAATAGCTGATCTAAGATCCGGAGATAAAATAGAAAAAAATGATATCCATGAAGCTATCCAACATAGAAGGTACGGAGAAACAGATTTTTTCTGGGATAAACTCTGAGGAAATAACAGCCTGAAGATCCTGAATTGTAACATATGTTACGGAATCAATAATTAAATATTCCATTATATTGACAGCAGGATATTTAATAGGTATTGTAGTACCATAATAACAAAAGGAAGTGAGATGAATCTGTTAAACATGTCGGAAGGGGCATATCTTGCAATGCATAGCCTGGCGCTTGTAGCTGCCAGACAGCCTGAACGCCTTACAGTAAAACAGCTTGCACAGGAGCTTGAGGCTTCGCAGGCTCATCTGGCCAAGGTTTTTCAGAAACTGAGTAAGGCCGGTCTGGTTACTTCAGTCCGGGGACCATCAGGCGGCTTTATCCTTGACCGGGAGCCTGAAGATATATCATTTCTGGATATATACGAGATTATCGAGGGTAAGGTTGAAAAAAGTGACTGCCCGCTCGGTAAGAGTCATTGCGCGTTTGACAGTTGCATATTAACTGATGATTTCAACAGAATTGCTGATGATTTGTACAACATGTATGAGCATATAAAATTATCAAACTTCAAATAATTTTGATTAACTAAGGTACCACGGTACCATAATAGGAGAACACCTTGACAGACTTATTCAACAAGAACAGCAGCCTGCTTGAAATAACGGAGAAGTATCCCGAGACAATCCCTGTTTTTACCTCGAACGGATTTGGAAACATGGACAACCGGGAACAGCGCGAGAAGCTCGGCGGTTCCGTTACTCTGGGAATGTCCCTGATGCTCAAGCAGATTGATTATGACAGCTTCGAGAAATTCCTGATCGAAGCAATAGAAGCAAAAAATGATAAAACAGACCTTACCCTTGCAGGAGATGATAGGGGCGAACTGCAGGAAGACCTGAATGTTGTGGGCTTACTTCCCTGTCCGGTGAGAATACCGATGCTTGAATCGTTCAATAGTTTCATTGAATCATATAAAAAGGAATCGGATGTCAGGATAAAGCATGAGTTAAAGGCCGCATCTATGGGGCTGGACTGGGTCGAAAATAATATAAGGGGAGTGGAAGATGCATCGGAACTTCCGGATCTATTCATCTCCGCCGGATTTGATATGTTTTTTGATGAAAAGATGATTGGCCGGTTTAAAAAGCAGAATGCCTTTAAGGATACAACCGGTCTTGAAACCCTGAACTCATCTTTTGATAAGATTGATCTGAAGGATCCTGCCGGGCATTACTCGATGATAAGCGTAGTACCCGCTGTTTTTCTAATAAATATGAAAGAGCTCGGGGATCGACCCCTTCCTGAAAGCTGGAAAGATATACTTGACCCAGCCTTTGAAAATAGGGTGTCGCTTCCGGTTGGTGATTTTGACCTTTTTAATGCAATCCTTCTGAATATCCATAAAATCTACGGCGATGACGGAATAGCAGCGCTTGGCCGTAATCTCCTTGAATCGCTTCATCCCTCACAGATGGTTAAAAGCGACAGGAAAAAAGAGAACAGGCCGATAGTAACCATCATGCCGTATTTCTTCACCAAAATGGTAAAGGAGGGCGGTAGTATGAAGGCGGTATGGCCTAAGGACGGATCAATTATCAGCCCAATCTTCATGCTTGCCAAGCGGGAGAAGCTTGATATACTTCAACCGGTTATAGACTTTTTCGCATCGGAAGAGGTCGGCTCTGTTCTGGCCCACAGCGGAATGTTTCCAAGCACAAATCCGAATATAGACAACAGACTGAAACCTGAAGATGGGTTTATGTGGCTTGGCTGGGATTATATCTATAATAACGACATAGGCGCTCTTATATCGCATTGTGAAGCGGTTTTTGATAGTGCGCTGGTTCGGGGGGCTTAGATGAATCTTGTAACAGTATCAGGCCCTCCATCCTCAGGGAAAACATCGGTTATTCTTAAAACAATTGAGGCGCTTCAGAAACGGGAGTTAAAAACAGCAGTAGCCAAGTTCGATTGTCTGTATACAGATGATGATATTCTGTATGAGAAGGCAGGAATCCCAGTAAAGAAGGGATTATCCGGAGCCCTCTGTCCTGATCATTACTTCATAAGTAATATCGAGGAGGTCGTTAAATGGGGAGTTGAAAAAGAATTTGATCTGCTTGTCAGTGAATCAGCAGGGCTATGCAACCGCTGCTCCCCATATGTTAAGGGGATAAAAGCCGTCTGTGTAATAGATAACCTCAGCGGAATCAACACGCCGAAGAAGATAGGCCCAATGCTTAAAAGCGCAGATATCGTTGTGATAACAAAGGGCGATATCGTATCGCAGGCTGAACGTGAGGTTTTTGCGTCGAGGGTTAATACAGTTAACCCGTCAGCGGTAATTATGCACGTTAACGGATTAACCGGACAGGGAAGCTATGAGCTATCGACGCTGTTATTTAATGAAAAAGAAAGCACAAATACCCTTGTCGGTAAGGAGCTGCGTTTTCCTATGCCTTCCGCGCTCTGTTCCTACTGCCTGGGTGAAACCAGAATAGGCGATGAGTTTCAGGTTGGAAATGTCCGCAAGATGAAGCTTGGAGAGTAAGAAGATGAAGATAGATGAGACCGATATTAAAAATCGCAGTATTGAAGAGCTGACAGCTGATTATCCTTTTATTACCTCATATTTCAGTGATAATAATCTTGATATTGAAGATAAAAATCATCTGAGTCTTGAAGATAAAAATCATCTGAGTCTTGAAGATTATTTCAGGACCTTCGATGAGGAGGAACTGGAGGATAATGCAATTGATGTTGAGCTTCACTATAGACAGATAGCAGAGTTTGTGAACCAGATGAACGCCTTTCTCGGGCAGGGTGAAGACAAGGTCAAATCGGTAACTATTCTACCGGGAACAGATAAATCAGGTACGCCTGAAAACTTTGAGAAGATGGAGATAAAACAGGGTGAGATAATCTGCATTGTCGGCCCTACGGGTTCAGGCAAGAGCCGGCTTTTAGGCGATATAGAATGGGTTGCCCAGGAAGACACTCCGACAAAGAGAACGGTTCTTATCAATAATGATGTACCGGACAGGAAATGGCGATTTTCTACGTCGGATAAACTGGTGGCGCAGATTTCTCAGAATATGAATTTTGTAATGGACTTGTCTGTATTTGAGTTTGTAGAACTTCATGCTGAAAGCAGAATGATTAAGAACCGTGAAGTGGTAATTAAGCGGATCATTGAAGAGGGCAACGCCCTTGCCGGAGAAAAATTCAGTCCTGATACCCCAATAACAAGCCTGTCCGGGGGGCAGTCAAGGGCTCTTATGATAGCTGATACCGCTATATTATCAAAATCACCGATAATCCTGATTGATGAGATTGAGAATGCGGGAATAGACAGAAAGCAGGCGCTTGAACTGCTCTTGTCTGAAGACAAAGTTGTGCTGATGGCTACCCATGACCCTATTCTGGCACTGATGGGTGATAAGCGGATAGTCATAAAGAACGGTGGAATTCACAAAATTATTGAAACCACTGAGAAAGAGCGGGAAATACTCTCAACACTGGAAGAGATGGATAGAAAGGTACTTGCATACAGAACGGCTTTGAGAGCCGGCGAAGTTATAACTGAAATAAATTGACAAATATAACAGGAGAGAATAATGGCTGGAAATGTACATGACGGATGCAGCGGAAGCTTTGAGAATGGGAAACAGGTAGTAGACAAGGTTAGACAGATGGGTTTTGCTGAACAGTTTATGCCTGTGCCGATGGAATTAAAGTGTGTTGAATGCGGTGATGAGTTTGAGATGACGATGTTTGAAGATAAATGTCCTAAATGCGGCATGGTATACGGAGTTGTTCCCTGCCATGCATTCGACGCTGAAAATATCCAGGCGGCAGGTGTAGGTTATTAAAGTTAAGAAGCCGGAAGATTAAAATTGAAATATGAAGTGCTCTGGTAATTTAGAATTAATAT
>JAQQAL010000008.1 GCA_028532855.1 Candidatus Thalassospirochaeta sargassi
CGCCAGCGTTCGTTCTGAGCCAGGATCAAACTCTCCATAATATAATTTGCTAACCATTAAGATTAGCAAGTTTATCCTAACAAAGAATCATTTCACAAAGTGAAATGATTTTGGAGTTCAGCACTTCGTACTGAACATCCACGAATAATACCCTAAGGTATCAACATGAATGTTTTCGTCAGAAAACTCCATACTCAATCGTACACGATTGAGTCGGCGTCTTTAATTAAAAAGACATCCGTATTTGGCTTATCTGACATCCTTCATATTCCAGAAGGCTCATCAGCATCACCCAAACACAGGCTCTCTCCATCCCTAATTATTCAAAAGAACAACAAAGTACCGTCAAAGACAGACACTTCTATATATCAAACCCAATGGATTGATAACAAATTAAGTGAAACGCTTACGCTGTAAGTATTTCAAATCAAAAAGCAGTAGGCTTTCTAATCATGCCCCGCGATGCGAAGCTTGTCAGCAACAACCGAAGTTGTTGTTGAGCGTGCCGTATTTTTAACAAATACAGGCTTTTGTGTCAAGCGTCTGGTGAAAATAATTTCAAGTATTTTCAGTAGTTGCTTGCTTAATGCTGCCTTCTAAACTTCCGTATCACCGCTGTTTTTGAAGGCTTGATATATATACTTATTTGAGAAAAAAATGTCAACAGCTTATTTCAAATTTCTTAATTCTTCTTCTTTCTCCATTATCGTTTTCTCGAGTCCTTCCAATTCGGTCAGGATTTCTTTTACACCCGAGGACGACTGAGTCAGAGATTTTCTCTGATTAACAAGGAAAGCTTCATATGCCTTAATACCCAGCTCACCAATGAGTTCTTTCTTCCTGGAATTAAGACGCTTTAAATCTATTCTAAGTAATCCGTTTTCTTCTAAATCGCTAGCAGTTTCTCTGGCCTTCTTCAGAAGTTGCTTTGATGATTCTATGCCATAATTCAGACTGTCGTTGAGGCCATCCTGCAGTTTTTCATAAATGGACATATTTTCCTCCATATGCAATACTATACAGGATAGACCGGCTTTGAATGTAATTCAAGTTTTTTATAGGTTTTGTTAAGGTTTTAATAATTGGATAAGATTTACAGGATTACAACCGATGACAGATGAGACTGCAAAGTACATCCGCTGCAGAAACTGCGGAAAACATGTAGAGAAAAACCAGAGCATAGCGGAGATCTTCTGTTCTGAAGAATGTGCCGAGACCTTTACCCGATGTCCCAACTGTGGTAAATTTTTTCCTGCAGTTAACAAAGAACGCTTTGAAGGCTTCTGCTCTAATGAATGCAAAACAGTTTATGACGACGACGGCATAATATCATCAAACAATAGCCTGACAGAGGATGAAGAGGCTTCTGCTTCTTCACAAGTTGAGAGTCAGGCAATTAAGGAGGAATAATAGTGAAACTCATCTTCCTGGGCCCTCCGGGGGCTGGAAAAGGAACTATCGCTTCAAAAATCTGTGAAAATCTCGGAATACCGCATATTTCAACCGGTGATCTTTTTCGAAAAGCGATTAAAAACCAGACTGAATTAGGAAAGAAGGTGCAGCAGATTATTGAATCAGGAGATTTGGTTCCCGATGCTTTAACCGTTGCTTTGGTGAAAGAAAGACTGAATAATCCGGATGTTGAGAAAGGATATATTCTCGATGGATTCCCCAGAACTATAGGTCAGGCAGATTCTCTGAGCGAGTTCAGTTCTATTGATGCGGTAATAAATTTTACAATTACCGACGATCAGGTCATTAAACGCCTTGCGGGCAGAAGACTCTGCAAAAACTGCGGCGCGGGCTATCATGTAGATACAGTAAAGCCGAAAGAAGAGGGCATCTGTGACAAATGCGGCGGAGAACTAATAATCCGCCCCGATGATGCGCCTGAGGCCATCAAAAACAGGCTTGCAGTCTACTATGAATCAACTGAGCCGCTGATTGACTATTACAGGCAGAAAGGTATTCTAAACGATGTAGACGGGTCCCCAGAGGTTGCCGCTGTTGTAAAGGATACTGAAACTACCATTTCAGCAATATAGAAATTTATTTATTCATTTCCTGCGGTGGAGTCCTCCGCCGTGGGAAGTATTGCACTTACATCTCCCCGCCATTCCGTCTTTACCGAATTCAGAAGAACTTCAGACCTTCCCTCATCCTGCCATCCTGAATCGACACTGGCCTGTAAGGCTTCGAGCCCCCGCTCCAGGTCCTCCATGTACAGAAGCAGGATTTCACCAACTTTAAAACTCACGCGACCGAACAGTTCGACAGGAACGGATTGTTCCTGTGATTCATTCTCTCCTCCGCCCTTCTCCGCTGCAAGATCTGTAATCCTGCGGTAGGCTACAACAGCGTCGGCGAAACGTTTTTCGGCGGCGTACCCGTCTGCAAGCATCTCGATTGCCTCAAAATCATCCGGCTCGTTCTCCAGATGTTTCTCACACCAGATAATTGATTCCGCATAGTTTCCCAGCTTCGCCTCAAGCAGGGCTATCTCAAAGACCGCCTCAGTTTCCTCTTCATACAGCTCTACAAGCCGCCTGAAGCGCTCCAGGGCTGCGCTATAGTCTTCAAGTGACGAAAGCATTAAAGCAGAATTATAGAGCGAATTCCTGCTGTCGGAAAAGATCGATAATACCTGTTCATAATACTCGAGCGCAGTTGAATCATCACCCTTCAGATGATAAACCCAGGCCTTCGTTTCCAGCAGCTGTCTGTTTTCCGGGTCAATCTCAAGCAGGGTATCGAGCTGTTCTATTGCAGAATCATAACGCTCCTGAAGTATTCTGACACGCGCCAGGTTGTACCCGGCGCTAACCAGTTCGGGATCAAGCCGCCGAGCCTTCAGAAAGGCTTTTGCGGCATCTTCATTGCGCCCAAGCTCAGTATAGGCGTTGCCGAGATTGTACCAGGCTTCAGCTGCCTCATCCGCCGGCACTGTATCTACAGTTGTACAGCTGAGAAATATTATTGCTGATAAAATAAGTACAACGGAGAGGTTCCGCAGCATCTTCTGCTCCTATTCCCCAAGAACTGTTTCTTCTATTTTGCGCACCTGTGAACGATAAAGCTGAGAAATTCCTGCACCGTAATCAGCGATAAGCTGAATAATATTCCTCGGATACTCTTCGGAGTCTTTCCCATTCAGTCTGTCCCCTGCATCGCCTAGTCCGGGCATTATATAAGCCTTATCGTTAAGAACCGGGTCCATCCAGAGTGTGTAGACCTTCACGTTTTCCAGGGCCCGCACAATGCGCATTGAACCCTTCAGTGCAGATATAACATTAAAAAAACTGATAGATTTGGGCTTTACACCGTTATCAAGCAGGTATTTAACTATTGTAACAAGAGAACCGCCGGTTGCGTTCATCGGATCAGCAAAGATAAGGTCTTTGCCGTTTAGAGATTCAAGGTCAAAATAAGATTTTTCAAGATCAAGAATGTATTCCATATCTTTCTCTTTCTTTGAATCATCCCTGTTTATCTTAAAAAGGGCAAATGGGGTCTCATAACCCTTTGAGGAGTACTCCTGAATCTCCTTGCTCATAATCATTGACGGAAGCAGCGCCCCCCTGAGCATTACACACATCACTGAATTTTCAATTTTCTCATCGACATCGGGAATTTTGTGAACAGCGTAATTCTGAACAGGGACATTTACCGGGGTTTTTGTAATAAGATAATTTTTATCTGAAGATGCACCGCCGTACGCAAGGTTGAAGAGCATCTCGTATGCCCTCTGGATATAATAAAGGAACTCGTGATTTTCCGTTCTAACATCACGAAGCTTTGCAATCAGCCTTGAGGCTTCACCATGGCTTTCCCGTGGTGTTTTAAAGGAATAAACATTTATGGCTGGCAGTTCTTCTGTGATCTCCTGCATTAGAACACCCATTTTATTATAGATATTAATCAATTCTTTCTTGCTTGCTTCACTTTTATCCGTAAAATTTGAAGAGCTTATTACATTGAAATGTTCCATAGCCTGATCATAGTAGGCCATCATTTTTGATATATTTTCCTTATCCGCATCGGTTAAATAACCGTCAAGGTCCGTGGCTTTTAGAATTACCTTGCTCATTACTACTCCTATTCTGTTTTGTTAACTTATTCTATAATAAAAAAAAGGTTTATTGGAGAAGAAATTTACTGATAATTCAATAAAGTTGTATTATCTTTTAATTACTAAACCATTTTCTGGAGGAAATATGAAAAAGAAAGTAGTATTATTAATTCTTGTTTTACTGATGACTGCGTCAGTAAGTACATTCGCTGTCGGAATCGGTGCCGGTGGTACGTTCGGCTGGAGCGCCGACAATGGTCTCTACGGAGGTTTCCTGTCGCTCAAACTTGACGACTGGCCGTTACTTGGAATTGATTTCTCATCAAGCAGCAGCGGCTTTCGCATTGGCGCGACTGCAGACTGGTGGCAGTTGAATGAAAACCTGTCCGGTGTTGTAAACTGGTACTGGGGCCTTGGCGGATACGGAAGACTTGCATTAGGCAGCCCCACATCTTTCGCTCTCGGCGCAAGACTGCCGGTTGGACTTAACGCATATGTACTGGATCCGCTCGAACTATTCATCGAAGCCGCCCCGTCAGTAGGAGCCAGCGTCAGCAGCGGCGGCGTAGGTCTCGACTGGGGAGTTCAGGGTGCACTTGGATTCAGATTCTGGTTATAATCAACCTTGTTTTATTTTAAAGACCGCCTAAATGGCGGTCTTTTTTTTCTGTAAAATAATCAGGCCATAAAAAAAGGACTGCTTCAACAGAAGCAGTCCTTATTGGCATCTCCTAGGGGAGTTGAACCCCTGTTGCCGGGATGAAAACCCGGTGTCCTAACCACTAGACGAAGGAGACCTGATCTTCCGCTTCGCGGAAGCTCCTGAAGTTTAACTAACGTAAAACTTCATAAATACAATCCACAGGCGTTACACTCTGTGGATGTTTAACTCGAAGAGTTAAACTCCTAAAAAACTTTTCAAAGAAAAATTTTCTGAGCCGCACAGGGTTCGAACCTGTGACCCACGCCTTAAAAGGGCGTTGCTCTACCAGCTGAGCTAGCGGCCCTTGCTGAATGCTCGGTGAATATAGCAACTAAGAAAAAAAATGTCAACATGGTTTAAATTTATTTTTGAACTTTTTAACTCCTGATATTATCAGAAGTTAAAACCAAGCGCCAGGTTATAAACAGGGCTTGTATCAGGCTGACTTGCACGTTCGGTACCGAACATTGCAGCGTTAATTTTAAAGATTTTAAGGTCTAATCCAACACCCGCATTAAGCAACCCATCAGCAACCCCAACCCTGATATCCAGTATCTCAAGCAGGGTCAACTCAGTACCGGCTTTAAGATGAAGCATCCAGTGTTCGGCCTCACTAGGGTAAAGCCAGAAATCAAGGATATCGTCATAGGCAGCCATGAGCCTGAAATCAGTAAGAAATTTCTCAAGAAAATCAAAATCCGGATTAAACTCAAAACCAGCATTCAGATTCATCGGAACCAGACCAATTTCTGTTGCCGGTTCTTCAGATGCCATGAAACCTGTTATACCGTTTTCGTAGGTGTTTTTCATTGTAGGTGTATAGATATCCAGTGCTGCAATACCAATCGAACCAATTCCGTCCCAATAATACTGAATACCGGCGTCAACTCCTATCAGAGCAGTAACATCCAGGGGTGAGTCCGTAAGCAGCTCGAGTCCGAATTCAGTGCCGGCCAGTTCGAGAAATGATTTTTCAATAGTTAAATCACCCTCTACTCCGCCCTTCAGCATGAATCCTATATCTATGGCGTGCTTTTCATCCCTGGTCAGCGGAATTCTGAATGAATACCCGCCTGCAAGCAGCAGATCTTCAGATACGCCCACAGCAAGCGAGAGCGGACCTGTTCCTTCTATGAGAACATCGGTTGTATTAAAAAGTCCGAATCCGAAACCTTCACCTATATAGCCGAAGTTTACTGGACCGGTTATTTTAATACCGGTATAAATATTAGAGAGCATTTCCTGCACTGTCGAGTCCAGCAGGATATCGGTAAACTCACCTTCACCCGACATTGCTGTTGTCACGATTTCTGCAATATCAAATACAGGACCCATCATATGAAAGGTCAAATTGCTGAAGGTAAAATCCTCTTCAGCAGTTCTGAAACCCGCCGGATTGGCGAAGATGGTTTCAAGTCCGTCGTTGTCAGTGGGGTAAGGTCCGCCGAGACCGTAGTCCACAGCTGTACCTACATATATTCCCTCAGCGTAATAGTCCGCCTCGGCAAAGGCTGAGAAACCGATTAAAATCATGATTAAAAGTACAATAAGTTTTCTATGCATTGGTTCTCCCCCGCTCTATTCAACTGTATAGTCTATTCCGAAGGTAGAAGCATCAAAACCGCCCGAATCAGCCCATTCAAGGGCCTGTTCAAGGTCTTCAACTATTGCTGCATGTACTGCATTGTTATCTGGATCAAGGTCGTCATAGCTGGCAACCTCGTCGGCGGTACCCTCAAGAGCACTGAAGTCTTCCATTACGACAATAAGCTGGGCTGCCGCTGCTGTTGTATACTGTTCATCCGTCAGAGCATCTTCGCCTTCGTCAGCGTTTGCTTCAAGAGTTTCAAAAAAGCCTACCGCATCTTCAAGATTGCCGGTTTCAAGGGATTCAAAGATTTCCATAATGTCGTCTTCTGCAAACTCTTCCCCGCTTGCAAAGGTGCCGATGGCATCGGTGACTGCGTCGCCTATTCCTGAGGCTCCGATTGCAAGTTCAGCAGCCAGCTCAACAAGTTCGAGTTCGTCATCGGTAAGCTCGGTTGAATCAAGATCGATATCCTCGTCTTCAATTAAATCTGTGATTTCGTCATAGGCTTCTTCAAGCTCTTCAGTACTGCCTGTAGCAAGAAGATCCTCCGCGTAGGAGATTTTCTGCTCATCAGACATTGTTTCGTAATCAGGTTCATATAAATTTTCAAATACACTTGTTGTAAATACGTCCTGGCATGACGACAATGCGAATACAATCGCAATTATCAGAATAAGTAATTTGACGGCATGTTTCATTTCACCCTCCACAAATGGTGCTCTTTTGAATTTTCGTCCATTACATCGATTAAATCAAACCCATTTTAAAAATTCACAGCGAATACCGTTTTCCGTTGATAATATCCCGGCGCGGCACAAGCCGCCTTCTCGATTATCATCACCGTTGTTATTAAGTATATCACAAACTTCGGTTTTCAAATAATTTCCGCTTGTTCCAAGCCAGTTTTGACCCTTTTTCTGTTCAAGAAGCACCTCAATCTCCCGGCCGAGCCACCTTTCAGCATAATCTGCTGAGTTACGGGCTGAGAGCTTGCGCAGGATGTTTGTGCGCTCGCCGGAAATACGCTGAGGGACCTGGTTCTTCATGGCTGCGGCGGCAGTGCCGGGGCGGGATGAATACGGGAACACGTGAAGAAAGGTGAAGTTGCAATCCTCGAGCAGGCTGCGGGTCTGCTCGAAATCTTCATCGGTCTCGCCGGGGAAGCCGGCGATGACATCGGCTGCAATGTAGGGGTCGTATTTTGCTTCACGCAGCCTTTCTACTGCTGATATTATTCTACTGCGGTCATTATGCCGCCGCATGAGGTTTAATATTCTATCACTGCCGGACTGAACCGGAATATGAAAATGCGGACAGACAAAGGGGCTTTCAACCGCGCGCGCCATACGCTCGTCTATTGTTTCCGGTTCAAGCGAAGAGAGCCGTATTCTTACAGACGGGTTTCCGGCCTTCACGGAACGGGAGGCTTCGGCGGTGAGTTCGTCCAGGAGAGCTGTAAAATCAATTCCGCCTGAATTGTATGAGGTGAGATTCACCCCGGTAAGAACTACCTCGCGATAGCCCTTCTGCTGCAGTGCTGTAAACTGTTTCATAACATCATCTACCCCAAGGCTTACGCTGTCTCCGCGGGCAATTGTAACCCTGCAATAGGCACAGCTGTTGTTGCAGCCGTCCTGGACCTTAAGAAAGGCCCTGGTGTGGTAGTTGAAATCTACCGAATCATACCAGAAGCGGTCCGGGTCGGGGGCTGTTCCTGTATCACCCTCAAAAAACGCTCTTATCCGTGGAGCGAAATCAATGCCCGGGCTAATCCCCTGCTCTTCCAGGTGGGAGGGCAGCCTGTTGATATCATCTTTATAGTCATGGGGCACGACAATAACGTTATCGGCAAGCTTCAGATCAGCCGAATCCAGCTGGGCGTAGCATCCGGTTACGAGTACGGCTGACTCAGGATGTTCACCCGACAGCTTCCGTATCATCCGGCGGGCCTTCTGCTCAGCCTTTGTTGTTACGGTGCATGTGTTGATTATATATATGTCCGCATCTTCCGATGCCGGACCGATAAAAAAACCCCGGCTGTCGAATGATGACGCCAGGGCTTCGCTTTCACACTGATTCAGCTTACAGCCGAGTGTATATACTGCTGCTCTCACCCTTAACCGGCCTCCAGTTGTTTTTCAACGCGGTCGCGCCCCCTGACAGCCTCGGTAAATGATGAATTAAGCTGCAGAGCTTTTTCATAGGCTTCAAGTGAATACTGCCAGTCCTCAGCCATTTCACGGGCGTATCCAAGTCTGGACCACCATCTGGCTGAGTTTGGAAAATGATAAACGGCTGTTGTAAAGGCTATATCAGCATGGTTATACTCGCCCAGCCTGATGAATATTTCCCCCATGAAGAAGTACGCCAGCTCTATGCGGTCTCCCGTAGGAGCAATTACGGTGTATTCTTCAAAGTATTTTAATGATTCCAGGTTTTTCCCAAGGTAGTAGTTTGCTTCCGCTACTATTTCGATTATTCTTGCATCATAACGGGATATTTTCAGGGCGTCATTGCCGGAATTTAAAGCGGACTGAAATTCGCCTTTTTTAATGTAGCTCCAGCCGAGCACAACATAGGAATCCATATTCCTGGGCATGCGCTCTATTTCGCTCAGACAGATTTCTATAGCTTTGTCATAATTCCCGTTTTTATATTCAAGCAGCGCGTCAGCCCTCTCCTGGGCAAAGGCGGCTGTTGATACAAGCAGGATGGCAAGGCTGAGTATAATAATTCTATTCTTCATTTTCCTGTACCTCGTTCGGAGATTTCATTGTACAGATTCCGTTGAACGAACATCCGCTTTCCATAATTATATCGGGAGCGGTTATGTCACCGTCGACATGACCGCAGGAAAAGATTTCAACTCTGTCGTAGGCGTAGATATTGCCGTGCACCGTACCCTTTACAGATACGATGTTGGCTTCCACCCTTGCTTCGACAACTGCTGATTCACCGATGTAAAAATCACCTTCGGCTTTAACGTCGCCCTTCATCCGTCCTTTTATCATAAGGGATTTGTCGAATCCCAATTTTCCTGTAAAATCGATATCCTCTGCAAGTATTGTATCAATTTCAGCTTCATCTATAGTTTGAATTTGAATATCGCTCATATCATCTAAATGTACTTACCCTTTGCCCAGCTGTCAAGCGTTCGTCAGCTTTCTTCCTCTTTGCGGCAGGGACGGCAGCGAAAATGCCCGCGCGGGACCGGCGGACCGGAGGAAGCCGGCAAAGGGCCGCGTGACCGGGCATTGCAGCGCAGGGCCCGGCGCTGTTCGGCGCATGCGACGGGCAGCCGGCCGCCCGAGTGCTAAAACATCTCCATTGTGTCATTAAGGGCTTTTTGAAGCCTTACACGCATTTCTTCGGTATGGGGATTGTAACGCTGGAGATCCAGAAACAGCTGCAGGGGATCGTTACAGGTCTGCTCGACTATTTCCTGAAGTTTGGTGTAACCGAGGGTTGCAATTACGCTGTCTTTAAGTTCAAGTTCCTTAAGCACCCGGCCTACGAAGTGGGTTATCCCCTGGGTGAAGGCGGCTTCCTGATCATGTTCATCGGGGGTCATATCGTGGATTACAAGTCCCATTTCATCAAAAACACTGCGCCAGTAATCGCCGCATCCTTTGCCGCTGCCTTCACAGTCGCGAACGGGATGGAATACCATAGGAAGGCCCTTTACTCCGTTTCGCCCTGAATCCGGCCCGAACATCGGGTGGGTGGCTATTATGCCGGTACTTTCAGGGAGGAGTTCCTCCATAAGTCTTACGGGTTCTACTTAAACGGAACATGTGTCGAGAACCACTGCCCCGGGTTTCACATACTTTGATATCCTGTTCAGGACCTCTTCAACCGCGCTGATGGAGCAGCATAGAAAGATTACGTCAAACTCTTTGAATTCTTTTTCTTCTTCAATTGTTTTTATCTGCGAGGGAAGTTCCCTGCCGCTCCTGCTGTATCCGTATACCTCAAACTTTTCGGCAAGCAAACGGGCCCAGAAGGTTCCGAAACGTCCCATTCCATAAACTGCTGTCTTCATGTTGTGATAATAGTTGCTTTACTGATTTTTCTCAATATGGGAGCTGAATTTCTGCTTACTGCATCAGATTAACTTTGCAAAACATAAGATATATATTATTATTCCTAAAACTTTTAACATAATTTGATGATTGTAACATAAGGAGAATCACTATAATGGCTTTTAAAGAATTAATGAAAGAAAAAGCAAAAAGACTTCAGAAGAAAATTGTTCTTCCGGAGAGCACGGAGTCTAGAACCCTGAAGGCTGCCAGAATTATCATGGACGAAGGACTTGCATCTTCGGTTGTGCTGGTTGGAAAAACGGGAGATGTTGAGGCAGCTGCTGCCGATGCCGGGGTAAATCTTGACGGTATAACAATTTCCGATCCGACAAATTCAGAAAAAATAAATGCATATGCTGCTGAATACTACGAACTTAGAAAGAAAAAGGGCGTTACAGAAGAAGAAGCAAGGGAAGCTATTGTTGATCCTCTCAAATGGGGAGCCATGATGGTTAGAGTAGGCGATGTTGATGCCATGGTTGCCGGAGCAGAGAATTCTACCGGTAATGTGCTTCGCGCTGCGTTTACTATTATCAAGACTGCACCGGGCGTTAAGTCCGCTTCAAGCTGTTTTATCATGTATATGCCTGATTCAAAATGGGGTGTAAACGGCAATATGGTCTTCTCTGACTGTGCAACCATTCCTAACCCGACTGCTGAGCAGCTTGCGGAAATTGCCATTGCTGCTTCAGAATCATGCAAAAAGTTTCTTGATGCCGAACCTTGCACCGCCATGCTTTCATTCTCCACCAAGGGATCTGCAAGCCACGAGAATGTAGACAAGGTTGTTGAGGCGACCCGCATTGCGCAGGAGAAACGACCGGACCTTAATATTGACGGCGAGCTCCAGCTTGATGCTGCTATTGTTCCGGCTATCGGTGACAGCAAGGCTCCCGGTTCAAAGGTTGCCGGTAAGGCGAATGTTCTTGTATTCCCTGATCTTCAGGCAGGAAATATCGGTTACAAGCTTGTACAGAGACTTGCCGGCGCGGACGCTTACGGTCCTTTCCTTCAGGGTTTTGCGAAACCGGTCAGCGACCTGTCCCGCGGATGCAGCATAGAGGATATAGTTACGACCTCGGCTGTGACTATGGCACAGTCCGAATAACAGCCTGAATAAGAGAGAAAATATGAACGTATTGATTGTCGGATACGGCAGAATGGGCCATATGATTGAATCTATTCTTCGGAGCCGCGGACATAATATCGCGGGAAGGGTTGATCCTTCAGGAGCCGGTGATTATGAATCGCTGCGTCCTGATCTGCTTAAAGACGCCGACGCTGTAATTGAGTTTGCGCTGCCCTCTTCCATCAGGGAGAATGCTGAGATCTATGCTGATGCCGGCGTTGCGGCAATTGTCGGAACCACAGGCTGGGATGCAAGGCGTGATGAAATTAAGGGCGTTATTGAGGATAGGGGCGGAACCTACATGTGGGGATCCAACTTTTCTATCGGCGCCCATATGCTGTTTATTCTGGCCGAAAAGGCTGCGGGCCTTATAAATTCGGCAATTCAATATGATATTATGGTCAATGAATACCATCATAAGCTGAAGAAGGATTCACCCTCCGGAACAGCCCTGACCATTGCCGAGAAGATTATCAATAAATCGGAATTAAAAAGCGAGATAGTCACCGACCGACTCGACCGTGCTATTGAGCCGCATGAGCTTCATGTTGGTTCGGTTCGCGGCGGAGCCATACCAGGCACCCATACGGTAACGCTCGATTCGACGGCGGACACGATTGAGATCAAACACACTGCGCGGAACCGGGAAGGTTTTGCGCTTGGTTCGGTACTGGCGGCGGAATGGCTTCAAGGTAAAAAAGGTTTCTTCAGGGTTGAAGATTTTATTTCAGAGTCTTTAGGAGTATAGTTATGAAATTAGAAGGTGTATTTACGGCGCTGGTTACGCCGTTCAACGAAGACGGCTCGGTTGATGAGCAGAGCCTCAGAGATCTTGTTGATTTCCAGATTGAAAAGGGCATCTCCGGGCTTGTACCGGTTGGAACTACAGGTGAAAGCCCCACCCTTGATCATCATGAACACGATAAGGTTATTGAAACTGTAATAGAGCAGACCGCGAAAAGAGTTCCGATTATTGCCGGAACCGGATCAAACTCGACCGCTGAGGCTATACGACTCACGAAGCATGCCAGGGATGCCGGGGCTGATTACAGCCTTCAGGTTGCCCCTTATTACAACAAACCCTCACAGGAAGGTTTCTACCGCCACTTCATGGCTGTTGCTGATGCGGTGGACATGCCTATGGTTGTTTACAATATTCCGGGCCGAAGCGGCAAGAATATTGAAAACAGCACAATGCTGAGGCTTGCTGAGCACCCGAACGTGGTTGCTGTAAAGGAAGCAAGCGGCAGTATTCCACAGGTTATGGATCTTGCCCATAAGAAACCGGATGATTTCACCATTCTTTCAGGCGACGACAACCTGGGGCTTCCCATGATTGCATGCGGCGGACGCGGTATTGTTTCGGTTGCATCAAATATAATTCCTGCAGAGATGGAAGAGCTTGTCCGTACCGCAAACGCAGGTAATTTTGAGCGGGCGAGAGAACTGCACTATGCGCTGTTCCCCTTCTTTAAAGCGATGTTCATGGACACAAACCCGATTCCCGTTAAATACGCTTGTTTCCTTAAGGGAATGATGAAGGATGTTTACAGGCTTCCGCTCTGCGAAATGACGGACGAAAACAAGAAAATGCTTGAATCCATCATGAGGGATGCTGGTATTCTTTAAAACTGCTGACGTATAAAAAAAGCAGAAAAAAGGCTCAGTCCGTGATGAACGGAACTGAGCCCTTTTAATATTAATTAAGTCAGACTGAATTACATATTTTTTAATGCGTTCTTTGCCATTCTGATGGTCTGGCTGCTCCAGTTAGAGTATTCGACCATCATCAGTGCAGTTTTACCATTGGGGTTACCAGTGTTCGCAATGGCGTTTATACACTCACGTATTGCCCGCTCATCCTTATACTGAATCCCCGCTACCCTTCTGTCGCTGTGATAAGCGAGATAGGTTGACAGAATAGTCACGGCATTATTGGAGGAATATGTACCTAAGGCCTGAAGACTGATTACAAGCTCATTTACATTGGTACTGCTGTTGAGCATTACCCCCAGCCATTCGACTGCATCTTCATTTTCAGTTCCAAGATCACGAATCATTTCTGCGGCCTTAACCTTGGTCCGGGTTTGATATTCCCTGTCGGTGGGCGTCACCGCGTTATAAACCAGACTTACCTCAATTGCCGCCGTTGCAGCTTCGGTCTGTCTTTCGGCAGTTGCCTTACTGCGCTCTTCTACACCCAGGGCTGCAAGACGCACCTCAAAGCTGTTATCAGCTTTGATTATATCAACAACAAGATCGGTTGGATCTTCAACCATGTTCTGAAGCGCCCGTTCGGCCTTCATAACGCTCTCACGTGCATAGCGACCGATTGAAGCAAAGAAAACAGGCTCAAAGCCCGCAGGATGTTTCAGTCTTTCAAGGGAGAGAATACAGGCATCTACAACCGAATTTCTCTGTTCATTATTTTCTATAGTCAGGATGCCTGTATTAAGATATCGGAGGTGTTCGGCTATCTCGTCCGCGTAGTCGCGTGCACCGGCGTTACCCATTCCCGCTATTGCGATTGCACGCAGAAACTCATCTTCAGTTGTCTGCATAACCTTATACATTTCCGGTGCCGAATCAACGGCTTTCAGACTTCCGAGCTCACGAATCATCATTTTCATTAAATCATCAAGCTGCTGTCTCTCGTTGAAACTCATTGATTCATCGAGAGAATATACTATCTCTTTAAGAGCTTCATTGATGACAGGCTCCATATCCCTGTCATGAAGATCAACGATGTTCTGCATAACCGATAGCCTTGCTTCAAGATTATCCGTTGTGTTATATATCCTCGACCAGACTGCCGACATTTCATTGCTGAAAACAGGTGCAGCCGATAAAAGAAGGCAGCCTGCCGCAACAAGGGTAAATATTCTTTTGTTCATCTTATTTCCTATTTCCAGACCGTCACTTCTTCTGATACATATTCATATTCAGTTTCAGTCCAGTCTTTCAGTTTTCCATTGCCGTCAAAATACTCGGCTTTGAGATGCGAGCCTTCTGCGTCATTAATGTACGAAACAGTTCTTGATGTGGAACCGTTAGCCCGGAGATATTTTTCTGCTGATACTGCGCCTTCTGTGTAAACATATTCAATTGCCGCTTTCAGCTTGCCGTCAGCATCAAAATGGCTGTTTTTCACCCTCCGGCCGTCTTCATATTCATTTACAAAATATTCGTAAAGAGTCATTGAGGCGTCATAGATATCGATTCTGGTATTCAGACCGTCCTCGTAAAGATATCTGGTTTCAGAGATAACTATTCCATCAGCATCAAGGACCCTCCAGAGGGTTTTCCCGCCGATTTCATTATAGCTGTACTCGGATACTGTCTGAAGCTCGTCGTCGGCACTGTATGACTCTATCCGGATCGGGTTTTCGTTGCCGTCATTAACTGTTTTTCTCCAGGACTTGAGAATGCCGCGTGAATCAAAAAGTTCCCGCTTAACCGAACCGTCTTCAAGGACTTCAGAAACTGCCGATTCAATAATTTCATCGAACGAGTCAAACAGATCCTCACGGACTACCTTCATATTTTCATCATAGGTATAGACCATATAGCTTTCTATGTAACCATCGCTGAAGTAATTTGTGTTCTTCAATACATAGGGTATTTTCACTATTTCCTTAACGGCAGTCTTGCCTTCCGTATCAGCACTGCCACCGTCATTGCCTGCGAGGCGTTCCGGCGAATCGGCAGACCCTGCAGATGATGTCGCACATCCTGCGACAATCAGAAGACTGACCAGCAGAACTGCTATAATTATTTTTTTCATCGTTATTCTCCTAAACTCTGATTATTCCATCTATTACCTGATTATATTTATATGTTCTTTAATAGTCAAAACCATGTTAGATTTATTTTGCGAATTCTGCGAAAGTTCTGCTGAGAAGCTCAACGTCAGCAACCGACAGAGTCTCAGCCCTTCTTCCTCCGTCTATACCGCTGCTTTTCAGTGCTTCGGAAGCCGCTTGCTTACCTATTTTTGATGCAAGTTTGCCTGAAACAAGATTGTTTGATATTTTTTTTCGCCTTGAAAGAAAGAGATCATCGATAAGGTCATAATAAATATTCGCATCCTCCGGCTCAAATCTGTTGTGAGGACGCATTTCAACAATAACAGACTGTACGGCCGGCCTTGGATAAAAAGAACCGGGTTTTAATTCGCCGCGAAGAAATACATCATATTTAGACTGACATACGAGAGAAAAACCCGAATACTCCTTTCCGCCTGGTTCTGCCGCCATCCTGTGCCCTACCTCTTTCTGCAGAGTAAAGACCATACCGGAAGGTTTTATAGCTGATCTAACGATTTCGGCTATCATCACCGAACCGGATACATAGGGTAGATTTCCCAGGATGTAATCAGGGGAAGCACTGGCATCGTCACGCATTTTTTTAAAATTCTTCAGAAAATCGCCTTCTGTCAGGCTGAAATTCGGTATTTCACCGTAAAACTCTTTTAACTGTCCAATGAAGCCATGATCAATCTCAAAAGCTCTCACGTCGGCCCCACCCTCCAGCAGATGCCATGTCATGGCGCCGAGACCGGGTCCTATCTCCCATACGGAATCATCAGCGGAAAATCTAAGAAATGATATAATTTTTTCTCTACCGCCTTTGTTGACCAGAAAGTTCTGTCCGAATCTTTTCTTCATACTCAAATTTGCTGATTCTAAAAATTCCCTCAGCTCGGCAGGCGAGTCATAATTTATGGGATATTCCATCTGTTTTTCTCCTGTGAAGGCTGTAGATATATAACAAAGTCAAGACAAAGGCGCAGATGGCAAGTACCGCAGGCATCCTACCCGCAGCAGCGATTGCGGGCAGTTTCGCTGCCTTCCCGGCGATAGAAAATACAATCCGGTATAATATGCCCTCAACAAAAGCGGCCGCCCCCAAGTCTGAAATCAGGTAGATTATACCCGTCCAGATAAAAACAGTCACTAAGGGGGCAATAATAATTGCAGAGAGAATTCCCGCAGGGTATAGTTCACCGAACAGCTGAACAAGCAAAGGCGTTACAAATAACTGCGCACCTATGGATACAGAAAGCACAGTACTGAGAGGCAGAGGTAAAAAAGAACGCAGGATCCTGTTAACTGTCGGCGATACGAGTAAAATTCCTGCGACAGCCAGAAAGGACAGCCTGAAAGCTGGTGAATAAAAGGAAGAAGGATTGATTAAAACAAGGGAAATGAACGACAGCAACAATACGTCGCCCCCCCTGAATCTCCGGTAGAAAATCATTGCGTAACCGCAGAAAAAATACATAACAGCAGCCCGTACAAGCGATATTCCGAACCCTGTAAGATAAAGATATGCAAGAATGAAAACACAGCTTATGCAGAAGGCCGGCTTACGGCCCGGAAGCGGTTTTAACAGGAGCAGAATGATCCCTGAGATTATTCCGAGGTGCATGCCTGAAAGCGCAAGGATGTGCGAACATCCTGCGCGGCGGAAAATACGCGATTCTTCAGATGTCAGTCCATCCCGATTACCGGTAAAAAGCGCGGAAAAAAGCCCGCCCGCTTCGGGCCCCATATCCAGGCATTTCTCTGCAATACCTGCAGCCAGCTTTGAACGCCATCGCGCCGCAGGACTATGCCAGCCGCCGCGGGAGACGGCCCCCGGTTCCGGGCAGGAGGTTAGGACGGCGGGATTTTTCAGGATTGATGCCGATGAAAGCCTCTGCCGTCCGGCAAGCGCGCGCCACTCTTCAGATGCAATCACTTCCGCCTCTACGCTGAGTATGCACCCCCTGAACAGTTTAGGATTATTATTAAAAAAGAGAAGTATCCTTCCGCCCGCACCGGCCTCCGCGTTGCTCATTGTTCTGCAGGAATGAAGCTCTGCTTCAAGAATGTAGCCCCCGGAGCTTAACCTTCGGCTGTCGGATACTGCCGAGCATTCAAAACCGGTTACCCTGCTTACCGGGAGTCCGAGCCATGACGGGGCGGAATTACTGAAAAACAGCGAGAGGAACATGCCAGCAGCAAAGCCCGTCATCAGAATAATAAATCGCGGTTCTGTTTTTTTTCTTTTTTTGACTGAGATTAATCCTGAAATCAGCGCTAAAGATAATGCAGCTATGACGGCAACAACTGATAAAACAAATCTTGCTGACGTTTGAAATGCTTCCATCAAAGCCAGCCTTAAAAACAAAGACACAGATAGTCCGTAGATTAATGGATTTTCTGATAATTTTAGATTAATCTTTTCTTTAAATGTTCTTAAGATTTTTCAGGGCCTCCCTGGCTGCACGCTGAACCGTACCTGAATAATTCAGATAGCCGGTATACAGCAGATAATCGAATGCGGTATTATCCCCGAGTTCTCCAAGATTTCTGATTACACTTAGAATAACCTGTTCGTCCACAATCTGACCGTTTTCGGTATATGAATTGAGTACTTCCAGATATAGCGTCAGCCTAATGGCTGCGTCATGGGTGCCGGCATTACCGAGTGCATCGATTGCCTCAATTAGACTAACCTTTCTGCAGAGCCCCTGTTCAAGCTCAAAAACAGTCGAGTCAAAGTGTTTTACAAGATTATCAGTAGCTCCGGCCCAGTTAAGGGCTGTGAGCTGCCTTACTGCTTCATAACGCAGTTCACGCAGAATCCCTTCTTCAGCCGAATCATAAGCCTCTGAATAAAGACCTATATCGAGTCCGACAAGGGCAATTGACGCCTTATCGTCTCTTGTGAGGTTGGACTGACCATAGGCCGCTTTCAGGGCCGCAAGTTTTTCTTCCGGAACGCTTGAACGTATTACTTCGATTATATGATCAGTAAAATATCCGTCTATTTTCCCAAGGGCTTCATTTGCGCTAAGATTTACAGTCTCTGAATACCCGATTGTACCGGTTGTGAACACAATCGGAAAGGAGGTCGGATCCCCGAGCTTACCGAGTGTTGCAACGGCTTCTGCCACGAGCTTGCTATCGGGAGTCTTCCCCGCCTTGAAAGCGGTATTGTAATCCCTGAGCCAGGCATTTATTCCGTAGATTATATTCTGTTTGCCTGCGGCCGTATCACCGAGAGCATTCATTATTTCAATCATAAGGGCTGAGTCGTCTACCGATTTAAAAAACAGCCAGAGGTTATCAGCTGCCTCGGTTATCCCGTTAGTTCCAAGGAGACGTATTGTAAAAAACATCAGATCGCGTCCGATGGTATCACTCTGGAGCATCCATGTATTACTGATAATGAAATCCAGAGATAGAGTATAAAGCGGGGACATATCCGCATCCTTGTACTCTAACGAATCCTGCAGAACCCTGACTTTGGTAGAGAGGCTCCCCCTGGTAAAATTCTTCCTGAAGGCTTCTACAACCCCCGGATTATCGTTGCTGAAAACAGGCTGTACAGCGGAAAGAACGAGCACAATCAACACTGCAGCCGTAATTGAAATCTTCCTCATCGGGTCCTCTTAATAGCTTGTCACACGGCTTTTGCCTGTGCGCTGCTCACGTTCTCCAAAAATATTGTATACATAGGAGAGAAGCTGGTTACGAATAATGGGATGCAGAGGCGCTGCCTGCATATGCAGAACCGACTGATTCTTCTTTGGATTAAAATTTACCCCACGGACAGTACCGGACATCCTGATTTTATAGGGTCCGAGCGAAAACTGCAGCTTTATTGCAATTCCTACTCTTGCCTTTCCTCCGATTATCAGCGCAGCTCCACCCTCGGATACATCTACAATCCGGCATCGAAGTCCTGAAGATTTCTCCTCTACATCGCTTGCCTCGACAACGCTCTTCAGAAGATACAGCTGAGCTGGTCTGTTTACGTCAATTCTGACCGATGAACGTTTCTGACTTCGCACCAGGTTATCCGAATGCGTAATATGCAATATGGCATAATTCTTTTCTGAATAATCTTCAATAACAGTCGAATCAAAAACATAACCGGCATCATCGCCGCGCCAGAAAAAAACATTTATTTCCTGCCCCTTCCAATCGAAACCTTCCGGCAGTACCGGGCCTTCAGGATAGGAAATAGCGAGATAGCGCCTTAAGTTTTCAACTACGCTTGCGGTATATGTTCCGGCTCCCGGCAGATTTAACTTAATCTTCTGATGAGTGGCTATCTTGCGACTTGTCTTTAAACCGAGCTTGTATTTGGGCAGATTGAGTTCAACCCGGCGCCTGAAATCATACAGCTTACCGATAAAACTCACGTTAGTCTCTTCAGAGTATGTTCCCTCATTCCTGAATTTCATAATTGTTCCGCGAATGGAGCGGTCAAGCTGCTTTATTGACCAGAACAGCGAGGTCGGGTTTTCCAACCTGTTTTCGACAGCTACCTTTCGAAGCAGATGAATCTCTTTCATACTGAAGCCGGATTCACGCCCCTTTGCATAGAACTGCATCCACGGAAAGTTGCCACCGCCCATCCTGCGAAGCACAAAAATGAGAATAACCAGAAGAATAAAAATTACGCCAAGAATAATCCACATAATATTAGTATCGATCCATTACCTTATTAACTGTAACTGCCTGATTCTTCTTGCAATTAACATAAATATTAGTAATATTCTACTGTGTGAACGAGTTTTTTTCCAGTACAAACAATAAAAAAATTAAGATCGCCCTGATGGAGCCTTTCCTGCTGTTTTCTGTGCTGTTTTTACCCGGTTTTATATCACAGGGAGTGCAGGAAATTGCTCCTGATATGTTCGAAAGCCTTTTTTTTAATATTTTCTACATTATTACAGCGGTTCCCCAGCTTCTGCTTATACTTTATATCATTAGTATAAAACCGGAAAGAAGCCTAGCCGACTTCGATATCGGAAAAATAAGTAAGATTGATGTCCCAAGATCACTGCTTGCCCTTATAGGGATTTATCTCTGTATTATTCCCATAGGTTTAATTACGATGCTTCTTGAACCGGAAATTGATAACCAGCTTGTCTACGGCAGCGGATGGAGTTTCTCGGATTACAGGCTTCTGCCCATTGTCTTCATATCGTGCATGGCTACGGGATATCTGGAGGAGATATTCTTTCGCGCCTATCTGTTTAAATCGCTGCAGAAAACAGGTGCTGGACTCATTCCCTCTGCAATCGCGGTCAACGTTCTTTTCGGTTCAGGACATATTTATGAGGGGTATTACGCCTTTGCCGCTACGGCAGCCATTGGTTTTTTCCTAACCTGGCTTTTTGTAAAAACAAAATCTATTCATACAATTTCCATAGGACATGGTTTATATAATTTTTCAGTATTACTGATAGCAATGACGGGGGCACTATGAAAAAATCAAGGATCTTACTTCTCGCGGCAGCAATTCTGATAATCCTCATAGAATCGGTTTCAGCACAGGTTGACAATCCTTCAGTGACAATAGAAGCCGGGGTCATCAACGGCACCGACGGAGGATACATTCTACAGGTTGAATATGACTTCCCCGAAGGGTTTCATCAGACCTTCCAGGAAAACTTCTTTAAGTTTGAAATACTCTCGCCGGGCAGTGTAACAGCAGGAGCGATATCCTACCCCGAGGGACTGAAAGAAGGTGAGGTTATCAACTATTATGGTAAAACCGTCATAAAAGCAGACTTGTCGGGTTACCGGCCCGGCTCCGGGGAGGACTTGACTGTAAAAGCTTCATGGCAACTCTGCAACGAAGACGGCATGTGTCTCTTCCCGCAGTCAAAAGAGATTACCGCTGCCGAAAACTTTTCTGTTAGCACTGCCGACACCCCATCTCAAGCCGGAGCTTCCGGAGCTGTTCCCAACATCCTATTCTTTCTGCTTCTTTCATTCCTGGGTGGACTGCTTCTGAACGTCATGCCCTGCGTACTACCGGTTCTTTCAATAAAGGCCCTGAGTCTCGTAAAACAGGGGGGTGAAAACAGAAAACAGATTCTTGCATCGTCACTTCTATACACAGCGGGAGTAATAATCTCTCTGTTGGCGCTTGCCGTCGTAATCATAATAATCAAGGCATCGGGCGAGCAGGTCGGATGGGGCTTTCAGTTTCAAAACAGGAGCTTCGTTATAGCTCTGCTTACAATAATATTTGTATTCGCCCTTTCACTTTTCGATGTATTCTCCATCTCTGCCCCCGTCATGAAGACAGGAGCGCCGGTTGGAGGCAAAAGCAGTGCAGGCTCACATTTTTTCAGCGGCGTTATTGCCGTGCTGCTCGCAACCCCCTGCACAGCCCCTTTTCTCGGAACTGCCGCGGGATTCGCATTTTCCCAGCCTGCACCGGTCATTCTGGCGGTATTTTTCATGGTGGGACTGGGGCTTGCGTTCCCCTTCATTATCATTGGTTTTGTGCCGAAGGTCGTTTCCAGGCTGCCGAAACCCGGAGCCTGGATGGATACTTTCCGGGAGATAATGGGTTTTCTGCTGATTGGAACATCTGTCTGGCTTATAGACGTTCTGCTTTATCAGAGTACTCAGGGCTTTCTCACGAAACTGCTGATTTACCTGACCGCAGTAAGTATCGCAGCCTGGCTTTACGGGAAATTCACCGCGCCCGGAGCCTCAAGAAGGAAGGGTTTAACTGGTCTGGCTGTTGCAGTAGTTATTATAGCAGCCAGCGCTACCTTCCTGTTCAGCGGAAGCAACGATACAGGAAATTCTGATTCCGCAGGCGTTGAAAACATAAAAAATGCGAAATATGAAGGATGGCTTGAATTTACCCCGGAAACAGTTTATGAGAGCATTGGAGGCGACAGACCAGTTTTTGTCGCTTTTGGAGCAAAGTGGTGTATGACCTGCAGAACCAACGAATCCACCGTGTTATTTACTGATGAGGTTGACAGATTTTTTGAGGAGAACGAGGCAATTCTAATTCACGGAGACTATACAAATGAAAGCCCTGAGATCACCGAATGGATGAAGGAGTTCGGTCGCGCCGGAGTGCCCTTCTACACATGGTACCCGGCAGGCTCATTCGAAGCGGAACTGCTTCCCGAGATTATCAGCCGGAGAATGATAACAAATCTTGTAGAATAAACTAGAAATGGACAACGTCGTATTGATCTGTTATTCTAAAAAAATCCCGTTTTAGGAGGAGAAGATTGAGAAGCAGTACGGACACTCTCCCGCAGAGACTGAAACTCATAAGCTCAAAATATGCTGATATGAACGTCTTTCTGATTAAGGACGTGAATAAGGACTTTCAGCCGCTTAAACATAAAGATTTCTGGGAAGAACTCAAGGCCTATGGTACCGGACTTCATGAAATAGGAGTTAAGCGCGGAGATCATATTGGAATTATCTCGGAAAATCGCAAAGAGTGGATATTGACCGATTTCGGTGTTATGGGACTCGGGGCAATCGACGTCCCCCGGGGCTGCGATTCCACTGCAGATGAGATTCAATATATTCTCGCGCATGCAGATTGCCCGATAACCTTTGCTGAAAATGCAACACAGGCTGAAAAGATTCTTTCAAAGATCAAGGATATTCCTCTGCTGAAAAAAATTATCCTCTTTGACTACGACGGAATTGAGAAAATCAAATCTCCCGCAGATGTAGAGTTGATGAGTTATGAAAAACTTGTCAGCATAGGAAATGACGCCTATGAAAAAGATCCAGATTTCTTCGAAAATGAGATTACAATCGGCAATTGTGAAGATATTGCCACAATTATATACACCTCTGGAACGACTGGAAACCCGAAGGGTGTTATGCTCACACACAAGGCCTTCCTGTTTCAGGTAGACAGGATTAAACCGCATCTGAATCTGCTCCCCGGTGAAGTAATGCTGTCGGTACTTCCTATCTGGCATTCTTTTGAACGTGCCTGTATGTACATTTCAGTATTCCTGGGCCTTGCAACGGCATTCTCCAAACCTGTTGGCGCCGTCATGATGCCTGATATGGAAAAGGTAAAACCGCAGTGGCTTACATCGGTTCCGAGAATATGGGAAAGCGTACATGCATCAGTCCTGCGAAGTATTAATGCCGGCAGCGCTACTAAACGAACACTTTTTTTCTTTTTTCTTTCCGTGGGCGAGATACAGACCTACCTCTATGACATGTTCAAGGGCCTTCTCCCTCAATTTTCTAAACGAAACCGTATAGTTGAATCAGTCATAAGCATCATTCCACTGATTCTTTTCACACCGCTTAAAAAACTGGGCGATATACTTGTTTTTAGTAAATTGAAAGACAAACTCGGCGGACGTTTCAAGGCCGGTATTTCCGGAGGCGGAGCCCTGCCCTCTCATATAGATAAATTTTTCCGAACAGTCGGCATTTCTGTTCTAGAAGGCTACGGACTGACGGAAACAGCACCGGTACTTGCAGTAAGAGTTGATTCACATCCGGTGCCGAATACAGTAGGACCACTTCTCGAGGACATCGACTACCGTGTTATCGATAAGGACGGGGCCATTATGCCGGTCGGCGTAAAGGGTGAACTTCATGTAAAAAGCGAGCAGGTCATGAAAGGGTATTACAAGGAGCCGGAACTCACTGCTGCAATACTAAAAAACGGATGGCTCAACACCGGCGATCTCGCTGTTTTTACTCACGGAGGAGAGTTCAAGATTATCGGTCGCTCAAAAGAGACCATAGTGCTTAGAGGTGGAGAAAATATAGAGCCCGTGCCTATTGAAGAACGACTTATGCAATCAAAATATATTTCTCAGGTAATGATTGTCGGCCAGGATCAGAAGTTCCTCGGCGCACTGATAATACCCGAAACGGAAGCAATTGAAAAACTGGCAATTGAAAAGGGCATCTCTTATCTTGAAAAAGAAGAGCTTATCAATAACCCCTTTATTCAGGAACTTGTAAATAATGAAATTCAGGAACTTGTAAATGCTAAAACCGGATTCAAGGCGTTTGAACGTATTTTCAGATTCAAACTTCTACCGAAGGAATTTGAAGTCGGAGTAGAGTTGACTCAGTCCCTTAAAATTAAAAGAAATGTTGTCGCCAGGATTTATAAGAATGAGATAAAAGACATTTTTAAATAGAATTCAGACATAGTTTCAGATATGTTCAGATAAAAGCTCTGCCATCACTTTACGACGGTAGGGCTTTTTCATTACTGCTACAGCTCCGCCATCAATAAAAGCCTCAAAGCGATCCTCTCGGGGAAAACCCGAGGTTACAATAACCTTCACATCGGGATCTATTTTTTTTATTTTTTCAAAGGCTTCTAAACCACCCATACGCGGCATGATTATATCCATAATTACAAGATTAATATCTTTGCGATTGACTTTAAATATCTCAACTCCCCGTTCACCATCTTCGGCAATCAGAGCTTTATAACCGAGATCCATGAGCATCGCACTTGTCGATGCTCTTATTATGTCCTCATCATCAATGATGAGGACTGTCTTTTCCTCGATATCTGGATCCTGTTTATTCATGTTTAGAACTGGTACATGAACATAATACCGGACTGCATTGATTCCTGCTGGAGGTTCTCACCTATCAGAGGAAACCCGAATCTGTAACCAACCTGAGCAAAATCTACAATATTCAGGGCGAGTTCAAAGCCCGTAGACATTCGTAATCCCGCTTCATTATAGTCAGTATTATAGAAATCTCCTGCATAATAGCCTGTATCCCAGAACAGAACTGCAACAGGATTGATATTATCTACAAATTCTATCCCGTATAACCTGATATCAAAATTATTTACGATTGTAAATTCGGTTCCCATTGACATCCGCTCGAATCCGCGCATCTTGGTACCAAGGGCAGGATTCTCCTGGTAATACTGCGGTACGGCATCACCAATCAGATAGTCTACCTGAACACGGTCGGCAAGATAGATACCGAGACCAGTTAATTCACTGTCTTTCCGTTTAAGCTCTAAGAGTGAATAATATCCCTTTGCTGTTAGATCTAACTGCATGAAATTACTGTCTCCGTACAGGCTGTTTGCCAGCCAGCGAGGGGCTGCCTGTATTGAAGCGTCGACATTGAAACCGTCGTATACATCACCCTTGTCCAACCTGTCAAGTTCAATTCCAGCCTGCAGAAGGTTTGTAACCGTTCCGTCCTGATCGGGATATGCCGAAGCCAATCCGTCAAGAAAGTTTGAGCTTGTGCCGCCGCCCCAGTTTTCATGCGGGGATGTAAAAGTAATCGCGTATTTTCCATATGCTGCAAGGAGTGCTTTTTCCCGTCCCTCCTCATGAATGAAGCCCTGCTTCAACTTCATAGAAAAGTCGGTCTGCCATCTGCTGTAACTGTTTTCATCATCAAAATCATCGGTATTATTTGCAACTGCATCGGCAAGAAAGGGTAATCCATCTAAACCGGTCCAGATACTTTCACTGACAAGAGCCCCACCGCCGATAACATACAGGTCAGTACGCTGACTGTCGATTAATTCAAGCCCTGTATAATCTATGCCGGCGCGGATATAAACCGGTGCAAAACCTCCCAGCAGATCGCTGTGAAATCTTGCATCTTCAAAGGCAAAGCTGATATCTCCGGCAAAACCTGCAGAGCCTGCTGCTGTTAAAATAATCAGAATTAAAAATAATTTTTTCATTATTCCTCCAAAAACAAACTAATTGTACGGGCACCGGGTGTATTTGTAAATAGTAGTTGTTGACTTTTTATTCTTTTACAATGAAACTCTGCCTATGCATATATTTTCCGACGACGATATAATTATAGTAAATAAAAGATGCGGGCAGGCTGTACAGCCGGGACCGGGGGTTACAGATTCTCTGATAGAGAGTCTTGAAAAGGATTTCGGGAAGCTTTACCTTGTGCACAGGCTCGATACACCTGTCAGCGGGATCATTGTATTTGCAAGGAGTAAAAAATCCGCCGCATCACTCAGCAGACAGTTCAGTAACGCCGAAGTGAAAAAAAAATATGTATGTGCCGTAGATAATCCACCCCCGGTGGAAAACGGGACCCTTGAAAACCTTATCCACATCCCCTCTGGAAAAAAAGCAAATAAGGTTTACATCCGAACAGAAGACGGCCGGAATACAAAAAAAGCTGTGCTCGACTATCGAACAATATTCAGAACCGATCGTTATTATATTCTTGAGATTATCCTTCACACAGGCCGAAGACATCAGATAAGAGCCCAGCTGTCCAATATAGGCTGTCATATAAAAGGTGATGTTAAATACGGAGCAAGAAGGACCAACCGGGCCGGCGGTATACATCTGCATGCCCTTTCACTTTCATTTGTCCATCCGCGGACAGGTACACAGCTTGAGTTCAGCGCACCGCTTCCGGACGAACCGCTTTGGAATGCAGTTTGTGAGGGCGTCGATTTACCACCCAGTTCTTAAAAGAAGAATTACAAGGAGAATTATTATAATAAACAGAATGGGAATAGCCCGCAGGTAGAACTTATCTGAAAAAAACCGGCGGGTTTCCTTTTTATTTTTAACAGTCTTCCGGCGCCCGCCTTCTTCTAGTTCGTAGAAATCAACATCTTCCCTGAATTTCTCGGCAGCATATCCGCAGGATGGGCATCCGTCAAGAAAAAGATCAGCAGGACCGGTCAGACCGCAGGACGGACAGCGGACCGATTTGAAAAACCGACCGCAATGTGGACATTTCGCGGCATTCCGGCTGACCTTTGTGCCGCAGTTATCACAATAGAACTTCTGCATTACTTTTTATTTATACCTAGAATCGTAAGGTCATCATACTGCTCATCCTGGCGCAGGTGGCTGAAAGCTATAAACGGATCTTCCGGCTTGCCCTCGAGGGGATGAGAAAAATAATCATTATAGCTTTCAAAGTGCGTTTTAAGAAACGCTACAATCGCCTTGTCTATCTCAACGCGGTCATCCGGCCCGGCAGTCGGATCAGGATAAAGCCTGAAAACCCGCTCTACTGAGACAGCTGCCATTACAACCTCTTCAATACTTCCCTCAGTTTCAGTGAAATCAAAATACAGATATTCTTCACCCAGCGGGTTATGATATTTATACAGGGCATATCTTTCTTTTGCCATTAGAGTATTGATCAGTGTCTGTATACGGGGAACTCCAAACTCTTCATTGTCATTACCAACCGGATGCGTATCGTGCTCTGCTCCACGTTCCAACCCCTTCCAGTTACATTTAATGATATTGAAATCTTCATCCCTGAATTTACGCTGAGCTTCTTCAAGACCGTCTGTAAAAAGCAGGAGGCTGTCGCCGGGATTAAGTTTATCTTTAACCTGAACAAATCCGGTACCCATTCTAACCATATCGGAGGCGAATACACCTGACGCGGGTGATTCGGGGAGTTCTTTAATGATCATCTTCTGCTGTGATGCATCAAAAACATGAAGGAGTTTATCTCCTGCATTACAAAGATATATTTCTCCGGTTTCAGAGTTAACTATAACTATTGTAAATGCTGCAAATCGACCTTTAAATCCCCGCTCCTCAAGCATGTCGTTGATGCTGTAGGTAAGCTCTACGATATTAGGAGGCAGGGGTTTACCGCTCTTTGTTTTTACAACTTTACGATTCTTGAAGAAACTCAGAAATATCGTTGCCACCTCGACCATAATCAGTGAGGCCGGAACACCTTTACCGGCAACGTCACACTTAATTGCCGCGTAGTGGACCTCATCAATCTTCCGGAAATCAAAATAGTCACCGGAAACACCCTTCGCACCCTCATAATAACCGAAAAATGCGATATCATCATTTTCTTCTTTTCCGGTAGAGATTTTATTTCCGGTAAAATCCTTTTCAAGCGGAATAAACATCTTCTGCACTTCCTTACCTACAGTAAGATCTTTATTGGCAACAGCAGCTTTTACCAGACCGTGCGTCATCTGATTCACCGTTTCTGCAAGAACCGACAATTCGTCTCTGGTATTTATCTTAATTTCATGGCTCGATAAATCTTCTTTATCCTCCGTATCTCTGATAACCTCAACACCGCGCACCAGTTTATTGATAGGACTAATCATCATAGCAGCAAGGAGAAGAGCTCCTACAAGACCCAGAACAAGGGCTGCCGCAGCTATCATGATAATCAGCCTGAACAGCGCATCGGTGGAATCAGAAATTGACTGCAATATTCCTTCGGTTGATATTCCCAGCCTTACGATACCCCTGAAGTATGAACTATCGTTCTGGCTTCTGAATACAATGGGCTTGTAAAATGTATAATCGGTTATTTCAGCTGAAAGTTCTTCAGAATTATATACTGGATAACTTGCCACCCTGTCGCCTATTTCATACAACCTTGCATTAAGTTCAGTATCCAGGGTCCGCAGTTCATCCTGTATCTGATCTATTGCTTCACCAGCCTCAGGATCACTGGTTCTTATATACTGTTCAACAAGAGGCTCAACCTGTTCATTCAACCTCTGAATATCATCAACAATTACATCTACCCTTGCCGCAGCCTGTTCGTTCACAAGAATTGATAGCTCATTCGCAATCTCAGACACCGGGTCCGACATCCTATAACTTCCGGCAGAGCCTGCTGCATCACTTATCGTTTCATCATTAGTAGCCCAGACATAGTCATAAATTCCCGGATCATAATTCCCGGCCCCTTCTATCCCCTTTGATGTTATTGTGACATAAACTGCATCTTCACCGAGGGCGGACATCTGTGCAGGCAGTGTATTAAGCTCAATAATATTCTCAGAAGGCAGAAAGGTTCTGGCACCGGATGCAATACTCTCTAACATAACCTCAGCTCGCTCCTCCAGCCCTGAAGCCAGAATACTTCGCTGGTTTTCACTTGTAATAAACGCCATCGGGATGGAAACCATGGCTACAATCAGCATAACAAGAATTGTTATAAGAAGTGTAAATTTCAACCTGAGTCCCATTCGTATCTTCGCCATTTCAGCTACCCTCTTCTTTCTTTCTTCTAATGTAACCGGTCCGCCCTCAATAAGGGCTTTAGCCTGCTTCTGCAGAGTCCGTGCCTCAACAACCAGCCGGGAGGTTCTTCTGATCGTAAATATAAATAAACAGATCAGGAAGAGCATGAGGATTCCCAGCAGAATATACCGGAACGGCAGGGTTAGCCTGCGCTGCGGTATCACCGACATCTCGGGTGTTGGAACTGCGGAGAAATCTCCGAGTTTTACAGTTCCCGAGGATTCTATCCCTATCGCGGAGTTTGTAAAGTACAATCCGCGGGTCGGATGTATAAGGCCTATCCGGTAATTCCCGGTGTCGATATTCTCAATTACTGGTCCTTTAATAAACCGATCGCTTCCGACATCGTATAGTTCATCCTCAATATTATAAACATAGTCATATGGTTCGGCTCCATCTCTGTCCAGGATTATCTGCTCAATAACACCGCCTACGGAAAACCCCCGGCCAGTGATCTCCAGCGTTACAGCGCCAAGCGCATCACGCTCGCTGTCTATACTAGTAATATAGGTTACAGGAATGTATTTATTCAGCCTGAACAGATAACTGCCGAGCTCCCCCGTATTACCTACATGGTCAACTGCCCGCACATTCAGCACCCAGAGTCCGTTATCTATGTTCTGAAATCTATAAGATGTTTCTTCAGTCATAATCCTGGATGCGGGGGTGTTGTAATTTATAAGCTCAGGATCACCGGCCCAGGTCCACCAGCCCACATACTGCAGACTGTAGCTGTAACCTGCTACGTCATCATCGTCAGGCGGAAGCCAGCTTATTGAGGATGTGTTAGACAGCATTGTTCCGTTTTCATCCAGAGGCGGCTCTTCGAAACTCACAATCCCCGGAGGTGTGGTATCGCGAACCATCTCAATTGAGGCAACATCCGACCAGTTTCCCGCATAATCCTGCGCGATAACCTGGAAATACCAGCTACCGTCGCCATCCAAATCTACTGTAATGCTTCGATTCCGGTCCAGCATCTGAAGCTTCTTTTCGGGAATTTCTTCACTGTCGCGAGTCAGCAGATATGAATAACCGGCTATTCCAGATGAATCCGTCGGAGAATTCCACCTGATTGTGTAGCTGTCGCGACGGGAAGCCCTTCCGTCGGCGAAATCAGCGCCACGCAGTACCGGTGCCGTAACTGTTTTATCCGGGGCGAGCAGCATCAACCTTTTCCGACCCGCAAATTCGTTTTCCCAGAGCACGAAAAGATCCCCGCTGCTTACAAGCAGGTTTCCAAAAATAGACGAGCCGTCTGTAATATAGTTAAGATCATCATCGGACCAGAAAAGACCATCCTTGCTCGCAATAATATTGTGATAGTCACCGACCCTGTTATCAAACCAGATGATGTAGTCGTTTCCCTTATAATAGGTGAGCCTTGGAGATCGACATTCAGCAGCACCAGAGCTTACCTGTTCAGGAGTTGTCGTTATATTTCCACTATAGCCAATCCGACTGTAGTAGATCTGCGGGTTTCCGCCGGCAATACCGCGCTCCCAGACCATACTTACACCTGAAGGCGTCCCGAGTAGAAACGGGCGCTGGTTATCAAAAATGTAGGGATCGCCGTCCCACATATCGTTGTCCGAATCTTCGAACCCTGTCAGGTGTCTGGGGTCGGACCAGCTTCGACCCCCGTCGCTGCTGTATTTAAGATAAAGCTGGAAGGTAGAGGTTGCTCCTACATTAAAAGCCTGAAAGACTACGAACTCCCGTCCATTATACGAGGTGTGAGAAGGCAGAAAATTACCTTTCAACTCCGGCTCAGGTGCAAGGAGTTCGTATTCCGTCCAGCTGCTTCCGTCGTCGGAAACCGAATAATAGATTCCGAGCGAGCCGAAATCATCCTGAACCGACTCCTGGGTAACAAACAGTATAAGACCGCCGTCATCTCTTTGCGATAGCCTTGGACTGATTCTTACAGGAAATGGTGTAGAGCGGTATATTTCACGGAAGGATTTGCCGGCGTCGGTAGAGCGGTATATGCCCACTGTATTATCATTGTTGGAGACTGCCAGTGTTATAAAGCCGTCGTTATCAATGGTGAAGGTGAAAAAGTAACTTGCATTTCCGGTATATTCAAAGGGGCCAAGGAACCGTTCATTAGACTGCCACTGAGCACCGTCAAACGAGGTTACAGCTGACAGGTAGAACTCACCGCCGTCATCGTCCGAGCGAACCTCATCCTGCCATATAGACGCTATAAGGTTTCCTCCTGCCGCCGACTGAGAGAAACCCGCGCCGCTATCTACGAGAGGTGTTTCAGCCTCCCAGTAAAAATTCTGAGCTGACGCAGGAATACAGAAAAAAAAGAACATCAGCACTGCCGCCAGAACGGCAGGGGGAAGGACGGATAATCTGTGTGCAGGTTTAAATATCATCGTGTTCTCTCTATCCTTTCCTGAAGATCAAGCAGTTTCGGGTTCCGGCTGTTATCCGGATCCTTCAGCAGGTTCTCAACTATAATTCGTGCCTTCAAATAGTTACCTGAAGTATACTCGCTTACAGCTTCATTATACAGCTGTTGATCGGTATTAGACAGAACGGCAGTGGCCGTACCGCCGACATCGGTTGAAATTCTATCCTTAAGCCTTATTGCTTCATCATTATTCGGGTTAAGACTGATAGCTTCATCAAGATAACTCAGAGCTACGGTAAATTCCGAGCGAATATTGCGGCTTACTATATCATATGCAAGATCATATAGCTCACTGCTTCTAGCAAGTTTTGCAGGATCCGGCGGACGAACCTTGATTCCGGAAGCATATTCCGCTTCAGTAATGGCAGACTGAAGACCGGGATAATCGGAGTTGATTACTTCAAGGTCCTTCAGGTCAATATACGCTTTCTGCGGATTGGACGAGATTAAGCCCCTGGCTGTCCTGAATTCATCACCGAAAATTTCTTCAAACTGCTCAGGATCACGATACTGACTTATACGCAGATTCAAGACCCTTGCCTCTTCATTGAATGGGAAAAACTGCTGAACATAAAGAATACTCTGTTCCGCCCTGGCAAAGTAGACATCAGCCTCCGAACCGTCCCCATCGTCATAGAGATTCCTTGCCTGCTGAAAATCCTCCTGCGCCTGATTAAGGAACTGGTTCATTTCTGTGTATAGGGGATCGGTAGCGGCAATTACCCGTCCGGAGGTAACAGACAGAGCCGTCTGGGTAAGGGTCAACCAGTATTCAACCTCAGGGTTTGGTTCGACATTAGTATCGGACCATCTGCTCTGCGCCCTGATGAGTACGGATTGTGCCGCTGGGAAGTTACCCTGTGAGTAGCTTGCTTTTCCTGAGGTCAGATATTCACGAACCTGCTTAACGACAAGATTGTTTTCGGCAACCTGAATCTCTTCATACAGCCGGGGAATCTCATTATCCCGATATGTTCGAAGAACAGTATCTTCAAGATAGGAAAGCGATTCGTCGAATTTTGCGGCGGCCTGCTCAAGGCGCTCTTTTGCCGCGGTAAACTGGGCCCTTTGAGTCAGCAGACGAGATTCCTCAATTCTTCGTTCTCCTTCCTGTTTCAGTTTTTCAGCAGTAAAAATCTGATCTCGCGCATCGTCCGCCATCCCGAGAGTTGTATCAAGAAGCGACAGGGCCTTTTTCATAAGGTCTTCAGAAGCGGCAGTAACAGTCTGAAGTTCAGAGCTCAGCCTAATCTCCGGACGCTCATCCTGAATCTGAATATCAAGGGTGTTTATGCCGTTGATAAGGTTTTCAATTACATTTTCTGTAGCCGACAGCCGGGCGAGAGCCTGATCGGGATATTTATACAGCACGGTAAAATCGACTTCATCCACTTCCGGTGCTGCCTCATCATCGGCCACGCCCTCTATAAGACTTATACTTTCTTCAACTTCGGCTGCTACTGTTTCATATTCGCTTCTAAGGCTGTCAAGATCGATGTTTCCGACTGATGCTGCAAGTATAATCTCGGATCTCAGCAGACCTTCCTCTATTGCTCCATATTCCTCAACAGGTATTTTAGCAGCAGCTATGCTCTTCTCCGATATCTCATTGCCTTCAACTGAATTGGCACTTATTTCACTGAGATTTACCTCCCACTCAGTTAGCAGCGAGCTTATTTCAAGACTTTCCACTGAAAGCTCGCTCTTTATTTCTGCAGCAATATCACGGTAACCGTCAACTTCTCCATTGATTTCTGATATTCTCTGCTCAAAACCAGAAAGAGCCAGTCTCTTTTCCATAATTAATGGAAATTCTTCAGAAACACCGGACGCCTGAGCCAGATAATTCTTTTTAATTTCATATTCATCGATATCGGCGGATAGAATGCCGTCCCGGACAAATTGTGCATCGGATTCAAAATAATTTTCTCCGAATTCATAACTGCCGATACTGCTTTCAGCTGTCTTTAGAACGTCAGCAAAAACATCTCCTGCGGCCTCATAATCCCCGGTATTGTAAAGCCCTAATCCATCACTGAAAACCTCTTCTGTGTAGGCAAAAGATTCATCAAGCATGTTTTTAAATATGCTGTTCCAGAAAAGTTCTATGGCACCTGATATCCCCTCAGCCTCTTCCACTGTCGTTCGGCCATTGAGCAGTCTGTCCATATAAATCAAATAATGAATCTGTTTATCATCACCGACCAAATTGCGTATGTTCTCTTCCTGCACTATGAAATAATCAGCGGTATCCTTCAGACTTTCTCTGATCTCAGCCGTCCGGGCAAGAGCTCCATAAGAATCCTGAACAGCAGCCCCGTAGGCATCAACATTTCTGAGATTAAAGAAATTGCTCATTTCACTGCTTTTTTCAATCAGCTCCTGATACAGTTCAAGAAATTCAAGCGATTCTTTATTCATTACATCAGCCCGCTCAAAAACTTCATTGACAACGATATTACCATATCCGGCATCCCTGAAAATCAGACGGCTTAGATCAAACCCGCTCATATAGGTTTCGACCGCTGAGGAATAATCCGCAGCAGAGAGCTGCGCAGACGCATCTTCCATAATCTGAACCCAGCGGTTATTATTGAAAACAAAGCCGGCGGTTTCACGGGCAAGAACTAATGAAATCCTCGTAGCATCATTAGGATTCGGATCCATAGCCTCAAGTTCTGCTATCATTGGATAGGCGGCTTCAACGTCATCTCCTCCGTAAACCTCGATCAGTTCTTCGTATTTATCGTTATAAAGCTCCTTCTCAATTCTTATCCTCGAAAGCAGTGCCTGGACATCGTCCATCCGATTCGGATTTGTTCGCAGCAGCTCTGTTAGAACAAGAAGAGCCTGGTTATATTCGCGCTGTTCAACAAGAGCTTCAGCAGTTGCATAACTGTCTTCCTGAGCTCCCGATGCCGTAACTGACGCCGGCAGCAGTATAAGAAAGAGTATGATTAAAAATATTACCGCAAATGCGTTTTTATGCAACTAACAGCCTCTAATTTTATATCCCAAAAGCATTTCGATGTTTTCCAACTTTCTTTCAGGGCGGAATACACCTGTTCCAATTCTCGGCATAAATTCAACCTCTAATGAGCTGTCATTAGAGGTTAATCCATATAACTTTATCACAGTTTAAGATTATTTTCGTCGTGTAAAGAGCTTCACCCGCCGTTAATAAAACTGTGATAGATAAGAAGAAGGAATTGTTGTATATTGTATAATTGATGAGACGAAAATTTTTGTTCGCACTATTATTGATTCTCACGGCAACAGGCCTGTTTGCGTCTGATTATTCCGATTATTACGGCAGCATTACCGATTCGGATTTTTTCACCGGCGATATCAATACAGGAACAACGGTCTTTCAGCTTTTACGCATTCCCGCAGGCGGTATTGCAGAAGCAATGGGAACAGCTCAGACCGCCGTGGCTGCTGACACCTCGTCAATTATGTACAACCCGGCCGTAACATCACTGCTTGACCTCACTGAACTCACGTTCGGACATAACAACTGGATATCGGATTCAAGTATCGAGAGCGTAAATTTCACAACCAGGTTTGATGATCTTGGGATATCCGCCGGATTCAAGATGCTGTACCTGCCCTTTACCGGCCGTGACGATTGGGGCGAATCATATGTCAGGGGATACCCTCTTGAAGCTGTGTTATCAATGAATGCCGCTTACAATTTCTTTAGAAATTACTATTTTAACGGAATATCGGCAGGTCTATCACTGAAAACCGGATACCGCTATATATCTGATGATTTTTATGAAGACCAGTCTTCATTTGCTGTCATGGGAGATTTCGGCCTGTATACCAGCTTCAACTTTCTAAAGTTTTATGATTCAAGGGATAAAAACTTTTCTCTTGGTACTGTATTCAGAAATGCAGGAATTGAAACGCTGGGAGAAGCTCTGCCCACCGAATTTGCCGCGGGCTTTGCATATTCACCGATACATCCATTGAATTTAGCCTTCGACTTCGTACTTCCGGTCAACCTGCTTGGAGAAGAGTCTGAAGAATGGTACATGGCCGGCGGATTTAATGCGATAATGACTGACTTTTTCTCTATACAAGGTGGTTTTAACTGGCGCGGCTCTAACCCAAGGCTCTCACTCGGAACAACCATCGATCTTGCCGAGGTAGCCTTCAACATCAACTATATGCAGGATCTCGCAACATCAACCGATGCTCTCGACAGGTTCAGCATCGAAGCCAGAATCAAATTAGGAGATGAAGGCCGTTATGAAAGACAGCACATGGTTGACGAGCTCTATATTGCAGGCCTTGGTGCGTATGCTAATGGTGATCTGCAGAAGGCTATAGCCTACTGGGAAGCAGCGCTTGAACTGGACAACAGCTTCACACCTGCTGAAGAATTTATTGCAAGTGCGGCCCGATCAATCGATCTTCTGAACCGGATGGAAGAACTTAATCGCGTTGAATAATCTTTGTATAGACAGCAAACAGGAATGGATCAACCTTTCTGCTTGACATCCACTTGAGCATCCTGGTTTTTCCAACAGCTGAATCGTCGCCCAACGTCAGCTTTCTGAACATTTTTTCATGTTTTTTGATATCACTGTCATCGAACATCATCCTGATACTGTCCATCAACTCATTTACCTTCTGCCTATCGGAATAATCAAACATTATCCCGCTTTCATCCTTCGTCATATTCCTGAGCAGATGCTCCATATCAGTACTGGTTTCACAGACCTGCAGATACTGTTCAACATCTTTGGTGAAATTATCTTCATTGAAGACTATCTCATCAACCTTTGTCCGCAGCCTCACTTTCATTGCAGTTGCTGTTTTTGAATCTGAATCACGTTTGGCAAGAATTATATAGCTTGCAACCGCGCCGGCAAACCCTACTATAATCTCATCAATCATGGGAATAGGATCCCGGATGACGACCGACATAATAAAATATAGAAGAAGAAATACAGCCGTAGACAGGAGAAATCTGGGAATGAACTTCTTTTCGGAGCTCCAGTCCCTAACAGACTGCTCTATCAGCCTGTAAAGTTCATTGCGGAGCATAGTCAGCGATTCAACTCGCGGTTCCCGCCCGTATACACCGGCAATCTCATTTGAATCAAGAATATCGATCAAATTCTGCTTTGGTGTAAAAGGATACAGGAATATAGAACTTCCGTCCTTTCTGTAGATATGAAATATGGTTATCTTGCCTTCACTCATCAGGTTAAAAATACAGCCGTCCGTGGAAACCGTCAAGCCGGTTTTCTAACGCAATCAAAAAAATTGCATACTAAGATCCGGATTCTAGCTTTTCATAGATCTCAGTCATCGAAAACAGTTTAGCATACTGTGCAGCTGTCATACCGAGACTGTCTTTGAGGGTAATATCAGCACCTTTTTCAATCAGGAGTTTGGCTACATCCTCCATTCTTGCGCCTATTGCAACAACAAGAGCTGATTGACCGTTTCGGTTTTTAAAATTTAGATCTGCTCCTCCGTCAATCAGAACCTCGGCAATTTCTGGTTTTACCGCCGTAACAGCATCCATAACCGGACTTGAACATCTGTCGCGGGCTATGATATTCAGAGAAGCCCTGTAGCTCATAAGGATACGGCACATTTGAAGATCTCCGTTTCGTACGGCGATATTCAAAATCGGTACACCGTCCTTGGTTTCTGTTTCAGTTGAGAATCCGGCATCAAGAAAAGCCTGTACCTCCTTATACATCCCGTTCTCAACTGCTTCAATTAACCCTCTTCCGCTGAAACTTAAATCCGCATCAGAGATTATTCTGCGTGCATCAAGCAGCATTTTATTACTTTCAAAAACTTTCTTTTCCCTGCGGAAATAACCTAAAGCCTCCCCTATGCTGCCTACCACCGGTTCTCCGTAAAAAATCTCATTAAATTTTCCAATATCGCAGGAATAAAACAGTATCCGCCCCTTCTTCGCCAGCATATATCCTGCCGCTATCGATTCAAGCATACATTCAGAACAATTTTGAGCCCTTCCGGACCCACCCTCAAAACTTTTTTCCGTTAGACTACCTGGTATCATGAAATAAAGCTCTGAATCACGCAGACAGGTACTCAGAGTTTTTTCCGAAACTTCATCAAAGTAGAGTATTTCACAATGCACCTTTTCAAGCTCAAGGAGTCTTTCGAGCGTCTCAAAGATGCTGCTGTGTTCTTTTCTTCCAAGCATTAATAATTTCAAATCAGACCTCTAATATATTTTCGGCCATCATGTCCATAATTTCAATAGGCAGGAATAAAAGTCTGCATAATCAGGCGTTCAGCCTACAGTCCTCATCCGGTTAAGACAGATAAGTCTGCTCACGTTTATATATTCAGCCCCTTGATCTGATTCCACCGTCCCGCTGATAAGAAATGCGAAACCGGAGGAAATAACGGGCTCAAATGCATTCCACGCGGCCGGAAAGAACACCGTCTCGAAAATAGACCAGCTGTCTTCAAAACTGATAAAGCTCATGGGTTTTTTCGCCGAGGTCAAAACCTCTTTCTCGGCGGCAAGAGTCCCGGTGATAGATATTTGCCGCCCTATCCTTTCGGCAAGCAGCCTCGAATCAATCATCTCGCCCCCCCCCGAAACGGCCCCGGAAGCCGCCCTTTCTGCAAACAGCTCAACCGGGTGTTTTGAAAAAAACAGATCTAGGGTATCAACCTCATCACGCAGACAGACGGCCCGGCTGTAGCCTCTCAACACCGGAACAGGCAGCTCCCCCATACCGCCTAAGCCCGGATTCCCCGATTCGACCCGCCGGCGCGAATGGTAATACCTCCAGAACAGCTGCGGTCTGTTGCATCCGTCCGCAATACTGTCGAGGCTGCCGCTTTTGATCATCATCCTAATGTGGCGGTAGGACGGTTCAATCCGCGAGATGAAGTCGTTGAAATCCCGGAACTCCCCGGCGGCTTCGCGTTCGTCGAGAATTCTGCCTGCAAGCTCGGATGAAAGCTCCCGAATCTGGAACAGACCGGCCCTGAGGCTGCGGATCCCGTTCACGGTTTCAATCGTGTACCGCCCGCTGCTTCGGTTAATATCCGGCTTCAGCACTGGAAAGCCCATCCGGCGGACAATATTAAGGTAAACCTGTCTGGCATAGAATCCGCCGCCGTTGTTGATTACCGAAACCATAAACTCCAGCGGGTAACGCAGTTTCAGCCAGGCGAGGCGGTATGAGACCAGGGCATAGGACGCGCTGTGCGACTTACAGAAGGAATAGCCGTCAAAAGACAGAATTCCGTCCCACAACAGCTCGGCATCTTCCGGAGCAGTGCCGCAGGCCGCTGCGCCCTGCATGAAGCGTTCACGCCAGCGGACAAGCTTTTCAGCGCGGTTTTTCTTCGACAGTGTCTTGCGCAGCCTGTCCGCCTCGCCGGGATTAAAACCTGCGGCGGCCATTGAGACCCGTGCCACATCCTCCTGATAAACCATTATTCCGTAGGTTTCGTCCAGAACCCCCTCAAGTGCCGGACTAAGCGGCTTATATCCACCGCCTTTCATCCTCCGGATATATTCGTTTATCCATTTATTAGCCGCGGGCCTGATAATTGAACTGGCCGAAACAACGTGTTCAAAATCAGCACAGCCCATCTTCTTCAGCAGCTGTCGCGTTGCCGGAGACTCAATATAGAAGATTCCGGCCGTGTCTCCCGACTCGATGAATTTTCTTGTGCGGCTGTCTGAATATGGCTGAAAGCTTTCCCAGTCGAGCTTATCTGAACGGCCGGGATTCACCAGGTTTATTGTGTCTCGCAGAACAGCAAGCGAGCGGTTGCCGAGAAGATCAATCTTTATCAGACCGCATGCTTCGGCGCCGTCCTTTTCCCAGGCTATAACAGGAATCCCCGAAACCTGCGGCTGAACGTGTGTGTACGCAGTGATAGGACCCGGGGTTATTATCACTCCGCCTGGGTGGGTGCCTATGTAACGGGGCCGACCGTACAGAAGGGCCGCGGCTTCGGCTATTTCCAGCGGAAGCTCGTCTCCCCGCCCGCCGCGCCATTTTTTCATAAGTTCATTCGCCTGCATGTCCGTCATACCACAGGCCTTTGCGGCTTCGCGGGCTGCACCGCGGCGCTTGAAATGAACGTGATCGGCAACCATTGCCGATGAGCCCTGATATTTGCTGAAAACATAGTTAAGGGCCTTTTCTCTTTCATCCCAGGGAAAGTCGACATCAATATCGGGAGGATCAACACGGTACATATTCAGAAAACGCTCGAAAAAGAGATTGTACGCAAGCGGATCCACGTGAGTGATGCCCAGCAGATACGAAACAATGCTTGAGGCTGCGCTGCCCCGGCCGCAGGTTCTGGGCGCGCTGTTTACAATATCGCGAACCACGAGAAAGTAGGACGCAAAACCCTTTCTGCAGATAATATTCAGCTCATATTCAAGCCTTTTCCCGATTGCGGCTGTCTTCTCAGCCCCGGGGTTGTCTCCGTAGCGCCGCCGTATTCCCTCACGGCACAGCCTCCGCAGTTCATCACCTGCCCCGTCGTCGGAGAGTCCGTTGAACTCGGGAAAAACCCAGCCCCGGGGCAGCAGGTCGGCAGCGGCCGCTGCATCGGCTATCTCCATTGTGCCGCGAAGAGCCTCTGGGGCCGCGGAAAAATAATCCTGCAGGGGAATATCCTCCCGCGGAAATGGTTTCACGCTATCGCCGAGGGCTGAACAGGCAACCACGTCCTGCAGCCTGGCTGCGGGAACTCCGCGTTCAACAGCCTGCAGCAGTCTCAGGGTTCTCTCGCCCTGCTCGTCAAGGCAGACAATCTCGCGCATGGCGGCAGTCTTTATGCCAAGCCCTGCTGCGGTGCGGCGAAGCTCATCAAACGAACTGCCACGGAACAGTCCGGTATACAAACCCGAGGGCCCTGCTTCCCTGAGGCGGGACAGAACTTCGGGCCTGCTGCTGACGATTAAAAGACCTTCGCGCCCCTGTTCGAGCAGATCCGATACGGGATCATATGAATATCCGCTTTCACGGTAAGGGGAGAAATCATTATTCAGCCGGGAGATTATTGTATTAAGGGTTTGAAAACCTGTTCGGTTCAGACAGTAGGCGGTAAAGAGATACCGGCGCTCATCAAGCGGAGCCGAATCGGTAATAACCGAGCCGACAACGGGTTTTATACTGTGCTTCTCCGCCGCATCAAGAAAAGCGGGCAGAGCGTATAGATTATTTATATCAGTAATACCGGCGAAACGCTCTCCGGCAGATGCGGCCCGGCGACAAATGTCGTCAACGGAAAGCACCCCGCGAAGAAGGCTGTATTCAGAGCGGCTGTGTATGTAATTGCAGACTTCAGTAATATTCTTCATAATGCTAAACTACTATACATATGTTTAGCATTAATACAGAGAGGCATCAAGCTGAAAAAAAAATATACTTAGTCGTTACAGATCAATCATCTTCTTGAAAGCAGATTCTTCTTTCTGAAGTTCTTTTGACCCCCTTGTAATCTTGCACAGACTCAATCCCAGCTGCGCTGCAATATTCCTCTGGCTGATTCCCTGATCAAGCATCTTCACAAGCGCCCAGCGGCTTGCAACCTCACTCATTTCATTCTGAGTAAGCAGACATTCGAGAAATCTGTAAATAAGATCCGGATCGTCTGCACGTGAAAATGCGATGCTGAGTTCTTTTAGACTGTCGGTAATATCCTTACTTTCCATGTGATAAATATAACAGTTTTTTCTACATATAGAAACACCAAATAATATAAAATGCATGCTTGATTAATTCCGTAGAAAAATAGAGATTGTAGGTATGAAAGAGAAAATAGAATCAGTGCAGAAATATAATCTGCATACCCATACATATAGATGCAAGCATGCCGAGGGCGATGTAATGGAATATGCTGCTGAAGCCTCTGAGCGGGGCATCGAAGTTCTGGGATTCAGCGAACATCCGCCCCTGCATCCGGAAGATATCTGGACGCCGTTTCGAATGGAGGAAGATGAGCTTGACGACTATTTCCAGGCTATCAGTGATGCCCGGGAACAGTTTCCACAGATGAAAATTCTTGCAGGCTTTGAGATGGATCTCTACCCCGGATTTAAATCATACTACGAGGACACCTTCCTCCACCGGGAAGACCTCGACTATCTCATCGGCGGTGTACACTGGATAAAATACCGTGGAGAATGGATGTGGATTCAGAAGGCTGATACCGCCGGACATCTTATAGAATACGTTAAAGAAATCACAGGACTCATTGAAAGCGGTCTGATGAGCTTCATAACACATCCGGACAGTTTTGCCTACGGTTATCTTGAATGGGATGCCGATGCTGAAGCCTGCTCAAGAGACATTCTGTCGGCGGCCGAAGAATACAACGTACCGCTTGAAATAAACGGCTATGGCCTTCGCAAACCCGACATTGACACCCCCGCAGGCCCACGCAAAGCATATCCGCTGAATAAATTCTGGGAGCTTGCTTCAGGTTACGATGTGACAGTAGTCTGCAACTCTGATGCCCACCGCCCCGGAGACGTTGCGGGCGGACTGGATGGATGTCATAGAATAATTGAACAGTTCCATCTTAAACATCATCCTGTTGCAGAAGCGATGAAAGAAGTTTCTTCACCATATAAAGTCCTGAATCGATAGACCCCTTGGGGAGTCCCATAACCTCGGCTACCTCGAGGTTTGTGGGACCGAGGTGGACCGACTTCCGCCCCCTGCTTGCATTACGCATGCGTTTTTGCACTGTATCAATTTTTTTATCAATCAGTTCCCTGCCTGCGTCATCACAACAATATTCCTTTTCACGCTGAAGGCGGCATAATTCAATATAAGCCTTATTCTCCCGCTTCCGGTAAATATCCACCCTGCTGCGGCGGAGCTCTCCCGTGACTCTCAGCTGCTGCAATGTCTCAAAAAGCGTGCAGCATTCACAGCCAGTAATCTCCGCAATTTTGTTAACATGATTTTCATCAACGTAATGTGCATTTTTATATGTCAGCATCAGAAGCCTTCTGCGCAGCCTCTCATTATGTATGATACCGTTATCATCAAAATTAAGGGTTTGACGAGCTTCCTCAGTAATCTTAAGCTCATGGACGGGAGCAGAATCACAGGCTGATTCCGCCTGAATCATACAATCGTACCGTACACAGTATTTAATATTTGATTTGACCTGAATACGGTTACGGAAAGAACTCATCTGCCAGAGAATCGTATTTTTCAAAATAGCCTTGAACGACATTCCGCGATACTCAAATTTCTCAATTAGCTTTAACATCCTCGGATAGAAGAACAGATAGAACTCGCTGCATTTGTCGCAGTCCCAGCCCCTGTTTTTCTCCGGAAATTCAATCACAAAACATGAAACCTCTGTCAGAAGTTCCGTCCAGCCATCACCGGTCTTCTGCCAGTTAAGGATAAGGCTGGTAATTTGATCTGTTTCTTTGTTCATAAAAAACAGAATGCAATTATCATGCCAGAAAAAATGACCCGGATACGGGACTTTTTGTTACAATTTGTTACAAATTATATATTCATCATCTCGTTCAACCTGCGGTACACCCGCCCAATCTGCTTCTGAGAAGATTTATCCGTCAATTCGTCTGCAATAACCTCAAGACTCGACAGGCTCTCTTCGAGCGAGACAAGAAAATTGCTGCCGGATGTAAACCAGTATGATCCGTTTCCATCGGTGTGGAGGGTTATGAACCCAAGCTGCTTTTTGCTCTTCGGCTTGCGATAGAGATGCATGATCATATTTATCCCGTTAAATACAGCATTGCTGTCAAACTCAGCCTGGGTATAGAATGCTGCAGGCATTTTTCCGGTCACATGATTCACCGGGTCAATGACCTTGCATATTCGAATAATGTTATTCAGTTTTACACCGCTTAAAAATTCTCCATCCTTCAGGATAACAGTTCCGCGCATTTTCTTGAATCTTGAAAGCTCCCCGGTCTGAATCTTGTCTACAACCTGTCTGAACTCTCCCCATGGCAGACTGACTATCTTTCTACCGCCCTTGTATGGTTTAACAGTAAAAGATTTGCCGCCGATGCGAACACGGTTTTCCTCACGCTTGTCCCGCGGCTCCTGCCTGTCCTTATCTTTTACGTAGGAGCCGGTGTCGATAAGTTCGTAATATAGATCTTCAGAAATGATTTTAAGCCATTCCCGCCGCAGCGGCGAAACAGAACGGGCAAACATGCGGGAAGTACGAACAACCTCGCCCGCCACAATGTACTTCGGTGTTTCTCGAAACATTACCGACCCCGGATGTATTGATATCTGTTCAGCTGTAAGGCTCCGGTAGACTCCGCGCCCTGAGCGGCAGCAGACAAACTGCATCAAACCGGCGGAGACAGCGCAGAGATAGTCCGGTACACGCCCGCCCCCGGAGATGGGAATACCCTGCTCTCGTACAATATCCTCAAGCTGAACCTTGATATTAGCTATCTCGCCCATTATTCTGTCGTCAAGATAGTATTTTCGGCAGAATGCTTGCTTATCATCTGCGTCCATATATGATTCATAAAGCTTCAGGTATGAGACGAAATCTCCATCAGCATCCCTGAACGCATGGTGTGCGTTTCGTGCCGCCATCTCCTCACCCTGAGGTAATACATAGGGTGAGTGAGCCGTCAGGAATGATGCGGCAGTAATTGTCTCTTCAAGAACATCCGGAAACCTGTTTATAGCCTCTACTATCATCCGTGAGTGACGCGGAAGCATCGGAAAAGCCGCCATCAGGTTTCCAACTGAGGTCAGCCCGTTCTCATCGTCAATTGCACCGAACATCCGAAGGGTTTCTACTGCTGCTATCAGGCCCTCCTTTCCCGGAGGAGAGATAAACTCGAAACTGTTGAAATCGCTGATACCTAATTCGGCCATTCGCAGAACAACCTCCGAGAGGTCGGTTCGATATATTTCCTCAATAGTAAAAAGATCACGCTCCTTGAAATCATCCTTTGAATAAAGTCTGTAGCAGTCTCCGGCCTGTGTTCTACCCGCACGGCCCTTACGCTGATTACAAGATGCCTTTGATATAGGTTTTTCCACAAGCGAGGATGTATAATTTCTGGGGCTGTAAAAATTAATCTTGGCGTAACCTGAGTCAATTACAGCGGTTATTCCGTCAATGGTAACGCTTGTTTCTGCAATATTTGTTGCTACAACTACCTTGATTTTTCCCGGAGGGGTTTCAATGAAGACCCTTTCCTGCTCTTCACGACTCAACCTGCCGTAAAGCGGCAGCAAAAAGAGCTTTTTTCTGACCGAAGATTCAGAGAGCATTTTCACGCAATCTTTGATAACCTTCTCACCCTGAAGAAAAACCAGGACATCACCTGTTTTATTTCGGGCATGATTTTCAGTTATTTCAACTATCTTCCTAAGCATTGATTCTTCAGAATGTTCGAGCAAAGGCGGCTGATAACTGATTTCAACCGGGAAGGTTTCGGTATCAATATGAATAACCGGACAGTGATTAAAATATTCAGAAAAAATAGCTGTATTAATCGTTGCTGAAGATATAATTACCTTCAGGTCACTCCGGGATTCAAGGAGCTTTTTCAGAAGCCCCAGAATAAAGTCGATATTAAGACTTCGTTCGTGAGCTTCATCTATCATAATAACGCTGTACCGGCTAAGGTATGGATCGGCTTTCAGTTCCTGCAGAAGGATACCATCCGTCATAATTTTTATTCTGGTTTCAGGTGATGTAATATCTTCAAAGCGCATCTTGTAGCCGGCAAAACCTCCGACTTTAACCTTCAGCTGATTGGATATATAGTCGCAGACCGACAATGTAGCGATTCTGCGCGGCTGTGTAACGCCGATAAGACCCGACTGATCATATCCGGCTTCATGCAGGATTAGCGGCAGCTGGGTTGTCTTACCCGAACCGGTCGGGCTTTCTACTACAACTATCTGATTTTTTTCAAGAACTTCAAGGATTCTTGCTTTTTCTCTATAGACCGGCAGGTCTTCAGGATTTATAGGTTTTCGTGTATTCGTCAATTATTTTTCTCGCTATTGTTCCGTGCCCTGGTATAGACGGAAATGTTTCCGGACTGTACCAGTCAGCATGAACTATCTCTATTCCATCCGGTGTAATTTCACCGGAAACGTAATCGGCCCTCAGACCGAGCATAAGTGAATCAGGAAACGGCCAGCTCTGGCTTGAAATATACCGCAGATTGCCTATCTCTATTCCAACCTCTTCACGCACCTCGCGCACAGCAGTTTCTTCGATTGTCTCCCCTATCTCCATAAATCCGGCAAGAAGGCTGTATCGCCCCTCGGGGAAACGCCGGTTATGACCAAGCAGTATTTTATTGTCTTTCTGAATCATAATGATAATGGCCGGTGAGATCTTGGGGTACTGCATATTCCCGCAGGACGGACAACGTTTGGCGCGTTCCTTCTCATACCAGTTATTTTCAGTCCCGCAGCGCCCGCAGAAACGGCTGTGTTTATGCCAGTGCAGAAGATGCGATGCGTAGCCTGCGGCAGTATTGATGTTTTTTTCAAACTCACCTACCCAGCGTCTGAGCAATACAAACTGATTTACTCCAAAACTGTCCCCGGCGGAAATCTCCCATTCCTCGGAAACAAAGGTTTCAGGCAGATCATAGGCGTAACAGTTAAGCTCTTCTATCGAACCGAAAAACATTCCGTCCGATTCGGGATCAAGCCCGGCTTCAGTAAGCAGGCTCACTGTATCTTCAACACTCGGAACCCTGTCTTCATTCACAAGGATGTCGGCGCCGGCAAAAATGAAAGTGAGGTCATTCGGCTGCTGTGCCCTGACGCTTTTATATGCAGGCTTGAATTTTATCATTTAATAACCTCTTCAACTATCGCAGGGTCCAGTGGTAAAATCTCGGTATTCCCGGCTGAGTGCTGAAGAATAAAGCGAAGCTTTCCGTCCTTCTTCTTCTTATCTGAAGATATTGCCTGCAGATACAGTTCACTGTCAAAATCATTAAAATCAATATTATAGCTGTAATCACGGAGAATGGTCTCAACCCTTTCCGCATAGGAAAGATCAGTAATACCCAGGATAAGACCGGCCTTCATTGCCCTGTATATTCCCCAGGCTACAGCCTCTCCGTGTGTAAATTTCCCGAGCCCTGCAGCAGTCTCAAGAGCATGACCGAAGGTATGCCCCAGATTCAGATGAGCTCTGATTCCTGTCTCGCGGAAATCCTTTTCAATATGTTCGGCCTTCACCCTCAGGCTTCGATATACTGCATCAATAGAAGCATCAGGCTCCCGTGCAGTAATGGCTGCTCGATTTTCTTCAATATACCTCAGCAGCTCATCTCCGGCTAGAAATCCATGTTTAATAAGCTCGGCAAGCCCGCTTTTAAACTCATCATCAGACAGTGTCAGCAGAAAATCTGTATAAATTAACACCTTCTGCGCAGGATAAAAACTGCCTATCAGATTCTTGCGTTCTAGAAAGTCCACCCCTGATTTACCGCCTATTGACGCGTCGACCATTGCAAGCAGGCTTGTAGGAACCAGAATGAGACCGCATCCGCGCATATACACTGAAGCAGCAAAGGCCGCCATATCGCAGATAACCCCTCCGCCGAGACCAATAATCACTGCACCGCGATCCAGCCCCTTGTGCACGGCGGCTTCCGCTATCGTTTCAATGGAGGAAAGTGTTTTAAATCTTTCTCCCGAACCGAGTACAACCGTCGTAATACCTGCTTCAGTGAAACTGCGTGCAGCAGCGCTTTTACACATAGTATCATCAGTTACAAGCAGACTGTTTTCGGGGTTCAGTTTTAATCCGGAAAAATGAGCCGATTTATCAATAATAATCTCTGTTTGTCTATTTTCGAGACTAACTGTGAATGTTTTCATTGTTCTACATTATACAGAAATGCTGAATCATTGACTACGGCTGTTTTGACTGCTATTATTCGTGCATGAAAAAGATTTTTATTATCGGTCTTTCAATGCTAATGATTATTACACCTGTGTTCGCCGTAACAGACGGTGCCGGATCTGAGGGTGACGCAGGATTCGGACTTCAGGCAAGCATTTTCAGGTATGTTCTTACAAGCTCCAACGACATGCTCAATACAGCAACCGGTGTTCCGACTAATTTTGAAGAATTAAATAACTACCCGCTCACACCGGGAGACATTTTCACCCTGCTTATAAACTACGGAGCAAATTCCGAACGCAGCGCAGATTATATAACCAATTACAACATCCAGCTACTGCCGGACTATACAATGGTATTTCCTTTTATCGGAAAAACTGATGTCAGGGACATGAATATTACAGAACTGCAGACCTTCATTTCAGACAGAATTTCAAAAATGATGCCTGTTCAGTACGTTTCTTTCAATTTAACTACACCTGCAAACTTCAATGTATTCATCTACGGAGGAGTAAACACCTCCGGCTATATAAATGCTACCCCGGTTACAACCGTAATTGATGCAATCGCCATGTGCAAGGGGTTTAAGAGTAATGCTTCCTACAGGGATGTTAAAATTCTCCGGGGAGATGAGGTGATAAGCGTCGATATCTCAAGGTTCTACCAGAATGCTGATTTCGATTCCAACCCAAGACTCAAACCGGGAGACAAACTCTACATTCCAACTGCAGAAACAGTAGTCACTGTAACAGGCATGATCCAATTTCCCGGAGCATACGAACTTCTGCCGGGAGAAACACTTGAAACCCTGCTTAAGCTTGCCGGCGGACCTAAATCTGGAGCGCAGGCTGAACGTATCGAAATTGCCCGAATAGACAACATGGGTAAAACCGTGAGACTCGAAGTACCCGCCTCCGAGGCGGCATCAACAGTCATGCAAAACGGCGATACCGTATCAATTCCGTCTATTTCCGATAACGCCGAAACTATTACGGTAGAAGGAGCCATCTACGGTCAGATTGTAAAGGGGACAGCGCCGTTCAAGGCCCCTACAACATCTGTAAAACTCGAGGTACCCTATTATCCGGGTATAAGCCTGCTGAACGTCCTGGACCAGGTCGGCGGTCCTACCCCATATGCGATTATGGACAGGGCCCAGATAAGAAGACCAGACAACGGAGAGTTTATTTCTCTTGATATCGAGCAGTTATGGAAAACCAGAAACATCGACAGCGATGTAGAGCTGGAACCGGGTGATCATATTCTCATCCCCATAGAAAAAACCTTTGTAGGTATTTTCGGTGCGGTTAATGCTACTGATTCTGATACCTACTATCAGTCGCATGTAAACGGGTATACCGTTATGGATTACATTGTCGCGGCCGGAGGCATCGATTACGAGACGGCCAATCCTAATAATATCGAGCTGATCGATCGTGAAGGAAACAGGATTGACGTGGAACTGACCGACGAGGTTCCGCCGGGCTCGATAATCTATGTGAACGAAAACATTCTGCAGCAGGCAGATAACGGTTTTGACAATGTGATACTGGTTACAGCCTGGCTCACAGCAATTGTGTCAGCTGTAAGTGCCGTAACATCAATTATAGAAATGTTCCAAACTGATTAAGCTGATTATTCAATTGCAGAGCAATAAAAAAACCGCCGTTTAAGGCGGTTTTTTTTATGTTTGCTGAGGGCTGCTATTCGGCATCAGAACCAATTTTGGGGAGAAATGAAAAAGACTGAACCATGTTCTTTATAAAAGGGTCGGAGATTGAATAAATTCTTCTGTTTCCCTGAACATCGGACTCGACTATTTCTTTATCTTTAAGTACAGCAAGATGCTGTGAGATAACCGGCTGAGACTGGTCAAGACACTGCCAGAGCTCAGTAACGCATGAATCCTGCTTTTCAATAAGGCACAGGATTTTCAATCGGACAGGGTGTCCGCAAACCTTCAACTTTTCTGATAATGTTTTTATTTCATCATCTGCACAACAATTATTATTCATACGTAGAAAGAATAACTTGTTTTTCATAATTCATCAAGTAATACTATATATAATTTTTCTATAACCCTGCAGCTACTTGAAAAAATTGCCCATCGTTAATATTATCTCGGAATCATGAAGCGAATTTACCTTGACTGGGCCGCAACCGCTCTGCCTGATGAAACAATAGTCAACAATGCCGCAGCTTCCGCTCTTGAACATTTCGGCAACCCATCATCTCCGCATGGTACCGGGCGGGAAGCGAACACTTACATTGCCGCTGAACGCTTGAAAATCGCGGCATCTATAGGGACTGATCCAGCAAAACTGATTTTGACCTCAGGCGGAACCGAATCAAACAATATCGTACTGACTTCGCTTCTGAACAAGCCGCGCAAGGGTAATATTGTTATATCCGGAATAGAGCATGCGGCGGTTTACGAACCCGCAATGATGCTTGAAAAGCACGGGTGGGAGGTGAGAACAGTGAATCCCGGCTCCGACGGCAGAATCACAGCCAAGCGATTCTGCAGCCGCATAGATGAGAATACCCGTATGGCTGCGGTTATTATGGTAAACAATGAAACCGGCGCTGTTCAGCCTGTTACTGAAATAGGAGCTACCGTAAGGGCCGCGGACACAAAAAATCTCATTCACTTCCATGTGGATGCTGTTCAGGCTGCCGGCAAATATCCTCTAAACCTGGATAAAATGCCTATCGACTCCGCAGCACTAAGCAGCCACAAGTTCAGAGGCCCCCGCGGTACGGGGCTTTTATACCTTAACAGGCAGATTGTCCCGCTGTATGCCGGCGGAGGACAGGAGCAGGGGCTGAGGCACGGCACTGAGAACACCTTCGGGCTTGCAGGCACTGCGGCAGCGCTGCGGGGGGCAGTATCAGCAATGGATGAAAACCTTGCGCACGCGCTTAAGCTCAAAACTATTCTGATAGACAGGCTGTCGGAAATCCGAGGTGTGCGGTTCAATACAGCCGACCGCAGTCTTCTGCTGAATCCTGAAATCTATTCGCCCTACATCCTTTCAGTCAGCATCAAACCCGTTCCGGGAGAAATTCTCGTACGGGTAATCAGCGACAGGGGCTTTGATATTGCAACGGGATCTGCCTGTGCAACAGGCAAGAAAAAGAAATCGAGGGTGATGGAAGCGATGGGAATAAATTCTGAAGACGCTTTTTCCACCGTAAGAATATCAACCGGACCAACAAATACAATTGAAGAAATCAACCGATTCTGTGATACATTCGTTCGTGAATCATCTATACTTATTAAGAATCTTCGCAGATAGGACAGGGAGTTTTTTTGAAAAGATTATACCTAATAAAAATCGGTGAAATTGCCCTGAAGGGCGGAAACCGTAACTTTTTTGAGAAACGTCTAAAAAAGAATATAAAATTCGCTCTACGCGGTATCAAATGCACAGTATGGGGCAGCCGTGGACGTTTTTTTATTGAAGCACCGGAAGAATCAGCATCCAGGGTAGAAGATGTTCTTGGAAGAACCTTTGGTATCAAAGGCTATTCAAAGGTACAGAGGCTTCCGAAAGAACTGGAACAAATTACTGAAGAAGCCGTAAGAATGGCGAAACAGAACATCAGCGACGGCCGTGGTCTTCGTTTTAAAATACAGACAAGGCGCGCAGACAAGGGTTTCCCTATGAACTCCTACGAGATATCCTGCGCACTCGGCGAGGCTGTGCTGAAAGAGGTTAAAGGGACTGTCGTAGACTTAAAAAATCCGGATTGGACAATCAATGTGGAGATGCGTGAAACGGCCTACCTCTACGGCCGTGTAGAAAAAGGCCCCGGCGGCCTTCCTGTAAGCTGTGCCGGCTCAGGACTCCTGCTGCTTTCAGGAGGTATAGACTCACCGGTTGCAGGCTGGCTGATGGCTAAAAGAGGGCTCAAGCTCGATGCAATCTACTTTCATACCTATCCCTACACCTCTGACGAGGCAAGACAGAAGGTTATAGATCTGGCCGAGATCCTCTCAAAGTACACATGCGGCCTTAACCTGCACATTGTACCTTTTACCGATGTACAGCTTGCAATAAAAGAAAGAGGTTTTGAAAAGGCAACAACCCTGCTGATGCGCTATGCGATGGTGAAGATTGCGGATCGCATTGCGAAAGAAAATAACGGCCTTGCCCTTGTCACAGGAGAGGCACTTTCCCAGGTTGCAAGTCAAACTCCAGAAAGCATAAGATATACAGGAAGCGGAACCGACCTGCCTATATTCAGACCGCTTATCGGAATGGACAAGGAAGAGATTATCCGGATTGCTGAGAACATCGATACTTACAGGACATCAATCCTCCCCTATGAGGACTGCTGCACCCTTTTTGCACCTGAACACCCCATTACCCACCCTGATTTTGACAGACTTACAGCTGAATTCAGTGAACTGGGAATCGAGGATATGATGGACAAGGCAGCAGATGAAACAGAAAAAATATACTTGAACGGAGCAGATAAATGAAATCTTTTATCACAGTAATCGGTAAAGACACAGTTGGGATTATTGCCTCAATATCTCAAATTCTTGCCGAACAGAACGTCAATATCCTTGACATCAACCAGACAGTCATGCAGGAGATGTTCACAATGATAATGATGGTTGATACAGCAGAACCAAAATGCAGTTTTTCCGAACTTTCTGAAATGCTGACTGAATACGGTAAGAACGCCGGGCTTTCAGTCAGAATCCAGCGTGAAGAAATCTTCAACAAGATGCACAGGATATAAAGATGAGCATGATCAGACCAGATGAGGTTCTTGAAACTATAGAAATGATCGATCGGGAAAACCTCGATATCCGGACGATTACAATGGGAATATCGCTGCGCGACTGCGCGTCGGAGAGTGCTGAGAAATCCTGCACAAAGATCTACGACAAGATAACAAAGCTTGCAGGAAGTCTTGTAGACACGGCAACGGACATTCAGACCGAGTTCGGAATACCAATAATCAACAAGAGAATATCTGTAACACCTGTTGCAATGATTGCCGAATCATCCGATGCCGAAAACTACACGATGTTCGCCGAAGCCCTCGACAGGGCAGCAGCAGAGACGGGGGTCGACTTTATCGGCGGCTTCTCAGCTCTTGTCCACAAGGGATATACAACAGGGGATCATAAACTGATCAATTCAATACCTGAGGCGCTTTCTTCGACAAAGAAGGTATGCTCGTCGGTAAACATCGCCACAACACGCGCAGGACTGAACATGGATGCGGTTGCCGAGATGGGCAGAATAATCAAGGACACGGCTCAAAGGACAGCGGACAGCGGCGGCCTCGGCTGCGCAAAACTTGTAGTGTTCTCCAATGTACCTGAAGACAACCCCTTCATGGCCGGAGCCTTTCACGGCGTAGGCGAACCGGAATCAGTTATCAATGTCGGCATCAGCGGCCCGGGGGTTGTTCAGAGCGCCGTCAAAAAGGTTCCCGGCGATGATTTCGGCGCAGTAGCTGAAAACATTAAAAAAGCCGCTTTCAAGATTACCCGTATAGGTGAGCTTGTAGCACGCGAGGCCTCACGCCGTCTGGATACGAGGTTCGGCATAGTCGATCTTTCACTTGCCCCCACCCCCGCTATGGGCGACAGCGTTGCCCACATCCTGGAAGAGATGGGTCTTGAAAAATGCGGAGCGCCGGGAACAACGGCAGCCCTGGCGCTTCTTAACGATGCTGTTAAAAAAGGCGGTGCAATGGCATCCTCCTATGTAGGTGGCTTAAGCGGTTCCTTCATTCCCGTCAGCGAAGACGCCGGGATGATTGACGCAGTAAGATGCGGCAGCCTGACAATCGAAAAACTCGAAGCGATGACCTGCGTTTGCTCGGTCGGACTCGACATGATAGTAGTACCCGGAGACACAAGTGCTGAAACAATATCAGGCATTATTGCCGACGAGGCTGCAATCGGCATGGTCAACAATAAGACGACGGCGGTTCGAGTGATTCCCGCACCCGGTATGAAGCTGGGCGACACCGTTGAATTCGGCGGCCTTCTCGGCAGCGGACCTGTAATGAAAGTTAACAGCTTCAGCAATGCTGACTTTATAGCCCGCGGGGGTCGAATACCTGCGCCTGTTAACGGTATGAAAAACTAATGACGAATATTGTTGTTTTTACTAACGAGGAAACCGAGTTTATTCAATCGGTTCTCGAAAGCATTAAGCAAAAGAAACCTGATGAGGCGGATTACATAGTAAAGCGCATGATGTCGCTTCAGGAGCTTGCCAACACCGTATCAAGCTATCCGTCTTTTCAGAGTACACGAACAATTGGTAATTCAACATTCTCAATGGAGTCGCTTATAGAGATGATCTGTAGAATGGATTTTGCAGATCAGGTAATGTATGTGCCGACAAAGGTTATCCTGGGCCGCAGCTATGTTGTGGCCAAGATAAACTTTCTGCTGATGCTTAAATACGAATCTGAATCAATCCGCAAGCTGAAGAAGCACGCCCCCCGGATAGAAGAACTTGTAACCATGAATATTTTCGCCCTGATGAGTGAAGAGGTCTACCTGTCTCTTATTCAGGAGAAGGACATAGAACTGGAAATAAAAACGCGTGCGGCTGTAAGACTGATGAATATCTGGGAATACCGGCTCAGCCAGTCTGCGGAAGATTATGCTCCAATGCTCAGCTCTCTGTGGAAATCACGCAAGCATCTCACTCCCATCTACGGAACCATGATGGGAATGACCGAGATGCTACAGATGGCAAAAAATATTAATCCTGTCTGGTTCGACTTTATCGGAAGCTCGGAGAACGATGACGGGGTATTTGAGGCCCTCGAAGAGTTTCTCTTCAACCTCACCTATGAAGAACTGCTTCAGATCCGTGAATCGATGAAAAAAAACAACATTGCATGTATCAATAAAAAGAACATAGAATCCCTTCTTCATATCGAGCACTTCTACTCAACCTTCCAGGCTGCTGACCCGCGCGAAATGCTTCGATTTTTCAAACAGCGAAAAAAGAATGCTGTGTACCGCGAGCGTTCAAGAACTCCGGGGCCCGTAAAAACTATCGAAGAGTATATTCTTCTTTTCATGCTGAAAAAAGAACTGCAATGAATAAGATGTGGTTTATTCTTCCAAAAACTTCTGGTAGTCTGTTTTTTCTCATTATGATATTCTCTGTTTATGAGAAGAAGCAAACAGGAAATTACCGATTCAACTGAAATTCAGAATATTATCAGCCGCGCCCGCACCGCCCGCCTGGGAATAAACAGAGAGGGTGCACCCTATGTCCTTCCAATGAATTTCGGCTTTGCCGACAACACCTTCTACTTTCACTGTGCAGATTCCGGATTAAAACTTGATCTGCTGCAGGCGGATCCGAGGGTTTGTATAGAAATTGACGAATCTTCCGAATTACAGACAGGAGAGGTCTCGAATCCCTGTAAATGGGGCGTTAATTATCGCTCCGTTATTGCGATTGGAACAGCCGAAATACTGACGGATATCGATCTTAAAAGAACCGCACTAAAGATTATTATTTCACAGTTTGCAGGCAATAATGCGCCCGAAATGCCGGAAGCATCGATAAAGGCCACAACAGTTTTCCGCGTGAAATCTGAAAACCTTACAGCCAAACATTCATCCTGAGGAGCCCCAGTGAATATTGCGCTAATTCATCCGCAGATACCACAGAATACAGGAAATATTGCCCGAACCTGCGCTGCAACAGGAGCCGCCCTGCATCTTGTAAAGCCGCTCGGTTTTTCAACCGATGACAAAAGCCTTAAACGGGCCGGTCTTGATTACTGGCATCTGCTTGATGTGTTTTATTACGATAGTATTAACGACTTTATGACCCGTTCAGGTTGTCTGTCGGAGACAGGAACCCTTGGAGATATGTATTTCTTCACAACGAAGGCCCGCAATACCCATACAGATATAAGCTATACCCCGGACAGCTGGCTGGTATTCGGCAGTGAGACAACAGGTCTGCCGGAAGAGCTTCTTATAGAACATCCTGAAAACTGCTGCCGTATTCCAATGATCGATGAATCACGCTCACTGAATCTATCAAATTCAGCAGCAATAGCAGTTTACGAAGCCCTGCGCCAGACCAGCTACCGGGGGCTTGCGCGCAAAGGAAACCTGCACAGACTCGAATGGCCTGAAGAAAAATAGTCTGAAGGCCGATTATCACAGTATGAGCATTAAGATTTTTCTAAGAATTACCACATTTACAATAACAATCACCACAATCCTGTTTTTTGCATCATGCGCCGGGTTTGACAACCGGCAGGGAGATGACAGCCCCGGAGCTGATTATGAAAGGATCGGGACCGTCAACGCAGATTTAACTCATTGGAACTGGTTTTACCGCCTGAGCATAGATGAACGCAGAGAAGCCCTTGTAGAGCTGGCCGCTGAAAAAGCCCGGGAGCAATTCGGATATGATGTTATCATCAGAACTGAAACCCTGGAAGGGCGCTGGAACCCGAAGTCCCTTCTGATGCTGCTTGGTGCAATCGGCAATGTGGAAGATTCAGCGATTGAAGCATCAGTATGGAAAAAACGTGCTGAACCTGAACACGAATACGGCTACCGCTACGCTGTCATCCCTGCAGCTGATTATAAGGGTGATTGGGGATTCATGCAGGTTGAGTATAAAACCAGAGAACAGCTTATTGCCGACCTTGATAAAAAACTTGCCGCCGGCGAAATTACCGAAGAATCATATAATTACAGGCTATCGAGACTTCCGGACACCGGAAAAATTTTCATAACCCTTGCCCGGGAAGAAATAACCAACGCAATCTCCAGATGGTTCACATTTACCTGCACATGGAAAGGGAAAAGTATTTTCAGAAAAAGAGGAATTGAAGATATTCCCTATGTCTACGGCACAGATAAACTCTGGTGGAACGATATGAGCTACAACGTCGGTCCGGCCTGGGACGGAGAATTAAAGCTTGAAATCTATGACAGTTTCCGAGAAGAACTGTTCAGCTTCAGGGTTGTAAAAGAGCGTTATACAATTGATTAAACCCCAGTTGCTCTTTCAAGCTTGAATCAGTTTTTTCACCTGTTATATTATTCCGGTATGCAAATTAACACTCAGGCATACAATCCTACAATATTGGTGTTTTTGAAATAATGAAAATAATAATATACCTATTAAGCGTTTTATTAGTATCATGTGAATTTGTGTCTTATTCAGACTGGGCCATTGCCCCCTATGACGGTGATTTAGACTGGGAGCTTATAAATGAAAATCCATCATTTTCAAATAGGATTGACCATGCTCTGGTTTCATTTGACAATAAGCTATGGGTCCTGGGGGGATATGATCAGGGAGCAAGGGACCATGATCCGTACATGGAAGACGTATGGGCATCCTCCGACGGCGTGATATGGACCTGCATAACTGAAGATGCTCCATGGAAGGGCCGCAGAGGTCATGAAGTTATCATCTTCAAAGATGAAATGTATCTAATCGGCGGATTCGCTGTTGATGAAGACTCAGGAATAAGAAATTATCAGAATGATGTCTGGAAAACAATCGACGGGGAAAACTGGAGCGAGGTTACAGCTGAGGCATCCTGGCCTGCAAGATTCAAACATCAAGTTGTCCAGGCTAATCATGGTGGGACAGATTATCTCTATCTTCTTACCGGGATGGGTATGAATGAGGAAGGATATGGTCAGTATGCCGTTGTTTACTATAATGATGTCTGGAGATCTACTGATGGTGAAACCTGGACTGAAATGACAAGTTCGCAGGATATTGGACAACGCAGCACAGCGGCAGCCTTCGTGAATCCCGAATCAAATCGTCTGTATATTGTCGGAGGTTTGTATCTCGTCATATTCGATGACGGAGCCGACAGCAGTTACGATGGGAAACCCAGTGCAAACTGGGATAAGATGTGGTATACGGATGATGGAAGCACATGGAACTATACCGGCTTTGGAACCTCTACAAGAGCAGACAATCAGATTGAATACTATGAGGATCGGTTTTGGGTTCTTCCCGGACGCAGTAATTCAATAGCCCACATCAATTATAACAGTGGTCCGGAATACTACAGCACATATACCTATAACGGCTCCTCCTGGACAAAAGACTCCGAAAGCTCAGGTGTTGGAGCCCGATACGGCTACGCAGCTGCAGTTCACAATAACAAACTCTGGGTTATCGGAGGCAGAACAGCTGATGATGGTCCGGATAATGATGTCTGGGCGGGTGAACTCCAATGAAAAATGCGGCCGGAAAAATATCTATACTGATTCTGTTTTTATTTCTGAATATCCGACTTTTCGCTTCGGACACAAGTTTTCATATTCCAGTTGGAGAAGACTGGGAATTCAGGCCTTTTTCTCTCGAGCATCTTTACCCGAACTACCTTGCTGATCCATTATCAATTCGTGTTGAGGCTGCAGTGCAGACTGTATATTATGCGGATTATGATTATGCAGATACAGTAAATGAATCCGGCAGTTATACAGGGCGACTGGCAATCTTTCCGGGGTTTCGACTGTCACTCCTGCAATTTGTTCATGCAAAAACCGGATTCGGAATAGAAGGAGAAATCGGTGCGGTAATTCCAACCTATATGCGCTCTACTAACAATGATGTTATCGCTTTAGACGGAATTTACTATTTTAGAGTTAATTCAAAAATTACTCCCTGGTGGAATATAAACTTCTCGAAACATCACAACTGTACCCATCTCGGGGATGAATATCCTGTTGATAAGGTTGAATCTCCTATTGATTATGATCCTAACAGACTGGAGCTTCCTGTACTTGATGATTTCAGGCTGGCGAATGCTTTTCGTCCACTCCATTTCCTGACAGCCCGTAATCTCGATATCCTGACACTATACGGCGAAATAGGCTTCTTTCTTCCCGGCACCGATTTCCTGGGTGAGCGGCAGAACAAACCTGATCGATGGGCCTTCATGAATTATCTCTGGGGAGTGGAACTGGAATACTATCTGCCCGACTGGGGGGAAAATATTGGAGGATTTTACGCAGCTTTGAATGTCAGCTACTATCAGCAGAACGGATATTCTCCGAATCTTTCGGTAAAATCCGGCTGGATTCTACCTCAGGATCGCGACGGTTTCCGGTTCAGGATAGGGTTTCAGTATTATAACGGGCGCAGCACAATGAATCATTTTTATGACAGAAAAGAAATATTTACTGCGATATATCTGTCCACTGATTTTTAGAAAAATAAAAAAAGGTCCGCCTATAAAAAGCAGACCGTAATTTATCAGATCTTCTTCATCTGTCAGACGAGCGTCGCACCCGCTGCAACAGCCTTCTCATTAAGCGGGAGCAGATTCTTCTTTGCCTCTCCAAAAACCTTTAAAAAAGCACCGAGCAGATCATTCTCTTCCAGGAAACTTCTGTGTTTGATATATGCACCGAGCATAACCATATTTGCGGCTTTAAGATTCCCGCATTCAGCTGCAACCTCGTTAACCGGATAATAGAAGGCTTCCACATCATCTCTCGTGACCTTTATATCTATAAGAGATGAATTGACAAGAATCTTGCCTCCGGGCCTAACCCAGCTTTCGAATTTATCCAGCGAGGGTCTGTTCATTACAATCAGCGTATCAGCATCCGCGACAACCGGACTGCCGATCAGACCATCTGAAACTATTACATTACAGTTGGCAGTACCGCCGCGCATCTCCGGTCCGTAGGAAGGAAGCCAGCTGACGTTCATACCCTTCAGCATTCCTGCATAGGCTACCATCCTGCCCATGGACAGAACACCCTGCCCTCCGAATCCTGCAAAAATAACTTCTTCAGTGAATGCCATATCAGTTTTCCTCCGGAGTCTTGAAATTACCCAGCGGGTAATAAGGAATCATATTATCTTCAAGCCATTTCAGAGAATCAGTCGGATTTAGACCCCAGTTAGTGGAACAGGTTGAAAGAATTTCAACAATACTGAAACCCTGTTTTGCAGTCTGAACCTCAAAGGCCTTTTTAATAGCCTTCTTGGCCTTACGGACATTTGCCGGATTATGTACCGAAACACGCTCGGCAAAAGCTGTGCCGTCGAGGGTTGAGAGCATCTCACAGACACGGATGGGATACCCCTGTAGTTCCGCAGAACGGCCATTTGGGGATGTTGTAGCCTTCTGGCCTACAAGCGTCGTGGGGGCCATCTGGCCGCCGGTCATTCCGTAAATAGCATTATTAACGTATATAATTGTGACGTTTTCACCTCGAGCAGCTGCGTGGACGGTTTCGGCTGTACCGATAGCCGCCAGGTCGCCATCGCCCTGATAAGTGAACACCGTACGGTCTTTTAGTACACGTTTGCTTCCCGTTGCTACCGCTGCGGCACGACCGTGTGAAGCTTGATATGCATCGCAGTCAAAATAATTATATGTGAAAACCGAACATCCTACAGATGAAACACATACTGCATCATCCATCAGCCCGAGCTCAACAAGCGATTCAGCCACAAGTCTGTGGATAATACCGTGCGTACAGCCGGGACAGTAGTGAAGCGGCATATCTACCATGCCTCTGGTTCGTTCAAATACTATGCTCATTTTGCACCTCCGAGAATTTCCTTCACCTTATCAACAACCTCAATCGGCTTTGGTACAATCCCGCCCGGGCGGCCGTAAAACTCAACCGGAAGACGGCCTGCATTTGCAATTTTGACATCGTCTATCATCTGGCCCATACTCATTTCAACGGACAGAAAAGCCTTTGTCTCAGGACTGATTTCATCAAATGCCTCAAAAGGAAAGGGCCAGAGAGTGATTGGACGGATAAGACCAAGTTTGATACCGTCCTCTTCGAGCTTCTTTATTGCGTTTCGGACAATTCTGGAAACCGTTCCGTACGCAACGGCGACTACATCCGCACCCTCGCAGTTAAATTTTTCGTATCGGACTTCTTCCTTTTTAATTACATCATATTTTCCGAATATCTTCTGAAGATGAGGCTCCATTTCCTCGGGTTTTATATAGAGTGAGTTTATCAGCTTCTTGCTGCCCTTTTCGACATGTTCTTTCAGAGCCCAGTCTTTCTGAGGAAGCCTGCGTTTCTGAATATCCTTAAACTCAACTGATTCCATCATCTGGCCAATCATCCCGTCGCCTAGAATAATTACCGGCGTGCGATAAGTATCTGCAACATCAAAGGCTTCCTGAACAAGGTCTACAGTTTCCTGAATACTTGCCGGAGCATAAACCGGTGTATAATAATCACCGTTTCCGCCGCCCCGGGTAGCCTGAAAATAATCACCCTGTGCAGGCTGTATCCCGCCGAGGCCTGGACCTGAGCGGCTCATATTAACTATCACACAGGGCAGTTCCGCTCCGCATAGATACGAGATACCTTCCTGTTTCAAGGCAATTCCGGGGCTGGACGAAGACGTCATTACCCTTGCACCGGCTCCGGCAGCACCGAATACCATATTGATGGCGCCTATTTCACTCTCGGCCTGAAGGTAGGTTCCACCGTTTTTAGGCAGTTCCCGGGACATATATTCCGGCAATTCATTCTGCGGAGTTATTGGGTACCCGAAGAAGTATTTGCATCCGGCCTTGATTGCCGCGGCACCTACTGCTTCATTGCCCTTCATAAGCATTTTTTCCATATAAAATCCCCCCTTAGAACCTTTCTACTGTAATTATCAGATCTGGACACATAAGTGCGCAGTTTCCGCACCCAATGCATTCTTCCATCTTTTCTACAGTTGCAGGGTTATACCCCTGTATGTTGATCTTATTTTTATCTAGAAAAATAATCTGTTTCGGACAGGCTGTAATACAGAGTCCGCAGCCTTTACATCTGTCTTCTCTGAAAGTCACTTTTCCTTGAGCCATAGTTCCTCCTAACTCATCCAGTCATCACGCATGAAAAGTTCCATCGGGAAAAATCTACTCTTAATTTCTTCAGGGAGTTTTTCGTATAGACCAGACATGCCTGAATTATATCTTAAAGGTATTCCTGTTTTTTCGGAAACCTTAAAAGCAAGGCGATATCCGTTTATTATATCGTCTGCAACAGTTGATTTTAACATATGAGTGTTATTAATTAAACCTGAAACTTTCAGGCCGCAGGTGTTTTCGAAAATATCAATATAATCAGTGATTTGAGAGGCATTCTTAGTTGCTTCACGATATGCATTGATTATAAAAAAAAGGTCATACTCGGCCGGGCTGCTGAAGTGATCGGAAAACCTGTTCAATACGGTAATTCCGCCCTTGTCCCCGCCTATATCGATTACCGCATCAGTACTGTGATCATCGAAGGCGGAATAGACTCCTGCTGATATTGAGGGAAGATCAAGAGAAGTAGCACTTGTCGAGCTTGCAGCCACCCTAACCCCCAGCTTTTCAAGTTCGGCAGATCTTTCCCTGCTTCTGAAATACGGATTTATAACATCTATATCGGCCAGCATGGGGTGCCCCCCCTCAGCGGCCAGTTTAACAGCATAATTTACAGCAAATTCAGTCTTACCGCTGCCGTAATGCCCGCATATTATGCGGACACGTCTGTCTTCTTTTAACAAGTACACAACCTTGAATTTTTATTGGGATACGGACCATACTATCAGCCGCCGCCCGATATACATTGTAGCAGCAGCTGCAGAAAATTGCAAATGGTAGTATTAGTACACAAAATTTTTGTTAAAAAAGCCGGATATTGTCCGAATCCTTGTATGTTAAGATTTTCGTGCTTGACTAGTAAGAGTAAATGCTCTACGCTTGTATAAGAAAATCTGTTCTGTATTATCTTTTATTTTTCTTGTCGTATTTGTTTTTCAGTCCTACAGTTAAGCATATCAATTATCACAAGATTTAAAAAAGCAGTAAGACTGAATCAGGTTAAAGAAACTTATAGAGGATTTAAATGGCAAAGACAATCTACGTGGGTAATCTCAATTACTCTACCACTGAAGAGGATCTTAACGAACTCTTCTCACAGTATGGCGAAGTTGAAAGCGTAAAGCTTATCATGGATCGCGAGACAAACAGACCAAGAGGCTTTGGCTTCGTTGAAATGGTTGAAGAAGATGCAGCTACTGCAGCAGTATCTATGCTCAACGACAAAGACTTCAAAGGCAGAAACCTCAGAGTTAATGAGGCTCGTGAACGCCGTCCAAGAAGAGAGTTCTAATTATATTTTTACATCTGAATTGGAGAATTATGAGGGAATCAGCCTGGAAGGGCTGATTCCCTTTTTTTGATCAAAATTAAAAAACATTTCAGCTTAAACAAGCTTCTCAGAACCGGAATAAACAGCTTCAATTTTGATTTCCGCTGCTCCGTGTCCGGGATGCTGTTCAGGGTTCCAGCTCTTCATGAAATCGAAAACAGGACCGTTGTCATGATATTCGATACTTCCCTTCACCTGATAGGCTTTCTTTTCATCAGTGATAAAAACAACAGAGGCCTTGCTGCCGTTTTTTATGTTCTTCATTGTTTTGTCAAAATAATTATTGGCTACAACAACAGCGCGGTCTTCAAACAACCCTACGCAGGTAGCATAGATTGAGTTAGGGGTTCCGTCAGGGTCAACAGTTGAAAAAACAACTGCTCCTGCACGTTTTTCCCAGTCTGCTTTAACATTTTCGGGTAATTTAGGCATATATTCTCCTGAGATACTTAATTTAACTCAGATTATCTCATTTTGCACATAAGCTCAATATCTACTTACGTTTCTGATCAACTTTACGATCCTGAGCAGATAGGATTTTCTTTCTCAGCCTTATAGATTCCGGAGTAATCTCAACCATCTCGTCTTCTTTTATATACTGAATTGCACGCTCAATTGTAAGCGGTATGACGGGAGTAAGAATAACAGCTTCATCCTTCCCGGATGCCCGCATGTTCGACAGCTTTTTAGTTTTAATCGGGTTTACATTCAGATCATTGTCGCGTGAGTGCTCACCTACAATCATTCCTTCATATACCACATCGCCTGGAACGACAAACATGTTACCGCGTGGCTCAAGATTGAAAATAGCATACGGCACACATTCTCCCGCCCTGTCCGCTACAAGAGAGCCTGTATGTCGTTCTGGAAAATCGCCCCGGTATGCTTCGTATCCGCTGATGTAGCTGCTCATGATACCGGTACCGCGGGTGTCGGTTAGAAACTCATCTCTATAGCCAATCAAAGCCCTTGATGGCACGGAGAACTCAAGTCTTGCACGACCGTTTTCATGGGTTATAAAATTGGTCATCCGGCCTTTTCGCTGGGACAACTTCTCGGTAACAACACCGGTATAAATCTCTTCACAGTCAACAAAGAGATGCTCGATAGGCTCAAGTGTTTTACCATCCTCATCTTTTTTATAGATTACATGCGGCCGGCCCACACTAAGCTCAAAGCCTTCACGCCTCATAGTTTCAATAAGTATGACCATCTGAAACTCACCGCGGCCCTTTACAATAAAGCCTTCTCCGCTTTTAAGCTGCTCAACATTAATCGAAACATTAAGCATGGTCTCTTTCTCTAATCGCTCACCAATCTTCGTGCTCTGGACGAATTTACCTTCCTTACCGAGAAGCGGTGACGTATTAGGAGCAAAGAGCATGGATACCGTCGGTTCATCAACAGTAATTCGCGGAAGGGCTTTGGGGTTCTCACGAGTACAGATTGTATCCCCGATAAAAACCTTATCAATTCCGGAGATTACAACAATATCGCCGGGGTTAACCTCATTTGTTTCCGACAGCCCGGGGCCGTCATACACCTGCAGCTTGGTAACATTCAGGTTCTGAGCCTTTCCTTCATAATTTATACAGGCAAGACTGTCCTTTGAATGTACGGAACCGTGAATAACCTTTCCCACTGCGAGCCTTCCAAGATAATCTGAATATGAAAGGTCGGACACAAGCATCTGAAAGGGTTCGTTATCTCTGAAAGAAGGTCCAGGGACCTCATCTATAATTGCATTAAACAGACATTTCAGGTCTTTTCCTTTTTCTTCCAGGCTCTCGGAAGCAATACCGTCACGGCCAACTGCATAGAACAGTGGGAATTCCAGCTGATCTTCATCAGCATCAAGGTCAATAAGGAGCTCGTAAACCTCATCAAGGACTTCTTTACAGCGTGCATCGGCACGATCAATCTTATTGATTACTACAATAATCTTGAGACCGGCAGCGAGTGCTTTTGCGAGCACAAAACGAGTCTGTGGCAGCGGGCCTTCTGAGGCATCTACAAGCAGTATCGCACCGTCAACCATTGAGAGTGCACGCTCAACCTCGCCGCCGAAGTCGGCATGACCCGGGGTATCAAGGATGTTTATCTTAATATCGCGCCACTCTACCGAACAATTCTTGGCGGCTATCGTTATTCCACGTTCCCGCTCAAGATCCATATTATCCATCAGCCGCTCGGCAGTTTCCTGGTTATCACGGAAGGTTCCGCTCTGTCTAAACATCGCATCAACAAGGGTTGTTTTGCCATGGTCTACATGCGCAATTATCGCTATATTACGTATATTTTCGTTAATTTTCTGGTGTTTCATGATGGTGAATGTATAGATTTATTCCAACAATGTCCAGTGTTGACCGTTATTGTCTATCGAATTCTTAACCTGTATTTCAGTCTTTCCTGAATAGGATCTCAAACGACGGGTTTGGGCTTCGGGTAATGATCATTTCAGCATCCATATCCTCAACTAACTTTTTAACCAATAAAATTCCCAGAGATTTTGGAGTCTCGAAATCCAAATCATCTGATAGTGCTATTCCATCATTACGGACCGTCAATCTATAATCTTGCTTATCGATTTTATCAAGAATTACCTCGATTAATCCGTCGATTCTGTCGGGATAGCCGTATTTTAAAGCATTTGTTACAAGCTCTGTAATAATAAGTCCAAGCAAGGATATCAGTTTGGCCTCAAAAATAACATCAACCGAATCAGATTCTATTTTAATATCGGGTTTGCCATCTCCTCGTGTACTTCTAATTCCAGCAATCAGCTCCCGGAGATAATCACGCATAGCAATATTCCTCAAATCAACTGATAACGAAAGCTTCTCATGAAGCAATACTATTGATTGGATTCGATCTGATACCAGTTTCATCTTGTCTCTATCATCAGGATCCGCGAGTTCTGAAGCTTGGAGATTTACGAGACTGGAGACAAGACTGAGGTTGTTTTTTACCCTGTGTTCAGCCTCCCGCATAAGCAGGTCCTTCTCTGCTATTAATTTTTTAAGCTGCTCTTCCCGCTTGCAAGATGAGTTTTTGACTAGTATTCAAGAAATTAAGCTTATTCCAGCTTTAAGTATCCTGATACAATATTGCTTTAGTACAAATTTCATACTTGAAAAATGGGACTCCCTATAAACAGGCTCTACTCCTAATAGCAGCCTCCTACAGCAATTTATTGATAAAGGCTTTTATTTCATTCTCGTCCGGCATTGAACTTATTGCCCCTTGCCGGCTTGAAACAATTGCGCCACAGGCATTCGACCACTCCAGAAGTTCTGCCGCATAGGCATCGTCAATATCCTCGATTATCTTTCCGTCGTTCATCATCTTTCCGATAAACCCTCCCAGAAATGCATCTCCAGCCCCGGTTGTATCAATTGCGTCGACCTTGAATCCGGCGGCAGCTGCTCTGACTTTGGGGGTGAACAGCTTTGCACCGTCTTTGCCCTCAGTATAGATAAATAGCTTCACACCCTTAGAAAACAGAAAATCTGCAGCCTTTTTCTCATCAGGGGTTCCGGTTATAAACTCAAGCTCTTCGTCGCTGATCTTGACCACATCAGCATACTCCATAAACTCAAGACATGTTTCCTTCAGAGCATCACGATCTGGCCAGAGGGGAAACCTCAGATTCGGATCAAAATAAATTACACCGTTCTTGCCCTTCACAATATCAATAACACGCCTGTGGGCATCTCTGACAGGAGATGCCGGCGGAAGGCTGACAGTGCAGAACTGCATGATATCGCCGGATTGAAACCAGTCTGAATCAATCTCTTCAGGTGATAGGAGCAGATCAGCGCTTGGCTTCCGATAAAAAGAAAACTCGCGGTTACCGTCGCTCTTAAGTGAAACAAATGCAAGACAGGTGTTTGCCTCATCGGTACGGCTGACATGGGCGGTATTGATTCCTACCCCGTTCATTGTCTCCAGCAGATAATCGCCGAAAGCATCTGAACCGAGTTTACCGATAAAAAAGGCCTCATTTTCGAGTTTCGCTACAGCCGCCGCAACATTGGCAGGTGCTCCACCGGGTTTTTTACTAAATCCACTCACATTCTTCAAGTCGGTATCTATATCTGTTGGAATGAAATCTATAAGTGCCTCACCCATACTGAAAAATCTGGCCAAAATTCTGCTCCTTCTTTAATCGAAACAATGTAAATAATAGTCTACCACATTAAGAATGATATACTAATCGAGATTCAATAAACCTTCCGCATTTCTGCAGCAGATCATCTCAAGCTCTTCCCGCCCAAGTCCAGATGCATCCAGCTCTTTAATATATCGATCAATGGAAAGCAGTGGAAAATCCGTGCCCAGCAGGATTCTTTCGGGGCCTATGATATCAACAGCTGTCTTCCAAATGGTTTTATCGTAGAGATAGGGTGATGCGGCGCTGTCGTACCAGACATTTTTAAGAAGCTGTTTTGCTTCCTTCTTAAGACTGTGAAAAAAGAAGAGTCCTCCTCCCCAATGGGCCAGGATGATTCTATTGTCCGGATAGGCTTTCACGAAATTATATATACCGCTAATGGTCATAGGAGCCTTTCCGCTGTAGTTGTGACCGATTGGTTCATTGACATGCATCATAACAGGTTTCTCCCGCTCAAGAGCAGCCTTCATAACCGGTTCCATTGCATCAATATATTCTGTATCAAGGTCGCGGTCATACAGCCCAACCTCGCCTATACCGGAAGCTCCTGCATCAAGGCAGCGTTCAGCCTCATCTGCGGCTCCGCGGCCCGGCGCAAACGGATAAATGCATGTAAAACCGTACAGCCCTGGGTGTTGTTTTCTGCAATCGGCAAGAATCATGTCGTTATGCATAGCCAGCAGCTTAGGATCGCGCCAGGCAAAACCAAGAATTACCGATGCCTCCACCCCGCATTGCTCCATATGCTTGAGTACGTCCCTGCTTGACGAAAGAGTATATTTAGGATTTTCATAAAGTGTTTTGAAATCAGGCTCCGTTTCAACAAAGGGCCTGCGGTCGGCAATAACCGTCGCAGGCTGAACATGGGTATGTATATCTATTATTCTGCCGGAATAGCTCATATTACCAGGCAAGCCGGGATACCGGCGGGTATGCTTTTTTAACAGCTCGCGAAAGTACAAAACCGCCAAAAACACCGACAGCATTCTGAATGATGTTCATAGGGACCTCAACAACAGCTGCTGCGAAACCAACCATGAAAGCTCCACCGGCAAGATACAGCCCTGCCATCACTATCATACCGGCAAGGCCGGCTGCCGCTTCTGCGACTTTGCGATTACCGAGTGATTTTATAACCAGTGCTGCGGCCAGCCCCTGAAGACCGTGGGCAGCAAAGGTGATTGGGGCCCATTGTGAATAACCTGCGACAATATCGGCAATCGCCGGTCCCAGGCCGCCCGATATAAGTGCAGTAAATGGGCCGAAAGTGAATGCCGTAAAGAAAACGGCTACATCTCCGAGGTTTATATATCCGCGAGTGGGAGCTATAGGTATTCTAACAACATAGGTGAAAACCATCGTAACCGCTGTCATTACCGCGATAGCGGCAATTCTACCGGATACATTCTTCTTATCTTCATTACTGTTCATGTGCATATATTAGCATGTCGGGACGGTCAGCTCAATTATAGCGGCTGATTTTATTATGATCTGATTATGATTTTATCAGACCGAAGACGAATGGTGTCCACAGGCCGGTTGGGATACCGGCAGATTTTAATAGACTGTTCACCCAGTTGTTACTGGTAAAAAACAGCGTATAATGACCGCGCGATTCATAAAAGCTGTAGCCGCGGTAAGATGGATGAACAAGCTCCTGCGGTACCGGCAAAAGCAGGGGAATACCCTCTGCAGCAACAGAGTCGGCCATCTGAAACCGGCTGAGAATCTTTTTCGACACCACCGTCAACTGCCCGTCCGACGCTTTTATCCTGGTTGCCGACACACCTGAAGGCGGTTCAGGCGAATATTGAACAGCAAGTACCGACCGGCTCGGCAGAAACAGAGCGTTCAACAGCAGCCCCGGTTTCAAATCACCGGCATACGGAGTATTCAGAAAAAAAGCGCGATCACCCCAGCCGAATCCGTACCAGCCGGTATCTGCCTCAGGGTCGGTATCTTCGACGCCGACGTTGCCGCCGGAAAGAAATTCACAGTACCGGGCGGGAATCCAGATGTCAAAATGCCTTCCGTTGTTATCGAGGATTAACGCAGTTTCGAACTTTTCTATCCCGGTGTCCCCGCCAACGGAAATGATCCCGCCGACAAGGACAGCAGCAAAATACAGAACTACAAAGAGAACTACCCCTATAACAGCTGCTGAAAGCCATTTTAAAGACAGGGACACAATTGCTCCCTCCCGATGTTTGGTCACAGCGGCAGCAGCACGGCAACTGCCGTCAAGACCGTCATTAAAAATGCTGTCAGGAAAAGCTGACGGCTTATGGCCATCCATGGCTCTAATTTCCGGCAGGATGTGCGGGGGTTCGCCCTCCCGAGCCCCTTCGAATCCAGCGCCATTGCCAGTGACGGTATTGTTTTTACAGCATGAATAAGTATTGAAATAAGTACCGGAAAAAGACTGCCCAGCCTGTGACGAAACCCTCCGTTTTCCCTGCCCGTACCGGCTGTTCTTAATTTGTGAGCATCGGTAATCCGATGATAAGTATTAAACATATCCGGTATATAGCGCAGTGAGATTGTGACCGTCAGTGCCGCGCGGTAAGGCAGCCCCAGCGAACGGAGCGCCAGGATAAATGACTCCGTTCTGGTTGTGCTGAAAAACAGGTAAAAAACAGAGGTTATGCCGGTAAAGCGGAGAATCAACACCAGAGTCAGCCGCACCCCCCCATCGGTCAATATCGTGTGTTCACCAAGGTTCAGGAGAACGCTTCCTTCGGTATTAAAGGGGGGGGTAAGCACAGCTGTCAGGATCAGAATAGGCAGAATAGATTTAACGGGGATCCAGGACTTTTTGAATCCGAGACTACCCCATATCAGGAGTAAAACTGCCAGCACCAGTATACCCGCAATAAGTGCTGAAGAAACCGATAGAAACAGTACAACCAGATAAACAAGCAGGATAAATTTGGGTCGCGGATCGAATGAGTAAAGAGGCCCCCTCCCCCTGACAAAGGTTTCCGTAATCATTCTTCATCCCCGTGTTTGTCCACGGATTCAGTCAGCCACTCATTCAGACGATCAGCTGAGAAATCCAGGATATCCTTATATATTTTTCCACCGCTCATTCCCACAACCCTGTCTGATACAGCCGCGGCAAGCTCCAGATTATGGGTGATTATTATAAGACCGCGGCAGATCTGTTTAAGGCGCTCAACAAGGTCAATAAAGTCGCTGAATGAAAGCCCTGTATCAGCCTCATCAAGAATAAATACCGGTCTTTTCAATAGATAGTAGATAGCAGCCTGCAGCCGCTTGCGTGCGCTGAAGCTCATCATGGCAGGTGGTGTTGAGGCATCCGGAAGCCCAAATTCAACTATGGTGCTCTCTACCCTGGCCTTGATAATATCCGGAGAACAGCCGGCTTCCTTCAACCCCCAGGCAAGTTCATCATAAACAGTGGGAAGAAAAATCTGGTAATCCGGATTCTGAAACATGTAAGCACAATGAGCGTTAAGCTGCGCAGGCAACGCCCCATTACCGGGGGGCACACCTTCTATCCCCGCAGCATGAATAGCCCCCCCGGAGGGTTCAATCAACCCGCATAAAAGCATTGCAAGGGTTGATTTACCGCAGCCGTTTCTTCCTACAATTGACAGGGTCTCTCCTTCAGACAGGGTGAAGCTATCAATAAAAAGTTGAAATCCACCGTCATACCGATACAGCAGATTTTCGGCGGTCAGCAAACTGTCGGGTCTTCCAGCAGTAAAACCGGAATTCACAGGCTTGCTGCGCTCTAATTTACTGAAATCCGGAATTATACCTTCTTCAGTAAGAAGCTTTTTAAAGCCACGGCTGAAAACACCAGTCTCCCGGGGACTCAGCGTTCCGTCTTTAAGAAGATAAAATGAATCGGCCTTTTTGAATACGCTGAAATATTTAGACGTTAGAATAAGAATAGTTTTACCGGATGCTTTAAGCTTCTCCATAAGTTCAACGCGGTACGGATTATCCAGCTCTTCCATAGTTTCATCAAGAATCCAGAGATCCGGAGCTACGACAAAAAGACCTGCAAGAGCAATCTTCTTCTTTTCTCCGCCAGAAGTCTCACCGACAGGTTTATCGACAAGATGAGAAATACCAAGTATATCAAAGTTTTTTCGAATGCGGTCATCCATTTCATCAAATGGGACGCCCAGAGATTCCAGTGGAAAAGCTACCTCTGTATAACATTCCGTTGTAACAGTCTGCCGCTCAGGATCCTGAAAAACAATTCCGCAGTTTTCAGTTAACTCCGCAGGCCCGGTTCCGGGAATATTCAGGCCGTCAAGGTCTATGGACCCTGATATTTTTCCGCCGGTATGCTTTGGAACAAGAGCTGAAATTACGAGTGCCAAACTGCTTTTTCCGGATTCAGCCCCCCCGAATATGACAGAGATCTCGCCCGGTAACAATTCAAGCGATACATCAGTAAAAATCTGTCGCTCAGAGACCCCGGACCAGGAAGGATAGCGGAAATTCAGTTCTTTGATGGTTAAATGCCCTTTTTTCACGATCTGATTATATTTTTATTATCAAAGTCGTTCAAGCACAGGCTGAATGGTAAAGGATATGTAAACAGATCGTAAACTCATCGTGATTAGAGGAGAATTCTATTGAATATTCAGGATTTTCGTGTGACAACGTGATAACGTTTAAAAGATTTAGTTTTCAGAATAAATGAAAACGGGAGGAAGGCTATGAATTATGATTTTACTTTCGGAAGCAAAATTCAATGTTCCGAAAATGAAAAAAAACATTCACTTATACTTCTCAAGGAAATACTCGAACAAACAAAAAAAGCCCGAACTGCCGGTTTTCTGGTACTGGGTCAGGATTCTGACTCTATAACCAACGCGTTCCTCAAAGACAGCGTTAAACTAATCGGAAAGGGTTATGACTATCAGGCTGTCGAGAAAATACTTGAGATTAAAATGGCGGTAAGAAACGCCGAAGGCATTCACCTACTGGAAATGGCAATGGTGAAAGAGGGAATCCTTTCGATACTGCGGGGGGATCCTGTATCTCTGACAGAGGAGATTCTTTTTTCTTTTCTGGGAACAGCTATCTATGAGGCGCATAAAAAAGAACAAAACGATGAGTTTACACGACACATAATACAGCTATCGCAGGGAGAGAGAACAGCCCGTTCTGAATGTGGATTCTGGCTTCTTAATGCGAGTGACAATGAAATAAGCTTTCTGCTGAAAGCCTTCGACTGGGAATCTCTCGGTGTACTGATGAAGGTAGAAACAGACGCGGTGCTCTACCGGATTTACAGTAATCTCAGCAAGGAGGCTGGGAAACTTTTCCGCGAAAGGCTGCAGATGCAGAAAGCTCCTGATGCCAAAACCATCAATAGCGCGGAAAATAAATTCCGTACAATCACCGCCAAAATATCCGGCAGCAAAGAAACAGCTGCTGTATAGTTCAATCATTAGAGCCTTTTTTATGACCGTAAAACGTGAAAAAGGCTTTTGCTTGCCCCAAAACAATTTAACTGATAAAATATCTGGCTATGGCAGAAACCGACAGTAAACCTCTTATCGTTCAGAGCGACAGTTCTCTGATGCTTGATGTTCACCACGCATCATTTGAAAATGCACGAAACGACATTGCAGCCTTCGCTGAACTTGAAAAGTCACCGGAACATATTCATACATACCGCATTACTCCGCTTTCACTCTGGAATGCGGCTTCAGCGGGAATACCCGCGGATGAAGTTGAGTCCAGACTTTCACGCTGGTCCAGATTTGACGTTCCCGAAAACGTTCTGTTCTCCGTTCGTCAAACCATTAACCGTTTCGGCCAGCTTGTTCTGAAGGAGACGGAGAATCCGGATCTGCTTTTGCTCGAGGCGGAGAATCAGAATATAGTAGTAGAACTTGAATCACGCAAAAGCCTTTCCAAACTGCTTATGCGCGAAGGCGACGGTTTTCTTGTTAAATTAGTTGACAGGGGAACAGTAAAGGTTGAGTTGATTAAAGCCGGCTGGCCGGTAAAAGATATTGCCCCGCTGACTGAAGGCGAACCGCTTGAGTTCAGCCTGCGGGAACAGACCCTGGGCGGTAAAGAGTTCAGCATCCGGGACTATCAGATAGAGGCTGCGTCGGCTTTTTACGGCGAAGGTAAGCAGGGGTTCGGATTCGGCACAATTGTAATGCCCTGCGGTTCGGGTAAAACGATAGTCGGAATGAAGGCCATGGATCTCTGCCGGACAAACACATTGATCATCACAACAAATATTGCAGCCGTCCATCAGTGGATGAGGGAACTAATAGATAAATCAGCGATTGACCCGGAACTCATCGGGGAATATACCGGCTCACGAAAAGAGATAAAACCTGTAACAATTGCCACTTACCAGATACTGACATGGCGACCTGACAAAGAAAGCGAGTTTCCGCATTTCAAACTTTTCAGTGAAGGCGGTTGGGGACTAATAATCTATGATGAAGTTCACCTGCTTCCTGCTCCGGTGTTCAGGGTAACGGCAGAAATTCAGGCCGTAAGACGCATAGGCCTTACAGCCACCCTGCTTCGTGAAGACGGACGCGAGGCGGATGTATTCTCACTTGTCGGCCCCAAGAGGTTTGATGTTCCATGGAAGGAACTTGAAGCCAAAGGCTGGATTGCCGAGGCTGGCTGTAATGAGATTCGGGTTGACTTGCCTGAAGATCTGCTCATTCAATATGCCGCAGCGGACAAGCGGCAGAAATTCAGGATAGCCAGCGAGAACCCACGTAAACTGGAGATAGTGAAGCAGCTTGTAGAAAACCATAATGAGGATATGATCCTGATCATCGGACAATACCTGAAACAGCTGCACTCCGTTGCAAAGATGCTCAAAGCACCCATTATTACCGGCAAGACACCGAACGCTGAACGCGAGGTTATTTATCAGGATTTCAGGGAAGGAAAAGTCCGCGTAATCGTTGTGTCCAAGGTTGCCAATTTCGCAATTGATCTCCCGGATGCCTCAGTCGCAATACAGCTTTCAGGAACCTTCGGTTCGAGGCAGGAAGAGGCCCAGCGGCTCGGCAGGATTCTGAGGCCGAAAGAACGGAACTCATGGTTTTATTCCGTTGTTTCCAACTACACCACAGAAGAAGTCTTTTCCGCCAACCGTCAGAAGTTTCTAACCGAGCAGGGATATAAATACAATATTGAAATCTGGGACGATATAGTTGATGAATAAAAATGATCATAAGTATTTGAATGTGTTATTCGGGGGACGTTTTGCTGCAGGCAAAACTCCAAATCATCCTGATAAACCGGAGGGTTTTCAGGATGATCAATAGCTGGAAAAATAATCTTCTAAGTCTACCTGACTCTATTTTCTTTGATATTATGCGGAATTATCTCGGAGATCTTAAAACCCCTTTTAATAAACACGATCTGATCAGATCATTGACTACAATGATTTCGAAGACTGAGGTTCGCAGCCGAATCTTCGAACTGCTTGATGACGATGACGTAAGACTGCTCACGGCAGTGGCTTTACTTGATGCTGCCGGAATTGAAGAGTTATATGACTTCACCCGGCAGTACTACTCTTTCCTCGAGCTTCATAACAGAATCGCAAACCTTCAGGAGAGACTCCTGATTTGCATCGAATATCCGGATCAGAATAATCGTTCAGGAAAAAAATTAATCAGATTAAACCCGGTTTTTGAGGATGAACTCACAGCCTCATACCTTGATAATTCAAAGATTTTTAGAAGCCTCTCAACAACCGACACAAGACGTTCACCGCTGTTGAATGAACAACTTATTTCAGCATTCATATCATACACGATTAACAATCAGGGAATCTTCGACACAAGCGGCGTCGCAAAAAAGAGAGCGGAAGCTGCCTGGTCAAATATTTTCAGCAACAGCATTGATGAGGATGACATCTCGCTCTTTATCAGATTAAAAGAAATTTGCAGCAGGCTTGGATTTATATCAGCCGAACCGGGGAACTTCTCAATAAAATTCGGACAGATAGAAGACTTTGGTAAGTTTACCGCAACCGAACGCATCAACCTGCTGGCAGCCGCTGCAGTTTCCAGTTTCAGACCGGAGGCATCATGCAGCCTTGAGACATCGGTTAAGATTGTTTCCCACCTTTTCAACAGCCTGTGCAGCGGAACAAGAATACATGCTGACGACCTGCATTCATACTTCTATTTAATCAGGCGGACAGCTTCAAAATCCAGCACTGACACTGCGCTCTTCACCGATGAACTTCTTACTGATGCTTTGAGTTTCTTCGGTTTTATTGTAAAGGAAGATGATTTCAGGATGCTTTATCTCGACAGCACCGTGGCAAACGATGAAAAACTCAGGCTACAGTCAAACTTTGAGATTAGTGCACCTGCGGGCTTTCCGCTGTCTATGGAAATTCATGCTGCATGCTGCTGTGAAATAAAGAACTTCGATATAACCCGTAACTATGAGCTGACAAAATCCGCTTATGCAGCGGCCCTTGATTCCGGACTCAAACCTGAGACAATTGAATCAGGCCTGAAAAATGCGTCTACGGGCGGCATTCCACAGAATATCGGATTTTCACTTAAAGCCTGGGCAAAAGAGTACAGCAGCATAGGGCTGAACTACGGCGTCGTTATGACGGTTAGCCCTGACAGACTCCCCCTCATTGAACATAATCCCGGGCTTAACGAGTTTTTTACGGCTGCCCCGGCACCCGGTGTATTCATCCTTGATCCGGCGCGTGAAAAAGAATGGAGGAAGGCATTTAAAGACGCCGGCTTTGACATGCTTCCCAGCATCCCCTTATCATCTCCGAATATTCAGACTGCCGGTTCATCTGTCAGACTCCGGTCATACGGCGATGCAGTTGAAAGATGGCAGGGAGGTTGTGAAACAAAATCAGAAGAACTTATTGAAAACCTTGCAGGAAGAATCAGCAAACTCCGGATGAATACTGAAAACAAGCTCAAGCTTGAAGCACGGGCTCGAAAAAAACTCATACTTTCTGAATCCCAGCTGATTGCCTCCAACAGACCCGAGGAACGCGGTGAAGCAGGAGGGCTTGATCACCGGGCAAAAATAAGGCTTACAGAGAGGGCTCTTGAGCTAGATAATCTTCTTGAGGTCACCACAGCAAGGGATTTTGACCTGGAAAAAAGGCTGGTTAAACCTTTAAGACTTTTAAAATCGGAATCAGAAACACAGGGAAAACCCCCTGTTTTTTATATTGAAGGCATTGAACTGCCGAATGAAAAAGAAATTCGGGTGCCTATTACAAAGATCAGCTATCTTAAAATGCTGAAAAGCTCACTCTTCACTCCATAACACAGCCGGTAAAAAGCCTGAACTGCTCAACTGCCTGTGCCTTGAGCATGGGAAAGCCATTTATTATCCTGCATCCGGCGGATTCAGCAGAAGCCAGAAAAGCGGTTTTCTCAGGCGTGTAAATTATGTCGTAGGCAGTCTCTACCCCGCTGAAATCAAACCCAGGAACAGGATTGTCTTCAATATTTGGCTCCATTCCAAGGCTTGTGGTCTGAACAACAAGGGGAAAGCAATCATCAGTATCATCAAGAAGTTCGAATCCTCCTCCCCTGCAACCGAAATCAGCCGCAAGGGATATAGCTTTTTCAGAACTCCGGTTTACAATCAGAACATCCATCCCCTGCTTCACAAGGGCATAAACCACAGCCCGTGCGGCGCCGCCGGCGCCTATAACAAGGGCTTTTCTGTTTTCAAGCTCCATACCTTCAAGGGGTTTTAAGAATCCAATCCAGTCCGTGTTGTATCCTCTCCATTCATTGGTACTGCTATTACATACCAGGGTATTACATGCACCTATCGCCTGCACTGAATTATCGATTGAATCAGCAAGACCTTTAACCCTCTGTTTGTGAGGAATTGTTACAGACAGCCCCCGAAGTCCAAGTTCCGCTGAGTGAGACAGGAGCAGTTCAGGCTGATCAGTCTCAAACGGCAGATACACAGCATCAAGACTGTTTGATTTAATTGCAGCATTGTGAATATTCGGTGACCTGCTGTGCATCACCGGATTACCGATTATCCCCAGCACAATGCTTTCACCGCTCAAAGCATTATAATTATATACATTTACAAGCTCAGCCGGACTGATATGCCCCGGGGCCGCTTCTGTGCTGCCTGCAGAACAAAAGGTCAGCATCCCGCCCCATGCCGAAGCCATAATACGTGATGGAACACCGACAGATCCCATTCCGACAAGGATATAGTCGCTTAACAGGGGGCCGTTGGTACATGAAAAGCCCTGCGAACCGCTCCGCATATCACTCAATTGTCGGTGAGCATCGAAAATCCGCAGCAAATCCGCAGTAGATTCAGGCATTACAGCCGCCTTTGGGATGTATCGATCCCCCTTGGAGTTCTCAATCATCCTTTCGGCCAGGTTGGCAGGTACACCTGTGAAATCATGAAACGACAATATAATTCTTGTGCCTGCAGCCTCTGCGGCCTTCATCAGCTGCAATTCAGCGTCGGTATCGGCATCATCTTCAATATCAATATACCTCCATCCGCCTTCAAGCGCCTTCAGCATTACTGCAACCCTCTCTTCATTAGAAATAGAAGTATTAATGCCACCGTCTGCAGGCTTCCTGAATGTTAATATGCAGGGCAGTCCAGCAGCATCCGGTATTGTATGAAGTCCGTCATACTCAGACGAATTCAGAAAGTCGACCCGGATTTCCACGAGGTCAATAAATTCCCTGTTTTTATTAATTATCTGAAGATTGGCATCTATACTTGTTTCGGTACAGCTTAGACAGATCATTTTATCCTCCGCTAAAAGTCTCAGCGGACGTAATAGAGATAAATCTCATCGAGTCCGGCCGGTGAAAAAACAAAGCGCAGACGGACTGGCCCGCCGTGCCATGGGAGATTATAATACAGCGAATCATGCGATTCAATCCATGGACTGCCGCAGCGCCGTTTTACAGCATTCATTGACATGCCGGCTTTCAACCCCTCGATACTGCCTTCAGCGTTCGAATCGGCGCGAAGCTGGACAATCTCATCACCTGAAAACCAGAGTGTGATACCGGCGTTATACCAGATAAGCCTGTCAGCCCGGCTGCCGACTGCCTCAGGCTCTATTTCCAAAAAATCCTTACCGAATGCTTTTTCAGCCTCCTCTATTCCGCTGCCGAGCAGTTCCATCCAGTATCCGGCATCAGAAGGACTGATCTCACCCGGGAAAATGGGTGCTGAAATCATAAGAAATAAAGCCGCTGTAAACAGATGCCGGAGCATTATTGCAGCTGCTCCTCAAGTTCAGACATCTGTACTTTTATATCAGGATTCCCGGGTGCTATTGCAGCCGCCTGTTTTATATATCGGTATGCCTTTCTAATATCGCCCATCTCAGTGTATAAAGCTGAAATCCTCACAAGGGCTTCAACATTCTGCAGGTTCTCAAATAATGCCGATCGCAGAGACTGAAGCTGCTCTTCCTCTCTGTCGTCGGTCAGGCTTTTAAGGTAGTATAATTCGCTGCGCTTTTCAGCATCTTTCTCGGTTGGAATCTTCCCGGCAATAATACGTTCTGCCTGAAGCCGTCGGTTCAAACTAAGCAGAGTCCTGATATATGTTATTGCGGCCTCAGTTGAGTCAGGGTAGTTTTCATAGAGGCTCTCCGCAATACCAAGAGCAGCTGTGAAATCTTCCTGCAAATACCAGACCTGCCATGATGTAATACCGGCTTTTAGCGAGGAATCGGAATCCATCAGTCTTGAGGCATATTCTTCGGCAGCCTTCCAGTCTTCCATTTCAACCGCGTCTTCTATCAACACAATAAGTCCTTCAGACCCGGTTCTTTCCGCTCCTCCCTCTCCGGTCAGGATCTCTCGAGCTTCCTCCCTCCGTCCGGAGAGCATGAGAACAGCCCCGTACGCCTCTTCAATCCTCTTACTCCCGGGGTGATTGCTTCTGGCCTCTTCAAGGGTATTGAGGGCACTGAGAATATCACCGGCGGTTCGCTCTATTTCAGATTTTACCAGATAATATTCTTCTTCCGTACTGTTCAGTCGTTGAAGGACCTCTATAAGCCGACTGGCCTGCTGCAGGTTTTCCTGTTCAAGGAATATTTCAGCTCGGAGAAGAAGAATAGACGGGTCATCAGGTACAATCCTCAATGCTTCAGTGGAATACTCAAGGGCACCATTGTAATCATTAATTCGAAACCTTGCTTCGGCAGCTGTTATCAGTACATCAACGGAATAAGGATACTGTGCTGAAAGCATATCCATAATCTCAACCGCCGCATCCTGCTGCCCGGTTTTAAGATATATACCGGCTGTGCCGAGTTCCGCGGGATAGCAGGAGGGGTCAAGTTCCAGAGCCCTGGAAAAATCAGCCAGAGCCTCGTCATATCGACCGTTTCGTTCGCTCACCAGGCCCCTGAGATAAAGAGGAAGAACAGAGCGCTCATTCATCTGTATTGCCTGATTCATATATTCCAGGCTGAGCAGCTCAACATTTTTATCATCGGTATACAGAACGGCAGTAGAAACTATCAGCCCAGTTATAAATGAGATATCCTCCTGATTTATTTCAGGCATTACACCAGACTCTATATCACTGAATAGAGAAGGATAGATACTCCCGACAGGAGCCGAAGGGATGCTGAGTCCACCCATAACAACAGGATAAACCCTCGACATCAGTTCGGCGGCAACATAAGCATATTCCACACCCGCTTCGGATTTTCCTGCATCTGATTCGGATAGAAGTCTAATGACTGCGCGAAGGGTATCGGGAGAAGCTATACTGAGATTTTTCCGGCATGTCTCTATGATGTTCAGCTCATTGCTGCTCACATTGATTTCCGTGCTCTCCTGCGATTCCGGCCGGGTCGCACAGCCGAAGATAATCAGAGAAAGCAAAACTAAAAGACACGCAACAATTTTATTACACAGTGCAATATTCCTTCGGGGAATCATCCCCTACCGCTTGTTTTCAATTATTGCTATGCAACTGATTTTAACAGAATGAATTAGCCCTTGCAATCACCATCATGAATTCTGATCAATGCTTTTAATTACAGACTTTATATGGTATATTCTTTTCGTATGCGAAGAATAGTATTTACCCTGATTTTTATTGCTTCAGTTCTGCTGCTTTTTACCGGCTGCCGCAATCCCAAAGACTGGTTTTATACCAGATTTCTTGATCCAGTTAACTATTATATTGTTGGAAACTCCGATGAGCGTGATCAGCTTAGAAGGCTTTTCGCCGAAGCTGAAACCCGCCGGGGTGATTACGAGAGTTCTCTCACTGTAATACAGCAGATAATCAGAATACTGCATAATGCTGATCAAAAAGAGAAGCTGAACCTTTTTCTCACAGCCTATGTTGAAAACAATCCGGATGATCCGTTTAACGCATATTATCTGTTGATGGTTGCCGAAAACTATAACGAAAGCGGGGCCTACCCCTTTGCAACTCATTATTATGAAAGGATTCTAAAGAATTATCCGGATCTTCTTGTTCAGGGCGAGTCAATTCACAATGTCTGTCTAAAACACCTGATTCATATGATTGAAGAACCGGAAACAAGAGTCTACTACTATAAAGAACTTATAGCACGCTTCAGCGAACCGGATGAGAATTACCCGGATCTTGATCTTATAGATAAGGGACCGGTTTACTACTATATGGCGAAAACCTATGAGGAGCTCGGCGAATGGGAACTTGCCGTTCAGGCATACCGTAACTTCCTGCTCTATCCTGACAGCAGAATCCCCGGAGAACCTCAGGCTCACAATGAAATAGCCGATCTCATAGCATTCTATGATTACCGTGACAAGAGCTGGATAATGGACAGCCTTGAGGATCTTACTAAATATGTACAATGGGCAATCTGGGGCAGAAATTCCTCCAGACTGAATCGTTACAGGGCAAAGGTGAACTTTTTTGCAACAGCCTGGGAAGAAGAAGTAATCGAAACAAACCAGATAGATGATCTGGAGGATTTCTACTCCGATCTAGGTGTATTCATGACATCAAGGCTGCGCTGTGCATCTGAACTTGATACCGACTCAAACCTGCAGGAAGCATACCTTGAAACATGGGGATGGTCATACCGAATACCATCCTGGTATTTTTATTTTAGAAAAATTTCCTTTCCAGCTGACCCGGAGATTAACGGAAAATGGGAATGGGCCGGAATATATCTCGGTGAAAAACCCTTCTCCAGGCAGGAAGAAGCGGAATAAGCTCAATGAAGAGCTCAGGAAAACTGATGTCCAAAAAAATCTTGATATTAATCCTACTGTCAGCTCTAACCCTGAACGTTTTTGCTGACAACTGGATATATCAGCCCCCGGCAGGATTCAAAATGCCGACACAGGACATTGGCGGCCCGATTCTTCACTCCATTCCGACACCCGATGATCCGCTGATTCAGCATTACATCACTGAATACTCAACCTCAGGCGGCCAGAAAACGATGACCGCAATCCTGAAACGCGGAGCACCATACCTCGGTTTTATTTACGACCGTCTCCTTGACAAAGGAATGCCTTTTGAATTGATGTACCTACCCGCAATAGAATCCGGCTTCAGGGCCTGGGCACTGTCCCGCTCGGGAGCAGCGGGTTTCTGGCAGTTCATGATGAACAGCATTGCTCCCTATGATATTGAAGTGAATGAATGGCGGGACGACAGGCGGGACTTCTGGAAGGCAACGGACGCAGCTCTTGCAAAACTCCAGTACAACTATCAGCGAACCGGCAGCTGGCCCCTTGCTGTAGCGGCATATAACTGCGGTCTCGGCAGAATTGAGCGGGCGGTAGCCGCCTCCGGCTCATCCGACTACATTGAATTATATGAACAGGGCTATATTCCGCGTGAAACCCGCAATTATGTTCCGAAGTTTTTTGCCTTTGCTCATCTCGCTGGCTTTGCTGAAATCAGCAGGCTGTCCGCCGCAGCTGTATTCAGCATGGATACAGCCCGCAAATCAGCCGACTGGGAACGAATCGAGCTGAAACAGGCAGTTAATTTAGTAATTCTTGCCTCAAAAGCCGGGATTCCCGTAAACCTGCTGCATGAAGCAAACGCAGAACTGCGTCACGGCATTACCCCGCCGGCCGGCAGCGGCTATTTCCTGAAGGTTCCGGCCGCATATTCCGATAATGTAAGGAAGGTACTTGAGACGACCGAAGAACCGCTGATGAGATTCTACATTCATGAAATACAGGGCGGAGATACCCTCTATGCCCTGTCGAGACACTTCGGTGTTTCAGTATCGATGATTGAGATGTATAATCCGGCGGCCGATGCAAGAGCGCTGAGAAGCGGTCAGAAAATCATTATCCCGGCGTTAAAAGAGACAGGCCCCTACCGTTCGGACTATAAAGCACCTGAACGGTGGACGGAAACAGCCTCCTACACAGTGAAGGCCGGCGACAGTCTATGGAGCATCTCAAGGGCTTTTAATACCACTGTTGAAGAAATTACTTTCAACAACGGGATGAGCGCCAATGACACCCTTAAAGCAGGCCGTGTTATTCAAGTGCCGCAGGAGTTTTAATTATGACTTTCACCAGACTAAACCGCACAACAGCGGGATTCAGATTATTCATTGCTGCAGGCGTCCTGCTTTTATACGCTTTGCTGCCGCTCTCAGCCCTTGACGATATTGAAACTACCACTGAAATTTCCTGGCTTACCGGTGATATGACGATATCGGCTTCAGCTGCGGTTCCGGCATCTGCTATCAATATCACAACTGAGAGGTTTAGAATTACCGAAGCAATCGACAGAAATCTGACGGAAATAGTAACCGGGGCATTCAGCAGCATCTATCTTGATTCTCTGCATACGCTTAAAGAAGGCTTCAATATGGACAGTCGAATGATGGCTGAATTCGATAACCTTAACCTTGGCAAAAACAGAACCTCAAGCAGTATAAGCCTTGATCTGGATGAAGTCACAAACATATATAAGTATAATATTTATTCTGAATTGATTCCTATTCTGACCAAACACAGACGAACAAGTCCTCCGCCTGTTCTGCTGAACTATGAACCCACCGCTGTATTCTCCGGTATCATAATATACGCTGCTGACCCCCTCCCTTATTACGGAGAATCGGGAAGCGGAATGCTTAATCCAGCCGTATTTCCGAAGATTTTCGATGAAAACATGGAACTAGTAGCCTCGGCCGGTATGGCCTCACCTGAGTACCTGGCGGAATGGGGATTTATCCTTTATACCGATTCCTATGACGAAAAACAGTTTGAAGAGCGCATCGGCCTATATCCGTTCAGAACAACAGCGGAAGGGATATTCGGAAACAACAGAACCGACATCCTCATTACAGAGGAAGCTGCCCGGAAAATCCTCTACAACAGCAAAAACAGACGCCTGATTGAAGAGGGTCGGATTATGGTAATAACCGGAGCAGAACTTCAATAATACATCCTTCAAGTTTGTCGTTTTGATGAATTTGCGTTAAAATGATCATCGTAAATTAAAAGTATTTTTCAATGGACTACATAATAATGCGGAGAAGATGAACACCCCGGCAGAGAAGCTCACAGAGAAGACTGTAGAATAAATTCCTGAGAAAACCCCATCGGTAGAGAAAAAGTACGGACCCGAAGCAATTGCAGCCCAGGCCGGACCAGAACATGCAAGGGAATATATTGAGCATGAGTAGGATGACTATAAGGCGCCGCGAATGAAACTGACCTGCCTGGATCCGCGCCAGCACAGCCTCTACCCAGACGCTTCAGTCATCGATGCCGGACTGCATATCCTTCTTAGCTAATTAAACGGTATTTCCCCTTGCGTAAATGCCGATTAAAAGTAAAATAGGAAAAAGAATAATACATGGAGGCTCTGATGCGATCCTTTGCAAAAATCAGCCTGATAATCATCATATTGTCGACAGCTCTTTATTCATCCTGCGGACAGCAGTATATCGGTTACGGCGTCCTATATATAGAGGATTCGGAACAGAACCTGAGCGAAGGGAAAATTTATCCTATTGTTCAGGAATCCGAAATCAGGAACGTCTATACAATAGAGGTTGAAGGTGCCGAGGCAGGTATTGATGTAACACGCTCAAGTATGTCTTTTCACGAGAAACTGACCGATGCCGAGGCATTCGCAAAAGACTACAGTCAGTGGATCGATCTTTATGCAGTATCTCTTCTCAACGGGTTATCTATACGGGAAGAAGCAGACGGCTCAGCCGAACGATTATACAAGCTTCGCGAAGGACAGATGATTAAAATCATCGGGAGGAATCCGGGACTTGTCAACATTGCCAATCATGACGGCTACTGGTATTTGGTTCTTACCGAAGACGGAACATCGGGATACTGTTTCGACAAAAACCTCAGGATTTTTAATGCCAGAGAAGTCGATGCGGACAGTTCCAGCGTCCTCAACACTGAAAAACTTAATCTCTTCCTTGAACGTGTATACAGACCCGAGTATTTCCAGGACTTGATTCGTGACAACACCCTTGATCTTTCAAGATTTAGAACTACAAGGGGTATATTTGCATATCCTGACGAAAATAAGGTAGTGCTGTCAACAAAAGAGCATCAGCTGACATTTGATTATACCTCAATCTCACAAAACAGCAGCGGGAGGTTCATATTTGAGGGCTCTTCTCTGGTAGTTGAGGTTAGAACACAGAATAGAATTGCTGTATATTTCAACGATAATAACCAGGAATACGCTGAAGTAATGATCTATATAGAAAATATGGAAGAGCTTATTGAAGCCGAACTCGAGCGCAGAGACCTGATTTTCGAAGAATTTGAGAATCTGGCAACCGTATCAAGCACTGCATACGGGAGAATCACCTTCGGCCCCGAAAAAACGTTCAGCTGGAACAGCTACAAACGGCTGGTACCTAATGTCATACCTGAAACCGCCGGAGATTCCGGCCATATTGCCCTCAGTTATTTCCCGGCCCCGGCCCTGCGAGCCGACTATGACGGAGTTGTTTCTTTCTCTTTCGATAATGTTCCCGGCGGTGGTCTCGTCAATTTCCTCTTCACTCTTTCCGAACTCGGTGTAAAACTTGTATACGTACCGCAGGGCGATATCAATAAAGGGATTGTAGAACAGGAAAGCAGTTCTCCACTGGTAATATTCATGTCGGGCGCCGGAGAATAGAGCACATACAATGGCATTCGTACAATTAAGTAATATTTCTCTCAGTTTCGGCGACAGGTCTATTATCGATGATATAAGTTTCAACATCTCACATGAGAGCCGAACAGCCCTGTCCGGCGGAAACGGAAGCGGAAAGTCAACCCTGATGAAGATTATCGCCGGTCTGAACCAGGCTGACAGTGGTAAAATTGTCAAAGACAGAGAATCAAGGGTAGCCTACCTTCCTCAGTCAGGCATTATACTCAGCGGGAAAACCCTGCTCCAGGACGTAGAAACAGCCTTTGAACATGTAATGCCTGTCATTGCCGAAAAGGAAGCTGTTGAGCTGGAATTGTCCAGGATGGATGAAACATCCGGGGGAACCGGTTCAAAACTTGAACGCCTTCATGAGCTGCAGGAACAAATAAACAACAGTGGATATTATTCTCGAAAAGAAGCCGCATCAGTTATTCTGACCGGTCTGGGTTTTTCTCCGGGTGACATGGACAGAACTACCGGCGAATTCTCGGGCGGCTGGCAGATGAGAATAGCCCTTGCAAGGCTGCTGCTTTCCAACCCCGATATTATGCTGCTTGATGAGCCAACAAATTATCTTGATCTTGAAGCCCGTAACTGGCTTGAGGGCTATCTGAACAGCTACAGCGGCGGTTTCATAGTTGTATCGCATGACCGCTACTTTCTCGACTCTACCGTTACCGATGTGGCCGAGCTATTTAACGGAAAGCTGAGAATCTACAAGGGCAATTATTCGAACTACGAGAAAAGGCGCGAGGTGGAACTTCAGCAGCTGATTAAGGACTATAACCGGCAACAGGAAGAAATAGCTAAGACCGAGGATTTCATTAACCGTTTCAGATATCAGGCTACTAAGGCGAAGCAGGTGCAGAGCAGGATAAAGCAGCTCGAAAAGATTGAGCGGATTGTTCTGCCTGAAAATATGAAAAAGATCAATTTCCATTTCCCCCAGCCGCCTCATTCCGGGAAACAGGTTCTACGAATTAACAGCCTTTTTAAGGCCTATGGTGAAAACAGGGTTATTAATGATCTGGAACTCCAGCTTGAAGCTGGAGAAAAACTTGTTATAGCCGGACGCAACGGCGCGGGAAAATCAACTCTTATGCGAATTATTGCAGGCATCGATTCGGATTATACAGGCAGTATTGAATACGGCAGCGGCGTTACCGCCGGTTATTTCTCACAGGATGTAGATAATGCGCTGACGCCGGAGAGCAGCGTCCTCGAAGAGATTGAGTCCGCTGCGCCGACGCATTTAATCCCCGATGTCAGGGGTATGCTCGGTGCATTTCTGTTTCGCGGCGACGACATCTATAAATCGACTAATGTACTCTCAGGCGGTGAAAAAAACAGGCTGTCGCTACTTAAACTCCTTCTGCATCCATCAAACCTCCTGATACTTGATGAGCCGACAAATCACCTTGACCTCCAGTCAAAACAGGTTCTGCTTGAAGCTCTTAAGGGCTACGAGGGAACACTTGTGTTCGTGTCACACGATAGATATTTTATTGAACGCCTTGCAACGAAGGTGCTGGAAATTGAGGACGGTAAACACAAACTCTTCCCGGGAGATTACGAATACTTTCTGTGGCGTAAGGAACAGGAAGCCCTTGGAGAGCCTGAGCCTGCAAAGAACGGTTCTGGTGCGGATAAAACAAGGCCGGAAGCGGTGCCGTCTGAGTCTAGTGCAAAACTCTCGCATCAGGAAGAAAAACGGATTAAGAACAGGCTCCGGAAACTCGAACGCGAAGAAGAAGAAATAATGACAATCGTTGAAAAACTTGAAGCAGAGGCGGAAGAACTAGGGAAGCAACTTCACAATCCCGATGTATATTCTTCTGCCCAGAAAGCGGCGGAAGTTCAACTAGCTGTCTCTGAAAAAGAAGATATGCAGGCTGAGCTTCTTCAGAAATGGGAAGACCTTGAATCGGAAAAAGCTGAACTCACCGCCGGGAACTGATTAATATGGAAATATTTCTTCATATACTGACTCATAATATTATTCCGATCTTTATTCTGATAGGAACCGGCGCATTAATTGGCTGGAGATTTAAGCTTGATGTAACAACACTGAGTAAGATTAACTTTTACGCTTTTATGCCATTTTATGCCTTCGTTGTTATATATACAAATGATCTTTCAGCAAATATGGCCGTCACCCTGCTGTTTTCAATTTTATTTCTTTTTATTAACGCAGCTCTGGCTTATCTCACAGCTGCAGCAAGACGTATGGGCAGCCGCAAAAAACACGCACTTGCTAATTCAATTATGTTCTATAATACCGGTAATATTGGGATTCCCCTGATAACACTTATCTATGCAGGCACGCCCTGGCTTAACCAGGCCCTGGTGATTCAGATAACTATTATGCTTTTTATTGCATTAACAACAAATACTATTGGTTTTTATAATGCTGGCCGAGGCAGTATGCACTGGAAAGATTCTATCTTCAGTGTCCTGAAAATGCCTGCTATCTGGGCAATTTTATCAGCAAGCCTGCTGAAGCACTTTGACTTCGATCTGCAGACATCCTTTATCTGGCCGGCATTTATTTATCTTAAACAGGCAATGATAGGATTTGTACTCGTTACTCTTGGTGTACAACTCTCAGCTACAAAGATTAAAAACAGGGATCCCGATGTCGCGGTTGCCGTAATACTAAGGTTGCTCTTAAGTCCGACCCTGGGCCTGCTGATACTGAAGCTTCTCCGTATTGACGGCCTTACAGGACAGGTGCTGTTTGTTTCATCCTCAGCACCGACGGCGGTGACCGCTGCGCTCATTGCAATTGAGCGAAACTGCGAACCGGAATTTGCATCAAAAACTGCATTGTTTTCTACAATCCTGTGTTCAGTCAGTCTTGTCTTTGTTGTATACTTCTCGAAAATATTATTTCCGGTTTAAAACAGGGGGACATTTTGAAAACACTTATATCATGGAACGTAAACGGTATCAGAGCCGCTGAGAAAAAAGGCCTTTTCGACTGGATGGCTGAAAAAGATGCCGACTTTGTCTGCCTGCAGGAAACCAAGGCACAGATTGAGCAGCTGAACGAAACATTCACCGCTCCCGACGGATATAAATCCTGGTTCGCATCAGCAGAAAAAAAGGGTTACAGCGGGGTTGTCACCTACGCAAAAGAAGAGCCTCTTTCAGTTTCGACCCTGGATATTGACGAATTCGACGCCGAAGGTCGGAGCATCATCCTTGAATACCCTGATTACAATCTGATTAACTGTTATTTCCCAAACAGCCAGGATGCCGGCAAACGAATAGACTACAAGATCCGCTTCTGCGATGCCGTGATGGAATACTGCGATAAAACAGTTGCCGATGGAAAGAATATAATCCTCTGTGGAGACTATAATGTTGCCCATAAACCGATTGACCTTGCCCGCCCCAAACAGAATGAGAAAAATCCCGGCTACCTGCCGGAAGAACGAGCCTGGATGGATAAGTTCACCGGCGCAGGCTATATAGACACCTTCAGAAAATACTGTCAAGACCCGGAACGATACAGCTGGTGGTCATACCGCTTCAAGGCGCGTGAGAACAACACAGGGTGGCGCATCGACTACTTCTGTGTTAACCCCGGTTTTGAAGACCGGCTCGAAAGCGCCGACATCCTTGATCAGGTCATGGGTTCCGACCACTGCCCCGTCGAACTCGTAATTAAATAGGGCTTATGAAGGTCACAAACAAAAACCTGGGAAAGTTCATCGGCTTCATGATTATGCTCTGTGTCGCCGGAACCCTTGCCTGGGAACTGTTCGAACTTATCCTGAATACAGTCGGTATAGGCCTCAACCTCAGCGCCGGCCCTGTCGGCTTCGACATTGATATTCTTTCGGTGTACATGTCAATTAATCCGGGCTCACTTGCCGGACTCGCCGCCGGCTGGTTTTTATTTAGAAGGGTATAGATACCAATGAATAACGCTGAAATCATCCTCGCATCGGGATCGCCGCGGCGGCAGGATATACTGAAACAGATGGGACTGAGGTATACAGTCGAACCGCAGGATGTAGACGAAAGCTTTGCCGGCATGACGGCTGAAAATGAGGCGAGGCGCCTTGCAGCAAAGAAGGTGCAGACCTGCATCGACAACCGGTGGCCGGTCAGCGGCAGGGAGAATCCTTTAGGGGACTGGATCCTCGGCGCGGACACCTTTATTGTTTATAAAGGATTGTTCATGGGCAAACCTGCCGACCGAAGCGATGCCCGACGAATGCTGAAATTACTTGCGGACAATACACATACAGTCATAACAGGCCTTGCCCTGAATATAGCCTGTGACATTGCCCCCCGAGACGGCAAACCGCTTATGACAACAGCAGTCTGCCGTACTGAGGTTACTTTTGCCCCGATGTCGGATGATGAAATTGAATGGTATCTGGACACGGACGAATGGCGGGATGTTGCTGCCGCATACCGGATACAGGAGAAAGCAGCTATGTTTATCAGCTCAATTCAAGGCTCCTGGTCCAACGTGATGGGGTTGCCAATTAATACATTTTATGGCATGCTCAGGGCAAATAATTTTAACTTCCGAAGCTGAAATTTTTACTTTTCAGTTTTGAGAAAAAGAGAAGGATACCGGAGAAATCAACATTGTTTCGCAATTTTTGATTTCTCTGAAGAACCGTTGGTTCTTCAAGGATAAGCTGTTTCAGGAATGAATTTCCTCATTTCTGATATAAAAGCTAATCCCGGTAAGTACTCAGGAGGAATCACATTGGCAGTAGTAACAATGAAGAACCTGCTTGAGTCAGGTGTACACTTCGGACACCAGACCAAGAGGTGGGACCCGCGGATGAAGAAATTCATCTTTGCAGAAAGAAACGGTATTCACATCATCGACCTGCAGAAAACTATCGTTTCAATCAAGGAAGCATACGAAGTAGTACGCGGCCTTGTTCATAACGGACAGACAATACTTTTTGTCGGCACCAAGAAGCAGGCCCAGGCAGCCATTCAGCGCGAAGCTGAAAGATGCGGTATGTTTTATGTAAACAACCGATGGCTCGGCGGTATGCTCACAAACTTTTCAACAATCAAAAAATCAATTCTCAGACTCAAAAAGATTGAGAAGATGGAAGTAGACGGTACTTTCGAAAGCCTGACAAAGAAAGAGGTTGCAAAACTCAATAGAGAAAAGGCAAAGCTCGAAAAGAACCTAGGCGGCATCAAGGAGATGAAAGATCTTCCCGGTGCAATCTTCATAATCGACACAAGAAAGGAAGCAATTGCAGTTGCCGAAGCAAAAAGAATGGGTATTCCCGTTATTGCTGTAGTCGACACAAACTGCGACCCCACCGACATTGACTTCCCGGTACCGGGTAATGATGATGCAATCAGAGCAATCACGCTTTTTACTCAGATTATTGCAAACGCTGTTGTAGAAGCGGATAACGAAATAGGTCTTGAAGTAATTGAAACACTCCAGGATGACGACGAGGGCGCAGAAGCTCCCGCAAAGGCAGCTGAAACTGTTGAAGAGACAGTAGAACAAGTCGCGGCACCCGCCGAAGAAGAGACTGCAACAGAAGTATTTAATTCTGAAGATGCGCCCGCCGAAGAAGAAAAAAAAGAAGAAGAATAGAAATCAGGAGTAAACCAATGGCAGATGTAAAACCAGCTGACGTAAAGAAGCTCCGGGATAAAACCGGAGCAGGTATGTTGGACTGCAAAAAAGCCCTTGTTGAAGCAGAAGGCGATTTCGCTAAGGCGGAAAAGCTTCTTAAGGAACAGGGACTTGCAGCAGCAGCAAAAAGAGGCGACCGGGCAACAAACGAAGGCCGTATATTCACAAAAATCGCAGACGGCAAGGCAGCAATTCTTGAACTTGCTTGTGAAACCGACTTTGTAGCGATAAATGAAAACTTTGTAAACGCAGGCAAAGAGCTTGTTGAAGCTATAGTTGCCGACAATCTCACCGAAATTACTCCTGATCTTGAAGAAAAGGTAAAACTGGCAATCAGTAAACTTAAAGAGAACATGTCTATCAAAAGGTTCAAAAGCTTTGTACTTGCCGACAATGAGTTCTGCATGGACTACATTCACGGCGAAGGCGGTATCGGTGTACTTGTAAAGCTGTCCGCTGATGATAAGTCGCTCTTCGACAATGATGCAGTAAAGGAATTTGCATTCGACTGTGCGCTGCACATTGCTGCTTTCAACCCCCTTTACCTTTCAAAAGAAGTTGTCGATGAAGCTTACACAAAAGAACAGACTGAAATATTCATGAAGCAGGCTGAAAACCTCGGAAAACCAGAAAAGGTACTCCAGGGAATTGTAAAAGGCAAACTCAATAAACATTTCGCACAGATCTGTCTCCTTGATCAGCCTTTCGTAAAGGATGACAAAAACAGCCTCGCTAATGTTCTTGCTTCAGTCGGTAAGGAAGCCGGTGGAAAACTTAAAATCGAAGATTTTGTATACTACAGGGTCGGAGAAGAAGTTTAATCCCGAAGGATCTGATATAAATAGATGCTGCCCCCCGGGGCAGCATTTTTCAAAAGGAGATAAAAATGCAGGAATCAATATCCAAAGCCGAAGATAAAATGAAAAAATCGGTTGCAGCTCTTGAAGATGAGTTCAAAACCATCAGAACAGGACGAGCCTCGGCGGCTCTTTTTGATCAGGTAAAGGTTGAGGCATACGGCACCCCTACCCCGCTGAGCCAGGTTGCTACTGTGTCAGTTCCTGAAGCCAGACTGGTAGTCATTCAGCCGTGGGACAAGGGGCTTCTATCCGAAATTGAAAGAGCAATACAGAAATCAGAGCTCTCCGTTAACCCGAGCAACGACGGTAAGGTGATCAGAATTGCAATTCCGCCTCTGACTGAAGACAGAAGAAAAGAATTTGTAAAGGTTGCAAAAAATATGGCTGAACAGAGCCGTGTAGCCGTTAGAAATGTTCGCCGCGAAGCGAATGACAACCTTAAAAAGAAACAGAAAGCAAGCGAAATAACTGAAGATGATGAAAAGAAGGGAGCTGATGAAGTACAGAAGCTCACCGATAACTATATAAAAGAAATAAATCTCCTTCTCGAAGAAAAAGAAAAGGAAATAATGGAAATATAATCCGTAATGGCAGATTTTCAGGTAGATAAAACCCGCCTGCCGCTGCACATGGCATTCATCATGGACGGTAACGGCAGATGGGCTAAACAACAGGGCAAAGCCAGGACAGCCGGACACCGCGAAGGCCTTGACGCCGCAAAACGTATCGTCAAGGCAGCTTCGGATATGGGTATAAAATTCATAACCCTCTATACATTTTCTACCGAAAACTGGAAACGTGCCGAGGAAGAGGTTTCTTTTCTGATGAACCTCATCAGCCGTCATTTAAAAAAAGAAATGGATTTTTACTGTAAAAATGAAATCCGTGTCGTACACAGCGGTGACCTTGAGGGCCTCCCTGCTGCGGTTCAGGATGAAATAAAGACTGTTGCCGAGGCCACATCCGGTTTTACAGGAACTGCTGTTAATCTTGCGATTAACTACGGTGGAAAAAATGAGATAATCAGAGCCGTAAACAGATGGACAGCCTCTGAAGCCTCCCGGAATGCGCTGACGGAATCTACACTTTCTAAGTATCTTGACTGCCCGGATTTCCCGGATCCGGATCTAATTGTAAGAACCGCCGGCGAACAGCGATTGAGCAACTTCCTCATATGGCAATGCGCCTATTCGGAATTCTACTACAGCAACAAACTCTGGCCTGACTGGGATGCTAACGACCTTGAACAAGCGGTTTTGAGCTTCCAGAACAGGGACAGAAAATTCGGAGGGATCAATGAATAATCTGGCTAAACGCATTCTTCTTGCAGTTGTAGCGCTACCATTATTGATAGTACTTATATTTATTCTGCCTCATAACTCTCATTTGCTTCTTAACATACTGATTCTGGCATTATCCGTAATAGGCGGACTTGAAGCAAGAAATCTTTTTACAAAACGAAAGACCATTCTTAGTCCGGTTAAAACTGCTATTTTTTCGGGTATTTTTCCACTTTTCAGCATTTTCATTGTTATGGGCCTTTTGTCTGAGCAGATGATCATCCCGCTTCTGGCTATATCAATAGGTATTCTTTTTATGCGCGAGGCGCTGATGCGCGACAAGGATCTTATACAGTCAGTACTTGAAAGACTTCCAGCATACTGTTTCCTTCTGATATTCCCCGGCTTCTTTATTTCTTTTCTAATCAGGTTGAATATTTTCGCAGAATCCTCACTGATGCTTGTAATATTTCTTACCTTCGTTTTCAGCAATGATACCTTTGCCTACTTCTCAGGAATGCTGTTCGGTCAAAACAGCAGAGGTATTTTTCCTGTAAGCGCGAAAAAAAGCCTCGCCGGCTTGATTGGCGGTCTGACGGCAGCAGGAATCGCAGGATATATTTATTTTATATTCTTTCCCCATATTTTTAAAAACAACCCTGCCTTCGCCATTCTCACAGGCCTGGGTATCGGTTTCACTTCGGTTATCGGAGATCTGGTTGAGTCAGCTTTGAAAAGATCTGCCGACGAAAAAGACAGTGGAACATTAATGGGAGGAAGAGGAGGAGTTCTTGATTCTATAGATTCAATACTCTTCAGCGCTCCTCTATACTACTACATTATGCTCTACATGCAGAATTAAGAGATTTCAATGAAAAGAAAAAAACTTATTATTCTTGGCTGTACCGGTTCAATAGGTCGCAATACCGCCACCGTACTTAAAGCAAATAAAGAATTCTTTGAGGTTGCAGGAATATCAGCACACACCGATGAGAGCAGCCTGATGAAATTCTCCGAGACCTTCGGTGTTAAGAATATCTGTCTCTCGGGCCGCACCCCTTCCTACCCCGGAATAAACTATACCGGCGAAGATGGGCTGATTGAAATGATTCGGGAAACTGAAGCTGATCTGGTACTTAATGGTATTGCAGGTTCAGCAGGACTTGCCTCATCTATAGCATGCCTTGAGGCGGGAATGGATCTTGCATGCGCAAACAAAGAAACAATCGTTATGGCCGGGGAATTAATCCTTGAGCTTGCGAATGCAAATAACGCTAAAATAATACCCGTTGACTCAGAACATTCAGCCATATGGCAGCTGATGCGCGGTTTTAACAAAGACTATATTGCGGAACTGATTCTAACTGCATCCGGCGGCGCATTCAGGAACAGATCCATTCAGTCATTGGAAAATGTAACTGTCAACGCCGCCCTGGCTCATCCGACCTGGGAGATGGGTCCGAAAATCACAATTGACAGTGCGACAATGGCAAACAAGGGCCTTGAAATTATTGAAGCACATTTCCTTTTCGGAATACCGGCTGAAAAGATAAAAATTGTAATTCATCCAAAAAGCTATGTTCATTCATTCATCAGAACAATAGACGGCTACCTGTATTCACAGATCAGCCTGCCCGATATGTCCATACCTATCCAGAACGCTCTGAGCTGGCCGGATATTATTCCAGCTAATTTTGCGGCTCTGGATCTGCCGGGGGTAGCGCTGGAGTTTCAAAAACTTGATAAATTAAAATATCCTATTGTAAAAAGCGCATATTCAGCGCTTGAACAGAAAGGAGCCTACCCACTTGCATTCAATGCTGCAAATGAGGTAGCGGTTGCTTCTTTTATTGAAGAAAGCATAGGATTTACAGATATTGCAGCTCTTGTAGAGGATGTAATGCAAATGAACTGGCCGGGAACGATTGAATCTTTCGAGCATATTTTTACCATAGACTCGGAAGTACGGGCTAAAACAATAAAAATGATAGAGAAAATCAGGTAGGAATAATGATAATAAATATTTTAATTGGATTAATCGGACTGGGTATAGTCGTATCGATCCACGAATTCGGGCATTTCACGGCAGCCAAACTAACGGGGATTGAGGTTGAGGCCTTCTCCCTCGGTTGGGGAAAATCCATATATCGTCATAAATTCAAAACTACGGAATTCAGGCTCTCTATTTTCCCAGTAGGCGGATACTGCAAGATGAAGGGCGAAGAAATGTTTCAGAAAGCCCTGACTGATGGTTCTGTAAATATACCTCAGGAAGAGGGTTCTCTGTTCGCCGCCCACCCGCTCAAAAGGATAATCACCTATCTTGCCGGTCCAGGCTTCAATTTTATATTCTCAATCCTGTCGCTGGCGGTAATCTGGTTCGTCGGCTTCACAACATACACCTACGATAATAAAATCATCCTCGCTTCCGATTACCAGACTACAGCTGCTGAACAAGTGCTGCCAGCCGACGAAGCGGGCATCATGACCGGCGACCGAATTATATCAATCAACGGAAAGCCTGTCGAAAGTTTCTACGATTGTCAGAATTATATTTCTCAGAATCCGGAAGAACCCCTGTTGATAACAATCGACCGTGACGGACTTATAATCGAAACAACCGTCACCCCCGAGTTAGACCGTACAACCGGCATGGGCTATATAGGTATTTCCGCCTGGATTGAACCGGTTATTGGCTGGGTTCAGCCTGATTCATCCGCAGCTGTAGCAGGGCTGATTGAGGGCGACAGAATCGTCAGTATTAATGATATAGACATTGCGCATCAGGTTCAGCTTTCGGCAATCATCAGAGAAAACCCGGCTCGACTTAACCTGGTCTACGAACGCAACGGAACCCTTTATGATACAGTACTTATTCCGCATATAAACGAGGAAGGCATACCTGCTATGGGGGTATCCTTCGCCGGTATAGAGATTGTATCTCCTGATTTGAACATCTTTCAGGCAATAGCTCATGGAGCCGAGGAAACCTTCACTACTTTGGCCCTCAGCATCAAAAGCATTGGTCTCCTATTCAGAGGCGTGGATGTGAAGGAAGCGGTTGCAGGACCTGTGAAACTGACCTATTATATGGGAGAAGTTGCATCTTCAGGTTTTAAAACCGGTATAGGAGAAGGATTTTCCAATTTCTTCAGATTTATGAGTCTTATCAGTGTTGCGTTGGGGTTCATGAACCTTTTACCAATACCTGTAATCGACGGCGGAATGATAGTATTCAATATTGCAGAACTGATAACCGGCCGAACGCCAAAAACTAAATCGCTTTACCGATACCAAATGATTGGATCTTTCGTGATTCTTCTGTTACTATTGTTAGCTGTATTCAGCGACTTGAATTTCCTGTTCGGCTGAGACCGGAGGACTTTATTAATGATTAAAATACCCTGCCATTGCGGCAATATAATTGAATCTGATATGAATACCGAGATAGATCTTGCATCAACGCCCGAAATCTATGCCCGGATAATTGACGGCACATTCATGACTTTCAGCTGCCCACAATGCGGCAATGAGCTGAAAACCGAGGTTGAATTACACCTATTCGACAAGGGAGAAGATTTCGACATACAGTTCCTGCCGGAACTCGAAAGGGCAAACTTTCTCAGCGGAGGGATTACTGCCACCTCAAAAAGAATAGCGATCGGTTATAATGAACTTGTTGAAAAAACAATAATTGCCGGAACCAAACTGGATGATCGCATCATCGAAATTATAAAATTCAGAATGCTTGAAAAAGCAGATAAGGACAATCTCAGCATCACTTTTAATTCCGTAGAAGGTAGTGATCTTGTCTTTCATATTGCGGGGCTCAAACCCGATCAGATAGGAATTTCACATATTCCAATGTCCGTTTATCAGAATCTCGAAAATAAGATTGATGAACTGCTTGTAGATGATGATATTAAACTTTTCACCGACGGCCCGTATGTTTCCGTCAGCCGAGTTTACCTGGAGGACTAAGGTGCAGAGAACAACCGCATTGCTTTTACTTTTATTATTGATTTTCTCAACTGCAGTATTTGCAGATAATACCCGTTTTATAGTAAACAGTGGACATACTGATTCCGTATCCTCCCTCAACTATCTGGAAAACCGGGACCTGTTAATATCTGGGAGTTATGACGGCACCGTAAAATTATGGGACCGCTTCACCGGAAAGATCAAATATCAGCTTCAGATCTCTCATATGCCGGTTAGAAAGATAGCAGCCAGTCCTGATAGTCCTGTCATCGCAACAGTTGTCAGCGACGGACTGGGTTCCGTCAATCTTAACGTGTGGAACTGGGAAACAGGAGAAATGGTTTTCCGGCACAGGCTTGCCGAAACCCCTCTCTTTGTAAAGTTTTCACCACAGGGCAACTTTCTCGTATATGGTAAAACCGACTGGAACAGTCTGATCTTCCTCGATGCGGAAACAGGTAAAAACCTAAATCTTCTGCCTGAAGGTTTCGGAATAGTATCGTCAGCATTCATCTCAGACAGTGAAAAAACCCTGCTCACATATAATAATTCCGGATCAATACAGTACTGGGATCTTTTAAACGGTAACCGGAAAACCAGGATAAACACGATTCCCAACCTCGAAGGAATATCATTTTCATCCAACGGCCGTTATATGACGGGCTATACAGGAAGAGAACTACTGCTTGTTGATCTCCTCGATGGCTCAAAAATAGACTCAATTTCGACTGAAACCCTATCCGGTTCGTTTATAGATCAGAGCAGCGACAAACTCATCTGGGTTACAAAAGAATCAAGAGATATAATGATTCACACTGCTTCAATATCAAGCAGCGGCATCAGTATTCCGGAGGAGACAAGAGTACGAAGATTTAATTCACCTACAGTAGTTCTTGCTGCCGCAGGAACCGTCTATACAGCCTACAATTCAGGTGCAATCTATTCAAAATCAGAATTTTCAGAAGAAAACAGGCTGTTTGCAGAAAACAACCTGCTTGAAATTAATGATTTCGCTATAAACGAAACTTCACTTGCGATAACAGCACCGGGAAAACTACTCTCGATTTCATCTGATTTTTTCACTGATAGAACGGGGAAGGTCCTGGATCATAAGGCAGCGTCGACGGTAGAAGATACGGATGAGGACAGCAGATTCGGAGTCAGCGCCGGCAGCGACAGCGACTTTCTTATCTGGGAATCCGATAGTAAGTCAGGCGGCTCAATCAGAATATTCGACAGCCTAACCGGAAGAATGACCCCGCTCGCCGAAATTACAGCACCTCTTATATCGGCCGATTACAACAACGGCAAACTTCTGACGCTGGATAAAAACGGCGAATGCAGGATTATAGACTACCTTACAGGCGAAGATGATTTCCGCTACACATCATACGGCCTGCGTACAATAGATTTTATAGACGGCACAAATATAATTGCCGGACGCAACAGCTCTTCAACTATGCAGACACCGCTGATGCACATCAACACACGCACTGGCGAAACTGTTCCCATTGAAGACAATAACCTTCTTGTGTTTGATCTTGAATACGATGAGCTTACCCGCAGCCTTTACACACTCGGATTTGAAGAACGCAACGGGATAATGCGAACGGTACTGAAACAACACACCGGCCGAAGCCATGACAGGGCTGAAACAGTTCTCGCATTTCCGGGTGAAAATATTGAATCATCTTTTACCTCTGATATAAACAGCTCAAAGATCTTTACATCTCTTGGATACGGAGGAATAAAGATGATGTACTGGGGCGGATTCACATCTCTTGAAAAGACTTTCAGTATTCCCCGAACTCTTAAACTTCGCGGCAATCTGCTTGCCTCTCTGAACAAGGACTCATCTTTTACGATCTTCAACCCGTCCAACGGGGCCAAGGTAATGGATCTGTTCATATTCAGCGATCTTAGCTGGGCGGCCCTGCTTGAAGGCGATGTTTTCTATGCATCACCCGGTGCTGAAAAATATGTCAATATCTATGACGGCAACACAGAAAAGGAACTTAGAAAATCTGATTACATATTAAAGTGAACAGATTAATAATTCTTTTCTGGATATTGATATAGTAGACAAACACTTTATAGAATTCTGAGCAAATTCGTGGTAGACTCATAATCAAACGGAGGACCGTTGATTATGAAAAGTAAACCAATATTCCTACTCATCTTATTTTCTATTGCAAGTGCAGTATGTATATATTCACAGAACACTGACGAGATTAATCTCAATGTTAAATACAAATTATGCTGAAGGAATTCTATTCAGGGGTACTCAGCTTTACCTTGCTGAAGGTTATAAGGGGCTGTCTGTATTCGATATCAGCACCCCTCAAAATCCTGTTCAACTCAGCACCTGCGATACACTCTATGCCTCAGATATTGCAATACAGGATGATTACGCTTTTATTACCGACGGGACCGGACTTAATACTGTAAAGATATTTATTCCTGACTGGCTGAAATAAAAAACCGCCCGTAAAAAGTGGGAACCACAAAACGGACGGCTATGATTTGTTTAATCAGAATTTAAAGATTCCCTCTATAACCCTTAGCGGCCTTCCCTGTTTCAGAGTTCGCATCAAGCGATACGCATTTACTCAAAGCTGTTCTCGCCGCTGCTGTATCACCGTTATTATTAGCGGCAATTGCCATCAGAAAATATACCTCCTGAAGCTTGGCAGGCATGAGTCTTCCGGCTGCAGTGTCATATCCCTCCAGAAAACCCTGTGCTTCAGCATACGCATAGCTTTCAACAAGCAACTGCCCTTTCAGCAGATAAAAATCAGTATAGAATTCAGAATCTTCATCAATTTCCACCATGTCAAGATTCATCAGTGCATCAGAATAGTCGCCCTGCACCGCGGATGAAAGACCGAGAAAATAAAGTGCCTCGCTTTCTTCATATTCGTCAGCAGAGAAATCATAGGCTTCCATAAAGAGATCGTAGGCATCATCAAGCTCGCCCGCGTCCAGAGCAGCCCTGCCGTCTGCAATCAAATCCGCAGTCTCACTACTCATCCAGTCGATAGTGACGGTTTCAGCCTCGGCTGCGCGAACCCCACCGACAGTGGACTGTGTCTTTGTTGAATCTTCTTTCAATAGTGTTCTGAACTTTCCGGAAAAAAGTGAAGTTGAACCGGAGCTTGCAACCTCACGCTTTGAGTTTACAAGTTTTCCAAGTTCATATACACCGGGTCTTGAAAGTTTGATTATCTCGGAACCATATGAAAGTTCCGCATAAGAGTCGTTATCAAGCTTCACAACAGCATCTGGAGGCAGCATATCGCCTATATAGACCTCATACCAGCTGCCGTCTTCTTTGACGTCGAGGTAACCGTCTACATAATCAGCTGAAAAATCCATTGAAAATACAGCGCCAGCTGCTAAAACGGTTAGAATAAGTAAAAAAGCCAATTTTTTCATTTTATACCTTCTGTAATGAGGATTATCATTAACTATAGTATCACAAATCAGCTTACATCACAATTAATGAGCAGGATTAACCTGATCAGAGAAGAAACATGGTTCCCCCCTGTTGCCCAAGATCAACGAAATCGGGCAGCATAGGGTTACACAAAAAACCAACCCAAGGAAGGAACCATGTATACATACTACCAACTTATCAAAAACAGTAAAGACCCTGTACCGCATAGAGCAGAATTAGTGAAATATGCCATCAAGCATGGAAACAAGCCTGCAGCACGAAAGTTTCAAACTAGCGCAAAAACAGTTCGTAAATGGCGCAAGCGATATGAAGACGGCAAACGGCCTGCATTACGAGATAAATCAAGACGTCCTCATCATTCTCCAAATGAAATTATGCCATTTTGGCGATTCAAGATACTTAATATCTGTGAAACAGCAAAAAAAAGAAGAAAGCGAATAAACGCGGTACTTATCAAACGTAAACATGATATTCCGTATTCAACCAAAACCATTTTGAAAATAATGCATGAATCAGGCTTTCTTCCCCAGAAACGGCGGAAATATCAGAGGAAACGCGACCTTAGAGAACTCAAAAAGATGCTAAAACCGTTTGAGAGAATACAGGTAGATATAAAGTATCTTGATGATATTCCAGAGTTCTACACTGCGTATAGAGTTTTCAGACTTCCAAAATACCAAATTACAGCCAGATGTGTACGAACAGGAGCCTTATTTTATGCATATGCAGAACAAAAGACATCTACCGCTACAACGATGTTTCTGTTGAGGCTTGGAGAACATCTACATAATCATGGAGTTGATTTGAAGGCGGTAAGAATCCAGACCGACAACGGAACTGAGTTCGCCTCAACCTGGAACAGTCTAAATAAATGTGTCTTCACAAAAGCTGTTGAGCAGGTTTGGAAGTCTGAACATAATACAATTCCGCCAGGGGCTAAAACATGGCAGAGCGATGTTGAGACATCTCACAGGTTGATTGAGGACGAGTTTTATGCTTTTGAAGAGTTTCCAACACGCTTTCAATTCTTCCGAAAAGCAGCTAAATATCAGCGCTGGTTTAATTGTGAACGAAACAATTCATACAAGCAAGGTACACCACTAAAGATTATGCAGCAGGCACAGGTAGAATATGATTCAGGTATAATGATTTTGAAACCTATACGAATTGACACTATGTATAAAAAATACAAAGATGTATTTAAGACCCTTGCTGCCTGATTTCATCTTTGCAACAGGGGGGAACAATCACTTTTCAGATCCCATGAGCAGGATTAACCGATATTTTAACGATAGAGTCGTTTACTGCCTTTTTTACTTCTTCAGCATAGGCCGATTCATTGAGACTACCTGCATAAACTTTACCAAGAAGAGAAACACGATAAAACGGTTTAACAGAATTCAAGGCCAGAGCAGCCATATCCAGGACGCAGTCCTGACACTTACAAATATCAGCAGCCCAATCTTCGGCAAGCTGACGTTCCAGCTCTTCGAAAACAAGACTTTCAGCTTCATTTTCCAGGAAATCAAGCTCATATTCTTCTCTGAAACCCATAGTACACTCCCTTAGTTGTAATCTTTTGATAATGATTCAAACCTAGTATATTGCGGAACAAAGACGAGATCAACCTTTCCTACCGGACCGTTTCGCTGTTTCGCAACAATCAACTCAGTTTTTCGACCTGCGTCGTTTCCATCTTCATCAGAAGACATTCTTTCCCTGTGCAAAAACATAACAACATCAGCATCCTGTTCAATTGAACCTGATTCACGAAGGTCAGACAGCTTGGGCGGTTCACCTTCAGCCTGCCGGCCTACCTGAGAAAGACAGACAACCGGTATTTCCAACTCTCGCGCAAGCGCCTTCAAAGAGCGGGAGATTTCTCCAATTTGTTCATGTCTCGGTGTTCTACCTTTATTTTCAGGTTCAATAAGACCGATATAGTCTATAAAGATGATCTTTACGTCCTCATGAGCTTTTAGTCTCCGTGCGGTGGATCTAATCTGCAGAAGTTTCATATTTGGGGTATCGTCGATATATAACGGCGATTCATAAATTCGCGATGCAGCCTCAGTCAATTTTGAGAAGTCCGACATCTTGAACATTCCTGATCGAAGGGCACTTGAGTTTATTCTCGCTTCAGATGCGACAAGACGCTGCATCAACGCCATGTCCGACATTTCAAGTGAAAAGAAACCGGCACTGATTTTCTGGTGGATACTGATGTTTGCTGCCATTGTCAGTGCAAGCGCAGTTTTACCAATAGATGGTCTTGCCCCGATTATTATAAACTCCGAATTCTGAAAACCGCTTGTCATCTGATCAAGTTCAGTAAAGCCCGAGGGTACACCAGTGTAGGCATCTTTGGTATGATAAAGCTTTTCTATAGCTTCAATGGTTTTTGAGACTACCTCACCGGCGTTTTTGTAGTCAGAGGTATTAGTATCCGTCGTAATTTCGAAGATTCGTTTTTCCGACTCCTCGATAATCTCGTTTCCTTCCCGGGTATCATCATGGGCATCAGCAATCATCTGACTTGCCGTCATAATAAGTCTTCGTCTTACGCTTGAATCTTTTACAATTTTTGCGTAGTACTCAACATTTGCACTTGTAGGTACAAAATCGGAAAGGGTTGATATGTATGCCGCACCGCCGCAGGCTTCAAGATCACCCTTGTCTCGAAGTTTTTCAGCCAGGGTGATAAGGTCTACAGGCTGGGATTGATTGGAAAGATCAGTTATAGCCTGGAAGATTTTCTTGTGGGCAGTACGGTAAAAATCGTCAGCCCTCAAAAAATTGAGGACTGTATCGATTGCGTCCTGATCTAGAAGCACCGCCCCGAGGGAAGCCTTTTCAGCATCATCATTATGGGGCGGAACCTTATCTTTCAGAACTTCTGGCGTCATTATTCTTTTTCAGAATCCCCGTCTTCTGCATCAGCTTCCTCGACTACAGTCTCTTCTTCTGCAGCCTCTTCTTCAGCTTCTACTTCTTCCTCTACTTCAATATACTCTTCACCATCTTCATCATCTGCATATGCGTCTTCGCCGGCGCCAACAGCTTTTTCCTCACTCTTGGTCTTTGCAGCTTCAAGCTTCTTGGCTAATGCAGCTTCGGCCTTACCGTCCGTAGATGCAACTAATAATTCAATTTTTGCAACCTCACCGCTGTAAAGCTTGATGAGAACAGTATATTTACCGATGTTTTTAATTGAAGTTGTGGGAACATCAATTTTCTTTCTTTCGATTTCGACGCCCTCTTTTTCAAGAGCTTCCGCAACAACTGCGTTATTAACCGACCCGAACAGCTTACCTGTTTCACCGGCAGGCATTTTAACGGTCAGAGAAAGTCCTTCAAGTTTCTGCTTGAGACTCTGTGCCGCCGCACGTTTCTCTTCTTTTCTCTTTTCAATTGCAGCCTTTCGGCTTTTGAAAACAGCCTGGGTCTGTTTATTGTAAACAACAGCCAGTCCCTGGGGAAGAAGGTAGTTTCTTGCGTAACCGTTGGCTACTTCGCGAACGTCCCCTTCTTCTCCGAGATTATATACATCTTCGTTAAGTATAATCTTCACGACTAAGTACTCCTTATAGGTTTTCGTAAATTTATCCAGGTTTCGGAAATACCCAAAACCGGGAGTCCTATTATCACAATATAATTTACTCCAGGCATCATCAGAATTATTACCAGTATCATCTCAACCAGCACTCTTAGACCGTGCGGTGTATTGAATTTACCGAAGAGGCTTCGAATTATTCCGAGGCCCTGAAGACCGTAAATAAACATCAGTATCAGACCTGCGTTCCATATGAACGGTGATGCATAACTTAAATCAACAAGCTCGAAAATCTCAACCAGCATACCTCCAGCTGCAAGCAACATCGGCCATAATGCCGATAAAGGCACCCTGAACTCAGTAAGCGGTAAAACCTTCGTTTTCTGCAACCTGAACATAATCATTTCGGATGCTCTCGCGCCAATCAGCAGAATCAGAAAAAGCATAGCAGCGGCTGATCTCATGTAAAAGCTTCGCATGTAGCCTAGAATACCTTCTTCACCGAGATATGTTTTCATAACCTCGCTTTCAAAAGTTTCAGAACCCTCACCAAGGAAGACTCCTGCAATTGCAGTTATCTGACTGCCGACTGCTTCGATGAACACCTCGTTTCGCATAAGAAGCATGAATACCGGTACAAATACAAGTACTGCCGCCCCTGTTGCGATAAACAGTCTATACAATCTTCTAAATCCTGAAATACCAGGAATTATATCAATGACAAAGAACATACCAAGCATTAATAAAACCGGGATAACCATCTCGATTAATACCAATGCGCCCCTTAAATCGGTGTCAAGCACCGACCGGGTCTTCCATACTGTTAAAACCAGTAGAATAACAATTACGCTCCCGGCTCCAATCAGCAGATCTTTAGACCCTCTTCTGTAATACAGGGTATATAGCGGAACGGTAAAGAGAAGAACCAGAAAACCTATCTGACTGAATACGACAGAAAGAATAACGGCTGCTGAAAGCTCTCTTAACCTGCTGCTGCCCTGAAATTGAAGCATATTGCTATCTCTTCATGAACGGCAACAGCGCAATAACCCTTGCCCGCTTGATTTCTCTCGCAAGCTGTCTCTGGTGCTTGGCACATGTACCGGTAATTCTTCTCGGAAGAATTTTTCCGCTTTCCGTTACGAATCTTCTTAGTACTTCAGGGTTCTTGTAATCCATCACAACCTTCTGAGTACAGAATCTGCAAACCTTCTTCCTAAAGAAGGATTTGTTTCTGGGGCCGCGGTTGTAGCCGCCCTTGTCGTCACCGCCCCTGTCTTCGGGACCTTTCTTTATTTCATCACTCATGTGTAAAATCTCCTGTTAGAATGGTATATCATCCTCAAAATCCGCGGAATAATTATTATCCGGCTGGAATCTCTCGCCGCCGCCCTGAGGCTGGTTGTTAAACCCGCCCTGAGGTGCACCGCCGTAGCCTCCACCCTGATTTTGATTCATTCCGCCCTGCTGATAACCGCCGCCCTGGGCTGAGCCCTGCATTCCGCCGCCTTGACCGCGGCCTCCTAACAACTGAATGTTGTTGGCGATGATTTTCACCTTGCTTCTCTTCTGTCCGTCCTGCTCCCATCGATCCTGAGTCAGGGAACCCTCTACGGCTACCTGCTGACCCTTTGTAAGATACTGATTGAGAGATTCCGCCCGTTTTCCAAACAGCGCCAGATCAAAAAATGACACTTCGTCTTCCCAGTTATCGCCGGACCTCTTTCTGCGGTTAACTGCTAAGGAAAAACTGCTCACTGCAAGACCTGAATTTGTGTATTTCAATTCAGCATCGCGTGTGAGCCGGCCAATTATTATAACGTAATTTACATCTTCCATGTCGGCTCCTGTTTTAAGACTTACTAGTCTTTCTTAACGAACATGAATTTCAGAACTTCATTAAAGAGTTTGATATCTTTATCTAATTTTACGATTGAATCAGGTGCAAGTTCTACATCGAAGAAGTGGTAATGTCCTCGTGATTCTTTCTTAATCTGGTAGGCAAGTTCGCGGTCGCCCATATCGTCCTCTTTAACGATATTTGCACCGACCTTCTTAAACTGTTCTCTTACCTTTTCAAGCCCGCCGTTGTAGGCGTCAGCTTCAGTCCGAAAAATAAAAACTGCTTCGTAGTTTCTCATTTTTCCTCCCTATGGTCTTAATGATCCGCATTCATACGACGCGGATAAAGAGGTCACGATAAACTACCACAGGGGAAAGACTTGGTCAAGGCAGGCTGTATGATGGACCATTGTTTTTATCAGTTGTCATAACTCCTATCTTCCTTTAGGATGCATCCATGAAACGAATTATCTTTTTCCTTATTATAGGCATAACTTTTACAGCTCCCCTATTCTCTGACATCGTATCAACCCATCTTGGAAACCAGCTCCGGTCAATCTTCCCGGAACTGAAGAAGGACTATATCGACTTAAACCGCAACGGAACGCTGGACAGGCTTGAGGATATGGATGAGCAGATATCTGATTATCTTGTTCAGGATGATCAGCTGCAGGTACAGGAAACCCTTGAGTTTATCAGGAATAATTACAGATACTTTCCGATCAGGACCCTTGTAGCCGTACGCGACGCGCTGAACAGCCCTGAGGGAACCATCAATGAACTTATCGGTCTTAATTACAGTACAGCAATTAACCAGCTGATTGAAAAACGTAAAGCCATGGGCGAATACGGTCTGTATCTTCCACCCTCCGCACGCAAAAAAGCGATGGACGAGATGTCTTCATATTTGTCCTCAATGGATATTGCCTACAAGAGAGAAGGCAGCGGTGCAGAATCAGATTTCAGGGATGCAAAAGGATCACTTTATAAAATGCTGGAAAACGGCTATCCCCTACCGGAGCCTATGACGACAAAAGAGAAAGATATTCTTGAATCAACATTAATCAATTCGCTTATACGTGAACAATCCGACAGAAAGGCAGTAAAAACAGCCCTCTACACCCTGGGAATAATGCGATCAAGCAGAGCAATACCCTACATTCTTCCGCTTGCATCCGATGAAATATACGACATCGACAGCATTCGGGCGCTAGGCTCAATAGGTAATCTTGAAGCTCTTGATCTTCTCCTACTGAAGCTGTCGGAAGCTCCTGAAGAGAATCGGAGAATAGAAATAATAAGGGCGTTAGGTTCAATAGGGGCAAAAGAAGGCCTCCAGCCGCTGTTTAACCTCCTTAAAGAAGAAGAGCTGTCTCTGGTTTCTTTGAAATCAGTCCTTGAATCTCTTGGTAAAATTGCAGCAGCCGGAACTAAGGACAGAAGAATATCAAACACCTTATCCGAATACCTGAACTCGGCTGATCCTGCACTTAGAATAACTGCAATTAATGGCTTGTCGTCGTTCAGCGATGCAAATACGGTGGCCTCACTGGTTGGATTGTTAAAGAATGAACGTTCTGAAAATGTTCTATTAGCTCTGGTTGAAAAAGCCGGCAGTATTGATAATCCCTCAATAGTTCCCTCCATCATCGGCCTTCTCCAGAGTCCGCAGACATCAATTGAACTGCAGACCGGCTGTCTTGCCACAATCGGAGCAAACCCGGAGGGCATTAAGGGTATCAATGGAGTACTTGATGCGCTGACCTCAGATATCGAAGAAATCCGTTCGGCTGCATATGATGCTGCAAAAGCCCTATACAACACCGACAGTACAGCTCTTATCGGCGGGTTGGCGCGTGCGGCAAACAGCAATAAAGAGGCTTTATTTCAACAGCAGGCAGCAAAATTATTTGCAGAACTGCCCGACAGCGCCTCCGCAGTAAGTCTGCTGAACATGCTGAGCTCGGATGATTCGGAGGTGAAGCGTTATGCAACACTTGCCCTCTATAGAATCAGACCTGCCGGCAACATCAGAATAACCGCGGCACTTAATAAGATTGTATCAAATGAGACCGAAGCGCTTGATGTCAGGATAAACGCTGTACGAGCCATTGGCGCCGCTGGTTTCGACAATGCTTCAATTAACGCTGAGTTGACCTTAATTACCGCTGCCGGCATGCGTGATGAAAAGTATGCACAGCTCAAGCTTCATGCTGTCAGGGCCCTTGGCCAAATGAACAGCCTTAGGGCTGAATCTATTGAGAAAATAATCGATATCGCTGTGCGTGAAAGAGATTCTTCAATTAAGGCTGAAGCTGTTCGCACCCTGTCCGGGTTAGGCATTACCGAAATGTCTGGAATAAGACGGATTTCTGAAACACTGGATAAGCTGGACCTGAAAACCAACTCAAGTGTAGCCCTTCTGATCTGCGAACTTTTGGGTGAAGCCGGAACGGCGGATTTTATCTCGAAAGGCATGGAACTCGGAAATTTACTGACGGATGAGAGCAGCATAAGAAGGCTAACCTACACCTTTTATCTCAGCGGCACTATCGAGGGATATGAAGCAATGATTCTGCAGGGTAAAAACACCGCACTGACTGATTTCATCATTTCTCTTTCAGACAGCATGGATAAAACGATCCTCGGAAGGGTTTTGGAGAATCTGAGAAGAACTGAAACCAATAAAAATGTTCTGAACCTGATTGATATCCTTGAAACGGATGCCATCTGATAAAATGAACTGTTGTTTCTATCCTACAGCCCAGCCTTGTTTCGTCCGAAAATATAGGTATTATGGCAAGTAAGATTCACTATGAAGAAGACATTTTTCTCCTTAAAGAAATGCTGCGTACACTCAGACGCGGCTGTTTAATCAGTATCGATTCGTCGATCTTTTTAGAATATACCGTAAATCAGCTTCTGTTCATCAGCAAGGCGCTCAAAGAGCTGTACTCAACCATTTCCGAAGCAAATTATATAAAATCTCCCGAGCAGATAAGAAACCTGCTTCGGGTATCATCCGGATTCCGCGAACTTCTCAACGATTTAATCAATGAGAGACTGAAATTCTCCGAGTTCACCCGAAGCTACACCGAAGATTTCAGAACTATCGAGGCTGAGCACATAAAAGAATCAGCACGGATTAAAGAGCTGCTGCTGTCACTTTCAGACGAGGAAGAAAATGAAGATCTTGTCTCCGAAGAAGAGTTCATGTTTCTATTCCAGGATTCTGGTGACGAGGAAGAATAACTCTTACTGCTAATCTATAAATTCTATTACTGGTCTTATTTCGGCTACCTTGCTTAAGGTCTGGTAAATTGAACAATATTTACAAGCAAGAGCAAACGACTTTTCAAAACCTGTCTGTTTATCAGCACCTTTCACGGTAAATTTCACGTCACAGTGTTCAAGGTATTTAGGAACAGGCTCTCTCTTGTTACCGCTTATGTCAACCTCGACCAATTCACAGCTTAACCTCTTTTTTTCAAATATTTCCTCGAAGGTGGAATAGAGGCAGGACGCAAGAGACATAAAAAGCAGTTCATAGGGTCGTACGCTGTTATCTCCTCCCAGAATATTTACATGATAGCCTGAATCTGTAACAGCCCGACCCCCCTCATCCTGAAAAAAATCAACCTTTGTGTGTATTATATCTGCCATGAAGATTCTCCTTGTATAATAATTCTAAGATTTGAATTATCAGAAAGCAAGCATAGGTTTCAGGGATTTTAAGATCTGGTTTTATTACATAAAAGGACAGTCCGGTGATCAGCCGGACTGTCCAGGGGCATGCCCCCACACTATATAAAGAAGGGAATATATAGTTAGACTTTGTAAACCAAGTCATAAAAATCATTTTGACAACAAATCAGCATGATATCAACCATTTAGTCATCAAAATATATTAGAAATTAAAAAAGAGAGCGTTATTCCTGTACCAGCCTTTCTTCAAACGCAGTCAGTATTTTCACCGCGTCACCGACAATTTTAATGTCCGAGACGTTAAAAATATCGGCATTTTCATCTTTATTTATGCTCACAATAAACTCAGCGTCACTGATACCGCAGACATGGTGCATGGCGCCGCTTATTCCGGCACCGATATACAGTTTTGGCCTGACTGTTTTACCGCTGGTACCAATCATAGTGCCGTCGTCGTCAGTCCAGTCTTCATCAAGCGCCGGACGGGTACAGCCTACTGCCGAGTTCTCAAAATAGTTTGCAATCCTATCAAGAACCTCCCAGTTTTCGTCGCATCCCATTCCGAAACCGCCGCAGATTATTGTCTCTGCCTGCTCGACTGGCAGAGAATCTCGATCTTTGACGTGTACGTCCTTCAACACTATCCCGTCTAATACTGTAGAATCGAGCGAAGGAGAAAATTTCTTTACCTCGGCTGACTTTGCGGCGAGGCACTCACACTGAAAGATTCCGGGCTTAACAGTCGCAATCTGGGGCAGCGTGTCGGGAGTAAGTATTTCACCTATCACCTTGCCGCCGAATGCCGGAACATCCTGAATAAACGCCCCGCTATCATCAAACCGCAGATCTACGCAATGTGCCGAGACGCCGGTATGAAGCTTTACGCCAAGGCTTGGAGCAAGTTCGGTTCCCATTGCCGTCGAAGCGAACAGAAAGATGTACGGCTCCTCAAGCTTACATAATTGTGCAACAGCCTCGGAATACACAGCAGGATTATATACAGTCAAACTTTCATCGGTGATGCTGTATACCACATCCGTTCCTGATTCAACCAGGCTGTTAAGAGAATCTTCACCAAGCTCGCCAACAGTAACAGCGCAAAGCTGGGCGGGGGCCCCCTCAAGCTCGGTCAGCTTTACATTAAGGGCTGCCGCCTTGGAAAGCAGTTCAAAATACGAATTCTCGATGGCACCGCAGTCGTTTTCCGCGTATATAAAAATCTTCCTGTTACTCACGACAGCCGCCCCCTGAGTTAATAGTCACACCGATAGCCTTAATTCTTTTTACAAGCTCTTCAGCAATCTCTTCGGGACTGCCGGAGAGCTCTTCACTCTTTCGGCCTGTATCGGGTGTAAAGATGGCACCGGCCTTAGTCGGTGAACCCTCAATTCCGATACGTGATTTATCGGGAGAAAGAGCTTCGCAATCATAGGTATCAAAGGGTTTTTTCTTCGCCTTGATAACTCCCATAGCTGATGTATAGCGAGGTTTGTTAATGTCACGGGTTACCCCGATAACAGCCGGAAGCTTTATCTCAAATTCATTTTTCCCATTTTCTATTTTCTGAAAAACAGTTAATGAATCAGGCCTACCCTCACCTTCAGCTACAATTTGAACAATGGCGCTGAGGTGATTAAAACCCAGCATCTCGCCGACCTGGGCAGGTACATGCCCGGTTGCACCGTCCGCACTCTCGTTACCTGAAAGTATAAGATCAAAAGACTCACTCTCCGCAGACTTTTTCTCTACGGCTTTAACAAGGGTATAAGAGGTAGCAAGGGTGTCGGCACCGCCGAATTCCCTATCGCTTACAAGAACAGCCTCATCGGCACCCATTGCAAGAACCTCCATCAGCTTCTCCCGGCCATCAGGCGGAGCCATCGTAAAAATTACAATTTTACCACCGAACTTTTCTTTAAGTTTCAGAGCTGCCTCAACAGCGCATTTATCAGAGGGGTTCACAATTGTCGGAACCCCGGACCTGTTCAATCTCTTGGTTTCAGGATCTATAGTAATACTGTTGTATTGTTCTGGATCAGGAACAGGTTTAACTAAAACACCTATGTTCATTCCAGCTCCTGTTCAGGCCGTAAATGCTCTTAAAGTATCGCCAGCGATAATCAGTTTCTGAATCTCAGTTGTTCCACCTGAAGAAATACTTGCCAGAGCATCTCTGTGGAACCTTTCAACCGGGTATTCGTTCATGACGCCGTAGCCGCCCATCAGTTCAATTGCATTCTGAGAAGCCTTGACAGACATATCAACAGAAAACCCCTTGGCCATTGCAAACTCAGTTATTGCCGGCTGGCCTTTATCCTTGAGAGATGCAGCTCTATATGTAAGAAGACGTGAAGCCTCATACCACATTCTCATTTCTGCAATGTGGAACTGAATGGCCTGGATTTTACTGATAGGTTTGCCGTAAAGGACTCTCTCATTTGCAAATTTTACAGATTCCTCAATACAACCCCTGATAATTCCACAGGCTATTGCAGACATCGAAGCACGGCCTATTTCACCGATAGCCTTCATACCTACTCCTGCACCCTTTCCTTCTGCACCCATGAGTCTGTCGGCACTGAGTCTCACTTCGTCCATGATAACATCGCCGGTCCATGAACCTCTAAGGCCCATTTTATGTTCTTTTCTGCCCGGGCCAAAACCTTCGTCTTCCTTCTCGAAGATAAAACATGAGAGCTGGTTTCTTCCGCGGTCGTCCTGACCGGTAACAGCTGTGCAGACGGTAATATCCGCCGGTCCGCCGTTTGTGATAAAACACTTCCGACCGTTCACAATCCAGCCCTCGCCGTCCTTAACCCCGGTGGTTTTCTGTCCCATGTAGTCGGATCCGCCGCCTGGTTCGGTAACGGCAAGCCCGCATATCTTTGAACCGTCGCAAAGCGAAGGCATATATTTCTTTTTCTGATCCTCTGATGCCCCGTCAAGAATTGCCCCCATACAGAGGTGGTGTGTGAATACGGCAATCGCAAGACCTGCACTGTGCCGGGCAATTTCTTCAATAACCATTACTCGTTCAATATGACCGAGTCCGGCACCGCCGAGTTCTTCCGGTACAAAAATACCAAGCATTCCGACCTCACCCATTTTGGGCCATAATTCTACGGGACAATAATCATCCGCATCCCATTTTGCTGCATGAGGCGCAATCTCCGCTTCGATAAATTCCCTGAAAGCTGCTCTCAGCATTTCCTGATCTTCAGTAAAAGTAAAATCAACCATTCTTCAAACTCCTATTTTTTCGACTTAAAATCAGCTGCACGTTTTTCAAGGAAGGCAGCCATTCCCTCTTCCTGTTCGTCAGTAGCAAAAGTAAGACTGAACAATTCAATCTCGTTATTTAATGCCGATTTCTGGTCGGCCTCAAGACCGTTGTTTATCGCCTTTTTCGCGAGCTTAACCGCAAAGGGGCCTTTTTGATTTATTGCTGCAAGAACCTTCTCACATTCAGCTATCAGCTCTGAAGGAGCTGCAACCTTCTGAACGAGTCCTATTCGATAGGCTTCCGCAGCATCAATCATCCCGGCAGTCAAAATCAGGTATTTTGCCATTCCCTTCCCGACAAGCCGGGGAAGACGCTGCGTTCCGCCGAAGCCGGGGATAATTCCTAGGTTAACCTCAGGCTGCCCCATCCTCGCTGTCTCAGAAGCTATTCTTATATCACACGCCATGGCCAGCTCGCAGCCGCCGCCGAGAGCGAAGCCGTTGATAGCTGCAATTACGGGTTTTGAACATTCTTCGATAGAGTTCATTACCTTATGTGCCGCGGCAGCCATCGCACGGCTTTCAAGTGCAGTCATATCCTTCATCTGAGCGATGTCAGCACCGGCAACAAAGGCCTTCTCCCCCTCACCGGTTAGAATAACTCCGGTAACACCATCATCCGCTTCAATATGCTCAAAAACAGTCTTTAGCTCAGCGATAACATCTATATTCAGCGCATTTAAAGCCTTCGGTCTGTTTATTGTCACATAGGCCGTAAAATCTTTAACCTTGTATTTTACATTAATCAGTTCCATCTATATCCTCCTGAATTTTCCGCTAAAAATGTATTGCTTTGCCGTGAACAGCCTCGCAGGCTTCCATAACAGCTTCAGCAAGAGTCGGATGAGCATGAACTGCTGAGGCAAGTTCTTCAACTGTCGATTCAAGATGAATCGCCGCTCCTGCTTCTGAAACGAGGTCGGCAGCATGCGGGCCTATTATATGAATGCCAAGAATCTCGCCCCAACGCTCATCAACAATCACCTTAACAAAACCTTCAGTATCACCGGCAGCCAGGGCCTTACCGATTGCCTTAAAGGGAAACTTGCCTACCTTGATCGGAATCCCCCCGGCTCTTGCTTCAGCCTCGGTCATTCCCACCCAGGCAATCTCGGGTTTGGTAAAGATGCATGATGGAACAGCATTGTAGTTGACCTTTGCGTCCTTCCCGTCAAACAACTGCTCAGCAACCTGAATACCCTGGGCACTCGCGACATGGGCAAGAAGGATTCGATCTGTTATATCACCGATGGCATAAATTCTGTCGACGGAGGTTTTAAGACTGTCGTCTGTTTCAATAAAGCCCTTTGCATCTAATTTTACACCTGCATCAGCTCCGAGTGAGTCGGTAACAGGTTTCCGTCCGACAGCAATAAGTACTGCTTCAGCTTCAATTGCATCACCGCTATCAAGTAATACCCTGCCGCCCTTTACTGCTTTAAAACCGGCGGATGTTTTTATATCAACTCCGGACTTTTTCAGTTCGGCTGTAAGCAGCTCTGCCACCTCAGCATCTGCCATGGCAATAATACTGTCGAGCTTCTCTACCACAGCAACCTTCACGCCGAATGCGGCATAAATCGATGCCATCTCAACGCCTATGACGCCGCCGCCGACAATTACGATTGATTCCGGCAGCTTCTCAATCGAAAGAAGCTCAGCTGAATTGTAAACCTTAACGCTGCCGTCATTCTCGAAGGGAATCTCAAGCGGCCTGGTTCCTGTAGCAAGCACTACATTCGCTGCAGCATAGGTTTTTCCACCACTCGTTATCTTGCCGCCGGCTGAAACAGCAGCCTCACCAGAAATCACCTCGACATTATTCTTTCTCAGAAGACCCTCAACTCCGCTGACAAGGGTATGCACAACCTTATCCTTGCGTGCAAGTATTTTACTCCAGTCGAAGGACGGATCGGATAAGCTTATCCCCATTTCAGCTGCATTCAGCACCTCCTGCCAGGCTTCAGCATTGCGTACCAGGGCTTTTGTAGGAATACATCCCCTGTTCAGACAGACACCGCCTATAGCATCTTTTTCAAAAAGAACAACCCTTGCACCTAGCTGAGAGGCTCTGATTGCACAGACATATCCGCCTGGACCTCCGCCGACAACTGCCAGATCATACCCGGGGGCTGCCGGATCAGCTTTCGAAGCTGTTGAATCCTCTGTTTCAACCGTCTTCAGTGCAGCTGCCCCGTCCTGAGCCTCCGGGCGGCTTTTTTCAACAGCCGGCGGCTCTTCTCCTTCTTCACCGATGTACATAATCGGTTCATTAACCTTGATAGTATCTCCCGGCTCAGCGTAGAGTGCAAGAATAACTCCGTCAGCCGTGGGATTATCTACCTCAAGACTCAACTTCCCGGTTTCTATCTCAACGACGATATCGCCGCGTTCTGTTGTATCTCCAACCTTAACCATCCAGTCGACAATAATGCCTTCTTCCATCGACATGTCGAGTTTAGGCATTGTCATAAACTTTCCCATTTACATCTCCTGTTAAAACCTAAAGGTCTACGAGGACACACATCGGATTTGCAAGAAGTTCTTCAAGTGTCTTGAGAAACTTAGCACCTTCAATGCCGTCGATTATTCTATGATCCAGTGTAAGACTGAATCCGGTCATTGTTCTTATTACAATCTCATCATCCATAACTACCGGCTTCTTCGATGTTTTCGATATACCGAGGATACCGCCCTCAGGGGTGTTGATTATCGGCGTAGAAAAATCTACGGGATAATTCCCAAGGTTGCTGATACTGAAACTTGAACCGCTGTATTGATCCTTGGTCAGCCTGTTTTCGCGGGCCTTTGTAATAAGATCATGTCCGAGCCTGTTTATAGCCGACAATGACAATCTGTCTGCATATTTAACAACTGGAACAATAAGACCTTCGTCAAGGGCTACCGCGATTCCAACGTGTGCGGTGTTATATCTTCTTATTGTACCGTCAACAAGCGATGAGTTTACCTTCGGATGCAGCCGTAGAGCTACCGCCGTCATCTTTACCATGACATCAGTAAATGTGAGCTTTGTACCGGCATAAGCTGAAAATGCCTTTTTAGCCTCAGCAAGGAATTTAAAAACCTCAGTTGTATCAAGCTCAGCACACATAGTGTACTGAGGCTGGGTACTCAAACTGTTAAGCATATTCTCCGCAATAACATTTCTCATTCCGTTCATCGGCATCTCATCAAACTCGGCTGCAGACCCGTCTTCAGCCCCCCCGCCCATTGAGTTCAACTGGGCAAGGATGTCAGCCTTTTTAATTTTACCGCTTCCACTGCTTATAGATGCGGTATCGATTTGATAGTAATCAGCCATCGCAGCGGCAACAGGAGTGAGTTTAACACTCTCTGCCTTGCAGGCGAGAATATCACGTGTAAGAACAGCTCCGTAATCACCGGTCCCTTTGACAGCAGATAAATCTATATTCCGTTCAGAAGCAATTCTTCTGGCTGCCGGAACAGCTGGTATAATTTTCATATTGATCCTCCGTTAAATGACAACATCATTCCGCCTATTTCTTAATCATTTTCCTGACTGATTCCATTATGTCGTCTACAACGGGAACAATCTGCTTTTCAAGATCCGGATTATAAGGCACCGGCATTTCTTTTCCGCCGAGTCGTTCTACCGGAGAATCAAGATAATAGAAGGCCTCGCTCTCCATAATTGAAGAAACCACCTCACCGGCGAATCCGCCGAAAACCGGAGCTTCATGAACTACCAGCGCCCTTGAAGTCTTTTTAACCGACTCTACAATCGTTTCAGTATCAAGCGGCTTGAGCGATCTCAGGTCCACCACCTCTGCATTTATTCCTTCATCAGCAAGCTTTGCTGCTGCTTCCAGACATACTGGGAGCATTCTTGAATAAGAAATAATACTCACATCATTTCCCTCTCGCTTGATATCGGCCTTTCCAATTTCAACAGTGTATTCACCCTCGGGAACCTCGCCCCTGGTTCTGTAAAGAAGCTTGTTCTCAAAGAAAAGAACAGGTCCGTCGTCCTGAATGGCTGATTTTAAAAGACCCTTTGCATCATACGGAGTTGCCGGGTAAACAATCTTCAGACCCGGAGTATTTGTATACATAGTCTCAAGACTCTGCGAATGCTGTGCTGCAGCCCCTGTTCCTGAACCGAATGGAGCTCTGAAGACCAGAGGTACATCCACCTGGCCGCCCGTCATGAAACGATACTTTGCAGCATGGTTGATAAGACCGTCTGATACAAGTGTGGAAAAGTCACCGAACATTATTTCGACGATAGGCCGCATGCCGACCATTGAGGCACCCATTGCCATATCCATAAACCCTTCTTCCGAAATAGGGGTTTCCAGCATCTGTTCGGTACCGAACTCAGCAAGCATTCCACGCGATACGCCGAAGCAGCCGCCGTATACTCCAATATCTTCACCGACAAGAACGACATTTTTGTCATTCCTCATCTCTTCGCTCATTGCTTCCCTTATTGCATCTAAAAATGTTTTTTCTGCCATTTCTGTCCCCTAACTGCTGTAAACGTAATTAAGTGCTTCTTCAAGCTGGACCCTGTCCTTGCCCTTGCACTTCTCTGTTGCTGCATCAATCTCAGCCTCAACCTCTGCCTTCATCTTATCGAAGGCCTTATCAGTGATAAAACCGCGCTCAATCATCTTCACCTTGAAATTAGCAATGGGACATTTTTTCTTCCATGCTGCTTCTTCTTCTTTAGTCCGGTATTCCCGTCTATCAGACTTTGAATGCCCAAGCCAGCGGTAGGTTTTAGCTTCAAGGAGAAAGGGACGTGGATTTTCACGCATGCTGTCGGCAATCTCTTTAATAGTGCTGTAAACAAGTTCAACATCGTTTCCATCGATTATTCTGCTTTCCATACTATACGATTTAGCCCGGACAGCAATGTCCTCAACCGAAACTGAGTATTTTGCTGGCACAGACATCCCGTACATATTGTTTTCACAGAGAAAAAGAGCCGGAACCTTCCAGATTGACGCCATGTTAAGTGCTTCGTGAAATGTTCCTCGGTTGCTTGCAGCGTCTCCGAACATAGTACAGACCACATTCTTCCTGCCTTCCCGCTTCAACTGAAGGGCCATCCCTGCAGCAAGTGGTATTGCCGAACCTACGATTCCCGAGCTTCCCATGTTCTTGTATCTTGTATCTATAATATGCATAGAACCGCCCATTCCTTTGCAGACACCGTCGCGAACTGCCATAAGTTCAGCCATTATGTCATAGGGAGTCGATCCCTTAGCTATGCAATGACCATGACCGCGATGATTAGGTAAGATCCAATCATCTGCATCAAGTGCAGGGCTTACACCTGCGTGAAGAGCTTCCTGACCTATTCCAAGGTGAGTTGTACCATGGATAAGCCCCTGCATGAACATTTCATTTACCTTCTCTTCAAAACGTCGTGATGTAAGCATCAGCTTCATTGTTTCGAGAGACTGTTTTTTGCCGAATTCAAAAGCCATCATTGCCTCCTCGGGCATTTTCTTAATATCTTCAATACCGGCAAACAGCCGGTAAATTACAAAACATATGCTTACAATAGAACCAACGCCCTTCGACGGCACCCCTCAATGCGTGACATATGCTCAATACTGTTACATTTATAACTATATATTATTACATAAAGACTGAATCCGCAAGAGGTATACGCGCTTCTTCATTTTTTTTTTGAATAAAACCTCGGAGAAACTGTTATTATAGGTAAATCTATTCTTTTAACAGGAGATTGAAATGATTATTACACTAAGCATGGGAACAAACCTGCTGATAGCCTTCGGCATAATTATGGCTATAGTTTTAGTTTTGATGATACTTCGTCCCGGACAAACAAACCAGAAACTACTTTCCATAGGAATTCTACTTGTAACATTCACGGTAATTTACTTCATTCTCGGCCGCCCTGCAAATGTAGTAATCGATGAAAAAGGCATTCATACTGAATCATACGGGAAAATAGATTTTGAATGGTCTGAAGTAGAATCAGCAGCTATAGTTGAAGATTATAGAAACAGCAAGTGGAACCCGGAAGTAAAAATTACCGGGTCAGGTATGCCCGGTTTCAAGACGGGGAGATACCGGCTTGATAACGGAGAGACAGCGAAGATTATTACCCAGAAATCAAATAAAGCGGTTGTTTTTCAGACAGATGACGCGATATACCTGTTTGCATTCGACGAAATAGAAAAAATTATTGAAACCGCATCGGAATATGTAGCGTTTTAGGCATCCGGAATGTTATAATTTGGTAATATGAAGGAAAGTTATACTGAAACAGTACTTCAGGCTATTACCAGAACACTTAATGAAGGAATAAATGAACGAAGCACGATGCTAATCATTGTTTCTGTTATTGTTCTTTTCGTGATTGTTCTAACGATAGTTTTGAGTCTAAGGAACCGGAACAGGAATATTTCCGCCGCTGAAGCGAGCTATCAGAAACTGATTCGTAAATACAATCTCACTATTCTTGAGATGGATTACATAGAGGAGCTTGCCGCCACCCTGAAAAAACCTTCTGATAAGTACCATCTGCTACAGAATTCCAGCAGATTCAGAGCCGCAGAACATAAGCTGGACGAACCTGATGAAAAAACCGGTGAGATTATTGAAGGCCTGAAATTAAAACTTGGGTTCATCTCTACACAGTCAGAGGACGGTGTGATATCTACCTCAGACCTTCAGCAGGGACAGCAGGTATCCGTATTTTACGGCAGCGAAGAACTCGCGGCAGAGATCTATTCCGTTGCCGAAATGAATATAACCATAAAATGCCCCGGTCAGACTGTTCCGGTAACAGCTGCTCAGGAACTTCGTCTGATTGCAATATCGGACGGAGGCTTCAGGGTGTTTTTCCTCCGCCCCGACAAGATTAAAGGCGATCTATTTTCCACTCCCCATGCAACCGCTGCTGAAACTGAAAAGATTAACACGAAAATTCATATAACCGCTGAGGTATTCAGAGATGACGATGAGGTTTCCGCCTCAGCCTTTAAGCTTGTTATGCTATCTGAAAACGGAGCATTTATCCGCTACGCAAACGACGGACTCAGTCCCGGCGACAGATTACGAATCTTTTTCGCCGGAGATCATAAAAAAGCGAACCCGGTATCTGCTGAGGTTGTAAAAATCTCGGAAGAAAAGATGCTTGCGGCAGTCAAGTTTACCGGGGCTCACCAATAAGCATGCCGGTGTCGCCCAAACAACCTTCAGCTAATCCACAGGTATCTCTTCTTCCGTCAACCGATGCGAAGCGGCATTGCCGCGCGCTCATGAAAAAACTTGATAAATTCGGCCGTATCAACCTCAGCTCAGAGGCTCTGCAAGATTCAAGATTATCCACAGCGCCTCTTTTCGGAGATGCACGCGGTCAGATGTTCGGAATACTGCTATGCAAGGTTGAAAAGAGCGGCAGAGACTTCAAGGCCGGTCAGAGCAGTCCGCCCCCCGAACCGGTCATACTCAAAGCCTTCTCGGGTCAATTCAACGGCTTATGGGAAGCCCCCGGCTGGGCACCTCCGCTGCTTGATGCAGGGGTTTTCAGGAATGCTGTGTTACACGCCGACCCGCCTATAAAAAAACTGACAGCCGAAATAAACAACCTGTCCAGAGATAATCCTCAAGGAGGCAGCCAGCTGCTAACCGGATTAATTGAGAAGCGCCGTCTGCTCTCACAGCGGCATATGAATGAAATACACAGGATGTACCGCATCCACAGCTTCAGCGGAGAGGAGACCGACCTCTTCAGCCTGTTTGCAGATCGATCAGGGATTCCCGCGGGGACCGGCGACTGCTGCGCACCGAAACTGCTTAATCTTGCAATTCAACTTGGGCTGCAGCCCATAAGCCTTGCCGAGTTCTACTGGGGCAGGGAAAACCGCTCAGGAACAAAGCAGCACGGATATTTTTATCCGCCCTGCTCTGATAAATGCGGCCCTGTTCTTCCTTTCATGCTTCAGGGAACAGAGTTCACCGGAGCGGAAATTGACTGATATCAAAATACTCTACTCCGACGAATCAATTGCCGTTATCCATAAACCCGCCGGCATGCTGTCTATCCCCGGACGCGGTACCGAAAAATCGGATAGTGCGGCTACCCGCCTGCAAGCAGCCTACCCAGGCTGCATCGAACAGCCTTCGGTACACCGCCTTGATATGGATACCTCTGGAATAATGATCTTCGCGCTTACGACTGAAGCTCATCGCAGCCTGTCTATACAGTTTCAGAACGCGGAGGTAAAAAAGGAATATACGGCCATACTCGAAGGCAATCCTGCCGATGGGATAGGTGAATCAGGCCGTATTGAGCTGAGATTCAGACTTGATCCGGAAAACAGACCGCATCAGATATACGATCCCGTTCAGGGAAAGACGGGGGTTACTATATGGAAGAAACTGGGCATCGAAGCTGACGGCCGCAGCAGAATCAGCTTCACACCAATTACAGGACGCACACATCAGCTGCGACTGCACGCATCGCATCCCCTGGGACTCGACTGCCCAATCGCAGGCGACAGACTGTACGGCTCAAGCAGCGACGCCGACCATAAAAATGGGGAGAGGATGATGCTTCATGCCTGCAAAATTGAGTTCACGCATCCCGGAAACGGTGCGCTCATGAAATTTGAAAGTCCGGCTCCGTTTTAACCGGCAACCTTCTTTTCCTCAGAAAGCCAGCCCGGCAGATTTCCGGTCAATTCAGCCCGTTGATTAAAATGTCTGATAATGAAGCCTGCACTCGGTCCCAGAACCACCGCAAAGATGAAGGTAGCCCACCACACACCTTCAAGCCTGTCGAAAAGAAGTAGACTGATAATTACTGAAGCTGCAAGGTTAGACAGGTCAAAGATCAGCTTCACCCTGCTGAACCTGTATCCAAAAGTGTCGGATAGTTTTCTTACGAAAATATCAAAGGGAAGCATAGGCAGGGTCGATACGACAAAAGTGGCAATACCTATACTCATCAACACTACAGAAGCAGCGAGGGTTACAAGCCTGACTGCAATTGTATCCGGGATAAATCCCCTAAGCAGCCATGTCCAGCCGTCAATGGCATAACCGAATATAACGGCGGAAAGAAAAGACAAAAAATATCTTAGTTTTATTTCACGTATTATTATCAGCATCAGCAGAAATATTAAACCCTGATACAGATAACTGATTGTACCGAATGTGAGTTTCTCTACTGCGAGACTCAGTACATAGGCCGGGGAAGTTGCCACCGATATTCCGAAATCTGCCTTCACCGATAGAATCAGCCCTGAGGACAACAGCAGCTGCGCAGAAAAGAATGCTACTGCCTTATTTATTCTTATTTTCACCTTGTACTCCTCTGTCCTGTTCTGTTGCTCATTGCCGCATATTAGCATAAAATACCTGCATGGAGAAATGGCGCAGAAACCTCTACACAGTTTGGTTTACACAATTTCTGTCTCTGCTCGGATTCGGCTTCGGACTGCCTTTTATCCCCTACTATATTCAGGAGCTGGGGGTTACAGATCCTGAAGCCCTTAAACTCTGGACAGGGTGGCTGACATCATCGCCCGCGCTTGCACTTGCGATTATGGCGCCGGTATGGGGGTTACTTGCCGACAGACTTGGTAAGAAACTGATGCTTATCCGTGCAATGGCGGGAGGAACCCTTGTTCTTGCCGGCCTCGGTTTTGTTAATTCAGCTCAAGGCGTTCTGATACTGCGAATAGTACAGGGGCTGTTCACCGGCACAGTGACTTCAAGTGCAGCTCTGGTTGCGAGCGGAACACCGGATAAGAAACTTTCCTATGCGCTGGGATTCGTCTCATCCTCGACCTTCATAGGCTGGTCGCTCGGGCCGGCCGTCGGCGGGCTGGTTGCGGAACATTTTGGATACAGGCCCAGCTTTCTTATAGGATCAGGGATAATGTTCGCGGGTCTTCTGCTTGTTCTTCTTCTGATACAGGAACCCACACCGGAAATGGCGGGGCGCCTATCCGCAACACCGGAAAAAAACTACACAGAAGGCAGGAAAACCGGAAAATCAGAAACCAGGGGGCTGAAACTTCTCACACCGCTGCTTTTTCTGTTGTTCTTCCTGTTCTTTTTCATCAGACTTTCACGCGTACTGCCTACCCCGTTTCTGCCGCTTCTTGTACAGGAAATGCGTGGAACCATAGAAGGTAGCGCCCGGATAACAGGACTTATATCCGGAGGGGTGGCACTGGCGGCCGCAGTATCAGGACTGACTCTCGCAAGACTAGGCGACAGGATGGACAGACTGAAACTGCTTTCACTGCTTATTGGAGCAGGCGCTTTTACATCCGCACTCATTCCGGCCTTCTCCGGATTTACGATAATAGTAATATCACAGCTGTTGACGTATTTCTTCATAGGCGGCGTCGAACCGCTATTGATGTCCATCACAAGTGAACAGGTTAACTCCGAAAGCCGCGGTTTCCTCTTCGGAATTCAAACAGCTGTAGGCTCAGCCGCCTGGTTCTTCTCCCCCCTGATTGGCAGCCGAATATCTGTTGCCTACGGTACGCCGGCTATATTTGCTCTTTTCCCCGTCCTGTTGGGCTTTACGACTATTTTATCAATCGCTGTCCGGCGGGCGGCTAAACACGCGGTGCAAGCTCCCCCTTCATAATCAGGTACTGCTGATCTTCATAAATAAAATCTGTAGAATAAAAGACTCGGGAAACATGCAAATCGTCAGGATTTCCAGGAAGCACAAAAATTTCGAGCTCCAGATTGCCTTCGGCATTATTGACAATCCTTGTTTTTATTGGAAATCCGGTAGCAGTATCAACCCATACAGTCCCGGCCGTATCGGAATCGTCGCAAACAAGATCATATTGCATACAGGTAAAACTAAAAACCCTTGATACTTCTCCGGTACAAACCGACTCAACAGAATCTAAACTTGATATCATCAAAAAATCCATTGCCTGATCCCACAAAGAGGCTGCCTGACCGGCCAGTTCAAGATTAAAATCAGTCTCGGCCATCCTGACGGAAGAGTCTTCATCAGGCTGGCTCATCTGTGGAGAGGTTCCCTCAGTCGTTCTATCTCTCGGAGGACCTCCGTTACCGCCCCTTGAACCGCCGCCCTGCTGCATCCCGCTCCGTGATTCACCGTCTTCACCAGGGCCAGCCTCTGGAGGCCCCATTGCTTCATCTTCCGGCTCAACCGGCGAGATCATTCTAACCAGTTCACCATCCGAAATCTCGTAGCTTACTTCCGCATTCTGAGTAAACAGTGTCTGATATTTTGAATTTGTCAATTCAATAGTCATTGAAAGAGAATCATTTCGATTATCGTATAGGGTTAGAAAAGCATTTGAACTATGTCTCCATAATTCGACTGCTTCGCTATCAGAGAGTTCTATCTTTTCAGCCGCAGCCGGTTCTGCTTCCTGCGTACCGCCGCAAAATGCAGCAAGCGATATAAAAACCATGACGCAGGCTGCGGTCAATTTGTTTTTATTCATCGGTTTTCTCCTAAATCGGAATAGATGTTCACATTGGGATTCTATCGCGGGGTATAATAAATGTAAGCAGTATTTTTACATAGTTTACATTACTTTTACATTCTGTTTAAAAATGCCTAAACCGCTAATGGTAATATCATCCGGGAGGAATTTTATGAAAAGATTTATTAAAACAGGTCTGCTTGCAGCAATAATTTGTTCAGCTGCAACTCTGAACACAGCGGCAGAAGCGCTGATCCTGGATATTGAAACATGTATTGAAATGGCTCTTGAGAATAACCCTGACTTTTTAATATCAAATATCAGCCTGCGAACTGCCCAGCGTGATAATAATACTGTATGGAACAATTTCCTACCGACAGCATCTCTAAGCGGATATCACGGCGGAAGCTCGGCAATCATCAGTGATACAGCGGATTTCAGCTGGAGCACCTACGGCAAACTCAGCATGAGTCTTTCCCTTAACGCGGAGGTATTCAAAACTATTGAATCTATACGACTGGCTTATGAAAACGAGCAGATTTCATACGAAACAGCAAAAAGAGAGCTTGTAAGCACTGTTGAAGAAGAGTTCTATTATCTCATAACCAGCAAATCAAGCCTTGAGATAACAAAGGCCAGCCTCGAACTGGCACAAAAAAACTATGAACAGACCCTCAGTAATTATAACCACGGTATGGCATCAGAACTTTCCGTGCTTCAGGCTGAAATTAACGCCGCAAATCTTAAACCGACCTATAAACAATCTCTTTCCAATCATGAATCCCGTCTTAGAAATTTTCTTATAGTACTTGGTATGGATCCGGAACAAGAAATTGAACTTGAAGGGGAACTGAACACTAAAATAGTAGAATTTGATGCCGAACAACTCATTCCGGAGCTTTCAAATCGCCTTGATCTGCAAACAATAGAAAAGAATATTGAAATACTCTCGAACAGCAGAACCTTAACAGCTTTAAGCAATAAAAGTCCGACACTCACGGCATCTGGAAGCTGGCAGGTTGAGGCGCTTCCATCATATGCTGACATCCTCTCACTCAGCCTCACTCTCAGCATACCGATAGATGACTTCATTCCAGGTTCATCGACCTCAGTATCGCTGGCTGAAATTGACGATCAGATTCAACAATACGAACTCAGGCTCGGCAAGGCAATGAATGAAGCAAGGATAGAAATAATTAATCTTATTGAACAGCTTGAAACCGCAGCAGACAACATGGATATTTCAGCACTGAATATTACGCTTGCGGAAAAAACCTATGAAATGAGTCAGCAGAGTTTTGCCCGCGGAGTGGTCGAACGCCTTGATGTGGAAGACGCTCAGCAGGCATATCTTTCCGCCAAACACCAGTATCTTTCAAGCCAGTATGATTACCTCACAGGATTAATAAGTCTGCGCGATGCACTTGGCCTTTCAACATTGGATGAATTATATTCAAAAGGAGAAATCGAATGAAAAATAAAGTCGATCTTATAATCAAACTTGTTATTACAGCCGCAATAATCACCGTACTTGTAATACTTGCACTTCCGGCACTTGAATCCCGGGGAGTTATCTCAAAAAACACTTCCGTACAGCAGATGCCGGCAAGCAATCAGCGACCGTCCGGACCTCCCTCCGAACAGCTTGATGCTTCTAATAAACAGCCGATTGAAGGGCAGAAGCAGGATGATTCAAATGTAGGGATGATGCGCGGAAAAACAGAAAGTTCATCAACCCGCGCTCAGGCGGTAAATGCCGCTGCTGCTGTCAGGGGAACTGTTTCCGACTTTATCAAGGTGAATGGTGATGTCGTTGTCGATGCTGAGGTGGACATCTTCCCTGATGTCTCCGGGAAAGTTGTAAGCTGTAATCTTGAAGTCGGAGATTGGGTTGATAAAGGACAGACTGTAGCCGTCGTTGATCCCTCAATGCCTGGACAGAATTTTTCGGAGAGCGAGGTTTATTCCACAATCAGCGGAACGGTTCTCACTGTAAACGTCCGGGTAGGAGATAAGGTCACCAGCAATACCGCTGTTATTACAATCGGCGATCTTTCAAAACTTAAACTTAAAACCTATATTCCTGAAAAATACACGGGCAACCTTCGAATTGGATTGCCCGCCGAGGTCAGTTTCGCAGCATTTCCTGAAACAAACTTTGATGCATCAGTTAGTACAATTGCTCCTGTCCTTGATCCTGCGTCACGAACAGTTGAGGTGGAACTTGAACTTGAAAATAGTTCAGAAAAAATAAAATCCGGTATGTTTGCATCTATCAGGCTGGTAACAGATCAGGTGGAAAATGTAGTTACTGTACCGGCATCGGCAGTTTTTGAATATTACGGAGATAATACCGTATTTGTTATAAAAGAAGATAGTACAGTTGAACGGAAAAACATTGATATCGGAATGTCAACTGTAGAGCTCATCGAGATAAAATCAGGGCTTGATGAAGGGGATATTGTTGTCACCGCAGGGCAGTCGCTTCTTAAAGATGGCTCTAAAGTCAGGATTGCGGAAGACATTCAGGAGTAAATAATGAATATATCCGAACTTTCGGTCAGACGCCCTGTAGCGATACTGATGGTATACATCCTTATCTGCGGAGTGGCAGCCATCTTCGTTCCTCAACTTGCAGTTGATATGTTCCCTTCTACCGACTTCCCGATGCTGATGGTCACCTGTAGCTACACTGGAGCCGGACCAGAAGAAATTGAAAAGAATTTAACCGATCCGCTGGAGGATGCCCTGGCAAGCCTTGAGGATCTGGAAGAGATCTCATCGACAAGCTATGAAGGCAGTACAAGAATCAGACTCAGCTACGGGTTCGACAAGGATATGGACGAGGCGGCTGATGATGTTCAGGCAGTTCTGGACTCAATAAACAACCTGCCCGATGACGCTGAAGACCCGGTGCTCAGGCAGTTCGACATGAGCACGAGGCCGATTATTAGACTTGAGGTTGCTGGAAATGCCCCGATAGAGGAGTTGAAGGAACTTGCAGAGAATGTTGCACAGCCTATACTCGAACGTGTTCCGGGGGTTGCTCAGGCTGATGTCAGCGGTGGTATGGACAGAATTGTTACAGTAGAGATTTCCGCCAATCGGCTTGAAGCCTACGGACTGACAATGAGTCAGGTCTCATCAGCATTAAGCAGCGCAAACATACAGATGAGCTCCGGTTCATTAACATCTAACAGCATGGACTATCTCGTTCGCACAGATGAAGAGTTTGCAAGCATAGAAGAAATAAAACAATGCATTATTAAAACTATATCCTCACCCTCCGTCACTGAATCGGTAAACCGTTCAAAGGTAGTCCGGCTTGAAGATATTGCTGAGGTATACGAGGATTATGATGAGGGTAATGATTCAGTCTGGGTAAACGGAGTTCGAAGTGTAGGACTTAGAGTTTATGATGAATCAGATGCAAACAGTATTCAGGTCTCAAAGGGAGTAAATGAAGCTCTTGCAGCAATAAATACTGAACTGCCCGAAGGCGTTGAGCTGGTAATTACCCTGGACGATACCTCAATGACTGCATCAAGTATGAACCAGGTATACCAAGCGGCCTTTCAGGGAATACTACTCGCAGTAATTATTATTTTCCTTTTTCTACGCAGCCTCAAGAGTACCCTTGTAATCGCGTTTTCACTTCCCATATCGATTCTAATCACCCTAGCCTGCATGTACTTCATGGGGTTAACACTCAATATGATGACAATGTCGGGACTCATTCTCGGAGTGGGAATGATAGTCGACTGCTCGATCGTAATCCTTGAGAATATCCATCGCTATCGCGAACGGGGCGCAAAAGCAAAGGTAGCAGCCATATTGGGCAGCAGAGAGATGCTGTCAGCGATTGTAGCATCTACTCTCACCACATTATGTGTATTTATTCCGGTACTGCTGTTTAAAAGTGATCTGGAAATGCTTGGAGAGATGTTCGAAGAACTTGTTATAACGGTTATCATATCACTTGTCTGTTCACTTTTTGTGGCCGTAACTCTTGTTCCATCTCTCTGCGGCGGTTACCTGAGACTCGACACAAGGGTTCAGAAACCTTTGAGGTTCAAACTCTTTCGTGTTTTCGACAATACGTCAGAAAAGATTCTTACCGGTCTTGAAAGCGGCTACCGCACAGCCTTGAACTGGGTTCTGAATAATAAATTACTGGTGCTGACTCTTGTGTTTACCTTATTTGTTCTTTCCATTCAGCAGTTCACAAGCCTCGGAATGAATATGAGCATGCGTCCTTCCACGGACGATCAGGTTTCAATCAGTCTTTCGATGCCTGAGGGAACAACTTCAGATGTAACTGAAGCAAATCTCTTCGCTATGGCGGAGATTATTGAGCGCGAGGTCCATGATTATGAGAATTTAATTATAAAATCAGATGGTGATCATACCGGCAGCATCGACATAGCCCTTCCCGACCTTGAGGATCAAACACAGTCGGCTGCAGAAATTATGTCAATATTGCGAAGTTATCTGACCGACTTCCCGTCTGCTACATTTACCTTCAGTGCGGGCCGGCACTTCGGCAGCGACTCAGCTGTTGATGTCGCAATTTATTCCGACGATGTTGATCTCTCTGAACAAGTGGCTGACGATATTGTAGAAATTCTTCAGACTGTTCCTGATGTACTGGACCCTGTCTCAAGTCTTGAATCAGGAGGTCCGGAGATGGCAATTGTGATAGACCGCGATAGAGCCTCCTCAATGGGCATTTCCGTTTCTACCGTCGGAACTGAGATTAAATACCTGCTCGACGGGATTACCGCTACAACCTTCAGGCTCGATGGTGAAGAAATGGATATTGTTCTAAACCTGGAGGATGCTGATAAATCAACAGTTTTAGATTTAAGTTCGTTTTATATAACAGGCAGCAACGGCCGCGTGCTGCTTTCCAATATAGCCAGCCTCATTGAAAGCCGTTCACCAAGCTCGATTACGAGAGAAGACCGCACAAGGATAATTCATGTAACAGCCGACGCCTCCCCTACAGCCGCGGTATCTGAACTCACTCCCCTTGTTGAATCAGCCCTTGCAGAGCAGCTGATACTACCTGACGGTGTAGAGCTTGAGATGGGCGGTGAATTCAGACAAATGCAGGAATTTAATTCTTCACTGATTATTATTGTAATTGTTGCGATCCTGCTTGTTTTCGGAGTTATGTCAGCACAGTTCGAATCACTGCTTGACCCGTTTATTATTCTGTTCTCAATACCGCTGCTGCTCATAGGCGTTTCAACAATTTACAAAATTACCGGACAGCCGTTTTCAACCTATGCAGCAGTAGGAATAGTAGCGCTTGTAGGGGTTGTAGTAAATAACGCCATTGTGCTTGTAGACTACACTAATACCCTCCGCGGCCGCGGAATGCCGCTGAGGCAGGCCTGCCTTGAAGCTGGCTCCCATCGAATGAGACCGATACTGATGACAAGCCTTACAACAATTCTCGGAATGGTTCCAATGGCTTTCTTTCCCGGAGAAGGGGCCGAACAGATTCAGCCGATTGGGCAGACCATGGTCGGCGGTTTGATATCGAGTACATTCATGACACTTTTTGTAGTTCCATCCATGTACTACATCTTCAATAAGGGCATAGAAGAGCGTCGCAATAAAAAGAAAGAGCAATTCCATAATGAAATTAGAACAGCAGGAGAGGCAGTCTGATGAAAAGAGTTGAAATAATAACTAACCAGGCAATAGCCGAAGACATCCTGGATTCACTCGAAGCCCACAATATTGCTGAGAATTACACAATAATTCCACATATTCACGGCCGCGGAAAAAAAGGAACCCGCCTAGGCAGTCCCCTATGGCCGGAAGAAAACTGCATCTACATCCTGTACATTGACGATGATAATGTTCAGATTGTGAAGGATGTAATAAAAGGCATAAAAGACCGCTTCCCTAACGAGGGCACAAAAATGTTTATTTCACCGGTTGAAGAATAAAATAAAGCTCTTCACGCAAGACTGTCACAGAACCTGCCGGGAATAAGAACTGTAAACACTGTTCCCCGGTTGGGTTCTGATTCAACTTTAAGTTCAGCCGGAAGAATGTCTGCTATGTTCCTGACAATAGCAAGTCCCAGCCCCATTCCCCGGTGAGTCTTAGTCATAGGATCTTCAAGCTGCCTGAAGGGCTCAAATATCTCCTCAATTTTATCAGCAGCTATCCCTATTCCCTCATCAGAAACCTTTAACTCAAGGGAGTCGCCATTTTCTTTAACCTCAAGGCAAACTGTACCCTCGTCAGAATACTTTATTGAATTAATAACAAGATTATTCAGGAGCTGGATTATCCGGTTGATGTCGCTGAAAAAATATCGATTTTGATAATCTTTTTTAAAAGTCAGTTTAAGTCCCTTGGCTTCTGCCGTCTGGGTATGCACGTCTAAGATCAGCTCGGGAACCTGCGAAATTTCAAAAAATTTCTTCTCAATACTCAATTTACCTGACTCAGATTGTGTCAGATGTAGAAGATCATCTATTATTACTGATAAATTATCAGAAGCCTTAACCGCCATATTGTACCAGATTTTTTCATCCTCGGTAAATTTTGCATTCGCGAGTAACCTGTGCATGCCAACTATACCATTCAGAGGAGTTCGTAGTTCATGGCTAATATTTGCAAGAAAGTCATTTTTTATCTTCAGGGCATGCTCAGCATTCATTTTCGCGTTCAGAACTTCTTTCTGCATCAGGGTTTTTTCAGTTACATCATGAATAATCGAATACAGACATTTTCGGCCCTGATAAACTACCGGACTGCTTAATACCTCGATATAATAATACTCTCCAGTACTGTTTCTTCTGAATTTCAAGTTCAGTATAGTCGGTATACCCCTTGAATACTCCCTGATAACCTCATCCCTATTATCATCAACAAATTTTTCCGAAAAATATAGCGATTCCTTCATTAAATCTTCACGGGATGTATTGTAGTACTCAACCGCAGCATCATTCGCATTTACAATCTGGCCGCTTTCCTGATCAACCAGAAGCATGACAGATTTATTTCTATAAAATAGCGACTTATACTGTTCTTCACTCTCCCTGAGCGCTATTTCAATCCTGCGGCGGCTCATAATATTTAAAGTCAGTACAACTAGTAGAATCGACAAAATAACAATTACAGCAATAATAACAAGAAATAACCCCTCATTCTCAGAATAAAATCTTTCCGGTTTGTTTGCAATCCTGCTTCCTTTCGGCAGTTTAAATCTTGGAATATTGAATTTTCTAAGCTGATTATAATCAAAAATAAAGTGATCACTCTTTTTTTCACTGATTACCATACCAGCTGTATTCTCACCTTTCAGGAGCCGCAGCCCCATTTCTGCAGCAGCCCGGGACTGCTCAGGCATACAGGTTAATGCTCCCCCCAGAACCCCCTGTCCTAGGCCATGATACCAGAGATGAAACAGGGGACGGTCCAGACTGCTTGTAATTAGACTGAGACCTTCACTGAAAAGAAGAACCTCACCGTCTTTGTCGATATAGGCTGAAAGCAGTAGAACAGCGGAATTACTGCCCAGGGAACTCAACTCATCAGACAATTCTTTCCAGCTCATATTCTCCAGGTTTAAATTCCTGAAATCAAGCTCAGGGAAAGATTCGACAATCCGGCTGAGACTCTCATAGTCGCCCCTGCCGCTGGTTGTTCCGTCCGAAATCACATAAAGTGTATCTACATCCGGAAAGATCTCGGGAATAAGTGCAATAGTACCCTCCATCGAGACAGCCTCTATAAAACCGGTTGTATAGGGGTTATCATTCTGTGCCAGTGCCTTTTCAATATCGTTTACACCGAAAAATACATGGGGTGTCTGTCCGAACAGGCGGCTCCTGTTTTCAACGCAGTAATTGAAGGCATTATCATCAGCCGTGATTATCAAATCATAGGCCCCGTACTCTGCCAGTTTTCTGCTTAGATATTCATCAAAGAACCTGAGGTTATCATCACCAGGGAAACGCTTGGAGTCCATGAACTCGATATCAAGAAGTACATTTTCATTTTTAAAAACATCCTGCAAACCATCAACCTGTTGGTGAAATGTCGGAAATGAGGGATGATAAGAACTTATAAACAAAACCCGATAACAGTATACGTCAGCGGCAATAATACCATTAATCAATAAAAGAAGTGACACTGTAATCAGAACACTTTTCTGGCGCATACTTAATTATAGGTTTAAGTTATATCTAAATCAACGAACATTTTCAATTTTTATTGCTCCAGAGACTGATTTAGGAATCTCTCCCGAATACAGGCTTCTGTCTCAACAACAGGATTTAATCAACCCCTGTATATTCTACAGGATACTCATTCAAATTCATTAATCCTGCGATTCTTCTTTTTGTCAGACCTTCTGCGTTTATCATCAAGGCGCCGCTTTTGTGAAGCCTTAGTCGGCCTGGTTTTTCTGCGCACTGGATTTCTTTTCATAGCGGACAATACAAGTTCAGTCATCCTGTCCACAGCCAGTTGACGGTTGCGAAGCTGTGAGCGCTCGTTGCTCATCTGTAGATAAAGAACATCCTCAGAGTTTATGCGCCCCGAGAGTTTTTCACGTATCCGGGCTTTTCCTCCGTTATCAACAGAATCAAAATCCTCTATTCTCATTGTCAGCAGGACATTGGTGTTCACCTTGTTAACATTCTGTCCGCCCGGCCCTCCCGAGCGCGAAAAACTGAATCGACCGAAATTTTCAATGTCTGCTCTAATATTTTTCTCGCCAGTCATAATACCTGATTATATACAAATATCCGCTTGACATCAGCTTCTATAAGGCAGAAACTTCAGATATGATTGAATTTAAAGCTCTGTCGCTTAATTTAAACAACAAGATTATTCTGGAAAACTGTAATACAGTTTTTAAAGAAGGAGACAAAATAGTAATTACAGGCGATTCAGGTTCCGGCAAAACAACAATCCTTAACCTGATCATGGGGCTTGCAGAAGCCGATGAGGGTTCGATATTCTTTCGTGGCTCCAAGCTGTCAAGTGAGAATATTTCAGAAATACGCAAATCAATAGCCTACATCGGCCAGGAGCCGGCCCTTGGCGGCACGACGGTGGCTGAAGCGCTTGATCTGCCGTTCAAATTTAAATCAAACCGGGGGGCGGAACCGGATGAGAAGAATATTACAGGTATATTAAACTTTCTCCTGCTGGATAAAGACATCAGAGAAAAAAATATTAATTCGATCTCAGGAGGAGAGAAACAGCGCATTGCAATTGCAAGGGCATTACTCCTTGGCAAAAGGATATTCCTTGCTGATGAAATAACCTCAGCGCTTGACAACACTGTTATAAAGCAGCTTTATTCACTTTTCAGTACCGAAGAATACAGCCTTATTTCGGTATCTCATGATCCGGCATGGATCAGCTTCTGCAGCAGGAGACTGAATCTCAAGGATGGAGCATTGACGGAGGTAAAGCCATGAGTGAAACGCTGGATATTTCAATAATCCATCTTGCATATCTCTATATCCTGATCTTCCTGCCCCTGCTCCTGCTGCTGCGAGAGGGAACAAACCTCATTAAAGATGCCCTTTTCAGCCTTCTTCGCATGACAATACAGCTGGGGCTTGTGGGATTTTATCTAACCTGGCTGTTCAAACTTAATAATCTCTGGCTTAACCTGCTCTGGGTTGTTGTAATGCTCGGGGTTGCCGCAGGCACTACAGTTAAAAGGGCTAATCTGTCCGCGCGGAAATTCATCCCGACAATATTTCTCGGCCTGCTGATAGGAGTCGGAGGCACAACAGCCTTCTTCATCCTTGCTGTGGTTCGTCCCGACAGCTGGTTCGACGCCCGCTATCTTATACCTCTTTGCGGGATGATAATGGGCAACAGCCTCCGCGCAAATGTAATTTCCCTCGAACGCTTTTATTCTGGTATAAGAAACGAAGAGAAACTGTACAAAACCTATCTTATGCTTGGCGCGGACAGAAATGAGGCTGTAAAACCCTTTCTGCAGCAGGCGCTGAAATCATCGCTTAATCCTACAATTGCTACAATGGCAACAATCGGACTGGTTTCACTACCTGGCATGATGACCGGGCAGATGCTAGGCGGTTCTGTACCGCTGACCGCAATAAAGTATCAGATAGCAATAATGCTCGCAATCTTTATAGGCGAATCATTAGCAGTAATCTTGAATTTAAAATTCAGTATCCGTTCAGCTTTTACACCCTTTGACATTCTTAAAGACGATATTTTCAGGAACGTTTAATGGCGACACAATGGGCTAAACTTGATAACGCCGGCAAGATTTACCCGGCTAACATAAATCTGCGAAACACAACCCTCTTCCGGATAACTGTGGATCTTCACACTGAAGTAGACCCTGTAGTTCTGCAAAAGGCGGTTGATGATATATTGCCTCGGTTTCCTTATTTTCATGTTAAACTGAAAAAAGGATTTTTCTGGTATTATTTCGTTAAGACAGATGAACAGATTAGGATTCAGGAAGACATTTATTATCCTTGTACTGAATGGAACTTCAAAAAGAAGGGGTTCATGTTCAACGTCAAATACAAAGATAGAAGGATAGCTGTTGAATTCTCTCACAGCATGACAGACGGGACAGGAGGCCTTGAATTTTTCAAAGCCCTCCTGCTTCAGTATCATAAGCTGTCGGGCGTTTCTATTGCAGATTCCGGAAATATTAAGGTTCCGGGTGAAGAAATTGATCCCGAAGAGACAACTGACGGGTTCAAAGAATTCTACGATGTTCATATACCATCACGAGAAAGACGTACCGGTAAAGCATTTCATTTGAAATTCAAACCTACTGATAAAGGCGTATATCATGTAACAACCGGAATAATGGACTTTAATACTATACGAACAGCTGCAAAAGAAAAAAATATCAATATGACAGGATTGATCTGCCTGTTCTATTTTCAGGTTTTCCAGCAATTAATATTTGACAGGAAGGCTCGCCCTGCCCCCCTTGTCATCAACCTGCCTGTTAACCTGAGAAACATCTTTAGTAGCCGTACAATGTCCAACTTTTTCGTTTCAGTCACACCGACAATAGATCCCAGACTCGGATTTTTTTCGGAAGACGATATAAAAAAACATGTTGACAAGTATCTGAGCCTCGAAATTGATCGCCGCTATGTCGGGAAAATGATAAAACGGAATATAAAGATTGAACAAAGCATAGGGATAAGGATAATCCCACTGTTTCTTAAAGAGATCCTGCTGCCCATTGTATACAGGGTCTGGGGGGAACGCGGTTACACGAGCGGACTATCTAACCTGGGAAAGATTGAATTCCCGCCCGAAATAGAAAAGAACATCGAAACTTTTAATGTAATTCCGCCGCCTAGCCCCGGAAATATAATAAAAATGATTTGTTTCAGTTTTAAGAATAAGTTCTATATAACCTTCGGCTCCCTTACTGATGATAAAACAATCGAGGAAAATTTTTTCAGGCTGCTGCGGAAAAACGGGATTTCTGCTAAAATAAAGATAATAAGTTGAGGTTTAATTTATGCCATTTTGTCCAAGATGCGGAGTCGAAGTTGATTACGGTGTAAGAAACTGCCCGCTATGTACATTTAATATTCCCGAAGTACCATATGAGCAGGAAATTCTGCACGAAGAGATTGAACTTAAAAACTATTACACAGAGCTGAGAGAACTGAAAATTAAAAGACGAATTCGCAACAAGGGGATTGCGTTTGTTATAATAATACTTATTGCTGCCGGCGGCGTATTCAACAATATAATGCAGGATCTTGTAGCTAACGGAGAGCTTACTTTTTCTCTTTACGTAGTCAGTTCTTTTTTCCTTTTTATATTCTGCATGATCAGTATTTTCGGACTTGTTCACGGCTGGCGCAACAACCTTTTAATGCTGTTCATCGCGACATCAATTACTGTACTGTCTCTTGATTTCTGGTCCGGGGGTATTGAATGGTTCTGGACCCTGGGCTCCCCGCTTGTAGTTGTGAGTTTCGGATTTCTTTCATTGACTGTATTTCTTATCAAAAAGCTTAAACCAGGCAGACTTTACGGATTCAGTATTATCCTGGCCTGTGTATCAATTCTTTTGATTATGGTTGAGATTATCCTTGATTTGTATATTGGAGAATTAGAGCTTCAATGGTCGTTACAATCACTGATTCCAAACGGCTCACTTGCACTGCTGTGCATGGCAGGAAGACAACTAGTGAACCGTGATTTCTTTCACAAACTAAAGCGCTACCTGCATTTTTAGCATCTATTTATTCAGCAATTGACTATAATATCTGTACATAGCCTGCTGTATCACCCTGTTAAGTGCGGTAAGCCCTACAGCGATTCCAAATATCGCAGAGATCAATGCAATAACAACAAGTACTACAATCCACGGACCGCCGACAAAGCCCGGATCCATAAATGGATAAATATATTTACCGCTGCTCACTGAATAAGTAATATGAAAAAAAAGATACACAACAGGATAAATGATTATTCTCCATAATCGCCTGATCCTGGTAAACCTCAAATCAGCAAAAAGAAGAAAATCAAGTAGTGCAAGTACCGGCATAAGATGATGGGTTACGTTTGAAGCCGCCAGCGCCACACTATGAATAACAGATGATATATAGTCATGTTCAAGCAGGATGTACAGCTGGTCCTTAAATCCCGCTTCAAGCAGTAGAATGAAAACAACACCCGTCACCACCATATTGGTAGTGACTATAAGCGGGACAATAACTGTGCTTCGTTTTCTGATTACAGGATATATAATCCAGTACACTGCAAGCATGAGATTGCTCTGAACAGTAAAATAAAACAGGGCAGGAATCTCCTTATTCCATGAATAAAGAGCGCGTTCAATAATGTAGTATATAATCACAACACCTGCAATAATTCGCAGTATATTCATTACCCTGGGGTTTACAAAATTAGCTTTTAAATAATCCGCATTTAACATACTTAAAAGATATCAAATACAGAGGATAAAAAAAAGACCGGAAAATCAATCCGGTCCTCTAAGCAGTTCTGCTTATGGGCGACATTGGATTCGAACCAACGACCCCTTGCGTGTCGAGCAAGTGCTCTAACCAACTGAGCTAGCCGCCCCTTAAACTGTTTCACTATTATACAAACAGTTGCATCATTGTCAATATGAATGCTTGAATTGGACTCAGGTATTACGATAGAATCCTGTTACAGGAGAAAAAATGGCAAAAAATTTTCTTATAATCCTTTTAATAATTATAATAATCATTGCCGCTCTTATATTCGGAGCATCCTTATATGTTAACAAAATGATTGAGGATACGCTGCATGATGAGCTCAGATCTACACTTTCGGCAAACGGACTTGGCGACTATATTTCGTACGATGAAATAGACGTACAGGTACTCACCGGAGAGGTTGCACTTAAGAAATTAAGCATCTCTGATGCAGCAGGCGGTCTGGATATCAAGGCCTATGAGGTTTTTGTAAGGATTTCACCTGCAGAGGCTGTGGCCTTCGCCAGAAACCCCGATACAGCAATATTAACCGGAGCATCGGCCGGTGCGGCTGAGGTGCAGCTGAACTCAAAAGAGAATGATGATTCAATTGAAATTGACAATGTTGATTTGATGCTTGAAGGCCGCTTCAACCAGAAGTTGCTCGAAGATAACGAAGCAGTTATTAACGATATTGATATTAATCTCTATAATACCGGAATTGATTTTCCCAAACTGGGAATTTATGCCGGTGTCAAGAAGTTTTCAGGCTCATTTTCAGGAACCATGAATCCCACAGAGCTCAACACCTCGGTATCAGCCTTTCTGGGACAGCAAAACAGGCTTAAGGTAGATCTGGACAATGCGGATATCGAACTCAACGAAACCCTCAGGTCCAGCACAGCTCTTTTTTTCGGCGCTGCATCAGCAGATAAGATAGTTGATACAATGCACATTGAAAAAATCTATCTGGATATCAATTCAGAAATTAATAAAATTGATGTAAACAAACTGGATTTGGTCTCCGACGGTTTAGCCGCCGCCGGCACCGCCGAAATAGCTCTGGGCGATGATACTACCAGTCCAACTTTAGACTCCAAACTGGAAATTCATCAGATGGCTGAAGGAGTCCGCAGCATTGTTGAGCCGTATCTTAGCTGTACTGAACAAGTCCTTCCCGGTAAAACTCCATTTACTGTAAATGCTTCAATAGCAGAAGACGGCTCTGTTTTTATGATTGCCGAATAACCCGAAAAAAACCGCCTCGATTCTCACCGGGCGGTTATCATCATGCAGAAGGGTCCTGCCTATTTTATCGACATAAGGATTCGCTCAAGAACCTTTGCTCTGTCGAGTGGTTTTACAATGTAATTCTTAGCACCGATAAGAAGAGACTTTTTAACAAGATCCTGCTTGCCGAGTGCAGAAATCATGATAACACTTGCGTCTTTGTCAAATTCAATTATCTTCTCAAGAGCTGTAACGCCGTCCATTTTCGGCATTGTGATATCCATGGTCACAAGATCAACATTCGGATACTGCTCTTTATACATATCGAGGCCTTCCTGGCCGTCGGATGCAGTACCTATAACATCAAATCCTTCCGAGGTGAGGATCTGGCTAATCTGCTTTGTGACGAACATTGAATCGTCTACAATAAGAACTCTGTATTTGCTTCCGTCGGGTTTCTGCCCTTCGGGTGTTCTTTCATTAATATTTGGAAAATCCTGTTTATTCTTCATTTACTCTCTCCTGCTACCTTTCTCTTACAGCAACGTTTATTTCCATCTTACCCTGACTCAATTCAATAGGAACTATCAATGCTTCAACACCGGCATCGGTCACTTCCATATTTTCACCGGTGAAAATTGCCGGTGGAGTAAGGTCGAAGGTAAAACCCAATTCATGAAGCTTGGTTACAGCCTGTGCCGTAATCATATTGGCAAGTTCGGTAATTGTAGCCTTGGCCAGATCGTCAAAGGCACTAAGCTCTTCACCGTTCATCTGCCCTGCAATTGCCAGAGCAGTTGCCTCATTCATATCAAAAAGCACCCGCCCCTCAACATCTCCGGCAAGACCGACAATAGCTGCCACGCCAAGCACCGGCTGAGAGGTAGATTTCAGATATAACTCCCCCCTCTTTATATCAGAATCGACTACTTCTTTCAAAATATTAAATGCTGCTTCAACAAATGGATTTATATATTCTACTCTCATTACTAACTCCTATACTTAAATCTTCTTGTAGGCTGGAACACGGCCTTTATTAAAAGGCTCCCATCCGCTTCCTGATATAACTTCATTAGATCCTGCAATCAGAATTCCTCCCGGTTTTAATTTTTCATAAAATATCTCGATCAGCTTCTGCTGGTCAGTTGCAGTCAGATACGACAGGATATCTCTTGCTATTATTAAATCAACCGGGGCAAACTGGTTATCATTTGTAACATCATGATATTCAAACAGGATAAGATCCTTGATTTCCGATGTAAAATGCCATCCGTTATTTCCTTCAGTAACCCATTCATCATACATTTCCGGGACTGAATTTTTAGTAAAAATAAGATTCGGGGCAGTTGAAATATTGAGAAGATCGCTGTCGTTCGCATATATTCTGATTTTTTTACTGCCGAATTTCTTTTTAAGACAAACGGCAATAGAGTAAGCTTCTTCACCCTTTCCACAGCCTACATCCCAGGCATTGTAGGTGCCGCTCTCATTATCCGGCAGAATCTCTGATAAGGCGGCGGAATAATCAGCTTCCCAGAATCTTCCGCTATTTGGAGATGCAAAACCGGTAAGAAATTCATTTGCTTCGGCAGCACTATTAAACTGAACACTCAAACCGCCAGAGGCTCGCTGGTTCGACCACGAATTAAAACGATTTTTTACCCAGCCCTCATTTATCGGGCTGACGAAAAAATGGCTGAAAGTGGCGAGGGTTTCAACTATAAAATTATAATCAACATTGTTACCGTCTTTTGAAGACTGCTTCACAACAGGCTGACCAGTCGCGGTATCTGATGTACTTGCCAGACTTCCCGTACCGTATGATTTCTGTGCTAAAGCATTCTCAGCTGCTTTCTGATCAAAGATACTTTCAACATCAAGAATTATATACAGCTTCTCTTCGTTCTCGACAATACCTTTAATAAATTTGATATTTATATCGCCGAACAATGGATGAGGAGGCTGAATTTTTTCGGAGTTAATACCGACAACCTTGTCTATCGTATCAACGATAACGCCGATTGTATTCTCCTCAAGCCTCAAAATAATCATGTTTTCAATACCTGTCGTATTCTCGGGCACAGGCAGGTGAAACATAAGTCTCAGATCTATAACCGAAATTATATCCCCTCTGAGGTTATAAACACCCTTAACGAAGGGAATTGAATTGGGTACATATGTAAACTTTGAGGCCTTGGAAATCTCCTTGACCTTCATAATATCAATTCCGTAATCTTTACCGCCAAGTGAAAATGTTACCATCTTGTAGTCGACAATGTCTGTTTTATCTTTTGATTCATCTCCTGAATCAGCTAACAGGTCAAGGTCATTTAAATCAATTAATTCAGAACTCATACTGCCTCACTTCAGCTTATTGTAGCTTCTCTAAGCTGTCGCTCTTCAATTTCACGTTTAAGTCCAAGCTCCAGAAGCTGACTTACATCAATTATTAGCGAAACCGTTCCGTCTCCCAGGATAGTCGCTCCGGCAATACCGGGCGAATTAGTATATTTATCCTTAAGCGGTTTTATTACAACATCCTCTTCACCAATCAGCGAATCAACCATGAGTCCCATCTTCTTATCGCCGCTTCCGACTATTACTATAAAGTGATACTCACCAGTCTCTTCTGTAGGTATTCTAAACAGCCTGTTAAGTCTGATCAGCGATACAACATCCTGACGGACATTGAAAACCTCATAATTATCAATCATCTTGATTTCTTCAGGTTTGATTCTATGGCTGTCCACAACCGATGTAATAGGAATTGCATAGATTTCTGTCCCTACCCGGACCAGAAGGCCCTGAATGATTGCAAGAGTAAGAGGCAGCTTAATAGTAAAAACCGAACCGGCACCCGGTTCTGAATAAACAGAGACATTACCATTGAGTTTTTCAATCTGTTTTCTGACAACGTCAAGTCCTACACCGCGGCCTGAGATATTAGTAATCTCTTTTGCCGTTGAAAAACCCGGTTCAAAAATCAGGTTATAAGCTTCTACATCAGTCAGATTCTTGGAAGGATGAATAACTCCGTTTGCAATTGCCTTGGCCTTCACCTTTTCTACATCTATACCGTTACCGTCGTCACTCACTTCGATAACTATCATATTACCTTCGTTTCGAGCCTTGAGAAGAACTGTACCATTTGAGGGTTTACCAGCTTCAAGCCTCGCCTCCGGACTTTCAATTCCGTGGTCTACCGAGTTTCTGACACAGTGAATGAGTGGATCCAGCAGATCATCAATAACAGATTTATCGAGTTCTGTATCTTCACCTTCAATTATCAGTTTAATATCCTTGCCGCATGAGCGGGAAAGATCCCTGACAAGGCGAGGGAACCGTGAGAAGATCTGCGATATAGGAACCATTCGAATCTGCATAACACCTTCCTGCAGCTCACTGGTCGTACGTGCAAGACTCTGAGAGGTATTCTGAAATTTCGCCACAGTTGCTTTTAAATCACTTTCAAGTTCATCAAAAACATTGAACAGACTGCCATAGCGCTCATTAATCTCATTTTTGATATCCTTGATTTCCATTCCGTTCTGGATACTTTCAAGGTAATCAGGAAGCTTGTCAAAAAGCTCCTTCATCTTATCCCGATAAATATTCTGGTTAGTCTGAAACTCAAGAAGATTCTCGGAAAAACTATTGCTTATCTGATTGAATGACGCCTTTGTAATAACTGTTTCCGACACAAGATTCAGAAGATTATCTATTCTTCGTGAATCAACCCTCAGTATAGAACCGCTGCCCTTATTAGATTTCCGGATCTCTTTCTCAGGCTGTTTTTTTCCTTCCTTCCCGTCCTCTAACGGAACCGGCAGGGCGGCAGACTCAACCTCCTCTGCCGCTTTCTCCGGCGCGGGAGACTCTTCAGCTGGTTCAGCTTCAGTCGTTGCGTCAGCTTCACCCGCAGAATCTTCCTCGAGATAGCTTATATCCATGTCCGTGATTACATCAGGAATATTTACAGTTTTGGCTATTTCTTCAGGTGAGGCCTCAGTCGCAATGTAGAAATCAGCTTCAGGATGAAAAATATCCTTGTAGAGTTCATCGAAATCAGGAACCGAACCGAGAACAGTCCCGTTCTTTTTTAAAGCTGCGTATACCTGCACACCGCCAACGGTGTTCATCGGATTGTCTTCATTGAAAACAATATGAGCATGAACGATCTTCTCATTCTCACCGCATTGTTCCTTCATTTCAAGAAGTTCATACTCCGTTATTCCGCCTTCGGTAGATTCAGCCGGGGTCGGTTTTGCGGGTTCAGACTTCTTTTCAGCCTTCACTGCTTCGGCAGGAGCTTCCTTTTTAAGTAAGGCTTCAAGCTTCGCGGAAATAGCGCTTATATCTTCCTGATAAATATCGCCTTCTATTCTCGCTTCGAGCATTGCCTTTATAACATCAATGGCTTCGAGAATTGTATCAACGATCTCCGGGTTAACTTGAACATTCCCGGCTCTTATCTCGTCTAACGCATCTTCACACAAATGGGTAAAATGAGACAGCTCATCCATTTGTACTGTTCCGGCAGCACCCTTCAGGGTATGGGCCGCGCGAAAAATCTCATCTACAGCTTCTTTATTATGCGGTTCATTTTCGAGAACCAGAATATTCTGCTCAAATGTTTCAACTTGCAATTCAGCTTCCATGAAGAAGTCTTTAAGAAGTTCTTCATTATTGGGGTCTAGGTAGTCACTCATCTTAGTATTAATGATATCTATTCACACTGTTAAGTCAAGGCTTTTTTTCGGTTCTTTCTTCTAAGAGCTCATTACTTCATAAGAATTTATATAATGAAGATTTCCTCAATTTATCACTGAAAAAGCACGATAATTTCAGTATAATAGAATAGGAGCTTCTATATTATGAACAGGAAACTGGCGTCTCTACTTTTAATGATTTTAATGCCTGCTTTGTCTTTTGCCGCAGACATATCTATACCTTCGCTCGAGCTGGTTACTCGAATGTATCCGGACGACGGAGTTTTTACCCTGCAGACCCTCGGTTCCTTTGAAATGGAGGTTGAAGGCGGTTATAAATTCGGCGGGAAGCTCAAACTCGGCATCGAAGATGCCGTAGTTGACGACATTTTGGAAGAAAACGGGATGCCGGTTCTCTCATTTAATGCAGCTGAAGTAACTATCAGGGATATGTTCGGAATACCGCTGTCCGCTTCATATTACACCGGAATAATTGATGACTTCTGCAATGGGGAAATATTCCATACCTACTTCGGTACGTCAATCATTGAACCAAAACTCAGTGGTTTCATGTATTTCGGCGACGGAATAGATTATGACGGTCTTCATTCAGTTGCCGGGACAGGAATCTCGGTATCTACGACCTTCGGGACTGAATGGAATTATACAAGAGCCTACCTCTATCAGGATGCCTATTTAGGCAGTGGATATTTTTCATCTGACCTGCGTTCCGCATTCAATCTGGGAGATTTAAAACTCGAAACATTTTTTGGCGCCTCATTTCCTGTTTCCACTATGGGGATTTATCGTGCCGGTTTTCTGATGTACTACAAGGCCAGTGAAACCGGCAGTTTCTTTGCTCAGATTGGTGTTCCGCGCTATGATCCCGGCGAGGATTCCTTTAATATAAATCTATTCTACTTTCTGTTCGAACCCCGACTCAGTTTTGGTATTTTTGGACTTAATTTTTCATTTTTCTGGCATCCTGCCTATTATCACAATACAGCTACCGGCGAAGAAGGTTCAATTGATCTTCTTGTTGACTTTGCCTTCGGCGATTTGGAGACCTTTCCGGTTACGGGAGGTCTATCACCACAGTTTACCTATGACGCAAACTCGGATACTGATCAGTTTCTTCTGAAGGCTTCCCCGTACATGACGGTCGCAACAGCGGGTGTTCTATGGGATTTTAAGCTTGATGTAAATGTTCTTCCCTTCGATCTGTCCACCATGTTTGAAGGATATATAGGCGTGAGAGCGGAGTTCTAATATGAAAAAATATTTACTTGTTTTCTTTCTTATTATTGTTGCGGTAATTCCGGCAGCAGCAGCTGAAACCGGAGGTTCCTTTACAATAGGCAATAATAATCTGCCTGAAGAGGAAATGGATTCTGCTGATTTCAAAGGTATGGATTTCCTATGGGGTATGTCCGCCTTCTGGGAAAAAGAAGCAAATGATATATCCGGCATCAGAGTCGGTTTTTATCGTGATACTGTATTAAATAATCTTGCCTATACTAATTTATACTACAATGACGATCTGTTTAATATTGTGGTTGGACCGTTTTTAGGTTTGTTAAACACCGCCCAAACCATGATTA
>JAQQAL010000009.1 GCA_028532855.1 Candidatus Thalassospirochaeta sargassi
TGAGGCTGTTGCCGTTGCTGACGGTAAAATAGCAGCGGTAGGCAGTACGGAAGAGATCCTTGACTGGATCAGTGAAGAAACAGAAGTAATTGATCTTGATGGAAAGTTGTTGATGCCGGCATTTGTTGATTCGCATATGCATCCTGCGATGAGTGCGGTTCCATATTTTTTTGAGATTCAGCTGCGGGGGGAATTTTCTGTTGAGGGATATCTTAAAAGGATTCAGGACTTTGCAGATGAGAATCCGGATCTGGAATTTTATTCCGGCGGGGGCTTTCAGCGGTCGGTTTTTGATGAAACCGGGCCGAGAAAAGAAGACCTTGATGCGATAATATCCGACAAGCCGATGGCTCTTGATTCTGTAGACGGTCATTCCATCTGGGTGAACTCCAGGACGCTTGAGATGGCCGGCATAACGAAAGAAACACCCGATCCACCGGGTGGAGTAATAAAGAGGGATCCGGTTTCCGGAGAACCCTCCGGGCTGCTTTCGGAATCAGCACGTGGAGCGGTGCAGGATTTATTCCCGCCGCCGAAAAAGGAACAGTATAAGCAGGGGCTTTTAAAGCTTCAGGAAATGCTCAATTCAGTTGGTTTGACAAGCTGCCATGATGCCATCGTGAAATATGATCCGGATTATTATAACGCCTATGAAGATCTGGCAAGAGAAGGACTTCTTACAGTCCGCTACAGGGGGTCCTGGCATATAACTCCGGAGATGGTAGGCGGCGGAGAAGGGCAGCCCGAAGATTTTAAACCTGAAATGACTATAGACGAAGCTGTTAAAAAGGGTGTTGAGATATCAAAATCTTTTAAAACTCCCTATTGGCAGGTTAAGTCGTTCAAGTTTTTTGCTGATCAGGTTATTGAAGAAGAGACCGGCTATCTAAAAGAAACCTATGTCCACAGAGATGACAACTGGCGTGGTATACGCGTCTGGAAACAGGAAGCGATAAATGAAGCATTCAGGTTGATTGATGCTGAAGGTTTCAACATTCATACACACCAGATAGGTGATGCGGCTGCCGAATATGCTCTTGATGCAATCGAATATGCGGTTGCGGAGAACGGTGTCAGAGATTCCAGACATACCCTTGCCCATGTTCAGATGATAGAGCAGAAAGACTCGGAACGAATGGCTGAATTAGGTATGACAGCTGTTATAGCGCCATATTGGTCGGTTATAGATGATTATTACTGGAAACTGTATCATCCATATCTGGGAGCCGACAGGGCATACAGCAAACAGTACCCGGCTGCGAGCCTGATACGCGCCGGAATCAACACCGCATTTCATTCCGACTTTTATGTGACAGATCCAGATTATGGGTGGGCTCTCTACAGTGCTGTTACCCGCACCCAGCCTGAAAAGATCTTCAGAATGGAACAGGGTGAATCAGCGGACTCTACCCTTCGAACAACAGATTATTCTGTAAAGCTTGATTCGGGGCAGATCGGACCGCTGGGACCTGAGGAAGAGTGCATGAGCATTGAAGAAGCTGTTGCCGCCGCGACAATAAACGGTGCAAAAGCTGATTTTCTGGAAAAAGAAACAGGATCAATAGAGATTGGAAAATCAGCAGACATAATTGTAGTTGATCGAAATATTTTTAAGGTTGATATCGAAGAGGTTTCAGAAATGAAGGTTCTTATGACATTTTTTGAAGGAAAGAATGTGTTTTCAGCGGAATGTTAGTAAATTTTTTATAAAAAATTTTAGGCGTATTCGAAATATTTCTTTCGGATACGCTTTTTTTTTACAAATTGATTAAAATAGATTGGTCAATCATACAATAACGTGGCTTATTAGGGCCGAATCCTACATTAATGTAACTCCTGCGGGCTGATTTCCCCCAAAAAGAGGTTTTCAGGCTTATTTTGCATGAATTTGACGCATTTCTGGGCTAAAAAATCACTTGGCATAAAAGTTGCAGTTATTATTGCATAATTATTGAAGGAGTATTAAATGAAAAAAAACTTACCGATTTTGAAATTTATTGCAGCGGCGTTATTTATAATAACATTCTCTACAACAGCATTCGCCGGGGGAGCTCAGGAATCCGGAGCTGCGGAAAAGACAAGACTGAATGTTGCCTGGACTGCCGGTCAGAGCCTTGATTCGCTTATCATAGATGAAAACTGGCAATATCTTGAGATGGGTTGTACGTTATGGCAGCTTTGTTATGATCAGCTCTGGATAATGGGTGATGCTGAATCAGGATATGCTGCTCAGCCGATGCTGGCTACCCATTGGGATGTTTCGGAAGACAAAAGAACATGGACTTTTTATCTGAGAGATGACGCTGTTTTCCATGATGGAACTCCTGTTACTGCTTATGACGTAGAGTTTACATTTGAATACCTTCCGGCGTCTGATCCCGCCTGGGATATGGTCGACTTCTACTATGAGTCAATGACTGTAATTGATGATTATACAATTGAGATTACCATGGTGAACCCATTCGGTATGCCCTATCCTCCAATGTACTGGGCTCCTATTCTTCCGAAGCATATCTGGGAACCGTATAAAGACAATTTCAAGTCTTATGAGAATGACCACATGCTCGGATCCGGTATGTATAAGATAAAGGAATTCAAGGCCGGGCAGTATGTATGGCTTGAAGCCAATGAAGATTACTGGGGCGGGGCTCCGGGGGTGGATGAAATCGTATTCAAGATATACGGAGCTGAAGATACGCGAAATATGGCGATCCAGAACGGTGAAGCCGATATGGTCGGATATCTCGGTATTTCACCGTTAACAATTGAAGACTTTGAAGATGTTGAGGGGATTGATGTTCTGATTTCTCCGGATATTAATATCTACTGGCTGAATTTCAACCTGCATCAGAAAAACGGAATTCAGGATCTTGAGGTAAGAAAAGCAATTATGCATGCGGTTGATGTCGAACGTATTATCGAAATGGCGCTTGTAGGATATGGTGAACCTGCCGACAGTTTTGTATACAAAGAACTTGAATGGTATAATGATGATATAACCCGATACCCCTACGATGCAGCCAGGGCTGAAGCTATTCTTGATGCAGCCGGTTACAAAGACACCGATGGCGACGGTGTCAGAAATGAGAAAGACGGCAGCGGCAACATGAGCTATGAACTGCTTGCGACTGCGGATGTTTCCGAAGAAGTAAAGGCCGCAACTATTATCGCTGAAATGCTTGGTGATGTTGGCATCGATGTACAGCTGAAACTGGTAGATACCGATACCTATTACAACTATCTCTATACACCTGATGAAGATTACTTTGATTTCTCATTGTCGACGGAAGGACCGGGGCCGAACGGTGAGTGGTTCTGGGATTTCTGCCGTGGATGGGATAACGGAGGCGCAGGCTGGAATACCGCTTACTACAGCAGCGATGAATTTGATACTGCGATGGATAATATGATGGCTTCCAACACGCTTGAAGAAAAGAATATGTACCGCAAAGAGATGCAGAAAATTATTTCTGAAGACATCCCATACGGCATAATTTTCAGAAAAGAGATTATCTGTCCGGTTAACACGGCGGAGTTCACCGGCTATACAGCAACCATGGGTGGTACATCAAACTGGATAAATCCTTGGTCGTTTCTTAATATCGAGGCTAAATAAAATAATAAATCTGTTAAAAGATAAATTAGACAGAGGCGGCTTTTGTCGCCTCTGTTATGAGAGGTATCGTAATTGAATATTAAATTCGTCGCCAGAAAGATCCTGGCTTCTTTTCTAACACTGCTAGCGATAACCTTTGTAAATTTCGCGATTTTCAGAATGGTGCCCGGAGATCCTATAAGGATGATGTTTAAGGACCCCCGGGTTTCAATTGAAGATATTGAAGCAATGAAGGTTAAATACGGTCTCGATAAACCGATGATGGGTCAGTACATAAATTATATGAAAAATCTGGCAAAGGGAGAACTCGGTATATCATTCTGGCAGAAAAAACCTGTCGGTAAGGTTATAGCCGAAAGAATTCCGCGAACACTCGGACTGATTGGTCTGTCTCTCTTCCTCGCAGTTGTTATTGGAACGATTCTTGGAGCAGTTGCCGGATGGAAGGGGGGATCAAAAACTGATTCGGCAATAATGGGAATATCTATGACGCTCTATTCCGTACCGAGTTTCGCCTTTGGTATTCTACTAATGCTTGCATTTGCGTATCATTTCGCAATCTTTCCTCTTGGAGGCATTGAAACACCGGCTTCCGGGTTCACAGGTATCAGAAAAATATTTGATATTGCGCGGCACATGGTGCTGCCTTCCTTTTCTATTGTTCTCTGGTATATCGGACAATATATCCTGATTACCCGAAGCTCAATGAAGGATGTTTTGAGTCAGCCGTATATTGTCACGGCCAGGGCAAAGGGTGTCAGAGAGCGAAGAATCCTGACCCGACACGCCCTGCGAAATGCTTTTCTACCATTAATAACAATTACCGGTGTAAACATTGCATTCATGACCGGCGGAATAATTGAAGCGGAAACGGTATTTTCATGGCCGGGGTTGGGAAGACTTTTCTATGATGCGGTTATGAAGCGGGACTATCCCCTTCTTCAGGGTTGTTTTCTTGTGTTTGCGGTTGCTGTAGTTATACTCAATTTTGCAGTTGACCTGCTTTACACCAGAATAGATCCCCGCGTCAGGATAAACGGGGAGGCTGTCAATGAGGGTTAACAGCTATAAACTTCAAAAAGCCGGAGACTTCTGGGCAATGTTCTTTTCTCATCGTATGGGGAGAACAGGGTTTCTGATTTTCTGTTTCTTCATTTTTCTGGCTTTATTTGCGCCGATATTAAGGACAGTACCGCCTGAGATAAGCGGATCAGCTGATCGAATCCTGACCGGTCCGGATGGAATTTCCTGGCTTGGAACAGATGATCTGGCCCGCGATGTTTGGAGTCAGGTAATCTTCGGAAGCCGGGTGTCGCTGATAATCGGTTTTGTTACTGCGATTATTACAGTTTTTACAGGAACCCTTGTTGGTCTTGTTGCCGGGTTTAAGGGCGGTATTGTAGATGAGATTCTAATGCGTATAGTTGATTTTTTCATGATGCTGCCTCATCTTCCACTGATGATAGTGCTTGCAGCGGTAATGGGTGCAAGTATCTGGAATATTGTTATTGTTATCTCTATCGTCAGCTGGCCGTCTACCGCGAGACTGGTGCGATCTCAGGTTTTATCGCTTAAAGAACGACCGTTTGTTGAAGCAATCAGATGCCTTGGTGCAAATGATATCACAATGATGATGTCTGAAATTCTGCCTAATGTATTTCCCGTAATGTTTGCTCAGGGCGTTTTGATGGTAACAGAAACCATCTATGCTGAATCAGTACTTAGTTTTCTAGGGCTCGGTGATCCCACCACTATAAGCTGGGGGACAATGCTCCATTTCTGTTTTGAATCCGGTGCAATGGCCAGATCTCCGTGGTGGGTATTTCCGCCGATTGTCTGCATAGTATCATTGATCATCAGTTTTTCATTTCTAGGTACCGCAGTCACGGATATTCTGACCCCCGGTTACAAAGAGAAAATGGGATATTAGGAGGCCGTATGTCGTTACTGGAAGTGAAAAATCTTTGTGTTGATTATGAAATGAGACGGGGAACCGCACGTGCGGTTAATAATGTGAACTTTACCCTTGAAAAGGGTGAAACCCTTGGTTTGATTGGAGAATCCGGCTGCGGTAAGACTACTGCTGCTATGTCTATTCTGGGATTTGTAACCTCACCGGGCAGAATTGCTGAGGGGGAAGTGATTTTCAAGGGTAAAAACCTCCGCAACTTTACGGATGAACAGATGCGTCAACTTCGCGGTATGTCAATGTCCATAGTCCGGCAGGAGGCACAGAATGCCCTTAACCCTGTGTTAACCGTCGGAGAACAGATTGGAGAAGTCCTCAGGGAACACGGGATCAGGAATAAAATTGATGTCGAGGACCGAGTAGACAGCCTTCTTGAAATGGTAGGGATCAGCCCTGAGCGGAAAAAGAGTTATCCCTTCGAATTCAGCGGTGGTATGCGACAGAGAGTTATGATTGCACTTGCCGCAATTGCTGAGCCTGAATTGATGATTCTGGATGAACCTATTACCGGACTGGATGTTATTGTGCAGAGACAGCTGTTGAATCTGCTTAATGATTTGAAAAATAAAATGAATTTAACAGCATTGCTGATTGCCCACGATCTCTCAGTCATTGCTGAGATGTGCAGCCGGGTAGCGGTTATGTACGGAGGTTTCATAGTTGAAAAAGCGGATGTAGTCGATCTTTATGAAAAACCGCTTCATCCCTACAGTAAGGCTTTGATTGAATCCTATCCAAGGATACATGGTGAAAAGAAGAAGCTTGTCAGCATACCGGGCTCGCCCCCTCATCTGTTATCACCTCCTGAAAGCTGTCTTTTTGCAGAACGATGCAAAAAGGCCACCGAGAAATGCTTTCGCTGTATCCCGGAAGAAACAATCATAGATAGTAGGATGGTGAGATGTCATCTCTACAGCGAAGAGGAATGCAATGTCTGATAATGAACTGGTGCTCAAGGTAAGAAACCTTAAAAAATATTTTCCTGTGAAACAGAAAGAGGGAAAGCGAAACAAGAAAGCCATGCTCCGGGCGGTTGATGGTCTGAATTTTGATGTGAAAAGAGGAGAAATCCTCGGTTTTGTCGGAGAATCCGGCTGCGGTAAATCAACTATGAGCAGAACCATTTTAAGATTAATAAGCCCTACCGGTGGTAAGGTATATCATTGCGGAGAAGATATCGCGGCAATGAGTGATGAAGAAATGCGTAAAAGACGCAGAAGTATGCAGATGATTTTTCAGGACCCATTCGGATCTATTAATCCCAGGCGTTCTGTATCTGAGACGATAAGAATGGTATTGAAGATACATAAGATTTGTGATTCAAGAGCAGAGGAAGACAGTGTTATTCGCAATATTCTAGAAGAAGTGGGTCTGACGCCGGTTGAATCATACTGGGATAAATTCCCTGCAATGATGAGCGGAGGGCAGCTTCAGCGTGTAAGTATGGCAAGGGTTCTTGTGCTGAAACCGGAATTTATAATTGCGGACGAACCTGTATCAATGCTTGATGTCTCCGTCAGGATTGGAATTCTTGATCTTTTGCTTTCAATGCGTGAAAAACATAATTTGTCATTTATCTACATAACGCATGATTTGGCTACCGCTCGATATGTATGCGACAGAATTGCCATAATGTACATGGGGCGTATAGTTGAAACCGGACCTACTGAGGAAATACTAGGTAATCCGCAGCACCCGTATACCAAAGCATTGATTGCTGCAGTTCCTGAACCAGATCCAACAAGAGAAATAAATGAACTTCCCCTGAAGGACTGGACTGCCGAGGTTGGAGGCGAGGACTCCGGATGCAGGTTTTATCCCCGTTGTCCAGTAGGAATTGATTCCTGTCTCTTGAAAACACCCATCCTTACAGAAACTGCTGAGGGACATAAAACCGCCTGCCTGTCCTTTGATAAGCTATGATTGAAAATCCCGTATCCGCAGATTAATGTTCAGCCGCAGAGGTTATCTGCGGTTTTTTTATGATATAATCATTCACACATTGATTTGCACAGGGAGATTAACAGTGGCTTTCAATTGGACCTTTTATATTCATGCGGGAATTATCGCAGCCGGCTTAATTATTGCGATGTTTTTAAGATTCCGGATAAAGTTTCTACAGAAATTTCTGATACCGAACTCGATTATCGCAGGTTTTCTCTTGATGCCTTTGTATAATTTTGTTTTTCCGAAAATAGGTTTTAATCAGGAATATCTGGGGGAAATTGCATACCATCTATTAAGTATTTCGTTCATAGCCCTTTCGCTCAGGGCGATGAAACGCTCCAGGCGTGCGAATCGAAACAGACAGGGACATGCTGTAGTTCTGCTTAATCAATATGGGGTGCAGGCATTTGTAGGAATTATTCTTACGTGGATCTTCATGAATACATTCAAGCCCGATCTTTTTCATAGTTTCGGTTTTCTCTTTCCGTTGGGCTTTGCGCTCGGTCCCGGTCAGGCTTTTGCTATAGGCGAGGGATGGCGCGTATTCGGAATAACAGATGCGGGAACTGTCGGACTGACTTTCGCCGCTCTCGGTTTTATAATGGCCAGCTTCGGTGGGGTTTTTCTGATTCATTACGGAATCAGACATAAGTGGATAAGTCCGGAATATATGAATAAGATAAGGCAAACCGATGTTAAAACCGGGATTTTTCCAAGAGGAGTAAAACTGCCGGTCGGTTCATTTCAGACTACCCAGACCGAAGCCATGGATTCGCTCACCGCCAATGTAATTTTCATCCTGTTATGCTATGTCCTAAGTTACTTTTTTCTCAAGGCAATAGGCTGGCTGCTGGCTTTCGCTGGTCCTCTGGGGGTAGAGCTGGCAACAAATCTATGGGGTATCAGTTTTATTTTTGCAGCCCTTGTAGCGTTATTAGTTAGACGGATAATGGACGGGCTGAGGATTGATCATATTCTGGATGACAGAACACTCAGTCGTGTTTCGGGTCTGTCGGTCGACATAATGGTTACTAGCTCTATTGCGGCCATCAGTCTTGTTGTGGCCTATAAATACTGGTTGCCGATTCTTATTGTTACAGTTATCGGCACAATCCTTATCCTGATTCTGGTTCCCTGGATGTGTTCGCGTGTTTTCAGCAACAATAGGTTTCTCCGGACAATCATTATCTTCGGGGCTGTTACCGGAACGCTTACTACCGGCCTGGCTCTTCTTCGAGTGCTTGATCCCGAGTTTGAAACACCTGTCGCCTCGGATTACAGCTATGCTTCAGGAATAACCTTTGCCGCTGCTATTCCATTTATCCTTGCGATAAATTTTCCGGCTAAAGCCTTTCAAACCGGTGATATGCGATGGTTTGCGGCCGGTATTGCTGTAGCGCTCGGGTACATCATTTTCACAATGATCTGGTATATGCTGCTCGCAAAGAAAAAATCATTTGCCAGAGGCTCTCAGGTCTGGGCTCTCGACAGAAAAAAAAATTTTATAAACTAAATTTTTAAATCATGATATAATGCTCCGGTAATAAGGATAACATCATTGAAGAAGCTACTCCTGATAAATCCAGTTAGAAAAAAAAGCGGATATTTACTCAGCCGATTTACCCGATTCCCCCCGCTTGGCCTCGCATACCTAGCCGGAGTGACCCCGGATGACTGGGATGTGAAGATTTTAGATGAAAATTTTGATCCCTTTGTTTTTGAAGAAGCTGACCTTGTAGGTATTACAGCCTTTACCTCAAGCATCAACAGGGCCTATGAGATATCCGGAATGTATAAGAACGCCGGAATCCCCGTTGTTCTGGGTGGAATACATGCTTCCATGATTGAGGATGAGGTTTTGAATTTTGCTGACGCGGTGGTTGCCGGGGAATGTGAATCCGTCTGGCCGGAGCTTCTGAAGGATTTTGAAGCCGGAAATCTGAAGAGGGTATACAGGGGGGAGCGTATTGATCTTTCGGATTATCCGCCTCGTCCTCGTCGTGATCTACTGGATGAGCGCTATGTATGGCAGACAATACAAACATCACGTGGATGTCCCTTTAACTGTACTTTTTGCTCAGTTACCAAATACCTTGGTTCAGGTTTCAGGCAGCGCAGTGCAGAAGATGTTCTTGATGAACTTGAAGAAATGCCCGGTCGTTATGTCGCATTTGTTGATGATAATCTCATAGGTTCAACTGCTGAAAGCAGGGATAGAGCCAGAAAGATTTTTCAAGGCATGATAGACCGGAAATTGAAAAAACGCTGGTGGATGCAGACTTCAATAAATGCTGCAGCAGATGAAGATCTTCTAAGGCTTGCCGCCCGTTCAGGATGTTACACTGCCTTTATAGGTTTTGAGACTATCGATCAGGCTGGTTTGAAGGCAATGCACAAGGGTGTTAATGTTAAGATTGGTGTAGACGGATACAAGTCTGTAGTAAATACCTTTCATAAATTCGGAATAGGTGTTATGGGGGGATTCATTATCGGAAATGATTTTGAATCTGCCGCTTACTACCGAAGATTCGGTGAGTTTCTGGTAAAATCTGGAATAGATATCTGCCAGATATCTATTCTTACCCCGCTGCCGGGGACAGATTTATATCAGAAAATGAAGGAAGAAAATAAACTCGTAGATAATTCATTCCCGAAAGACTGGGAGAAATATCGTCTGTCCAGGGTTGTTCACCGGGCAGAGGGTGTTGAGGCGGACATGATTTATCGCGGCGATAACTATCTTAAAAAAAAGATCTACACAGGTTTCGGTATGATTTCAAGGATGATAAAAAGTGCACTTGCTTTACGCCGGCCTTTCCGGATTGCAGGAATACTGATTCTAAACAGAGCAATGAAGCGAAGCTGGATGAAGTCATATTACTATTCCAGATTTCCGCATGATCTAGGTGATGCAGATGAGTAGCGAAGAAAAAAGATCATCTTATATAATGGAAAGTTGTAATGAAATAAAGCGGCTTGAAAAGAAAACCGGTTTCAGATCGCTTGAAGAGCAGGCTGTCTGGGCCGGGTTGAAACCGGGTATGCGGGTTGCTGATATAGGATGCGGAAGCGGAAAAACCTCTTCCTATCTCCGGGAATTAACCGGTGATGAGGGTGAGGTTGTCGGCATGGACAGTTCCTCTGAGCGAATAGAATATGCCCGTCAGAATTATCAGGCTGAGGGATTATCTTTCGTAGAGCGGGATGTGTATGGAAATCTTGATGATATCGGCACCTTCGACTTTATCTGGGTTAGATTTTTTCTTGAGTATCATCGAAATTCTCAGTTTGAGGTCGTTAAAAAGCTGGCGTCTCTTTTATCTCCGGGCGGTATACTCTGTCTGGCTGATCTTGATCACAATAATCTTAACCACTACGGGCACTCAAAGCGTCTTGAAACTGCTCTAGCGTCAAGCATCATGGCTCTAGAAAAATACCATGATTTTGATGCCTATGCCGGTAGAAAGCTGTATACCCATCTATATGATCTGGGGTTGGAAAATATAGATGTACATGTTACATACCATCATCTGATTTTCGGAACTCTGGAGGAAAGTGAGGAATTCAACTGGCTGCAGAAAGTTGCCGTCGGAGGTAAGTCCTCAGGCTATGATTTTCCGGAATATGAGGGAGGTTTTGATGATTTTTATCGGGATTGTCGCGATTTTTTTCATGATCCGAGAACCTTCACATACACTCCCCTGATAATCTGCCGGGGAATTCGGCCCTTATAGATCAGCTGAGACTTACTGCACCTGCTGTCTTTTCAATCTTTGCCTGGGTGTCGGCTAGATATTCACAGAAAACCTTCACTACTTTTGGATCCAGATGTGATCCTGATTCTGCTTTGAGAATTGAAACAGCCTCGTCAAAGGGCATGGGGTTGCGGTAATGCCTCTGTGACGTTATTGCATCATAGAAATCTGCGGCTGCTATTATTCTTGACTCTAGGGGGATTTCCGGACCTGCAAGACCGTTAGGATAACCCCTGCCGTCAAGGCGTTCATGGTGAGCACCGGCTATGTTCGGAATTTCGCAGTAATCATCTTCAAAGTTTATCTGGTTAAGTATCGAGGTTGTTTTCCCTGCATGAGTTTTAATTATTTCAAATTCGTCTACTGTGAGTTGACCGTTCTTTTTCAGAATGTGATCAGGAACACCGATTTTTCCGTAATCATGCAGAAGGGAGGCAATACGTATTACGTCCCGTTCTTTTTTAGCGAAACCCATCCGTTTTGCAATTTCATCAGAATAAACAGCAACCTTTTCGGAATGACCGGCAGTCAGCGGATCCCTCGCATCTATACTGGATGCAAGTACCTTGATGATTGACTGAAACTGAGATTCACGAGCCTGCAGCAGCTGCACCTTTTTTATTCCGACTCCTATAACAGAAGCAATGGCCATCAGCTGACTGATATCACTCTGAATAAGCGGACGTTGAGAATGAAGATTGTCTACCGAAATAATTCCGATGGCTTCGTTGTCACAGATTATAGGACAGCATATGAAAGATTTACTGCCGAGGCTTTTGGTAAATGCGATGCTCCTGAGGCTGAGATCCTTCTTGATATCTTCCACATTGTTGATTAAAAAAGGCCGTCTTTCCTTAAAACATACTACGAAAACACCCTTTGATAGAGGATTATTAAGGTTGAACGCTGTTGTTGCCAGAAGTTCCTGATATCCGGCATGATAGCCATAGCCGGTTCTGAATTCCAAAGCCGTTTTTCCCTTGTTTGCGAGAAGAATCAGACCGCGGTCGAACTCCAGGCCTTTTTCGGTGATACTGATTGCTTCATCCAGTATTTCATCAACCGAAAGCTTTTCATTTACAGCCTGTCCCAGTTCCTGGGAAATCTTGGTATTGTTATGATTTAAATCAATCTGATGAATCAACTCATCAGTTGTACTTAGCGCTGATTTGACTTTCTCTGAGAGCTCTTTTACCTGTCGTCGTTTAACCAGGGCATAGAACAATAAAGAGCCGAAGATGGAAGTCGGGAGAATATAGCTCAAAGTAAGATCTGGATTTGTGACTGCTGCAATGATATTGCCAACGGCTACGATAGGAATAACCATGCTCTCGATTCTTCGGGCTTTTACTGCACGGGAGTCCTCCCATGAAATGATATATCTGCAGGTTTCGCCGCCTTTGAAACGGCATTCCGGATGTTCGATTTTAGGCAGTTTGTGGTTGAACAGCATTGGAAGCGCTTCTAACATGCCTATTCTGTTTTCACATTGATAGGGTTTTTCTTCTACGTCTCCCTTTAAATGTACGCTTACTTCAACGCAATTTCTGGTAATTTTTTTTACCTTGTATTCAGTATAATTAGTAAAGCTTCTTGAAACATATTCAACCTGCTCGAAACCGCCTATCGGCCCGATAAGGCTGAGGAGATATTTTCTAAGAAGATTTCCCTCGTGAAAATGAGCGAAGAATTGACCGGCTTCCCTTGCCAGCTTTTTATTTCCCGTAAGCTGAACAGCTCTTTCATAAAAGAGATCTACCTGTTCCTGGTTAAACCAGTGAGCCTGATCAACTATTTCGTATTCTTTCATTCCGGCATAGGAATAAATATCGCTCAAGTCGACGGAGGGATATCGTTTCTGTAAGAGTTTTACATATGCGTCGATGATGCGACTCGAATAAGGCCGGTCAAAGTTGGTTAATTCCTTCATCAACCTCTCCTAATGGTTAATTGTTTTTAAGAGAGTTTTTAAATGTTTAAAGTAGGCATCGCCTGCTTCGGTATTCAGTATCCAGAGAGTATAGTTTTTTTCCTTCTGAATACCCAGTTTCTCTGCGCTATATTCCGGATACATAAGTACAGGAACCCTGTTGTCGTTTTTGAACAAAACTGAAACTTCATATATGAAGCTTTGTATTATATCATATGTCAGGTCTGAAAGGCTGATAATAAAAACTTTTATAGAATTCGTAAGGTTGGATAAATTCAACCCGGTTTCCGACTGATCAGCCATGATTATACTCTTGCATTCCCCATTATGATTTAACGAAAACAGCTTTATGTCGCGGTTAAATCCGGCGCTTTCATATGATTTAAGCAGGTTGTTGTTTGAGCCTCCACCGTTTGTGAGATTCATCGCTTTGAGCATCAGTCCCCCGGATTCCTTCTGATAAAAGCTTTCAAGGTTTTTAAGGTCGCTGCTTGTGGTCTCATCCAGAGTCCATCCATCGTAAAGACCGGCTGGCCTGGTATCGGAGCGGGTGCAGAAAAAATAAGCCCAGGAATCAAGCGATAACTGGTTTTTATTATCGGCATTTTTTGCTATATCCCCGAAAACTCTTCTGGGAAATCTGTTTTCTTCGCGATAATAACACATAAGATAAAGCATATGCATGCTTCGTATACGGTGGCTGCTGTTACTGAAGCTGCCCACCTGGTTAAGAACGTGGAGGCCGGCATTTTTGTTGTTTATAGATGTGGCTGCGTGATGGTGTAGGAGCCACGAATTCTCATAGGAACGCAGCATCGACATATGACCCTCTATACGGTGCCCTTCATGGTAAATGAAATGGCGGGCTATGCCGGGACTTCTTGTGTACAGACGTTCATATATGTCTTTCATCCGCTCTTTAGAGTTTGCGAGGTGTTTGTATTTTTCAGGATAGATGAAACCTGATTCAAAAAAGAACCTCCATAGAGCGGCAGTATCTACCGGTGCGCATACTGATGAATTGCTGTCGTTTGTCTGGTGAATAAAATTCAGCAATGTGGAATGGTGTGCCGGATCCATGTCGAGCAGGGCCATCCCGTATCTGTACTCATCGTTGCGGGATTCCTCTTTATCTCTATATATGACCTGAGTACGGCATTTAAGCGGACTGCCGCCCGGCAGGCTGAGCTCCATCTCCGGAATGATAAGGCCAGGGATAAGTACGGAATGAGAAGAATTCTCAGTTAATCTGAGCCCGGATGCGGAAATATCTATTGCCTGAATCCGGCATCGTTCCCCGGAAAGCGGATGGACGAAGGAGATTTGAACCGGAGACTGCAATTCGTATCGTTCAGCCCTGTATTTTTTCTTTTTGAACCTCTGAATCTTTGAATTCAAAACTTTGAAAACATGCAGTACGGCATCGTCGTATTCTCTAGTTGAAAGAAGGCTGCACCCTCCGGTGAAAATGGTTCCGTCTTCCTTTTTAAGCATCATATGAAACTGATCATCGGGATTGAGCCATCTAAGCTCCGGATTATCTTTTTCATACAGAGAGACAAGGAATGAGTCCGAGTTGAAGTTGATCAGTTCTCCCTCATAAAAGCAGCCGTTTTGAGTCATTACAGCATTAATATTCTCAGCGGGGAATCTTTCCGCTTTTCTGTAATTGAGGATCTCTCCAGAGAGCGGAAGAGTCAGATTCATTCCGTTTGGAGTCAAATTGTATTCTGTCGGTGAAACCGATAGAATTAGTTCACCGTCAGGAATGAGTATTTTAGTACATTCGAATTGCTCCAGAGCCTCTTCGGAGCTGCCGTCTAACCATTCAAGTTCAAGGGTTTCCTTTGTGCAGGGTGAGGGGGTTGCCTGTAGACTTATACTCCTCGCGAATATTTTATGCTGAAATACGATATTTAAGGGCTCGCAAATGAAATTAGCGTAATTTATTGCATTTATATACCTTTTTCGCTTAATTGCTTTGATCAGAGGTTCATTTTTTTCTACTTCAACGCTCGATTCTACAGTTGCAATATCCAAATCCGGGATTCCTTTTACTCGCTTCATTATTATATCGGTGCATTCTATAGGGCATATGAGCGGAAGATTTATGAGTTTACGGTACCGTAAAATTTTTATTACCCATGAATCCATGAAGCGAATAATGAATATATCGGGAACGTGTCATCTGAATTGATCACAGCTTAAGAGTGCGTTTTAAATCTGATAATTTATGGTTCGGTCGAGGTTATCGTTAGAACTCATAGATGTAGACGGGGGTTCGAAGGGTGCCCCCCGCATGTTCCACCCTGGTTTCAGTCCAGCCCGGCATTCTGAATGCTATTGAGATAAGAACTCCGTTGCCCGGCTGGTCTCTCTCGAATGAGGCCCGTAATTTCTTCATCGATGAACCCGAAAGGTATGTGATATATGCCGCGTTGTCATCGAGTGTTGTGGTGAAAATATCAGCCATGGAGTTTATTGTCACCGGTCCGCCGGAGAGTCCTGAAATAAGTTTTGAGAAAAAATGCGGCACAAACGAGTACTCAACGGCAGTGACCCTTTTGCCGGGATATCTGCGGCTAATGCTCCGGGCCAGGCCTCCCCAGCCGGATCCTAAATCAGTAATGTTTTTAATATCTTTATAATTCCCTAGTATCTCCAGGACAAGCCGGCGTTCGGATGGCAGTGACGGCATCGGTACTACCCCTGTTTGGAGACTTGCGGTGATTATAAAAACGCTCGACAGTGCAGCGATAATTGCAGCAGTTAAAAGCAGGGTCAGAAGCATCTGCCAATAATAGCATTAATAGTGTATATTGTTTCAATGCCGAATACAGACATGGATGCTCTTGAAGCGTTGATTACTAAGAATATTAAATCGTTAAGCCTGCCGCTTTCCACACAGGGGCTGCCTCTATGTCCCTCAAGGCTTCTAAACGGCAGGGGAGGTTGCGCGCCGGGGTTCGATAATGTAAACATTGATCTTTATCCGCCTCTGCTCTTTGTCACCCTCTACAGCAAGTATTCCGACCCCGAGGTGAATTCTCTGGTTCAAAAACTGATGTCTATGTTTGAAGGTTTTCCGCTGCTGGTTCAGGACAGATCTGTTCGGCCTGCGGATACGAGATTTTTGTCAGAGGATGCGCACGGAGAGATCATAGTTGAAGAGGCGGGGCTGCGGTATTATCTGCATCCCGGGCGGGGTCAGAATCCCGGATTCTTTCCGGATATGCGAAGGGGGCGAGAGCTTATCAGATCGATTATTCAGGAGAATCTTGAAAAGAGCGGCTGTAAACAGTCTGTTCTTAACCTTTTTGCCTATACCTGTTCGCTGTCGGTCGCCTCACTGTCAGCAGGGGCTTCAAAGGTCGTCAACATTGATAAAAATAAGCGATCACTTGATATCGGCCGGCGGAACCACCGCCTTAATGACGGTTTTTTCTCCGGAACTTCTGCGGGTAACACCATCTATCTTCCCCACGATATCTTCAAATCAATCGGCAGACTGAAAAGAGAAGGTCCGTATAACCTGATAATTGCCGACCCTCCTCCTACACAGAAGGGCAGCTTTATGATGTTGAAAGACTACCCAAGGCTGTTGAGGCGCCTTCCTGAAATGCTCGTGGACGGAGGGATTCTTATGCTGACGCAGAATGGCCCTTCGTGGTCATGGAATGATTTTGAAAAAATGATAAGAGAAAACCTTCCTGAGTTTACTGCTTTGACAAAGGTACAGCCGCCGCAGGATTTTGCTCCGGCGATAGACGGCCGGGGACTGAAAATTATAACTGCAAGAAAACCTGCCGGCTGATAAAGATATTCAATTTACGACTTCTGAAATTTATTTTATAGTTTATAGGAACAGAAAAAAAGGAGAACTAAAATGAATAAAGATTCAAAACTTTTCATTGTAAAAAATATTGAGAACATTGCAGCATCATCGGAAGAAGAGCGGCTGGAGTTCGAACCGATAGAAGGACTACAGGGCTGGTATCTGCAGACATACACGGCTGAAGAAGCCGGACTTGACTGGGTTGTTCTGAGCTGTGAAGCAAATGCCGATGTAAACCCGCTGCACAGCGGCGGTGATGTTAACTGGCTAGGCTGGGTTGCAGATGGCCCAATAGAAATGATTCTGGGTGGCGCCGATGAGGTCCAGACTTCTTCGAGGATTGTGCAGCCGGGCGACTATCTTACCTTCGCACCTGATACCTTTCACGGCTGGGTGCCCGGTTCCAATCCTGCCAGATTGGTCTTTGTAAAGCTTAAGGGTTAAACTCACAGCAACTATTTGCTCCTCCTATGATTATACTACTGTCACCTACAAAACAAATGGATTTTGATTCACCCTTACCAGCTGCTTTCAAACAGCAGAATGATACAGGTGATTGGGGGCTTCCCCGCTTTTCTACGGAAGCTGCTGGAATAATGGAAGATCTGAGTTTGTTCAGTCGTAGTGAACTGGAAACCCTTATGCAGATAAGTCCCGCAATATCAGCTGCTGTCATCCGGATGATCAGTGATTTCAGTAAAGACTCCTGCACTATCCGACCCGCAATAACAGCGTACAGCGGTACCGTTTTTAAGGCGATGAATGTTGCGACACTGGAAGATGAGCAGCTTCTGTTTGCTGAAAACCGGCTTAGAATTCTCTCGGGGCTCTATGGTGTACTGAAGCCCTTTGACGGGATTAAAGCTTACAGGCTTGAAATGAAAACACCTCTTTGTCTTAATAACGGAGAAAAACTTTCAACGTTCTGGAGACCCAGAATAACTGCAGCACTCGCTTCGGAGAAAGATTTATCAAATCCTGATGAGCCGATTTTGAATCTGGCGTCCGGTGAATATATGAAGGCTGTTGATATAAAAAAAATTCATAACCCTGTGATTTCAATTCACTTCAGAGACATTATTCATGGTAAACTGAAAACTGTAGGTATGTATTCGAAGGTTGCGAGAGGGAAGGCTGTCAGATTAATTCTCGAACATAAAATCAACAGGCCTGAACAGTTTAAATCTATTCCTGTTGGAGGATACAACTACAATAGTGAACTAAGCACTGAGAGTGAATTGGTTTTTATCAGGAGAGAAGATGGCTGAAAGTATTATTTATCAGTATCCAAATTGTTCAAGCTGCAAAAAGGCATTGGACTGGATGGATGAGAAAAAAATAGAATATAAGTCAATTCATATTGTTGAAGCCCCCCCGAGCGCCCGGGATCTGAAAGAGCTGATTGAAAAGAGCGGGCTGCCTGTCAGGAAATTTTTTAATACATCCGGCAGGAGATACAGAGAACTCGGATTGAAAGATAAACTTGATTCAATGTCAATTGATGAAGCTGCAGAGCTTCTGGCTGGAGACGGAATGCTGATTAAGCGTCCGCTTCTGGTGAATGGAGATACTATCCTGCCCGGGTTTAAGGATAGTTTATGGGGCTCGAGTATAGTAACGGAGTGAGTGAAGAATATTCCGACGCCTGATGACTATTTGTAAATAAAGCCCTTTTCCTGTTTTAGATAGCGTCTATACTCGTTGCGGCTTCGGACCATCGCAGCCTTCTCTGCATGGGTTAGTTTGAATTTATCAGGGGCTTCAAGAGCTTCATACAGAGGGAGAATCCTGTGATCGATATTTCCGTTTCTCTTGCGTCTGCTGAAAAACATCGGTCTCATCTGTGCGCCTGATATTTCCGCTTGTCCGGTGTCTGCATTCTTCTTAACTGCAACCTTTACCTGCAGGGAAAGGTTCTGCATTGGAAACGGGAGGGTGCTGCTCGTAAGATTACCTAATGAATAAAAACACAGACATCTGCGGCCGTCCCTTCTTTTGTACCACTGGGCAGGGTTCAGCATGTGCGGGTGGTGTCCTATTATTAAATCTATACCGGCTTCCATCAGATCCTGGCCACGTTCCATTATTCTTTTTGGAGGATAATATTCAAACTCAACGCCCCAGTGAAGTTGTGCTACAATCAGCTCGGCTCCCTGCTTCTTCGCTTCTTCAATCTGACGATGAATGATTGAAGGATCATAGTCATCCTCATTTATTGCATTAAATCGTACAAGATTCAGGCCGTAATCCTTGTCTTCTTCAAGATTAATCCCGTTGGTGGAAAATGTGTATGCGAGGACTGCTGTTTTTATTCCGCCTATTTCGATAACGGGAAATTCCGGGTTTTTCATGCCTCCGTAATATGAACCCGTATGGTAAATGTTCCTTTCATTAAGATATTCTATCGAACTCTGTACTCCGTCAGAAAGGGTGTCGTTTATATGGTTGTTGGCAGTAGACAGAAAGTCAAAGAATTTGTCTCCGGGTCTGAGCAGTTGGTCGGCAATTACTGATCTTATGGAAAAGCGAATAGTCTTCTCAATAACCTCGTTATCGTTTACGGCAAACTCCATATTACCCATTACAAAATCTGAATCAAAAAGATCTTCTTCAACCGAGTCCCATAATGAAGGGCTTACCCCATTGGTGAAATCTTTGCGGAACATGATATCTCCAACCGCAGAAATAACAATGCTGTCATCCGATTGTTGCCTGCAGAAGGTTGCATTTTCTTCTGTCTTTGGTGCTGAATCTACAGCCTCTGTCATGAAGAATCTATGGTTATACCTGCTGTTTCTGCTGCTTCGTTTTGTGGGTACCAGATATTTTGCGCCGTAGTAGTTGTAAAAAAAGAAAAACCATTCCTTGTTTGAAAGATCGCTTTCTGTCAGGCGGGGGCGTTTGAACGGGTTCAGGGAGTAGAGAACAAGCAGTACAAGATAAAGAACGATAATTGAGAGAAGAATTACTATAATAATCATTCCGATATTTCCTTGAAGGGTTTAGTCCATTTTATAAGTACAGGGGTAATTATCAAGTCGGCTGCAAGTGCTGCAATTATACCTACCATTGTTAATAATCCCATATTGACCATTGATTGAACCCTGGAAAATGAGAATATAAAGAAGGTGATGCATAGAATAATGGTTGTTTGAATTACAGATTTACCAACAGCCCTGAAGGTCTCAGGCAGGGCAATGTCATATGAGCCAGTCCGGTTGTAGACTGTTTCAATATGGGTTATAAGATGAATTGTATTATCTACCGAGAGGCCAAGCAGCATCGGAGCTACGGTCATTGTAACGAATTCGAGCGGAACGTTTAAATAGCCCATAAGCCCACCCGCGGCAATTACCGGGGCAATATTGGGAATTATTCCAATCAAACCGAGTTTAAAGCTCCTGAATGCCAGCATCAGTATTACTATTATTGCTATCAAAGCAGCACCGACCGACTGGACCAGCCCCTTGGTTACGTATTGATTCATCGTTGCCATTTGAACCACACCGCCTGTGACGAGGACCTTTATTCCGGGATATTCATCTTCTGAAAAGATTCTGCCAATCTCATTTTCAACCTTTACAATATGATCCGCCAGTTCGGAGGATGACATTTCAATAACCTTTACATTCAGTCGAAGGCTGGTATGATCTTCACTCAGCCATGAATCGAGATCATTACCTTCTATTCTTGAATAGAAATTCACAAGTCCTCTGATTCCGGCGTCACTCTGAGGTAGCCTGTATTGGCCTTCGGCATCCATAAATCGGATAAGATTGAATTCTTTCAGACTTTCATTAATTCCCCTGGTGTCTTTTATCAGCGTATATTCTTTTATAAAATCCGAGAGTTCATCGAGTTTGCCGAGGGTTTCCGATGTTAAAACCTGGTTTTTGTCTTCAAACACCAAAGCAATGTCATATGACATAATTACGCCGATTTCTGTTCGGCTTATATAAATCTGGTCTCTTGAATGCGGAAGCTTGGTTCCCATCATCTTGTTCGTATTCAAATTTACATCAAGTCTGAGCATTCCAAGCGATAGAATAATCAGGATAACAGCCGAAAGCGGCACAAATATTTTACCGTTTCTAACGAAAAAATTACCTATCTTTTCAAATGCGGCGTCATTATCCCTGTTCCTTTTTTCATCTCTGGCTGTATATTCCTTCGGCCCGAAGGACAGCAGGGCGCAGTAGAATATCATGATATATATGTAGACGCAGAAAATGCTGATTGATGACACTATCCCAACCCAGCGGATAGGGAATATAGGTACGAAAACGAATGATATCAGCGCAATAATTGTAGTAAATGCTGTAAATAGAATCGGCCATCCGGTTTCTCGAAAAGCCATAATTACAGCTTCTTTACGGTTTTCTGTTTTTTTTAAGTGTCGTTTGAAGAAATTTGTAACATGAACAGTATAACCGACAGTAATTGCAATGGTTAACAGCATAGGTACAAGCATAAAGGTTGTATCTGCCGTTATTCCAAGACCGCCGAGCGCGCCGAAGACGGTTAAAATTGAACCGGCCATAATAATCATCGAGCCGGCAACACCCATAGGTGTACGAATAAGAAATATAATACAAATCAGGGCCGCTATGCCTGCTATCAGAATGACTCGGGTAAGGTCTTCCATCATCTCTTTCGCTTTACGAAAAGCGAGAACTGGAACACCGGTAGGGGTAATATCAATATTGTCGTTCTGGAATTCTTCAATAATTTCCATCATTTTATGCCCTGTATACATAGGCGGTTCTTCATTGCTCTCCCATACCTGCGGATATTCCTGAAGATTGACCAGTATCCAAGCCTGTTTGTAATCTTTAGAGTAAAGGACTGACCTCATACTGCGACGTTTATCAAATCGGCTGCGGAGATCTTCAAGTGCAGCTTCATCATCAGTCAGGATATCATTTTCAAAATGAAATGAGGCGCCGCCTAAAAGAGCAGGTACTGTAGTCGGGATTGAAGTAATTGAACTTACATAAGGAACCCTTTCAATTATCTCGTTATTCAGATCATGCATTGTCTGAATTACCTCAGGGGCAAATACATCATCCGCTTCAACCAGAATTCCAATAAAGTCATTGTTTTGGAAAATTGATTCGAACTGATCCCGTTTTGCCACCAGAGGGTCGTCCTGCAGGAAAAAACTGTCGATTGAAGTCGTTGTACGCAGCTGCATGATTCCAAATATTGAAAAAGCCATCAATGCGGCGAACAGGATCACTACAACTACCCTGATTCTGATAACGAATGCAGCTAATGCAGCAAACCAGTTCTGCAATGCTTCAGATGATTTCGGCTTTTCGGGTTTATTTTTAATTTCAGACATTAAATATCTCCTGAGAATTTCATCGGGAAAAGAGGCCAGCTTTTCTCATTGATGAGGAAAAAATCCATTCCTGCTTCTTCAGCTCCTTTACCGTCTTTTTCTATTTTATCTCCAGCAACAAGTATTTTTGAAGGTTCAATACCCATGCACTCTGCTGTGTACCTGAATACATTGACAGAAGGTTTCAGCCCTCCAGCGTCGCCGCTGTAAATTCTGCAGACGAAAAGTTCAGGATCAATCCCCAAAGCTCTTAGCCTGTCGTCTACCCGGTCGTAGTCGGACAGCACCGCGCAGGGGACGTTCAAGTTCCTTATCATCGCTTCAAGGCCCGGACGGGGGCAATAATCTCTGTGAAGCAGATCGGTAAAGTTTTTGTAGAATCCTTTTTCCCATTGCTCGATTTCAGAAACAGACATTTTGAGATTAGCTGCCGTCATCCCGTAGTATTCTTTGAAAAATGCCTCTCTGCTGTCAAAAGAGCTGCCGCTGAGATTTTTAAGTGTTTTCCTGGATGCATGAAGAATCCGGAGTTTGAAAAACTGACGAATGGCCATCCTGATGTTCAGATTCTTCATGGAATACAGGGTGCCGTCTAGGTCAAAGATTACCCCGGAATAACAACTCGACAAAATGGATGGATCTCCTATTGTTCCGATGAAACATTAATTTTAGATAGATAGTAATTCATTTTTTTATCTAAAACAAGTATGGGCTTTTTTCTGAAATCACTTGTATTTGAATTGATTATACAGTGTTTTCTTGGAAGGTCTAAACATGCGAAACAGAGATTCAGATCTATTCCACCGCTTATCAGCGGGTTGTCCCGATATAGTATGAATGATATTCTTGGTTTTGTGGTTTTTTATACAAAAAGGCTCTCGGTTGAGTATAAGAACGATAAGGATCGGTAACCATCACTGGAAAAGACAACAAAATAAATTCTGGGGCTGACGCGGCATGAACACTGACAGAACATCAATTAATATTATATTTGTGTGTACCGGCAATATCTGCCGCAGCCCCTCCGCTGAAGGTATATTCAAATCGATAGTTGCTGAAAACGGGCTTGAAGACCGCTTCAATATAGACTCTGCAGGAACTGACTCCTACCACAACGGCGAGGCGGCTGACAGCAGAATGCGGAAGCATGCCGGAAAGAGGGGCTACAGTCTGACTTCGAGATCGAGAAAGCTTAACCATGATGATCTTGAAAAATTCGATTACATAATTGCCATGGACTACGGTAACTATCAGCAGATATCGCGCTATGATCGTAAAGGGCTGGCTGATGGCAAGCTTTGCATGATGAACGATTTTTCTGCTGTGTTTGAAGGGCTTGATGTTCCTGATCCATGGTACGGCGGCCCCGATGGTTTTGAAACTGTTCTCGATATGCTTGAAGACGGATGCCGTGGGTTGTTGGAGTATTTAAAAAAAGAATATGAACTTTAGCAGCGTAATTAATGAGGAAATTCTTCGAGTAAGACCGTTGCTTGGCGGTGATATCGGTCAAAGCTTTCATGTCACAACGATCAGATCGGAATATTTTGTTAAATATTACAGGACTCCCGGTATGGCAGGGGCTGAGGCAGCAGGGCTTGCTGCAATGTCCCAATCTACAACTGTTTCGCTGCCTGAGCTTGTAGATTCCGATGATCATTTTCTCGTACTGAGGTTTATTAATTCAGCAGCAAGACGGCATGATTTTCAATCCGTTCTGGGCAGGCAGCTTGCAGCAATGCATAAGAAAACTGAATCTGAAGGTTTTGGTTTTGAGACTGACAATTTCATCGGCAGAACACGACAGAAAAACAGCTTTAAGTCTGATTGGTCAAGCTTTTTAACAGAGAACCGGCTTGGATATCAGATTGAGCTTGCCGGTGATAAGATGCTGGCTGAGGCCTGGAACAGGCTGCGAAGCAGGCTTCCTGAGCTGCTTGCTGGTACCGAAGAGCCACCCTGTCTTATTCATGGTGATCTCTGGGCCGGGAATGTGATAAGCGGATCCGCAGGGGAGCCTGTGCTGATAGATCCGGCGGCCTATTACGGCCACCGGGAAATGGAACTTGGAATGACAATGCTTTTCGGCGGGTTTAATGAAGATTTCTACGCATCCTATGATGAGGAATATCCCCTTCTGCCCGGATGGCGCGGCCGAATGAATCTATACATCCTTTACCACGTGTTGAATCATTACAATATGTTCGGCGGCGGCTACCGTTCTCAGGCCCTCAGTCTGATGCGCGGCTACTGCTGAACTATGGTGCTGTCTGGTTCATCAAATATTATCGTGCTGCCCTCAATTCGAATAACATCGCCCGGGCTCAGCGTTTTCGTTTTTACTTTTCGGTTGTTAACCCGCACCGGCCGCTTGCTGACAATGGTATAGGCGCCGGTTTTATCATCCTTAACAATTGTTGCATGCTCAGGGTCCGCCCCGCTGCCTCCCGCCAGGGTGAAGTCTGCGTCCCGGCTGGCTCCGATAATTGTTGAACCCTCACTGAGGATTGTTTTTTGATTTGAGTCCAGGCCCTGAATCTGAGGATTCTTCGAAGGCCGGTCGAAGGGGATGATGAAAAGGGCCGCTATGCCGGCAGCAGCAGCTGCAAGCAGGATCAGCAGTACGGGCATACTGGATTCTGAGCTTCCACCGAAAAGCAGAGGGACCATAAGCATCCGACTGTCGCTATGAGTCTGCCAGGCAAGTGTAATTTCACCGATGCTGCCGTCGAGCGGAGGGGCTTCAACTGTAATTTTGTACTCGTTAAGAATTTTTTCACGTATTGCCGAATAGACTCCGCTGATTTCCTCGGTCGAGCGTACATCATAGAACCTTCCACCGCTCTCGGCGCAGATCATGCCGAGGGCTGCATCCCTGTTATCGGATATGCTTATTCCGTCGAGGGTGACCCCGTTTTCATGATATGCCGTAATGATTTCATCCGGTTCGGCAACCTTATTTTTCCAGAACGGATGACTGCTGCCGCTGTGCTCTGAAACGGAATAGTTTTCACCGTCGGATAATACAATTACAGCCCGTCGTCCTGCCTTTCCGGGGAAGGCGGATGCTGTACTGATTAGTGAATTATAGAGTTCGGTGTATGAACCGGCTGTATCCGGCTGGGAAATCGTTGAAAGACTTCGCCTGATTCCGGGTATGTCGGTTCCGAGTTCGGCGGCTTCCTTTAAATCTGTGTTGAATGTGTATACAGCAGCGTTGTCTCCGGATTCCTCTATTTCATCAAGAAATGCTTCGAGTGCAGTTCTTGCCTGTTCCATTCTCTGCTCGCCCTGAAAGCTTTCTTCGTACATTGAACCGGAATTATCCACAAGCAGGATGAAGTCGATAGCCGCTTTTTCATTCGGTCTGGTTTCGAAGGATGTAATCTTCATCACGCCGGCTTTTTTCTCGATAACGCTGAAGTCTTCCGCCTTAAGGCTTGATGAATCAGCACCCGGCAAAGAGAAGTAAATGTCTATTTCACCCTTGAACATCAGGGCGTTGGAGTCAATCTGTGAGATTCTCAGGTCCTGCGACCATAGCAGGACTGTTGAAAGCAGCAGTGCTGTTATCAGTATAGGTTTCTTCATAATTATAATCCTTTATAGTGAGAGGTAGATCATCTTAAGATTGCCGAGCTGGATGACGTCCTGATACTTCAGGGTCTGCTCGTCTGTCAGCGGTTTATCATTGAGAAGGGTAACACCGGTAGCCGCCGGGGGTTCTTCAACGTCTGAAGGCTCCTGTAATGTGAGCCTGATGTCATCACCACTGCGAACAAGAAGGCCTGTCAGGAGATTTTCATAATTATCGATTGCAATGTCGCATCGAAGCCCGGGACCGACTGTAGTTTTATTTTTTATTATCAGGTATTCACGATCCTTCAGCGGGCCGTTCAGAATCCGGAGTCTTGCAAAGCTGAATCTTCTCTCGAATTCTCCGATAAAAAGTCCGGTGACGGCACCCATGATAATCAGTCCGGCGGCCTTTATGTATATCGCACCGGGCAGCATTCTAATTAAGAACTCGAATATAAACCCGCCCGTCAGTCCTCCGATAAGACCGCCTGCAGCTCCGGCAGCAGCCCGTCGAAAGGCTTTTTTCTGCAAACCGTCTATAGCGCCTATTGCAGCTCCCATCAGCATCCATCCGATTCCGCGCCATACAGCGGGAAGCAGATTACCGGACTCTCCGGGGGCAGGGGCTGAAAGTGAGGCGGTCAGCAGCATGCCCTGCGAGGCAAGCACTTGCGCTGCCGCGGCGGTTACAGCGCCTGCAGCGGCTGCGATGAGCGCGCGAAGAAGTCCGGATTTCAGTTCCTTGTATATTATGCCGTCGGCAAAACCGAAACTGAAGCCGAAGATGAAGCCCAGTGCCGAACCCTGAAAAAGAGCAAGCATCAGATAATTCGGCAGTCCAGAGAGCGAAAGTATTTCAACAGCCGCGAACGAAGCCGTTCCTGCTGCTATGCCGAGCAGAAGATATAACACCATTTTTTTATTTCCTGTCATCATTTCTGTTCCTCCCCGTTTTGCGGGATAAGTTCCGCCTGAAAACGCAGAACTTTTTGATCATTATTGATTCTGAGAACCCATTCCTGTTCCCTGTATCCGTCTGCTGTTATACGGAAGCTGTAAACCGCTCCCGAATAAATTTCGGTTGTATCGACTGGCACATAGCTACCCTCATTGTAAACCTCGACCCTGGCTTCTGATCTGATATCTGCGCCCGTAACCGAATTGTTTATGCTCCAGTCGATGCTTATCGGAGCTGCTTCAGTCTCAAATGCATCTATTGTTATGCTCCGCATTTCGTTACTGTCGGCAGCTGGGCTGAGTTCGAATGAGGACCATATAATCTCGTTTCCTATTATCGTTTTGGCCCTGTATCGTCCTGCTTCAAGAATAACAGGCAGGCTGCGGTATTCAGATTTCCTCCTGAGGTAGCGTACTGCAGAATCGACCCGTGGAATATCTTTGCCGTCGTCTATAAACATCGTGGTCTGAGGAATAAAACCGGCTCCTCCTGCAGGATTTTCAATGGTGAACTCGAGCCGCCCATAGCGCGACGGATAGAATAAAAGCCTGTGCAATCCACTGATCCTGCAGATGCTGAAGACGACAGCGGCGGCAGCGAGCAATATTATTCCCGCTGTTATGTAAAGTTTTCGGGATGTGCCCCGCTTTCGGCTTACCGGCGGCGGAGCCTGTTCTTCTATCATTGCGCATAATCTGGCTCTTACATCATCCATGCTGTATCGTGCAAGCCAGGCTTCGAGTCTTTTAATTACCTTATCTATGTCCCTGCACCTTGAGCGCGGTCGCGGTTTGATAAGCGAGTTTATGATTCTGCGAAGAGGTTTCGCAATCGATGGGTTTATTCTTCCCGGAGGCTTGTATTTCCCTTTTTGAATTCTCCGCACAGTTTCAGGTGAAAAACTTCCCGGAAAGGGTTTCAGTCCTGTAAGCGTTTCATACATCATTACCCCGAGCGAGTATAAATCGGCTCGGTAGTCTACAGTCCGTGAGTTTTCAAACTGTTCAGGTGCCATATACGCCGGTGTCCCGAGCGTCATACCTTCGGTTGTAAGAGTGTCGTCTTCGAAGTCGCCGGCAGTTGATGATGCAATGCCGAAATCAGCGAGCTTTATTTCACCGGTACGGGAAATAAGGATATTTCCCGGTTTTATGTCCCTGTGTACAACACCCTTTGAGTGGGCGTATTTCAGCGCCTTTGCCGTGTACAGAAGGATGTATGCCGCTGTGCAGCTGTCGAGGTACCGCTGTTCATCGAGAAGGTCTTTCAGCGACTGCCCGTCTACATATTCCATTACGATATAATGACTTCTTCCCTGAACAAAGTGGTCCTGGACATCAACAATGTTGTCGTTCCTGAAATCCATTAGAATACGGGCTTCACGCTTGAACCTTTCGGTTATTGTTGCATTGCCGCGAAGAGTGAGTTTCTTGAGTATAACAGGACGCTTAAGTGTCGGATGAATCCCCTTGAAAACAGCACCCATTCCGCCTGTTGCGACCAGTTCTTCGATTTTGTATTTATCGATCTGATCAGGTATTTTTGCCACTCTGTACTCCCTCGTCCAAGCGAATAATGTCTCGTTCCGGATTAAAAACCTGCATATCAGTAAATGCCGCTATCAGCCATTTGTCGGGACGATTTATTTGAATATACCGACCGTCCTGTCTGGATGAATACAGCCCTTTCACGGCTCTGTGCCCTCCGAATATTCTGCTTGCCGGTATATGTTTGTCGAAATTATTAAGGGTTCCGGCCGCACTGCCTGATTCAGCCCGGTCATTATCTGTCCATGTAAGACTGTATATGACTTCTGAATTGTCATACGCGTTGATTACCTCGTCTCTGCCTATAACCCTCCCGGGTTCTGAATGGCATACCAGAAAATCAGGTCCTTCCGCAAGTAGCGGCAGCGTCTTTTCCCATTTATAGATTGTATCGAAAACATCCATGCCCATAAACATCTGAACCCAGAGTTTAACCATTTCACCCTCGTGGGCATATTTCCTGAATGGGAAGTTCCCTTCAGCCTGTTCATTGGCAATATTCTCATGATTGCCTTTAAGAAAATGAAAATTATCAGGAAAGGCTGTTTTGACAGTCGCAATCATTTCAAGGAGTCCCAGATTTTCCTTCATCTCCTGATCGATGTTGCGATGTTTTTTATATCCGCCTATCCATTCCTGCATTGCTCTTCCCCAGCGCTTCTTTCCACGGATTTCCGAGTGAAAGGCGTCGCCTACACAAATGACCCTGGCAAAACCCTCTTCCATGTCTGTCAAAACAGTTCGGCCGGAAAAGCCCTTCCAATTCATTACCGTGTTAAAGAAACCGGTCCGTCCGTGCAGATCCGGAACTATAATGTAATATCCGCCCGGGGATAGCCTGACAAGGCTGCCTGCTTTGCCGCTGCGGGTTCTGGGGCGGTTATTTTCATGAAGCATGGTGGAGATAGCTGCTTCAAGATTATTCTGTAAAGCATCGGCCTCGGGAAGCCCGCGCCGCTTGAGAATGAACTCAAGCTTTGCGGCGGCTTCCTTCGCGCCTGTTCCGTGTCCGTTCAAACTTTACCTCAGAATTCCTGAATAGTAGTTTTATTGATTGCGGCGAAATCCTGGGCAAGGATCATTGTTACTTCATCAAGCAGTTCTTCTTCCTGCTCCGGTTCCATTTCTTCCTTAAAGACTGCTATTGCATAGACTGCACTGCTTTTAAGAATTGGACCCTTGTCGAATTCAACTGACGCACCTTTTTCGATATTCTTCATAAGCACAGATTCTTCCTCCGATGCACTTTCCGGTACGTCGTTTCTGAGACCGATGCTGAGATAATCAACTGATCGATAATCGTTCTGCTCGGGGCCGAGGTTGATCAGTGAACCGGAATAGGTCATTATCAATGCACCCCTGGTGTCATCCATATCAAGGCCGTCAGTTTCTTCCATCTCATGCTGTTTGGTCTGTTCGAAGAATGACTGCTGTTTTTCAAGCCAGCCTTCCGAAAGCTTTTCAAGTGCGTCGTCGAATGATGCAATGTTCTCTTCAAGCTTTGCTGTCTTAACCAGATTTTTTATATGTCCCTGTACCTCAGGTGCGAGGCTATCAAATTTTTCTCCCATTGTGTTACTCCTGTTATCAAATATTATATGCAGCTGCGAAGATAATCCTATACCTATTTTCAAAAAAAAACCATTTTTTCCGGAAAAATATGAAAAAATGTTGTTTTTTTTATAAATTTGCCCTATTTTATTAACAGGAGATACGGAAAATGGACGGAAATATGATATTTGAAGACCTGCCTGAAGCAATCGGGAGGCATCTGCAGGGTCTTGCAGCAGAGCAGGAAAAGCTTGAGGATCAGGATTATCTTGCCAGTCTGGCCGATGTCTGGAGGCAGAAAGAGGCTCTGTTCCGGGAGCAGGCGAAGTCGGTGAAGCTTGAAATAGTAGATTCGGTTTCTAATAAGGACGGACGCGGCATGATGATTCTAAGCTATTCGGGATCGATTCTATGCGTGGGTCCGGTTTTTATGACATCTACAAATATCAACTTCAGCAGATGGACTGAGTACTCGAGTATAAAACTGCGCACCGAGGTTCCTGATATTATTATGGAGAAAGCCGCGACGCTGGAGGCTCCTGTTGAGGTTGATAAATCCGTTCTGCTCGGAAACTCCAGGGTGAAGGCTACAAGCCCCGCCTACCTTATAGCCGTATGTCCTGAAGATCTGAATGAGGATGAGCAGGATAAACGCATCCGCGAGAGCGCTGTTTTTATTACTGCCGGTTTTATGAAGTATAACCAGACTCTTCAGCTTGATACCAAATCAGTTCCTGATCAGTTTACTATGAAATCCATGGTGCGCTTCATTGCCAAAAAGCACGGACTGACCGGTCAGGAAGCGAAACTGGTTATTGATGATTTTATTACCCTAATTGAAACCGGGATGCTGATGGGGGATTCAGTCCCCTTCGGCCGTTTGGGAAAGTTTTCTATAAAGACGAGGGATGCCCAGAAGGCAAGGGTTGTTAAGCATCCGCAGACCGGTGAGGAGATGACTGTAGGGGCAAAACCTGCAAGGGGAGTTCCCAAGATATCATTTTCGAGTTATCTGAAAGAGCGTGCTGAGGGTGTTGTTTCCGACGAATGATGGTTGAGGTTTTGATGTCTATGCCTTCATCAGCCGGACTGTTTTAGGAATCTCTTGATAGCGTCTTTTGACGGGGGGCAGCCTTTGAGGCATTTCTGATTTTCTCCACATGTGCATATACCGATACCGGTCTTTCCGGCTGGAAGGCCGATGCCTTTGAAGTCCTGTCCAATAAGGATTGATCCGGGCTCATTCAGTAATTCTGCCAAACTGCTGCCCTCGGTATATAATTCGCGCAATGCTGATGTCAGATTCCTGAAACATGCAGAGCAGGCAGAACGCTGATCGACTATCCTGCTAATCCAATTCTTAATGCTGATGTTTTCAGGGCTGCCGCCTTCCTCCCGGCTCCGGGTCACAGTTTTATCCGACCACCAGGGTGAAAGCAGGCTTCCATCTTCGTCAGCAAGACTGGCAATGGTCTCACAGATTCTATAATTATCACCCTCAATTGTTGTCTCAACCGGTGAGTCTGCTGTAGATCGATAAGACTGATTCCGTACTTTTGCGCCAGAGGGATTTACCCGCATACTTTAAATGCCTTTGATGTTGAATCTCCCACCCGGGAGCCCCCGCTATACCGATGTTCTTATAGCCTTAATCGAGCAGGAATTCTATAACCGCAGCTGCTATTTCCGGATGGGGGGTGGGCCTCCGGAAGCTGGGCTGCTTACCACGAGATTAGGTTTCAGCAGGATTGGTGGATGAGGAGCTCCAAGCCAATCGGTTGCTGAAGATACATCAGCTTCTTTATCTATAAGAACCGTATTTAATTCATACTGAGACAGTTTTCCTGCAACTGCGGCGCCGCTTACACCGGCACCGATTACAGCAGCATCATATTTCATAGATATATGATTGACCGTTTCTTTTTGATTTGCAAGAGAAATTGTAAAAGAGTGTTATAATAAAAGGAATCACATTGCGACTTATAATGAAACGGGGGTGAATTTCTGAAAATTAATCCTTCAACTATGCAGACTGACCAGCTTTTGGAGTTTATAACACCTTGTCAATTTCAGCCTTCAGAGATTCATAAGGTAGAGCCCCCTGCAGGCGCATCAGCTGCTTCCCCTTATGAAACATCATTATAGTCGGTATTGACTGAATGGAGTATTCCGCAGCGATAGCCGGTTTTTTTTCGGTATTGATTTTGACGGTTGTAATTCTGCCCTTGTACTCCCTGGCAAGCTGTGCGATTGTCGGGCTCAGCATCTTGCATGGACCGCACCAGTCTGCGTAGAAGTCTACAAGCACAGGAAGGTCATTCATATTAATGAGTTCGTTAAATCTGTTCGGTAAGTCAGCCATAGGGTTTCTCCGTCATTGTGTTATTTTCTCAAGTTACTAATTTTTTTTTCAGACGGCAAGCATGATTATGTTATAATTGAATTATGAATAATTTTGAATTTAGAAACCCTGTACAGATAGTCTTCGGGAAAAAAACGGAAGAGCGGGCAGGTGAGCTTGCCGCGCAGTATGGCGCAAAAAAAGTTCTTCTGCACTACGGCGGAGGAAGCATAAAGAAAAGCGGCCTCTACGACAGGATTGTGAAATCACTTGAATCATCCGGAATAGTCTGGGCTGAGCTGCCCGGTGTAAAACCGAATCCCAGGCTGAGCCTTGTCCGTGAGGGGGTCACGCTCTGCCGTGAGGAGAACATCGATCTGATTCTGGCGGTCGGCGGCGGAAGTGTAATTGATTCAGCAAAGGCTATCGGAATCGGCGTCAAGTATGACGGTGATGTATGGGATTTTTATACTGGGAAGGCTGAGCCGCAGGAATCATTGCCGACGGCAGTTGTTCTGACCATTCCCGCTGCCGGGAGTGAATCAAGTCAGGGCAGTGTAATTACGAATGAAGACGGAGGTCTTAAACGGCCGGTAAACGCCGCTTGTATGTTTCCGGCTTTTTCAATCTGCAACCCGGAACTGGCGTTCACCCTGCCGGTGCACCAGATTGCTGCCGGAACTGCCGATATCTTTGCCCACATGCATGAACGATATTTTACCAATATTAAACATGTTGATCTTACAGACAGGCTGATTGAAGCCGGAATGAGAAATATTATTCATCATGCACCAAGGCTGCTTGATGCGTCTGAAGACTACGACACCTGGGCTGAGGTTATGTGGACCGGTACTGTGGCGCATAATAATATTCTTGATACGGGAAGACTCGGTGATTGGGCGTCTCATGATATTGAGCATGAGCTTTCCGGAATGTTTGATATTGCCCACGGTGCCGGACTCGCGATAATTATTCCTGCATGGATGAAGTTTGTCTATAAACATGATGTCGAGCGTTTTGCACAGTTTGCCGAGAGAGTGTTTTTTGTAGAGCGCGATTACGCAGATCCTGAGAAAACAGTACTTGAAGGTATATACCGCCTAGAGCAGCATTTTAAAAGAATGGGAATGGCAGTGCGTCTTTCTGAGGTAGGAATTACCGCCGACTCATTTGAAGAAATGGCGGATAGGGCGACCTCCGGGGACACTGCAACCCTCGGTAATTTCGTCAAGCTCGATAAGGAGTCTATTATCCGAATCTTAAAGCTGGCTGAATAGGTTCGAAATCAGGTTATGTTGACTGATCTTGAAATCAGGCTGAAAAATCTGCCTCCTGAAAAACAGGAGGAGTTTTTTTATCGGGCCGCGAAATTTTTTTCAAACAGTGAGTTATCCTGCATTATTTCTGAGGTTAAGAATGGTGAAAATCTATTTTCTGCTCATGTTAAATCCGGGGTAATAAAGAAGTATTTTGTGGATCTTGAAAAACTTTTATAGTTCGATGAATCTAACGGCAGCCGAACTCTGTTTTTATTATTAGTTTTTTACCCCAGAAGGTGTCTTCAAGGATTATTGAAGCGCCATCAAGATACCGTACAATAGAAGCTCTTGCGTGGATGTTTATATCTGACTTTTCAATTATTTCGTCGTCTTCTAAAGGCGTCTGCATTTCTAGTTTAATAACCGGCGTACCGCATCCCGCCCCTGCTGACAACAGCGTTGGTTTCAGGGATTTATCTTCCGTCTGTTCGATTAGTTCCAGGATAAAGGCAATCGCATCATCAGAAATTTCACACATTCGGTTCTCCTTGTTTTCCCCCTTTATTTATCGGGAATTAATGATATTATCAACCCTAATGGATGGAAAAACAAGAGCAAATATTAAACCCGGCCTGAAGGTGGCCATTGTATTGAAGAAAGACCAGCGGAGCGGAACGCTTACCGAGGGTGTAGTTGCAGATCTGCTGACCAAGTCTCCGAACCATCCGCACGGTATCAAGGTGCGACTGACTGACGGACAAGTCGGCAGGGTACAGAAGATCCTGTAAAAAACCCAAGCAGGCTGGGTGGGGAAATGACTTAACTATGTCAGCAGCGGCAGCTGGATAATGAATCCGGCACCTCCGAGGGCGGATGGTTCGTATTTGATTGAACCGCCGTGGTTTTCGATTATGGTTTTTGCTGATGTCAGACCAATTCCTATGCCTCGGGTATTACGACCGGAGTCTGCACGGTAGAAACTGTTGAAGATATGTTCTCTATGTTTCTCTTCAATTCCGCTTCCTGAATCTTCAAACCTGATCATAACATAGTTACCGCTGCTATTGGCTTTTATTTCAATTTTGTCGTGTTCCTCGGTATACCTGCAGGCGTTATCGAATAGATTTTCAAAAACCTGAAATAAAAGCTTTCTGTCGCCCGCTATCATCATTCCGTCGGTCAGTCCGTTTATAAAGGTGAACTGTCTTCTACGAATAAAAGCATCATTGCGGAAGATGTCATCAGCTTCATCAAGAAGTTCATTGATAGAAAATTTTTCAAACCTGCTCTGCCAGTCGGATGTTCTGAGTTTCGCGAAATAGATCAGGTCGTTAATCCTTTCTTCAAGCAGCATGGACCTGTCATAGATAACATCAGCATACTTTGTTATTTCTTCCGGTGTCCTGGCCATTCCATCCCTCATTGCCTCGATGTAACCTTTGATAAGGGTAAGCGGTGTTTTCAGATCATGTGAGATTGCCATCATAATCCTATTCTGTGTTTCGTGGTTTTCTTTCAGTTCCAGCCGCATTCGCTCGAATGCATTTACCAGCGATTCTACCTCTTTAATTCCATAACGCTTCCGTCCCGCGCTCCTCTCAACGACGACTGAAGAGTCAAGGTTGCCTCGTCCAATCTCGTAGGCTGCGCTCTCAAGGTTTACCAGTGAACGCAGTATTGGTCTCGAGTTAACTGAGAAAATTATTACGGGCAGACAAATCAGGCCGAAGTACATCGCAATTATTACCGCCGAGTGAACCCTGAAAAATTTCTGCCCTGCGAAAAACTCTTCAACATATAGGACGAGACCTGCACGGTCTTTGTAAGTATAGACAGCAATGTTGATTGGAATTTGAGGCATCTTCGCCATTAACTCAGCATATGCTTCTTCCATGCTGTTCCAGTTAAATTTGTCAATCTCCTTCTTTGCCTGCGGTGCAATGTAGATTGTCTTGCCCTTGTCGTCGAGCACAAGGATTATACCGGCAAATCTGGAGCTTGCCTCTTCTTTTCCCTTTAGAACACTGAGCAGAGGTGTGTGCAGAAAGCGGGGAACTGAGAGTCCTTCGGATTCTTCCCAGCTGAGAGTCCAGTTTACAAAAATGACTGAGCTTGTAATCAATATTGCTATCAGAGGGATGATAAGAACAGTTACAGCAATAATTCTTATACGGGAATTAAGTTTCATTCTTGTCTCCGGTAGTACAGAGATAGTATCCGAAGCCATAGGATGTTTTGATGTACTGCGGGTTGGCCGGATCTTTCTCGATCTTTTTTCGCAGGCGCTGTATGTGTACCGATACGGTTGTCAGATCTCCGTAGCTGTTGTGCCAGATTTTGGCATAGAGATCTTCCTGGCTGAACGGTTTCTCCGGTGTTTCAGCAAGAGCTGTCAGCAGAGCCATTTCTTTCGGGGAAAGTTCCAGACGTTCTCCGTGTTTTTTAAGCCATATGTTGCCGGTGTCGAGAAGGTATGGACCGAAGCTGATTTGGCTGTCGAGGGAGGAGTCTCTGTTTTTACTGCGTTTGAGATTTGCCCGTACCCGGGCGGCTAACACCTTGGGGCTGAAAGGTTTTGAAACATAGTCGTCAGCCCCTATGCCAAAGCCCATGATCATATCCTCGTCTTCCTGTCGGGCGGAAACAATGATGACGGGAAGCTCCTCGATGCGCCTGATTTTCTGGAGTACCTCGAAACCGTCCATGCCGGGAAGATTGATATCAAGGATGATTAGATCTATATTGCCAACCTGCAGAAGCTCAAGACCGTCTTCGCCGGTAAGAGTGTGCTTCGTATCTATACCTTCTTTTTTCAGGTATAGCGAAATGAGTTCAGCTATCTGGGGCTCATCCTCAATTATCAATACTGTTGCTTTCATTCCCGTTCCTGTTAAAGTTCAATTATGCCTGCATGTTCAAAGGCTGCCAGTCCCAGCCGGGGGAATCGTTCACGGATCCCTTTAATTTTCTGTTTGAGAGTCTCAAGCCTGTCATCATCAAGGTATAGGATGAACATGACGTTTTCCTCAGGCCATACATCATTCCCAAGACAGAATCCTGAGTAACCGGATCCGTCCACCTGTTTAAGCATTGTGTAGCAGGGTTTGCCGTTATTTTGAGGCATTATTTCCATCAACTGGCTCTCTAACGCCTGATTTGCGATAATCTCAAGTTTAGTCATTCTGCGCCTCCGCGATTGCAGGTAATTCCTGTTTGTAGGCCTTTCTGTGCAGCATCAAGTATAACACAGGCACAAGAAAGAGCGTTATAATTGTATTTGATGTCAGGCCGCCGATGACGGTAAGACCTATCGGCTTTACCATATCAGTGCTTGTCCCGCCGGAAAATGCCATTGGAACCATAGCAAGGACGGTTGTCAGTGTAGTCATGAGTACCGGGCGCAGGCGGTTTGCAGCAGCCTCCCGACATGCTTCGAAGACATTTAATCCGCGTTTCCGATGGAGGTTGATAGAATCTACGAGGATGATTCCGTTGTTAACAACAAGCCCCAGCAGCATGACTATTCCTATCAGCGACGGCATACTCAGGGGTTCCCCGATTATCAGATAGATTCCTACAACACCTATCAGCAGCATCGGAATCATTGCAAAGATGATGAAGGGTGATTTCAGAGATTCGAACTGGCTGACCATGACGGCGAAGACAAGCAGTGCTGCGAAAATAAATACCAAAATGAGGCCGTCGGTCATATCGGCAATCATCTCCATCTGCCCGCCCGTGCTGGTTGTAACACCTTCGGGTAGAACCAGCTTTTCATCAACAAGGGATTCAATCTGTCCCTGCACAAAGTTTGCGGCCGAGCCGGGAGCTATATCTCCTGATAATGTGATAGTCTTTACCCTGTCTTCACGGTAGATGGACATCGGGCCTGTTGTCTTTTTAACCTCACCGAAGTTTGAGAAAGGAACCTTAGCTCCTGTAGCGGTTGTAACGAAGATTTTGTCTATATCAAATGTTGAGTCACGGTCTTCTTCACGAAGCTGCAGAACAACATCATAGGTTTCACCGTCGAGTGTCATCGTCGTTGCGGTTGTTCCTGCTATCTGCGCACGCAGCTCATTGGCTATTGTTGCTGTATTAAGTCCGAGATCAAACAGCTTCTGTCTATCCAGCTCAAGCTCAAGCTCGGGCAGCGCGTTCGAGTGGCTGCTTGTAATCTCCAGCACTTCCGGTATTTCCGCTTTAACAAGGGCTGTCAGTTCATTACTGACTTTTACCAGATCGTCAAGATCGTTACCGTGGAAATTGATTGACACATCGCTGCTTCCCGTCATCATACGTGCCTGGTCGGTGGTTGAAAAACTAATTGTCGCGTCAGGGAAGAGTTCAAAGTATGATCTGAGAATTTCTTTAATGTCCGTGTCGGTCATTGTTCTGTTTTCTGCTGCAGGAAGTGATATCTCAAGTGTTCCCGTATGGGAGCCCCCTGATGTTCCCATGCCGCCTGCCGCGCCGGAGGTTACAACTATGTTCTGACGTTCTGATTCAGGAATTTCGCTTTCAGCAATATACTGCCACTGAAGCATTGCCTCTTCAGTGCTTTTGAGCGCGGTTCCCTCCGGGAGGGTTACGTCAAGGATAATAGAAGTTTCACCTGAGGGCGGAACCATTATAAGCCCCAGCTGTGGAAGTTGTACTATTGAGCCTGCCAGCAGAATCAGGGAAACGGCAACGATGATAATCTTATGATTAAGACACCAGCCTACAGCCTTGCGGTAACCGTTGGTAAACCTTGTATTTGATTTATCCAGCGAGGAGTCGAGGGACATCAGTGCCCTGCTTTTGATCGGTTTTTCTTCTCTGGTATAAATCGGAAACACCTTTGATGCAAGCACCGGTACAAGAAGCACAGATACGGCAAGCGAGGCAAGCAGTGCAACAACAATTGTGAAAGCCATATCTTCGAACATTATTCCTATCATTCCGAGATCGTTTTTAAATATCAGAATAGGCAGGAATACACAGATGGAGGTCAGGATTGAGCTTGTAATAGCTCCGATCACCTCCTGTGTTCCCAGTTCGGCGGAGGTCTTCTGGAGCGCTCCCTTCTGACGATATCGGAAGATGTTCTCAATAACGACGATCGACCCGTCGACTATCATTCCCAGAGCGAGAATCAGTCCTGTGAGGGTTATCATGTTAAAGGTCTTGCCTGCCATGCTCATTCCGCCGATTGTGATAAGAAGACTGACCGGAATTGAGATAGCGACAATCAATGTTGTTTTTATTCGTCTTATAAAAAATATTAGAACTATCACGGCAAAAAGAATACCGAGTATAGCGGAGTTGATAACCTGCTGAAGAACAGAGTTTACCTGCACCGAATTATCTGACAGTATGGTAAGGGTGTTTCCATAGGGAAGAGCTTCCTGCATTTTCCCGGCTACAAGCTTAACCTCATCGACAACCTCGACCATATTTGCGTCGTCGGTTTTCTTTATCGATATCTGAATTCCCTCCTGTCCGTTTATAAGGACTATACTGTCCCTGTCTTTTGTGCCCATTCCGACATCGGCAACATCCCGTAAAAGCACTTCATATGCTGAAGACGGTCCTAGGGGTTTTATGGAAACAACAGTATTTGCCAGATCATCAAGTGAGCCAATTTCTCCGTTTGTTTCTATGAGATAATTCATACCGCCATCTACAAGAGACCCTGCTCCCAGGCTCATGTTCTGGGCGGAGAGCATGCTTGAAACAGTGTTGATGCTTAGTCCAAGTGCGTCAAGCCTCTCCTGGTAAAAGCTGACCTGTACAATTTCTTCGAGTCCGCCGGAGAGTGCTACTTCGGCAACACCGCTGATTCGTTCAAACTGCGGCTGCAGCTCCTCTTCAGCGAGCTTTAATAAATCCTCCAGGCCCTGGTCTCCAGTCAGCGCAATCTTGATGACAGCTTGTGAGTTCGGATCAAACTGAAAAACCGTCGGCTGGTAACAGTCCTCCGGTAGGCTGTTTTCAATCCCGTCCAGTGCATCACGCACATCGGCTGTTGCATCACTTATGTCGACATCATAGTCCATCATCATGATTATCAAACTGTAATCGTCATAGGAATAGGAAGTCAGAGAATCAAGACCTGATATATTCACCAGTTCTTCTTCAATCTCTTTCGTAACATCTTCTTCAACCTCGGATGGAGTTGCCATCGGATAGGTGGTAACAACGGCCATTCCGGGTATGTTCATATCTGGCAGAAGGTCGGTTGCAAGTCTGGTAGTAAGAACCCCTCCGGCTATTGTTGCGACTATGAAGACGATAATCATCGTCATCGGTCTGCTTAATATTCTTCGTGAAAAAGTCATCAGCGCGCATCCTCATTATTGAGTATTCTTACTTTTGCGCCGTCCGAGAGGAGGGATACTCCCTCAATTGCAATCATATCTCCCTCGGAGAGGCCGCCGGTGATTTCGATAAACCCGCCGTCTCTAAGCCCTGTTGAAACCTCAACCTTCTCTGCGCGTTCGTCGTTTATTCGATAAACATAGTTGCCTTCATCCCTTGATAGTACTGCTTTCTCAGAGATTACGAGACTGTTTTCAGAGGTTGAGGTTCGCAGTTCAATCCCGACGAACATACCTGCCTTGATTGGTGAGCCCTCAATTATTGCGAGCTCGATTTCCAGGGTTCTGCTACTGGGGTTTACTACCGGAGAAATGGCTGTGACTCGTGCTTCATATGTTTCACCGGGGGCTGCGGTGGTTGAAATCCAGGCACTTTGACCCTTTTCTACCATGTATATGTATCGTTCAGGCACATTTGTCGTTATTATAAGTTTGCTTATGTCACCAATTGTTGCAAGCGGCATCTGCGCGCTGACGGTTGCTCCGGGATCGGCATTAACAGCAGTAATTGTTCCGCTGATAGGAGCTTCAACAGGGCTTTCGGCGTATTTCATCCCGGGTTTTGAGGGATCAACCTTTGCGATTACCTGGTCTTCTCGAACCCAGCTGCCCACTTCAATGTAGACTGCGCTCAGCTTGCCCATTGCTTCGGGGTATACATCTACGGATGTTGATGCTTCAACATCGCCTGAGAGCATCAGCTTGCTCGATATATCTCTGCGAGCAACTGTATCGGCTTTGATGTTGAAACTCTTTTCAACCGCTTCCTGAACGTTTGAAGCCTGAGCTCCCGGTCGCCCCGGAAAACCGCCCGCACTCCTGCCTTCGGCCGGGGTACAACCGGCTAACATAAAAGCAGCTGCAGTTATTGTAATAATTGTAATTATCAGTTTTCTTTTCATTTTTCACACCTTAATTAGATAGATTCTGATTTATTGCTTCCTCAAGATTCAGAAGCGATGAAATATAATTGTATTTCTCCGAGACCAGATCCAGTTCGGCCTGTAGAAGTTCATTCTCCGCTGTTTCAAGATCAAGCAGGGAGAGTTGCCCGCTGTTGTATGCCTCAAGGCTCATGTCGTAGCTTTTCTGGTTGATTTCAATAGATTCGGTCCGCACCTTCATACTTTCTATGCTTGTGTTAAGTGTCATAACCAGGGCGCGAATCTCCATCTCGGCTGCCAGGAGCGCCAGTTCTTTCTGATGAGCCATGTTACTGATTTCATTCTGAGCATCGGCTATATCGTTTGAGGTTCCGGAATGGGGGAGCCAGTCTTCGACCGGCAGTGAAAGTGTGACAGAGAATGAACCGCTGTCGTCAAAATAATCTTCTTCTCCCCAGTACTCACTGTCGAAGGGGTCAACCTGATAGGGACTGTAGGACCAGCTGAGAACCAGGGTCGGAAGCCGGCCGTTTGCCGTTGCTGATTTTGCGTTTGCAAGCATCTCTTCGGTAACAGTCAGCTGCTGGATATCGATTCTGTCCGCCATATAGGTGTTGACAAGATAGTTTCCGTCCAGCAGTTCGGGCGATACCTCAACAGCGCCTTCAAGAGTTACCTCCTGATTGAAGTCAAGCCCTAAATCCATCAGGAAGACCATTTTAAGCTGCTCATATCCGTTTTCAATCTGCAGCAGTGTTGGTCCCAACGAAGACAGTCCGGCTTTTGTGTTCAGGACATCGAGTTCAGTCACATAGCCGTAATTATACATCTCCTCCATACTCTCAAGCCTTGCTTCGGTTGTTTCAATATTTTTTTTCAAAACCTCAATCTGCTCCTGAAAAAGCAGCAGGTTGTAAAAATTTGTCTTGATGCTTGTTTCCGTGCTGAGTTTCGCAGATTCCATATCAAGAATCGCATTCTGGTAATTCAACTCAAGCGCTTTGACGCCGTTTATCATCGCAGGGCTCAGTGCCAGCTGTGCGGAGAAATTTCCAACTGCGGTCCAGGGACTTATCTCGTAGTCATAGGATTGAAACAGCATGTAGTCGTAGATTCCGTCGTCGGAGGAAGCGCTAAGCCCGTAGGCGTCATTGGCCCCGAGGTAGTAGGTTCCGCTACCCGAGGTTGAACTGTTGCTGCGGCTGAGTGTTGCAGAAAGCGATACATCAGGTAAAAGAACATTCCACGCGTCGTTATTATTACGTTCGGCACCGGCAGCCTTGTTTGCCTGGACCTTAAGGTTGAAGTTGTTCTCAAGTCCCAGTTCAACCGCTTTCTCAATAGTAAGGATAAGCGGTTCTCCGTTATTCTGAGGTTTGTCAGAAAATACCGGCAGCGAAACAGCTGTTGCGGTAAAAAATATTAATAGAAATTTTTTCATAAAGTACTCCCGACTTTTGGTTATTGTAATAATACACGTCGATTTTGGCTGTTAACATTAAAGGGAGGTTACATGATCTTAAACGAATTGTTTATAATGTGATGATTTTATAGTTATTTTTACCGGATTTTTTCACCTCATACATTGCTGCATCAGCTACGTGCATTACTTCTCCGAAATCAACTTTGGAATCCGGCTTAACGGAAGCTATACCGATACTTGCACCAATGCTGATCTTATGTCCGTCAATATTAAATTCGGTGAATAACCTGGCCAGGATTTTTTCCGCAACGGCTGAGCAGTCAAGTTTTTCACTTATCTGCGTCAGGAGTATTACGAACTCATCTCCGCCGAACCTGCCTGCTGTATCAGTCTCCCTGATACAGTTTTGGAGTACCACACCTATTTGCGTAAGCAATTTATCTCCTGTGCTGTGACCGTATTTATCGTTTACCGGTTTGAAACCGTCGAGGTCGATGAACATTACCGAATAGATATAGCCGTATCTCTTGGCTTGTGCCGATGCCTGGACAACTCTTTCTTCAAAAAGCTTCCTGTTCGGCAGGCCGGTTAGCTGATCGTAGAGAGCTGATTCTTTCAGTGCCGACCTGTATTTATCTCTCTGTATTATCAGAATTGTGATAAAGATTGCTGCGGCAATGTTTATAAAAAGCGCGACAGATGATATTTTAAGCATGTTTTTTCTAAGGCTTGCCCTGTCAATTTTTATATCTTCAAACGGAATCGTATTTAGAAGTATATAGTATCTGTTGGATGAAATATTCTTTTCATCCAACATTGGTTCAATCATGGTAGCGGTGTAGATTGTCTCTTCTGAAATTATCTGAATACTTTTTTCTGTCGAAATCTTTTTCCAGAGTGACGGATACAGTACACTCATATTCTGTTTTTTCCTGTCCTCAAACATGAAGCCCCATTCCTGTTCCGGGCGGTCATTATAAAACCAGTAACCTTCAGAGTTCAGCATTGAAAATGTTCCGGCATGACTTGACGTTGCCTCGATTAAATCGTCAAGAAGCAGCTGTCCAAAGAAATTCAGGATGACAACTCCCTTTAATTCGCCGCGGCTGTTGAAAACGGGGGTGCTGAAGCGGATCATCGGCTTCAGCGGCTGTTCTATTTCTCCGTTCTCCATATTCAGATCAAAGGGTGAGATATAAATCTGGTTTTCAGGCAGTGAAAGTGATTCGGTAAAGTAATATCTGCAGTCTTTATTCTGAAGGTTGTTCTGGGCTGTGACAGCGGGCTCTCCACTGTTATAATTCACTCTTGTAAGTTCCTTGCCGTATTTATCCAGGTATCTAAGCTGATCATATCTGTTTGTGCTGGAAATGAATTCCAGGAATTCTTTTTCCATTAGTTTTCTATCTGTTTCATTTTCCAGTTCTTTAAACCGGATCACTTCATTCAATCTCGTTAGAAACAGTAGTTCTGAGCGGATCGTGTTGAAATGAGAAAGCATCAGCCGCTTCTGAATCCTTATCTGATCCTCCGCTGATGTTAGGTGAGTATTAAGGATTGCATCCCTGTTTGTTTTCTGGTAGAACGCAGTGATGGTTATTACCGAAGCCATGAGAAAAATGAGAATGATTATAAAATATGAAAAAGCCGGAATCTGTCTGTTTCCGGCCAGTATCTTTTTCATGTTTTTGATTATAATTGCTGAGGACTGCTATCGCAATAAGAATGCCGAATATTCTTTTCAATAGGGAATTTTTGCAGTTTGCCGGCAGTCCTCACAAAGAGGTATGCTCTATCAGCAGGATTAACGGGTTCTTCACTCTCCGGTATAAATATGATCGAGCGTTTAAGTTCACTCTTTCTGATTTCAGGATGAAGGCTGCCGATTTTTCTGCATGCAACAGTTTTTTTTCTGTAAATCTCATCTGTGTTTTCATAGTCAATATATGCCGGGTAGCGTTGAGCCTTTGCATAAAAGCACCAGTCGAATCGAAGAAGGTCTTTAATCACGGACGCTCCGGGCTGAGTTGCCTCTGCAATTTCGAACAGCATTTGCCCCCAGTATTCCCAGCCGGTTCTGCTCAGGCTGGGTTCCGGCTCCAGCAGCTTTGAAAAAAGCCTGTACCAGCCCCCGGTTTTATTAATTATGACCGGCAGGCTGTGTTGATAGAAGCCGCTGTTATAAAGAAGGTTGATCAAGCGAGCAATGCGTTTGAACCGGGATAGCTGCAGGAAACTGTAAGATGGTGTTTGAAGCACTTCGTATGGAGGCGCTGTTGAGGAGATAATACCAAGGCTCAATGCTTCTGCCGCGAGCGGGGTGCCCGGAATAATTTTAAGGAAGCCCGGCTGAAAAACATCCGGTCTGAGTGATAATATCCTGTCTATGCTCTCCGCCGCGGCCGCAGGGCAGTCTCCCGGCAGACCGATTATCTGATCAAGGTGAACATGAAATTTCTTCATTTCGATTATCCGGGCTATATTCTTAAACGATTCGACAGGCTTGTCGGTTCTGTTGACCTTGCGCAATACGTTTTCATTGGTCGATTGAATGCCTATCTCAAACTGCGCGCTGCTTGCCTTGAGGCTTTCAATCAGCCTGAAGTCCTCGTCCTGAAGAAGCGATGGATGCAGTTCAAAGTGGAAGCATCCTGCCGGGGGATTTGAGGCCATATGCCGCCAGATAAGTCTGGAAACGGCAGGCCTGGCGTTAAAGGTTCTATCTACGAATTTGACGGTTCCCCTAAATCGGCTGAGCAGGCTTATCTCTGATATAATCTGTTCAGCTGTACGGTATTCTACTGGCGAATTATCCACAGATGAGAGACAGTATGAGCAGTTGAACATGCAGCCGCGTGATGCTTCATAGTAGATTATTCTGCCCTTAAATTGCCGGAGACTGTCTTCGGTGTAGGGGAAGACAGTGCTGCTGAAACAGCTGGGCTGTTTTCTTATTACTGATGCTTCGGCAGGTTTTTGAAGCCTGCAGAGTTCGGCTGCAAAATCTTCAGCATTCCCGTCAAGGATGAAGTCGAGCCCGGAGACTTTTAACCAGTCGGGTTTATTGTGAACTGCTTCAGGACCGCCTGTGCAGATTACTGCATCAGGCAGCAGCCTCCCGAGGTCAGGGAGCAGGGTTTTAAGATAGACTGAGTTCCATATATATGCTGAAAAAACAAAACAGCTTCCTCCGCTTTCTGCGAGTTTTTCAAGCAGCTCGTGAGCCGGTCTGTTTATATCCCATTCAATAGTTTGACAGATACAATCGTCTGTTTTGAGACTCATGGCGGTCTCCAGGTATAGCAGGGCAAGGTTTGTATGTGAGTATCGGGCGTTAATAGAGGTCAGTATAATTTTACTCATTTCATCAGTATAAGTCATTTGTATGAATTGTTGATTAAATATTTGCATTCCAATGCTTCATTACCGATAATTATATCGATGAAGGCTCCGGTAAACAGGATTTTTACAGTTCAGATTATTTTATTCGCAGTATCTATATTTATAGCTTCGGGGCTTGTTTTTTTCAGGATTTCAGTGATGCACACTGAAAACAGTCTGAAAAACCAGCTGTATTCCGAACTTGCACTTAAAGCAAATGATTTGAACTATAAGGTCCTTTTTGCTCAGGAAAATGTCAAAGCTCTTTCGAGCCGGACAATGATTAGAACAGCGCTATATAATTATAAAACAGGCATTATCAGTCTTGATGAGGTAAGACGATATACCCAGTCGAAGTATGCGGAGGGTGCCTCGGTATACAATGATATTCTCTATGCACGAAGACTCGGGCCCGGAGGGGAGATAATTGCCGATTGGATGTCTGTTCCTCCGGGTGATGAGGTGTCGGAGGAAGCGGAGCTAAGTTTCTTCGAAAGTGAAGGAGGCTGTAATATTTTTATTCGCAAACGGATTATTCATCAAGGTACGGAAGTCGGTACGGATGAAGCAGCATTTTTCATTGGTAATTTTAAAGTAGACAGCAAAAGTTTGTTGTATTCAATAAATATTCATGACACTGATGTTCAAAACCTGAAGATGTCCGATTTTAAGTTCTCGCATCCTATAGGAGATACAGGTTTTTTTTTAGAAGCTGAACTGAATCAGAAACATCTCTCTTCTGCTTTGAGAAGGGAGTTGATGGCCGCGCTTATTCAGGCTGGAATACTTTTTGCAGCAGTTCTGGTAATCTCTTATTTTACAATTCTGCGAATGACATTATCATTAATCAGCAATCTGAATACTGTTAATGATCAGCTTACGGAAACTCTTGCAGAGCGGGATGTTCTTTTTCAGGAGCTGCAGCACAGGGTTAAGAATAATCTGAATTTTATAATCAGTTACATCAACCTTCAGAAGATGAATATTGATAATGAAGAGCTGAAAAACCAGAATGAACAGCTTGCAGGAAAGGTGGAGGCCCTCAGTCTGGTCTATGAAATGCTTGCAAAAGGGGGACAGTTTGCTGAACTTGAATTGGGCGGGTATCTTGAAGAGCTATGCAGGAAGATGGTTGAGTCATCCCATGAGGAAGATATCAGGGTAGTTTCAGATCTACAAAAAGAATTGGTCGTAAAATCGAAAATAGTTATCACACTCGGGCTGATTTTTTCTGAATTCGTTGTAAATACAGTCAAGCATGCGGTAGTAGAGAATGAATTGACAATCACATTCGGGCTTGAACAGGATGACTGTAATATAATCCTTTATTATGAAGATGACGGGAAGCCTTTTCCTGATGATGTTGAATTAAACGACGGCTCTTCACTTGGGTCTCTCATTGTCCGCAGTCTCGTAGAACAGCTTCGCGGCAGTCTTGAATATGATTTCAGACGGAGCAAAAGAATAGATATAATTATCCCTTTATCTGCCGCAACATGATGATTAATGTTGCGGTTGAGATTGCTGACGATCTTTATTTTTTCACGAAAAAGAAATATCACGATAAAAACTTTAATATCAGCTTTGAAGGCGGCAGGTCTGTCAAAGATTTGGTTGAGAGCATCGGAATTCCCCATGTTGAGATTGGTAGAGTCCGGCAGGACGGTGAGTTTGTAGGTGTTAATTCATTGATAGTTGAGGACTGCTGTTTAAGGATTGACGCACCGGAGCCCGGGCTTCCGGCTAATAATATACCGCTGCGGTTTATTCTTGATGTTCACCTCGGCAGACTTGCCGAATACCTAAGGATGCTTGGATTTGACGCGGATTATTCGAATGACAGGGATGATGCTGAACTGGCATCCCTTGCCTCCGGATGCGAGCAGGGGGGAGCTGCCCCGGGCGGTATTCTTCTGAGCTGCGACCGCGGTCTGCTTATGAGACGGATTATTACAGCCGGGATGCTTATCCGCAGCAGGAATCCCGAACAGCAGATTGTTGAGGTGCTTCGCAGGTTCAATCTTTCAGGCCGTGTTCGGCCCTTTTCCCGCTGTTTCAATTGCGGGGGGCTGCTGGAGAATGCCGGCGGGCTGGATGATTTAAGCGGCGATGAATATAGCCGGATTCCTGACGGAGTGCGCATCTGGTGCAGGGAATATACCCGCTGCACCAGATGCGGACAGCTGTACTGGGAGGGCGGCCATTTTATCGGGATGCGGGAAAAGGTGAGGAAGATGCTGGATGCTTCAACAGGCTGAGATCAGTTAAGTTTCAGGTATTCCGCCGCTGTCGGGTTTTCGGCAGACATTATCGTAGTGAAACTTTTATCCGCAGTGTGAATAATGCAGTCTAAAAGACCGGGGTTAGAGCTGTTGGCTGCGATTTCAGTCCCGGTTATCTTCTCGAGGGGAATATAGCAGTCTTCTTTCCCGTAATCAGTCTGTCCAATATATTTGAAGTCTCTGCCCTTTCCGATGATTTTAACCTCGCGGCCGTTACAGAAATGAAGAGATTCCATCAGTTGTTTCGAAATAATAAGGTTGAATAAATTTCTCAGTCCTGATTTGCCCACCTGGTTAAGCTTGATTCTGCTCTGATATGAAAAGAGTTTAAATCCTGTCTCTTTCTCTTTTTCGGCTGATGCAAGAGTTGAAAAGTAAAAATCAAGCTCGCCGTCTTCTGGTGTTATCTCATTGAGGGAAGGCATATTTTCTGCTTTTGTATAACGCTCTCTGACAATATGAATTATTTTATAAATAATATCTGAAGATACGGTGTTATAAGGGAATGTGTAATTGTCATCTTTTGTAAAAAGACTTAGTGAGCCATTGAGAAGGACTTCGCTGTTTTTAATACAGAAGATATCACAGTAATTAAAGTTGTCTTTTACTACCTCCTCTCCCTCTCGTCTGAGAATGTCAAAATCATCTTTATACATATTCAGAACGTAATCATAAAGATTCATGCCGGGTGTTGCGCTTCTGCGATCAATGGGGCGGGGTATTTTTATCGATAACAATGACGCATCTTTTCTTGTTGCGTATGGAATAAAAAGGGGCGGCAGGGGATCAGTTTCCGTGATTTCCAGAATCCAGGGACCGAACCTGTCATATTCTGCATTTCTCATAATTAAACTATAAAACCGGGAATTGGACTTGTCAATCTTTGTATTCAGTCCTGGTCGGATAAAAAAATCCGGCTTTTCGAATTCAATAGAATGGAAAAACCGGACTCAGTAAAATTTGTAAATCCTGAAAATATTAAGCGAAGCGCATTGCCTCAAGTGCAAAAACCTTTTCTTCATCGGTAGGGATGACCCAGGCTTTGAGTCCGGGGATAGTACCGCTTTCAGCGATTATGCATTCTTCGCTGCGGGTTCCATTTGCTGTTTCATCAATCTTCCACTTGTAGAGCTTCATAAAGTTCAGCACCTTGCTCCTGAAGTAGCCCTCGTTCTCGCCTATGCCGCCTGTGAACACAATCCCTTTGGGGGAATCCATTGTGCCCAGGTAGCTGCAGAAGTATTTTGCGACCCTGTATGCGGCAATTTCAACTACCAGTTCAGCTTCCTTGTCTCCCTCAAGCGCAGCCTGTCTGATGAAGTGCATTTCTTTGATGCCGTCTTTGCTGTAAAGACCGTAGAGACCCGATTCCTTATTCAGAATTCGCACAATCTCTTTAATATCGGTGTTGAGATTGTCTGCCATCAATTCAAGAACGCCCGGATCAACGTCACCGCTTCTCGTTCCCATCACCAGGCCCTCAAGCGGGGTCGTTCCCATTGTTGTGTCTGCACCTATCCCGCCTGCAACCTTGGCCATTGAGCATCCGTTTCCAAGATGCGCGACAACAATGTTATTGTCTGTATCTGAAAGCTTATTAAGTTCGGCAAAGCGTTTTGTTATAAATGTGTATGATGCGCCGTGAAACCCGTAGCGCATAATATTGTAATCCTTTATCCATGACCTTGGTACACCGTAGTATCTTGCGTACTCGGGCATGCGTGCGTGAAACTGAGTGTCGAATATGCCGGCATTCGGAACCTTGCCGAAAACCGGGTCGGCAAGTGCTGCCTGAACAATCTGAAGATTGGCTGGATTATGCAGCGGCGCAAGTGAGGAGTATTCCTTAAGGTAGCCGGCTATTTTACCGTCCGGTCCGTCTATAAGCACAGTGTCTTTTATTGCGGGTCCGCCGTGAACACAGCGGTGGCCGGCGGCTACAATGTTAAGTCCCGGAAAGCGCTCGTCAATTATTTCGGTTATTTCATGCAGGGCTGATTTGTGATCATCCATCGGCATCTCGAGTTTTTCCTTCTCCCCCCCGGTCTTGATGTCGATATAACCCTTGGGTGTTCCAAGTCCCTGGCAGTTGAAGTCGACTACTGATTCAACCTCAGTACCTTCAACCTTTTTAACAGCCACCTTTATCGATGAGCTTCCGCCGTTAAAACAGATTACGTGTTTGTCCATGTTTTCATTATCTCCTCTTTTCCGTGATATCCGCCGTGTGTTTTCAGCTCTCCGTTAACTACAAGAGCGGGGGTGAACTTGATGTCCGGAGATTCTGTCGCGATACTATGACAGCCCGGGCAATAACCAAGCAGACAGCCCTGCTGTACTCCCCATTTTTCGATTTCTTCGGCGTTTTCTATTTTTCTAATTGTGTATTCGAGACCGGATTCTTCAGCCGCTTCAATGATAAGCTCCATGTATTGATCGCTTACAGCGCATTCCGAGCCTAGTACAATTAATTCAGTCACGTGGAAAGAATAGCATAGTTTAACTTATCTTTACAGGTTGAATTACATAAACCTTATTTGTTCAGCCTTTCTTCTCTTTGGATCATTCGAGTCCCCGGGGTTTACCGAGAATTTCAGCCCATACAACAGCTTTTTTAAGATTGTTCAGCTTTGACAGCTGTTCTCCGTTTTGCTGCACTCGCGGGTTGGCACAGCTGTCCCCCGGGGCATGCTGTGAGTTCAGGGCGTGGAGCCCCTCAGCTACCGGGGCAACTGATGCCTGCTCAATAGGCGTCGGTGCCTCCGCTGTAGGTGCAAGAGCTGTCGCTTCAGTCTTGCCGGCGGGGGCGCCATCCTCTTCGGGGCTGGAATGCTTTCCACTGAGTTTAGCCATCATCCCGGCAAAATCTTCCGAGCCGTCGAGGAGTTTGCTCCTGAGTGTGGTTCCCGGTTTCACGCCAATGTGCTTTGTGTCAGCAGCACTCTCATCAGCAACCTTTGCTTCAGCAGCTGCATTATCAGACTCCTTCCTTTTTTTATTACGGCCGGCGGATTTTGCAATGCGTGTAAAAAAGAGAATAACCATCAGCAGGGGTACAAAGGAAAAGATTGTCTCGAAGACGTCCACAGTCTTATTCCTCCCGGTCCTCATCTTTGAGATCGCCGTCTATGCTTTTGCGCATATCGGTGTCGGCCTGAACGTTCCGCATTTTATAATAGTCCATTATCCCCAGGTTGCCGGCATCGAATGCTCCTGCAATTGCTTTGGGTATTTCGGCCTCGGCAAGAACAACCTTTGCGCGGTTTTCTTCGACGAGGGCCGACATCTCCTGCTCGCGGGCCCGTGCCGCTGCGCGCCTCTGTTCGGCAACAGCCTGAAAACGTCTCTTGTCGGCTTCAGCCTGGTCAGCCTGGAGCTTTGCTCCGATGTTTTCACCTACATCAACGTCTGCGATATCGATAGAAAGAATCTCGAAAGCTGTGCCGGCATCCAGCCCCTTCTGCAGAACCGTTTTTGAAATATTATCTGGATTCTCAAGAACATGTTTGTATGTTTCCGCCGAGCCTATGGTTGTTACAATTCCCTCTCCGACTCGGGCAATGATAGTCTCTTCGGTTGCCCCACCGACAAGGCGTTCGATGTTTGCGCGTACGGTTACCCTTGCGCGCGCCCGCAGCTGTATGCCGTCTTTGGCTACCGCGTCAATTGTGTGCCGGCCCTTTTCCGGATTAGGACAGTCGATAACCTTCGGGTTTACGCTTGTTTTTACGGCGTCAAGGACGTCTCGACCGGCAAGGTCGATGGCTGCAGCCTGTTTGAAATCAAGCGGGATGTTTGCCTTATTGGCTGCAACCAGTGCCTTGCTGACACTGATGACATCGCCGCTTGCAAGAAAGTGGGTTTCAAGAAGGTCCGAATCAGTTGAAATGCCGGCCTTGGTCAGCATTATTCTGCTGTCGACGATTACTCTTGAATTGACTCTTCTTATCCACATACCTATAAGCCGACCTATCGTAATGTGTGCGCCTGACAGCAGTGCCCTGAACCAGAGTCCGAAAAACCTGATAAAAATCGCTATTATTGCAAGGGCTATAACTCCTAATACGATATAAACAACTAACATTATTTTGCCTCCGTGACTATGATTCTGCTTCCTTCTGTTTTTAGAATTTCTACTTTTTTACCTTTCTCTATATATTCCCCGCCGGTTACGGCGCTGTACTTTAAGTTATTGACAATGATAGTTCCCGACGGACGTAAATCTGTGTGGGCGGTTCCGTCTTTTCCTGCAAGTTCGGTATAATCCACTGCTGTTGATTCAAAGCCCTCGCGGCTGTCCATCCTTCGGTGCAGTATCAGTTTTCTGCCGATAAATGTTTTCGGAAATATCCTGAAGAATATCAGCATAAGTGCAGGTACGATTATCAGGGATGCCGTAAGAAAAACGGCCCCTGCGGCAGTACTGAATTTAAAGGCTTTTATAATACTTGCAACAACACTTGCGCCGCCGATGATTCCTATGAGACCGAAGGCTGGAACGAAGAATTCCAGCAGGATTGCGGCTATTCCTGTGAGCAGTAGGGTTATTGCAAGGGCCAATTTATTCCACCTCCGTTAATCGTTTTACGAGCAGACGGTTTGAATCGGCGGCGATTATAACTACATCCGCACCTTCTTCGATATACTCGCCGTCAGTTTCAACCACCTCGGTAAAACCGTCAAATTCCGCCTTGCCTGAGGGGCGGAGTGTAGTCAGGGATGTCCCTGTTTTTCCAATCTTTGCTTCAAGGTTATTTCCGGGCTGCAGGCTGTAGCCGTCTTCCTGAAGCTGGCTTGTCTGAAGTATCAGCCGGTTGAATACACCGATTCGTGGAAACAGCTGAATCAGAACTGCGGTTATTATAATTGAGCCGAAGATTCCGGCTCCCGTCGTCAGAACATTGCGTTTGAGCAGTTCAATCTGCCATTCAAATTCCGGCAGGATAAAGCCCTGTTGGGAGAGAAGGAGGGATGCAGCTATCAGCAGAATGCCGGAAATCCCTGCCGCTCCAAAACCCGGAATAAGAAAGATTTCAACAATAAGCAGCACAATCCCGGCTATGAACAGCAGGATTTCGAGTGAGCCGACATAGCCGAGCATACCGTTGGCGATGAAGATTATGGCGAAAATTATAATAGCCAGGGTTCCGGGAATACCGAAGCCGGGGCTGGTTATTTCCATATATAATGCCCCGAGGCCGAGCATGATCAGTATAGTCGTCAGTGCGCTGCCGGTAACCATCGCAATGAGTCTGTCGGGGGTTGTTGATTCAGCCTCCGCTGTTTCAGGATTGTCGAGTTCAAGCATGGTGAATAGCTCTTCTCTGTCGGCAGGTGCTCCGGAACTGATGCCGTACTTCAGCATTTCGTTAGCGGTCAGCGTCAGAAGTTTGCCTTTGGCGGATATTGTTTTTCCCTTTTTGAATGTTCCGTTCTGTGCCTCGGTATCTTCTTTTATAAACTCTATTTCGTCGGCGGAAACAAGAACCGTTCGGCCGTTGATTTCCGCTTCGATCAATTCGATATCGGAATCTACCATGGCAAGGGCAGCAGTTTTAGGATAACCGTTTTTCTCCGCGAGAGCAGCCATCTGGGCTCGAACCGCACTCACTGTTTTCTCTTCAGCGGTCTGCATCCCTTCGGAGCTCTGGTATACTGGTGCTGCGGCTCCCATCGATGTGCCCGGCGCCATGTATATCCGGTCGCATGAGAAACTTATCAATGCACCGGCTGACCAGCTTACACCGGTCGATTCCGGCAGGGCAGGGATGTATGCGATTGTTTCGGCATCGGAGCCGCCTATGAGGGTGGCAATCTGGAGAGCGGAATCAACACGACCGCCGAATGTGTTGATTTCAAAAATAATGCTGCCGGCACCTGTCTGTTCCGCGGCATCTATACTGCGTCTGAGAAAGATTGTTAGAGAGCGGTCGATATCACCGTTTATTGGTATTATGTAAACATCTGAATAAGACTCAGGCTGCGAATCCGAATACCCGCCGAGGGGAGTTAGAACTGAGAACAATAGTATCAGGATTACTGTTCTATTCATTTTATTTTTATTCCTTTCTTAAATTTCCACCTCAATGATGAGAATGTCAAGGAAAAAGAACAGAAGTTATGGTTCTGGTTGAATTGAGCATTATGCCCGGCTATAATAGGATTTAATATGAAGAAATTACAATTGCGGCAGAGAGTCAGGAAAACAATGCAGTTTACTGCATTCTTGCTGTTTCCTGCAACTTATTATTATTTTTCCCCATACCTGCCTTTTCAGGCTCTAACAGAGGGGGTGGTGAACGGCAGTATTTTTATATTCGGGGCTTTATTCGTCGGATCGATTTTTTTTGGCAGAACCTTTTGCGGTTGGTTCTGCCCTGCGGGGGGGCTGCAGGATTGTGTTATGCAGTTCAGACCTGAGCCTGTAAAGAGAAGGCGTGTTCGGTGGATTAAATTCCTTTTATGGGGATTATGGCTTTCGCTTTATGTATTTCTTATTATTTCAGCGGGTAAACCAGATAAGACTGATTTTTTCTTTTTGACGGAATCAGGATTTTCTGTTTCGGATCCAGGCTCTCTGATTCTCTATCTTATTGTAGTATTTCTACTTTTTGTATTCCCGCTGCTGATTGGGCGGAGGGCTTCATGTCATATAATCTGCTGGATGGCGCCGTTTATGATAATCGGCAGAAAATTAGGCAACGCAGCAAGGCTGCCGGGAATGGGTCTTGTAATTGAGAACGATAACTGCATCTCCTGCAATGGCTGTACATCTGTTTGTCCAATGAGTATTGACGTTATGGCTAACGTTTCATCAGGCAATCTCGAGGATCAGGACTGTATCCTGTGCGGAGCCTGTGCTGATGCCTGTCCGAAGGGGGTTATTGCCCTCCGGATTGGCAGAAGATGATTTATTTAAGAAATGATGCGAGTCCCTCGGCAATTGAGGCCCCTGCGTCTGATGCCGCCTCGGTTGCAAGCTGCTGTGCGGATTTGACTGATTCTTCGTATGCGTTTATCAACTGTTCGTCTTCCCATGTAAGTGCTTCTTCCGCTCCACGGTAATCTGCCCATTCGCTTGAATCCGAAATCGATGTTGTGACTGTTTCGCTTTTCAGAATTGAACCGGTCTCTACATCTATTGCTCTGTAGGTGACTGTAACCTCAAAGGTTATAGATTTTGTATAATGAAAAATATCGGCTTCAACCTCTACTGTTCCGAAACTTGTCACGCTGGACGACTGATTTGAACTGGATGAATTATAATAGGGATCAGTTTTGTCCGAATCAGTAACCGTTGTTATATTTTCAGCCTCAATGTTTGCGGTACGGGTATACTGGCTCATGTTTGTTACCGGACCCTCGAGGTATGCGGAATCGATTGTTCCGGTTACGATGATGTTTGAATTAAGCAGCTGTCCTATTTCAATCCTTGAGTTGTCACTCATCATAGCGTCAAGAGAGCCTATCTGTTCCTGGATTATTCTATCCTGCATCCCTTCGTCGATGATTTTGGTGTATTTCATTACATCGGGGTTAGACATCAGATTGGAAATTGCAGCTCCCTGCATAATGTTTCCGAACTGTGCGTAGGGGATGTTCCATGCGCGATTTTCAAACTCGAAAAAGGCTACTATCTGAGTTGCATTATCTTTGGCTTTCTGTGCCATGATTTCAGCATCTTTGTAACCGGAAACAAAGCCCAGTGCGATTTCGAATTCCTCGGTTGCAGCTTTCGCGTTTTCCCGGCCCTTCATCCTGTAGAGGTTGATGCCCTTCTGGTAGTGTTCTTCGGCAGCCATTTCGTTTGCCTTGTTCATCTCCGCCTGATAGTCTGTATAGGTCAGCGTCAGCGCCAGTTTTGTTTTCGGATCAGTGATTGGCGGGAGGGATTTTGCCGATTCGTTGATATCGAAAAGATATTTGTAATACTTAGCTATACGGTCATTTGTTTCTGATCCGCCGGCCGCCTGGGTCTGATCAATCAGGAGGGCATAGTGTGCGTTGGCTTTCGGGTAGGTTTCTTTAAGAAATTCAATGGCTTTTTTATACTGATTGTCGATCCTGACCGCTTCAACAGCACTAAGAACGGCAGTATGGTAATCATTCTGTTTTTCTGCGCGCTTGGCGGCAGATAGCAGGTTTCCCTCAGGTGTGAAAAGTGATTTACAGCCGGTTAGTAAAACAGCCACGGTTATAATAATAAACAACAGTTTCTTCTTCATATCTATCTCCTGTTCTTAGAGTATATAATTTTTTACCTGCATGCAACTGAAAACTGTTTTTTCCCGAAGGATTTGATTTGCTGTATTCAGTTTTGTAATACCGCTGTATAATGACAGTTATGGAAATTGGAAAATATAACCGCGGCAAGATAGTACTTATTACCGAGAAAGCCTGTTTTATTGATCTCGGAGGAGAGAACGACATTTTTCTACCTCCCTGGGAGCTTCCTGAGGGGGCTGTAAAGGGTGATGAGATTGATGTTTTTGTTTATAATACCTCGTCTGATGAATATAGATCTACAACTGTGAAGCCTTATGCTGTTATGGGTGAGTTTGCTTCGCTTGAAGTTACTGATGTTACCGGATTTGGAATGTTCCTTGACTGGGGTCTGCAGAAGGACCTCTTCGTTCCAAGCCGGAATATCAGGGTAGAACTAAAGCCGGGAGATCTGGCTGTTGTAAAAATCGTCCCGGATTATGCCGGAAAGGGTGTCATTGGAACCTGTCATTTTGATGATCTTTTCGAAGAGCTGCCTGAAAACGCTGTTGAATCAATGAAGGTTAATAAGAAAGTTGAGTTGATTGTTTATGGTTTTTCCAGACTGGGAGCCAGGGTTATAGTAGATAAAAAATATTCCGGCATGCTGTATGAAAATGAGATTTTTGAAAATTTAAAAATCGGGGAGCAGTACACCGGTTATATTAAAAAGATACGGGAAGACGGTCTGATTGATGCAGCTCTTCAGCCTCAGGGGTTCAGGGCTGCAACAAAGGATGCCAGAGAAATTATTCTTGATGCTCTTGAGAATTCCGGAGGATTTCTGGCTCTTCACGATAAAAGCAGTGCCGAGGAAATAAAAAAGCAGCTGTTGATGAGCAAGAAGGTCTTCAAGAAATCTATTGGCGGCCTTTACCGGGAAAAATTTATTACTATTGAAGATGACGGTATCAGGCTATTGCGCTAAGTGGAGAATTTCAATACTCTTTCTCTCATGAATCAGGACCAGGTAAAAGAGATACTCCTTCAGATAGAAGAAGACGTAGAAGAATTTTTCGTAATTTTTTCGGGGAAATCCAGCACGAAGGTTAACGGGCTGTATCACCCCGATTCCCGTGAAATTATTATACATAACAAGAATTTTGAAAATGACCAGCTGCTGCTGTATACCGCAATTCACGAGTACGCACACCATGTGCATATCACCCGGTCTCCTATTCCTGTCGGCTCCCGCGCGCATACGATAGAATTCAGACGGATCTTTCATGAACTTCTGAATGTTGCCGAGCAGAAGGGTTTTGTCCGCAATGTATTTGAAGCGGACCAGGACTTTGCTGTATTAACCGAATCAATCAAGAAGAATATGATTGGCCCTCAGGGCGAGCTTGCCCGCAAGCTCGGAGAAGCCTTTATACAGGCTCAGTCGCTCTGTGAAGCAAAGGGCTACAGGTTTGAGGACTACATAGAACGTGTTCTGCAATTTGATACTACTACCGCGCGAACGCTGATGAAGGCCCGAAGCTTTGAACTGCCTGCTGAGCTCGGCTATGAAAATATGAAGCTTGTGGCTTCGGTTGCAGACAGCGATAACCGGGAGGTTCTCAAGAGCAGTCTGATGGGGGGCAGCAGCCGCGATACTGCCAAATTTTCAATAAAGAAACCTGAGGCTGAAGACCCGATAACGAGGCTCCTGAAAGAAAAGAAACGGATCGAAAAGACAATTGACAGTCTTTCAAAGAAGCTTGAACAGGTGAATATGAACCTTGAGAAGATAGAGGTGGAGCAGTAATATTATTTATTCTATACCTGCGGTGAAGAATAAATCAATTATACCGTTGTCTTGTGTTTAATATCAGCAGGTTTTTCAGGTCGACCGGGTTTCCAGCCTCTTCCCATTTTCTGTAAAAATCAGGCTCACTGACCAGTGACGCAATTGCAGCTATTGTTCTTAAATGAAGAACCCTTCTGTCTTTTGTTCCGCCCAGTAGAAAAACAGCCTTTATAGAGTCTTCGGTATCTGTGAAGATGATTCCATCTTTTGCGCGCACAACATACATGAACATTTTGTCCGTTCCCCCGATAAGGATGTGGGGTATAGCAAGAAAGTCGGAAATTGCGGTGTTTGATTCGCTCTGTCTTGCGAGGTAAAGTTTAATCACCTCGTCAGCCGGGGTGCCTGTTTTTTCTGCAATATCTTTTGATGTTATCTTCAGCAGGGATTCGAATGAAATGTGTCCCTGAATGTCTATGATATCAGCGTTCTTGATTAGTATATCGAAGTTATCCTGCTCGATATTATCCCTGTTGATGATTATATCCCTGAACTCATCCTCTATTGAGTCGCTTTGCAGGTGTTTGTCGACGATTCGCTTCATCAGGTGCAGAAGAGCGGATTCGCGTTTTGCCTTTCTGCGGCCGTAAACAAGGTATATGATCAGACCTATTAAAATAAGGGTTATACTGATCTCGATTGCGGAAAGACCGAGATCGACTATAAAAAAAGCAAACAGCAGGATGGAAAATATCTGCAGCCAGGGATAGAGCGGCGCCTTGAAGCTCGGACGGTAGTTTGTAATCCTGCTTTCCCGGAATATGATAACGGAGAGGTTTGTGAGAACATAGGATGTAAGTATTACTGTGGACGCGGCCTTGACGAGGGTTTCAAGCGGAAGCAGCAGTGACAGAAAAACTATGGCTCCGGTAATAATAATAGAAATAACAGGTGTATCTGTCCTGCTGTTGATTCTTCCGATTTTTTTCGGAAGCAGATGGTCGAGACTGAGCGCCAGCGGGTAACGCGAGGCGGCAAGTATGCCTGCATTTGCAGTTGTAAAGAAGGCGAGGGTTGATGCAATAATGATTATGATATAACCGATACTCCCCAGGGTGATTTTTGCAGAATCAGCTACAGGTGTCAGTGATTCTCTGAAAACTTCCGGGGCCAGGGTTCCGGTGAGAACGAAGGTTGTCAGGGTGTAGATGACGGTTACGACAATTATAGAACTAATCATCCCGAGCGGCAGATTGCGTTTGGGATTTGCTACCTCTTCAGAGACGTTTGCTACCTTTAAGAGTCCGCCGAATGAAATGAATATGAAGCCTGAGGTGATCAGTATGTTGTTTATTTCCGATAAATTAAAATTGCTGAAATAACCGGAATTAACCTGTGGAATTCCGGTTATTATGTAGACAGACATCAGAGTAAGAAGCAATGCCACCATGATAGTCTGGAAAACAGCGGCTTCCTTTACCCCGACGATATTGAGCATGACAAAGAGAATACATAGAACAGAGCCGCTGAGCAGCGGGTTTATTCCGGTGTAGATAAAGATGATTTCGGATATACCGAAAATGGCGAATGCGCTTTTTAGCGACAGGGCAAAAAGCCCAAGAAAACCTGAAATTGAGCCTATCATAGGACCGAAAGTTTTGTTGATGAAATAATAGTCCCCGCCGGCCTTAGGCAGCGCTGTCGATAGCTCGATCATGCTGAATACGCCGATTATTCCTAACACTCCCGCTGCAAAATATGATATAAATACGGCCGGTCCCACCTTAGCGAAGGCTAGTCCGGGAAGAATAAATATTCCGGAACTGATCATTGCCCCGGTAGCAATACTGAATACGCCGAAAGCGCTAACATCTTTTTTTAAGTTCGCCAAATGCGTGCCCCCTGGCCAGTATTATATCACAGAAGTTTTATCAGGTACAAAAAAGGGTTTCGACTCATTGCCGAAACCCTTTTTTTAATTGTCTGCGGGATTGTTAATCCCTGGAGTAAATCCAAACGAAGAGCGCCGGATTTATTTGCCATTATGGAATCGTTTGTCCCAGTCGCTCTCTTTGTCACCTGTTGCCTCGTCCTCCATTCTGTTAACCCTGCTTTTCAGATCATCAAACTGATCTTTTATATCATCCATGGTTGAACGGCGGTGCTCACGGGAATAGCCCCTTGGTTCAAGCGGAATGAAGAATCCGGCAACCAGATATAAAATCAAACAGGGCGCTACGGCTGTCGCAAGGCAAATGATAATGAAGATTAGCCTGACAACGGATACCGGCATATCGCGCCAGTCGGCAATGCCCTGGCAGATGCCCAGAAGCATTCCGTTTCTTGATCTGTATAACTTTCTATTTGTATAAGTCATTACAGTTATCGCTCCTTGTCTTGTTTGTTTTTATTGAGGGTTTCCAGGTTGTCTATACGCCGGTTTAAATCCCTCAATCCTTTTGCAATTTCATCCAGATCCTCGCTGTTTTTCGTGTCCTCATCCGCAGTTCTTTTTTTGTCTCTGCCGATAGTCATTCTGATGACCAGCAGGACGAATATAAAAGGAGCCGCAATGGCAAACAGCGTTATGATCAGGCCTGTATTAACTATTGTCCCCAGCATTTGACGCCTTGTCCTTGGTTTGTTTCATGCTTTTCTTTAAGGATGCAAGTTCATCTTCGATATCGGATTCATGCTCCATCTTTGTGAACTCGTTTTCGCTGGGATTTGAAAAACCGGAGTAGACCATATCGGCATCAGCCTCCATTCTTTCAATCCGTCCTTCAAGTTCTTCGAAACGCATGCTTGCATCTACGCCTGAGGCATTTTTGACGGCTTCGCGGGCCTTCATCTTTTCGTGTGCATGAATGCCTCTCTGTATAAGTATACGTCTTTTCTGTTTAACTGTCTCCAGTTTTTCTTCCAGCTGCACGATGTTTGCCTTGCTCTCATCGATGATTGAATTAAACTGAACCAGGTCGTTTTCAATCAGATCAAACTGGTTTGTGACGGCCTTTCTCTCGATAAGCGCCTCACGGGCAAGATCGTCACGGCCTTTCTCAACAGCCAGCTTTGCTCTCGCGTCCCATCGATCAACCTTTTCTTTAAGTACATCGCGTTCTCTTTCTGTTTTGGCTTTATCCGCCATTGAGGCTGCGCATGATGTTTTAAGTTCAACGAGGGTGTCTTCCATTTCTCTGACCATCAGGTTTATCATCTTTTCAGGATCTTCAGCCTTGTCCAGCATTGAATTGATATTCGAATTAACGATGTCTTTAAACCTTGTAAATACGCCCATTGTATTTCTCCTGCTTTCTTCTGCCATGGAGGCAGGTTTTGATTGGAAGAAAAAGCAACGCTTTTTCTTCAGGAATAATTAAACATGGAGGTTTAATTATTCCCGGGTACTTACTTATATGCATTAAATGTGCCAATAAGCTGGATCTGTTACTTTTTGCTTAAAAAACCATAAAAAATTCGGAATTTCACCTGATTTTAGTGATTCAGACCGTGTTTTTTGTTCAAAAAATGGATTAGTAGGTTGAAAATATCATAAAAATGGTAAAATTTACCAAATAATAGAAATAAGACTGGTCAAAATAACCAAGTTATGGTAAATTGTACCTAAATGAACTATCCCGGATTCGTCGAACGCGAAGCTCTGGGAGAATCAGAGATTTTCCTTAATTTTCAGGCAGAACTCAGCCGGGCGGCTGGAATAAACAGATCTGTTATGATAATTGGTGAGAGGGGAACGGGTAAGGAACTTGCTGCTTCAAGGCTGCATTACTTATCCGAACGCTGGGAGGCTCCTTTCGTCACTCTTAACTGCGCAGCTCTGCCGTCGACCCTGATTGAGACAGAACTATTCGGACACAGTACAGGCGCCTACACCGGCGCAGGAAAAGCCCGAAAAGGAAGATTTGAAGAGGCCGACGGGGGAACCCTGTTTCTTGATGAAATGGGGCTGATCCCTCTGGAGGTTCAGGAAAAGATTCTCAGAGTTGTTGAATACGGCAGTTTTGAGCGTGTCGGCAGTTCAAAGACTGTGGAGGTTGACGTCCGCATTGTCGCCGCCACCAACCAGAACATGCCGGAGCTTTGCGAGCAAAACAAGTTTAAACGGGATTTGCTTGATCGGCTCTCTTTTGAAGTCCTGTTTCTTCCTCCTCTTAGAGAGCGCGGTATTGATAAAATGCTGCTTGCCGAACACTTCGCCATACGTATGTCCAATGAGCTAGGCCGACCGCAGGCTCCGGGGTTCTCTGACCGGGTTCGTGAAATAATAGAAACCTACAGCTGGCCCGGAAACATCCGTGAATTGAAGAATGTTGTGGAAAGGGCTGTCTATAAATGTGAAGACTCCCTTCTTTCTGATCTGACTATAGATCCCTTTGTTAACCCCTACAGTGAACCGGAGGATTCTAAGCTTGAGCAGTCTCCGGGACAAGCGGGGTTTGTGGAAAAAACCGTATCCGCACTCCCGAAATTAGGTGATTTCCGTAGCAATATTCGTGAAATTGAGATAAGCTACCTCAAGCGGGCCCTTGCTGAGAGTGAAAATAATCAGCGTCTTGCTGCAGATAAGTTAGCGCTTACCTACGATCAGTTCAGAGGGCTTTATCGGAAATACAGGGAGGAATTATGAGATTAACAGTTGAAGACAGCATACTGGTAAATATAGATTTTCAGGACAGATTGATGCCGCATATGGTCGGAAGTGATGATCTTGCGGATAGAGTCGCAAGTCTGATATCAGGTCTTCGGGCCCTCGATGTTCCATCAATCACTACTCAGCAGTATACCAGGGGGCTTGGTTATACCGACAAGAGAATATCGGCTGCCCTTGGATACGAGAACCCGGAGGAATTACCCTTCATTGAAAAGACAGCTTTCAGCGCCATGGACTGCCCGGAATTTAAGGAAAAGCTTGATGCCTCGGGTCGGAGAAATGTAATTCTTACCGGAATTGAAGGGCATGTATGTGTTCTTCAGACAACGGTCGATCTAATCGCAGCCGGTTATAATCCGGTTCTCATTGCCGACTGTGTATCCTCCAGAAAAGAATCTGATTACAGAATCGGTATGAAGCGCTGGGAGGCCGAAGGCGCAATGATAAGCTGTTTTGAATCGATTTTATTTGAGCTGTGCAGGTACTCCGGAACATCTGTTTTCAAACAGATATCAGCCCTCGTAAAATAGGCCGATATGTATAGAATTTTATGCTTCGGCGATTCAAATACCTGGGGTTATAACCCCGCAAACGGTCTCAGATTTTCAGTAAATGAGAGATGGCCCGGTGTGCTGAGGGATAATCTCGGGGCTGGTTTCGAAATTATAGAAGACGGAATGAACGGCAGAAGGATTCTGGAGGATATCGAAGTTTTTGAATCTTCACTAAACAGTAATTCTCCGCTTGATGTGATTATAATTTATCTGGGTGTAAACGATATTTGTTTCGAGAAGGATATAAAACTGTCTGAAATTCTGGATGGAGCACGAGCCTATGTTGAAAAAGTCAAAGACCAGTACAGGGATTTGGGGGACGCTGCGCCTGAGCTTGTTTTTATAGGCGCGGTGCCTGTAAACGAAGAGCAGATAAATGACGGCCTATATGATATAGAAGCAGGGAAGGTTCTCAGGTTCAGTGAGGAGCTTCGGGCACTATCTGAGAAGCTGGGCTGCGGTTTTATTGAATCCGGCAGGATAATTGAGTCATCCTCTCTTGATGGCATACATCTTGAAGCGGGAGAACATCAAAAACTCGGGGCCTTTGTGGCAGATTATGTGCGGAGCTTCCTGAAAAATTCCAGTCTGAACAACATGAAAAATTACTAGGATTTCTCGTTCTTCTTTGATATTGAAAGCAATTTTGCAAGATCATTAACGGAAGATTTGAGTTTTTTTCTGAAATTCCTCTGGTCTTCATCTACTTCTTCCGGCTTCAATGTGCCCCAAGCCTTTATGTTTTCAATGTGTTTTTTGTAGTTTTTCTCAGCCTTGATAAGGCGCTGTTCGATCTTGTCGAGGGTTTTAAGGTTTTCTTTGCCCTTGTCGTAGCCGCCGAAATTATAGGTTACTACATCGTTATCGAATCTGATCTCACCCTTGAAGGTCCGATAGACATTCAGGCCGATTCCTTTTGCCATATAGGCAAGACGTCCCTCTTTTTCGAAGCGTCGAACACTGACATGCACATGGGTTGAATTGAGATACCTCAGAGGCCGGTATTCCGAGGCTCTTTTAACAAGGTCATTGTCTTCGGCTACCTTGATGGTTTCATCAAAACCTCCGATTCTGTTGAAAAGTCTTTTTGTGATGAAAATACAGAATCCGAAAGCCTTCGGGTCTACGCGCAAATTAGCAAGAATGGTCATATTTATAAGTTTGTGAATCACCCTGTCAAGCTGAATATCAGAAATTGGACGGATAGGACAGGTTGCAACATCAATATAACGTTCCTGCATCTCCGTATAAAGATTTTTCAGAAAGTGATCCGGGAGTATAACATCTGCATCAAGGAATACCAGAAACTCTCCGGTTGCAGCCCTTGCTCCGGCATTGCGGCCCGCGCCCGGCATTCCACCGTCTACGACCATTGCCCCGTATTCAACTGCAATTTCTCTGGTGCGGTCGCTTGAAAATGCATCTGCGACTATTACTTCGTAATCATCAAAATCCTGAGTTTTTATACTTTCGAGGAGTTTTGGAAGCAGTTCCGCCTCATCCTTTGTCGGAATAACAACACTGATCTTCATATCGCAGAGTATATTCCGCCTGATAAAATGAAACAATAGTTTTTATTCACAGTAATTGATAAAAATTGTATAATTAAAATACCTGTGGATTTCCGCTTTTTAATGAAGGAGTACTGATTGAAATTTCTGCATACGTCAGACTGGCATCTTGGCGCCCGGCTCGGGGAATACTCCCGGACAGCTGAACAGCGTCTGGTTCTTGAAGAGATTAATTCAGCAGCTGATAAGCTTGAAGCCGAATTTGTTATCATTGCCGGCGATATTTTCGATAATTTCAATCCTCCGAACGAGGCCGTAGAACTGCTTTACAAAGAACTTAAAAAGCTGGCCGATGATGGCCGCCGGCCTGTAATAGTAATAGCCGGAAACCATGACTCGCCGGATAGAATTGAGGCGCCTGATCCGCTGGCTGCTGAATGCGGAATTTTTTTCATCGGCTACCCGGGTTTTATGCGAACAGGGGTGGAGCTTGAATGCGGTACAACAGTCAATTTTCCGGAGCAGGGAATTGTTACAATTGATATGCCCGAAAAACCCCAGGTAAGAATACTCACCACTCCCTATGCTAATGAAAACCGGCTTCGTAAACAGCTGGATGCGGAAAACCGGGAAGAGATGATATCTGCCATTCTCGGTGAAAGATGGGGTTCTCTTGCGGAAAAATACTGTGATAACAAGGGCGTAAACATCCTGACTGCTCACCTGTTTATGTCGGCCGACAGCGATGCCGGTGAGCTCTTCGCCGAAGCTGATTCCCCGCCGCCGGAAGGAGGCTCCGCCTGGGGTGAGCCGGACGAAGAGCGCAGTATCCTGCACCCCGGGGGGCTCGAACTGATTGATGCGGCCGTGCTGCCCCCGCAGATACAGTATACTGCGCTCGGACACCTGCACCGGCCTCAGACTGTGCGTAAAGGCCGTTCCCCGGTTGTGTACTCAGGCAGCCCGCTTGCATTCGGTTTAAGTGAGGAGAATCAGCGGAAATCAGTTGTTCTGATAGAGCTTGAACCCGGCGGTATCGCCGCGATACACAGAGAGCCGCTTGACAGCGGAAAAAGAATTCTGCGAAAAACCTTTCCCGGTGTGGACGAGGCTATAGACTGGCTTTCGGACAATCCGGATGTTTATGTTGAACTGATAATCGAATGTGACAGCTATATCAGTGCGGCTGATCGCGGACGCCTGTATGACTCGCACAGGGGAATAACGGCTATAATACCTTCGGGCAGGATGCAGGATGGAAAGCAGGGCGGTGTTGAACGCAGCGCACCTGATTTAACCGATTCGATGGAAGATCTGTTTAAATCATTTTTTGAATACTCAAAAGGCGTGCAGCCCGATGACCGGATTATTGAGCTGTTCAGGGAAGTTGCCGCCCTTGGTGATGAAGCAGATGCGGAGGCCTCGGAATGAGACCGGAGCTACTTATACTTGAAGGGGTTTACTCCTATAGATTGAGAACTGAGATTGATTTCTCAACCCTCTGCCGTGCTGATCTCTTCGGTATTTTCGGAAAGGTCGGAAGCGGAAAGTCTGCAATTCTGGAGGCTGTTACCTATGTGCTGTATGGACGGATGGAGCGATTATCAAACAAGGTTTACTATAACATGATGAACCTCGCTTCGAACCGGATGTATATAGAGTTTATTTTTACAAGCCGTGATAAGCGCTACAGGTTCACCTTTGAAACAAAGCGAAGCAGGAAGGATTTTGAAAAGGTTGATACCCCGAAGCGGTCCGGTTATGTAATGGAGGATGGAGAGTGGGTTCCTCTCTTTGATAAGGATAATGAGGTCTCAGCCGAAGACATTGTCGGGTTGAGCTATGATAATTTCAGGCGGACTATAATTGTCCCGCAGGGCCGCTTTCAGGAATTCCTGCAGCTTGGAAAGAAGGACCGCACCGATATGCTGATGGAGCTGTTCGGGCTTGACCGATTTAACCTCTATTCAAATGCCGCAAGGCTCGCAAATAGAAACAATGAGAAAACAGCCTCGGCTGAGGGTGAATTATCAGGACTTGTCGATGTCACGGCCTCCGCGCTTGCAGATGCAGAGGCTGAAGCCGAACTTCTTGGTAAACAGCGGGATATGCTTGCGGCAGAGATTGCTGCCGGTGAAGAAACCCTGAAAGAACTAAATGAGCTGGAATCACTTAGCAACCGCCTTACAGAGGCCAGGGAGACCCTTACTGAAAAATCAGTTGACAGGGATGTTTACAGCCGCAGGCGGGAAGATTTGCTTGTCTACGAGGATTGTTTTTCCAAATTCAAGTCGGATATCGATATTTTCAGAATGCTGAAAAAAGACTCTGAAGCCGCTGCCGCTGAACTGCAGCAGGCTAAACAGCAACAGGAGGCCGGCAAAAAGCTGCTTGAGGCCGCTCAGCGCAGATTTGCTGCCGCGGAACCCGGCTTTGCTGAGATTGATGGACTTGCAGAACGCGCCGGCTGGTTTGAAGAGCTAGCAGGGCTTGCAGATTTTCGCACTGAACTTGATGATTTGAAAAAACGACTTGAAACCGGGAGTTCTGTTAAAACTGAAACCTTTAAGAGTAAAGAGGAGCTGAATAGAAGACTTGAGACATGCAAAACCGGAGCAGATGAAGCAGGGGAAGGACTAAGGGATCCTGAAGAGATAAACAGTCTCCGTATGCTTTATGCTTCCATGAACGACGCCCTGGAGGCTGTCGCTGCATCCGATGTTCTGCTGAAGGCGCTTGAAGAAGAAAAAACTCAGCTTGCAGAACGAATGTCCGGATACTCAGGACTTGAGGCAGAGGAAGATGATCTGAAGCTCCGTGAGGATAAACTTCGCAGAAAGCAGCTGGATGCGGAAATAAAGCGGGAATTCGCTGAAGCTGCAGCCGGGCTTGTTGACGGGGAACCCTGCCCAGTCTGCGGTGCTGTAGAGCATCCTGCGCCCGCCTCGGAACTGAGCGTGGATGAGCCGGCTCTCGAGGCTGAGGCCGCGGCGATTGCCTCCGCCTGGTCTGAGTTGAAAAATCGGGTTGTCGGGTTTCAGAGCCTCACAAACGAGATTGCCGCTGTTGATGGGCGGCTTCGAAGTGAACTTGAGCGCCGTGCTGAGATAGAATCCGGCCTTGAAGAGATCAAATTCTCATTTAATGACGATTACGGTCCAGGAGATTATGAAGCGTTCAGGGCTGAGGCGGATAATCAGGCTGAAAAAAGGCGGCGGCGGGATGAGTTAAGGGAAGAGTACGCCCGTCTCTCAGAAGAGCAGGAAAGGCTTAATTCTCGAATTGCCAGACTTAACGAGACCGAGAGCAGGATGAAGCTTGAGGCGGCAGCCCTTGAGGCTAAGATTGACAGTGCCGAATCAAGGATAGATGAGGCCTTTCTTTCTGAATACGGGGAGTCTGAAAACCTGATCGTATTTGCTGATGAACTCAGGGCTGAAATCAGCGCAGCCCGCAGGGAGTATACAGAGGCGGAAAATGCGCTGAAAGATGCCGAGCTGCAGAACAGTAAGAATCTGGCTGCAGTTGAACTGCTTGGCCGGAAATCGTATAAACTCGGGCAGGGACTGAAAAAGGCCGAGACGGAACTGAAAGATAAAATTGATAAATCTGGTTACGACAGTCTGGAGGCTGTTGAGGCTGTACTCAGTCGTAGTCTTGATCCCGCTGCCGAGCGCAGGACTATAGAGGCTTATGAGAAGGGTCTTGAGGCTGCCCTGGTTGAGGTTAGGGGGCTGGAGCAGCAGCTTGGCAGCCGGATCTTCGATAAATCAGCCTTTGATGAAGCGCTTGGACGACAGCAGCTGCTGAAAGCGAAGTATGAAAAGGCGGCAACGAGGCTCGGAGAGCTTGGCAGTACAATAAGAAACCTTGAGACAGGACTGGTAAGGAAGGCTGAAATTGAGACTGAGCTTGAAAGGCTTCGCATAAGAGGCGAAGATCTGTCGCTGCTTAAGAATATCTTTTCGGGAAAGAAATTTATCGACTATGTTGCTACAGTTTATCTCAGGGAGCTTTGCGAATCGGCAAATATTCGTTTTAGAAAACTCACGCGCGAATCATTGAGGCTTGAACTTGATGAGGGCAATAACTTCATCATAAGAGATTATCTCAACGACGGGAAAACGCGCTCGGTACGAACCCTCTCCGGAGGCCAGACTTTTCAGGCGGCATTTTCACTTTCGCTTGCCCTTGCCGACAGAATTGGGCGGGAGCGGGCCGGATTCTTCTTTCTGGATGAGGGCTTCGGCTCGCTTGACAGGGAGTCGCTGTCGCTTGTGTTCGACAGTCTTAAATCGCTGAAAAAGGAACGGCGTACTGTTGGGATAATATCCCATGTCGAAGAGCTTAAACAGGAAATTGATACCTGTATTACTGTTGTTAAAGACAGTGAAGAGGGAAGTATAATAAATAACAGCTGGACCTGAGAGTCCGGCGAAGGGAGAATCTATGCATCAGGATGAAGGAAATTACGCGGGTAAGCATCCGGCGGAAACCGAGTTGAACGAAAAGGCGGCAAAGGCTGTGCAGGATAGGGTTCGAAATGAACGGATCACCTGCCTCGCGGCACACGAGGCTGCTGCAGAGGCCGGGGTAAGTCCTGCAGTAATCGGTCAGACTCTTGATCTTCTTGAGGTGAGGATTAATGGCTGTCAGCTTGGGCTGTTCGGTCATGGAGGAAAGGATCACGGAAAGGCGGAATTCAAGCTGCCGGAGAATGCTGAAACCCTTATTACTGCTGTTAAAAAAGCTGCCGGACCTGACGGTATAAGCTGTTATGAGTTATGGAAGGCAGCTGAGACTGCAGGCTGTTCAAAGCAGGATGCAGCCGCCGTCTGTGAAACAGCAGATATAAAGATTAAAGACTGTCAGCTGGGAGCCTTCTGACTGGGCTTTATTTCCTTTTAAAGTTGGTCAGGCTGTAGGCGAAATCCCTGAATATCTTTTTGTCGAGTTTGCCGGCGTCCACATCCTTTTTGATGAGTTCAAGAGCGTTCATCGGGCTGAGCGCTGTCCTGTACGGCCTGTCGTCATTGGTTATAGCCTCGTAGCAGTCGATGATAGAAAGAACCCGGCCGAAGTAAGAAATATCGGTTTTTCCATGCGGATAGCCTGACCCGTCGAGTTTTTCGTGATGTTCCATGCTGGCTCCGGCGATTTCTACTATCTCCTCTTCCTTGTAGCTTTTCAGAATTTCATAACCTCTGGTCGTATGTGCTTTAATCTGATCAAACTCATCATCCGAGAGGCGCCTTGTTGCCTTAAGCAGGTAGGGTGGAACCTCCGTTTTTCCTACATCATGCAGCAGGGCTGCAAGTCCGAGTTTTCTGGTTTGATCTTCAGGCAGCGATACATAGTAGCAGTATCCGATTGTCAGGGCCATCACATTAACTGAATGCAGAGCGGTGGTGTAATCATTAAATGATATTTTTGCAAAATTCTTGATAACTGCGGGTTTAATTGAAAATCCGTCGACAAGCTGGTTGACCGTCATCGGTACCCGTGTCAGGCCTCCGGCTCTTGGTGCCGATAGTGTTTCTTCAACAAGTTCGGTCAGGGAGTTTTTGATGTCGCTGAGTTCCGCATTGGATATCTGGTCACGGAGACTGGAGTTAAACCCCTTCTGTGCGGCCTCAATGCTTTCGAGTCGGTTCTCGGGGTGGATGAAGAATTCATCTATAGCATATTTTCGTTCCAGACTTTCGTGGGTAAACGACATACCCGCCGGTTTGTATAGTGATATATTTCCTGATGGAGTCCGGTAGTAAAGCGGAATATCATCATAATAATGCAGATGGGTCTTCCTGGCCGGTATCCACTTCCTGTTCGTTGACATTCAACAATGCTCCTCCACAGCTGTTTATAGAATTATATTTTACTACTATTATGATATCAATTTTTTTTAATAAAACTTTATATTGGCGGAAAAAGATTGTAAAACTGCTCATCTATTTCAATCGGATACAGGTTTGCGAGATGTCCCGATAATCTGCCTGTATAATTATATAATATTTTCTCCAGTTTCGATACTGTTGATCTGAAGGAAGTACTGTTGTTTTTTTCAAATTCAGCTACGAATTCATTCTCCCAGGGCCTTGCTGCAATCATTTTCTTATACAGGAAGCCTTTGAAGTATTCATCAATCTCTTCAACAGGCTGCTGCAAGCTGTAAGCCATATGCTCGTTGACCAGCAGATATTTATTCTCTACATCATAATTGCGGTAATCCAGAAGGTGTTTCCAGAACTCGATCTCATCAGAAGAGAGGCTGTCAAAGGCTTCAAACATATCATCACGATAGTCCTCATTTGTGAAAAATAACCCGTGCAGGCATTCATGCGTTAGAAAGCGGTAACGCCAGTTCGGCAGTGTTTCCCGGGATACAGACAGCACAGCGCCCTTGCCCGCGCTATACAGCTCTCCGTCACTGAGAATGATACCATGGCTAAGGAGATGTTCTTTCAGCATAACCTCTTCTGTATTAAGGCTGAACCCGGTTTCTGCGGCCTTGTTGAAAAATTCGGCAAGGTCCTCGGGTCTGTAATCGTGAGCGTTCCAGCCGTGCTTACCTTCGAGTTCCTCATTTGGGACGAGTCTGCCGGTATAACCCGGTTTTTCAACAAAGAATGCCAGTCGCTTAAAGAGCCTGGCCTGAGTTTCATAATCGGCCGTATCAAAGATCAGTACCTCGGGAATAAGGTTCCAGCTGTAAACATTCCATGGTTTGCCGCCGGCTGCAGCAAATTCGGAAAAGATGATATGACCAATATCAGCCTGCTGTACACCTGCTTCATTTTTTTCCGGGCTTATTTCAGCTGAAAGCAGATCGAAGCTGCTGCCATCCAGTGTGATTGAATGAGGAATTAATCCGGTCATAGAATTATGAAGATCAACCGTAACGGGGGCTGCGCCGGTAGAAAAGCGAAGCTTGTCGGTATTTTCATCGTTTTTGAGTAAAATACTGCCAGAACCTGATAGTGTCAGCCTTATAACGCTGTTTTCTGGTTTTTCAATTCCCGACCAATCGGTAAGAAGCTCTGTGCTGTTTTTATGTTTTAGAATAGTAATTCCTTCGGCTGACATTTCCAGCGGAGCGGTTATGATAAAAATCAGGGCTGTAAAAAGTATTTTATTTACGAATTTTAATCTCTGCATAGGTTTAGAATAACATTTCTTGCTTTTCGTTTAAAGACTTCCTATAATTATTTCAGGAGGCTGATATGGAAACGAAGACAAAAAAATATCTTAGTATCCTGAAGATTGAATTGGAAGATTTAATTGAGGATCTTGAATTCGGTGAAGCTGCTCTTGCCAGAAGGCTTAAAGAACATGAAATTACCGAATATGTATTTCTTGAAAATGTCGGGCTTCTGAAGAAAGAGATTCTCGGGATTGAAAGAGTAAAGATTATGCTGAATGAATCTGATAAAAATATTCAGTCGATCGAAGAGCTCCGGAACCATGTTGAAGCATACTTTAAGGATGAAATCAGATCCGCCGGACTGCCTCATGTTGTTTTCAATCTTATTTCAAGAAAACTGGATAAAGTCAGCCGTTATATGTCTCTTGAAGAATAGTCTGTAAGAATTTTGTAAATTCATCGGTAACTTTTTGATCCCATCAGTTTAATATTGTATAGTATATTTCTCTTATGAAAAATAAAAAACTGTTCATTGAGCTTGCCCGGACTGCCGTTGCTGCAGGTGATGCGATAATGGAAATTTATTCCGGTGAGTTCAATGTTGAACTGAAAGATGATAACTCTCCCCTTACGGCGGCCGACAAGGCGTCTCATAATATCATTGCTGATGCCCTGTCTGATGTTCTTTATATGAATGAATCCCTTCCTCTTTTATCGGAAGAGGGTGATATGCCGGCTTATGAGCTTCGGCAGAACTGGAATCGCTTCTGGCTGATAGATCCCCTGGACGGTACTAAAGAATTTATCAGTCGAAACGGAGAATTTACGGTTAACATTGCGTTAATTGAAACGGGACATCCTAAACTCGGTATTGTTTACCTTCCTGTAAAACGTCTTCTTTATTTTGGAGGTGCGGGATACGGAACATTCAGAACTGCCGCAGATGACGTGGTGCTTGAGAATGTGCTGAAACTTCCGGTTGAGACCGGGCGCGATAGGACTATTCTGACCGCAGCAGGGAGCCGCTCTCACCGGAGTTCCGATTTTGACGGCTGGGTTGAGGCTGAGGCGGCGCGAAGGGGCTGCAGCAGTATTAAGATAATTACGGCCGGAAGCAGTCTTAAATTCTGTCTTGCAGCCGAAGGACTGGTGGATGTGTATCCGCGATTCGGACCCACAATGGAATGGGATACCGCAGCCGCCCATGCAGTGGTTGAGGGTGCCGGAAAACAATGCTGCTGTGCAGACGGCAGCCGGATGCTTTATAATAAGCCCGACATGAGAAACGGGCATTTTATCGTAAAATAATTCAGACATTATGCGGAGGAAATCATGGCGGTCAGCCGTAAACATTGCATCTTTTTAAGCTCAACCGGACGTACGGGGACTAAGTTTTTCGGTGAGACAATGTCTAGGATGATTGAAGACTGTGTTTCGGTTCATGAGCCGGATACTACAAGGGTCTCAATGCCCGGTGACTGGATACGGAAGATGGCTAAGTTCGGTGTGCCGAAGATGCTGTGGGGACAGTACCGCGAGTGTTACAGTTTCGGAAAGCTGTCCACAACCCGGCATCGGGGAATAACCGGTGATGATAAAGTCAGACAATATATAATAGACAACCGTCTTGATTACATCGAGGGTTTTCGTAAGGGGCTGTATATTGAATCCAACCATATCGTATACGGTGTTCTGGATCAAATCGTTGAACTGTTTCCGAACTCAAAGATAATCTGGGTGATGCGTGATCCCCGCACATGGGTTCGAAGCGCCATTAACTCGAACGCATACCATCTTTACAGCATGTGGGATTGGGATTCTATCAACCTCAGTGTAAGGGCGTTTAATTTTCCTGATGATCCCTCCGCAGGCAGATGGCGGAAGATGAGTAAATTTGAAAAATACTGCTGGTATTATACAAACATCAATAATCGTGCCTTTGAACTGATGGAAAAATGTCCGAATGTCAGGATTTTCCGTTATGAGGATCTCTTTAATAAGGATAAACGTGAACAGTATTTTACGCAGATGCTGGACTATGCTACCGGGTTTGACGACGGCTTCAAACGAGATTATACCTTCAAACCGGAACTGCTTGACATCAAGATTCATGCCGCTGCCAGCAAGCGGCTGCTTCCTAAATGGCAGAAATGGAACTCAGGTATGGCCGATGCCATGAATTTTCACTGCGGTGAGATTATGAAGCGCTTCGGCTACGGTGATGAAGCCGAGTGGCTGGAAAAGCTCAGCAATACTGATTCAATCAAATACAGAGCGTAAATTCCGATCCTTCTCCCGGAGTACTTTTCAGATTTATAGACCCGTTGTGAGTGAGGGCAATGTGTTTAACGATTGAAAGCCCGAGTCCTGTCCCGCCGGATTCTCTGCTGCGCGCTTTGTCGACCCTGTAAAACCGCTCGAATATCCTTTCCTGCTGCCCGGCTGTTATTCCGCACCCCTGATCCCTGACTGTCAGACAGGTTTTACCATTTTCACCGGGTTTTACCCTTACAAAAATTTCAGTGCCTTTTCCGCTGTATTTTACTGCGTTGTCCACCAGATTTATTACCGCCTGTTCTGCAAGCAGCGGGTAAACGTTCATCATTATGTTTTCATCGCATTCGATGTTGATCTTGATGTCTTTATCCTCAGCATTCGGTTCGCAGCTTGTCACAGCGCTTGTTATCAGATCTATTGCAGGGATGTCTTCAAGGGCAAGGCTGTCAGAATCATTCTTTTCTATTCCGGATAGAAATAAAAGATCATTTATAATTGCTTCAACCCTAAGCGAATGTCTTTCAATAATCTGAAGAAATTCATCTGTTTTAGCAGGGTCTCTCTCCGGGCTGTCTAAAAGGGTTTCAACATAGCCTTTAATCATCGTTACCGGGGTTTTAAGCTCATGTGAAACGTTTGCTACAAAGTCTTTCCGCATTTCTTCAAGCTTCCTGGTTTTTGTGATGTCGTGCATTACAAGCAGCAGTGCAATTACATTATCGCCGCTGTTGTCGAAGAGAACCGTTCCGTGTATTTCCAGGTGAAAAGTCTTTGGCAGATCCAGGTTAATGATCGTTTCCTTTGATAATCTCTCCCTGACCAGCATTTCCGCAAAGCTATTTAATTCGGAGTTCATGAAAACCTCAAGGATACTCTTTCCCTTATGGTTTTCTTCCTGAATATTGAACAGCTTTTCGGCGGCCCCGTTGATTCTGAGAAGATGAAGATCTTTGTCAGTGTAAAGAACGGGCTCAGTCATATTGTCGAGAATCAGCTGAAGTTCGTTTTTCTGTTCTTCAATCATCTCAATGCGTTCTTTCAGCTGGTCTCCCATTTCATTGAGGTCGTCGGCGAGTTCGGCAATCTCCTCGGGGTGTGAAATCATCAACTGTTCACTGAAATCACCGGAGGCGTAGAAGCGGGAAGTTACCTTGATTTTCTTTATCAGCAGGCTGACATGTCCTGCCACCAGAAAGCTTACCCATGCAGCGAGGGCGAGGGCTATAAAGCCTGCCAGCAGGGTATTTCTTGTGATGCGGCTTATTCTTTCTTCAATATCAGCAAGTGAACGGGCAAGTCTGATTGTTCCCTTGCTGCTGTCCCTGAAGTCAACTCTCACGGCAGCATACATCATTTCATTGGCCATAGTTGCCGAGTTTCTTACCGAGGTGCCGATACCGTCTCTCATGGCTGAAACGACCTCAGGCCTGTCCGCGTGATTGTTCATTTCGGTAATAATGTTGTGTGAGTCGGATAATACGAGACCGGAATCATCAATGATTGTCACTCTTAATCTTGTCGAGTCAGCCGCATGGTCGGCAAAGGACTCAAGTTCCGAGGAATCTTCCGAATTGTAAGCGGGAAAAAGGTTTTTTATCAACGAACAGCTTTCTATGAGATAAATCTCGGTTTCGCTGTAGAAAAAATCCTTGAATCCCTGAATGTTGAATATCGTAATGGGTGCAATTGCAATGACAACCATCGTAATAAGTATGATAAAAGTTCCGCCGAACAGTGGTCTGGTTTTCATTTAATCCGATACCCCACCCCGCGTACTGTTTCGATATATCTGCCCTGACTTCCGAGTTTTTTCCTGATTCCGAGAATCTGAACATCTACTGAACGCTCGGTTACCGGGTAATTCTGTCCGCGTACAGCGTCAATAATCTGGTTTCTGGAAAACACCCAGCCCGGATTGGTTGCCAGGTGGCTCAGAATTGCAAATTCTGTTGCTGAGAGGTTTATATTCTCACCCTCCACCAGCACTTCATGTTTCTTTGCATCAATCTGAATTTCGTGTACGGTTAAGACTGTCGATTCAGCTTCATTGGCATCTGTATTCCTTCTGAGCACTGCTCTGAGTCTGGCAATCAAAACCCGCGGACTGAAGGGTTTTGTAATATAGTCTTCAGCTCCCAGTTCGAGTCCGGAAATGATGTCGGAGTCTTCCGATTTAGCCGTCAGCATTATAATCGGAATGTCTTTTGTCGCATCTTCTCTCTTGAGTTTTCGACAGACCTCCAGGCCGTCAATATCCGGAAGCATGATATCAAGAAGTATCAAATCCGGGACATTCTTCTGTACCTTTTCAATGCCCTCGTTTCCTGAGGATGCCTTTATTATGTCGTACCCTTCGCTTTCAAGGTTGTATGAAATCAGCTCTCTGATGTCATGTTCATCCTCTATTACCAGAATTTTTTCACCGGGCATTAGTATTCTCCTCCTATAGCTCTGGGTGTTTGCCTGTTTTTGAGTAAATTACCCATTCGCAGACGTTTGTGATGTGATCACCAAGGCGTTCTAGATAGCGTGCAAGAAACATCAGATTTGCAGCCTGTTCGATCTCCGCCTCGCTGTCTTTGTTCATATATTTAAGCATCTTCTTGATGAGTTTTTTGTGAAGCTTATCAAGAACATCATCCCTTGAAGCAACTTCCCTTGCCAGTTCTTCATCAGAGTTTACAAAGGCTGTCAGAGCGTCTTTCAGCATCTGCCGGGCCATGTCTGCTGCTTCCGGGATCTGCTGGAGCGGGGTTATGTAGGTTTCGCCTGCAAGACGTTTTGCCCCTTTTGCAATATGGACGGCGTAATCACCGGCACGCTCAAGATCCGAAATTATTCTGATAGCGCCGGTCAGGTGGCGCAAATCAGTTGCTACCGGCTGTTCGGTAGCCAGGAGGATTGAAACCTTGTCGAAGAGTTCCAGTTCAAACTCGTTAATCCTGTCGTCTTCCTTTATTACCTCCTCAGCAAGTTCGATGTTCTGATCTCTCAGTGCCGCTACCGCCTTTTTCATTGCTTCCTCAACATAAATACCCATTTTGAGTATCTGTTCGTTGAGCTCTTTCATCATATTTGAAAAATGTATTCTTGATTTAGTCTGCATATTCTACTCCGTTTTTTTATCAACCGAACCGGCCGGATATGTAATCTTCCGTCTTCTTGCTTGAGGGATTGAAGAAGATGGTTTCTGTCTGTCCCATTTCTTCAAGGTACCCGTGAAGGAAAAAGGCTGTTGAATCAGATATTCGTCCCGCCTGCTGCATGTTATGCGTTACAATTATTATTGTATAGTCTTTTTTCAATTCATCAATTAGATCTTCTATTCTCGATGTGGAAACCGGATCAAGTGCCGAAGTAGGTTCATCCATCAGAATTACATCAGGTTCAACTGCCAGAACCCTTGCTATGCAGAGTCTCTGCTGCTGCCCGCCTGAAAGTCCCAGGGCGGGTTTGTTCAATCTGTCTTTAACCTCATCCCAGATTGCTGCCTGAAAAAGACTTTTCTCGACAATCTGATCTAGAACCTTGCGGTTTTTAATACCGTGAATTCGGGGTCCATAGGCAATATTGTCGTAAATTGACATAGCAAAGGGGTTGGGAGCCTGAAAAACCATACCAACCTTTTTCCGCAGTTGGATTATATCATATTTACCATAGATGTCTTCACCGTCATAAAGGATGGTACCGTGAACCTTTGAGCCTTCAACAAGATCGTTCATTCTGTTGAGGGTTTTCAGAAAGGTCGATTTTCCGCAGCCTGAAGGGCCTATAAGGGCTGTTACCTTGTTCTTCTCTACCTCCATTGAAACATTGTGCAGCGCTTTGAAATCGCCGTAATAAAAATCAAGATCCTTAACTGAAAGCTTGCTGTTATTCATTCTTTTCTCCGTTTAATATTTTCTGACTACAAGTTTTGTAGAAAGCACGTTAACAGCAAGAACAATTACAATCAGAATTGTTGCTGTAGCGAATGCTCTGTCGAATGATATTCCTTCTTTAACCAGCTGATAGAGGTGGGTTGAAAGAACACGGGCCGAGGTGTTCAGGTTTTCTACCCTTCGGTAATCGAATCCCATGGTAAAAAGCAGGGCTGCAGTTTCGCCTACCGCCCGGCCGACGGCCAGGATTACCCCTGTAAGAATACCGGGAGCGGCAGCCGGTATGACAACCTTGTAGATTGTCTGCCACTTACCTGCGCCCAATGCCAGACTTCCTGCCCTGAATGATCGGGGAACGGCCTTAATTGCCTCCTCGGAAGTCCGTACTATAGTGGGCAGAATCATCAGCGTCAGCGTCAGTGTACCTGATAAAAGCCCAATGCCCAGATTCATATAATCTACGAAAACTATGAACCCGAACAGTCCGAATATAATCGAGGGAATGCCCGCCAGGGTCTCGGTCCCCAGTCTGATTATTTTCACCAGTCTGCCCTGTTTTGCATATTCGGTTAAATAAACCGCAGCGCCGATCCCGATGGGGGTAGAAAACAGGACTGTAAGCAGAACCATATAGATGGTGTTTATAATAATTGAAGAAACTCCTCCGACACGTCCGGCTCTTTTCGGTTCTTCAAACAGAAACCACATTTGAATGTTTCTGCCTGTTTTACGGTACTGGTACTTCAGGGTTTTCATATCATTTGCCTCTGCCGCAGTTATCTGAATAATCCCGATGCCTCCGTCAAGCTTATTGATCTGTTCAATATATTCTGCCGGATTACCCGTAGAGATTCCGGTATCAGGCAGCTCATCCTCGCTGATTCCGGCCAGTTCAAGGTATGCATTGTATTCGTAGCTGCCCGCGGGAGGGATAACAAGGGTGATTGGAAGGTCTATTCCTCCGATTTCCTGCCAGTTTGAAATGTTCCCCCGCAGAATATCTTTGAGCATGTCACCGTCAATGAATCTCATCTTTTTGTTATCTTTAATTTCTAAAACCGTCGGACTGACCCCGATTCCCAGCGACCATACCGGTATTACATTAAGTTTATAGCCGTCAATCTTATCCGCATCCGCTGCCGGGATAATACCGAATGCCCCCACCTGGTTTTCAACAGCTGCAGCTATGGATTCGACATCATTCTTAATAATTGTCTTTTTTCCAAAATTGCCCTCAGCTGTATCCAGAACATAAGGTATAACATCCAAATCCTGCTCGTTGATATTTCCCCAATTGGAAGGTTTGCCCTTAAGCAGTGATTCAAGATTATCTCCGTTGATTTCCTTCAGTCTGACATCGCTGTTTACTATCATTATTGTATCATCAGACTGCCAGGGCAGGGGGCTTTCTATGGTTCCGTAATTAATATAGTCGGTTTCGAGGATGTTATCGGATCTGAATCCCTTGTAGATAATAAAGCCCAGAATGTATACAAGAATAGCCAGTGTCAAAGCTGCTGCGGACCAGAGGGTGATTGTCGCCAGAGTGTTCGCCCTTTTGGACTTCCTGTAGTGAGTATCAGCCTTTCTTTGTTCCGAATTAACAAGAGCCTCTATGGAAATGTCGGTAACAGGTGTCTGTGTGTTCAAAAGAATGCTCATGCTATTTCCTCCGGATTACCCTTTATGATGTTTACGCTGAGGTTTAGAATCAGAATGAACAGGAATAACACTATGCTTGTTGTGAACAAAGCCGTTCTGTGGTCCCCTGATGCGTAACCCATATCGGTTACGATATTCATGGTTAGTGTCCTGACTTTTGACAGCGGGCCTGTAGGCATGATTGGGGCATTCCCTGCAACCATAAGAACCGCCATGGTTTCTCCGAGCGCCCGTCCCATGGCGAGAACTACCCCTGCGATTATTCCTGATTTGGCTGCGGGCAGCTGTACTTTGAAGATTGTCTGCCACCTTGTCCCGCCTAATGCAAGCGAGCCTTCTTTTATGCTTTTCGGGAGTGATGTTATCGTAACCTCGGTAATATTGATTATTGTAGGCAGAACCATGATGGCCAGGATAATGGCCCCTGAAAGCACGCTGTATCCTGTGCCGCCGAAAGTTTCACGTATGAGTTTCGAAATTACTATCACACCGAAAAAGCCGTAGATTACCGAAGGAATTCCTGCGAGAAGCTGGACAACGCTGCGCATCACTTCGACAGCTCTTTTATCGGCTATCTCGGCCATGAAGACAGCTGTCATAATACCGATAGGTACGGCAAGCAGCAGTGCTCCGAGGGTGATATATATGGAACCGACTATAAAGGGAAGAATTCCATATCTGGGATTTTCTTCGTTGCTGGGAGCCCAGTCCGTACCGAATAAAAAATCGCCTACGCTGACTGCTTTGAAGAGTGGCAGACCTTCTCCGAAGATGAAAACGGAGATGAAGAGAACACTTATGACTGACACGAGGGCGCAGATAAGTAGAACTATTTCTACCGATTTTTCCTTTCGGGCCCGGTTTTTTATCGCTTTCTCCATGACCCGTTTCTTTTTATCTGTATTTATCAAGTTTTTCTCCTTGTAAAATCGACTACACAATATTAGAAGGTGATTCTATGAATGTTAGAAATGTGTTAGGTTTGTGTTAAATACCCTTATTTATGAATTACTAAGAAAAGTCAGTCGGAAACTTGTAGAAACTGTCTTATTTCGTTTGACACAAGGGCTTTCTATTTGGATAATATATTCACATGAAGAAGTATGTTTTTGTCACAGGCGGAGTGTGTTCCAGTCTGGGTAAGGGCCTTGCGGCCGCCTCGATTGGAACCCTGCTCGAATGCCATGGTCTTCGTGTATGTATGGTTAAGATAGACCCCTATCTTAACGTTGATGCCGGCACAATGAGTCCCTATCAGCATGGAGAAGTCTATGTAACGGACGACGGTGCTGAAACCGATCTGGATCTTGGAAATTATTACAGGTTCACATCCTCTCCGGTCAGCCGCAAACAGTCGATCACCACAGGCCAGGTTTATCAGGAAGTAATAAGAAAAGAGCGTGAGGGTCAGTACCTCGGGAAGACCGTTCAGGTAATTCCTCACATAACAGATGAAATTAAACGGCGGATTGTAGTTGCCGGAAATGATAATGACGCTGAGGTTACCGTGATTGAGATTGGCGGTACTGTTGGTGATATGGAATCGGTCCCCTTTCTGGAAGCCGCCAGGCAGTTCGGCCATGATGTCGGCAGGGATAATGTCGTTTTTGTTCACCTGACACTGGTCCCCATGGTCGCCGGTGAAGAGTTCAAGACCAAGCCGACTCAGCATTCAGCCAAAGCTCTCCGTGAGATTGGTATTCAGCCCGATGTACTTCTCTGCCGCTCCGCAAAACCTCTTGATGAAGAAATGAAACGCAAGATTTCATTATTCACGAATGTTCACAGAGATGCGGTTATATCCGCTTATGATATTGATGGTACAATCTATGAAATACCTCTGGTTTACGGAAACCAGGGGTTTGATGAGATAGTTTTGAAAAAGCTCGAGCTTGATTATAAGGAAGCAGACAAGTCGCGATGGGAAAATGTCGTAGAGATATACAGTAATCCGAAAGACACGGTTAAAATCGGTATGGTCGGTAAGTATATAAATCTAAATGATTCATACAAATCAATAAATGAAGCCCTTATTCACGGTGGAATTGCAAATCAGGTAACAGTTGAGATTGTCCGGATTGATTCGGAAGATCTTGAAAAAGCTGAAGATATTGGAGCTGTTCTCAGTCAGGTTGATGGAATTCTTATCCCCGGCGGATTCGGTAAAAGAGGAATAGAAGGAATGATTCTTGCAGCCGGATGGGCTCGAGAGAACAATCTTCCCACATTGGGAATATGCCTTGGTATGCAGATAATGACTATTGAATATGCGCGTAATGTAGCTGGCATGAAGGATGCTAACAGTACGGAGTTTGTTCCGGAATGTGAAGCCCCGGTAATCAGTCTGCTCGAAGAACAGACCGATGTTAAGGATTACGGCGGAACCATGAGGCTGGGCCTGAGTGAATCGCATCTTAAGGATGGTAGTCTTATTCGTGAATGTTACGGTGAGCCGCTTATTCATGAGCGCCACCGCCACCGCTACGAGGTTTCTGTTAAGTACCGAGAGATCCTTGAAGAGTCAGGACTTATTGTGGGAGGGACAACCCCCGGTAATCAGCTTGTTGAATCAGTACAGTGGCCTGATCACTGCTGGAGTACCGGTGTGCAGTTTCACCCGGAGTTCACTTCCAAGCCTACTGAGCCGCATCCGCTTTTCGCGGGTTTTATCAAGGGCGCACTTGAGAATAAGGAATAAATATGAAGACCTTCGTCTGGTTTGATCTTGGTTATACCCTTCTCTATTTAAACCGTGAGAATGCATATCGGCAGGCTTTGAGCGAAGCCGGTATCGAGCTTTCTCTGGATCGCATAGACAGAGGTTTTCATTTTGCAGATAAACTTTTCATGAGGGAATATCCCGGACTATTCGGAGTTGAAGAACCGGGCGTTTATATGCCATGGTTTATCGGCCGTATGAACTACGAATTGGGTATCCACCTTGATATAAATAAGATTATGTCCCGCTGGATCGAGATAAGAAACACTCAGCCGCGGCAATGGGAGGCATACTCCTACTGCCGGCCGGTTCTTTCTGAATTAAAGGACGCCGGTTATAAACTCGGAGTAATTTCAAACTGGGATAACTCAGCACGAAAGCTGATTGATGATTTCGGGTTAACACAGTTTTTTGATACCATTGTTATCAGTTCTGAAGTAGGTGTCTCAAAGCCTTCCCCGGAAATTTTTGATATTGCATTTGAAGAATCCGGTTCTTCGCCGGCCGATGGACTGTATGTGGGCGATAACTACTACGACGATGCAGTTGGAAGCCGTTCGGTAGGAATGGACTGCTGCATAATCAACCGCTTCGGCAATTTCGGGGTGGAAGAATTGAAAGGCTGCGGCATTATTCCGGATATCCGCGGTGTGAAATCCTTCCTGGAATGGATGAAGTGAAACTTACAATAATAGGCTCAATGGGCGCTTATGCAACTGCGGATAATCCCTCTTCCGGATATCTGCTGCAGCATGATGGATTCTCACTGATGCTTGATTTCGGGTCGGCGGTACATGCCTCGCTTCAAAGGCATCTTGATTCAGGAATTCCCGATGCAGTATATTTTTCACATTACCATCCGGACCATACAGCTGATGCCGGTGTGCTGCAGCATGCTGTAAAGGTTCAGACAGATCTTGGTAATCGCAGCGGATGCCTTCCTTTTTATGGAATGCCCGGGAACGCCTTCTATGAAAAACTAACTTATCACAATTACACAAACAAAGAGCCTGTAATTGCCGGCGAAACGCATGCCATCGGTCCTTTCAGTTGCAGTTTCCTTGAGAATCCGCACCCCGACGGAAGTCTTTGCATAAGGGTAGAATGTGCCGGACGAAGCCTTGTTTATACCGGGGATACAGGTTGGAACGAAAAGCTTGCTGATTTTGCCGCCGGCTGTGATTTGCTGCTATGCGAATCAAGCCTGTTTAACCGTTTTAAAGGCCTGGTTCAGGGGCATTTAACAGCAGGTGAGGTTGGCGTTCTTGCCAGCAAGTCCGAAGTCGGTCAGCTTTTGCTCTGTCATTTCCCCCATTACGGTAATATTGAAGAATTGAAGAATGAGGCCGCTGCTGAATTTGAAGGAATTATAAATTTAGCTTTACCGCAGGCAGTTTATAATTTAACATGAATTAAACAGTCTGCTAACATATGCATAACTGCAAACCATTAATTTTAAACAGGGTATTTAATGGGGTTTTTACTATTTATTCTTAAACGCTTTGTCAGACTTTTAGCAACGGTCCTGATAATTTCCACGATTATTTTCTTTGTAATAAGGGTTATACCGGGAGATCCGGCTCTTGTTATCGCAGGCATTGACGCATCGGATGAAGAAATTGCATCTGTACGCGCAAAGCTCGGAACAGACAAACCAATCGGTGTTCAGTACATTGAATGGCTCGGTGATATTGTGCGCCTGGATTTCGGCGACTCGATGATATCAGGTGAGCCGGTACGCGAGCTCATTTTTGAACGTTTCCCGCTTACTTTGTCGCTTGCGCTGATGGGCATTTCGCTTGGCATCCTGATTGCCATTCCGCTCGGAGTGGTTTCCGCCGTCAGAAGGTGGTCGGCCTGGGACTACTTCGGAATGCTGTTCTCTCAGGTTGGGATGGCAATCCCGAGTTTCTGGCTTGCCATACTGCTGCTGCTTATCTTTGCAGTACGGTTTCCGCTGTTCCCGCTCTTCGGCCTCGGCAGTTTCAGGCACCTGGTGCTTCCGGCCCTGTCTCTGGGTTTTGTCAGGGCAGCGGTTATTCTGAGGCTAACGCGTGCATCCATGGTTGAAGAACTCTCCAAAGAGTATGTAATCACAGCCCGCGCAAAGGGCCTTACCGAAACAATGGTCAAATATAAGCATGCTCTGCGAAATGCGCTTATTCCGGTGGTAACAATTACCGGCATACAGTTCGGCTATATGCTCGGCGGCGCAATCATCATAGAGCAGGTATTTTCGCTGCCCGGGTTGGGGCGGCTTTTTCTGTACGGTATATATCAGCGCGATTTCACCCTTGTGCAGGGCGGGGTTGTGTTCATCGCCGTTGTCTTTTCGCTGGTCAACTTCCTTGTGGACGTGCTTTACAGCGTGATTAACCCGAAGATAAGGATTTCCTGATGAGCGACAGAGTTAACGACAGTAAAAACAGTGGCGCAAGCCGCGGTGCAGGCAGCACAGGCGGAACAGTTTTAAAGATTGAGAATCTGCACGTCAGCTTCGGCGAGGGTGAAACCCGGGCCCGTGCCGTCCGCGGCATCGACCTTGAAATACACCGCGGCGAACTGCACGCCCTGGTAGGCGAATCAGGCTCCGGCAAGACGGTGACCTCTACCTGCGTTCTGGGCCTGCTCCCGACGCCTCCGGCTATTATAGAGGCCGGAAGCATTTACTATAAAGGACACGACCACGAAGGCGACCTTCTGCAGTTTAGCGAGGATAAGAGGCGCAGAACACGCGGACGCGAAATAGCAATGGTGTTTCAGGAGCCCGGCAAGTATCTGAATCCCGCCCTGCGCGTGGGCGAGCAGATTATGGAAATGCTGCGGCTGCACCTTGGGTTCAGGGGTGAGGCGGCCGAACAGCGCGCACTTGAAATCCTTGAAACCGTAGGCCTCGGCGGAAACCGAAGGGTGCTTCGCTCATTTCCTCATGAGCTCTCCGGCGGAATGAAGCAGCGCGTTATGATTGCAATTGCGATATGCTGCAACCCCTCGCTGCTGATAGCTGATGAGCCCACTACTGCGCTTGACGTTACGCTGCAGATGCAGATTTTAAAGCTTATAATGCAGCTGCGGCATAAGTTTGACATGGGCATTCTTTTTATATCGCATGATCTGGCGGTGGTGCATGATATTGCTGACCGTGTTTCGGTTATATACGCCGGAAAGATAGTTGAATCGGGCAGCCGCGACGAGATATTCAATTCGCCGCAGCATCCGTATACCAGGCTGCTGCTTGCATCGGTCCCCGACGCGGCAAAGCGCGGGAAAAAACTTGTGACGATAAGCGGCAAAGTTCCGGATGCAGAGCACTTTCCCACAGGCTGTGCATTCCACCCGCGCTGTCCGCTGGCTGAAAAACGCTGTGCCGACGAACAGCCCCCCGCAGAGAAGCTTGACGGCAGCAGAAGCGCATCATGTTTCTGCCTTGGAAAGGAGTGGCCAGCATGAGCAGTATGAACATTGCTAGCAGCGCCGGAAGCGCGCGCAGTTTTATTGAAATTGACAGCCTCGAAAAGACTTTCCACGCCAGGGGCGCCGGAGCCCGGGGCAAGGGCGGCTTTAAGGCCGTAGACAACGTATCGCTGGATATCGAACGCAACAGCATCTTCGGCCTTGTCGGCGAATCCGGCTGCGGAAAAACCACGCTCTCACGAGCCGTGCTTTTTCTTGATCCCCCTACCGGCGGCGAAATCAGGATTGACGGCATTGATATGAGAACCCTTTCGGCGTCCAGACTGCGGACCTTCCGGAAGCGAATACAGATTGTGTTTCAGGACCCGAATTCATCGCTTAATCCCAAGATGTCGATTGAGAACAGCATAAAGGAAGGTCTGAATAATATTAAATACGCCGCCGGGGAGCCGGAGCGCAGGGCAAAACTCGACAATCGCGTAGACGAGCTGCTTGCACTAGTCGGAATAACACCGGGGCACAAAACCCGCTTCCCGCACGAATTCTCCGGCGGGCAGAAACAGCGAATTGTAATTGCCCGCGCTCTTTCGGTCGAGCCGGATTTTCTGATCCTTGATGAACCTGTCTCTAACCTGGATGTATCGATTCAGGCCCAGATTATTAACCTGCTGCTTGAACTGAAAGAAAAGCTCTCTCTCACATATCTGTTTATCTCGCACGACCTGAATCTTGTATCTTATCTGAGCGATAAAATTGCCGTAATGTATAAAGGGCAGATTGTTGAATCAGGAAATACCGAGCGGATCATGGCTGAGCCGGTTCATCCCTACACAAAGAAGCTCTTTTCGGCAATACCGGGCGTTACAAGGATAGATGAAGAGCAGGAGCTTGTTTTTCATGTTGATGAGCCTGGTTATTCCGAAGGCCTTCCAGAGGGATACTGTTTTTATCCTTCAGAACTTGCAGAGGGGGAGGCGCAGGCCTCCCCGCAGATGCTTGAAATCAACGACGGGCACAGTGTTGCCTGTTTTGAAGCATAGATGAAAACGTTTCAAAAGGAGAAACAAATGAAAAGAATTATTTGTCTAGCCGCAGTTGTAATGCTGCTCGTCCCCGCTTTTATTTTTGCCGGCGGAGGCCAGGAAGAGCCTGCTGCCGATTCAGCACCCGCTGTAGCGGAGCCGGCAACATTAAAGTTTGCACTACCGGGCAACCCGGACAGCCTTGATCCTCCGATGACATCGGGAACCCTGACTTTCCAGGTCTGCAAGAGCATATATGATACCCTTGCCGAGCCCGATAAGGACAGCGGAAAACTTGTTCCCGCCCTTGCCGAGAGCTGGACGGTTTCCGATGATAATCTGAGCTATACCTTTAATCTCAGAAAGGGCGTAAAATTTCACAACGGCGACACCCTGACCTCTGCCGACGTAAAGGCTACCTTCGAACGCATTATGGATGAAGAGGGCGGCTCGGTACAGTCGAAAGGCATGAAGGCCGTCACTTCCATTGAGACTCCCGATGAAAGCACTGTTGTCTTCAATCTTTCCGAAGTCTATGCTCCATTTCTCGGCTTTGTTTCCTCAGGCTGGTGTGCTGTTCTTCCGAAGAGTCTTATTGATTCAGGACACAACTTCGATTCCGAGCCTGTCGGTACAGGCCCCTTCAAGTTTGTTGAATGGGTCAGAGACAACAAGATTATTCTCGAAAAGAATGCTGATTACTGGATGGCCGGTCTGCCTATGGTCGATAACGTTGAGATGTATATTATCCCTGAAACCTCAGTTCAGGTTCAGAGCCTTATGGCCGGTCAGGTTGATGTTGTATTCATTGTTGATACCGACAGCATTCCGATGCTTGAAGCAAATCCGGATGTATACCTGCAGGAATCTCTGACCTCCCTGATTCTTGTTATGGCAATGAACTGTGAAAATCCCGTTCTGTCGAACGTAAAGGTTCGTCAGGCCATCAACTATGCAATCGACAAGCAGAAAATCCTCGATATTGCGTACGGCGGCGGAAAACCGATTAATACCTTCATGGACAGGGCTAACGCCTACTACAACGATGTTGAGTATTACACCTACAATCCCGAGAAGGCAAAGGCCCTTCTCAAAGAAGCCGGTGTCGGCGATGAAGAGTTTGAACTCTTTCTGCCTCAGAACTATGCGCTTCATGTAACCGCGGGCGAAATGTATCAGGAAATGCTTTCCGATGTAGGTCTGAACGTTAAGATTCAGCTTGTAGACTGGTCGACATGGATAAGTGACGTTTACAAGGGCGGAAAGTATGATATGACCGTAATCGGCCATACCGGCAAGCTTGATCCGGACGGAACCCTTAACGGATACGGAGCCGGCAAGTATGTTAAGTGGAACAACGAAGAAACTGCCGCCCTGCTGAAAAAAGCTGCAACAGTAGTGGGTTATGAAAACAGAAAGCCGCTTTACGACCAGGCGCTCGACATAATGGCACAGGAAGTCCCGTTTGTTTATCTCGGTTCATCAACCCGACAGACCGGAATCAGAAACAATGTTGAAGGCTTTGTAATCACACCGAAGCTTGATACATTCGACTTCAGATGGACTGTAGTAAAATAAATGAATAGATCAAGAAATCTGCTGTTTAATGCAGCTGTGATTTTTTTAATTCTAATAGGGGTAGCCGCATTCGCGGCCCCCTTTGTTTCCCCGTACAGTCCGACGGATCAGAATACCGATATCAGGTTTTCAGCCCCGTCATCGGATCATCTGCTGGGTACTGATAATTTCGGCCGGGATGTTTTGAGCCGGATAATCTACGGCAGCAGACCGGTTTTGATTGTAGGGCTGGTTTCTGTAGGTGTTGCTGTTATTCTGGGCACAATAGTGGGGCTGGCCGCAGGCCTGGGGAAAACCCTGACTGACAATATTCTTATGCTGTTGATGGACAGTATCTTATCGTTTCCGACTATTTTGCTGGCAATAACCGTTGTTTCATTTCTTGGGTACGGGCTTGTACAGGTTATGCTTGCCATAGGTATAATTTTCAGTCCGGTATTTGCTCGACTTGTCAGGGCTGAGACCCTTTCTATAAAAACCGAGGGTTATGTTGAGGCTTCCAGGGCATTGGGCTCGGGAATTCTGAAAATAATCTTCAAACACATCCTGCCCAATCTGCTTGGCAAGGTTGTTGTGCAGTGTTCAATTACCTTTGCAACCGCGGTTGTTATAGAAGCGAGTTTATCCTTTCTGGGGCTTGGAACCCAGCCGCCGGAACCAAGTTGGGGGCTGATGTTGAAAGATGCCCGTAATTATCTGTATCAGGCGCCATGGATGGCTATCTTTCCGGGTATCGCTCTGGCCCTCTGTGTGCTGTCGTTTAATATTATCGGAGATACTCTTTCCGAAAGGTTGAATCCCAGACTGTTGAAATAATTTATGCCCCGGAGTTTTGTGTGAGAATCGGAATACTTTCAGATATCCATGTAGATATAAACTATTACGAAGAAAATGTAGATAAAATAACACCCGCTGTCTGTGATGCGGTGTTGAATAATAATATCGATGTGTTTATTACAGCCGGGGATATAGCAAGTGATTATGAGATTACACTTGATGTAGTTCGGCGCATTGAACGGGCCAGCAGCCGTGACTGTCTCTTTGTTTCTGGAAATCATGATCTATGGAATGAGAATCATCCGGGGATGACGGCAATGGAGACCTATGGTGCAATGGCTGAGCATCCTTATAATCTGGCCAACGGGCCTGTAAAACTGAAGGACGGATGGACTGCAGTCGGAGATACATGCTGGTATGATTATTCCTTCGGGTCCTCTGAGCTCTACAGCTTTGAGGACTTTGAGAGAAGAAGCAATAATGAACGGGTCTGGCAGGACAGCATAAAGGCAGTATGGAACCGGCCCGACGCCGAGGTTAATGACTGGTTTCTTAAACGACTTGAATCGTCAATTGCCGCTGCTGGCAATGACGATCTTATCGCTGTAAGCCATATGCTGCCAATAGAGGAATTTACTGTCCCTGTTCCTGATGAAACCTGGGATTATTTCAATGCCTTCCTGGGCAGTCGCCGTCTGGGTGAACTGTTGATGAGCAGCGGAAGGGTTAAATATTCAATCTGCGGACATGTGCATTATCGTAAGCATGTAGTAAAAAACGGTATTGATTTTTTCTGCCAGTGCCTCGGTTACCGCACGGAATGGAAGGATAATGATGATCCTTTCATTGAGGTTGCAAACAGCATGAAAATAATCGAAATTTAGCAGATATCCACATAGTTCTCGAAATTAATCCAGATATCCCCGAAAACTGATTCCGGTACACTGCCTTTTTCATAAGGAGTCAGTTCCCCCCGGTTGGTAATTCCGTTCAGCTTCTTCCATGCAAGCTCGGTTTCTTCAGCACTTACAAAAAGAGTATGATCACCTCGTAACGCATCAAGCAGCAGCTTCTGGTAAGCCTCGGGAATATCCTCATTGAAACTATTGCTGTAACAGAAGGCCATGTCGGTACGAGCCAGCTGCAGATCCATGCCCGGGTTCTTTCCGGTAAGCTGAAGAACTATCCCTTCAGATGGCTGAACCTTGAAAATAATCTCGTTGGGAGCAGTTCCCTCCGGCGGATTATAGAGTGCGTGAGGGCGTTTTTTGAAACGGAGCCCTATTTCAGTACCCTTGCGATCAAGGGCTTTTCCCGTTCGGATATAAACAGGGGTGCCGGCCCATCTGTGATTATTGATTTTAAGCTTCATTTCAGCCCAGGTTTCCGTGTCCGAATCGGGAGCTACATCTTTTTCATCGAGATAGCCGCTGTATCTTCCGCGGCTTACCTCTTCAATCTCAATTGCCTTGAGGATGTTAATCTTCTGGTTTTTAATATCTTCAGGGTCAAGACTCACAGGCGGGTCCATAGTTGTCAGACAGAGCATCTGCAGCAGGTGATTCTGAACCATATCTCTGATTGAACCTGCATGATCAAAGTATCCTCCGCGTTCTTCAACCCCGATGGATTCAAAGGCGTTTATCTGTATAGATTCTATATAATTGCTGTTCCAGGAGGCCTCGAAGATAGAGTTAGCGAAGCGGAAGATTAGAATATTCTGTACAGCTTCCTTTGCAAGGTAGTGATCGCTTCTGAATATCTGTTTTTCGGAATAGAAGCGGTGGATTGATTCATTCAGCTCATGGGCACTTTCGTAGTCGCGTCCGAAGGGTTTCTCTATGACAATGTTTACTTCATCTCTGAATCCTTCGTTGTAAAGCCTCTTTATTGTGGAAGCATAACTTGCCGGCGGCAAAGACAGGAAGGCTATTATTTTGCTGAATTCTCCCTTGCTGCTGATATAGTCCCTAAGACCGTCAATGCCCTGATGGTAGAACAGCTGTTCCCTGAATTCGCAGCATGTGCTGAACCTGTCCCGGAATTCCTCGTCAGTAAACTCTGAACGTCCTTCTCCGACAATAATCGAATCCGGGGTAATCAGATTCTGTTCTCTCAATACCGACAATGCCGGTATCAGCTTGCGCCTTGCCAGATCTCCGGATGCCCCCAGAATTATAATTGCGGACTTTTCTTCAACTGCAGTCATTCCTGCTTTTTTGAATATCATATTTCCATCTCCGATGCGGCATCTTTGTCGCATATTATTTCAGTTTTAAGTTCAAGCTCACTGCGGCGCAGGATAATCCTTGCCGGAGGAAGCAGTTCAGCCCCGGGTTTACCGTTGAGTTCATCCAATAGGCGTCTGAATATACCGGCCTTGCCTGCGCCTGTAACCGTCATAACCAGCTTTCCGGCCGAGGCTATTACCTCCGGACCGAGGGTTAGACGATTAGGCGGGTTGAACGGCGCTGTAGTCTCAAGGACAGTGCTGTTCCATTCTATATCATGCGGTTGTGGACAGCTACCTGGAAAAAGGCTGGCGGTGTGTCCATCCGGGCCCATACCCAGAAAAATCAGATCAAAGACGGGCAGCTGGGGCGTTTCATCATTTTTTCCTGCAGTCTGCTCACTGAAATGTTCTTGAAGCATCCGATTATAGGCGGCAGCATCTGATGCCCAGTGTTCCCTGTCGGCAGAGTTTCCACATTCATCGATAAACAGCTTTCGGGCTGTTCCCCAGTTGCTTCCGTCGTGGCTGATGTCTACAAGCCGTTCATCTGCCGGAAAGAGAGCGGGCAGCTGCGGTGTGCGAGTTCCCGCTTCGGCATGCAGCTTTGCCCAGCGGCTGAAAACTGCGTTGTAGGTTGAACCGAATGACAGTGCCGCTGCAGGATTCCCGGCTCCCATTCCGGCAGCTGTAAGCAGCTCATATGTGTAGGATGCAATTGCATCGACATCATCAAATAATTTAAGATTTATCATGGTTCAGGCCTCCAGTTGCCCAGGAGATATAGCGCAGATCTCTTATCAGTGATTCTCGCGTCTAATTGTCTACTTTGCTGATTTCTATTATAACATCGACCGGCAATGCCAGCGAACAGGAGGCTTCAACTGCCTTGAGTATTGCTGTGGGTAACGGGCAGGTCGCATGGGTAAGGATACCGTTTGATTCGGTAAAAACGGAAGATGTGCCGAAGGGGGCAAAAACCTCTTGCATGGCATCGACTGTTGTTATCTTTTCAGCGAGTTTCATAACAGCAGGACACTCTGAATCAATAGTTACATTAGAGTTCATCCCATCAGTTGAGTTTGCTTTGATTACACTTTTGAGTCCGCATACTCCGGGGTTCACCTTTACTTCGATCACTTCCTACTCCTTATATATTGAAAACTATATTAAAGAATAATATGCAATGGAAAAGGGGTCAAGGGAAGACTCCTTTTTATTCTTTTTTTAGCATAACACGAAATATTCCGTTGTATAATGGTATTCAAGGTACATTATTTATATAGGGAGAGGCTTATGAACATGGTTGTCGTTTATTACTCCGGCAAGGGGAGCAATAAGTTTTTGGCGGGAAAGGCGGCCGATGCCCTCGACTGTGAGGCTGTTGAGCTTAAACCGCGGGCACCAGGGCTGGTGATGCCTGCAACAGCAACAAAGATCAGCTTCGGGAACAAGCCTGTGACACAGGATATCGCGGGGTTCGACAGGGTGGTTTTATGCGGGCCACTGTATATGGGAAGCATTGCAGCACCCTGCAGCGACTTTATCAGGAAATACGGCAAGGCGGCAAAAAGAATCGATTTTATAACATGCTGCGGCAGCACCGATGAAAAGAAGGATGATACCTTTGGTTACGGGCGGGTTTTTGCTAAGCTGAAAGAATGCCTCGGCAGTAAAGCGGGTGAATTCGAAGCATTTCCAATTCAGCTTCTTCTGCCGGAAGATAAAAAAAACAATGATAACGAGATGATGAATACCCGTATGAATGACGACAACTTTAATGAGGCCGTGCAGCAGCGGCTTTACAGCTTCCAGTCGAAATTAAGCAGATGAGAGGGGGAGCGAACCTCTCCGCTATACGTGCTGAAATAACCCATGGTTTCATCTACCGGGTTCGCTGCCGATGGTGAACTTGCCGGTGAAATTATCAGTGCAACGACTTTATTAAGCATCATTACTATTACGTTCTGGATAGTGATTCTGATATAAAAAATAAAATTCTTATAAAAAAACACCTCCAAAAAGAGGTGTTTTTAATTCCGCTGCCAGTATAGCAGCATCGGACTTTCTTAATTACGGAAGTGAGATAAATCCTTCGTCGTCAACAATTGTCTGACCCTCATCGCTGAGGAGGAACTCAATGAACTCTGCTGCGAAGCCTGTAGGCTCATCCTTGGTGATTACGTTGAGTTTTCTTGATATCGGAAATTCTCCCTTAAGTACATTGTCTACAGAAGCTTCGATACCATTAACAAGAAGGGTTTTTGCTCCACTGCTTACAGCCTTATCAAGGTAGCCGAACCCGCAATAACCTATTGAATCAGGAGTAGAACCTACCTTGGTTACCATATCGCCGTTAGATTCAACAGTGATAGCGTCTTTGATGAACTCAGTTGTCTTATCGTATACGCTCTTGATTGTAAGTTCCCAGAATGCAACTCTTGTACCTGATGCTTCATCTCTGTTTATCACAATGATATCTTTGTCGGCTCCGCCAACTTCACTCCAGTTTGTTATGTCGCCCTTGTAGATGCCGGCAACCTGTTCTTTTGTGAGGTTGTCAACGAGAACGCTGTTGTTTGCAACAACTGCAATACCGTCGAGAGCGATTGGAGTAGCGACTGCGCCGTTTGCGGGTTCGTCACCCTTGAGCTCTCTTGAAGCACCGCCGAGAACATATACCTCGTCGATTGCGCCCTGAACACCAACTGATGAACCCTGTGCTTCGTAAGAAAGTCTTACATCAGCGTGGATGTCTTCGTAGGCCTCAATTGCACTTCTGATGATGGGTTCCAGAGTTGTAGAACCGCCCATTGCGTAGCTATCTACCTTTACTTCCTGCTGTCCACCAGCGAAAACGAATACTGCAGTCATAACTGACAGAACTATCATGATTGCTATAATTTTCTTCATTTTTTTCTCCTTTGAGATATTTATTGTTAACAGCATAATGATTTGCGACTGTAATCTATGTGTTAGCTTTGTGTTAGATAATGGTTAAAAACCACCGGTGCTTGACATAATACGATATTTCAAGGATCCTTATTGTATCCGGACAGGCGATGGAGTTCGCCTTCATCTTTTGCGACTGCAAAAGATTCAACCGCTCTTAATGGCTGATGACTCCTTCGATTCAATTCTATGGGGGATCTATGTCACTAAATCTTATACTTGCAATTATCATTCTCGGAGGCTGGCTTTTTTCACGCCTCTTCAAAATAATCAAACTACCTAATATCCTCGGTATGGTCATTTTCGGTATCATCATAGGTTCAACAATTGGCAAACTGATTCCTGGGACGCTCTGGGATATTGAGCCACTTTTAAAATCGCTTGCTCTCATTGTTATTCTGCTTCGTGCCGGACTTGGTTTGAGCAAGGCCACCCTACAGAAGGCTGGACGCACCGCAGTCCTCATGACTTTTGTTCCCTGTCTGCTTGAGGGTGGAGCTCTTACCCTGCTTTTTTATCATTTCTTCGTTTTCGACTGGTATGTAGCGGGTCTTACCGCTTTCATGATTGCAGCAGTATCGCCCGCGGTAATTGTACCGTCGATGCTTGATCTGATTGAGCAGGGATACGGGAAGAAGAACGAGGTTCCCTCTATAGTTCTTGCCGGAGCTTCCGCCGATGATGTTTTTGCAATTACTCTGTTTTCTGTTTTTCTGGGGCTTGCAGCAACTGCAGGTGTTGATATCGGACGTGCGCTCATCTCAATTCCATTATCGATTGCCGGAGGAGTTATTTCTGGTATTGTTGCAGGCTGGCTGCTTGTAAAATACTTCAGGCGCCGTCATCAGCATGTACGGGCAACTGAAAAAACCCTCGTTCTTATTATGGTTGCAGTACTTTTGGTACAGCTCGGCGACAAACTCCATGTTGCAGCACTGCTGGGTGTTATGACTGTCGGTTTTATCCTGCTTGAGAGGGCAGAGTATATTGCTCATGAGCTTGCGGCAAAACTGAAAAAAGTCTGGATATTTGCAGAGATTATTTTATTTGTTTTAATAGGTATGTCGGTTGATGTCCCCACAGCACTCAGTGCAGGGCTTAGGGGGCTGATGGTGATTGCTATAGGCCTTGTTTTCAGATCATTCGGAGTGTTCCTGTCGACCCTAGGTTCTTCTCTTAATCTAAAAGAACGAATTTTCTGTATAATTGCTTATCTGCCCAAAGCTACTGTTCAGGCGGCCCTTGGTTCGGTTGCTCTCCAGGCAGGTGTTGCAGAAGGGGAGATTATTCTTGCGCTGGCTGTACTCTCAATTATTTTTACCGCACCTCTCGGGCTGATAGGAATAAAGGTTTTCGGTAAGCGACTGCTGGAGCTTGATCTATAAATAATAGATAAGGCAATATAACAGGCACTGGTCAGGGTGTGAAGCAGCCGGATAAAGTATGGACCTTTTAATTAGGTAAATAAATACCTAAATGCTTGAAATATTATCATTAAAGTCATATATTACTGACGGAGGCAAAGAAGATGAAAATAGCTTTCTACGACAGTAAACCATATGATGAAAAATCTTTTAATTCCAGAAATGAGCAAGGATGGGATTTTACTTTTTTCAAGACAAGGCTGAATGAGCGCACAGCTAGGCTTGCTGCCGGTTTTGAGGTAATCTGTGCCTTTGTAAATGATGAAATAAGCCGTGAGGTTACAGATATTCTATATGAGGGTGGTGTAAGACTGATAGTGCTCCGCTCTGCGGGCTATAATAATGTTGATTTGAAAGCAGCTTACGGAAGAATCCATGTTATGAGGGTTCCCGCCTATTCTCCGCATGCTATAGCTGAGCATACCGCCGCTCTTATCCTATCATTAAACCGGAAAATCCACCGCGCATATTACCGTACCAGGGACAATAATTTTTCAATCGACGGTTTTCTCGGTTTTGATCTGAACGGCAGAACAGCAGGTGTAATAGGAACGGGTAAAATCGGCAGGATTTTGATTAAAATCCTTCATGGCTTCGGGATGAATATCCTTGCCACGACGGTTGGCCGGATAAGGAATTCGCGGATAAATACGGGGTCAAATATACAGGCCTCGATGAGCTGTATTCAAGGTCGGACGTGATATCTCTGCACTGTCCGCTTACCCCTGAAACCCACCATATGATAAACGCAGAATCAATTACGAAGATGAAAGACGATGTAATGCTGATAAACACCGGGCGCGGTGCTCTCTTAGATACCGCGGCCCTGATTGAGGCATTGAAGGCTGGAAAGATAGGCTCAGCAGGGCTTGATGTGTATGAAGAGGAGGGCGAATATTTCTTTGAGGATTTTTCATCTTTAACTGTCGAGGACGACATTCTTGCCAGACTGCTTACCTTTAACAACGTTATTGTTACTTCCCATCAGGCCTTTTTCACAGAGGAGGCATTGCGCAAAATTGCTGATACAACTCTTCATAATATTAATCAGTTTATAGAAAATGACAAACTTGATAATGAAATCTGTTACAGATGTGACAAGGAAAACTGCAGAAAAAAGGAAAAAGGTCGGTGCTTTTAACCGGGGCATAAATTGCTGAGTCTTTATCAAAATTTCAGTCAAAATAAACTGTTTTTCAAGAAACTATTTCAGTTGCTCGAATCGGCCGATAGCTTTATTTTTTCTGACATTGTTCCAGTCAAATACAGTAGCGTTCATAACGATGTATACCCCAGGTTTTAAAAGCTGAACCGCGGTGAAGGCTGTACCCAGATTGAACAGGGCATCCGAACCGCTGATGGTGTAGGGTACCATTGCACCGGTCAGGATTATTGTTTTTTCAGATAGTCCTGAATCAGCGTAGGCAGCGGCCTCGCCTAATAGCTCTGCCGTTCTGCTCATGGTATCGGTGCCGTGGGTGATAATGATGTTTTTCTCAGGTGAATCTACGCAGGATTTTATAATCTGTTCGCGAATCTCATCAGTCATTTCGAGGCTGTCAATTAATGCGCGGTTTTCAATTTCCACCCGGGCATTCGGCCGCACAATCTCAAGAATCTCCGGCAGGTGGGTCTCCTTGAAATCGAGTTTGCCCTGTATTGCGTCATATTTTTTATCGAAAGTCCCGCCTGTCGTTATCAACCTGATATTTTTCATTTCATCTTGCACCATGAATCAGGTTCAGAAACTCCAGTCTTGTGGCTTCTTTAGTTCGAAAGCTGCCCAGCACACTGGATGTTGTCATTACGGAGTTTTGTTTCTCAACCCCGCGCATCATCATGCACATGTGCTGACATTCCATTACGACACCAACGCCTTCCGGTTTTACCGACTCCATTATGGCTTCTGCTACCTGTTCGGTCAGATTCTCCTGTATCTGTAACCGGCGTGCATAATGATCGACTATACGCGCGAGTTTGCTTACGCCGAGTATCTTGTCGCTTGCAACATACCCAATGTGGCATTTACCGAAGAAGGGCAGCATGTGGTGTTCGCACATGCTGTATACCTCAATATCGCGGACAATGATCATATTGTTAGATGTGGACTCAAAAACGGCGTTGTTGATTACTTTATCGAAATCAGCTGTATATCCGCTTGTGAGAAACTGCCACGATTTTGCTGCCCTTTCGGGGGTTTTTACAAGACCTTCCCGGTCCGGATTTTCTCCAATTTCAATCAGAAGTTCCTTAATCAGCCTTTCAACATTTTTAAGATTCATCTCAGTTTAAATCCTTGCCAGAGCTGCATCGAGCTCAGCCATCAGTTCAGTATAGTTAACAGCAACAGGCAGATCGGGGTTGTCCTTCACTATGTTTTCCGGAGGAGTGAACAGTACACCGGCATCAGCCTTTCTGATCATTGACAGGTCATTGTAGGAATCGCCTGAGCAGACAACCTTTAGACCCATTGAATGAAATCCTTCGACAGCCTTACGTTTGCCGTCCTGCTGTCTCAGTCGGTAACCGCCAATACTGCCGTCATCTTTAATATTGAGAGTATTGCAGAAGAGGGTCGGCCAATCGAGTTTCTTCATAAGGGGCTGAGCAAACTGGTCGAAGGTATCCGAGAGAATTACAACCTGGGTTTTGGATCTCAGCTCTTCCATGAAATCCTTTGCGCCCGGCAGCGGATCCATTCCGCTGATAACTCTCTGAATATCACTGAGTTTCAGACCGTTTTTATCCAGAATATCAATTCTGTAGTTCATCAGCTTGTCGTAATCCGGTTCATCCCGGGTAGTTTTTTTAAGCTCATCAATTCCGGTGTCTATTGCGAAATTAATCCATATTTCGGGTACAAGTACCCCTTCAAGATCGAGACATACAAGTTTCATATTCCTTTATTCTCCTTTGTTAGGCAGAGCATCGGCTATTATATGCCAAAGCCTCTGTGTCAGCGCTTTCTGCTCTTCTTCACTCATCCCTTCTGTTTCAATACACGGATGAATGGTTAGATGAAGTTCCGCTGATCTAATCTTATTATGTTCTTCCCACGTTTTATAGGTATTGTTTATTGTCACAGGCACTATCGTCAGTCCGGCCTTTGCTGCGAGCAGGACGCTTCCCGGTTTAAAAGGGTTCATTTTAGCACTATGGCTTCGTGTCCCCTCGGGGAAGATTACTTTGGGGCGACCTTGTCCGGCCTCGGTAATTCCTACCTCGATCTCACGCATGGCTTTGCGGAAATTCCCCCTGTCAACGAGTATGCAGTGAATACTTTTCATCCATGGACCGATTACCGGTACTTTCCCAAGCTCCTTCTTGGCAATAAATCCGATCATCGTAGGCATCTGCGCCATCATCAGGGGTATGTCTGCATAAGCCTGATGATTAGCGATATAGATAATCCTCTCATGATCCGGAAGGTTCTCTCTGCCTTTTACTATCATTTTTGAATGATTAGCCCAGAAAACAAAATGACCCCACTTCGAAGTCATAAAAAACGAAATGCTTTTAAGCTGCTTTTCGAATCCGGGCAATTTCAGGATTTGCAGAGGAATGAGCATTATCGCCGAGAAAACCATATAGAATAAAAACCCTAGTGCGGCTGTAATGGTGTTGAAGAAATCCTTCATGAGCGAATATTACTCGATTGTTTCAGGCTTGGCAATCCCGATAACAGGGGGTATACTGCCCATTAAACATGGAGGAGAAAATGCAGAATATGCAGCTTTTTAACGATATAACTACTCAGGAGCCGGAGCTGGCTGAGGCTGCCCGGATAGCTGTCAGAGATGTACTCAGGGTTAAGCCTGATGAGAAGGTCCTGATAATCACAAACCCTGTCGGAGATGTTGCTGAGATTTCCTACGCGCTTTATGATGCAGCTCTTAAGGCTGACGCTAAGCCTGTGCTTGTTTTTCAGCCGGTGAAGGATCAGATGAGTTTTGCTGCTGACGAGGTAATAGGCGCTATCGGTACAGCTCCTGAAGTCCTTATTTCAATGAGTGCTGAGAAGCTGGGCAAGGACCGGGCTGCCATTGTTAATCCATGGAAGGCTGAAGATGGTACCGAGATTGATAATACCTTTCATTACCTGATGCATACAAAGAAAACAAGGGCTTTCTGGTCACCGGGCGTTACCAAAGAGCTTTTTAAGAAAACGGTTCCTATTGATTACTTGAGGCTGAAAAAAGAAGCCGGGGTTGTCGAAGAAATACTCAACCGCGCCCAGTACGTATCTATAACAAGTCCCGGCGGCACCAATCTGAAGATTGGTCTGAAGGGGCGCACCGCAATGCTTGATAACGGTGATTTTTCTGCACCGGGTGAGGGCGGCAATCTGCCCGCAGGCGAGACCTTCATTTCACCGGAGCTTGGCAGCTCCAACGGGCGCCTTGTATTTGACGGTTCAATCTCGCTCTATAACGGTGATTATATGCTTGAGCAGCCTGTTGATCTGAAGATTATAGATGGTTTTGTCACATCAATTGAGGGCGGAGAGGGCGCCAGGCTGCTGCAGAAAACTATTGAGCTGGGTGAGAAAAATGCTGTTGAGTTTGAAGCCGCGGGCAGGATACCTGCAGGCTCCGGCGAGATATATAAAAAGAATGCACGCAACCTCGGAGAGCTGGGGATAGGATTAAACCCTGCTGCCGGAATAATAGGTAATATGCTCGGTGATGAGAAAGCATACCGGACAATTCATATCGCAATAGGTTCAAACTATGATGAAGATGCAAAGGCATTGATCCATTGCGACTGCCTCGTAAAAGATCCGACTGTTACAGCATACTTTGCCGACGGCAGCAGCAGGGTTTTCCTTGACGGCGGCGATTTAAAAATATAGGACATTAGAAATTTTTTATATTAAGGCTGTTATTTTTCAGCTTTGCTTAAAAGAATTGAAATAATCCTGTTTTTCTCGGTTTCTTCAATCTCAAGGATATATTTATCAAAGCTGATTTTATCTCCTGCCCTGGGTATCCGGTCGAGTTCTTCCAGGAAATACCCTGCAATTGTCTCGGCATATTCGGTTTCCGGCATCTCAATCTCAAAGGTATCCGTAAACTGATGCAGGGAGGTGTCTCCCATTATACGCCAGCTGCTTTTATCGGTTCTCTGTATCCTTTCAATTCCCGGATCTTCGTTTTCGTCGTAAAGTTCACCGAGGATCTCTTCAATAATATCTTCACGGGTTACTATGCCTGCGAGTCCGCCGTATTCGTCCAGGATTATTGAAATATTCAGTTTTTCTGCTTTCAGCAGATTGAAAAGTTCATGCAGTTTTCGATTGGCCGGCGTGAAGATTGGTTCATGCATAATCTCCGCAAGCCGCCTCTCTCCTTCCATCTTCAGCAGGTGAGCGGTGATGTCGTTCGAGAGCACAATTCCTACAATATTTTCAGGTTCTCTGTCATATACAGGGATTCTTGAAAAACCGCTGTCACTGATTAATGAAGCTGATTCCTCTATTGTCATGTTTTTATTAAGGCTGAAAACATCGGTCCTGTGCGTCATAATTGCCTGTACAGACACCTCGTTCAGTCTGAAAACTGATTTTACCATCTCCGATTCATAGTTCTGAACAAGGCCTTCCTCTTCGGCTGCGCTCATCATGTGAAGCAGGGCTTCAAACGAAATGGTCTTTGTTTCTTTTGGGATTACGAAGCGGGTTATCAGCGAACTGAAGCCGCTTATAAGAAATATCACCGGGCGAAGAATTGTCGATAGTATCCAGACAGGCCAGGCTGAGATAAGGCTGAGCTGAACATTCAGGGCAATTGCAATGCGTTTCGGGGTCAGTTCTGCAAATATCAGTATAATCAGGGTAAGAATACCCGTCATTGCGCCTATAAAGTTACTGCCGAACATTTTAATAGTCAGATTGGTTGCCAGCGCGGAGGCTGCAATATTCACCAGATTGTTGCCCAGCAGGATTGTCGTAAGCAAGCGGTCCGGATTCTCAGCAAGCTTTTTAACAAGCCTGCCCCGTCTGCCTTTTTGAATGCTTACCTGGCGTACCTGGGGTGATGATAGTGATGTAAATGCAGTTTCGGTCGCCGAAAAGCATCCGGATAATACAAGAAGGATAATCAGTGCTGTAAATTCCACTATCATTTGGCGCTGATCTCTAAAGTGTAGATAGGTTCAGGATAAGGGTCGTCGTCCATACTGATATGAGAATAATGGATCCTGGGATAAAAAATCAAGTGGAAAATCTCTATGCATTCTGCTGTGCTTGCTGTGTTGTTGTTTTTGGTGCTAAACTCAACATATGAAAAACATATTATGCTTTGGCGATTCAAATACCTGGGGATATGACGGGGAGAACGGCGAACGTTTTCCATATGATAAGAGATGGACCAGTCTGGTTCAGGCGGAACTGGGTAATGCTTACAATATTATTCCCGAGGGATTAAACGGGCGCACAACGGTATGGGATGATCCCTTTAACCCGTGCAGAAACGGGCACGATGCTCTGCCCTTCTGTCTGCTGTCCCACAAGCCCCTTGATCTTGTTATTCTTATGCTCGGTACAAACGATTCAAAGAACTTCTACCATAATACCCCGTTTTCAATAGGTAAGGGTATCAGGCGCCTGGTTGAAATGATACAGGCCTCCGATGCGGGCCGGGGTGGTGCAGCTCCGCGTATTCTGCTTATGAGTCCTGCTCCGGTGATACAGGGTGATCAGAGCAGGGCCTCCTTTGATTTACGTGAGTTCGCTGATATTGACGGTCATGATCCTTCGATTGTTTCCGGTGGTCTTGCCGGAGAGTACCGTAAAAAGGCTGAAGAATACGGCTGTGATTTTCTTGATGCCGGAACTGTTGCTGAGGTATGTACAGCTGACGGGGTACACCTGACTGCTGAGGGTCACAAAGCCCTGGCTTCAGCTGTGTCGTCAAAGCTGAGGGAAATGGGAGTATAGACTTATGAAAAAAACGGTAACAGCAGCACTGCTTTTTCTGTTTTTATCAGCCTCAGCTGCCTTTGCGCTTGATCTCACAATTGCCGGCCCCCCTGATACTGTGTTGAAACTTGTTGGCGGGGGAGAATTATTCATTGATGCAAGCGGCGAGCTTGTTATAAGCGGTCTCGAGCCGGGGGACTCTATCAGCTTTACAGCGATATCCCCCGGTCGTTACCCCGGGGATTATTCTGTCGAGATGGGAACACTGTCCAAGACCTACCGCATAGAGCCGTCGCCTACCGGGGTTATAGCGGGTGAATTGAAGTTTACTGATTCCGGATTCTGTCCGGCCTTCGGGGTTGAGATGTACTTCAAACCCGAGAACGCCTACCTGTCGTTTGATATCTATCAGTCGTATATTTCACTGACTCAGATGTTTTCCGGTAGTTATGATGTCAGTTCAAGATATTTTATGCCTATGCTCGGTGTCGGGTTTTACGCAATTCCGTATGATTCAATTCTGCGTCTGAACTTCGGGTTTTCTGCAGGTATGGGCTTCGGAAATAATCTGCCTAACCCGCTGTTTGTGTCGGAGTTTTCCGCCGGACTTGAGGTTAAATTCCTTGACCACTATATAATTTTCGGAGAGATAAACCCGCGGCTTCATTCAGCACTCTCAGGCGGCTGGGATGCCTACAGTGATATTTATGGTGACTCAAGGTCCGGGAATATGTACAGCATAGGAAGCTGGAGCATCTACGGTTTTCCGTGTACCAACTTCGGTGTGAAATATAAGTATTAGACTTTTATATTTGCCGCAAGTCGATTTTTTTATTATATTTTCTGCAATAAATACATAATATTCTACTAAATTTATGGAGAGACAAAACCCATGTCTAAAAAGAAATTCAAGACGGAAATATCACAGCTGCTGGATCTGATTATTCACTCGCTGTACTCGCATAAAGAAATTTTCCTCCGCGAGCTAATCTCAAACTCATCCGATGCGTTGGACAAGTTGAAGTATCTGACGCTTACCGATGATGAGCTTAAGCAGCTTGATTTTGACCCCAGAATCGATATCAACTTCGATGCTGACGCGAAATTGCTCACCCTGTCCGATAACGGAATCGGTATGAATGCAGAAGACCTTGATGCCAACCTAGGTACAATTGCACGCTCAGGAACCAAGAACTTCCTGAGTCAGCTGTCAGGCGACGCTCAGAAAGATTCGAACCTTATCGGGCAGTTCGGTGTTGGTTTCTACTCCTGTTTCATGGTTGCCGATAAGGTTACCGTAATAAGCCGGAAGGCCGGCGAGGAACAGGCCTGGAAGTGGCAGAGCGATGGACGAACCAACTACAGTGTTGATGAGTCCGAGCGGGAGTCACAGGGTACTACTGTTCAGCTTCACCTGAACGACAACGGAACTGAATACACAAACCGCTGGAGCATTGAACAGCTGGTTAAGAAATATTCCGATCATATTGCTTTTCCGATTTTTCTTGAGTTCGACGATGTATCCTTCGAAGGCGAGGGCGACGACAGAAAGGAAGTGAAGGAACACAAGATTGAGCAGATTAACACTGCTGCTGCAATCTGGAAAAAGTCCAAGTCTGATCTTTCTGATGAGGATTATAACGAGTTCTACAAGACAATCGGACATGATAATGAGGATCCGATGCTTCATCTGCACACAAAGGCTGAGGGAACACAGGAGTATACAACCCTGTTTTATGTCCCGGCAAAGGCCCCCTTTGATATGTATCAGGCTGATTACAAGCCGGGCGTTAAGCTTTACATCAAGCGTGTTTTTATCACTGATGATGAGAAGGAGCTGATGCCGGTATATCTGCGCTTCCTCCGCGGTGTTATAGATTCTGAGGATCTGCCGCTGAATGTAAGCCGTGAGATTCTACAGCAGAACAGGGTGCTCGAGGCTATCAAAAGCGCATCTGTTAAGAAGGTGCTTGGCGAGTTTAAGAAGATTGCCGAGAACAATCCCGAGAAGTATAAGGAGTTTATTGAGCAGTACAACCGGCCCCTTAAAGAGGGTGTTTACTCGGATTATGCTAACCGCGAAACTCTGCTTGAGCTGATTAGATACAAGTCCTCCGAAGAAGAGGGATGGACAAGCCTTGCCGCCTACAAAGAGCGGATGAAGGATGATCAGAAGGGGATCTATTATATTACAGGTGATAATGAATCAACACTCAGGAACTCTCCGCTTCTTGAAGCATATAAAAAGAAGGGTATTGAGGTCCTGATAATGGACGACGAGATTGACGAAATTGTTGCTCCTTCCATCATGAACTACAAGGATGTAGAACTTAAGGCTGTTAACAAAAGCGGTGCTGCAGATGACCTGAAGACGGAAGAGGATGAAGAAAAGGAAAAGGATCTTGAACCAATTCTCAAACGCATCAAGGATGTGCTAGGTGATAAGGTCAAAGAGGTTAAGGCTTCATCAAGGCTTTCCGATTCGCCCTCCTGTATTGTCGCGGATGAGAATGATCCGACAATGCAGATGCAGCAGATGATGCGCGCTATGGGCCAGACCGATATGCCGGACATTGTGCCGATCCTTGAAATCAATCCTGATCACGCAATTGTCTCAAAACTTAAGGCCTCGTCTGACGATGCTGTTTTTGAGGATGTGAGCTTCCTTCTATTCGAGCAGGCAATGCTTGTTGAAGGCCAGCAGCTGAAAGAACCCGCCGAGTTTGTAAAAAGGCTCAACAGGGTAATGGAGAATGCTGTTTAACCCGCAGCCGGCAGCACAATTGCATACAGCCGGTTAAAGTCCGGTATCAATATAGAAAGCAGCTTCCGGTTTCTGCCGGGGGCTGTTTTTTTTTGTGAAAATTTCACACGAACAGTGCGTAGTCGAATTTTTAAACTGGTATTAAAAAAGCCCGTCTGCATGAACAGACAGGCTCTTGAAATAGTTTGGTTTATGAATCAGCCCTTTACTTCAGCCTGAACTTCGTCGTAGGTTTTATCCATATCTGCGTCATCCTGCTTAATAAATGAATTAGCAATAAGCATAACAATGAAGTTCGCAATAAATCCGGGGACAATCTCATACATCTGTGCTCCCAGGCCAATCTGCTTCCATAGAACACAGACAACGGCGCCGGTAACCATACCCGCAAGAGCAGATTTCCAGCCGGTCTTTTTTGAAAACAGGGCCATCAGAATTACCGGTCCGAATGCCGCACCGAAGCCGCCCCATGCGTAGGATACGAGGCCGAGGATAGTGTTGTCCGGATTGAGGGCAAGAAGCATTGCAATAACTGAAATAATAATAACACTTATACGGCCGATGAGAATCAGCTCTTTTTCACTTGCGTCTTTCTTGATTATCTTCTGATAGAAGTCTTCAGTCAGGGCCGAAGATGATACAAGCAGCTGTGAGTCTATCGTCGACATAATGGCAGAAAGAATAGCTGCAAGAAGTATTCCGCCTATCCACGGGTTGAACATATCGCTTATCATGTAGATGAAAACCTTCTCCGCGTCCCCACCGGGGGCTTCAGCATACATTGCAGTACCGATAAGGCCCACAAGGATCGCGCCTGCAAGAGAGATGAACACCCATACGGTGGCTATGATTGTTGACTGGGGGATTTCTTTTATGCTTTTGATACTCATAAAGCGGACAAGAATGTGCGGCTGGCCGAAATAGCCGAGGCCCCAGGCCATAGTTGAAATAATGCCAAGAACTGCACCGACGCCGGCTCCCGGTATCATGCTGGTTGAAATACCCTTTGCCAGAACCGCTGTATTGATTCCTTCGAATCCGCCCACACCCTTAAGTGCGGCCAGCGGAACAATCAGGATTGAAAAGAACATCAATGCACCCTGAAAAAGGTCTGTCCAGCATACAGCCATGAAACCGCCGAGCATTGTATAGAGTACAATGACCAGACAGCCGATTATAACAGCCAGACTGTAATCAATACCAAACATTGCTTCAAAAAGCTTGCCGGCTCCGGCCATACCGGAGGAGGCGTAAATGGCAAAAAAGATAAGCGTAATAATAGCGCAGATTATCCGGAGCAATCCAGTCGGATCCTTGAAGCGCGCCTCAAGAAAACTCGCCATAGTCAGCGACTCGGTTTTCTCGGTATAAACCCTAAGCCGCGGAGCAACCAGGATCCAGTTCAAAACAGTGCCTATAAAAAGACCTATAGCTATCCAGCTCTGGTTTATGCCGTAGAGGAAAGCTGCTCCCGGCAGCCCCATCAGCAGCCATCCCGACATATCGCTTGCCTGCGCTGAAAGTGCGGTAACCCATTTTCCCATACCCCGGCCGCCGAGCAGATAGTCCGAAATATTTGAAGTTCGTTTGTAAAAATAAAGACCTACTCCCAGAAGGAATAGCAGATACACAATAAATGTGATTAGAGTAGCTGTTGATGCCATTTTTTCCCCTTGATTTCTGTGTTTGGATTGTGATTTGTTATTATAAATAGATACAGGCAGATTTTCAAGCAAAGTTCCGGTGAACCAAGTTCCTATAGAAACTGTGTATTTTTATAAAATGTCATATTTTTTGAATTTCGAGCATCTTACTTGTTTAAATCAAAACAGCCCGTTAATATTCTACCCATGACTAAATTGAATAATCCGTTCACCGGTGTAAAAGACTATAACTGCTTCGGCTGTGCTCCGGATAATGAACACGGTCTCCGAATGGAATTCTTTGAGGACGGTGACGACGTAGTCTCACTCTGGGATGCGCCCGACTATTTTCAGGGATATAACTACATTCTGCACGGCGGCGTGCGTGCAAGCCTGATAGATGAGCTTGCCGCCTGGGTTGTTTTCATAAAACTTAAAACAGCCGGTTATACCACCCGACTTGATGTGAACTACAGCGGTCCCGTTTATACAAACCGAGGCAGGGTTGAGCTTCGCGGGAGGCTGAAGGAAATGAAAAAAAACATCGCAGTCGTCGAGGTCGAAATTCTAGATGAGAAAGGCAAAATAGTAACTACCGGCACGGCTGAGTATTTTACAATTCCGGAAAGAATAGCGGCAAAAAAGATGATGTATCCAGGAATCGATGCGTTTTATCCGGCATCCGGAAATTGAACATATCCCAAAACATTCGCATAACCTTATGTCTAAAGTGATTAAACGCAATACATGCGCATAAACACCCGATTCAGCAGAAATAACGAAAGTTTTACAGACCTGTAACTGCCGGGGGGACGTCTCCCCCCCGCTGCAGCTGCGTCGGCCCCTCCGGCCGCACCGCCGGCGCAGATACCGCCTCGCATCTTACGCTTCCCCCTCAATGATCGAGCAGATGTCGTCAATATCGCCGCCTCCGACGGCAAGGCTCGTGACCAGTCTTATGGTTGATGCTCCATCTGATGAGCCTAACACGCCCTTTTCAGCAAGGCTTTCAACAACCTGCCCGGCTGACCGGCCGACAGTATTGAAGAATATGATATTGGTTTCCACATCGGCTGGTTCAAGTTCAGCCCAGCTGCATCCGGACAGGGCTTCAGCTATCCGTGAGGCTGCCGCGTGATCATCAGCAAGGCGTTCTACATTGTTTTCAAGGGCATAAATACCGGCCGCGGCCAGTATTCCAGCCTGCCGCATTCCCCCGCCGAGCATCTTGCGTATGCGGCGGGCCTCTTTTATAAACTCTTTGCTGCCGCACAGGCAGCTGCCGACCGGCGCCCCCAGTCCCTTGGACAGACAGAATGACACAGAATCGGCATGAGCCGCGATTTCTGAAACCGTCATGCCGGAGGCGAGAGCTGCGTTGAATAGCCTTGCCCCGTCCATATGTACCGGCAGTCCGGCAGCAACTGCAAAATCTGAGACAGCTTTAAGCTCAACCCTGCGGTAGTAGACTCCGTTTATCGTGTTCTCAAGCTCAACCATTCCCGAACGGCAATTATCGTAGCGATCTGGTCTGACGGCTGATGAAAGTGCTCCGGGGTTGAGTTTTCCGCGGCCGCCCTCGAGTCCAATCAGGGCTGCACCGGCAAGTGCCGACCCGGAAGAGAGTTCATGGTGGATGATATGGCTGTCGCGGTGGCAGAGTACTTCGCGGCCCTGACCTGCATGCAGAAAGATTGAAATCAGGTTACCCATGGAGCCGGATGAGACAAATAGTGCCGCCTCCTTGCCTGTGAGTTCGGCAGCCATCTCCTGCAGCTTGTTTATGCTGGGGTCCTCGAAATACACATCATCACCAACCTCGGCAGCTGCCATTGCCTTTCTCATTGCATCCGTAGGTTTGGTAATAGTATCGCTTCGCAGATCATAGGTTTTCATTGTTCGCCTCGTCTGTAAGCTTTCCAAGCTGCTCGAAGAAGCCCGGATAGGTGATGTCCACAGCTTCGGCGCCGCTTATTACCGTTTCGCCTTCGCATGTAAGCGCCGCAAGGGCCAGCGACATCACAACACGGTGGTCGTCGTGCCCGTTCAAACGGGCGCCCTGGAGAGGAGCTAACCCAGGGGTGCCTGCTTCCGTTCCGCGAATAATGAGACCGTCAGGAATTTCTTCGATGTCGGCGCCAAGATGTGTAAGCTCCTGCTGCATCACTCTTATGCGGTCGGTTTCTTTCAGCCTGGCCTGGGGTACGTTATAAAGCTTTGTTGTTCCGCAGGCATTGCATGCCGCGACCGCCATTGCGGGCAGTGCGTCGGGTGTGTCGTTGAGATCGAACTCCGCAGCCTTCAGTGTCGACGCCGGACAGCCGGGATGACCGGGGCCGTAGATTGTTATACAGCCCCTGTCGTCTGCGGGGGTATCTATCCTGCACCCCATTATTCTGAGGTAATCAATAACCGCCTTATCGCCCTGACTGTCGGTTATATCAAGGCCAGCCAGCTGGAGTTTCGACCCCGTAATAGCCGCTGCAACCAGAGGGAAGGCCGCGGATGAAAAATCTCCGGGGATTATGCTTTCAAATGCACTGTAGCTTTGACCGCCCTTTATTGTGAAGCGTTTGAAATTATTGTTCGTATATTCAATTCCCTGCCGGTCGAGCCAGCGCAGGGTCATTTCAACATAGGGTTTTTCCATCAGAAGCGGCACGTCGATTATGCTCTCAGCAGCTGTTTCGCCGGCTCCCTCAGCAAGTGGTGTGCATATCAGCAGTGATGATAGATACTGGCTGGTCGGGCATTTTATTGAGGTTCTGCCGCCCCGCAGTGGGCCTGTGATATTGAATGGCGGGCTTTCTCCTTCAATTTCAACCCCTGCGCCCAGGTCGCTGAGGGCGCCAAGAAGGGCTTTCACCGGTCTGCGCTGAATCTGTTCGTCGCCTGTAAAGCGTATTTTCCTTCCGCCGAGAGCCGCGATACCAGCAGCAAGATACAGGCTTGTCCCTGAGTTGCCGACATCGATTGTTATTATTTTATCACCCCGAGCTGTGCTTCTGAGTTTATTCCCGCAGCCGGTGACCGTCCACAGAGGCAGCCCGCCGTCCGTACGGCCGTCAGTATCTATCAGTGCACCGAAACTCCGGCAGGTATCTATACATGAACGTGCATCTGCAGAATCAAGCGGGTTGATCAGCCGGCTTTCTCCTTCGGCTGCTGAAGCTATCAGCAGTGCTCTTATTGTATGTGATTTTGAAGCCGGTACCGTTATGGTTGAGTCGGCGTTAAGCATTTTTCCATTTAAACCGCGTATTCGTACATCCATAGCTGATTATACCTTACAAATCATGCAAGCCACAACTAAAGCAGTTCTGATCGTGTTTTCTTCTTGCATCATCATCTTGTAATACTTTAAAATTGCTGTATGTCTTTTGCACTTAAATCCGAAATACCGGATAATTACAGAGAGAGAATTAATAGGAATACGGCCTTTATTGTTCTGTTCAGGTTGAAATGGCTATTCCCGCCGGCGCTCGGATTTATCGCTTACGGCTTATTGATATGAACAAACTTTCTTTAGAGAACTCTGGAAGACTAAAAATAACGGCTCCGCTGTTTATGATTATTTCTGCCCTATGTTTTGCTCTTATGAGCGCGGCAGTGAAATATGCAGTTTATATTCCGTTTATTCAGAAAGTTTTTTTCAGGAATTTTATAATGATGCTGATTGTAACACCTGTACTTGGCCTGAAAATGCGAAGAAGCGGCAGCCGGGATGTTTTTATCGGTCCGTCTCGGCAGAGGTTGAGGCTGCTGTTTCGCTCCCTTACGGGGTTTCTCGGTGTTCTCCTTTATTTTTATTCTGTCGGTGAATTGCAGCTTGGTGATTCCGCAATGTTGAATAAGCTATCCGCGTTTTTTGTAATTATTTTTTCGTCTTTATTTCTGGGCGAACACCTTCGGCGATATCAGATTCCTGCTCTTGCAGCAGCATTCGGCGGTGCGTTACTGATAATAAAACCTGGATTCAATCTGCAGATTGTTCCGGCTCTGGCAGGGCTCGGCGCAGCAGTCCTTGCTGCAACGGCCTATACCATTATAGCCTCGCTACGCGGGCGAGTTCAATCATTGACGATTATATTCTGGTTTTCAACCATATCTACGATAGCATCCGCAGGTCCGATGCTTGCAGTCTTCAAGCGTCCTAATACATTAGAATTGGCAGCTCTTGTCTTGACCGGAGTTTTCGCTGCAGGAGGGCAATATTTCTTGACTCTTGCATATTCATATGGACGGCCGGGTGACGTGTCGATTTATAATTACACACATGTGATCTTTTCGGCCTTGATTGGCTTTTTCCTGTGGAACGAGTTGCCGGATCTCTTTACCATTGCCGGCGCAGCACTAATAATCGGCGCCGCAATCTTTCTTTATCTGAAAGGGCGTAAGCAATGAAGCTGAAACGAATGAAGGGGTTTAAGAGTTTTCGCACCTCCTGGCTGATGTCCAACCGCCATTACATAATACCCCTGCTTATTGTAGCCATTATACTTGATGCGGGTTTTGCCCTTGTGTTTGCTGTGGCAGCTGCAGTGCTCTGGGCGGTAAACAAGCTGCGTGCCCGATTGCCGATCGAAACTAGAGCTAAGGAGCCACCACAGACCATAGTCTATAGGAAAATTGGCGGTGCTGAGTTAAAGCTTGACCTGTATAGCCCGAACCCCACAGTCGCCTCTACGGCATCAGGTACGGCCACAGTTGTGTTTGCCCATGGAGGAGGCTGGATAAGCGGAGCGCGAAATCAGCCAAACAACATATCCTGGTGTCATTTTCTGGTAGACCGCGGTTTTGCAGTTGCTTCAATTGACTATAGATTTGCCTATGCGAATAAGATGGCTGATATCATCGATGATTTTTCAGCCGCGGTCGATTTTATTCGCGTTAATGCCGATGAATTGCTTTTACCAAAGCCCTTAATTCTTATGGGGCTTTCAGCCGGCGGACACCTGGCGCTCTGTCATGCTGCATTCAACACCATTGAGCAAACAACCGAAACTGCGGAGGCAATGAGGGATATCAAGGCTGTTGTCGCTTACTACTCGCCGTCTGATTTGACAGACCTTTTTTCAACTGACGACAAGTCTTTCTTTGCGCGATTCGGCGCCGGAACCGCCATGAAAAGCACTCCCCGTTTTGATGAGGCCGCCTATGACAGATTCTCCCCTGTAAACAGCCTTTCTGTTCATATGATACCTGTACTTGCCGTTCACGGAAGAAATGATGAGGTTGTGCCATATTCATCTTCGGTTAAGCTGGTCAGAAGGTTGAAAGAGTTTAAAATCCCCTGCAGGTTTCTGGTTCATAAATCCGGCGGGCATGGATTTGAGGTCAGGCTTAAGGACTACCGTACAACAATGATCCTGGAAGAAACAGTTCGATTCATGCGTGATATTTGCCGATAGTTGTGATAAACTTAACGCATAGCAGTTTTTATATCCGGGGGGATATTAAGATGAAAAAGTGTGTATTTCACGTTCTGCCGTTTTTCCTTGCGGCGATCGCAGGATTAGTGTTTTTTTCCTGCACTAATCAGATGAACCCGTCCGTCCTAGACCCTGTTCTTACCGACACAATCGACGATACGACCGAGACAGACTTAGATGTGCACGAGGTGGAAGATCCGGCTGAAACAGTCATTACTCCCTATGTTTTTGAAGACTCCGACAGCGGCGGAGCCGTTTTTGTAGACTCAAAGGGGCTTGCAATCCCGATTCAGAATGAGGAAGAGTCAGGTAACGTCGTATGTTCAGAGGTTATTGAATTCATTTCATTCGATACTGAAGAAACGGTATCTAGATGCAGCAGCTGCAGCGTTTCTGTAGCAGCAATTATACTCGGGAAGAGAAATGACGGATATTCCGGCATATGGATTATTTATTCCAACGGCAGGATTGCCCCAGTTGTGAACAGTGAAGACTTCGATACCTCGGAACTCCTTGAGATGGTAGAGGGGCGTCAGTCTCTCTCAGGCTATTTTAACTGGAGCTACAATGCAACTGATATGGTTGTTAATGACGATGCAAGTGAAATTATCATCATCGGATATGCTGAAAACTCCGGTTTTGAAAGCTCCAATTATATTGTTGAAGAAGGGACTACAGTAGGCGTTTACTGGTCAGTTATACTTGATGATGATGGTTTTTACCATATCTCAAGGGCAAAGGTCATCGGTCTCAGGGATTTTTCATCCTGGAGAGACTATTTCAAGGAATACCGGAAATACAGAAGAAACGGTTATAATCGTTACCATCATCGCTGGATGTGGGTTCTAAGAATGTTCTTTGCAGGCTGGTATGATCAGTACCTGGTTCTACCCGGGGGGATAGAAGCCGGTGAAAATGATGGTGAATACACTGTATACGGCACTGACCAGGCTAATGAGAAGGCCGTAGCCGTAATTACGGCTAAAAAGGTGCTGAGCATCGAGCCTTATGAAGGTTCGGGTGATGATCCGAGTGATAATCAGGCGCCTTATGACATTACAGGTCCATCAGAGGTAAATCTTGAGTACAGATATGATGAGCCTTATTATATCACATTAGAAACATCAGCACCTGGAGCAGCCCTTGATCCTGATGAGGGAGATACTGTTAAATTTTACAGCAGCACATTGCCGGAGGGGGCTGTCCTTGATGCTGATACAGGTATTCTCTCATACGATACGCTTATTTATGATAATTATTCAGTTGAGATTACTGTCTGGACGGAGGATAACCACGGTTTAAAATCAGCAGATTTTGTAATTACGATATATATTGATATCCCGTCATAGACTATACAGGTGTATTGATAACAGGACCTCGTTTTCCGGAATAAATCAGATGGAAAGCGGGGTTTTGTCGTCTTAAAAGATTAAAATCCTTACGTATTTAGTTGCAGTTTTTTACTCAGGTGTTAAATGTTGATGAAATTTTCTACAATTTAAGATATATTAAACCTATAACTTGTATAATATCATCAGGAGTTAAATGAAAAATAAACTTTCCGGCTGCATAACTGTTATGCTGCTGTTTTTTGTTTTTATTTCACCTCTTCTCGGACAGAGCAGAATCCCGAAAGATACCGGCAGTTCAACCTATGATACCTATCTCGGAATTTCCTGGGCTACAGGCAACGGCTCTCAGGATAGAATACAGGTATTATTTTATGAGATCGATTCATCTGTAACGAGTTCTTTTTATCTTGCTATAGATAGCCCTGGTGCAGTCAATAATGTTTCTCCGGATGATGTTACGGGCGGCAGCCCGATAACAAGGGTTGATGTTGTCGGAGGCAGCGGGGCTCTGTCAGGTTCAGTTGCTGATAATTTTACATTCACAGATCGCGATGAAGCCATTTCAGGCGGTACCCTTTTAGATTCACAGACTTATACAAATGAACAGACCTGGGAGTATATGGGGCCTTATGACCCTGCTGCAGGCGAAAAGATCGGCAGTAAATATTATTTCAGAATTGTTGTGTCGCTGGAACAGGACATTGATCGAAACGGATACCGGATGGACGTTTCGTTTAATAATCCCGGCAGCGGAAACACACCCAGCGGTTCTAATAATTTCAGAGCTTTCGCTTATTCCTGGAATATCAGTTTGCTCGGTGACAGTAACGGTGATACAGCCGGCGGGACCGACCGATTGTATGAATTATATCCCTTTGCCCCTGATGGATCAGCTGCGGACAGTGATTTAATAGTATTTTCAAACTGGGATATTGATGAAGGCGGGGGTAGTGGTGATTCTCTAATTGCAATAACAGGCTCCGCCTATAATAATACCAATGCTGAATCAGAATCTTCTTCTCTCGGGGCCATACCTGCTTCAGGTAATGGTGTTGTTGTAAATGAGTATTTTACAATCACTGAAGATGTTGGAACCTGGAAGGCTAAATATCTGGATACAACAGGCCGTGACGGTTATTATTCAAACCCGGCCGAATTCTGGCACTGGCGGGCTCTGTCAACCGCGACTATTGCAGCTGGTACATACTATGATCCCGATTCCGCATCGGAGGTCCAGGAGCTGCTTCGTACCTATGCTGATTATTATAAACCAGAGGTTCCTGATGCGGTTTACCTTGCAAGTGCGGATGGAACCGCTCTTGATGACGGAATTGATACTGAGACAATAACCCTTCAGATTGTGGACAGCAGCGGTGATCCTGTTCCATATATTCGTGATATATATGTTGAGGCAACCGACGGCGCTAATGCTGTTTTAAACAGTGCCGATATCAACGGCGGAACAAATTCTGCTGTAATCACAACCGATTCATCAGGTCTTGCAACATTTACCCTTGATAATGACGAGACGGAGACTGTTACTGTCACCGCCTATTGGGACGCCGTTACAGGGGGGGGGAATGGAGGAGATTCATTCGGTACATTGTTGTCTACATCCATTACTGTAGACTTTACAGGTTCTATTCCTCCTTCCATAAGTTCAACATCAAGCACTACGCTGTTAACAAGCTCTGCTGATCAACCCATTTCTAATATCATCATCTCTGATCCTGAGGGCGGAAATCTGACTATCGCCAATGGTATCCTGATAAGGGTTCCTTCAGATCTTACTGATACATACTTTGATAATTCCGCGACCATCGGATTGAATACAACCGGAACACTCGTAGTGGGAGCTGCAGATTTTTTACCTGATCCGGACGATGGCGATGAAAACATCATATACATTCCTGTTACTACTGGATCTGCTGCTGGCGATACCCTGACAATAACCGGACTTCAGCTTGACACGGGAACTGTAACCGGCACTGACACGATCGATATGTCGCTTGACGGCGGTACATATGCCTATTCCGATGACGAAACAATTACGATTCAGGCTGCAGCTTCAAATGAATACAACTGGCTCGGTAACGTAAGTACAGTATGGAGCAACGGCAGCAACTGGGATCAGGGTTCTGCTCCCGGAGCGGGAAATGATGTTGTGATTAAAAATGTAACAAACAGCCCCGTACTTGATGAGAACACTGCCGCCCTGGCCTCTCTCGAGATAGAGCCTGACGCCAGTCTTGACCTGGCCGGATTTAACCTCAGTACCACTACCTTTACGAATGATGGAACTCTCATGCTTGAGGGCGGTGAGACGGTTACAATTACAACCTTCGATTCAGATTCCGGAACAGTTGAATATACCGGTGATACGGGTATCAACGCCTTTGCCGGACTTGCAGCGGGCGACAGCTATTTTAATCTAACCTTCTCTGACAGTGACTCAAACGATACATGGACACTTGATAATGCCCTTGATGTAAACGGTGATCTTTCCGTTTCCGCGGGAACGCTTGCTCAGGGTGCCAATAATATCAATATTGCCGGCGATGCCGATTTTACCGGCGGAGCCTATACCAAGGGTGCCGGTACTATGATTTTTGATTCAGGTTCTACTCAAACCCTGACCCATGCCGGAATTGATATTGGAAATTTTCAGCTTTCTACCGCCGGTACATCCGTAACTCTTACAGGCTCGGAAGACTTTGATGATGTAACAATTGATGCATCAACAACCCTGACTGCCGGTGGAGATTTTACAGTCGGCGGCGACTGGAGCAACAACGGTGATTTTGTTTCCGGTGCTGATACCGTAACCCTTGATGCGGTATCAGGGCCTGTTACAATTGCGACAGGCGGTACACTGGATACCCAGGATTTCCAGAACCTTACAATAAATGACGGTGGAAACACAGTAGCTTTCACATTTACCGACGCACTCGACGTTGACGGCACGCTGACTGTAACTGATTCAGACAGCGTGACTTTTGCCGCTGTCACTGCGCCGACTGTAACTTTGACCGACACTACAAGTACGGTTTCATTCAGCGGAGACGCGACTATAACAACCCTTAACACAGCCGCACAGGGATATGATGTATCCTTCACCGGTGGAACAACAACGATAACCGATGATGTAAACTTCCTGAATACCGGAACCGTTACCCTTGGTGACAGTGTTGACGGTAGTGACAGTCTTGCATTCAACGGTGGGCTTGCGACCACCGGAAATGTTTCAAATCCGAGCGGAACAAGTATTGCAGGTTCAGTGGTTACGTCCAATGATCAGATAGACCTTGGCGCGGTTACGATGAATGGTGATTCGACTATCCTTGCCGGAACGGCAGCAGTCAATATATCTTCAATTACCGACGGCGGCAACAGCTATTCGCTTGACCTGCAGGATGCTGCGGCAACAGGTACGGTAAGCTTCAGCGGCAATGTAACGATAAACGATCTTGATACCTTCGGCGGTGCCTATGCGGTAGTTTTTAACGGAGCTGCGAGCACGATAGATACCGATACAATATTCAATAACACCGGAGGAGTAACCTTTGGTAACGGCGGCGACTCAATAACCTTTACCGGTGGACTTGATACAACAGCGACATCCGGAAC
>JAQQAL010000010.1 GCA_028532855.1 Candidatus Thalassospirochaeta sargassi
TACAGGGTCTTTACTGTTTTTGATAAGTTGGTAGTATGTATACATGGTTCCTTCCTTGGGTTGGTTTTTTGTGTAACCCTATGCTGCCCGATTTCGTTGATCTTGGGCAACAGGGGGGAACCATGTTTCTTCTCTGATCATTATGTTGATAGATGATTTCATTTTGTCATTAATATCTCTGGCGGTTATACGTGGTTTCGGATTTATTATATATGTACTCTTTCTGGTTAGAGAAAAAAGTCTTCGAAACGGCTTTTTTGCAATCGGGTGGTTTATTTATTTTCTAGGTCCGATAGTTCAACTGTTCTGGGGTAATAATTCGAACGAAGAGTTACTGACATTTTATCTTTTCTCTGCTGTTCTGGGGCTCTTTTTCCTATTATTCGGGCTTCTGCTTTATATAAGAAAAATAAGCCCTGGAAAGACATTGCTGGTTACCGGCTCATTTATCCCTGTCCTTATTCTTTTAACTGTTTTTTTTACAGATAAGATTGGTATAATAGCTTCAGTTCTGCAGTCTTTTTATACCCTCTGTCTGCTTATTCTTGTAATCTTTAATAGAAATTTATTTATAGATAATCGCTCTAATATAAGTTTTTTCTGGCTCTGTTTTTCTCTCTTCATTGCAATCATTCATGCCTTCGGATTTAATTTTTTTATGAAATCGATGCAGTTGTCTCTGAGGTTTACCGTAACAGGAGGGCTGAATTTATCACTGCTGCTTTTTCAGCTTTTTCTCATCTGGGAACAGGTTCAGAAATCTTTTGAGCAATCTATTCACGATAAGGAAATCCTGCTGCAGGAAGTACATCACAGGGTTAAGAACAACCTGATGATACTTTCGTCTATGTTGAGACTTCATTCATATAACACTGAGAATGAGGAAAGGCTTGCAATGGTAGAGAGCATTGAAAACCGGATAAACAGTATGGCGCTTGTGCATGAGCATCTCTATCATTGCTCCGACTTCAAGCGGATAAATATGAATGATTACATTCATGAACTAGTACAGAACATCGAGTCGAGTTTTGATGCGCCGTTACCATCTATCAGGTTGAATGTTGAAAGTGATGAGATATACATCGATTTCGAAAGACTGATGCCTCTCGGGATGCTCTTAAATGAGGTTCTAACAAATTCTTATAAGCATGCCTTTGCTGATACAGAAGATCCGGAGATAAATGTCAGTATGAAAAAGGCTGATGAAGGCTTTTACGTTGTATTGGTATCAGATAACGGTTCTGGTTTTGAGTTTATGGAAGAAGGTTATGATGCAGGTTCAACAGGATTACTGATTATTAAAGCTCTAGCTGATCAGCTTGAAGCTGAGATATCCGTGAAAAACATCGTAGGCACTGAGTATATGATAATAATCCCGAAACTGGGAAAAAATAAAAAAATTTGATTTTCCTATGCAGAATAACTATATTTATATATAGGAACGTAAGGACAACGGACCTCCTTTTTTTCTTCTTCTCCTTTAATTTTTAAAGGGGCATCTTTGTTAAAGATGCCCTTTTTTTTATTTAGAATCAAATTTTGCCTTCATTGCCGCAAATTGAGCCAGGGCGGCTCCTGTATCAAGAATTTGATCCTCCTGATGAGGAACAATCAGCTCTTCCGGAATCTCTTCAAGAAAGCGGGATGGAATAGTCTCTACAACATCGCGCATGACACGTCTGCTGCGGCATGAGGTAATAAACAGTTTCTCTCTGGCTCTGGTTATTGCAACATAAAACAGGCGCCGCTCTTCCTCAATATTATCCGGATTTTCATCGATAGCTCTAGCGTGAGGGACTATATGATCCTCGATACCTGCAAGAAAAACTACCTGAAACTCAAGGCCCTTTGAAGCGTGAATTGTCATCAGGTTGATTTTTCCTTCCTCTTCCTCGTCTGCATCGTCACTCGTGATAAGGGTAATCTTATTCAGATAATCATAAATGCTCGGTTTTAAATTATCCGGGTTTTTCTCCCAGTTTTCAAAAAACTCTATAAACTTCTGCACATTACCGAATTTCCATCGTGCGAGTTTTTCATTTTTCGAGTTATCAGTTATCAGATATCCCCAGTAGTCAATCTCGTCGATGAGAGCCCGCAATGAGACTGTCATCTTTTTGCCTGAAAGAAACCGTTCACGATATCCGTTAATAAGATCAAGAAACTCGGTTATATGCGCGCGAAGTGAATCTTTAAGTGAGGAATCTGCATCACGAACTACAAGGGTCATTGCTGAAAATATTGAACAGTCCTGTTGTTCAGCAAGCTCCCTGAGTTTCATAAGAGTTGTATTTCCAATACCGCGTCTGGGCGTATTAATTATACGAAGTAGATTTACATCATCATCTGGATTAGAAATAACCCTGAGATAAGAAATGATATCTTTTATCTCCTTCCGCTGGAAAAAACTTTGTCCTCCGGAGACTTTATATGGTATATTGGCCGCAAGAAAAGCCTCTTCAAGGGTAGCTGTGAGGCTGTTGGTTCGAACAAGTACGCCTACATCATGAAATTTGATGTTTTCTTCATAATGAAAACGGTGAATCAGTTCGGCTATGAACTCAGCTTCGTTGATTTCGTTTTCAGGATGAAAAATTTCGATAGATTTTCCGTCGGAGGTACCCGTCCAGAGTTCTTTTTCTTTCCGGTTTGTGTTGTTGGCGATTACCTTATTGGCCGCGGCCAGGATGTTTTTTGTAGAACGGTAATTCTGCTCGAGCTTTATTTCTTCACGCTCGGGAAAATCCTGCTCGAAATTGACTATATTCTGATAGTTTGCGCCGCGCCAGGAGTATATAGACTGATCATCGTCGCCTACGACGCAGACGTTACGGTTTGTAATGCCTAGAAGCTTGACAAGGTTGTACTGTGCCATTGATGTGTCCTGAAACTCATCAACCATGATGTATTTATATCTTTCCCGGTATGCGTCAAGGACCTCCGGATTTTTCTGGAAAAGCATCTGCGGCATGATAATAAGATCATCAAAGTCAACAGCATTGTAGGCGGCAAGATGGCTGTGGTATCTGTCGAATATAGGTTTGTAAGATGTGTTTGTATGGTCCCATACGGCACGTCCTGTTTTAATCTCCGAGATGAGATTGTTTACCATATAAAGATCAAGGTTATCACCGCCGAGTCCCGCATAACGGGCGGCTTCTTTCACCGCTGAGTTTTTATCAGCCTGGTCATAAATCGTGAAATTTTCTTTGTAACCCGGCAGATGATGAATTGATTCGCGCAGAATCTTTACACCGAAAGCATGAAATGTTGAAACGGTAAGGCTGCCGAGTTTCTGCCCTGTTAGCTCTTTAACACGTTCTTCCATTTCCCGGGCAGCCTTGTTGGTAAAAGTCAGCGCCAGGATAGACGACTGCGGAATACCTGATTCAAGCATGTGGGCAATCCGGAATGTAATCATCCTTGTTTTACCGCTGCCGGCACCGGCTATTATAAGTACGGGGCCTTCTATAATTGAGGCAGCTTTACATTGCATATCGTTGAGTTCTTTTTCAAGTTGTATTGCCAATTTTTACTCTCTACATCTGTTTTGTGAATATTGAAGCTGCTTCAGTGCCGAAATAGATCAGCAATGAGACAATAATGCCGGAAATAACGGCTCCGGCCGCCACAGCAAGGCATGTTTTCCTGCGATCGAGACCGAGGATCCACGCCCCCAGGGTTCCGGTGTATGCTCCCGTTATCGGAAGCGGAATTCCTACGAAGAGCATAATCCCTAAATAGCCGTATTTATCTACCTGTGCAGAGACCTTATGCCGGGCTCTTGTTACAAGCCTGTCGAAGAGACCCCGGTACCATGCCATCTTGTAGAAAAGCTTGTGAAGCGAATCAAGAAAGAGGTAGACAAGGGGCCCTAGAGCTGCGTTGAGTATAACGCAGTAAAAGTATGCTGTAAGCGGATGAATTCCGTTGAAGACTGCATATGGTATAGCACCGCGAAGCTCGGAAATGGGTAACAGCGTAAAGGCCGCGGTAATCAGATAGGTTTTAATATCCATAGCGCGTATTTTAACAAAGAGGAGCGCACTAGTCCATTAGATGCTTGACTAAAATACCATGTAGTGATAGTGTTTCTATGCATAAGAACAATTACCCAGAGGAGAAGAAAATGAAAAACAGATATTTTGCAGTATTAATGGTACTGCTTGTTATTAGCTCGGCTGCATTTATCAGCGGATGCAGCAAGGAAGAAGCTGCTCAGGAGACTGCAGCTGAAGAAGTAAAGGAAGCTGCTGTGGAACCGGTGAAAATCGGTATCTCAAAGATTGTTGCTCACCCGGCGCTTGATGCCCTTGAGCAGGGAATTGTTGAAGTTGTTTCGGAGAAATATCCTGATGCAGTTTTTGATCTGCAGAATGCAAATGGTGAAATGACCACAGCATCTTCAATCGCTCAGAAGTTTAAATCAGAAAAGGTAGATGTCGCCGTAGGTATTGCTACACCCACAGCCCAGGCCCTTGCCCAGGCTATTACTGATACCCCTGTTATGTTCAGCGCTGTAACCGATCCTGTTGATGCAGGTCTTGTAACTTCTACCGCAATGGGAGAGGGTAATGTAACCGGTGTTTCTGATATGACTCCCGTAAAGGAACAGATTGAACTTCTTGCCAGTCTAATAGATTTGAAGACACTTGGTCATGTATACACAAACTCCGAGGCAAATGCTGTTCGTCTCGCAGAGATTACTGAAGAGGTTTGCGGTGAGCTTGGTATTACGTTCATAGGTACCGGCGTAAGCAACTCGGCTGAAGTTAAACAGGCTGCCCAGGCAATTGCCGGTAAGATTGATGCCTTCTATGTAAGTACTGACAACACGGTTGTTTCTGCAATAAGCGCCATGGTTGATGTAGCTGAAAAAGCAGGAATTCCTATTGTTTCAGCCGACCCGACTTCTTCAGAACCCGGCGGAGTACTGCTTTCATGGGGCTTTGATTACTACAAGATGGGAAAAGCCTCAGGAAGAATGGTTCTCCAGCTCCTTGAGGGTGCTGATCCTGCCAGTCTACCTACAATGTTCATGACCGATCCGTCAGATATCGACCTGCTTATCGATACCGAGAATGCCAAAGCGCTTGGAATTGATATCCCTGCAGATCTGCTTGCCGCTGCCAGGACGGTACAGTATTAAATGATTGAGGGTATAATTGTTGAGGGCCTGATCTACGGGATCATGGCTCTCGGCGTTTTTTTATCGTTCAGAGTCCTTGATTTTCCTGATCTGTCTGTAGACGGTACATTCCCGCTCGGTGCGGCTGTGATGGCCATCTGCTTAACCGGCGGAATGAATATGGGCCTTGCCCTGCTTGTCTCTTTTACCGCGGGGTTTATAGCCGGAGGTATTACGGCTGTAATTCATAACAAGCTGGGTGTTCCCAGCCTTCTTGCCGGTATTCTTACAATGACAATGCTATGGTCGATTAATATCAGGGTGCTCGGCAGCCGTGCAAACCTGCCGCTTCTGCGTACAGAGACTATCCTTACAAGTATAAGAACTCTGGGTGAAGCTACTATCGGAGAGACTGCAGCTCTGCTGATATTTTTTGTTATTGTAGTTTTGATTATCAAGCTGCTTCTGGATTTATTTTTTCACACGGACCTGGGGCTTACTATGGGTGCGATGGGCGATAATGAACAGATGATAATAAGTCAGGGTGTCAATCCTGAAATGGTAAAAATTATCGGTGTGGGATTATCTAATGGGCTGGTAGCAATCAGCGGAGCCTTTGCTGCACAGTATCAGGGTTTTGCTGATGTAAACCTGGGCCAGGGTATCGTGGTTTCTGGGCTTGCCATGGTTATGCTCGGTGAATTTTTATTTTCGTCAAACCGGATTGGTCTTCTGACACTTCGGGTTATTCTCGGAGCAATACTGTACAAGGCAATAATGTTCTTTGGAAGGTATTACGGGTACTACATCAATCTTACCCCGAATGATCTGAAACTACTCACCGGACTGCTCATTATTCTGAGCCTTATTCTTACGAAGTACCGATCAAAATCACTGAAGTTCCGGAGGCCTGCGAATGATTAAACTTGAAAAGATCAATATGATATTCGGAGAGGGGACTCCCGACCGGAATCATGTACTGCGGGACGTTGATCTGCAGATTAACAAGGGTGATTTTATTACAATAATCGGTTCGAACGGTGCTGGAAAAACCACACTGTTTAATGTTGTTTCTGGAAATAAACGTCCGTCTTCAGGAAAGGTTATTGTGAACAACAAAGACGTAACAAACCATCCGGAATATAAGAGAGCAAAGTATATAGGACGCATTTTCCAGGATCCTCTGCTGGGTACAGCCGGAAATATGTCGATTTCAGATAATATGCTGGTTGCCGGAAACAAGGGCTTCAAGGGCCTGAAAATAAGCCTGAACAGGAAAAAGCGTGAGTATTTTCGTGAGCAGCTTAAGTATCTTGATATCGAGCTTGAAAACAGGATGAGCGACAACGTGGGAATGCTTTCAGGGGGGCAGAGACAGGCGCTTACCCTGCTGATGATGTCTCTATCAAGACCCGAGCTTGTACTGCTTGATGAGCATACAGCCGCACTTGATCCGAGAAACGCCTCGAAGGTTATGGAGCTGACGGATAAGTTTATTGATGAATATGGTTTTACTGTAATGATGATTACTCATAACATGCAGCATGCGATTGACAATGGAAATCGCCTACTGATGATGGATGAGGGCAGAATAATACTTGATATCAGCGGTGAAGAGAAAAATTCCATGACAGTCGAAAGTCTTATAAAAAAGTTTCATGACATCAGAAACAAGGATTTTGCCACGGATAAAACGCTGCTCTCTTAGAGAGCGGCGTTTTTTTCGAATGCTGGGGCTACCTGATAATCCCGCTGCTGTTTAACGTTCTTTTCACGGCAATTGCGTCTTCAGGACAGACCTCATGGCAGCAGAAACAGCGAATGCATTTATCGTAATTAATTTTTATCATATCATCACAGCTTAAGGCTTCGGCGGGACAAATACTGACACACTCCCGGCAGCGTATGCATCTCTTCTCGATGAATACAGGTTTGGGGTTCAGATTGTATAAAAACCTTTTGATAAATGCAGGAGACAGGAACTCCCTGAGCTGGTTATTTGAACCTGTCAGTTTGATTTTCTGAAAACGTTGAATTTTCGCATCTTCCAGTCTCATTCCGGCTGTTTCCACATCATGCGAATTCTCAAGCCATACTCTGCGATCCAGAGCCTCCCTGATTACAGGGATAATATCCGGATCATAACCGATTATGCGGCAGGCTGTAATATCCATGGCCAGCAGGTTGGATGAGGCGAGAAGCAGATCGGTTTTTTTTGCAAAGCCGTTTCCGGGGCCCGGGCCCTCCATAGAAATAATTGCATCCATGAACGCGAAATCAGGCTTAAGGGCCTGATGAAGGTCCACTATCATTGCCGCAAAATCCGAGCGGGTCGGAAATTTCATGTGAAAAGAGCTTTTCAAAAGCCCCGGAATCATTCCAAACTGGTTTTTAACAGCTCCGGTAAAATACATCAGCTGATGGGTTTTCAGTTTTGGCAGACTGATTATCAAATCGATATTTTCAACTGCATCTGTTACTGTAAAACTCTTAACCTTTCGACCTTCAGGGTTTTTAATAACTGTGCTTCTTTTAAGGAAGTCGTACCACCTGATGCCCTCGTCTTCGCATACATCCCAGAGTCCACAGCCCTTCGCCTTGAAACCGGGTTTAGGAAAACCGGGGGAGTCGCCGGCAATAATTTCAGATGCGCCGAGTTCTTTCATTAGCCGGATAGCCGCTCTGAAAAATTCGGGATGAGTTGTGGCGGTTTTTTTTATATTCGAATCAAGCAGGACATTGGGTTTAAGAAGAACACGTTTCCCCTCTACATCAAGGACATCCTTTCCTCCCGCAAGCATCCAGGATTCACGCAATTTATCAAGTATCAACTCAGGATTGTAGTCATCACATTCAAGTATAGCAACGGTATTATTCATAAATAGAATATAGCAGAAAGAAGGTTTTGTTTATAGTAAGGAGCAATTAAGGAATCAACCCTTTTTTGTTCCAGCTGCGTTTTATGGCAATGGCATCAAAGGGGCAGGCTTCATGGCAGCAGAAGCATCTGATACATTTATCATAATCAATATTTATAGCTGTATCCGCTATTTCAAGAGCTTCGGCTGGACAAATCCTGACACATTCACCGCATTGCGTACATTTACCTGACCTGAAAACCGGTTTAGGCGAAAGACGAGTCTGCAGACTTTTAATAATCTTAGGTGTCAGAAAATCAAGAAGCTGTATTCTGCTGCCGGTGAGTTTGATTTTGTTAAACTGGTGTATTCTTGCTTCATCAAATTTCATACCGCATATCTCAGTTTCAGACGATGATTTTAGCCATCTGCCGCTATCAAGAGCGATTCTGTTGACCGGTATCCTGTCGGGGTCATAGCCGATGAGGCGGCTGGCGGTAATATCGAGTGCTAGAAGATTAGATGAAGCCAGGATCAGACCGGATTTGATGGGAATCCCGTTAGCGGGTCCTGGACCTTCCATTGAAATAATCCCATCCATAAACGCATATACCGGGTTTAGGGTGATGTGAAGATCTACCAGCATCTGCGCAAAGTTTTTCTGTGCCGGAAACAGCATATGGTAAGGAGTTTTAGACATCCCGGGAATTAAACCGAACTGATTTTTAATTGCTCCTGTAAAAAGCATCAGCTGATGCGTTTTAAGTTTCGGGAGGCTGATTATCATGTCAATGCGATTTACAATATCTGAAACCATGAACTGGTTTACCATTTTCCCCTCGGGACAATTAATGATTGTTGTGCCTGAGGAAAAATCATACCATTCAATGCCCTCTTCAATGCAAACATCTCCAAGTCCGCAGATTCTGCCACTGAAACCCGGTTTCTGGAAAAGGGGTGAATCCCCTGCAATTATTTCGGCTGCTCCAAGTTCCTTCATTAGACGGATGGCTGCACGAAGGAACTCCGGGTGAGTGCTAATCGCCTTATCAGGAGGGGCATCCTGAAGTACATTAGGTTTCAGCAATACTCTTTTATTTCTGACGTCGGGAAAATTATCTTTACCCCCGGCAACTTGAGCCTCATGGGTTAGGCTCCAGGCTTCACGCATTTTTTCAAGGATTGTATCACAGCAGTATTCCTCACATCGGAGTACCGCGACTTTTTTGTTCATAAGAATATTATATCAAAACTTTTTAAGGCGCGCCATAAATATTGGACCGTAGCCGCTGTTGCGGTCGGGAAGGATGTGCAGCCCATAATCTGTTGTTTCGGCGTTTAGGCCGGAGAGGTTTTCGGAATCAGGTGAAATAGTTTCGATGCAGACTTTATCCGAGCGTTTTTTAAGCAGCTTCGCGATGACACCGTCATTTTCAAGCGGTGAGAGAGCGCAGGTGCTGTATAGTATAGTGCCTCCGGGCTTGACGGCATCAACCGCTGCGGCAAGCATTGCGTGAGCCTGTATGGAAAGCTGTTTCGTTCTTGAAGGCGACCAACGGTTAAGGTGGGCGGGAGATTTGAGGACATGTTCTTCGGAAGAGCAGGGCGCGTCCAGCAGAACCCTGTCATAACAGTCCTTTTCATGCAGACCCCAGCGTGTTGCATCGTGGCCTGTAACGCGGATATTTTCACGAACTTCCGTGGGCAGGTGGTTTTCAATTACATCCTTCAGTCTCCGTCTGCGGTCGGATGAACGGTCGTTTGAATTAAGGCTGCCGGAGCCTTTAAGGGCCAGAGCCAGCAGCAGGGTTTTTCCACCCGGGGCTGCGCACATATCAAGGACATCATCGCCGGGGTGTACATCAAGAGTGCGGGCTGCTGCTGCAGACGCCATGTCAAGATAATAGGGTTTAAGAAGTCCATCGCTTATACTGTAGCCGTCAGCATCGGCAAGCAGCCCTGATTTCAGCGCGTCCCATCTTTCTTTATATATTTCCGAATAATAATCTTCAAAGCCCGGCTTTTGTTTCTGCTTCTTTTTCTGCGCCATAACTGATATATTTTAGCAGATGAAATTGAAAAAATCTCTAGCTCCAAGAATATTTTACGACTCGAGGGTGCTCATTCTGGGCTCAATGCCCGGGGAAGAATCATTGCACCGGCAGGAGTATTACGCATACCCGCAGAATCAGTTCTGGAGGCTGACTGCCGCTGTACTTGAGGTTCCCGTGCCGGATGATGATTACACTGAGCGGCTTACGATGCTGCAGTGCGGGAGGATTGCGCTCTGGGATGTGATTGCAAGCTGCAGGCGGGAGGGCAGCCTGGATACAAACATAAGAGAAGAGAATCCAAACACTATTCCCGAATTGCTTGCGGAGTACCCGGGCATAAAGGCGGTCTTTTTTAATGGGCAGAAGGCCGGGGAAAGCTTTCGCCGAAGTTTTGGAAAGGATTTTTTTGACCAGTGTGGATTATTTTCAGCTGTACTTCCGTCATCGAGCCCGGCGAATACCTCAGGATTTGAACGAAAGCTTGAGAGCTGGATGCTTATAAGAGAGTATCTTTAGAGGTTGTTGTAATGCTGGTTCAAGACCCTCATACAAGACCGCAACAGGACTACGAGTCTCCTGATAGTCCTCCGACCAGTTTATATCTGGTCAGCATGAGAGGCCTCACTGAACGAATTAAGGTTGTCTTCCTTTCCGAATACAATCAGCATATCGTTTGTTTTGAGAGTAAAATCAGCAAGCTGTGAGGTATATATCTGTCCGGCGCGCTTTACGGCCATAACACTCAGATCATAGCGATTCCTGATTTCAGCATTCCTGATGGATACTCCTATAAGGTTTGAGCCTTCGGTAATTAGAAACTCATTAATCTTGAAGTTATCCTGGTCGGAAATAAACACCCTGTCGATATAATCCATTGCGGCGGGTTTGAGAATAGACAGCGCCATCCTCGTGCCGCCGAGTCTTTCGGGGTTTATAACCTTATCCGCACCTGCCCGAATCAGCTTTGATTCGCTTTCAAGCCGCTCGGCACAGGATGTTATTCTGATACCGGGGGCCATCTCCCGGGCCGACATAATTATTAATATGTTTTCAGCGTCGCTGAGGCTTGTAATAAGACCTTCCGCCTTTTCAATACCGGCCCGCCTCAGAACATCATCCTCACAGGGGTCGGCTATAACGATGTTGAATTTTTCAATGTAAGGTTCGCATTTTGCTTCATCCGGATCAACAAGAACAAAGTCTCTTTTTTCCTCCTGGATACGATCAATAATTGTCCGACTCATAGGATTAAAACCGCATACTATGATGTGTTTGTTCATGCGTTTGATTTTTCTTTCCATACTTTGACTCCGTCGCAGGGGCGATATGTTGAACTCGACTATAAATCCAATTATCAGTCCCATGAAATAGGTGAACAGGATTATGCATAGAGGTACAAGCAGTATTGCAAGAATTCTTCCTTCTGTTGTTACAGGAATAAGGTCCCCAAATCCTATTGTTAATACGGTTGTTACTGTCATCCATAGGGCTTCAAAACCGTCCAGGTTTTCAAAATGCGAAAAACCAAAGACTGCACCACTGAGGAGCAGGGCCAGGATTAACAGAGGAAGAACTGTTTTAATTATTCTTATCACCTCATTATACTATGTTATTATTAAATATGAGTAAACAATTTAAGGTTATATTTCTTATCGGGCGGCTCTGTGCTGGTAAAGAGGCTTGAAGAGGTTTTATGCAGATTGATTAAATAGGAATAAATTGTCTTTAATAATAATCGACCTCCCGTTTTACCGGGAGGTCGATTTGAAACTGTTAAAAACCTGATAATCACTTTTCAGCAAATTCGACTCCAAATACTCCGAGAAGTTTTTCTGTCGCATAAGGAGTCATCTGTACCATGTAACCGTTCTGTGAGCAGCGGGCAGGATAGATTTCATCATCGGTTTCAGCCCATATCTCAAGATTTACAATTCCATCTTCGGTGAGAATGTCTATTATCCATTCGGGGCTGTCTGCTGGGGCTTCATATATGAAATCCTTGCAGCGAAGCGGGTCAAGCATGTTAACTGCCGCCTTAACGGCTGCGTCATCAGGTTCTCCGGTTATGCTTCTCCATACGCCATCTGCATCTTTGAAAATTGCCTGCATAGGTGCCGAACCACCCCTGAGTGTCATTTTGAGGGTTGTGTTCCTGTCTATCTGAACGAAACGCTTGTCACGCATTGAGTTTCTGTCCTTCACCCTGGACGGTAGATTCCCGCGAACGGAATAAATGTTTTCGTCGCCGGGAAACATAATATAGGTATAAATACCGTTATTCGAAACCTTGCCTACATATATTTCACGTACGAGTGTATCGCCGTTGAATGCTTTCACCAGTACCCGCTGCTCCTCATCCAGCGCGTATATGCCGGGATTTCCGGATGTAGATATCAGGTCGACAAGTTTAAGCTCAGCGAGGGCCTTCGAGATTGCCGTAAGGTTGCTGTTTTCCGCGTGCCAGCCCTCAGGTTGAATAAACCACTGATCATCTGATTTTGAGAACTCTAGTGACATCGGCCCATCAATTGTTATTCTGCTGATGAGTTCCTGCTCAACATCCGTCGTTTCGGGAAGAACATAGTTGATATTGCCTGCGCTTCTAAAAATTATATAAAGCAGAAGCAGGGCGGCAATCACCGCAAGAATCATGTATTCAGTATATTTTTTCAATTTATTCATCTTCAGCCTCCTGGAACATTGCCGCAATTTTACGCTTGCGACGGCTCCATCCAAGCCACACGAGTAATCCTGCAACAATGACAAAAACAGGAATTATTACCATATTGAATGTTCTGATAAAGGTTTTCATTCCAGGCTCGGTATCATTGAGCGGACTGTAGTTCAGCCCCTTCTTTCTCATCAGGGCGAAATCTCCGTTGCCGTTCATTTCATCAAGTATATTGAGGATCATAATTGAGTTGGTCGCTGTTCCGCTCTGATCTACGAGGTTGTCCGATATGGCAAGCGAAGAGCCGAATACGAAAAGTCGACCTGAATCGGTGGCCTTGGTCATATTCTCAGTTTTTGACAGCCTGTCCATCTTTATCTGATATTCTTCACTGAGAGCTTCTCCTTCACCTTCCGCCGGAGCCGGTTTATCAGGAACTCCTTTGTCCGCAAAATATGAGGTAAAATTTCCTTCGAGTACAACTGCCAGCGGATAGTTTCCTCCGTCTTCATATGAGCCCGGGGGCATTATCATCATCGGGTTGTAAAGATTAATCTGCTGCGTATCTTCAACAAGCCAGGATTCGTCAGATGAGGAAAAAAGCACCTCAGCTGTTCGGCCTTCGGGCAGATTTTCGTTTATTTCAATCGGTGAACTGTTGAGCATAATCAGTCCTTTTATACCATCAAGATACGGCAGATTACTGTTGATATTGTCAGCTGCAATCTGCGGAGCGAAATAGATGGGCATGTCAATTATACCGCTCTCACCCTGCTGCTGCTGGTGAAAGCAGTTTTCGTCCATTACATATGACTGCCCAACTTTAGCTCCGTAGTGTTCAAGCAGTTTTTCAAGGCCCGTGTTGCGCGGGATGTAAATAGGCTGTTGCTGCTGCATTTGTCCCTGCTGCTGGGGGATGTATTCCATGAAGCCGTCCATAAAAACAGCAACATCGCCACCGTTCATAAGGAATTGGTCTATCTGGTAGAGATCCCATTCTGAATACGGCTGAAAAGGCTGAGGTCTCGCAATAATCATTGAGCCCGCATCGTCAGGAATAAGGTCGGTGCTGAGAGCGACAGGTTCAAGGCTGTAGCGGCTTGACGCGAGTGTCAAGAAGGACGCCACAGACGGTTCTCCGTACTGCTGCTGGCTGTTCCCGTAAAGCTGAATTGTGCCGTGATCAGACAGCCACGCAACCTTATTGCCTACGCCTATCAGCCTTTCGACAACACCGTTAAGCTGGTCTTCGATAGCTGCGGGATCCTGAATGGTATATCCGCCGAAAAGCCCGCGGTTCAATACGTCAAACGAGGTGGAGTTCCCTCCGTATTCCATTACAGCGCTGCCGTATAATTCAATGATGGATCCGTCTGCATCCTGCAGCTGTAGCGGTGCAAACCCGTATTTTTCATAATCAGGTGCGCCTGAGGTATCAGGATCTATCCATTCATAGCTTATTCGGTTGTAATTGACTTTATTTAGTGAATCAACCACATCCTGGAGCTGATCGGAATATGCTGCCAGTTCAGGTGACATTTCTATGAGTGATGAAGACAGGTAAAGCTTCATACTTATATCTTCATCAAGAGCAAGCAGGCGACTTGTTTTTTCCTGCATTTTCATCACAGTAGACGTAAGCACATATTCGATGTTTTCATTCGGATTGATCACAGGAATTGTTTCAATCATATCAGCGTGAATGAAGGCTATGCCCATATATGCGGAGGTTAGATTAATTTCTGATTGATCAACCTGCTGAATCTGAATCGGGTTAATTCCGTAGCTTTTTGCTTCGTCCTCAATCTCACTTGAAGCTCCGGCGTTGTCCTCATCAAGGTTGGTGATTGGGTATATGTCGTAGTTGAAATTTCTGTTGCCAGATAGGGCATATTCTCCTAAAATATCCTGAAGGTTTTGTTCAAGATTATTATAAGGTGACGGCAGGTTTTCAGTTATGTAAACCTTTATTGTCAGTGGTTCTTCAAGCTCGCTTACCATTCTCCTGCTTATGTCAGTAAGCGAGTAAGTTCCGTTTTCAGTGAGATCAATACGGAAAAAAGCGGTCTGCATTGCAATATTAAGCAGCACGATTACGAGCGCGTAGAGCGCGAATCTGATTATTTCTGTTTTCCTTTTCATATGTTCCTACTTTTTCTCCTGGTTCAACAGCCATGAGCCGTAGAGTGCAAGGAAGATGACTGATGCAAAATAAACCAAATCACGGGAGTCAATAATTCCCCGGGAAATGTTGGTGAAATGATAGCCCGTTCCCAGCGAGGCAAGCAGATTGCCCAGTGCCGGAGGAAGCATCCAGGTAAGTTGATTGATAAGCGACAGCATCACGCATATTGCTGCACTTATAATGAAGGCTACAATCTGATTGCGTGTAAGCGATGATGCAAAAATCCCTATGGCGCTGTAGGCTCCGGCAAGCAGAACGGCTCCGATATAGCCGCCGAATACAGGCCCCCAGTCAAGCTCGCCTACCGTCCCGACGCTGACGGCGTAGGCAAGAGTAGGTACTATCATTATAAGTATAAAAAGCAGCGAGGCCAGAAACTTGCCGCCGACAATATCAGCCATCGTAAGCGGTTGGGTTTTCAGCATTTCAAAAGATCCCGTGCTGTATTCCTCACTGAAGAGCCTCATTGTTATGGCAGGGATTGTAAATGAGAAGAGAATCGGCATCATGCTGAAGAAGCTTCTCATATCAGCCCGGCCTGCGAGAAAGAAGGTCGAGAAGAAAAACCAGCCTGTAAGAGCCAGGTAGATTGTCATTACAATATAGGCGACCGGTGACACAAAGAATGCCCGCAGTTCACGTTTGGTAATAGTTCCGAGTGCACGTGCTTTCATTATTCTCCCTCCCTCGTGATTACGCGGAAGATGTTTTCAAGACTCTGCTTTTTCTGAACCATTTCAAGCAGAATCCAGTCGGTATCTTTAAGTTTCAGATAGATTTCTTTTCGGATGTCATTTTTGCAGTTTATAACTGCCTTAAGCCCGTCGCCGTTTTGAAAGATATCATCTAAAGAAACATCGTCGAAAGCTCCGAAAAATGATTCCGCATCTTTTTCAGATGGACCCTCAATAAGTAGTTCAAGGCTGCGTCCGCCCTCTTCGGCGTTCTTAAGCATTTCTGTTGAGCCGTCGGCGGCAACTGAACCCTTGTTGATGATAACAACCCGGCTGCATGCTGCTTCGGCTTCGCTCAGGATGTGGGTAGAAAAAATTACTGTTTTTTCTTTTCCAATTTCCCTGATGATCGATCTGATTTCAACAATCTGGTTAGGATCAAGCCCCGATGTCGGTTCATCAAGGACCAGAATCTCCGGGTCAGCCATAAGCGCCTGAGCAAGTCCCACTCGCTGTTTGTAGCCCTTTGATAGGTTGCGTACAGGGCGGTGCATCACGTTTGTGATGCCACAGAGCTCTGATAGCTCAATTATCCTATCGGCTTTTTGGCGAATTCCGCGAATATCGGCTATATAGTTAAGATAATCGTATACCAGCATTTCGCTGTAAAGGGGTGCTGATTCCGGAAGGTATCCAATCATTTTTTTTACTTCGGTAGGGTGCTCTGTTACATCGAGCCCTTTAACTCTTATGCTTCCTGAACTCGGTGGTATAAAGCCGGTCAGAATCCTGAGTGTGGTACTTTTCCCGGCGCCGTTGGGGCCTAAAAGCCCAATTACCTGACCGCGCGGAATTTCCACATTAATACCGTCAAGGGCACGGGTATCGCCATAATCCTTGACGAGATTTTCAATACTTATCATTCTCAGCCTCGTAAATGTGTGGTAATTTTTATTTTTAAAAAATTTACTTCTGTTTGGTTTTTTAATCAAGGGAAAAATGTAAAATCTAAGCAGCTTGTTGAATCTTAATATTTATAAGATTGACCGATAAAGTCCCTTAAAGTCCTTTATAGTGTTGACTAAAGGGTTCTAGACCACTATAGTGACACTATGAAAAGATTTGTTTACCAATTCTTACTCATTATCGTTTTCCTCTGTACACAGGAATCATTGGTTTATTCTGAAGAATCGGATTTTTATAATTCAAAAACAGTGTCACATACGGTCTTTTCTTATCAGGACCTGTCTCAGGATAATTCTGTGCAATCGGAAGAGGATGCGGATGAAGAATCGAACATTGATTTACATTTTACGTTAAATCCGCTCAATAAAACTAATCAAAAAATTTTGACACGGTTTAAAATAAGAAATGAGTATATAAATTATTTACAGCTTGCTGCAGAAATCTCACCAAGGGCCCCACCCATCCATTAAGACTTATTGTAAACAGACAAAATAAATAATCATCTAATAACTCTTTAAGGAAATGAAAAATGAAAAATATACATCTATCTGAAATAATTGAAAATAGAGAAGTAATTAGTTTTACATGGGAGGCATCTGTTAAAGATCTGATTCTTTGTCAAATAAAAAACTGGAGAATAAATCAATTTTATATAATAAACGACAATGCTGTCCTTATCGGAACAATTTCAAAAATAAAAATAATGGAGTATTTAGCTCCTTTGTACTGTGTGATGGAAAATAGCTATCAGGAGGAATTTGATAAAAGGTTGGCGGAGTTAAAAGCCTGTACACTCATGGATGAGGAGTTTCCATATCTGACAATGAAGCAGTATCTTACAGAAGCTCTTATACAGATGCTGAATTCAGGTTCGAGTTATCTCCCGGTAATTTGTGAAGACGGCTGCCTGGTCGGAGAAGTTACAGTTGACGATCTTGTAAAAGTGATACCAGTGAGAGAAAAAGAGCTTCTCTATGCCTAGCCCAACATGTGTTGGCAATTCTGACCTCCGGGAGCCAGGAGCAGGATTATTTGACTATTCTACAGGGTATCAGCCGCCTTATGAAAAAATCATGTGGCGAACTTGATGCCTGTAAAACACCGGAAGAGTTTCTGGATTTACTGGATGAATCCGAACTTTTTAACGGAGTGGCTCTCGAGCTTTATATGGGATTATATAAGAGATTTCCGGCCTTACATAGTTCAAACCTACGCAGTTATCCCGAGATATTTTTTAATTAGTTTATTACTCTAAAACAGGAATAATAATTCGAAATGGGTATGCAGGGCTATCATTTTATGATTTAAAACTGTAGATTGCCTAATCACGTTTGAAAATCTCCCATGGAGTTTACATGTCTATTATATTTTTTATTCTATCAATATTCAGCTGGTTAGAACTGGCCGTCTGCTTTATTATTTACATTTTTATACAGGCTGCACTGTTTATTGTAACAGCGCTCTTTGATAAGCATCGCAGAATCATGCATTATAACACTTCAATTTTATGTACAATAGTTTTGATGCTTTGCCCTTTACTCAAGGTTGAATTCAAGGGAATGGATAATATTTCACGTTCAAAACCGGGAGTAATTGTAATGAATCATCAATCCATACTTGATATCCTTCTGGTTTTTACCCTTTATTACCCAGCAAAGATGATTGCTAAAAAGGTTCTGGCAAAGGTGCCTATTGTAGGCTGGAATCTTTTCTTGAGTGGCCATATTCTGATTGATCGGAAAAACAGAAAAAGTCAGATTGAAGCAATAAGAAGAATGGATCATCTTCTCATCGAAGGTGATTCATTAATGATTTATCCGGAAGGAACGCGAACCACTGATGGTGAAATAGGTGAGTTTAAGAAAGGCGCTTTCCGTTCTGCCTGCAATACTGCGACACCGGTTCTACCTGTAGTTATTGACGGGGCATATCAGGCTTTGCCAAAAAGCGGAATGAGGCTTATGGGCTTCAGTAAAATTAAAATATCGATATTACCCTATATCAGTGTTGAGAAAGGAACTCCAACTAATGTTCTTGCAGAAAAATGTCACACACTGATGAGTGAAGAACTCAAGCGAATGAGGATGGAAACCACGTAATAAATATTATGACATTCAGGGGGAGAAATCCCGATGCTCAGCACTGTATTGAAGGCTCATTATATCGGAAATCCTCCTTTCAACCTTTTTACTTCTGCTACCGTCCTCATTGAGGATGGGGTGGGTGTCGATGTAATATAGCAGATTACTTTTTAATAATTCCTGTTTTTCTTTCTCCATTAGAATACTCATATTAAAAACTACAAAGTTTTTTGTTTAAATTTATATTATGACTGAACATTTCAATATTAACAGGAGACCATGTATTACCGGCCTTAAAGGTGCCGGACATGTTCATGCAACTGATTTTCCCATTCTCTAAATCAATTTTTAATGGAACAACCGTATACTCTCCGCCGCAATAGCTTGAGATAATGTATGGTGAGTATACTGCTTTTGATGACATACCTTTATTAACTATTACCCTATTACTGACAGTTGACACACAAGAGATTTCTCCCTCATCGGTAAAGGCTAGTGTGCTGCTTTCTGCTTTAATTCCGTCAGGATCAGGGTCATATACAAAAATATCTCCAATCACTGTCTTTACAGATATCTCATCAGCTGGTTCACACGATGCTATGGTTCCGTTCTTATGGAAAGTAATTCCTTTTCTGACATTAATTAGACCAGCCGGAGTCTCAATCTCGATGGTTTCTCCCGGCCATAGAGCGACACTCTGAAGTTCTCCAGTTTCATAGAATTGAATATAGATAGGTTTAGTTTTTACTTCACCGGAAGGGCTTTGTATTTCAAGTGTTTCTGCCAGGGAGTATTCATCCTCCTCCGTCCAGTAGGCACTGATGCGTCCGTTAAGAGGAAATATCCTTTTTAGGTTTCCGCTTTTATAAAAGGTTACTAGTTCAGCTGGGAAAGTCCCGGCTGAAGTCATTATCTCAGCAGAGCCTTCTAGAGGGACAGATCGTAATTCTCCGGTAGAAAAATATCTGATTTCATCATTCTTTTTTCTACCGTCCTCTTCATGCGTAACCGTCGGAATCAGCATGCCGACGGATGTTGAGATTTCAGGTTTTTCTAATATAGCTGTATCATTCATAATATAAATAATATTGCAATTACCATGCCAAATCGATTCAGAAAACCTTTGTTTTAATAAATGCCGATGCTGAAAAGATTTATATAAGAAGCACGAGAAATGCTTATTTGAAGACATACAATCATGCTACATAAATGTAGTCTTAGGATTGTTATTTTACAAATATGTAGAATAACCGGAATAAACTAAGAATAAAGCAAAGAATTTTGAATTGCATTGGGTAATTATTTGTGTTCAGAATAAAATATAAAAAACCCCGCCGGGCGGAGCGGGGTGAGGAAAAAATAAATAAACTGTCTATAACAGTTTAAAAATTATCGATTGTTTTTCTTGTTCAGCTGATCAAATAGTACAGCGAATACAATCAGGCCTCCTACAAGAATGTCGAGAATAAAGGGGTTGATTCCAAGAAGGTTTCCTCCGTTTCTGATTGTTGCGATAATTATCGTGCCGAGAACCGTGCCTAGTATGGAGCCAACCGCCCCGCTTAATGATGCTCCACCGACAACAACAGCTGCGATTACGTCGAGCTCATAGCCTGTACCTGATGTCGGTACTCCATTACCCAATCTTGTGGTCATAAGAATACCGGCAATCGATGAGGTAAATGCACAGAAGGCATAGATGCCGTAGATGTTTGTGCCGATCTTAATACCTGAAAGCCTTGCAGCTTCTTCATTTGAACCGATTGCATAGACATTGCGGCCGAAGATTGTATATTTAGCAATCACAAATCCGATTATGATTACAAGAAACCAAACCCAGACCATACCCGGGATCCCGAGGAATTTCGCAACTGCAAAATGTTTGAACTCCGGGGGGAGTCCGGATATTTTTCTGGCGCCTGAAATAAGCATAACCGCACCGCGGACCATCGTCATTCCGCCCAGGGTTGCAATAAATGCCGGTACGCTTCCGTTGTGAATTAATATTCCCATAAGAACGCCCAAAGACGTACCTGCGAGTAAAGCTACGATAATGGACAGCGGAATCGGGACTCCGGCCTTCATAAGCATTGCTACAATGATACTGCTGAATGCAAGCACCGAACCGACTGAAAGATCAATTCCGGCTGAAATAATAACGAAGGTCATACCTACCGCTATAACACCGATAATTGATGTCTGTCTGAGAAGGTTCATTATGTTGTTATAAGATAAAAATCTATTTGATGCGATGCTGAGAACAACAATCAGCAGCACAAGTATAATAACAAGGTTTCTCTCAGGGAACTGAGACTGTTTCAATTTTTTCAACATTGGACTGTTCTCCTTATTAAAGCCCTGAGGCCAGTTTTAGTAGTTTTTCTTCGCTGTAATCGCCGCGTTCGACAATACCAGTCTGCTTACCCTCATGGATTACCATTATTCTATCGGCAATGCCTATGATCTCAGGCAGATAGGATGAAATCATTATGATTGCGTTTCCTTCTGATAAGAGTTGTTCTAGCAGTCTGTAAATCTCTGACTTGGCTCCGACATCGATTCCAACGGTAGGTTCATCAAAAATGAATATATTACTGTCACAGCATAGCCATTTACCAATAACAACCTTCTGCTGATTTCCACCGGACAGGTTGATAACCCTCTGTTTTTCAGAGGGAGTCTTGATTTTCATATCTTCAATCTGTTTTAAAGAGCGTTCTTTCTCTTTCTTAAGATTGATAAAACCAAGTTTTGAAATATCTTTATATGATGCCATGTTGATGTTATTTTCAACCGTTGTCTCGAGAGTAAGACCTTCATGTTTTCTGTCTTCAGGTAGAAGTCCAATGCCTTTTCTGATTGCTGATGACGGGTCAGAGATTTTAACCTTATTATCGTAAAGGTAGATCTCTCCTGAATCAAATTTATCGGCTCCAAAGATTGCACGTACGATTTCGGTTCGCCCTGAACCAACGAGTCCGAATATGCCGAATACTTCACCTTGGTGAATACTGAAGTTGATATCTTCAAAATAGCCGTCGCGGGTAAGTCCTTCTACACGCATGGCCTCATCTCCGGCTTTGCAATGTTCTATGCTGTACATATCTTCTATTGTACGGCCTACCATCTTTGAAATAAGATCGTCTTCATTTGTATCAGCCACCATCATTGTGTCTATAAGACAGCCGTCTTTCATTACCGATACCCTGTCACAAAGCTCAAATATCTCTTCCATCCGGTGAGAGATATAGATGCAGGCAACACCCTCGTTCTTAAGTCTTCTTATTATGGAAAACAGCTCTTCTACTTCTTCATTAGCCAAAAGGGCTGTAGGTTCGTCAAAAATAATTATTTTACTGTGTTCAAAGTATTTCTTTGCGATAATTACCATTTCCTGCTGTGCAACTGACAGTTGTTTTACAGGGCTTTTTGCGTCAATATCCAGATTGAGCTCGTCGAGTACATCCTGCGCCTGATTATTCATTTTTTTCCAGTTCACAAAACCGGCTTTGGTTAGCGGTGGTTTGCCAAGGAAAAAGTTCTCAGCAACAGTCAGATGTCTTGCTATTGTTACGTCCTGATATACGGCGCTTAAACCGTAGTTCTGAGCGTCGATAGGATTGCGGATGTCAACCTTTTTTCCGGAAATATAGATATCACCGGCATTTTTCTGGTAAACACCCATCATTACCTTTATGAGGGTTGATTTTCCTGCTCCGTTCTCACCGACAATTGCATGAACTTCCCCAGCATTGATGCTGATGCTGACATCTGTTAACGCTTTAACTCCTGGAAATTCTTTACTGATATTTTCCATTCGGATTATTTCATCGAAGTTCTGCTTCAAAAAATGCTCCTCTTTTCACGTTTGTTGTATACTCTAACAGAAAAAACCGCGCCGATTGACGGCGCGGCAACATCTATTAAAGATCTTCTTTCTTAGTAACCTTTACACCTGTATCAACAAATGAGGGGAGGTCTTCGCCTGCAAGTGCTTTCATTGCATATGCACAGCCTGAGTAACCCATGTTGAACTGGTCCTGGATGATGAGAGTCTTGATAACGCCGTTCTGAAGAGCGATGATTTCGTCTTCATCGTCATCAAAAGCAACTACCATTACCTCGTCCTGAAGTTCTGCCTGCTCTATGGCAAGAGCAACACCGTCGCCTGTGTGGTTGTTATCAGCGTAGATACCAATCAGATCATCATAAGTAGTAATAAGGTCTTCAGCAGTGGTCATTGACTTTGCAATGTCGTTGTCAACATAGCGGGGGTCAAGGATTGTTACTTCAGGAGCAAGAACCTTGAGTTCATCGATAAAACCGCCGTCTCTTTCAATAATTGTATCAACTCCGGCTACTGCAGCTACGATTGCAACAGTACCTTTTTTCTCAATACCGTATTCTTCGAAGAATTCTACCATTGCCTGTGCAGCTAGCTTACCGCCCAGGACATTATCGGTTGCAAGGTGGCTTGTGACGTCAGTAGGAATCTTAGTGTCTACTGTGATTACAGGAATTCCCTGGCTGAGAGCGTTCTCTACAGCGGGAACAGCACCTTCGCCTGCGTTTGTAGCAATAACGATTGCATCTGGACCGCTTTCAACAACGTTCTCGAGGATTCCGATAGCTTCTTCGATGTCCGCTTCTGAAGCAGGACCGTATACAGTAACGTTTACATCAGCGTTGTCTGCATCGAATGCCTTTCCGCCTTCAATAACTTTCTGCCAGAAACCGGAATCGGTGGCTTTAATGATTAGTGCAATTTCAGTTGCACCGTCAGCTGCTGCAGCTTCCTGCTGTCCTCCTGCGAATACAGGAATTACCATCATAGCCAGAATGACTAATAACAAGGTAATCTTTTTCATTTTTGTCTCCTTATTTATATCTATAAGGTTTCTACGAAACCTTCGACTTCATACGAAGTCTATAAGCCCTATTAGGGATTATTCAACTTCGCTATAGAACCGGTCATGTTGAACCTGGTTTTCAGCTCAATATTAACCGCTTCATATTTTCGATCCGGATTTTTAATTCGCTCAAGTAGAAGCTCAGCCGCATATTTTCCTATTTCAGTTAGCGGCTGAGAAATGTTGGCGAATTCCGGTTTGATGTATGAGATATAATCATGGTTAGGGAAGGTTGCAATATCATCAAAGACAAGAACAGATACGTCTTCAGGAATATTCAGATTCCGTTGAAGACGGACTTTGAGAGCTCCTATCCCCATGTAGATATTTGAACAGAAGATAAGACTAGGTGCGTCCTTCATATCAAGAAGTTTTGCAAATGCTTCTTCAGGACTATCATCAGCTAAATGAACTTTAATAATTTTTTCAGGATCGGCTTTCAGTCCGTTGTCTTTTATAGCTTTCTGAAAACCGCGAAGCCTCTCCACATCTGTAAAATAATGCCCATAGACTGCGCCAAAATTTGTATGGCCCATTTTAATACATTCACTGATCGCATTATAAGTCGCGTTGAAATTATCGACTGTTATGCTGTCGCATTCAAGATCGGGAAGAAGTCGATCAAGCAGGATGATGGGCAGATTATCATCAAGACATTGCTGAATATGTTCGCTTATTGTGTTAGACGTCGCAATTACGAAACCGTCCAGTTTTTTATCAGAAAGAACTTCCAGCTGCTTTCTTTCTTTATCCGGATTGTTTCCGTAGTCTGAGAGGATGACGTTATATCCGTTTTCGCTCATACAACGTTCAAATTCTTTGATGATGGGAGGAAAAAATGAATCGGTGATATCAGGAAGCAAAGCGCCGACAGAAAAGGTTTTGCTTGATTTAAGACCGCTTGCTATGGGATTCATTTTATAGTTCAGTTTTTTAATTGCCTCTTCAATCTTTATCCGGTTTTCTTCATTTACACTTCTTCCGTGAAGGAACCTTGATATTGTTGATTTTGAGACGCCTGATTCTTTTTCTACATCAAGTATGGTTGACAATTTAATCCCCTGTTAATTGAGAACGTTCTCAGTGAGAACGTTCTCAATTAAGCCCAGTATAATGCAGGATTTTTTAGCTGTAAAGAGAAAAGTTTAAAAATATGAGAAGAAATATAAAAACAGGTAATATATGATATGAATACATAGTATGGAAATAATAATACTGTAATATATGGTAATGTATTTATTAAAATATTATTATCAAGTCGTGAAAAAATTAAACCGACTGGATTTCAGCAGCTAATCATTCTGAAAAGCTCATCATACTCGGGGGCTTGTTCCTGCCAGCTGTAATGGGTAAAGGAGTCGGATAAACCGGTTGATTCTTCAAGACCAGCAATATTCCCGCATTCGTGTAACTGTTTCAATATAATTATCAATTTCTCAGTCAACTCGTTGTAGTCCGAATAAATCACACTGTCTGTGAACGCCTCCGGTATAAGTTCAGGATAACTGAGCCTGTCAGGGAGTAGCGGACGGGATCCATATCTGATTGCTTCGACTACCGATATTCCGAAATTTTCCTGAATTGCGGTACTGATCGTAATATCTGAGCGCTTCAGCCAGTTCAGATAATCATCTTTACTGTCACAGTAGCCGTATTGAAGAATCCTGTCTCCCCAGCGCTCTTTTGCCTTAATGAATGCTTTCGGCATTGCCTGAAAACTCTCACCCAGCAGGGCTATGTTGAACGGAGTATCAAATCCGACCGACTTGAGTTCTGTATCTGCGATTTCAAGGGTTTTAAAAAAAACATCGGGACATTTATCAAATTCCCACCTGTGGTTCCATAGAATGAGAGGCGGTTTGTTGGATTTTGAATCTTTGCTGAAATTTAATTTGCCGGCCGGGAAGTTGCATCCCGGGTATAATACTGAGGATTTAACTCTTATTTTATCAACAACCCATAGCGGTTTATATTCCGGCATTTTTTTTATAAAACCGGGCATATTGTCTAAAAAGCTGTTCAGGTGAAAGTAAGAATTAAAAAGCAGCTTATCAGCTGCAAGAGCGGTAGTTATATCTGTAAATCCGAACTGATAGTCCATCTTCTCACCATCAGGTAATGGATATGAAAGCTGATTTTCATGAAAATAGACAACTGTCGGCGGGCAGTCGGTTCCCCACAGCATTTTAAGATCCGACAGACTCATCAAGTCTGATGTAAAAAGCAGGTCATATTCTGATGGATTTTCTATTATTTGTGAAAAATGCAGGGCAGCACCGCGCATTCTCCATTTCCAGTAGCGTGCAGGAAGGGTCACCAGGGTAATATCATGAAAGCTGTGTTTGATTAGTCCATCTGCGAAGTCCCTGTGTGATCCGCCGTAAAAAGGCTCGATGAACAGTATTTTAAGTCTTTTCATATATAAGAATAAACGATATTTTACGCAATCTGATCAAGTAGGAGCTTGCCAGCTGGCTGACTCTTTTCTATAATCAAGATAGTAAGAAATTTGAAGGAGCTACCGGCTATGGATAATAAGGAATTGGAACTCAAGGCTGAGGAGTATCTTGGACTTGAAGAAAACGAATACTTCAGAAATGAAATGCAGCAGGTGCTTGATAAGAAGGACTGGGAAAATCTTAACGACAGGTTTTACACTGAATTGAGTTTCGGAACCGGCGGTCTGCGCGGGGTTATTGGCGGCGGCTATAACCGCATGAACGCTTTTACGGTTAGAAAAGCTACCCAGGGCCTTGCCGATTATATAAACAGGGCTGTTGAAAACGGGAGTGTCGTAATTGCCTATGATTCAAGAAATTTCTCAGATGTATTTGCCAAAGAAGCAGCACTTACTCTCTGTGCCAACGGGATAAAAACATCAGTTTTCAGCTCCTTGAGGCCGACACCCGAGCTGTCCTATGCCGTACGGGAATTGAATGCTACAGCTGGAATTGTAGTAACAGCCAGTCATAATCCTCCGGAATACAATGGTTATAAGGTTTATTGGTCGGACGGATGTCAGGTTACTCCTCCGCATGACACAGGTATAATTGATATGGTTAGAGCTGTTGAGAAACCGAAAGCGTCTCTCCCTGAAAATGAAGCGCTTGAAAGCGGGATGCTGAAATATATCGACAGTGAAATAGATGATAAATACGTTAATATGGTAAAAAGTTATTTCTTCAACGCAGAGCTTGTAAAAGAGAAGGGGGGTGAACTTAACGTCGTGTATACACCGCTTCACGGCACAGGCACAATGCTTGTGGAACGGATTCTCGGCGAATGCGGAATCGAAGTAAATACGGTCCCCGAACAGAGAGAACCTGACGGCGACTTCCCTACAGTCGATTACCCTAACCCCGAAGAGGCTTCTGCAATGAAGCTTGCCCTGGAGCTCGGTGAAAAAACCCGGGCCGACCTTGTCCTCGGAACTGACCCTGATGCTGACCGTCTGGGGATTGCCGTTCCCGGAGAGGATGGAAAATTCAGGCTTGTAACCGGTAACCAGCTCGGCTGTCTGCTAGGTGACTATATTTTCTCGGTTCTGAAATCAAATGGTAAGATGCCTCCTAATCCAAGGCTTGTAAAAACAATAGTAACTACCGACCTTCAGAAATTGATTGCTGAAAGCTACGGTGTTGAAACGTATGATGTTCTCACGGGATTCAAGTACATTGGTGAAAAAATTAAAGAGTTTGAAACTTCCGGAGAGAGTTATGTCTTTGGTGGTGAGGAAAGCTACGGATATCTGCTGGAAACAGAGGTCCGTGACAAAGATGCTGTGTCGGCCGCAGTAATAACTGCTGAGATGGCATTGTATGACAGAAGCCGCGGTATGAGCCTGCTCGATCATCTTAACGATATCTATGAAAGGTTCGGGTTCTTTAAAGAAATACAAATAGCGAAGACCTTCAAGGGACAGGCCGGCGTTGAAAAAATAAAGGGCCTGATGAACAGTCTGCGCGAGAACAATCCTGAAAAACTCGGTGGAAGCCCTGTAATGATCGTAAAAGATTACAAGCTGAGGGTTGAATCTGATAAAACAAACGGCAGTGAGAAGAAAATTGAATTGCCGGAATCGAACGTTCTGCAGTTTATCCTTGAAGACGGGACTATTGTCACGGCAAGACCGTCAGGAACCGAGCCTAAAATTAAATTCTATGCCTCATGCCGTGCGGATAAGGGTCTTGCGCTTAAAGACGCAGAAGCCGAGGTAGAAGCAAAGCTTGAGAAGCTTTCAAACGACATTGAGTCGCTCTGCAAATAGACCGCCGTATAGAAAGTTGCGGGGATCGGCTATGCTGATCCCTTTTTTGATCAGGACAGGACTCATCTGTTCCAACTGCGCTTATTCTTCAAGGCATAGGCGTCAGCTAGAATTTCACGGATTCCGGTCTCATCAATAACACCCCTGTTAATCTGATCCTGAAGCTCTTCTGCGTATGCTTCTTCCATATTGTAAAGGCGGGAAGCAAGTTTGCCGCTCCATATCAGCTGCACAAGGTCATCTACGTTTTCGGAATAGCTAAGAAGTTCCTGGGATGTTATAAAAGACTTGTACCATCGGATGTCGTCAATTTCGAGATCGTATTCATCCATTAATTTTTCAAGACTGAAACTGCTCATACCTATAATATTATTGAATCTGAGTACAAAGGTAAAGAAAAAGCAAGAAAAACCTAATGAACTGTTAAAAAAAAACCGATCTTAATAAATAGAATACCTGAAGGAGGGGCTGTATGGTTCAGTATAGAATAAAGAGCAGCAAAGAGATTAATAACTATCTCAATATCCTTGGTGAGAGAAATGACGGCTTTGATGTCCTTATTATCAATGAACATGATGAGTACAGAAGAGAGGTTAAGGATTTTTTGAGTAAAGAACTCTTTGAGACCTGTCTGCGAACAGGATATTTAATAAAGCTGGATGCAGATCAATCACTGATGACTGCATAGTTATACCTAACTACCCGCCGGGATAAAAAACCGGATTGAAAAATCCGGTTTTTTTTTACCCGTAAATGAACTTGTCTTATTAATTAATTTATACTATTTTGTAAATACATAATTACAATTTACGGGGGAGTCTATGCTTCTTGATCCGGAATGTACCGAAGAAAAGGGAAGGATCAAAATAAATATCTCAGTACCAGCCGATGTTGCTTCAAGATATGGTTTTCGTGAGAACGAGCAATACAATATCCGTGAATACACAGACGGAATCTTTTTGCGACAGTCTCCTGATGTTCTGAAGCGGATTTACATTGAAGCAACCAATAAATGTAATCTGAACTGTAAAACATGCATACGGAATGTCTGGGGAGAAGATATGGGGCTGATGGACTTCAGTCTTTTTGAAAAAATCGTAGCTGATGCAGAACGATTATCTGAAATCCATAATGAAAACTATGATAATACCCTTATGGATTATCTTAATCCTGAAAGAATAAAACAGCGATTTACATTCTTTTTTGGAGGATGGGGAGAACCTCTGATGCATCCGGATATCATCAGGATGATAAAAAAAGTGAAGAAGCGGGGCTGGAGGGCTGAGCTTATTACTAGCGGAACACTTCTTAGTGAAGAAATGTCGCGAAACCTTATTGATGCGGGGCTTGATTTTATCTGGGTATCACTTGATGGAGCAACTCCCGAGAGCTATAAGAATGTAAGACTCGGTAACATGCTTCCAGGAATATTGGAGAACCTCAAAGGACTCAGGAAGTTAAAGGCTTTCAACCTTGCACCGGGGCCGCAGATTGGGATTGCATTTGTAGCCATGCAGAATAATATAAATGAATTACCAGGCCTAATAGATATATGTCGCCGAATTGACGCCAAAAACTTATCGGTAAGCAATGTGCTGCCGTTCACTGAAGATCTCCTGCCTGAGCGTCTGTATAAGCTGTCTTCAGGGAACTGGGGAAAGGGTGATTTGAGAATAGATTTTCCCCGGATGGACGCAACACCTGAGATTGCTGATCTGGTACAGAAGGCTGCTTCGGCAGGAGGCTGGTATTCCATCGCCGGTAATGAGCTGGATCACCGCATAGGAGTCTGTCCGTTTATAAAAAAAGCGAGTCTTTCGATACGGTGGGATGGGAAAATCAGTCCATGCACTCCGCTGTTTTATGATAGCGAATCTTATCTTGAAAACACGCTTAGAAAAAGCAAAGCCTGTCACTTCGGTGATGTCAATCATGATAGTCTGGCAGCTGTATGGTTGAAAGATGAGTACCGAGCCCTAAGGCGAAAGCTGCAGTTTGAAGAGTTTTCTCCCTGCACCGTATGTAATTCGTGCGAAATGGCGGAATCGAACGAAGAAGATTGCTTCGGAGACACACACCCTGCCTGCGGCGGATGTTTGTGGCAGCAGGGTTTTATACAATGTCCTTGATGATATAATAAAAAGAAAGAGGTTTGTTATGGCAAATACTTTCCGCCTGGATTAGGCTGAAATAGGGATGATCCTTGAAAAAGGCTGCGACTATCAGGATGCATTAAAAATTGCTGCTGAAATTAACGGAATAATGATGGGATTATCCATAACCGGTTTCTGAGCTGATCCTTAACCTGAAGCTCTACAGCATAATCTGGGGACGGGGCATCTTTGAAGAATCAAAGAAACTGCTGTTCTCAAAATCAAAATAATTAATCGCTTCTGCTTGACAATAGATAGTGATTTTGTTATAAATCTGAACATCCGAAACGCATAACGCGTTTCTATGCGCCTGTCGTATAACGGCTATTACCTCCGCCTTCCAAGCTGATGATGTCGGTTCGATTCCGATCGGGCGCTTAAGCAACCGCACGAGCGGTTCTATATATAGAGCGGCATCCTTGATGGATGCCTTTTTTTTAATATTCAAGAGAAGGGGCGCATATGGGACTCAGGGGCGAAGTATTTTCGTGTAAAGCGACTACAGAAAACGGAAAAAGAACTTATTTTTTCAATGTTAAGGAAAATCGCCAGGGAGATCTCTTTCTTAATGTCGTAGAGAGTAAACCTCACGGTGGAACAGGGTATGAGCGTCATTCAATTGTGGTTTTTGAAGAGGACATGGAAATGTTCACCAAAGAACTTCAGAAATCACTCGATTATATCAAGAACCATAAGGAACATTAAAACTCCTCCGGTGAATAGCCGACCACCCGTGTTGTCGTATAAGTTCAGCATGTTTTTTTGTCGGGTAGCCTTTATGGCGGTCAAACTCCCAATCAGGTTCAATCCAGGAATACCTTATCATCCATAAATCTCTGGCTGTTTTTGCAAGAATTGATGCGGCCATAATCGGATATTCTTTCGCGTCACCCTTTATGATAGTCCGAACCTTACCCGGGATATCCGGCGGGTACTTTCCGTCGGCAAGATAAAGATCAGCCCTGGTGTTGAGTTCGGAAACTGCACGCTTCATGGCGAGAAGGCTTGCATTGTGAATATTAATCTCATCTATTTCCGACGCCCATACCCATCCGACACCGAAGCTGACGGCTTTTTCAAGTATTACAGACGTCGCAGCAAGTCTTCTTTTCTCACTGAGCTTTTTAGAGTCATTAAGAATTGATGTGTCAAAATCAGAGGGAAGTATTACTGCAGCTGCCGTAACCGGGCCTGCAAGAGGACCCCGACCGGCTTCGTCAATTCCCGCAATTGTTTTATATGATACATGCATCACATCCATATTAGCATGATAATGCTGTTCATTTAAGCCCGTTTTATGATAGACTGTTCTCTAATAACAACGAGTATGGAGCGCCTGTGTTTTTAAAAAGCGTTGAGATTTTCGGTTTCAAGTCATTCGCCGACAGAACAGTAATAGAATTCTCTGAAGGGATATCAGCCCTCCTTGGCCCCAACGGCTGTGGAAAAAGTAATGTAGTAGATTCAATAAAATGGGTGCTCGGAGAACAGTCGTCCAAAACGCTTCGTGCTGAAAAGATGGAAGATGTAATCTTTAATGGTACGGAAAACCGGAAAGCATTGAATGTTGCCGAGGTGACACTGCTTATTTCCAATGAAGCCGGAATTTTAGAACTTGATATTCCCGAGATATCTGTAAAGCGCCGACTCTACAGATCGGGAGATAGTGAATACTTTATCAATAATACGCAGGTCAGGCTTAAAGAGCTGCGGGAGCTGTTTTTTGATACAGGAATAGGAAAAACCTCATACTCGATAATGGAACAGGGCAAGATAGATCAGATTCTCTCTAACAAGCCGGAAGAACGTCGGTATCTTTTTGAAGAAGCAGCCGGGATAACAAAGTATAAAATGCGCGGTGCTGAAGCTGAGAGAAAACTTGCGCGCACTGAAGAGAATATGCGTCAGGTCGAGAGTATACTGAGTGAGGTGAAAAGATCGCATGACAGCCTCAAGATACAGGCTGATAAAACAATAAAGTATCGTGAGCTTAAAAACCTCGTCTTTGATGCAGAGCTGGATCTGCAGTTGTTGAAGCTCAGGGGAATACTTGAATCTTCCAACAAGGCTGATGAAAAGCTTAAGACCCGCGAAGAAGATAAAAAGAAGCTCACGGACGAAATAGATAATATAAACGAATCGCTTGAAGAAAATCTTGATCTTGTTAACAATATGGAATCGGATCTTATTGAAAGCCAGAAGGAACTCTATGGTATTGATCTTGAGAAGACAGGGAAAGAAAGTCAGGAGCGGATGCTTTCAGAACGCAGGGTTGAAATAACCAAGCAGGCTGAAAGCTGCATTGCCCGTGAGAAAAATCTTAATGCAAGAATTGAAGCGGTTAATAACCAGATAAAAGAACGTAATAATGAGCTTAAGGAATCTGCGAAGCGGGTTAAAGAAACTGAAATAAATATTGAAGGCTTTGAAAAAAGCATAGAAACTGCCGCTGCAAGGATTTCAGAGAATGAAAAATCCATTACAGATGCCGAGCGTAGAGCTGATGACGGTGAAAACACTCAGGTTGAACTTCAGGATGAGTTGCGACAGATAACGGATGACATAGTTAACCAGCTTGATACCAGACTGAAAGAAACCGGGTATTCTCTGAGCGAGCGAAAGCAGGCCGAAGAGAGATTTAATTCACTGCTTGAGAAACTTCGTATTCACCTGGAGGGTAAGAAAAACTTCTTTGATGATGCAGCTAAGACATCTGTTTACAGTGAGGAACCTGCCAGGCTGGTTGAGGCTGCTCTGTCATCGGTTTCTGAGGGGGTTTCGAGGATAGAGGATATCAGGACAGCGTTTAATGAATATAAGGAAACTATTCCCGCCTTTATTGATGAATTTCTTGCACCTGAGGGCATTATTGTAAAGAAACGTGATATTGACAACAGGCTTGAAGAAAACCGTAGTATGATTCAGTCCATGCGTGAAAAAGCCAGGGAACTCCGGGAGGAAAACAAGGCCCTCAATAAGAAGATTGATGAGTACCGGAAAACCCTTGAAGATTTAAAGATGACAAAGGTCAGAATGGAATCCAAGCTTAATACAGTTAGGGATGCGATAAAGCGTAATGAACGTGAATTAAGTGAGCAGCAGGGGCTTCTTGTAGAAAACCGAAACGATCTTGAGTCATGTAATTCAAGGCTTGAGAATATCGGTAAACAGCTTAAACAGATAGAAAAGGAAAAAGCTGAACTTCAAAAGAAGGAGCAGAAACTCCGGAAGGAACTCGAACGCCTTGAAAACGGTATATCAAAACGTAATGTTGATATGAAGAGCCGCGAGAAAAAACTTAAGACAAAAATGGAGAACCTCGGTAAAATTCAACAGCAGATAGAAATGCTGCGTATAGAAATATCAAACTTCAAGGTTGAGATTAAAAACGTATATGATAATTTCAGAGACAGACATTCACGGGATCTGTCTGATTACGATTCAAAGATGTATGAGCTTCCCGGTGAAATAAAAGAATACAGGGAGAGACTGTCCAAAAAGAAGGATGAACTCAAGTCTCTCGGTTCGGTTAATCTTATGGCTCCCGAAGAATATGAAGAGGTCCGTGAGCGATATGAATTTCTTAATAATCAGATAACAGACCTTAATCAGGCTCGTGATGATCTGAAACAGATTACGGATCAGATTAGAACTGAATCAACCGAACTCTTTATTGAGACTTATAATAATATAAGAAAGAATTTTCACATCATGTTCAGGCGGATGTTCGGCGGCGGACGGGCAGAGTTGAAGTTGATAGAGCCCGAACATGTACTCACATCAGGAATTGAAATTTATGCTCAGCCTCCTGGGAAGAAGCTTGAAAACATAGCGCTTCTATCAGGTGGTGAGCGATCATTGACTGCAGTTGCCATGCTATTCGCTACATACATGGTTAAGCCGTCGCCTTTCTGTATCCTTGATGAGATTGATGCGGCCCTGGACGAGGCTAACGTCGGCCGGTTTGTAAATACTCTTGTTGAGTTCGGGAAAAAATCACAGTTTATTGTTATTACACATAATAAAAAAACCGTTACAGGTGCTGGTGCGATGCTGGGTGTAACGATGGAAGAATCGGGCGTTTCAAAGGCTGTTTCGATACGTCTTGATAATACAAATGAAAAATCTCCTGACCAGGAGGAGGCCGGCGTAAGATGAAATTACCGAACCTGAAGGAGTTGTTTTCATCTCTCGGCGAGAGCCTTGCCAGAGTGTTCAGTTTCAGCAGGAAAGAAGTAGTTGTAATCATATCGGTAATATCCGCTGTTCTGATCGTATCCATGGTTTTTGCCGTAATTGTAGCCGGGGCAGGAAAAAGAAATAATGTTGCAGATACAAATAACTATTCAGGCTTTGACAGTTCGATAAGCTCTGCCGGCGGGGAACTTCCATTTTTATCTGATTTTATGATCGATGAGGACAGGCTGCAGGAGAGTTTTACCGGGCCTGTTTTTTCACGCGAAGGAAGGACTGTGTGGTCAGCTGAGGACATTGAAAAATACTGGATAGATCCTGCCGCTATAGCTGCAGAACACCTTAAAATAGAAAGTGAGAAAATTATACGGGATCTTTTTGCAGATGTTCCCTAAGCTTATTTTTGCGGTCGCTGCAGTTTTTATTTTAACAGTTCCGACGGTATGGGCTGATGCAACCGGTTCTACCGGAAAATCCTTTCTGGAGATATTATTCAATCAGGATGATGAAGATCCTGAAGTTATTGAATCTAAATCCGGAATTGGAATTGAAGCAGCTGATATTTTTGAAGACCACGATGTGGAGCTTGAGACAGCTATAGATATGAAACAGGCTGCTGATGAAATTATTCACCCGGTACTTCATAAAACTGCTATACCCCGTGAATCATTTATTTTCTTTGTTGAGGGTGAGGGCTGGACTATAGAAGACTACAGCGATGCAGAAGGTTCACCTGCCATCGATTTGAGATATTCGGGGCGGGAATATATTGGTGGAAATACCTTTTTTACCTTCTACCCGTTTTCAGAAGGTCGTTATCTGATAAAATTAAGAAAAAACAATTACACATCAGGGGTAACAGAGCGACAGGTTATAGAGGTTGATGTTAAGACATCTTCTCTTGTTGAAGATGTTTTTAATGATGCAACAGGGGATAACCCAGAGAGTGAAATTGAGGTTGAATTTGAGGCCGCTTCTGATGTTAAGGCCGGACCGGAGATGATTATTGAAGCGCCTGAGGCTGCTGAAGCTGCGGAGCCGATTGAAACGGCAATTGATATCGCGGTTGCAGCTGACGCTGAAGAAACGGCAAGCTGTATGGATAAGGTTGAGCAGCTTGAAGAACTGCTGGAAGCGGGCAGCGGAAATGCTGCAGATGAACTGCTGTTCGAGTTAGCGGGCATCTATGAAACCTGTCCTGAAATACGTGATGAGCGCAAGGCTGTAGAATATTACAAAATCATTGTAGATAATTATCCAATAAGCAATTACTGGGCAGAGGCAAAAGCTAAAATTATCTACCTTGAAAGAACTTACATCTATATTCGTTGATGTTTCATTGTTGACATTTGATCCCGTTTCGGGGTATAACTGTTTGAAAATTTACCAAGGAGATAATGGATATGCTGGACAAAATTTCTACTACATTTAGCGACATCTTCAGACAGATTTCCGGCAACGCCTCAATCTCTGAAAAAAATATAGATGAGGCAGTTGAACAGATAAAGCTGGCTCTGCTTGATGCTGATGTAAACCTGAGGGTTGTCAGGCGTTTTGTAAACCGAACCATCAGTGAGGCCAAGGGCGAAAAGGTACTGAAGGCTGTTAATCCCGGTCAGCAGTTTATAAAAATCGTTCACGACAGGATGGTACAGCTGCTTGGAGATGAACGCCAGGAGCTTAAACTGAAAGGACCTGATGTGCCGTCGGTCATTCTGATGATGGGGCTTCAGGGATCGGGTAAGACCACAAGTTCCGCCAAACTGGCTCTGAAACTGAAAAACGAAGGTCGAAAGCCTCTGCTTGTTGCAGCAGACCTTGTTCGACCAGCGGCCGTACAACAGCTGCATGTTCTTGGAGAACAGACAGGTGTTGACGTTTACAGTGAAGAAACAAAAGACCCTGTAAAGGTAGTTAAAAACGCCCTTAAAAAAGCGAAAAAGGAACAGTATAATGCTGTGATCCTTGATACGGCCGGACGAATGCATGTAGATGCTGAACTGATGGCTGAGATAAAGGCTGTTGCTGCTGCGGCGAAGCCCGATGAGACCCTCCTTGTCGCGGATTCAATGACCGGACAGCACGCTGTTGATATAGCGAAAGAGTTTGAAGAAACCGTAGGCATAAGCGGTGTAATTCTGAGTAAATTCGACTCAGATGCCAGAGGCGGTGCTGCGCTTTCGCTTAAAACAATTACCGGAAAACCTATAAAGTTTATCGGAACCGGCGAAAAACTCGAAGATCTGGACGATTTTCATCCTGACAGGATTGCCAACCGGATACTCGGTATGGGCGATGTTGTCAGTTTGGTGGAAAAAGCCCAGGAAACCATCGAGGAAGAGGACGCAAAGAAGCTAGAGGAAAAGATGGCGAAAGCCACATTCACCCTCGAGGATTATCTTGATCAGTTTCAGCGTGTTAAAAAAATGGGCAGTATTAAGTCGCTTATTGACATGGTTCCCGGTGCTGCCGGGCAGATAAGCGAAGATGATATCGACGAGAATGAGATGAAGCGCGAAGAGGCGATAATCCTTTCGATGACTATACAGGAACGACGAAATCATCGTATAATAGGCCCTTCCAGACGGAAGCGTATCGCTAAGGGGAGCGGTACAAATGTGTATGAAGTCAATCGTCTTTTGAAGAAGTTCGATAAAATGCGTCTTATGATGAAGAAGATGACTAAGAACAAGAAATACCAGGCCAAACTCATGAGTCAGTTTGGCGGTGCATGATAAATCACACAGGAGGCTCGAGTGAGCACTAAAATCAGACTGAAAAGATTCGGTACAAAAAAGAGACCGTATTACAGAATTGTTGTAATGGATTCACGAACTGCACGCGACGGTAGAACTATTGAAGAAGTAGGATTCTATCATCCGATTGAGATTGAAGAAAAACAGCTTAACCTTAAGGAAGATAGAATTAAAGACTGGCTTGAGAAGGGCGCAAGACCATCCGACACAGTTAAAAAGCTTCTTAATAAAAGCAATATCTTCATCAAATAACACAACCGATCAAGGAGAATAAGGTGGAAAAAGACCTTGTTGAATATATAGCAAAATCTTTGGTTGATGATCCTGCAGGTGTTGAAGTAAACATGATTGAGGGTGAAAAATCGACCATACTTGAGCTTAAGGTTGCCCCTGACGATATCGGAAAGGTTATTGGAAAACACGGCAGAATTGCAAAAGCCGTGAGGACTATTTTAAGCGCCTCGGCTACAAAAACCGGGAAGAGGATTGTACTGGAAATTCTCGACTAGATGAATAAGTTAGCTATAGGTAAGGTCCGGACATCAGTTGGTGTTCGAGGTTACTTTAAAGTGCTTAGTTTCTCCGGTGAGGCTGCGCACTTCAAGAAATTGAAGGGGCAGGTTGTCGAGATAAGGCTTAACAGCCGGACAAGACATCTCGCTGTTGAAGATGTCAAAATGAGCGGTTCCAATATAACCATGAAGGTTGCCGGGATCGACAGTCCTGAAGAAGCTAAAAAGCTTTCCGGTTGGGAACTTTTTGTCGAAAGAAACAAGGCGGCTGAACTTAAGAAGGATGAGTTTTATCTCGCCGACTTATGTAAATGTAAACTTGTTTTCAACGGTGAAACAGTCGGAAACGTAAAAGGTGTAAGCGGAAATGCCGTATCAGATCTGCTTGAGGTTGATCTGGACGGAAAGATCAGGTTGATACCCTTTCTAAACAGATATATCGGTGATGTGGATATTAAGAATGGAACAATCGAACTTTTGGAAGGATGGCTTCTTGAATGAAGTTCACTGTACTAAGCCTGTTTCCGGAGATACTGCAGGGCTTCTTTGACAGTTCAATTATGGCTAAAGCGGTAGAACGTGGAACCATCGATTATGAACTGATTAATATCAGAGATTTTGCTTTCGATAAACATAGAACTTGTGATGATGCCCCTTATGGCGGCGGTGCAGGTATGGTAATGAAGGCAGAACCTGTTGCGATGGCTCTTGAGTCGGTGAAATCAGCGGGAAAAAAGACGGTGTATATGTCGCCGTCGGGGAAATTGTTCAATCAGAAAGCCGCTGCTGAGCTGGCTGATGAACAGGAAATTGTTATTCTCTGCGGTCGCTATGAAGGGGTTGATCAGAGGATAATTGATACGTATATTGATACGGAGATTTCTATAGGCGATTATGTTTTGTCATCAGGCGAAACTGCGGCGCTTGTAGTGATTGATGCGGTATATCGTCTGGTTGACGGTGTAATAAACAGCGAATCACTGGAAGAGGAAAGTTTTTCCGGCGGTCTGCTTGAATATCCGCATTATACAAGACCTGAAGTATTTCAGGGATTGAAGGTCCCGGACATACTGTTGTCCGGCCATCATGCCAGAATCCAGGAATGGAGGCATGAGAAAAGCCTGGAAAAAACCAGGAAAAACAGACCTGACCTCTTGTCGCGTGAGACAACGTCTGGATATGAAACGGAGGATCAAGATGGACTTGATTAAAGCAATTGAAGCTGAACAGATTAAAGAAGAAATCGCTGATTTCAATGTTGGTGATACTGTAAAGGTACACTACAAGATAGTTGAAGGACAGACCGAGCGTGTGCAGGTTTACGAAGGTCTTGTTATTGCAATCAATAACGCTAGCTCGAGAAAAACTGTTACGGTTAGAAAGATTTCTTACGGTGTTGGTGTAGAAAGAATTTTCCCTATTCACTCACCCAAGATTGATAAGATCGAGGTTATGAGACGCGGTAGGGTAAGACGTGCAAAACTTTACTACATCAGAGACAGAGTAGGAAAGGCCGCAAAGGTTAAAGAACTTATCAGAAAAAAAGCAAAATAAAAATTGAGAACTGCCTTTTTAGGAGTTAACAATACAATTCTTCATAAAGCCGGATTGGGAAATATCCGATCCGGTGATATACTTACTGTTAAAATCATAGAAAATAATAACGGACTCATTAAAGCCTCATTATTGGGAAAAACAATGTTGTTGAAGGGACCGGACAATCTCCAGGTCGATTCTGTACACAGGGTAAAAGCATTGTGGAATACAGAAATTCTCCAGTTGAACCTTCTGGACAGTAAAAGCCGCGTATCTGAACTGTTTGACATGTCAGCTAGTCTAAAAGGTGCATCAGACCATTTTGCTAGTATGCTTTTTGCTGCTGCAAAAAGAGCCGGCCTGCATTTGAAAGATGAAAATGTAAACATCCTTAAACGCTTGATTAGGAAAAAGACTAATCTTGATGTTGAAAAATCACGTATTGCTTCAGAAGCGGTAAAAAAGGGACTTTCACCGGATGAGCTGCTTATGATTTTTGAGGGAACAGATTCTGAAAGTGAAAACAGGCAAAATAAGGAAAAAACCCTTCTTTTCAATCATTTAAAAAGTAATGATGAACTATGGTTTGTTGTACCGTACAATTTCAGTGGAGGCTTCTCAGAGACGGAGTCTTCGGATCAGGATTTATCCTTGAATGGAAGTATAAGAATCAGAAAAGAAATGAAAACAGGGAAAATATCGCTTGCGGTTATAGAAACCAGGATAGAAAACAAACGTATATATTTTATGATAAAGGATTTTAATAACAAACACGCCGCTATGAAAATTTTCAGTGACGGCATACTTGATAAAAGTACTAAAAAAGCAATAAGAGAGGAGCTTCCGAAAATTCTCGGTAACCTCCCGATCAAATTTGACGATAATATAATTGAGGACTGCTTTGAAGATAGAGCTGATGGTTCAGGATTTGACGGCTTCTCATACAGTGACTTCTCCGCCGAAGGCGTAGAGGAGATTGTATGACAGGCGCAGAAAAATCTGTTAGCAAGGCTGTTGTTTTAAAATATCTAAAAGCTTTGCCTGCCCCCTTTATTGTTTGTAAAGGACGGAATAAACTGGCTGAAAGGATAAAACGAATTGCAGAGGAGAATGATGTAGAGATAGTTCGTAAGGATGAACTTGCTGATAACCTTTATGAGTTTGAAGAGGGGGATTATATTCCTGAAGAACTCTACGAGGTTACTGCCGGTATTCTTGCGTTTGTTTATAATCTGCAGAAGAAAAAATGATGAAAATACCGGTTGTAGAACTTGAAGCAGGATTAAAATACACTAAACCAGTTTTTGTAGATGAAGAAAATCTACTTGTGCCCGAGGGAGTTGAGGTTAGACAGAAAGATATTGATAGACTTATAAGATGGGGTGTTGAAGAAGTTTCAACTGATGGTGAAATCCTGACTGGTGATTCAGGCGGGGGTGAGGAAATAGAGAACGTTGACAGTGTATCTAAACAGCTTCTCAAGCAATATGATAAAGCAATTGAAGCCATGGATTCTTTTTTCGGTGACTGCCGCAAGGGTCTGAACGCTAATAAGGAAGATATTGATACTGTCATGGGCGGATTCTATCCGCTTATATTAGAGAATATAGAAGAGGCTCTTGTTCTAACAACTATCAAAAAAGAAGGTTCTGACAGACTGTCGCAGGCTGCTGTTAATAATCTGATTCTTTCTACTGTGCTTGGTGCAACAGTAAAAATTCCGCTACACAGGCTCGCTAACATAGCCTCAGCGGCTTTAATACATGATCTGGGCATGACACGCATCCCGCAGGATATCATTAAAAAACGCGGAAAACTCACCCCTGCTGAACTTGAAACTATAAAAACACATACAGTATATGCATACCGAATGGCGATAAAGGATCTTGGTCTTCCTGAAGAAGTTGGTAGGATAGCGATGAGCCATCATGAAAGATGGGACGGTAAGGGATATCCTCGAGGACTCGAGGGTAATAAAATACCAGTAGGAGCCAGGATACTTTCAGTTACTGATGCATTTGTTGCTATGAGTAAGGATCGTCCTGATAGGGACTCTCTTCTCGGTTATACAGCAATTCGGCAGATTCTGAATGATAACTCTAGACGATTTGATCCTGCTATATTAAAAGTATTTATTAAAAGTATAGGTATATATCCTCGCGGCAGTATTGTGATACTCAATAACGGCGCGATAGGAAGAATTAACAGGATTCGCTCTGCTGCACCGCTTAGACCGGGGCTGCAGATCCTGGTTGATGAAAGGGGTAGAAAACCGAAGAAGGAAAAAGAGTTTGTCGATCTTTTTATTGAAAAAGACCTCTTTATAACTAAACCGGTAGATCCTAAGGAGTTGGTAAAAAGCTGAACAAGGGGCGTGATGGCGAGGATCTGGTCTGCGAATATCTTAAAAACATGGGCTGGAAGATTATCGGGCGTAATTACAGAACGCGTAGATCGGAGATTGACATCATTGCTCTTGACAGCAGCGAAATTGTATTTGTTGAGGTTAAGCGTTGGGATACGCTGGATTTTACCTCAATGGAATATGGTATTGACAGGAATAAACGGAAACGTATTATTACCTGTTCTAAATACTATCTTGCCGAGAATGAGTGGTATCAGGATAAAACGGTAAGATATGATGTGGTTTTTCATAAAGGGTGCTTGTCTGGACTGGAACACATAAGGAATGCCTTTACGGAGACAGGAATTTATGATTAGAATAGCTAAACAGACAGACCCTAAGAAGCTAAAAGAGCTGAAAGACAAAATCAATGATCCTGCTTATCTCGATGTTGCGATAAACAGGATCGCGCATACTTTAACGAAGGAGCTGATCAACCAGAGGGAAACTTAATGAGTGAAGAAAACCGGGACAACAGTACAGAACAGCCAAAGAAGAACGGCGGTAAACGCAGACGCTACAGGAACAACAGAAGATACCAGAAAAAGGATTATCCGGTATGTCCATACTGCGGTAATTCCGTTAAGGATATCTACACCGCGATAGCATCCGAGGAAGATGAAGCACCTGCGCATTTCGACTGTATAATAAAACAGCTTGAGAAACGCGAAACGCTCGAAAAGGATGAGAAAATTGTATATCTCGGTAGGGGCAGTTTCGGGATTGTAAAAACCAGAAACGGCGGCTCAATGAAGTTTTTTGTAAGGAAAAGGATCCAATACGAGAAGGAAGAAAAAAAATTCGAGTGGCGGAAAAAGATCAGTAACAGAATTAAAAAGTGATGAAGTCCAAAGACTTCGCTTTCAGTTATCGGATTTATCCGGTGCTTTAAGGCGAACCGCAAAAAAAAGGGGTTGTACAGCATATGCCGTGCAACCCCGTTTTATTTCAAAATAATGATATCAGTATTTTCTAAGATCGTTTAAAAGTTCGTTCGCTTTCATTTTTACAGGTCTGATATAACTTCCCTGTGCAATGGCAATTATCGCCTGAAATGCAAGAGGGTCTGACAGACCGGAATTTGCTTCCGCAATCTTCTCAAGTGAGAGAAGAGCTGAATATGCAAGATTATCATCAGGTCCGAGAACGTTTTGTGAAAGAATTATACTTGCAACGGCCTGAGAAACCTGGTTGTTATCATTCATGCCCAGTTTGCCAAGAGCATAGACTGCTTCAGATAGAACCATAGTTTCGTTATCTTTAAGCGCGATGTCGACAAGAGTATTCTTTGCGTCTTCGCCTCCGAGTTCTCCAAGCAGGGTGCAGGCCTCCTTACGTACAATAGGCATGTTGTTAACCATTCGTCCGGCCTCGTTGATTTCACGGCCAAGACCTTCCTGGGCAAGATAATCGAGGATGTAATGAACTTCGGTGTCGCCCTCTGAAACCTTTCCTTCGTCAATCATCTCCTCGATGTTTTTCAGTGCCATCAGTTTAGAGTCCCTGTCGAGTGTAGATGCCTGTTCTTTTATAATAACCATTTCAATATTCTGCAGATAGAATTCCTCAACAGTAATCTCATCATCTGACTGAGAGAATACCGCCGGTGCGAAAGCAAGCAGTGAAACGATAACTGCTATCATTATGTTTTTCATTTTTACTCCCTGTATTAATGGTTCGGTAACCTGTGCTATTAAGTATACACTAATTTTCAGATTTTAGCCCGATTTTCCATTCATTTTCATGTTTTTCAAGATAGTATAAAACTGATAGTTTTCCTTTAATTTCAGTATATGCGGTAATATGTGTTGAATCTGTAAAATTGATTTCATCAAGTACAGCATTCTGTCGGGACAGAACAACAACGTATTCGAAGTAGTCATTTAAATCATTGATCCTCTGATTATATCCTCTCTGTTTATAAAGTTCTGACCAGTATGAGAGCTGTTCAGGATCACTGTAGTACTCGATATAATCATCGGTTAAATATGTCAGCCAGAGATCATACTCTTTGGATGCAATAATACCGTTAAGGTTATCAATAATACCCTGAATATCTTCAAAAGTTTCAACATAGAGTTCTTCAGTTACTATAAACTCTTCAGGCTCCGGTTCCGGCTCAGGTGCTGCAACCGGTTCCGGTTCGGGTTGTGGGTGAGTCGTCTCTGTGACTGCTTTGTCTTCAGTCTCCGACTCGGGTTTGACGGTCGTACACATTGTAAGACTGAAGAATATGATAATAAAGCAAATAATTGCGGTAATTCTCTTTTTCATAGAACAAGTTTATAATTTTAGGCGTCGTTTGTCAAAAATATTTTTAAAAAAGAACGAAAGTGAATATTGATTTAAAGCGATACAGCGATTACACTTCTGTGATGAAAGCAGTATTTCCGGGATCCTTTGATCCTCCGACAAATGGTCACCTGAATCTGATTGAGAGGGCTTCCAGAGTTTTTGATGTTGTTGAAGTGGTTATCGGCGACAATAGTGATAAAAGAAACCTGTTCTCTGTAGAGGATAGAATTACACTTTTGAAAGAAATAACCTATGATATTGATAATGTCAGGGTAGGTGTAACCGACAAACTTATTGTTGAATATGCGAAAGAAGTCGGAGCAAGCGTTATGTTAAGAGGAGTCAGGGCACTGACCGACTTCGGTTATGAATTTGAACTGGCTATGATTAATAAGAGTCTTGATCCTAATATTGAAATTATGTTTATGCCTACAGATCCTAAGTATTTTGTTGTAAGATCATCTAATGTGAATGAACTTGCCAGGATGAAGGGAAAGATTACAGGACTGGTTCCTGAATGTGTAGAGAAAGCTTTAAGAGAAAAATTCGGGTGACCTGATTGACATATCGGCCGCTGACTGATAATCTGAATTTGAGTTTACAGAGAGCTTGACAATCGTAATTCTATACTGTATTGTCTCTTAACTAATAGTAATTGAGAGGCAAAGAAGATGGCAGTACCTAAATATAAGACTTCCAAGGCTAAAAGCCGCAGAAGAAGAGCGATTAATAACAAGCTAACTGCCGGTAATCTCGTTGAATGCGGTAGCTGCGGCAACCTCGTATTACCCCATAGGGTATGTCCGAAGTGCGGTTTCTATCGTGGAAAGCAGATTATCGAGCTTGAAGAAATGGCGTAGAACGCCGGTAAAGTAAGGAGAGAAAAATGGACGAGCTTTTTGAAAAAATAAAGAAGCTTATAGCTGAAAAGCTTGAGGTTGAAGAAGACAAAATCACCCTGGAGGCGTCTTTCAGGCAGGATCTCGGAGCAGACAGTCTCGATACTTACGAGCTTGTTTATGCGATCGAAGAAGAAATGGGAATCACTATTCCTGATGAAAAGGCTAACGAGTTCGAAACAGTTGGCGATGCTGTAGAATTTATTAAATCAGCACAGTAAGATTCGCATATCGTGGTTCTATTACCGAAAGTACCGGTTCTAAAAACTCCTTCGGTTGACGGAGAGAGGAAGAAAGAACTGCAGCTTTTTGAGAAGCACGCAGGTATAAGGTTCAGGAAACTTGATTTCCTGAACCTTGCTTTTTCCCACCGTTCCTATTCAAACGAAACAATCGGCAACATTGATAATAATGAAAAACTCGAATTTCTTGGAGACAGTGTTCTCGGTATAGTCGTCAGCGATTATTTGTTCAGGATAATGCCGGAGCGTCCGGAAGGGGAGCTCGCAAGGATAAAGTCTTTTGTAGTAAGCGAAGAGAGTCTTGCGGGGATTGCAAAGTCAATAAAGGTTGATAATTATATTTTAATCGGAAAAGGTGAAGAGTATTCCGGGGGACGTTCAAAGAAAGCAATCCTTGCTGACTGTATGGAGGCTATTTTCGGAGCATATTACCTTGATTCAGGTTTTAAGAATGCTCAGAATTTCATTCTTAAATATCTTATCCCCGAAATTAATAAGGTCCTTGAAAACAAGCATCGAAAGGATTATAAAACACTTCTTCAGGAACTTGTTCAGAAAAAGTATAAGAGCTATCCCAGATACAATATGGTTAAGAAAACTGGACCTGACCACGACAGAACATTCTGGATTGAGGTAAAGGTTAAGAATGAAACATATGGTCCAGGGAAGGGTAAAAATAAAAAAGAGGCAGAGCAGCGCGCAGCTGGTCTTGCTTTTGAAAGCCTTACCGGAGAAAAAGTAGATCACGATGATTAAAAACAATCTGTTCTAGTCTGCCTTAATCCTTTCATTGTAGAAATTAACTGCAAGTTCAAGTAGCTTCTCTTCATTATTCTGTGACGGATCATCAAGGACCGTTTCAAGAAGAAATTCAAGAACAATTCCTATCATAGGTCCTCTTGGGACTCCAGCCCGGTCGATGAGAATATTACCATTTATTTTTAAATCTCTTATACTCAGGGCGTGTTCAGCCTCAAGAAAACTCGTTATTCGTTTCTGCATATCATTGAGGTTTGTTGAATCGATACGCTGCGCACTCATGCCATACTGATCTGCTCTGCGTAATGAGAAAAGGTTTTCGAGGTTTTCAACGCCCGTTCGGGCTATAAATCTTCTTACAGCGCTGTCGGTCCACTCAGGCTGGTAGTTAAACATATGGTTTTCAATCAGCAGCAGGACGTGCGCCTCGAAAGCTTTGGGGAATTTGAAACGCTGAATTATTTTTCGGCTGATTTCAACAGAATATCTTTCATGCCCGTAGAAGGTCGGAATGCCGGATTCGTCATGTCCGAGTGACGCCGGTTTGCCGATGTCGTGGAGAAGGGCGGCAAGCCTGACCTCCGGGTTTGAGGACGGCGCGCCGTCGCAGGCGTAAAGACTGTGCTCAAAAACATCGTAGCTGTGAAACCCCTTCTGTTTGACACCGCGGCAGGCGGCAAGTTCGGGCAGAACGACTTCCAGAACGCCGGTTTCCGCCATTACGTGAAACGCAATTGATGGTTTGCCGGCGCGAAGTATCTTTTCCAGTTCATCACGAATTCTCTCGGCTGAAACCGCGGATAGGTTGGCTGCCTTTTCCTTCATTCCGCCAAGGGTTGACTCTTCGATATCAAACTCCAGCTGACAGGCAAATCTGCAGCCGCGCATGATGCGCAGTGCATCTTCCTGGAAGCGCTCCGAAGGATTACCAATGGCCCTGATTATTTTCTTTTTAATGTCGGTTTTGCCGTTGTGCGGGTCAAGCCATTCGCCTGTTACAAGATCGTAGGCCATTGAGTTGATTGTGAAATCGCGTCGTTTGAGATCCTCATAAACAGACGGGGTAAAATGAACCTTGTCGGGGCGCCTTAAATCGGTGTAATCACCGTCGGTTCGAAAGGTCGTAACCTCAAGTTTATGCGTGCCGAAAAGGACTGTTACAGTACCGTGTTTAATGCCTGTCGGAATAACCTTTCTGAAGAGGCTTATAACGTCTTCAGGGCGCGCGTCGGTGGCGAAGTCATAGTCAGACACCTTTAACCCCATTGAGAGGTTTCTGACGGCTCCTCCTACGAGATAGCAGGAAAATCCAGCATCTCTGAATATCTTCGAGAATTTTATAAGTGCTTTATCCACCTTGTAACGCATCAGGATAATAATAAAGATCAGCGTGGGGTTGTCAACAGGAAAAGGGCTGAAATCTGTATGTAAAAAAACAGTACAAAAACGGACATCCCGAAAAAGGATGTCCGCTGTGGTATCAGATGCTTTGCTGGACTGGAACTGGAATGCTGTCAGTTTACTGTAAAAGCTGAAGTACTGACTGGCCCTTCTGGTTGGCCTGTGCCAGCATTGCTGTAGATGCCTGTACAAGAATCTGATCCTTGACGAATGTGACCATTTCTTCGGCCATGTCAGCGTCCCTGATCCTTGATTCGGCAGCCTGAAGGTTTTCAGCACCTACAGAAAGTCCCTGTGCAGCATACTCGAGCCTGTTCTGGTATGCACCAAGGTCTGCCCGCTGCTTATTTACTCTCATAATGGCGGAGTCAATCATTGCAATAGAAATGTTCGCCTTATCGGGAGTAGAAATAGAGATGAATGATGCTGCATGAGCCATAGCACCCTTACCCTGAAGACCAAGCCCCTGTGCTGTCATCGTTCCGATAAACACTCTCTCGCGCTGATCTACATTTGCACCCATGTGGAGCCACATACTTGCTGTAACAACATTTTCGCCGGTTTCTGATGCAAAGCGGCCGGTAAGCATATTCATACCGTTGAACTGTGCGTGTGAGGCGATTCGGTTGATTTCATCAATAAGCTGAGAAACTTCTACCTGGATCTGCATTCGGTCTTCACTTGAATAGATCCCGTTTGCAGACTGAACTGATAGTTCTCTCAGTCTCTGAAGAACTGAGTTTGTTTCGGCGAGATAGCCTTCTGTAGCCTGAATGAAAGAAATACCGTCTTCGGTGTTCTTCTCAGCTCTCTTAAGACCTCTAATCTGAGATCTCATCTTTTCAGAAACTGCAAGACCGGAAGCATCATCACCGGCTTTGTTGATTCTAAGTCCCGACGACAGTTTATTCATACTGTTGTCCATAGAGAGTGCGTTGAACTTGTTGCTTCGCTGTGCAAACATTGCACTAAGGTTGTGATTGATTATCATACAATCCTCCTTGATTGTTTTCATGGGACATCCTTGTCCCTGTATAAAATTTCGGAATATAAAAAAAGCCCTTTAGTGAAATCGGTCCTGCTTGAAAAAAAAGATAAAAAAGCGGATATTGTTTCAATGAAAAACGGTAAAGCTGTAATTTTTACGGGAGGCGCCGGCCCAACATATGAGAAGGTTAGCGATTTAATAGAATCTGCAGAAATTATTGTAGCTGCTGATTCCGGATGGGATTTGGCAACATCATTGGGAGTAAGTGTAGATTACTGCATTGGGGATATGGATTCCGTTGTTGATAAAGAGGGTATGGAAAAGCTTCCTCCGGAAAGAAGAAAAATATTTCCGGTTGAGAAAGATTTTTCAGATACTGAATTATCTATAATTTTTTTGGAAGAAAAGAATTATCGTGATATAGTCTTAATTGGAGGCGGCGGCGGCAGAATTGATCACACCCTGGCACTTAAGGCTCTTTTCGCTGGAAGGCATAAACCTGCCATGTGGTTTACTGCTGATGAAAGCATTCTTTATCTTGAGGGCAACCGGGATTTTCCCTGTGCAATCGGCAGGACTGTATCCATTTTCTCCTGTGATGAATCCGGCGCGTATGTAACTACCAAAGGGTTGAAGTGGGAATTGAATAACTTCGAAATGAATTCAACAAGCTTCAGCCTGAGTAACAAGGCTGTTTCAGAAAGTGTTACAATTACGGTTCATTCCGGTGCAGTTCTGGTAATGTTCAACTATCAATCATCCTGAGGTTTAGATGGAAAAAAAAGATGTACTTGAAGAATTGTCATATTCACTTTCCGAAAAAGAACGAATTACACTGCTCGAAAGAATAAGTAAAAGTGCTGGAATTGCTGTAAACGAGGAAAATGAAGATACTCCTGAACACAAACAGCAGGAAAAAAATACTTACGTCGAAAATGAACTGAGAAATCTGAGCTGGTTTCGACGGTTTATTTTGATGATTCGGTGCAGAATTAGCAGCCGGGAAATGGCTGATATAGTCATTTCTCAGCGCATGAAACAGCTTAAAAAAAGTATATCGAGGAAGCAGCAGGGGGTAACCGGTTTTGAAAGCCGGAACCTTACTCCAGAATTCGGCGAAAAGGTTTTCAATCTGTATTCGCGAACACTGGCATTCAGGGATATCTACAGAAAGCTATGGCTTGAACCGGGCGTATATGAGTCAGGATGTCTTTTTGTAATAAGATCAATGTATGAAGATACTAAAAACCGTCTTGATGAGTTTATTTCAATGGATGAATTAGTGGAGCTTTATGCAGATAGCGGAAAAAAGGAGGATCTGGTAAAAGAAGTTGATTCACGGATAAAAGAATACAGCGATTTAGTCCCGGAGATTCTGTACAGTGAAATAGAGAAGAGTATTGCTCCGATGTATAAGCTAAAGGATCTTGTTTTGTTCCCTTACACAGCTTTTTTTCAGAAATTCAGTTTTACTCCTAACAGGACTGACGGCAAACATTTCTTTAAAAATGCTTCAGCTATGCTCTGCCTTGATCATCTTAAAAGTCTGTACATTGCTGTTATGTCAGCTTCTGAGTTAGATGAACATGTCCCATTAAACAAGTTTCTGATAGAATTTATAAAATCGCTTGATGACAGCTCTGCAATGCCGGAAGGCTTTAATGATGAGTTGAGAAAGCTGATTAACAGTGCAAAGCTTTTTGCGCGCAGCATGCCTATTCTTGAAATTATTCAGTATTTCAGGAAGGAGCCTTATCTCAGGATAAATTATTCTACAAGAAAATTAAGCTTTAAGGAGTTTTATACCAGCGTTCTTCACAGGAAACTGAAGGATGAAATAATCAAACTTTATCCTGAAGTACAGAAACAGTACATTGAACGGGAAATTGAAAGAATTTTTGAAGGAAAGAATTTTCAGGAATTCAGAAACTATCGAATGTACGCCAGCATCGATCATCAGAAGATGGGGCTTCCTTTTTTTACACATACTAAATCTCTGAATGTTCTGTATAACTATATAAAATCTTTCTATCAGTCCAATTTAAGTGATGTTATAGCCATTCTTGAGAAGGGTATATTATCGCAGAACAGGATAACCCGGGACAGGATGATAGGTTATTCGGTCGCTCTGCAGGAACTTGAAGATAAGATAAGTTCTTCTGATAAATCTCTAGCCCCCGACGAAGAAGATGGAAAGGTTTTTCACAAATTGAGGATGACCCTTGTCTCTGATACTGCGCAGCAGAGGATGTACCGATCTCTTGTCGTAAAGAAAAACCGTGAGGTGAAGTCGTTGATAGACTGGGGAGATGAGGCTCTGGGCGGACTTGAAAAGATCTTTGACGAACTTATTGCCAGCGAAGCAAATGCAATTAAGGTTCAGCTGAACAAGCATTATCTGATGCGCGGTAAATCCATCACCCTTGTAAGCCTGCTGAAGCGACGCTCAAATGAGCTGAGGGATTTCAGAAGGCTGATGGCGCAGATTACCAAGATGGAACTTGATTGATCATCCCTGATTAATTGCTTCCACGCATCAGCTGTTGTAGTTCTGCTTCGGAGTCATCGGATGCGGGCGATGATAAATCGATAGCCGGTAATAATCCCTTTGCGTCGTCAGGAAAAATTGCATAATAATCTATTAACGCAGGATATTTGGAAAAAAGTGCGCCATACTTTTCAAGGATTTCCAGTTTGGCGGATTCTTCAACAAGCCTGCTGGTAGTTTTTTCAAGCGACATCTTTTCTATATCACTGTGAAACTTCTCCATCTCGAAATACTGTCTCCTGCCTTCGGCATAAAGTGCAAGATCAGGAAAATTGATATTTACCGGAACGAATGAAACAAAATCGAGGTAGGGATAGGCTTCGCCTAGCTTATTCTTTAAGTCATCCTCCATAAGAGAGTAGTTGTAGGAAATCCTGTTCATATAATCGTAATCCTCAGCCATCGTTCTGATAAAGCCTGATGCGTCGGATGCAAGCCCTGTTTCAATCTCATCAATCCAGCTTTCAAAATTTATTTCACGAAGAAATTCATCAGAAGCAAGCTTGTTGAGAGTTTCTGCTTTTACGGTGTAGACAATATCAAAGCTGTATGAGTATTCAAATGAGGGATTACCTTCAAGGTACATGCCGTAGAGTTCGGCTGAGGGCAGTTCGCCTTCGAGGCTCACCCTTTCTGATTTAGGAAACAATAGAAATTTTTCCATAGAAAGGTTCATCGGTATCAGCCCCTGCCACTCAAAACGGAATTCACCGGGTTTCACAACATCGTGATCCCAGCCGTTACCGGTGTATTTTGTGAAAATCACCCCGTATGTGTCAGCAGGAAGCTGAAACTGGTAATATCCGAAGTAAAAAACAGCCCCGACAGCGGCAAGAATAAGTAGAAGAATAATACTGCGTTTAATGCGTTTGCCGATTTTAGAGCGCTTTTTCATTTCAACCTTCCTGAATGTAATCCAATAAATTTAACAGATTATCTACTATAACATCGGGTTTAATATTCCTGCAAGCATCATCATTCTCACGGAGCCTCAGTGAGCGCTTATCCCCGGAAAAAAGTGCAGTCCTGTAGCCGGTGACTGAAGAAGGCATGATGTCCTTAAGCATATCGTTTCCTACGAAGACCGATTCAGCGGGAGCGATGTTGAGTGAAGCAAGCCTTCCGGATAATTTATCGAAAAGGGCTGTGTCTGGCTTAGAGCGCTTCTCTTTGTATGAGAAAAGACAGAGCTCGGGTTCAAACTCAAAACCGGATAGACCGTCTTCAAAAAGAATGTCGAAGATAAGCGGTGTGTAAAACTGAGCATTGGAAACAATGCCCAGCTTATATCCGCGATAGCGCAGACTCTTAAGCAGTTCGGCCGCACCAGGCATCGGATAGACCGGATTGACGATAGATTCATAGGAAGCAGCTGCGACAGCAGGATTAATTAGGCTTATTGCAGGGACGAAAGATACTATTTCCGGTGTCTCGATGATACCACGCCAGATTTCTATTATATCCACCTCTGGGTGAGGGTACCCCTCGAGTCTGAGGCGACTGTGTGTTTCGTCTATCAGCTCGAAAAATCTTGCTCTGATTAGATTTGCAGCCTCAAAAGATATGCCGGCTACACTTTCTTTCCCTAACCCTGCGGTTTCGAGCGCATTGCAGAAAGCGGCAGCTGAACCTGATTCCATGGCGGTGCCGACATCTCCCGAGCCTGATATAAGCAGGGTGCCGTAGATGTCAAATATAACAGCTTTGATATCGTGGAGCGTGTCGCCACAGGAGGGAACATCGGTCGGAATCGGTTTAAGTTGATGTAAAGGGCGAAGTATTTGCCTTAAATCTTTTTCCATAGGTATATTGTAAATACAGGACTCCTCTGGTGCAAGAGAAAATATGCTGTTATTATTAAAGAATGAAAGACCGTGCACGTCCCATAGTATCAATAGCCGGAAGGATCACAATACTCCTGTTTCTTTTTTCGGTGATGGTGCTTCTTTTATATATTCAGGGGAATTTCCAGGATTTTGTAGATGATTCGCTGATTATGCTGCTGAATCTGTATCGATACAGTGCATTGATTTTCATAGCTTTCGCATTTTCATACATCCTGATACTTATCATAGCCGGCAAAAATACCGGTAGGAGGATTTTAAGAAGAATAATATTTTCAGTTGCTGCAATAATATTTTCGTTTGTGTTTTTCATTGCAGCAGAAATAATAATAACCGGGCTCCAGCCTGTTGTATAAAGGGACGATATTAAAATATGACAAAGGCAATTCGAGGTGCAGTACAGTTTAAGTCTGACGACAAAGAAATTATTAAAGAAAGAGTACAGTTTCTGCTGAGCAGGATAATGAGTGAAAATGAGTTGGACGAGGAAAATATCATCAGCGTTTTTTTCAGTATCACTTCTGATTTGAGATCAATTAATCCGGCGGCAGCTCTTAGAGCGGGGGGCGGTTTTTCAGAAACTCCGCTTTTCTGTGCTCAGGAACCGGATACTGAAGGCGCAATGCCGCGGGCTGTTCGTGTGATGATAACCTGTGAGCTTGAGCGTGAAAAAAAGGATCTTGTTCACATCTATATAGACGGTGCCGAGAAACTGAGACCGGATTTGAACTGATAATGGGATACAGCTACGTTCCTCTAAAGCTTAAAAATGAAGTAATGAGGATAAAAACAGCATGCAGGCTGACAAGGGGAATACTTGATGAACTTGTAGCGATGACAGCTCCAGGAATTACTACCCGAGAGATTGACCTCAAATGCCGGAAATTAATTATAAAACGCGGTGCCGAGGCCGGTTTACTCGGTTTTAAGGGCTTTCCAGCCGTAATTTGCGCGTCTGTTAATCATGTTGCCGCCCACGGGGTACCAAACAAATATACCCTGCAGTCCGGCGACATCATCACACTAGATCTTACCGCGGGCGTTGACGGATGGTACGGTGATACAGCAGTAACCTTCGGCCTGGGTGAGATTTCACGGGAAAAAGCTGATTTAATTGAGGCTGCAAGGCAGGCTACTGCCGCCGGGATAAACGCTGCCGTCGCCGGCGCCAGAATGGGCGATATCGGTGAGGCTGTTAGCCGTAGTGCACGCGAACATGGATATAATGTCCTCAGGAATTTTATTGGACATGGGATAGGGCGTGAGATACATGAGGAACCAGCCGTACTTTACTGCGGAGAATCAGGTGAGGGGCGCCCGATAGTACCCGGAATGGTTTTTACGGTTGAACCGATACTGACACCCGGTAAAGACGAAGTTGAAACACTCATTGACGGCTGGTCGGTTGTAACCTGCGACCGAATGCCCTGCGCCCAATTTGAACATACAATAGCGGTCTTTGGTGATCATACCGAAATACTTACGGAATTATAATATTCTTCAGTTTATGGTAAAAAAAAAACAGACTGCGATAACAGTCTGTTTTCAGCCGCCTGTCAGATTCGAACTGACGACCCCGAGATTACAAGTCACGTGCTCTGGCCAGCTGAGCTAAGGCGGCACAAGTTCAATAAATATCTGAACTTACGATAACTAAATCGTGGTCGTAAATTACACATTTTTATTTATTTTGTCAATAATTATAGGAGAAATAAATGATAAATGAATTTACAGGAATTTATCGAAAAAGGGTTGTCAAAAGAAACTATTTATAATATAAAGTTCAAGAATCGAGCCAAACGTTATTATTCTGTTAGTCAGGCATCAGGCTGGTTCGACCGGGGAGGTTCCCGAGTGGTCAAAGGGGGCAGACTGTAAATCTGTTGGCTATGCCTTCGAAGGTTCAAATCCTTCTCTCCCCAGAAAAACCAAGGGTTTTTTAGAGGTTCACGCTGTGAACCTCTTTTTTTTTAGACTTTTTTTGTTTTTATTTGTAGCTTATAATGAGTGGTAATTTGATGAGTGAAAAAAAATTCTACGAGAACGGATTACAGTTTGAATGCCAGAGATGTTCTGCCTGTTGCAGGCATGAACCAGGCTATGTTTTCCTTTCGAAAAATGATCTTGATGCTCTGGTCGATGAAACAGGCCTCAGTGAGCAGGACTTCCTGCTTAAATACTGTCGTACCGTTGATTTAGGCGGGATTAAACGCATCAGTCTGATTGAAAAGAAGAATTATGACTGTATTTTCTGGACAGAAGAAGGCTGCCGGGTTTATAAAGCCAGACCTGTTCAGTGCAGAACATATCCGTTCTGGATATCCTATTTAGAGGAAGAAAAAGACTGGAAAGATCTGGCAAAAAGCTGCCCCGGCGTGGGAAAAGGACCGATTGTCTCAAAAGAAGAAATCGAAAAAAGAATCGCCGAAAGGCAGGATGAACAGATGTTAACGGTATAATATTTAATACCGGAGAGTGTAGTCATGAAAGTAAAATTCTGGGGAGTGAGAGGATCGATTCCTACTCCGATTAAGCCCTCACAGCTTCAAAGCAGAATAGCTGCAATTGTGCAGAGAATTCAGCCGTCCGATCTCGTTTCGCAGGAAAGCAGAGACGCTTTTCTTGCAGGAATCCCACCTTATCTGATTGAAACAGTAGGCGGCAATACAACATGTATAGAAATCCGATTAAAGGATAACTCCTGTATTATTATTGATGCAGGTTCAGGTATCAGGGAACTTGGTATAAACATTCTAAAAAAAAGGGAAAACATCAAAAAATTTCATATATTCTTCACACATTTTCATTGGGATCATATATTGGGGCTTCCCTTTTTTGATCCTGCCTATATACCGGGTTATGAACTGCATTTCTACAGCCCAGTCAAACATATGGAAAGTGCATTGCGATCACAGATGGAATTACCGTATTTCCCGGTAACGATGGATGCGTTCGGTGCTGACCTTCATTTTCATACAATAAATGATGAAATAATGAATATAAGCGGGGCAGAAATTAGCTGGAGAAGGGTAAAGCATCCCGGCGGATGTTTTTCATACAAAATAAGCGAAGGCGGAAAAGATTTTATATTTTCAACCGATACTGAGCTTACCGAGAGAGATTTCAGGAGAAGCCCTGAAAACACTGAATTCTATGAAGGTACTGATTTGATAGTAATGGATTCACAGTATACCCTTGGAGAAGCAATTGAAAAATATGACTGGGGACATTCTTCATACAGTCTTGCCGTAGATTTTGCTTCAGAATGGAAAATACCGAAGGTTGTACTGTTTCATCACGAACCTAAATATGAAGATAAGAAGATTTATAAAATACTCAATTCCGCCAAATGGTACGAAAAGCATATCGAGAATAGTAATCTTGAAATATATCTGGCTAAAGAGGAGCTGGAGTTTACACTTTGATTAAGCTTGAAGGACTTAGGATTGCCGGACTCTATCTTTTTCTAAAAGAACGGGAGTCGGAGCTTGATGAAAAAATGTGTGAACTTGGAGAAGAGATAGAGGCTTATCTATACGAAAGGTTATCTATTGAAGAAATGGAAGAGCTTCGAAGACTTTATGAAGATTCGGATGCAGATCTTGGGAGTAAAATCTGAGATTCCTTAATTCAAACATTTAAGAAGAGGGAAAAGAAAGATGAAAAGAAAGATTTTTATTATAATATTAGCGGTTTTATCTGCTTTTGCTGTATCAGCGGACGGAGACGAAACAGTAGATTTACTGAAGTCTCCTGATATTATGGCTTCCGGCGGTAGCTATACTTCAACATTATCGCCAATGTCGGATATATACAATCCGGCTGCATCGGCGCTGCAGCAGAGGCTCGCATTTAATATTAATTATATAGCGCTTTTCGGCGATAATACCCTGAGCGGCTATAACGGTACAGCGTTGAACCTGGGCGCCGCAATACCGCTTCGTATCGGAGTTATAACTGCCGGCGGGTATTTCCTGGGGACCGACTCACTCGACGAGATTGACGCCGGTGTTCAGGGAGGTTTCAGAACCGGATTCGCAAAAGAACTTTATCCGGGATTGCTTACAGGAATTGGTATTAACCTTGGGTTCGGAGAAAGCTGGGCCTTATCAGCTGATCTTGGTTTTATAAAAGAAGAAGGCGACCTCGGTTTTATAAAGGATATGAAGTGGGGGGTTGTGCTTGGTGAACTCGGATACTCAGGATTCAATACCACTGATTATTCCTCCGTTTTTACTCCGGGCGGCGGAATCAGTTTTGACCTGCTGGATAAGGAGAAGATTAATTTCGGTGTTAATGCTGATCTTTCATTTCCGGGTTTTATCGAAAGTATGAACCTGAACCTCGGGGGCGATCTGGAGCTGTTTGATGTAATTGGACTTCAGTTTTCATCCAGGATGGATCTTTCTGAACTCATTGAAGGGGACCCCTCGGGACTGGTTCCTTCATTAGGAGTTTATGTTAATCTGAAAACAAATTTTGAAGATGACGACCTTTCAAAGCGGGGTTGGTCGCAGAACGATGTAAGAACCTCTGTTTCCGCCGCTCCCATGCGGAACGGTTTATGGGCTGTTGGAGCCGGCATCAACGCAGAACTTGGGGTAATAGATGAATCTGCACCGGAGATAATGCTTGATCTGTCGGAATTTTTCGGAGAGGTCAAAACGGACGGCATTGAATCAGATGATCAAGAAGCTGATGACGACGGCACTGATGACGACGGCACTGATGATGACGGCACTGATGACGACGGTGTAAAAGAAGTTTCTTTGAAAAGTGGAAAATCTCTGAAGACTATTAGAAATGTCGCCGAGGGGAATAAAAAAAATAACGATAAAAAATACATATCCTACAGTGAATATAATCCAGGAAATATGGATGAAGGGCCTGATGGAGAAAGAATCGTTACTTATATATCACCTAATAATGACGGTATTAAAGACTTCGTTGAAATCCCGGTAAGTATCACAGATACGAGGTACATAAAGGGTTTTTCTTTCATCATTGAAGACGAAGAAGGAAATGAGATAAAAAAGATTGAAAACAAGGAAAAAAGACCTGAAAATGCAGGTTTTTTGAATTTCTTTAAAAGAATTTTTTATGTCGAAAAAGGTGTAGATATTCCTGAAACAATAAGATGGGAAGGCATAGGCGATGACGGCGAGGTTGCTGAAGACGGTTTTTACCGGTTTTATATGCAGGCCTGGGATGATAATGGGAATATTTCTGAAACAGAAAAATACGGCTTAGTTGTAGATAATACTGCTCCTGCTGCAGAACTTGTGGGACTTGACGCTGAAGAAAAGATATTCAGCCCCAATAACGACGGTCTAAAAGATCAATTACCGATAGAACAGTACGGTAGTTTAGAAGATAAATGGGTCGCAGTAATAAAAAGTGCAGATGGGAGAGTATACAAAAATTACAGCTGGCAGAACGGTTCTCCCGATAGTTTTGTCTGGGACGGCAAAGATGACAGAAAGCTGCTTGTGCCGGACGGAGTTTATTTTTACTATCTGGAGTCTTCGGATAGGGCCGGTAATTCCTTTGAGACCGAGATTGCGAATATAATAATTAATACCCAGACAACGCCGATAGCACTCGATGTTGACGCATCATATTTTGCTCCGGGTGCTTCAGAGGGTACAACATCGGTAAGCTTCAGGCCTGATGTTCCTGTTAAGACCGGCATACGATCCTGGTCGCTGAGTGTGGTAGATAGTTCAGGTTCAACAGTGAAAAAGTATGAAGACGGTGAAATACCTGATAGTATTGTTTATCGAGGAGAGAAAGGCAATGGATATATCAGTGAAGGAAGATACAAAGGAATTCTTGATATAAAATACATCAACGGTAATAATCCTGTTGTAGAATCGCCTGTCATTGTAGCAGATACAACCCCACCGGAGGCCTCAGCAAAGGTATCTTTAAGAGTGTTCAGTCCCAACGGAGATGGTAAAAAAGATGTAATAAACATTTATCAGGAAACATCGACTGAAGATGTCTGGTATGCTGAGATTACAGGTTCTGGCGGTAATGTAGTTCGCAGCTACAAATGGGTACAGAATGCAGAATCATCTTTCAGTTGGGATGGATACGCTGAAGACGGAAGTCTTGCAGAAGACGGAAGCTACTACTACCGGTTGTATACTGAGGACAGGGCCGGAAACAGTGTGATATCAGAACCTGTCAGTTTTGAACTGGATACGGAAGAGACGCCGGTAATTCTTACAGCTGCTCCGGAAGCGTTTTCACCGAATGGAGACAGGGTGAACGACGTATTAAATCTCACACCGATTTTGAATGTCAAAGACGGTATTCAATCGTACAAGCTGGTTATCAGCAGTACAGATGGAAAAGTTGTCAAGACTATTGCAAGTGAAGGCAGAATTAAAAATAAATTCGTTTGGGATGGAGTTACCGAAGCTGGACGGAAGGCTGATGACGGAACCTACCGTGCTGCAATAGAGGTAGTCTATGAAAAGGGTAATATATCCAATGCAGTAACCAGGGATTTTATTCTTGATACCTCTTTTCCTGTTATTGACGCAGATATAGATTTAACACTGTTTTCACCCGATGAGGACGGCTTGAAGGATCAAATAGTTATCTCACAGAAAACAAGCGAAGAGGAGCTTATTTCCGCCCTGATTAAAGATGAAACGGGGAAGGTTGTAAGGGCGTATAACTGGGAAGGTTCAGCCGGCAATATAATCTGGGATGGAACAGACGAAAACGGTAATAAGGTCGACGATGGAATATACAGTTATTTGGTTTCTGCAGAAGACAAGTCCGGTAACAGGACTGAAAAGACAATAGACAGAATTGAGGTAGATAACAGGCAGACTACCGTATTTATTACGGCAAGCAGCAAGGGCTTTACCCCGGACGGTGACGGAAGCAACGACAGAATGGAATTTGCTACTATGGCTACCCTGAAAGAAGGCGTTGAAAGCTGGAAGGTTGTAATAAAGAAAAATGGCAGCCAGACGGTAAAAACATTCTCCGGAGATATACTGCCTGAAAAAATTATATGGGATGGAAAGTCGGATGAAGGTATTGTAATTGAGGGTGAGTTCAGTGCTGAATACAGTGTGAAATACCTGAAGGGAAATGAGCCGGAATCTATTACCAAGGAATTCAGCATAGATATTTCTGCCCCGACAGCGGTTGTAACAGCTGCTCCCAGGCCTTTTTCTCCGGATAACGACGGTGTTGATGATGAAATCGCTATATCAATTGATGTAAGCGATGCAAGTAAAATAAGTGATTGGAAATTCGATATAGTTGATCGACAAGGTAATGAATTTACTTCCTTTGGTGGAAAGGGGGAGCCGGCACAAGAAATTATATGGGATGGAATTGGAAAGTCGGGTGCACTGGTAATTGCAGCTGAGGACTATCCTTACAGACTTACTGTGACTGACGAGTTTGGTAATACAGCAACTGAATACGGAATTATTCCTGTTGATGTTCTTGTTGTTAAAGAAGGTAATCAACTGAAAATCCGTATAGCTAGTATAACCTTCGCTCCGGACAGCGCAGAATTACGAAGGGATGATGCGGAGATCAAAGCCAAAAATGAATATGTGCTAGGGCGCCTCGCAGAGATCCTTGAGAAATATGATAGCTATAACATTCTTATAGAGGGGCATGCTGTGAGTGTATACTGGAGTGATGCCGAGAGAGCAGAGAGGGAACAGCAGGAAGAACTTCTTCCCCTATCGAAGGCAAGGGCTGAGACTGTAAAGAACTATCTTGAACAGCTCGGCGTAGCAGGAAGAAGGATGTCCACCGAGGGTATCGGGGGAGAGAATCCGGTTGTTCCGCATAGCGATCTTGAGAACCGCTGGAAAAACAGAAGAGTAGAGTTCATTCTACTTAAATAGATTTGGAAATAATCATTGAAGAAGATAATTGTTTTATTAATTGTATTACTTGTAATAGTAATAATTGCTGCAGGTGGATTGTTATTTGCAGCAGTAAAAATAAATTCCGCACCTGATAATATGCCCGACCAGACCTTTTTTCGTGTTAACAAGGGAGATAATGCCGGACTGATAGCGGAAAACCTTTTTTATCAGGGAATGATAAGAAGCAGTACATTTTTTAATCTTTATGTAAGGATTATGAATACGGGCGGGGATATGAAGTCCGGACTGTACAGGATAAAAGCCGGAGCATCTACAGCAGAAATACATGATATTCTTCTGCAGGGCAGCGAAGAGCTGTTCAAGGTGGCTGTACCTCCGGGGCTTACCTCAACTGAAATTGCACTGATTCTTGAGGATTCAGGCGTCACTGATGCTGAGACATTCTTATCTGAAGTTGAGAAGCAGGAGGCTGAAGGTTTTCTTTTCCCGGATACATATTATTTCCCGCTGGAGTACCCGGCTGATAAGGTTGTAGCATATATGGTTGAGGTGTTCTTCAATGAGGCGGAATCAGTGTATCCGGCCATACATGAAATGAGTAAAGAAGTACTCATGGAAAAGGTAATAATGGCTTCGGTTGTAGAACGAGAATATCGGCGGGATGACGAAGCAGCAAGGATTGCATCGGTGTTTTATAACCGGATAGACGAGAATATGTATCTTGGATCATGTGCGACAGTCGTATATATAATTACGGAAATTGAGGGCAGGGAGCATCCTGAAAGGCTGCTTTATCGTGATTTGGATATAGAATCGTCTTATAATACATATAGACATAAGGGGCTGCCGCCGGGACCGATATGCAATCCGGGGCTGACTGCTTTGAATGCAGCATTTAATCCTGATGATACTGACTATCTTTATTTTTTACTTGAGGATCCGGCTCAAGGAAATCACACATTTTCAAGAAGTCTTGCTGAGCATAACAGATCATATGAATTGTATATAAAAGGGAAATGAGTAGAAACGTAAGAGACGAAATAAACAGTAAATTAAATATTGTAGATGTTGTCGGGAAATATCTTACTCTGAAGAGAGCCGGCAACAGGTACATAGGTCTCTGTCCATTTCATAACGAGAAAACCCCTTCGTTTTCAGTAACCCCGGACAGTAATCTTTTTTATTGTTTCGGCTGCCATAAGGGTGGAACAATATTCGATTTCATTATGGAAATTGAGAATATGGATTTCCCGGAGTCGCTGAAGTTTCTTGCAGAGAAGGCCGGGGTTGAGCTTGACGACCGAAGCGGTATCAGCAGTCCCGACAGAAAAAAAAGAGATGCTCTTAAAGAGCTGTACGGCAGGGTTGCTGGCAGTCTTGAATTTATTCTTGAAAACAGGAATGAAGCTGCTGTTGCGCGTGATTATCTGAAGGCTCGCGGGCTGACTGATGAAATCATAAAAGAATTCAGGATAGGCTGGGCTCCGGATGACAGGACCTGGCTGTTAAAATTTCTGAAGACTAAAGGCTATTCAGAGAAATTTCTTGCAGAAAGCGGTTTGTTTTCACAGCGCGGCCTTGAATATCCTTTGTTTTCAGGGAGAATTATGTTTCCTCTAACTAATACCGCCGGTGATGTGATTGGATTCAGCGGCAGAACTCTGAAAGATTTCGGACCTAAATATATAAATTCTCCCGAAACACCAATTTTTTACAAGAAAAAAAATCTTTATGGTTTAAGTAATTCTATAAAGGCTATCAGGCAGGCTGGTTACTTCATACTCTGTGAGGGGCAGATGGATGTAATTGCATACCATCAGGCCGGTATTAAAAATACAATTGCACCTTTGGGGACTGCCTATACATCTGACCAGGCAATGCTGTTGAAGAGATATGCTGATAAGGCTGTACTTTCTTTTGATGGTGATGCCGCAGGGCAGAAAGCGATAAAGAAGGCGATAATAATAAATGAAGGCCGAGATATTAAAACGAAAGTAGCTGTTTTTGGCGATAAGGAAGACCCTGCGGATTTACTGCTAAATAAGGGTGAAAAGGCATTGCATAAAGTATTAAAATCTACTATAAATAGCTTTGATTATATTCTGGAAAATGCAATAAATGTATCCAATATAAGAAGCCCGGAAGGTAAAGAGCAGATTATCCGCCTGATGGAGGACTATCTAAACAGTTTAAGCTCAGAGGTTAGAAGAGCCGGCTGTATAAATGAGATAGCTGAAAGACTTGGCGTAGATAGCAGTTCGGTCCAGAAGGACCTGAGGCGCGGGCCTGGAGCACCGGAACGTAATCAACCTGCGGGACAAAGAAGCAACCGGCAGAATCGTCTAAGCTCAGAATTATTTCTGATGATTGCTGTCGTAGTAAGCAGGGAAGAATTTACATGGGTTCGAGGCAGGATAGACATCGACGATCTTGAAGATGAAAGAGCAAGAAAGATTTTTATCGCCCTTGAAGAATGTTACAGAAACGAGGAAAACGGAATAGATTCAGTTCTTAACAGATTAGCGGATGAAGAACTAACCTCTCTGATAGCTGAGAAAGTGACGTCCGAAGAATACAGTATAAACACTGAAGAACTGATAAAAGATTCGGTCAGGAAGATAAAGAAAAATAGTCTGTTGAATAAGAGAGAGGAAATCGTTAGAAAGTTGAAGAACATCTCATCAAATACCGAAAGCGGTGTTAATGAAAAAGATCTTCTCTCCGAAAAGATCTATATAGATCAGGAAATTGAAAAACTGAGGGTAGGGATATAATGTCAGATTTGCAGACAGAACCTGCTGTAGAAAAACTGCTGGAATATGCAAAGAATAAGAAGAGCGTCACTTATGATGAAATAAATGATATGCTCCCCGATGAGGTCGTAAACTCCGACAAGATCGAGGAAATAATTGCCCTTCTTGAGAAAAATAAAGTAAGTATCGTAGAGGAATCTACTCTGCCGGGTGGGCCGCCGGAAGATCTGGATGAGATACTTGAAGAGAACGATGACGAAGATCTCCCGGATGATGAAATTGAAGAAGAGAGTGATGAGCCTGTAGCGGCGGAGGTTGAAGCCCCCGTAGAAAAAAAGAGAATTGTATACAGTGAAAAGGAAACATCTATTGATGATCCTATTCGTCTCTATCTTCGCGAGATAGGTAAAGAAAATCTTCTGACTGCAGAACAGGAAGTTGAGCTTTCGAAACAGATGGAAGAAGGCGAAAACATCATCAAGGAAGTTATAAAGAATTCGGGTATGGTTATACCTGAGTTCAATAACCTGATGCTGAAAACCTTCTCAAAGGTTGATCCTCGCGAACTTGATCTAAGCAAGAAGGAAATTTCTGAATTTCTTGCTGAGCGAAGAAGACTCACACAGTTTTATCGTGAAAAACTGAAAGAAATAAGACCTCAGCTGAAAAACTATATCGAACTTAAAAACGGTATTGTAGAAAAGGGCGGTAATGTAATAAACGATGAGGAGCTGTTGAAGAAGAGGAAAACTCTGCTTAAAAAGATAGATGATATTGATATTCATCAGGAGGAGATTCTATATTTCTCCGACAGGTTCACCATTGCAGCGGAAAAAATCAACAAATATCAGAAAAAGCAGCAGAAAATTGAGCGGAGACTCAAGGTTAACAGTATGCGTGAGCTTCGAACCCTTGGAAGAGGACTTGCTCAGACAGCCAAAAGACGGGATATTGAAGAAGAACTGGGGCTTAATTCCGAAGAAATAAAAGAAAAAATCAGACAGGTGCAGGTTGCTGATAAAAAGCTGAATCAGCTTGAAATCGAATTTGAAGAGAGTATCGACAGAATTATCGAACGTTCCGAAGAGATAGAACGCGGAAAGATAATGATGAAGAAGGCGAAAGATCGGCTCATTCAAGCCAACCTTAGACTTGTTGTCAGTATTGCCAAAAAATATACTAATCGAGGTCTTCACTTCTTCGACCTTGTGCAGGAAGGTAATATCGGTTTGATTAAAGCTGTTGAAAAGTTTGAATATCGAAAAGGTTATAAGTTTTCAACTTATGCTACCTGGTGGATAAGGCAGGCTATTACACGTTCGATATCGGATCAAGCCAGAACAATCCGTGTTCCGGTACATATGATTGAGCAGATTAATAAGGTTGTCAGAGAATCGCGACAGCTGATGCAGCTTCTAGGGCGTGAACCTTCTGATGAAGAGATTGCTGAAAGACTTGGATGGTCTGTTCTGAGGGTTAAATCGGTTAAGAATGTAGCCCGTGAACCAATTTCACTTGAAACACCGATAGGTGAGGAAGAAGATTCGCTACTAGGCGATTTTATCGAAGATAAGGATGTTGAGAACCCTGCAAATCAGACCGCATTCAAACTGCTTCAGGAGCAGTTACAGGATGTTCTCTGTACGCTTCCTCCGAGGGAGCAGGAAGTTCTTAAAATGAGGTTTGGACTTGAAGACGGATACTCTCTTACTCTTGAAGAGGTTGGTCTGTATTTCAATGTTACAAGAGAAAGAATCAGACAAATTGAAGCCAAGGCACTTAGACGATTAAGACATCCGAAAAGAAGCCGAAGGCTTAAAGATTATATAGATAATTGATAAGGGAATCGATATAAAGGGGATGCCGTAATGAAACATGACATTTTTGAAAAACTGAAAGAACTGCAGGATATTCTGTCGAAAAAATATGAGATAGAAAGGGATATTAATGAGATTCCCAAGGCAATGGTTACAAAGACCGAACTTCTAAACAGACTCAAAAAGACTTATATCGAAAAGAACGAGAAAGTTGAGGGAACTAAGAAGAGAATAGCAAATCTGCGTACACGACTGGCCGAAGCTGAAGCCCAGCGGGAGCAGTATGAGAAGCAGATGGACGAGATAAAGACTCAGCGTGAATATGAAGTGCTAGACAAAGAAATCAAGGATGCTACCGAAAGGGAGCAGGATTGCCGTAAGGACATTATAAAGTCCGAGAAGGATCTTGAAGAGTTCAAGTACATGCTCGAACGAGATGAGCAACTCATCAATCAGCAGGAAGAAGAACTTGCTGCTGAAGAAGAAAAGAATAAAAATGAAAGTGAATCAAAACGTCAGCTTCTTGAGGAACTCGAAGAACAGGAAAAACAGACGACCCCTGATATGGATAGTGAAATCCTATTTAAATTCGAAAGAATAATAAAAAGTAAATCTGGTGTCGGTATTGTACCTGTTAAAAATGCAGTCTGTTCGGGTTGTCATATGATTCTTCCTGCACAGTTTGTTAATGAGGTGCGAAAGGGCGAGGAAATACATTTCTGTCCTTACTGCAGCCGTATACTGTTTTTTGAGGAAATCGAATCGGATGATAACTACGATATGACATTCCTTTCTGATGATGAAGCTGAAGGCCTTGCTGACCTGGAAGATGACGACGACGACTTCTAGGCCAGGGATTTAAGTATCCTTTAATTGGCAAAGAATGCTTCTTATGTTAAGATAGTCAGGACGGATCGGATAGCCGCTGGAAGAATTATTTTCTTTTAGAGGAAAGTCCGGGCTCCGAAGAACATGGTGCCGGCTAACTACCGGGCGGATCAGATAGCAGTTTTCAATGAAATCTGATTTCTGTTCTGACAGAAAGTGCCGCAGAAAATATACCGCTTGGTTATTGGCTTACGGGTTAATAACTATGGAGTTTGTCTGCAAACTCCTGAAAGTCGGCTCGCCGACTTTAGTAAGGGTGAAAAGGCGGGGTAAGAGCCCACCGCTTTGCCGGTAACGGCAAAGGCATGGTAAACCTCACCAGGAGCAAAGTTAAGCAGCAGAGGGTGTTCTCCCGGAAGTGAATGAGCTTGTGATTTCATTTCAGTCTGCGGGTAAACTGCTGGAATCGGAGAGTGATTTCCGGTGCAGATAGATGGTTATCGATAGTTTTTCTTTGAAAAACTATTACAGAACCCGGCTTATAGATCCGTCTCTTTAATAATTTGATAAGGCTGAAGAATGATTCTACCTGAAGATAGATATAGATTCAGCGGTACCAGGCCGAAACGCAGAAGACCGCTGGTTATTACATTGATAATAATAACAGTCTGCGCAGCCCTTGCAGCAGTTCTCTTTTTCGTTGTCATTCCCGGGGTCGAAAACTCTTCCGTGCAAAATCGGGAAGAGGTTCAGTCAATTGAAACACTGTGGACTAATCAGCATTACGAAGCAATCAATCTAAGATGTGAAGAAATACTCAGCGAAGATCCGATGAATCAGAAGGCTTTAATTTATAATGGTTTTTCATATTTCTACCGTGGCACATCACAATATTCTTTGGAAGAAAAAATACCTTTATTCGACAGCTCATTGATAAATCTAAGGCGTGCTTTATTAGTCTGTAATGATGATATTCTTGGTAAGGTGAAGTATATTATCGGTAAGTGTTATTTTCAGAAGGGTAAATTCTATTCGGATCTTGCCGTTAAATATCTGGAGGAATCAATCAGCGCCGGGTATACTGGAGAAGATACTTTCGAATATCTTGGTCTCTTGAATTCAAGACTCGGCAGATATATTGAAAGTGTAAATTATTATCTGAAAGCTGTCGAAATTAATGCAACGGACATGTTATATCTTGTTCTTGCGCAGACTTACTATCAGCTTGAGGATAGAGTGAAATCAGAAGAATATCTGAATCTGACGTTAAATATGACTACAGATTTCAGTGTTGAACAAAAGGCGAGGTATCTGCTTGGTAATATTCTGATTGAAAATGAGGAATATGAAAAAGCAGAGAATGAATATATAAAAATACTTGAAAAAAATGAAAAGGCTGCGGATGCGCATTATTATCTTGGTGATATTTATGATAAGATGGGCGATAGTGTAAAAGCTAGATATCAATGGCGAAAGTGTTTAGAAATAGATTCTTATCACTATGGTGCAAAGCTTAAACTATATGGTTAGCTGAACCTGGGAGGTTTTAATGGGACTTGGCAAATTTTCAGATGCTTTTTCATCTGATATTGGAATTGATCTTGGTACGTGTAATACTCTGGTACATGTCAGAGGAAAGGGTATAGTTATATCAGAACCTTCCGTTGTTGCAGTTGAGCGAGGCACAAAAAAGGTAGTTGCTGTGGGTGCTGATGCAAAGAAGATGCTCTGGAAAACTCCCGGGGATATTATTGCAATAAGACCACTGCGCGATGGTGTGATTGCTGATCTTGAAACAACAGAAAAAATGATTAGATATTTCATCTCGAGTGTTATCCCGCGAAGGTTATTTGTAAAACCGAGGATGGTAATCGGTGTTCCGACTTGTATAACTGAGGTTGAAAGACGTGCTGTTGAAGAATGTGCACTAAAAGCTGGTGCCCGTGAGGTTAAGGTTATTGAAGAATCTCTCGCTGCCGCAATAGGTGCGAATATGCCGATTTTTGAGCCGGCGGGTCATATGGTCTGTGATATAGGTGGTGGTACTACTGAAATATCAGTTATTTCACTCGGTGGTATGGTAGTGACGAATGCAATAAGAATCGGCGGAGACGAATTTGATGAGGCTATTATTAAACATGTTAGAAATGTACATAACCTTATCGTCGGTGAACAGACTGCTGAAGGACTTAAAATAAAGATAGGTAACGCCTCTCCTGACAAAAAGATAGAAAAGATGGAGATTAAGGGTACCGATGCAATTACAGGTCTGCCGCGCAGACTGGAAATTGATTCAGTAGAGGTCCGCGAAGCTCTGCAGGAGCCAATTAACGGAATTATAGAAGAGATCAAAAGTACTCTCGGACAGACTCCTCCGGAACTTGCAGCAGACATTGTTGAACGCGGAATAGTTATGACTGGAGGTGGTTCGCTTCTTAAGGGTATGCCTAAGCTTATTTCAAAGGAAACAGGAGTCCCTGTAATTCTAGCGGAAGATCCGCTGCTTTGCGTTGCAAAGGGTGCAGGAATGTATTACGAGCATACTAAAGATTTATCAAGCCGAACTATATACAACAGCCTCGACAGATAGTTTAAGTGAATGTTTGATTTTTTTTCATTCCTTAGAAAACACGGTGAAATTACGCTTCTCATCCTGCTGATACTTATTTCAAGTATCAGCATTGGTATTAATACCGATGGAGGGTTGATGACGCCCAAGGAAGCCGGTTTCACTGTTATATCAACATTGCAGAGAGGAGTTAACGGGATTGGAAGTTTCTTCTCAAACACTGTTAACTCAATTAATGAGCTCAGCGAACTTCGAGATGCATATAGACAGCTTCAGGAAAAAGTATCGGAATATCAGGAGATTGAACGTAACATTGAAGAGCTTACAAATGAAAATAAGGCACTGCGGGAGCAGCTGGGTTTTTCCAGAACCAGCCCATACAGGAATATTCCTGCTGAGGTGATTGGAAAAGATCCGGGAAACACTTTTAATTCGATAGTAATTAATAAGGGTAAAAATGAAGGGATAGAGCGGGGAATGCCAGTGGTCGCACTCCAGGACGGCTATCATGGACTCGTGGGAAAAATAGCCGAGGTAGGGATGTTTACTTCGATTGTTTTGCCGATTTATGATGAGTCCGCCTACGTCTCCGCCAGGCTGCAGGAGAGCCGGTATGAAGGGCTTATCACAGGAAGCGGGTATTCAGATTCTATTCTGACTATGGATTACATTAAGAAGATAGCAAGGGAGTATATAAAATACGGAGACTTTGTGATTACATCCGGTATGAATTCAATTTTTCCCAAGGGTATCTATGTGGGACGTGTTACAGCAATAGAAGGCAAAGAATGGGATACCTCGCTGCAGCTTGAAATAGAGCCCATCGTTGAGTTTACCACCCTTGAATATGTTTTTGTCCTTCAGCGGAGCGGAGAATGAGAAGAAATAACTTTTTGTTCGGTTTAATAATTACAGTTCTCTTTGTAGTTATACAATCTACTCTTCTTCAGAAAATTTCTGTTTATGGTGTGGTTCCTGATATTGCACTGATCATGATAGTCTTTATATCCAACAGCTGTGGTGCTATGAAGGGGCAGATGTTAGGCTTTATTGCTGGGCTTATACAGGATTTCCTGAGTGCTGGGCCGCTCGGTTTTAATGCACTTGTCAGAACTGTTGTAGGCTTCTTTTTCGGCAGAATGAAGGGAAAACTATTTCTTGATTCTATATTACTGCCGGTTCTGTTCATTATCGTTGCAAGTTTGATCAAAGAAGCAATGACGGCTTTGATAGGTCTTATTTTTATGGCTGAATCTAACCTCATAGTTTTCGGTAGAGATTTTTTAATTGAACTCGGGATGAACGCCTTCCTTGCTCCATTCTGCTTTGCGCTGCTGAAACTGCTGAAAATATACAGGTATAATGATAAGGACGGCTATTGATGCCGGATAAGTTTCAGATTCCAAAAACTCAAATAATTTTTCTGATGGTCGTAATAGTTGCGGCTTTTATTTTTTATGCAATTAATCTTGCCAGTATGCAGATCATTAATTTCACTGAGTATGAACGAAGAGCAAAAGAAGTTGCAAGTAGAGAAACTACCATTCTTGCTCAGCGCGGTGAAATATACGATACGAGTAAAGATTATCCGATTGTAATGAACATTCCGTCTTTTGCAGTCTACGCTACACCGGGCGAACTTGATGAAGAGCAGAAGGAAGTTCTAAAAATTAATTTGAACGAGTACCTGAATATCAGTTTTAATGATCTGGATAGAAAAATACCGGCGGATACGACGGGCAGTTTTCAGCCCGTAGAACTGAAAGATGCACTGCAATATGAGCAGATCACATATATCGCAGAACACATCGAAGACTTTCCCGGAATAACCTGGCAAAGCAAACCAATAAGGGGTTATCCGGAGCAGGGCTCTATTTCTCATGTTATAGGTTACGTGGGTAATATAACAAGCGAAGAATTCCAGGTTCTGTATAACAAGGGATACGATAGGAACTCGACAATAGGTAAAAGCGGCATAGAAAAACAATATGACATGCTGTTGAGGGGCAAAGACGGTTCGAGAATGAGAATGGTCGATGTCAAAGGGCGTAGAATTGAAGAGGATGCCGTAATAAAACCTCCGGAGAACGGTAATAGCCTTGTTATCAGCATTGACATGGACATACAGAAGCTTTGCGAAAAGGCTCTGGGAGATCGAATTGGTTCGGTTGTCGTAATGAGACCATCTACAGGAGAGGTTCTCGCAATGGTTTCTTATCCTTATTATAATCCGAATCTATTTTATACTGACCGAAGCAAGGAAGAGTATACAAAACTTTCTCTGGATCAAAGATTCCCGTTTTTGAACAGGGCAATTCAGTCCGGATATGCGCCGGCTTCTACCTTCAAGGTGATTATGACGGCCGCTGTCCTACAGGAAGAAGCTTTTCCGGTGGACAGGACTGTAACCTGTCACGGTTCGATGACGCTAGGAGACCGAACATTCAACTGTCACAAGCTGTCTGGGCATGGGCCTTTGACACTTGCTGGTGGACTTGCTCAGTCGTGTAATGTTTTTTTCTACACCATGGGAGTAGAGTATCTCGGGGTTGATAAAATTGCAGCTTATTCAGAAGATTTCGGGTTTGGTAACTATACAGGAATAGATCTTCCCGGTGAAAGCAGGGGGCTTGTTCCAACTCCTGCATGGAAGGAAGATGTGTATAATACAGTGTGGGTTGGCGGAGATACAATGAACATCTCCATCGGTCAGGGCGCAATGAATGTAACTCCGCTGCAGATGGCATCAGCAATATCCATGATAGTAAATGAAGGTGTTGCATATAAACCCCATATTTTAACTGAAGTTCTTGACCAGACTACCGGGGAAGTGATTTCAGAAGTACAGCCGGAAATACTTCATACATCCGACATAAGCAAGGATACATTTCGAACACTGAAGGATTATATGCGGGGAGTTATAACTGATGGAACGGCTAAATATGTAATAACTACGCAGGCTGTTGACGCCGCAGGAAAAACTGGAACCGGACAAGCTGGTTATGATGAGCAGTGGGATTCGTGGTTTGCGTGTTTTGCACCATATGAAACTGATAACCCTGAAGAACAGATAGTCCTGGTTGTGAATGTTGAAGCTGTAAATGAATGGGAATGGTGGGCTCCAAAAGCCTCGGATATGATTCTGCAGGGAATATTTGCTGATCAGACATATGAAGAAGTTCTTGAAGAATTTGATCGAAGATGGTATTTGATTGACCTGCGCAAACGGCAGCAGGAGGCGATGGAAGCTGAACTGGCTGAATCCGAGGCTGAAACCTCTGTGGAGGGTCTGCAATGAGGACTAAATCTTTTCTGAGATTTGAAATAATCATATTACTTGCAGCTATAGGTCTCTCTGTAATAGGCATAATGTTTATTTATTCCAGCGCTATATCATCGGATGGTATCCTGCAAAATAATGAATATATAAAACAGATTGTCTGGGTCAGCGTTGGGCTTGTTGTATTAATTGGCGGTTCATTTTTTGATTATGAAAGACTACGGTCGCTGTCTCTTTATATATACCTGACTTTGATAGGACTTTTATTGCTAGTACTTGTACTAGGCGAGGTTGTTAATGGTGCGAAATCCTGGCTTAGTCTAAGCGGCGTTGGTATTCAACCCTCGGAATTTATGAAGATAGCACTGATTCTACAACTGGCAACCTTTCTAGAAGCCAGCGGAAGTAAATATTCAGATTTTGTAAGATTTATAATCAGTTTGATTATTATGGCTATACCTATGGGCCTTGTGCTTATCCAGCCGGATATGGGAACAGCTATGGTATATATACCTATATATCTTGTGATGGCCTTTGTCGGTGGGATTAAAAAGCGTTATCTGATATTCATACTTGCTACAGGCGCTCTTGTTATTATAGGTACGATTATTCCAGCGTGGGACATATTTATAGTCACTGAAAAAAGTGTAAAACTGGCAAAAGTCTTTTCTGAACCAAAATTACTGCTTATCATTATTGGTGCGGCTGCGGCTGTATTCCTTTTGAGTGGTGCCGGGTTTATATTCCTTAAAAAAAGGTATTTTTACTGGATAGGATTTGCAGCTTTGATTATTATTGTTGCCTCAGGTATGACTCTCGGGGAATCGAACTTTATTAAAGATTATCAGCTGAAAAGATTGATAATTTTCATGGATCCTCAGGTAGATCCAAAAGGCGCCGGATGGAATGTAATACAGTCAATAACCGCCGTAGGTTCAGGCGGGCCGGGCGGTAAAGGGTTTCTTAAGGGGACACAGAGCCATTATAGATACCTCCCGCAGCAATCGACTGATTTTATTTTTTCAATAATCGCGGAAGAACTGGGTTTTGCAGGATGTCTGCTTGTTTTTGTTTTATTTCTCGTTATATTAATGCGAAGCCTTTTTATCCTGTTGAGTGCGAAAGATTATTTTGCCTTATACATTGGCTCGGGTGTGGTAGCAATGATTTTCTTTCATTTCATTGTTAATATCGGTATGGCTATGGGGATAATGCCAATTACCGGAATTCCTCTGCTTCTTGTCTCATACGGGGGATCCTCAATGTTGACCACGATGACCGGGCTTGCGCTGGTATCAAGCATATATCTTCATAAATATAAATATTAGGTTGGATTTTTATGAAAAATATCATTCCTGAAAAAGATTTGCATGGAGCTCTTCTAAGGGTTAACATGCCCGGAAGGTATGTCGGAGGAGAATTCGGCATAATTGTAAAGAAAAAAAGCGACTTCAGTACTGCTCTTTGTTTTCCTGATCTTTATGAGATCGGTATGTCGAATCAAGCAGTAAAAATTATATATGAAATGATCAATAATGAGACTGAAACAGCCTGTGAGAGGGTTTTTAATCCTGCACCTGATTTTGAGGCTGTACTAAGAGAAAAAAAAATACCTTTATACAGTTTAGAAACCGGAAAATCGGTGAAAGATCATGACCTGCTGGCGTTTACTGTCGGGTATGAGCTTGCTGCCACAAATATGCTCGCTGTATTAGATTTAAGCGGCATTCCTTTACTAAATGATGAACGCGGCGAAGATGATCCTCTGGTAATTGCCGGGGGGCCATCAATGACAAACCCGGCGCCTTTCGGATCTTTTATAGATGCTGTATTTATCGGTGAAGCTGAAGAGATTTTTACGCATATTGTAAAAGAGATGTCTGATATGAAGAAAAAAGGCGCCGGAAGAACTGAAATGCTTGAATACATACATCGTTCTGATTATTTCTGGTATAAAGGCAGAGATAAAACTGTGAAAAAGGCAGTATGGAAAAATTTCAGCAGCACAAAAAATAAAAGGAAGATTCTTGTGCCTTCAATCAGCAGTGTACAGGATCACGGTGTTGTTGAAATAATGCGCGGATGTCCTAACGGTTGCAGATTCTGTCATGCAGGAATATTCTATAGGCCGTATAGAGAAAAAGAAATCGATGTAATTCTTGAAGAAGTTGAGTCGATGATTGAAACCTGCGGTTATCGTGAGGTTACACTTTCTTCACTATCTAGTGGTGATTATAAATATATAACAGAATTGATTACAATACTGAATAAAAAATATGAGGATAGAAAGATTTCATTCTCGTTTCCATCAATAAGAATTAATAGTCTGACTCTGCCAATTATCAGTGAAATTTCTAAGGTCAGGAAGAGCGGCTTGACATTTGCTGTAGAGACACCTGAACTTGTAAGACAGCGTGGTCTTAATAAAGAGGCTCCAAAAGAAAGAATAATTGAGATATTGAAAGAAGCCAAAAAACTCGGATGGAATAAGGCCAAATTCTATTTTATGGTTGGATTACCTTTTTTTGAAAATGAAGAAGAAACGGATGCCATAATAGATTTCCTGAGAGAAGTAGGGCGGGAAACTAAGATGCAGCTTAATATCAATGTTGGTACTTTTATTCCTAAACCGCATACCCCCTTTCAGTGGTCTTTTCAGCTTGACGAAAAAACAGCTTTCGAGAGATTAATTAAAATAAAACGTGCATTGCCGGAGAAGTTTTTCAAGGTGGGGTTTCAATCTCCATTTATTTCATTTCTTGAAAGTATGATCAGTCGTGGCGATGAGCGCTCCGGTAAGCTGATTATCGAAGCTTATAAAAACGGTGCCAGACTTGATGCCTGGGACGAGTATCTGAAAAAACAGGTATGGAGTGATGTGATTGAAAATGCTGACTGGGATGTAGAAAAGGAAGTTTGTAGAAAAAGAGATCTAGAAGAAGTTCTTCCATGGGATAATATCCTTTTGGGTGCAGGTAAGGGTTTCTTCAAAACAGAACTGGAAAAAGCTTTCCACGGGGAATTAACAGGGCAGTGCGCTGCTTTATGTAATCATAATTGCGGTGCATGTAACTCCGAAAATGAAGTTCGAATAAATGAAAGTTTAGATATCAGCAAATATATTGGTGCATCCAAAAGCTGCGAGGCTGATAAAAAGAGAGAGATAAAACTTCTTTTTAAGTTTACAAAAAATGGCAAGGCTGCTTTTTTATCACATATAAACGTTATGAATGTGTTTGAACGCTCATTTCTCAGAGCCGGGCTTGAATTAAAATACAGCCAGGGTTTTAATCCTAAACCCAAACTTGAATTTGCCAATCCTCTTACTCTCGGGTTTGAATCAAAGCAGGAATTAGCAGCGGTTGAAATGATAACAGGTGAAAATACAACAAACGATGATGCTGCAAAAGTATTTAAAGAAAAAATGAATAAATCACTTCCTGAGGGTATGAGCATTACCGATGCAAAAGTTATTAAAGCAGTTGCATCAGCAGAAACAGGAAAAAAGGTGAAGTCTTTGATGGCCTCATATAATGGGGGCGAATATATCCTGCGATGTAAGAATAGTGAAGCACTGGATATATTACAAAAGGTTTTGAATGTTGAAGAGAGTGTAGAATATCATATTGAAGATAACAGGCTTGTGTTATTAACAAGGAAAAACAGCAGGGGCAATATTCTGAATATTTTTAAAATGATGAAAGAAAAAGCCGGTTGGGAACATCCTTTTGATCATATTGAGGTTATACGAACAAAGACCTGCTGCGCTGTTTTGAAAGAACAGGAGCAGGCTGCGATGGACTATTTCAGTTGTTATAAATAGATCAATCAGGTTCCTTCTGTAGTTTTGCTTCCTGCCATAGCTCCTCCAGTTTTTCTAGAGGAGTTTCTTTCATTACCTGATTCGATTGTTTTATCTTTTGCTCAATATATTGAAACCGATTGGTAAATTTTGTATTTGTTTTTGAGAGTGCAGTAGAGGGGTCGACAGATAAAAATCTTGCAATATTGACTATTGTAAAAAGAATATCACCAAGCTCAGCTTCAATCTCAGATTTATCTTCTGCTGCAACAGCCTCTTTGAATTCATGGATTTCTTCATCGAGTTTTAATATTACATCATCAATTTGATTCCAGTCAAAACCGGATTTTACAGCTTTCTTTTGTAGTTTTTGAGCTTTCAGTAGGGGAGGGAAATGTTTAGGTACAGAATCAAGAACTGAGTTGTCATGAACTCTTCCTTCAACATTCTGCTTTATTTCCTCCCACTGATGTACAACCTCCTCGGATGAATCTGCTACAGCATCAGCAAAAACGTGGGGATGTCTTCTTATCAATTTGTCAGAAATACCTTTAAACACAGCATCAATACTGAATTTGCCATCTTCTTCGTACATAATAGATGTAAAGGTCGCAAGAAGGTAAAGATCGCCTAATTCCTCGCAAACATGAGAAGTGTCATCTTCAATAATGGCATCTATACACTCATATGCTTCTTCAATAATATTTTCTTTGATACTGTCGGGGGTTTGTTTTCTGTCCCATGGACAGCCATCTGGTGAACGAAGTTGTTTTATTATGTCATACAGTTTGTTAAAACCTTCTGAGGGTGTATTATAATTCATACAATGATAGTAACATAATTAGTAGAAAAGTAAAAGATGAGGGAGGCTGCCTTGTTTTTCGCGCTCTATATGTGAAGCATTGTTAAGATGTATGATATTGTATACATATTAAGAGGTATAGATTTTTGTCCTGCTGTTTTGCCCTCCGGATGTATGCGTTTTTGGGGTTATGGATGAAGTAATTTTGGTAATGTTTTAAAATTCTAAAAAACCTCATCTGAGAGTAGACAGAATATACATTATCAGAAGTAAAGAGTTTGATTTTTATAATATATACTGTGACAAAATACAGTTAAGTAAATAGCCGCGAATATAAGTAGAAATATCAACTACTTAGTAGCTGTTGTCAAATGCCTTACTGTACAGAAATAGAACCGTGAAAGAAAATACAGACGGCCAGAATATCCCTATTGTAAATATGTCTCTGAAAAAAGCAATGTATTTTAATGGATCAAAGTTTATCATAGTATCGAAAAACACCCCAAGGAATGAACCTATTATTCCAAATAGAAGACAGAAAAAATAATTTTTGAGAATATCTTTTTTAATGAAAAAATAGAAAAGAGATGCAAATAAAACACCTATTAGAATATAGGTAATTAAAAGATTATAGTAAAAATTCATGTTGTTACTTCCTTAAGGCTACTCTGTCGTAAGCTGGCAGTTGAATTTAAGTGTTCCAAGATAAACAGGTTTACTGTATATGAGTTTTGAAACATCATCCTGCTCCTTTCCGAATGATAGAATGTAAAAAGTGATATAGAGGTAATAACCACCGTCTTCATTAGTCGAACTGGTATAGCTATCGATATCGATCGATTCAGGCATGTCGCTGTCGTAGATACTGAAATTATCAGTGAAAAAGAATTTATTATTGTATTCACCGGTATCACTGTTCTCTACATGCCTGTAAATATATGTTTCCATATCAGAGGAAAATGAAACGGATCCGTCTGATTCAGCTAAAAAAGTGCTGCCTGGAGATAGATCCTGGTTGAAATTCAGTACAATATTAAAATCCTCTTCTAAGATATCATCATCCAGAGCAAAAGAAGGCTTAGTCTCTGAATGCGAAATAGAATTTGATATATAACTGTAATCAAAATACAGCCTTTCAAAGCCAAGATTTTCAAGTGATGATTCATCGGCGGTTGAATAATTATCTATTGTCGTTTCATCAGTCAGGTATTCTGTTTCAGAGTTTGCTGCATCCAGAGGGTCATATATCTTGTAGTACAATTCGTAGCCGTAAAAAATACTGCTTTGATTGTCATAAGCGTTGGTGAAAACAAGGTTGTTTTCCTGGCTGATATCATCAGGATTATCCCGTGTATAAACAAGCTCGGGCGCTATCAGCACCGAGTATGTTGGCAGACCGCAAGAATTGCACAATACAGCTGAAAAGAGAATAATTAACAGTTCTGCAGTAATGCAGTACTGTTTAATTTTTATAAAAATATTATTATTCGACAATATCAATAAGCTCATAGATCAGTACGGGCTTATTCTTACCTTTTACTCTGATATTGTCAAGCTCACGGACAAGAACCTGATCTTTTACAAGACCGTATGTATATTCACTGATAATAATCTGAGTCCGGTACTGCTTATTTGTGCCTTCAAGGCGTGCCGCAAGGTTAACATTATCCCCTATCAGGGTGTAATCCATACGCTGGGTTGAACCCATGTTGCCTACAGTCATTATGCCCGAATTTATACCAATACCTATGTTTATCTGTTTCTCAGGCGGAAGTGTTGTATTAAGCTTTTTAAGCGCTGTAATCTGCTTGACTGCGGCACAGCACGATCGGAATGCATGATCTTCCTGAGGCAGAGGTGCTCCCCAGAAACACATAATAGCGTCGCCCTCGTATTTATCAAGGGTTCCTTCGTAATCGAGGATTATGTCTGTCATGGCTGTAAGGTACTGGTTCAGAAGCTGAACCAGTTCCTGCGGCGGCATTGATTCCGAAAGTGTTGTAAATCCGCGAATATCGGAAAAGAAAACCGAGAGGTTTTTATCTACTCCGCCGAGTTCAGGCGGTGTTTCGATAATCTGCTCTACTACCTTCGGGCTTAGATAAGTGCCGAACATACCCTTGATTTTTTTCTTATCACGCTCTTCTGTCATTGCGCGGTAAGCAATAAGAAGCAGAAATGTGAGAACAATTGCAATTGCCGGTTCGAAGAAAGAAATAACGTAGTTGTAGTTGTCGAAGATATAACTTGAACCGAAAAACATTGCCAGAATCATTACAAGCGAGACGAATAAGGTGGGAATTGTAGAAAATCGCGACGCAAGAAAGGCTGTCAGCATAACGAAGAATGCCATAATTACGAAATCTATCCAGTAGGGCGCCTTGGTGAGGAAATTGTTCATTAGAATGGTATTTAATGCGTTTGCATGAACTTCAACCCCGAACATAAGACCGTAGGGCGTCGGTTTCTGGTCTGCAGCCATACCCTTTGTAAAGGCGCCAACCATTACAATCTTATTGCTCAAAGCCTTTGTTCTGGGCCATCTTGAACCTATACCAGGGGGATTTGAAGCATATCCGGCATACGAACGTACGGGATAGGTTTGCTTCTCTCCGCTGGCTGCAAAAGAAGGATAGCCCATGAAGTTAATCAGCATCTTGCATTCTTCATCAATGGGAATTCTTATTTCTTCAACAAGGTGGCTTTCCGCCTCTTTTACAAGATTTCCATCATCATCAATTTCCGGCGGCTTATCAACAATTCGATACGGTTCCCAACTGCCGGTTCTGGAATTATACTGTTCGGGATCGGAAATAAGAATGTACTCCCCTATTACGATTTCAAGATCACTGAGCTGCTTGTTAAAGTAATTACAGGCGAGAGAAAGTGTAATGGATGGCACAAGATGATCGCGATATTTTTCGACTATGTAATATGAATCATCAGGTTCTCCGTCACCGTCGATGTCGTCGCTCTTCATAGGCGCATCTTTCTGCATGCTGTTTATAATATCGTTAATCACGCTCTCGGTGAGAGGATATTCAATATTATGCTTGATTCCGTAGCTGTCGCTCCAGGCCAGGCGCTCAAATCGTGTTACATCAACAGGATAATCAACACTAAGCTCATCAAGGCGTATAGTTTCGACAAGCATGCTTGATTTCCCGAGCAGCGGCTGTCGTCTGTAAACATCATCATGATCTTCTTTGAAATTTGCATGTCCATAACCGCGGGCCGCATCTGCATAGGGTGCGAGCGGGGGTTGAAGCCCATAGAACGCCGGTACGTCCCGCCATTCTCCGATGACCTTCTTATAGTCCACATCACCATAGCCGTCATACAGAATTTGCTGTCTTTCGTAGTATTCATCATAGATGCCGGCGGGAGGCGGAAATTCATCAAGGAATGTTTCCGTAAAAACCTTACCGTGCTCTTTAAAAGCGTCAACCAGAAGTCCGTCATAGGTAGGATTATCAATTGAATCACCAAAGAGGAGGTCTAGAAATACAGAGTTTTCTCTTTCATTCTGATTCTCAATTCTAGAAAGAGATTTCAGAAAATCTGCGTGCCGCCATCGTGGAAAAGGAAAACGGCCGAATCTTTCGAGGGTTTTGAGATCTATTCCGACAATAAGTATGTCAGGTGAAATATTAGGGTTGAATCCCTCATAACTTACACCGACCTGTAGATCTTCCTCTACCCTGTCAGTGCGGTATTTGAAGAACGTGTCGAGCATACCGTTATCAAGACGATCAAAAATTACTGTGAAATTTGAAAGTAGATAAAACGCCAGGAGAATAAGTCCCCCGATTACAAAGCAGAAATGCTTTGCGTCCAAAATTTTTAAACGACTTTTTTTTGCGCTCATTTATATCTCCCACTTAATTATTACCTGAAATAAGTGAAAATAAAAGGTTTTTTTTACATAGCCCCCTTAAAACATCTGAATAAGGGGGGCCCGGATTAACTGATTGTATCTTCAGTTGATAAAGATCAAATGGTGATTACAATCAGCATATTATCACTAATCCAGCTGTATAACTTTTGTTCGTGCGAAGGAAGCCCAGCCGCTTCCCGGATACTCATCAAGCAGATTATTGTAAGCATCAATTGCAGCGCTCTTATCCCCAAGCTGTTCGTTCAGTCTTCCGATTGAAAGCATTGCCCTGGGAACATCCGGGTAGATCTTGTCGTAGTTTTTATAAACATCAATGTAGATATCAAGAGCTTCATGATATTCACCTGCATTTTCATATGAAGATGCAGAAAGCATTAGTGCGATTGGAGCCAAATAACTGTTTCTGTTAACTTCAGCGGAAGCTTTGAAAAATTCAGCAGCCTTGGTCCATTCCTCGTTTTGGAAGTACACTCCGCCTTTCAGATAGTCTGCTCTTTGAGCTGCATAGGATGCCGGATAATCATCTGTAACTGAGTCGAGTTTATCGAAGAGTTCCTGCTGTTTTTCGTTTTTTTCGTCTTCCTCAAGCCTCATCCATTCTTCGTAATCTTTCTGAACTGATTCAATTCTCAAAGCTGATTCATTCGCTTTTCTATCAGATACAGAATCAATTACCGCTACAATAACAATTGCGGCTACGATGACCGCAAGAATAATCCATAATACTGTTTTGTTCTTCTCCAGAAAAGAAGTAAGCTGAGAAAGGAACTTTTCCTTCCCTTTCAGTTCGTGTCGCTTGTCCGTCATAAGTTCAAAAGACTCCTTTGTGGTATAATAATAACTCAGGTCTTAATATCAAGTTCTTTTATAAGCCTGGATAGATAGGTGCGCTGAATGCCCAGTTTTGAGGAGGTTTCAGTCTGATTCCAGCCATTGGATTCCAGCGCTTTCCTGATAAAATGTTTCTTAAAGGTGTTTAGGGCATCTTTAAGATTTTTATTGTCATATTCATTATCCTCACTAAGACTGCTGACAAGCAGCAGATGCTGAGGTTTGATGAATTCATCATCGCAAATTACCACGGATCTTTCAATAACATTTTCGAGTTCACGTACATTTCCTGGCCATGAATAACTCATTAAAGCCTCAAGGGCTTCATTCGAAAAACCGTGTATCGAACGCTTAAGTTCTCTGTTAAATTTCTCCAGGAAGAAATCAGCGAGCACCGGGATGTCTTCCATCCTTTCCCGAAGCGGCGGTATGAAGAAAGGTAGAACATTCAGTCTGTAATAAAGGTCTTTTCTGAACTTTCCTTCTTCAATTGCGTTTTCTATGTCTTTATTTGTAGCAGCAAGAACCCGGACGTTAACACTCGTAGGTTCACTGGCTCCAACCTTCTCAAATACCATATGTTGTAGTACACGCAGTAGTTTGCTCTGCAGGTTGTAAGGCATGTCGCCGATTTCATCCAGGAAGATTGTTCCTCCGTTTGCAAGCTCAAAACGCCCCCTTCTGTCCGATGTTGCGTCCGTGAATGCTCCCTTGACATGTCCGAATAACTCACTTTCAAGCAGATGTTCAGGCAGCGCAGCGCAGTTGACCCTGATGAAAGGTCCGTCGCACCTTCTGCTTTGAAGGTGAATCTGCTCTGCAAAAAGCTCTTTACCTACCCCGCTCTCTCCGAGTATAAGAACGGATGAATCCGTGGCGGCTATTTTCTCAACGAGTTTGAGCTTTTCTTCGATGAGTTTTGAGCCGCTGACGAAGGCATGATACCCCTTATCTTCCTTTATTTTATCCTGAAGGACAAAGAGCTCATTACGCAGTTTACTGTAGGAGCGTGCGTTCTGAATGGCAAGAGCAGCCTGTACGGCAAATCTCTCAAGCCACATCAGATCATCATTATTAAAGTTCTTTCCGTCTCTGCGATTGATTATTTCAATAACTCCAACGCATTGGTCCTTAATCCGCATAGGTGCAGCAAGAATAGAGCTTGTAGCATAGCCGGTTTTTGAATCTATACTTTTCTGATGCCTTCCGTCTTTATCTACATCGTTTACTATTAGGCCTGTATTGTGTTTTGCAACCCAGCCGGCTATGCCCTCACCCATTTTGAGCGAGAATTTCTGTACATCGGGCCCCTTGGGTCCTAAAGATATTTCAAAATACAGTCTGTCTGTTTCATGATTTAGAAGCAGAAGTGAGGAAGACTCCCCTGAGGTAAGTCTTGATGCGGATTCAAGTATATGAGTTAGAAGCGCCTTGTCGTCGGTATAATTTGAATTAATAAGTGTATTAATTTCAATCAGAGTTTCAAGGCGCTCTACATCAATTGAAGATGCCTGCATGGCAAATCCTCAGCGTTCGCAGTAAGACCTGAGGCCTTACCCGAACGCTCCTACTCGTCGTCCAGATTTATTTTATCTTTAAGCATATCGCCTAAAGTGAAATTTCCTTCTTCTTCACTGTCGTGAATGTACTTGGAAAGTTCCTGTCTCTGAAGGCTTCTCTGATATTCTCTGATAGAAAGAGAAAGTCTCTGAGTGTCGGATTTAATCTCTGTAACAAGACATTTGACCTTGTCCCCGACATTGAATTTTTTGAGAAGTTCATCTTCGTCAACTCTTTCGGGGCCAGTTTCAGCAAGGTTGAACTTGTTGACAAGTCCCTCAATTCCACCCGGTACTCGGACGAAAATACCGAAATCAGTGATATTGGTAATTTCACCGTCAATAACACTTCCTCTGGGATATGACTTTTTGAGTGCATCCCAGGGATCGTCGGTAAGCTGTTTAACGCCGAGGCGAACTCGCTTTGTATCGGGTTCAATTGCTATTACGACTGATTCAATCTCTTCACCTTCTTTTAGTACGGAGGAGGCATTCTTTATCTTTCTGGTCCACGAATAATCGTCAATATGCAGGAAGGCGTCAATACCTTCTTCAAGCTCAACGAATGCTCCTGAATTTGTCACCTTCTTGATCACCTTCTTGAGGGTCATTCCAACCGGGTATTTATCTTCAAGATCATCCCAGGGATTCGGAAGAACCTGCTTGAGACCGAGTGAAATACGTCCTTCGTCAAGATTGAAAGCGAGGATTTTCACCTGAACCTCATCGCCGATTGAAAGTATTTCCTTAGGGTGATTAACACGCTTGGTCCAGGAAAGCTCTGAAATATGAGCAAGACCTTCAATACCTTCCTCAATCTCGATAAAAGCTCCGAAATCGGTAAGTTTTGTAACCTTGCCGTTAACAATGTCATCAATATGGTATCTATTCTCGAAAGTGTTCCATGGATTGTCAGAGAAGTGCTTTAGAGAAAGATTGATCTTCTTATCTTCAGGGTCAATCTTGATAACCTTGAGCTTAATGACCTGTCCTTTCTTGACATAGTCTTTGGGCTTTGTAACATGGCCCCAGCTCATATCGTTAATATGAAGAAGTCCGTCGAAACCGCCGAGGTCGATGAAAGCTCCGAAAGAAGTAAAACTCTTTACTGTTCCTTCGACATCGTCACCTATCTGAGTATTTTCAAAAAAGGTTTTTTTTGCTTCTTCAGCAGCTGATTCAAGATACTGTCTTCTTGATACAACGATTCTCGCTTTTGCGGAAGTACTGAACTTATCGATGATAAACTTGGACTTGAGGTTGAGGTACTCCTCCGGAGTCTCAACTCGTGTAACATCAATCTTTGAAATTGGATTGAAGGCTTTAACATCAAAACCCAGATCAACTTCGAAGCCACCCTTGATTACCTTGCAAACAGTACCGTCAATCGGTGTTTTTGCTTCGGAAGCTTCCTTTAAGTTTTTCCAGAATACCCTTGAATCCGCTTTCTTCTTAGAAACGACGACCTGTCCGCCTCTACCTTCTTTCTTAATCAGTATTACACTGACCTTGTCTCCGATTTCCGGTGTCTTATCAAACTCATCAAGGGAGATTTTACCTTCAGATTTGTAGCCTACATCTATAAATACCTGATCCGGGGTTATTTCAATTATAACTCCCTCAATCAGTCCGCCCTCTTCGATATCTTCGAAGTTCTTCAGGTACTCTTCCTGAAGGGCTAAATTGTTATTGTCGGCAGTAACATCTTTGTCTGTCATAATCGGCAACTATCTCCTAAAACGTGTATTTCATTCCTGAATTTTATCTAATACTTTCTCACAAACTTCATCTATGGTCAAGTCCGATGTATCTAAATAAATCGCATCGTCGGCAATTTTAAGACTGCCGACAGGTTTACTTTTATCAATCTCATCGCGTTTTTTTATACTGTCAATAAGCTCTTCAAGAGTCTGTGAACTTGTTCCCTGTTTGAAGCGCCTTTCAGCCCTTATCTCCACTCTGGCGTCCATGTAGAACTTGTAATCGGCGTGGGGAAATACGACCGTTGTTATATCGCGGCCCTCTGCAACCACGTCAAGGCTAAGGGCTGTTTTTCTGAGTGCAGCTGTAACTATTTCCCTTACTTCAATAATGGCTGAATGCTGGGCTACCCAGGCATCGACCCTGTCGTTGTGGAGCTTTGCGTCAACATCTTCATTATTCAGATGAATTCTGCCGTCGATTATCGATATATCGATACCACCGGCATTTTCGGTTATTGCTTTTTCATCTTCAGGGTTAATTCCTGCATTTAGGGCCGAAAGAGTAACCGCCCGATAGAAATTTCCCGAATTCAGGTAGAAAAAACCCGCTTTATCAGCAATTGCGGATGCAATTGTACTTTTTCCTACTCCGGCAGGGCCGTCTAATGCCACAATCATTTTTTATGAACTCCTGATTTTAACAGTTTCTTAACCTCAGTTTCTGTTAAGAATCTGTATTCACCGGGCCGCAGTCCCCCTATAGAGACGCTGCCTATACGAATCCGGTGAAGTTTTTTTATTTTAAAACGCTTCGAGTTAAAGAGGTTTCTTATTTCGCGATTTTTACCTTCCCTGAGAGTAAGAGTGACTCTTTTATTGGTCTTTATTTCATATTCTTCTATTTTATATCTAACACCCTCAATGGAAACTCCGTGTTTCCATTCGTCAAGCATGTCCTTTGGAATATCTTCACGTGTCTCAACTGTGTAGGTCTTAAGAATGCCTGAAGCCGGATGGGTAATTGATTTTGTAAACTCACCATCGTTGGTGAAAAAGATTAATCCGGATGACATGAAGTCGAGGCGGCCAACATTGTAAATACGACCCGGCCAGGCCTTTCTGACAAGTTCAATTGCAGTGGAACGTCCTTCGGGGTCGGATGCCGTACAAAGATAGCGTACAGGCTTGTTAAGGGCTATGTAGACCATTTTTTTAGCAGGATAAACAGGTCTGCCGTCAAAGGTAACGTTCTGGTCGACTATTCTTATACCCTGGGTAAAAACCTGCTCACCGTTGACGGCGACACGTCCTTCTGAAATAAATTCTTCACATTTTCGTCTTGAGCCTATACCTGCCTTGGCCAGGTAGACCTGAAGCCTCAGGCCTTCTACTTTTCCATTGTCTTTATCAGCCATTGAGTTCAAACCTTACTTGCTGGACATCATCCAGCTTCGGCAAATCTGAAATACTGTTGAGACCGAAGATCTTGAGGAAATCTTTTGTTGTTCCAAATAGCACCGGTTTGCCCGGAATGTCTTTTTTGCCGACATGTTTGATAAGATTGCGATCAAGAAGCATTCGAATCATGTTATCTGCGGAAACTCCGCGGATGTTCTCGATTTCGGCCTTGGTTATTGGCTGAGAATAAGCAATTATAGAAAGAGTTTCCATTGCAGCTCTGGATAATCGCTTATCATTTTTCTGACCGTAACGCTCTTTAAGGAAATCCCAGAGATGCTGTTTAGGAGAAAGCGTGTATCCTCCTGCAAACTGTATAAGCTCAAGGCCGCTGCCGGCTGAGGAATATTTTTCTTCAAGCTTTTCTATTGCCTGTTCAATTATTTCTTTTGGAAGATCGGTTATCTTTACAAGTGTTTTCATCTCTACTGGATCGGATTCAAGAAAGAGTACCGCCTCAACAAGCTCAATTTCATTCGTCAATTCCATCTAACGATTCCTCCTGTTCCAATTCGGGATTTTCTTCTTCGTTCCTTTGCCTTATAAGGATATCTCCGAACAGTTTGTTCTGAAGGATGAAAATCCTCTTCTGTTTTACACTCTCAAGAAGGGCGAGAAAAGCGCAAACAATATCCATCATGGAATTACTGCGCGTAATAAGCTCGGTGAAATAGAATTCCTGCTTTTTCTCAAATAATTCGTACATCAGCGCAACCTTTTCATTTATGCTGACTTCCTGGTACATATCGATAACTCTTTCGGATGAAAGCGAGGTGATAATACTGGAGAATGTCTGAAAAAGGTCCCATATATCAATCTGTTCCCAGAGGCTTTCGTCTTCAGGAAACGGAAGGGTTCGCTGCTTTTTTGTCCGCTCTATTCGCCATTCCGATTCTTTTTCCTGCTCGGTCATTAAATCGGAAAGCTTTTTGAATTTCTGATATTCGATAAGTCTGTCGACAAGTTCTTTTCGGGGATCCTCAAGCTCATCATAGACATCTATTTCAACCGGCAGTAGCATTCGGCTTTTGATATAAAGCAGTGTTGATGCCATGACGTAGAATTCCGTAAGATTATCAAGATTAACGGAAACTGCGTATTCAAGAAACTCAATATACTGTTCTGTTATTTGTGAAATCGGAATATCGTAAATATTTATCTCGGATTTTTTAATGAGAAACAGCAGAACATCTAAGGGCCCTTCAAAATCATTGATTTTGAAGTTGTTCTGCAGTTCGCCGTCAGCTTTCTGCTCCATGAGATTTAATATATCGGACTGTATCAAAGGTGTAAATACCCTGCCCCGAAAGCTCTTCATTTATAGTCGAATACAATACTCCGCTTTGCGGATCCGTAAGTCGGGGCGAAAGTTCAATGAGGGGAACTAGTGCGAATCTACGGTTTTTGAGTCTTTCATGTGGAATCCTTAGCCAATTTCCCTCCCCATCGGCTTCGTTTCCGGAATTTATTATCATACCGCCGAAATAAAGGATATCTATATCAATGAGTCTTGGACCCCGGCGCTGTTCATTACTCCGGTTACGTCCGAGGCCGGCTTCAATCTTACTGATGCCGGAATGAAGCTCGAAGGCTGTACCGCTGAATACACCTCGGCAGGCGGCGTTTATAAAATCAGGCTGTTTTTCAACATCCTGAGGTTCGGTGATATAAAGCGAGGAAAGTTCAGCGTTGCTGAGAACACCAGTCTTTATCCTTTCAAATGCAGTAAGAATATTGGAAACAGAATCACCTATATTGGCACCGAGCCCGAGAAAAACCTCAACGGGCCCGTAGTTTTTATCTGGGGATGCTGTTTCCATGATTAGAACAGATCGCCGTTTTTATTATCTCCTGCCTGTTTTCCCAGGGCAGTATCGGCTTCAGCCTTCTTTTCTTTGGTCTTTTTTTCTTCTTCAGCAGGTTTGGCGGGTTCTTTCTTCGCGAACATTATTTCCCTGAGTTTGTTCTCAATCCCGAGTGCTGTTTCGGGGTTATTTTCAAGGAAGAGCTTGGCATTCTCACGACCCTGTCCAATTCGTTCTTCACCGTAAGAGTACCAGCTGCCGCTTTTGTCGATAAGTTCGTATTTAATTGCAGCGTCAAGAAGACTGCCTGTCATAGAAATGCCCTTGCCGAACATTATTTCCATTTCAACTTTTTTGAACGGAGGCGCGACCTTGTTTTTAACAATTTTAACACGCACACGGTTACCTATTGCATTGTCGGTACCCTGTGTCAGGGTTTCTATTCGTCTTATTTCAATTCTAACTGAGGAATAGAATTTGAGTGCGTTACCGCCTGTGGTTGTTTCAGGGTTACCGAACATAACACCTATCTTCATTCTTATCTGGTTTATAAAAACAAGACAGCAGCCTGATTTAGAAATTGTTCCGGTAAGTTTTCGCAGTGCCTGACTCATAAGACGAGCCTGAAGTCCCATATGAGAATCACCCATATCGCCTTCAATCTCAGCCTGAGGGGTAAGTGCCGCGACAGAGTCAATCACTACTATATCAACGGCGCCGGAGCGCACAAGTGATTCCGCAATTTCAAGCGCCTGTTCACCTGTATCAGGCTGAGAAACCCAAAGTTCATCCGTGTTGACACCGAGGGCTTTGGCGTAGGTCGGGTCTAGAGCATGCTCGGCATCAACAAAGGCTGCAATGCCGCCGGCTTTCTGTGCCTCGGCAATGGCGTGGAGAGCCAGAGTTGTTTTACCTGAAGATTCAGGGCCGTACATCTCAATTATTCTGCCCTTTGGATAACCTCCGACACCGAGAGCTTCATCAAGAAGAATCGAGCCTGAGGGTATTGACTCAATATTGAGATCAGCAGTGGTCCCAAGCTTCATTAAAGAGCCTTTTCCGAATTGTTTTTCGATCTGAAGACGGGCAGCTTCTAATGCCTTACCTTTCTCAGCGTCATCTGTAATTACCTTAGTCTCTGGAAGACTGGATTTTTTTGCCATAGTATACTCCTTAGGAGTGGTTTTACACTCCTACCTCCCATATACCGCGAAAATTCAGCGGTGCTTCAGGAATATCTTAATTATTAAGAAAATAGGTTTTAATAATATCCGTCAGTGGATGTTTGAGTCAAGGATAATTAAAGACGATGTAAGGAAATGCCCTCAAGATGCATAATACCATCGTCGTTTATAAGAAGTTTTCCGAGGATTTCTACCGGCTGGTCAGGAATAATCTTGACTGAATAGTTAAAATCAACAGGTATAATTCCGTCGAGAGCTTTTTCTTCATGATAGCCTACAAGCAGATCACAGCTGATTTTCTCCGTAGTTTCAACGAGGTTTGTTGTTTTGCCTTTCCATAATACATAGCAGTTTTTATAGAGCAATGGTGAGGCTGTAACCTCTCTGTAATCGAAATTGTCTTTGAAGTTTACCATATCCGGAGCCTGAACATACTTCTCCAGGAGCCTGGCTCTGTCTTTTACGTATTCCGATGCATTAGACAACAGGATAGTATTAATATCACGCTGTGCCAGATTGTCGCGATACTCATAGAGGTAATCCTGGATGTTCCGGAACAAATCTTCCACCTGTTTTTCGGTCAGGATCAAGCTGTGTTCGCCCTTCAGGTTAAGAAAATCCTTGCGCTCGTCAAGATTCATTTCAGCAATGCCGGGGCGTGTTTTATCGCCAACTGAGGGTATCAGGTTTGAAATATAATTTCTTGATGCAGGTATTAGTGCCGCTGCGGCAATTAAAAAAATAATTCCAGGAACAATAATTAGGGCAGGTTTTAGTTTCTTTTGTCCCTTTGACTGAGGAAGAAAGCGGGATATCTTGTCCTCACCTGAGAAGGAGGTAAATTCATCGGTATCGCCGTTTTTTTTCAGATAGTTGAGTCCGCGCTGTGCCTGTATGTTTGAAGGGTCTATATCGATGATATCGAGCCATAATCTAAGAGCATTTCCAGTGTCGCCGCGTTTGAGATAGACTGCTGCAAGACCCAGGAGTACATTTACATCGTTTTCTCGCAGATCCACTGCCCGGCGGAGATATGAAAAGGCTCCGCCGTAGTCGCCCTGATGGAGACAGGACATTCCAAGCAGATAAAAAAAGTTGAAATTTTCCCTGAACCTGAAAACCTGCGGCTCAAGTATACGTATTACGTCAGAGTATTTTTTTTTATTGAATAACAGATATGAGTCTTTTAGTGTATCAGACATTCCTAATCTTCAAATTTATTCCTGGTGTTTTCAAGCGTTTCGATCAAAACCTTCAAAGTGTCAAGCTCATCATCCGATAAAGGCTCATCACTGTCAATAAGCCTGTCGATATGCGTGATGAAATCCTCTGTGAGCGTAAGTTCATTCTTAATGATGTTGTCTACGCTCTGCAATCCGGTGCTGTCGGTTGATACTCTATTATAAAGATCGACAAGTGTTGATGCATCTTCAGTCTTTCCTGTACCGATAAAACCGGATTCTGAAACATTTCCCAGTACCAGGGTAATTTTTCTGCTTCCGCCTTCAGGAATTCTGACGGGTTCATAATAGTGACTTACCGCAGAATCATTGATGGAATAAGGAAGAAGATTGAAATTCCTGTTCGGTTTTGTATTAAGTGTCCAGCCGCTTTCATCAAGCCGCTTCCAGTTTGCAAAGATTACCTTATCAGGCTGAGTCACAACCTTATTGTCCATCATCATAAGAAGCCCTGTGTCGGCATTGATGCTTTCGGCGGATACCCAGTAATCGGGCAATATTCCCTGAAGTACTGTTTCCGAAGAAATATCGGCATCTTCAGAGGTATAGAAATGAGCTTTGCCACGATTTTCCTCACCGAGCCATGTATCAAAAAGGTATTTAAGGCCGACAGACATAGTCTCTTCGGATATATTTGTTATTTCAATCTCTATTTTAATCCCGTCGGCAATACTGTTGTTTTCAGAGGTTACGAATGAAAAACTCTCAGTCACTTCAAGGGTTTTTGATTTCCAGATAAATTGTGCGCCTGAACGTGTTTCAACCAGCTGCTGATCGTATTCGAAGGTGTCGCCCAGTCTCTGTGTTTTATTATCGACAAGTAGAATAATACCGCTGGTTCTGGGATCCTGTTTAAGAAGCAGTGACGTAAACTCTTCAGATACGAGTTTATTCTGATAATATACTGATATTCTTCCGCTGGATTCATGCAGAATGAGCTTCATTCTGCCTTCCTGGAGTTCCAGGGCGCATAAGCTGAAAGAAATAAAGAAGACGATAAGTACTGCTGTAATATTTTTTTTCATCCTAGTTCCCCACATTGCTCAGATATTTAAGATAGAAGCTTTTGACTTCCTGTGCTCTCGTTTTTAATTCGAGAAGTTTTATCTTGTCGTCGGAACTCAATATGTCAGAATCGGATTTCTCAGGTTCAACGATAATATCTTCAATTTTTTCAGTTTCGGTTTTAACAACGGCTGTTTCCGGGTTTACCTCAATAATCTTTGCTGCTTCAGCAGCTTCAGCAGCCCTTGATTCAGCAGTAGTTAATCTATACTCGAGTTCGGCTATTTTACGTTTAAGAGCCATAATTTCGTTATCTTTGTTCCTGATCTCCGTCTGAAGGTCAAGGAGTTCAAGAGAGAGTGTTCGGCTGCCCTGGCTGTTATCTCCGTCTCCGTCAATAAGAGACAGTTTTTTCTGATATGAATCAAGCGCGTTCTCATACGTTTTTTCCCGCACCTGAAATTCTTCTATCGATTTAAGATATTCCTCATGAGTGAGTTTTAGCAGTTCAACAAGAGATTCTTCCCTGTATTTCTGTTCAATCATAGAGAGTCTGTAATTAGCTGATTCAACCTTATAGCTGGAAGGAAAAGTATAGATAATATGAGTATAAAGACTCTCAGCCTCTTCCAGTCTTCCGAGAGCATACAGGGATTCTGCTGTCCAGAAATATGCGTTTGATGCATAGGGTGAGTCCGGGTATTTTTCAAGAAAGTTATAACTTTCCAGTATGCAGTTCTCATAATCGTTCTGAAGAAACATGAGGCGACCCTTTTGATAAAGGGCTTCCTGATAGAATGGGTGATCCGGGTAATTGAGAATGAAGAATTCAAGATTCTCTTCAGCATTGTCAAGCTGCCTGAGGGCAATATATGATTTGGCAATCCAGAAGTATGCATCTGAATGATATTCCCGCTGATTAGAATCGATAACGACATCCCGGAAATATGTAAGGCTTGTACTGTATTTTCCGCTTTTGAATTCGGCTATCCCCTTATCTATAAGGCTGTTTCCGCTCTGAGCAAAGAGAACTGAAGCAGCAGAAAGGAAAATTGCCAGCAATAAGGTCTTTTTAACAATTGATTTCAAGGTATACTCCTGTACTAAATTTCGACCCTTTTATGCATTATATAAAGGATACAAAAATAAAAACAGTAGAATTTTATCGTTGTTTTTATTCTATACCCTGTATAATTCTAACCTCAGCAGGGGAATCCTCAGCATTAAAGAATGAACTTCCGCATACTGCGACATCGATTCCCGCATCTCGAACGGCTGAAGCGGTTTCCCGGTTAATACCGCCGTCGGCTGAGATAAGATATTCATAGCCGTATTCTTTTCGAATATCGTCAAGCTGTTTGATTTTATCCAGACAACGTGGAATCATCTTCTGTCCGCCGTAGCCGGGGTTAACAGTCATAACAAGAACCTGATCTACAACAGGAAGAAGTTCAGAAAGTGCGGAAACTGGAGTGGACGGTACTATTGCTATACCCGCTTTCATTCCCAGCTCCTTTATTCTGTTTATTATCCGGTCAGTATGGATTGTATTTTCAAGATGTACGGCAACGTAATCCGCACCAGCTTCAGCGAGGGCGTCCAGCTGATTCCCCGGGTTGTCGATCATGAGATGAGCGTCCAGGATAAGATCCGTGATGTTTCGAATAGATTTAACCATCTGGTGACCGAAGGTGATTGGGGGAACAAAGCTGCCGTCCATGATGTCGAGATGAATCCATTCACAGGAGGCGTCTTCTATTTTTCTTATCCCCTGCTCCATGTTCACAAAGTCCGCTGCAAGGACAGAGGGGGCAATGCTGATTATTTTGTTTTCCATAATTTAAGACTATCAAAATTGAGATAAAGGTGCAAGAACGGACAAATGTTTAATGGGATCGTATGTTAACGCAATCGCTCTAATTTTATTCACATGATTGACTAATAATACCCACATGTTATAATGAAAGACGCACATGAATAATGCTATGAAAACATCTCTCCTGGATGAAGCATATAGTTGTTTTAATAAGGGCTTATTTGGAGAGTCGGCAAAAATTTTGGATAAAGCCCTTTCAATCGATTTCGAAGATGATAGAATTATATGCGCTCTGAAATGTGCGAATTTCTGGAAAGGAAAAGAAGAAAAACTGGAGTCAATCTCCGATCATTTCGCTAAGGGGGAATTTCTCCTAAAGGAATGGATTAACTTCTCTTCCTTTTTCAGCGGCTTCAGTGAGTCGGATGAGAAATGCCTGAACACAATCAGGCAGTGGTGTTTCGGAAACGCACTGAAAGCATATGAGAAGGTCTTTTATGATTCGGGGGGGAATGATTCAGGAATCCTTTTCAGAATAGGACGCTGCTACAAGAGTATCGGCGATTACGAAAACGCTTTGAGTTTTCTTGAGCGGACATTCAGGCTGCAGAAAGAGAACCCGACGGTAATTGCGGAACTTGCAGATTGTTATGCACTTATAAATGAAGTCAAAACTGCAAAGATCTTCTTCAGAGAGGCATTTTTTATTGATCCTCAGGAGATCGAATTCGCCTTCCTCGAATCAATGCTGATTGAGAGGCTGAGCGGGCAGTTGAAAGATAAGGGGTTCACTGGAAATGACGCCAAGGAATGGCTGCCTGTTTACGGTGTGGTATACGGCGTTTTCAATATTAAACGTGAACTGAAACCCCTTGAGCTTGGAAAGCTCAAACAGTCTATATTTTCGTATGAAAATAGACTTGACGAAAACGGTGAATCCGGTCCGGAAACGATGCCGAGACTGTTGAACTATTATTTCAGATTGGTAGATCACTATATTTGCGTGGGGGAAGAACGCGTAAAGATAGAAGACATACTTAGAAAGATAAAAAGACTCAATAATGAGATCTTTATGGAGTACATTAACTAGCAGGAGTGAAGAATGTCCGCAGATTGCGTGAAAACTATTACCGAAATTCTAAATGAAGAGAAATGGACGCGAGCAACGCTCAACAACTATTCGATTAATAATTTTAAAGAACTTGATGCTCTTATCAAGCTTGCTTATGAAGAAGAGCTTCAGACCGAGGTCAAGGAACTCTGTGATGAGCATCTGACACATACAAAGAACAGTATTGCCGCCCTATATATCTCAGGTATTCTGGGCTTGAGACGCCAGCTTATAGATGATACGAATCTTGTTATTCTGATAACGATATTTGCAGATAATCATAAGTGGAATATTGTCGAATTTCTCTGTAGCAGCATCCTCGAGTTCGGTGAAAATAAATATGCTTTGCGAACACTCGCCGACTGTTATGAAAATGAAAACGAGGAAGACAAGAAGTTTGAAGTCTGGGAAAGACTTATAAAGGTTGATTACGAAGAAGCTGAAATTGTTAAGGTTCTCGCTGAGAAACGGGAAGAAGACGGAGATATTGAAGGTGCAGTTGAACTGTATAAGAAAGCAATTCATCGATTTGTAAATAAAAAGCTTTTCAGCAGTGTTAAGGAAATATGGAGTAAGCTCATCCAGTATTCACCTGAAGAAGTCGACTTTTTTGAACATGTAAACCGGAAGGTAAGCACTATAATAAGCGATGAGCGTGCATCTCAGCTACTCGAGGATCTTTACGGCTACTATAAGAGTCAGGAAGACTGGAGCAGATGTATCGATATACTTAAAGAAATTCTGATGTACGATTCGAAGAATGCCTGGGCCCGTAAGGAAATTACAGACAGTTATAAGGCTAAATACAGCTACCATAGTCAGCTTGATGAGTATATTCGTCTTTCTAACCTTAATCAGAGCTGGAGAAACGTTCATGATGCGATTGCCGATTTTGAAAAGCATATTTCGTTTGATGTGGGCTCATTTGTAAGCCATAAAGCCTGGGGTATAGGTAAAATCAGAAAAATAAACGGCGATGAGATTACAATCGACTTTGTTAAGAAGCGGGATCACAAGATGTCGCTGAAAATGGCTGTAAACGCCCTTACAAGTCTTGCATCTGATCATATTTCGGCTCTCAAAGTTAGAAAAAAGAAAGAAGTCCTGAAAAATAAGATAAAGAGTGATGTTCCATGGGCTCTTAAGATTGTAATAAAGAGTTTTGATAATGCTGCAAACATGAAGCAGATCAAAGCTGCCATTGTTCCGAGTATTCTTACCCCCGGTGAATGGTCAAGCTGGAGCACGCAGGCAAGAAACATACTGAAAGAAGATCCTGTATTCGGTAATCATCCCGACAAGATTGACGTATTCATGGTCAGGGATAAACCGATATCAAAAGAAGAGAAGATATACAACAAATTCAAGGCAGAGAAGAATTTCTTCAACAAGATAAAAGCCCTTGATGATTTTGTTAAGATAAGTGATCCGGAATCGGATTTATTCAACGAAATGTTCACATACTTTGCAAACCTGCTGAAATCCTACACTAATGCTGATGAGCAGGTGGCAGCAAGCTTTTTTGTAGTTAAGAAGCTGATTGATCAGTATCCCTTTCTGAACTCAGCTGAGTTTAACCTTGATTTTCTTAATCTCATTGAGAACATTGAGGATCTTGAGTCGGTATACGTGGGTATTGACAATGCAGACATCAGAAAGCAGTTTCTAATTGCGCTTAAACAAAAGGAAGAATGGCCGGACATATATGTAAGGCTTTTTCCGAAGGCTATGTCAACCTCAATCATCGACGAGTTGTCAAATTCCGGACACCGCGAAAAGATAGAAGCACTTTTTCTATCAATCGCTGACAGATATAGAGAATTCCGTGAAACTTTCATATGGATTGTTAAGAATTACGTTTCTGAAAAATGGTGTGAAAAACATAATGTGAGCTATGAAAAAATACTCATTAACATGATTCACCTTCTTGATATTACTTACAGGGAAATATCAGATAAGCGTGATGTCAGTGACAATAGAAGATTGAATAAGCAGATTCTTACCTTCCTTATTAAGGATGAGAACCTTGTTAATTATATCAATGAAGCGGATCAGGATTCTGTAAACAGAATATATACCCTGATTTCTGATGTTAAAGACCTTGACGTGAAACTCAAGCAGGAGCTTAAACAGCTTATAAAAGAACGATTCAAGGGCTTCAAGTTCTACGATGAGGAATCTCCCAAAGCTGATGTCAAAGCGGCTGTTCGCGGTCTGCTTGTTTCTGAAAAAGCTTTTAAAGAAAAACAGAAAGAACTTAAACATATTATTGAAGTCGAAATACCGACAAACTCAAAGGAAATTGGTGCAGCCATTGAGCTCGGTGACCTCAGTGAGAATGCGGAGTACAAGGCTGGTAAAGAAAAGCAGGAACTTCTCCAGATTGCAGTTGGTAAACTTCAGGAAGATATTGATAAAGCGAAGGTTATTGATCCCAAATCAATTACAAACGATAAGATAGCCTTTGGAATTGTTGTTACTCTTAAAAATAATATCAGCGGTGAGAATGAGGTTTTTACTATCATGGGCCCGTGGGAATCTGACCCCGCAAAGAATATTATTTCATACCAGTCGCCGTTTGCCGGTGAACTTCTTGGTCATGGAAAGGGCGAACAGCTCAAATTTACAATTAACGAAAGAGAATACGATTACAGCGTAGAGGAGCTTGTTACAGCTGATTTCTAAATAATCGGAGTCGAAATGAAAAAAAGTATACTGATAGTCTTACTTATCCTGATTACGTCGGCATCCGTTTTCGGTGCCGACAGAACGGATATGATTATACTGCTGGATAATTCGGTAAGCGTTCTGCCCTACTACGATAATATCCAGAATTCCCTGATAAAGCGTATAATCTCCGAGCATTTATTACCTGGAGATACCTTCAGTCTTATAACCTTCGCAGATTATCCTGAGGTCGAGATCTCGAGGGAAATAAGGAATGATGAAGATATAAGCGAGGTTCTTGCATATTCAGCTATACTCCAGCCGATGGGCAATCATACCGATCTTGTTCTTGCGCTGAGGTTTCTCTATAAATACGCACTTGATCTACCTTTAAACAATCGAAAAAAAATTGTTATTTTAACCGACGGAATACACGATCCCCCTCCGGGAAGTTCTTATATTATTGATTCTGACGCTGTACGGGCGGAGATTGAAAAGGCTTCTGCTGATATACACCGTGAGGGATGGGACGTTTCTATCGTCGAACTTGAAGACGGTCCTGAAGAAATAGAAGCATTGACAGGTGAAAATAGAACTGATGTTATTGATACAGTCTCACAGACACTGGGAAGTAAGCCTAGCGCCTTTGTGAACGACGGCACAGATATGGCAGGTATTGCACTAGGTATTCCTCTTGTTGGTATTCCTTCTCATTTAGGAGAATCATCCGGGGAACTTAAGGTTCCACTCAGCATAAAAAACCGAAGCAACGAAGCCCTGCTCTTCAGTCTCTCCGCCGTAAACTCTGATGGAAATGACATACTAGCCGAAAAGGCATCGATCAGGCTTGACCCTGGTGCGGAGGATGTTCTTGATATGAAGTTGAAACTTCCCGCAGAACTCGCTCCGGGAGAATACTCTGATGAAATTAATCTGAAACTCATCGGCGGGCTGAATACTGAACCCAAGACATTGAAACTTAATTATACCCTTATCGAGAAAGGCAGCCTGAACCGGGGTCTTGAATTCATTCTTGACTGGCGGGTTATTGCTGTAATTGTAGCAATCATTATCGCTGTAATTATAATTCTGCTTATTAAACGAGCAGGTACAGGCAGGATCGGAGGGTATTATGAAAATGAAGACGGTGAAAAACTAACGCCTCTGGATATCAAACATGAAGACGAAGCATCTGTTGAAGAAAAAGCTGTTAAAGAAGAAGAATCTGAAAAGCGTGAGCCAGAAGAATATCTGATTGCAGCCATGGCGTCTGAGTCGGAGGATGTAATCCCGCACAAGAAGAACCGTCCTGTGCAGATGCTTGTATACGGCCAGAATACTAAACTAGGTATTTCTAACGTAAAATGGCTTGGTCTGAACAAAAAGCGCAGTATCGGTAGTTCGAGTTCTTCAATCTTCAGGATTTTCTTTATTAAGGTTCCTTCAGTAATTGCACATATTGAATGTACCGGTGATGATTTCATCCTTACTCCCGTAAAGGAAGAATTCTTTCCTGATTTGAGCGGACCCCTGCATAATTGTCTGAATAAAAAGATCAAGATTGTCAGTCAGGAGAACAAGATGTTTTATATTGAGTTCAGGCAATGGATTTCAGAACTTGAGAAACTTAACAGACTTTTATCAATGACTAAACACAGCGGTTCACCGGATATGGAGTTCTAATTTATAGGTCAGCTTATTCAAGCTGTTCGAGGGCTCCGAGGGCTGCTTTTCGAACGGCGTTGTTTACCTTTTCATCAGTAAGCTGCTCAAGTCGTTCATTCATTGTTTTGAGTCCGTTCAGCTGTATTCCTCTTATACCGTAAATCTTGATGGCCACGTCCTTATGATTCAACATCATCTCAAAAAGTGAGGCAAGTCCGGAATGTTCCGTTTTACTGAGGAACTGACAGGTGTAGCTTAGAACAGGTGAACTGTCTTTCTCCCATTCCTCGTTCAGTACGCCGGTTATAACCTCAAGAGAACCTTTTATATCTTTTTCAATGATAATCTGAGCAGCCATGGTTCTTACTGACTGATTGGTATTACTCTTCTTATACAGTTCCTGTAAAAACTCAATAGCCGTTGCATCGCCTATTTCGCCCAAAGCCTTTACAGCGGCGAGTTTAACATTGTTTTCCGGGTCTTTTTTGGCCTTATATATTAGAATATCAACGGCATCAGAACTTTGCATCTCGCCAAGGGCCTCAGCAGCGCTTACCCGAACACGCCAGAACGAATCCCTTAGTGATTGAATGAGGGTCGCTTCAATATCTTCACCCTCGAAAGAGGCCAGCGCTTTAACAGCATAGGATCGCAAATAGGTATCACTGTCCTGAAGCGCGTTTTTAACAACCGGCAGAGCATCGACATGTCCTATCTTTCCGAGAGCCTCACAGGCCGTCCATCGCCATGATTTTTCCTCATCAACATCATCCAATATATCAATAAGGGTATCCAGAGCCTGTTCGGAACCGATTTCGCCGAGGGCCCTAATTATTGTGGGTTTAAGCTCATCGTAGTAATCGTCGTCATCAAGGAGATCAAGAAGCGGGTCAACGGATTTCTCACTGCCGCATTTCCCTAATGCTGTTAGAGCGGCTGATGCAAGGGTTTTTGTATCATGATCAACCAGCTGAAAAATAACATCTTCGGCATCTTCGCCGGGATATGCAGAATAATACCTGAGCGAAGCCTGAAGAGTATTGAATGACTCGTCTTCCCAGTTTTCTATCCTGACGGCAGCACTTTCGGCTGCTTCACCGTAATCGATTTTAATGAAATAATCGACAGCTGCATCCATAATTGCTGAATTGGTAGTTTGATCATAGATTTTAGCCACGTCTTCAGCATAGATTGCGTCTTCCTCCTCGGTAATTTTTTCTATAAGAGTAATAACTTCAGAGTCTATTCCGTATTTTAGGGTTTCACGCCTTTCTTCAGTAAGGGAGATGAGTTCTTCCTTCTCTTCCGAGGTTTTATCATCTGTTGTATCTGCTGAAACGGATTCATCCGCAGCAGTAAAAGAAAATGGCATTAGCAAAAGAAAAGATATCAGTATAAGCCGGTGTACACTATTCATGCTTTTTTTCTCCCTCTCCTGAGTATATCATCAAGCATCTCAATTTTAAGAAATTTATACATTGATAATATAAGTATACAGCTACCGGTAAAGCCACAGGCAAGAAGTATCAGGTTTTTCAGGCTGCTTCCGCTGACCCACCAGTTTCCGGTGAAATTTCTTAAAATGTTTAGAAAAATGATGAAAGGTATCATTGCAAGAATGATTTTACAGAAAGTGATAAGGATTCTACGGCCGTGAAAGCGCCCTTCTCTTCTTCTTACGAGAATAAGAAGTACCACCAGTCCTGCAGTAAATGCTGCCGAATTTGCAATCGCCAGGCCGCCAACCCCCAGAAAAGTCTCTTTCAGCCAAAGTGACAGTGCAACGTCTATTACAGCAACAACTGATGTTACGATAAAAGGGGTACGGTAGTTTCCTCCGGAATAAAAATAGCGCTGAAGGAAGTTGTAAGCTCCCGTACTGAAAAGGCCGAGGCTGTAAGCAGTTAATACTCTCGCTGTCATACTGGTATTTTCGGCACTGAAGTGTCCCCGCTGAAGGGTGACTGAAATTATCTCATGTCCATACATGGAGAGAAAAATCGCTGAGGGAATAAGCAGGACTGCGAGATATCTGATTCCGTACTGGATAGTGTCAAGCAGTCCTTCTCCGTCATCTACTGCAATCTGTTTAGCCATCTTGGGGAAAAGGACTGTTGATATGGATGCTGAAAAAATGCCGTAGGGGAACTGCCAGTAAACAATTGCGTATGTAAGAGCTGATGTGCTGCCCTCTGCAAGTCCTGAGGCGAATCTGAACGCAATGGTCTGGGTGATAGTTAAAATAGAACTGGTCGCGAGTACGGGAAGCCATTGTCGGACTATCTGCCGGAATTCTTCATTTCGCAATGAAAAATCAGGTTTGAGATCAAATCCGTATTTACTGAACTTCGGGAGTTGAAACAGTATTTGAGCCAGCCCGCCTGCGACAACACCTACCGCCATTGAATAAGGGCCGATTGATTGGTGAAGCAGCAGGATTGAGCTGATTACACAAATCGAAAAAAGAATTGGTGTAATTGCCGGTATTAAAAAATGGCCTGATGAATTAAGGGCACCGATAATTACGGCACTTATGCTGATAAACAGCAGATAGTTTATAAACCATCTGAAAAGACCGGAGGAAAGTTCAATCTGCCAGGGTTCATTGAATTCGGCCAGAACCACCCTGATAAGCGGCTCAGAAAAAATAATACAGATGACGGATAATGGTACAAGCAGAAGAAGCTGAAAGCCTATAAGATTTCTGACAATTTTTTTTGATTTCACACCGTTTTTCTCTGCGGCAATTGTACGGGACAGTACTGGAATGAAGGCAGAGGAAAGTGCCCCTTCCGCTGAAAGTTTCCTGAGATTGTTCGGAATTGAAAAGGTAAGATTTATAACATCAGCCTTTCCTCCCGCCCCGAATACCGCGGTAATAACTCCTATTCGTACGAATCCGAGTATACGTGATATCAGCGTGCAAACCATAACGGTAAAGGCGGTTCTGCTTGTGTTCTGTTTTGCCATCATCCTGCCTTTCCGGTAGATGCGGCTGAATTGTATTTACTCAGGAAGTTTTTTTTGTAATCAGTAAAACTACCTTCCGAAATACTTTCACGGATTTCCCTGACCATATTGTTAAGGAACCACAGGTTATGTTCGGAAGCTAGCATGGGGCCGAGCATTTCACCGGCTTTGAACAAATGCCTCATATAAGCCCTGGAATAGCTGCGGCATGCTCTGCAGCCGCATCCTGTTACAATAGGTTCATGTGATGATGTATGTTTCGCTTTTTTAAGTGATATTGTTCCATCAGGTGTGAACACCGTTCCGTTGCGTGCTATACGGGTTGGTAATACACAGTCAAAAAGATCAATGCCGTTCTCAACTGCATCGAGTATGTATTCCGGAGTTCCTATTCCCATGAGGTAACGAGGCTTTTCTTCCGGTAGAAACTCAGCGGTGTATGCAAGGAAATCAGTAAACGCACTGTATTCTTCGCCTACGGACAATCCTCCGATTGCTGTACCCGGCAGATCAAGGGCGCTAATTTCTTCAGCGCTTCTTTTCCGAAGATCCTTGTAAAAATTACCCTGTACAATTCCGAAGAGTACACCTTTATAATCCGGTGTTTCTTTCATCCATTCAAGCTTGCTGCGTTCTGCCCACCTGCTTGTTAATTCAAGTGCTTCAAGGGCTTTTTTATATGTGAGTTCCGGCGGCGTGCATACGTCAAGCTGCATCATTATATCGCTTCTGAATGCTTTCTGCAGCTGAACAACTTTTTCGGGCGTTAGCGTATGATAAGAACCGTCTATATGTGAGCGAAAATAGACACCTTCTTCTTTGATTTTACGGAATGGAGCAAGTGAAAAAACCTGAAATCCACCGCTGTCGGTCAGTATATTATGTTTCCAGTTAGAGAATTTATGTATTCCGCCGAACTCATCAATCAAGTCCATACCGGGCCTGAGATAAAGATGGTACGTGTTTGCAAGGATGAGTTTGAATCCGGTCTTGTCGAGGCTGTCGTGATGAACGCCCTTTACTGCGGCATTTGTGCCAACCGGCATGAACACCGGCGTTTCGAGTTTGCCGTGAGGGAGTTCAAGAACAGCAGTTCTTGCCTCACTTTTTTTATCCCTGGCTGTTATCGTGAATTTCAAAACTATCTCCTGAATGTTGATTATGACTGCGCGAAGCGGTACAGAAAAAATCCGATGACACAGAAAAATATAAAGGGTATCCAAGCTCCGGCGGCAGGTGAAATATACCCCAGATTGGCCAGAATGGTAAATACCAGCTGAAGAACATAGTAAACTACGGATATTACAAGACTTGTAAGCAGGCTCATCAAAAGGATATTTTTTCTGAATCGTCCGCCGATTGCCGCCGACAGCAGACAGACCACAAAGGGGGTAAGAGAAAATGAAAACCGTCGATAGTAGGCTGTCAGAGACTCTGCATAGGGCAAGCCGGCCTTGCGAAGTGATTCAATCCAGAGTTTGGCGTCGCGGATTTTCATTTCACCTACGTCCCGTATTACCCTTCGGAAGGTAAACGGATCTGTTTTGAAAACGGGATCGGTGAAAATATCATCATATTCAGATACAAAAAATCCGCTTTCAGGATCATGATGGTAGCGCCGGCATCGATGAAACTCCCAGAGCTGCTCATCTGTATTCCACTCGGCCCATTCCGCATTAATCGTTTTCAACATGCTGCCGTTTTCATCCTTATGGATGACGATGATGTTTGAAAGAGTGATATCCTTATCATTATAGAAATCGGCGCTGTAGATTATTGTACCGTTATTATCAATTACTGTCGGATTATTGTTATTAAGGCTCGTCGACTGCCTGAGAAGTTTGTTTGTTAACTCGTTTTTCAGTTTAAAGCTGTCTATTACTACCCTTTCTTCAAATATGAATGAGGCAAAACTGAAGAGCAGGCCGAAAAAAACAAGGGCAATGACAAACCTGAATAGAGGAACGCCTGAGCCGAAAATTGCAATCAATTCATTATTTGCGTAGTAATTTCCAAGTGTGAATGAAACTGAAAACAGAAGTGACATCGGAAGGGAAAAGTTGATGCAGCTTGGCAGGTAGTAAAGGAATACCTGCATCATCTCAGTGATTGTGACTCCGTTATTTATATATCTCCAGAGATTTGAGAAAAGTTCAACCATTTCGAGGATAAGAATGAAAAACAGCATCGATACTAGAAGAGTCGGTAAAAACTGTTTTATTATCATTCGGTCAAGTGTCTTAATCACCTTTATCTCCTGAACCTGATTGCTGCAGCTACCGTAGCTGCTACGGCTATAACAATGTCGGGCATCCACATTGCAATCCCGGCTGACGCGTTATTCTGTATGCCGAAGGTCTGTCCCGCGAAAAGCATTCCCCAGTAGGAGACAGCAACAAGCAGTCCGACAGCAAAACCTACTGAGCGTCCACTACGTTTGGTAAAAAGGCCGACAGGAAAGGCAAACATAACAAATACAAAACAGGCGAAAGGCAGTGAAAACTTTTTATAGTATTCTACAAGGTAGCCCTGGAGTGAACGGTCGCTTATTGTTTTGTTAATTTTAGCAGTATAATCCTTATTATGTGATGAAAGGAACTCAAGCGAGCGCTGCTGCACCGGACGTGAAAGCTGGTAAATATATTCAGTGTTCAAATTGTAGCCTGCTCTATCTGCTTTCTGAAAATTAGCATCTTTTTTCTGATTAAGAACTTCTCGTTTCTTATCTATTTCGGTTTTAACATCTCTTGAACTCATCTCCCGCGGTCCCGGTGAAGACATGGCGAATGATATATCGCGCAGCAGAATATTATATGTCATCAGCTCGGATGAGAGATAGTTGAAATCGTTCTTCTTCTGTTTATCGAAGGTTTGAATGAATACACTGTCAAGTTCAAGCGAAATTACACCGTTCTGCTCTTCTAACTTATTCAGAGAAGCAGTGTCTGCAAGAATTAGCCTTCTATTCTTTTCCGGGGTTTTGTCTATTATTACCAGATCATTTATGCCGTTTTCATTAATTGCTCCGGTGATAATGGTGCTGCTCTGATAACGCTTGATTGAGTAAGGTGATAATTCTAGCTCAGGGTTTGAGTAGAGGATTTCCCGGTACAGCTGGCTGAATTTAATCTGGCCCAGGGGGAGGAATATATCGTTTATAACAAAACTACCGAAAGAAAACACCAGACCAAGTACTGCGATAGGCAGCAGCAGTCTTGAATATGGAATACCGCATGCCTGAAATGCAAGTACTTCGTTGTCGGACGATAAGCGGCCTATTGCCATTAAAGCTCCTACGAGGGCTCCGAATGGAAATGCGAAGGAGACAATGGCAGGGAGTGAGTAAAAAAGCAGTTTGAGTACGGAGAATAAATTTATATTTTTAGAAAGAATTTCTTCTGCAATCAGGAGTATCTGGTTAACGAAAAAGATAAAGAAAAAGAAAAGAAACGCGACGAAAAATGAGAATAGAAATTCGCCCGCTATATATCTATATATTCCCTTGAATTTTCTAGCCACTTATTCCCGTGGAGCCGAATCCGCCGATTCCGCGTTCGGAGTCGTTCAGTTCGAAGGTTTTCTCAAACTGTGCCCGTACAACCGGAGCGAATACCATCTGAGCAATTCTATCGCCACGGCTGATTGTAAAATCATCTTTTCCGAGATTGATCAGTATCACCTTCACCTCGCCCCTATAGTCGGCATCAATCGTGCCGGGGGTGTTTAATACGGTCACGCCGGCCTTTGCTGCAAGGCCTGATCTGGGTCTTACCTGGGCTTCAAAACCGGTAGGTATTTCGAGGAAAATACCCGTAGGTACAATAGCTGTTTCACCGGACGCAATAATTATGTCTCCCGAAATATCCGCCTTAATATCAGCACCGCTTGCGGCTTCTGAAGAATAGACTGGTTCGAGTTCCGAGTCGGTTTTAAAATGAACTAATATTTTCTGCATGAGCTTAAGTCTGCTCCTTTTTTAAAAAAATACCCGGTGCAGAACACCGGGTAATTATTATATCATAAAAGAATTATTTTTTTTCTTTTTCGAGATCTTCAACTGCTTCAATGTAACTGAGATTAATTCTGCCCATTCGGTCAATCTCGATTATCTTAACCGGGATTTCCTGATTCATTGACAGAACATCATCAACCTTATTGATTCTCTTGCGTGAAAGTCTTGAAATATGACAAAGGCCTTCTTTTCCTGGGAGGAATTCAACAAATGCGCCGAAATCTACGATTTTCTTTACAGTACCTGTGTAGATAGTGCCGACCTCAGGGTCTTCAACAAGTCCCTTGATTGCGGCAAGAGCTTCATCGGCGGTAGCCTTGTTCTTGCCGTAAACGGTTGTAGTACCGTCCTGCTCAATGTTGATGTTAACATCAAATCGCTCAGAAAGGGTTTTTATTGTCTTGCCACCCTGACCGATTACTGCTCCGATTTTATCTTCCGGGATACTGATATTTACAATTCTCGGTGCAAATTCAGAGACATTTGTACTTGGCTCAGAGATTGTTTGATTCATAATCCCCAGGATATGCATTCTGCCCTGTTTTGCCTGCTCTAGAGCTATTTTCATTACTTCTGAGCTTACATTAGAAATTTTAATATCCATCTGGAATGCTGTGATACCATCTTCTGTACCGCAGACCTTGAAGTCCATGTCACCGAGGTGGTCTTCTTCTCCAAGGATATCGGAAAGTACGACAGTGTTGGTATCATCAGTTATAAGACCCATTGCAATACCGGCAACCGGCTTCTTAATAGGAACACCTGCATTAAGCAGTGAAAGTGTTCCTGAACAAACCGTGGCCATTGAAGATGAACCGTTTGATTCAAGAATCTCTGATACAACCCTGACTGTGTACGGGAATTCTTCTTTATTAGGAAGAATGCCTTCAAGTGCACGCTGAGCAAGGTGTCCGTGACCAATCTCCCGGCGTCCTGTACCCATTCTTCCACACTCTCCAACAGAAAAGGGAGGAAAGTTGTAGTGCAACATGAAGTTTTTATATCTCTTCTCGCCGTCAATATCATCAACCATCTGTTCATCGAAAACAGTACCGAGTGTAGTAACACCGAGACTTTGAGTTTCTCCGCGTGTAAACAGTGCGCTTCCGTGTGCACGGGGAAGAACTCCGATTTCACATGTGATATTTCTGATATCCTCAGGTCCGCGTCCATCGGTTCTAATCTTCTTCTCCAGAATAGATTTTCTAACTATTGTAGTTTCAACCTCTTCCATGAGAGCATCAAAGAGTTTCATCTGATCTTCATCAAACTCTTCGCAGTAGGTTTCTTTTGCTTCGTTTTTAACAACTTTGATTGCAGCGTATCTTTCAAACTTACCCTTTACGAAACATGCTGTTTCCATTTTAGGATAAACATCATTGTAGATGGCATCTTTGTTTTCAAGAACAAGCTCACTCTTTGTCAGCGGAAGTTTTTCTTTACCGCATTTCTCAACGAGTTCTCTCTGCATTTTACAGATTCCGTCGATTACAACCTTGGCTCTGTCGATAGCTTCAAGAAGAATCTCCTCAGATACTTCTTTTGCACCGCCCTCAACCATGGTAATGCCTTCTTCTGAGCCTGCAACCATGATTTCCAGAGCTGAATCTTCAATCTGCTGAAAAGTCGGATTGATTACATATTCGCCGTCAATATAACATACCCTGACTGCTCCTAAAGGCCCCTCGAAGGGGATATCTGAGATAGCAACAGCTGCGAAAGAGGCAACCATAGCGATAACATCGGGAGTGTTCTCCTGGTCGGAAGAAACAACGGTTGGAACAACCTGAATCTCTCTTCCAAATTCCTTATGAAACAGTGGGCGCATCGGTCTGTCGATAAGTCTACATACAAGTATTTCCTTATCTTTGGGTCGCCCCTCTCTCTTTAAAAATCCGCCTGGAATCTTTCCTGCAGCATAATATTTTTCATTATATTCAACCTGCAGCGGAACATAATCGAGACCTTCAACCGGCTTGGAGCCGCAGCACGCTGTTGCGAGAACAGCGGAGCCGCCGTAGGTTGCATAAACTGAACCATTGGCCTGCTTTGCCATTTTTCCGGTTTCAATAACCAGTTCCTTTCCTTCAATTTCCAGACTAACTGTATTAACCATATAAAATTCCTATTATTACTTTCTAAGATTAAGCTTCTTGAGAATCTCTCGGTATGATTCGAGATCATTCCTTTTGAGATACTTAAGTAGAGATTTTCTCTGACCAACGAGCTTCAGAAGACCTCGTCTTGAACTGTGGTCCTTTTTGTGTGCTTTGAAATGCTCGTTGAGATCGTGAATTCTTGCTGTAAGAAGTGCAATCTGCACCTCTGTTGAGCCAGTATCCTTGTCGTTCAGTCCAAACTCTGTAATGATTTCCTGTTTTGCTTCTTTTGTTAACATTAAAACTACTCCTGCAAATTACTATTAAAAGTCAGTGTATCGGCTTGAAAATCAGGTTTATTTTCAAACTCTATCCTGTCTTCATAAATTTTTATTTTTGTGGCAAAGGTCTTTCCTTCCTTTTCAAGTGTGACAGCATATCCACCTGAAAACGGAATAACCTGTTTTATATTATTTCTCCTTAGATAGGGAGAATTATCTTTAGTTTCAACCGGTATACCGGCTAAATCAATTACGTGTCTGCGTCCCAGAAGCCTTCTGGCTGTAATAAAATCGCCAATTTCTATAGCGCTTCTGATTCTAGTACTGCTGACAGGTTTACCGCCGTCAATCAGCGGTTCTACAATATCAACTGTAATTCCCTCTGGTCGGAGCATCGATCTTGCCTGAATGGCTGTTGTATCTCCGCCCTTGCCAAGTTTGTGATCTTTTCCCAGAACCAGGTGGCTCATATCCAGATGCCGCCTGATAATATTTAAAAAATCCCTTCCTGACAGTTTACTGAATTCCAGAGAAAAGTCAATCAGGATAACGACTTGGCAGCCCCTGTCATCCAGGAGTTTAAGCTTCTGAGAGGCTGTTGAAATATCACCTTTATAGATGTTCGGTCGTAGTAAACGAAATGGATTTGAAACAAAAGTAGCGACAACAGGCATATTTTCGGGTACTGATGTAAGGCAGTCAATCAGCTGATGATGCCCTCTGTGAAGACCGTCGAACACTCCTGTCGTAAATGAAACAGGCCCATTGCTTTCCAGTCCTTCATCTACGAATTTATTCCAGTCTATTACTATCATTTTCTATCCTACAAAATGGTAACTGTACTTACCGTTTTCATACTTGATATATGCAATAAAATCATCATCGATAAAAACCGCATAGGAACCGTTATCTTTAGGCGGAATTTTAAAAAAAGAATCACGAATTGTCACGCCCTGCCTGAGTTTTGCCGCTCCGTCTACATCGGTCTCGATTATTCTGAAATGGAGGGCGTCCGATTTTCCAAGTTTTTCAAACGTACCACGGCCTCTTATAAGATGTTCCGAGGGATTAAAATCTTCGGCTTTAATGCTGTCAGCCAGATTAAAAGGGCCGACGCTGATTCTTGTTAATGCTCGAAGATGAGCACAGCTGCCAGAAAGCCGACCGAGGTCTCTGGCAATAGATCTAATATAGGTGCCCTTTGAACAGTCTATTCTGCATTTCAGAACAGGAGAGGTCCAATCGATTATTTCGAAATTATAGATATGAACATCACGTTCAGGCAGTTCGGTTATCGTTCCGTTAAGGGCTTTTTTATAGGCGCGCTCGCCGTTTACATGTACAGCTGAAAATATCGGCGGTCTCTGTCTGACGGCGCCTTGAAAACTGGGGAGCACGCTTTCAATGGTTTTATACTCTGGTATTTCTGCGGTTTTTATGGTGTCTCCGGCAGGATCAAGGGTGTTTGTTTCGGTCCCGAAAATGATATCTGCTTCATAGGATTTATCAAACGCTGTAAACACGGGGTTGAGTCTGGTGAATCGCCCTGCAAGGACAACGAGGAGCCCCTCAGCAAAACTGTCAAGGGTTCCTGTATGGCCAACCTTCACCTTTGCACCGCTATATTCTTTCAGCTTTTTTTTAAGAGTTCCGAGTGCTTTGAAAGATGTTAATCCTGCGGACTTATTAAGAAGTATAATACCGTTTGTATCAGTCGTCACTTTCTTCGGGGGGTGCAGGCTCAATATGCATTGATTCAAGTTTTTTGGTCATCTCAAACCCGTCCTTAATGGAGCTGTCAAAGATAAACTTAAGCTTAGGTGTTGTTCTGGTATGCATTTTTTTACCGAGATTTTTCTGGATAAAGCCAGCGGCGCTGTTAAGCCCGTCGACACTGGATTTAATCTTCCTCTCACTTTCAATCCCGGAAATATAGATCCTGGCAAAAGACAAATCTTTTGATACATCAACCTTGGAGATTGAAACAAGTTTTGAGATTCGGGGATCCTTTACGGTTCCCCTCATTATCATCTCACTTATAGCTTCACGCACCATATTATCGATGCGCTGCATTCTGAATTCTGACATCTGATTTCCTAACTGAGGTTACGTGCAGTTTCCTTTATCACGTAAACTTCAAACTGGTCTCCAACCTGAACATCAAGATAGTTTTCTATGCCGATACCGCACTCAAAACCCGATTCAACCTCACGGGCATCGTCCTTGAATCTCTTAAGGGACGATATTTTGCCTGAGTGAATGATAACTCCGTCTCTGATAACGTGAGCGTTTTCATTACGTCTTACCTTGCCGGAAAGAACATAACAACCGGCGATAAGGCCAATCTTCGGTACTTTGAATACATCCCGCACCTCTGCCGTTCCAAGTGTCTCTTCAGAGAGTTCCGGAGCAAGCATGCCTTCCATTGCTGCTTTTATATCGGCTACAGCATCGTAGATGATGTTATATTTTCTGATATCAACCTTTTCTCGTTCGGCAAGTACAAGTGCCTTGGCTGTCGGTCTGACATGAAATCCTACAATAATCGCATTAGAAGCGGAAGCAAGCGTAATGTCGTTTTCTACAATTGCTCCTGCCGCAGCATGAATTGGTGTAAGTTTAATCTCGTCGGTACTCAGTTTCTTAAGTGATGTAGTGAGTGCTTCTACAGAGCCGTGAACATCACCCTTGATAATAACCTTGAGTTCCTGTATTTCACCTTCCTGAATTGAATCGTAAAGGTTATCAAGAGTAACCTTGGTGAGGTTCTCTGCTCTTCCCTGTTTTTCAAGTTCCTGGCGTTTTTCACCTACCATTCGGGCGGTTTTTTCATTCTCAGTTACCTGGAATGGTGCACCTGCATTAGGAATACCTGTAAATCCAAGTATCTCAACAGGGGTTGCAGGCCCTGCTTCGGTAATTTTATTACCCTTGTCGTCAAACATTGCCCTGACCTTTCCCGGGTAAATGCCTGCGACAAAGCTATCGCCAATCTTGAGGGTACCGCGCTCAACAATAACAGATGAAACGATACCGCGCCCCTGGTCAACCCTGGATTCAATAACAGAACCTTCTGCTCGGCAGTCGTAATTAGCCTTGAGCTCAAGCAGTTCCGCCTGAAGGATGATTGTGTCTAGTAATTCCTTGACTCCGGTGCCTTTAAGGGCAGATATCTCATTAAATAGCGTAGTTCCACCCCAGTCTTCAGGAATAAGGTTATACTCGGAAAGCTGCTGCTTAACCCTGTCTACATTAGCTTCGGGTAGGTCGCATTTATTAACTGCTATGATAATAGGAACCTCAGCCTCTTTTGCGTGGTTGATAGCTTCAATTGTCTGGGGCATAACACCGTCGTTTGCTGCAACAACAAGGATAACTATATCAGTAACCTCGGCTCCTCTGGCTCGCATCATTGTAAATGCTTCGTGACCCGGAGTATCAAGGAATACGATTGAGCCCTGTTCAAGGTCAACCTTTGAAGCACCGATGTGTTGTGTTATTCCGCCGTGCTCGTCGGAAACGATGTCGGTCTTACGAATTGCATCTAACAGCTTCGTTTTACCATGGTCGACATGTCCCATAACTGTAACAATCGGCGGTCTTGGTTTGAGGTCTTCCTCGGAATCTTTTTCACTCTCAATAAGTGTTTCATCATAGAGAGACACTATCTTAACCTTACAGTTGTATTCACCTGCGAGGAGGCTGGCTGTATCAGAATCAATCTGCTGATTCATTGTTACCATCATGCCCATGCCCATCAGCTTAGCGATAAGCTCTGATGCCTTCAGGTTCATTTTTCGTGCAAGATCTGAAACTGTTATAACTTCCATCATCTCAATCTCTGAAGGTACAGGATTGGTTTTCTGGATAGATTTCTTCTTTATCTGAAAGTCTTTTTCCTGCTGGAAATCGTTTTTCTTCTTATAATCAGTCTTCTTTTTGGTCTTGAATACCTTTCTGCCGGCAGATTTCTTATTTTCACCGCCGGGAGCTGGCATTCCACCGCCTGTACGATTCTGTCCCGGACGACCCTGACCCGGTCTACCGGTTCCTCCCGGTCTTCCCTGGTATCCACCCTGCTGAGGTCTGCCGGTACCGCCCGGACGCCCCTGATAGCCGCCAGGTCTGCCCTGGTATCCGCCCTGACGGTTGTCTGAACGTCCCTGGTATCCGCCCTGACGGTTGTCTGAACGTCCCTGGTATCCGCCCTGACGGTTATCTGAACGTCCCTGGTATCCGCCCTGACGGTTGTCTGAACGTCCCTGGTATCCGCCCTGACGGTTGTCTGAACGTCCCTGGTATCCGCCCTGGCGGTTGTCGTTTCTATTTTCGCCGCGGTCTGACTGCGGCCGTGTTTTTTCTGTACCGGATGATGCTTTGGATTCAGGCGCTGCTTTATCCGGTGATTTAGCCGGTGCAGGCGCAGCCGTTTCTTCAGCTGTCGGTTTATTTGCAAAAATATCGTCTTGAGATCTGCCCTTGCGTGAACCCCCGATAGGCCTGTCGCCTTTCTGCTGTTTATTTCCTGCAGGCTTACTAACGGGGGAAGCCTTTGCAACCGGTTTTACGCCTTCCGACTTTGATTTGTCTGATGCAGGCACAGCCTTTGCAACGGGTTTTTTCTTTTTCTTAACGACAACAACCTTCTTCTTCTCCGCTTTAGAAGCGTCCGATTCGGCTGCCGGTTTTTTGTGTTTAATCAATGTAGCTTTGGGCATATTTTTCTTCTCAAGTTCTTCTGACATAGTCCCTTCTTCTATTCTTCGTCTTCGTCTTCATCTGCTTCTTCTATTTCAAAGCTGATACCGACCCCGCAACTGGGGCAGGCGGTCATATCGAGGGTGATGGGTGCGCCGCATTCAGGGCATTCATAACCTTCATCCTCTTCAGAATCTTCAGATTCGTCGGAGGTTTCTTCATCATCATTCTCTTCTGCAGGATCTGATGAAAACTCTTCTTCGCTATAATCATTTTCAGAAGATTCGTATTCTTCTTCAATATAATCTTCTTCTTCTTCGATAATGTCAACATTGTCCGCGATAATTGATCTTATCAAATCTACATCCTCATCTGAGAGGTCGCTGAAATTAGTAAGCTCATCATCGGATAATGCAATAAGGTCTTCTATAAGTTCAATGTTGTGTTCTTTTAGAACTGATATGATTGAATCAGTAATTCCGGGAAGTTCGGAAATTGACGTGATCTCTTCAGAATCGTCTACTTCTCCGAAGAGCTCTGAAACTGCACGTCTTGTATCAACAGCAATGTCCATTTCTTCGAACTGTTCTTCAGTCTTGACATCAATGTTCCAGTCGGCAAGCCGATTTGCAAGACGAACGTTAAGTCCCTGTTTTCCGATTGCAAGAGAAAGCTGACTGTCGCCTACTATAGCAAGAGCTTGTCGTTTCGCTTCATCAAGTACGATAATATCGTTTACTTCTGCTGGGGAAAGTGCGTTCTTGATAAAGACACGCGGGTTAACATCATATTTGAGGATATCGATCTTCTCACCCTCCAGTTCACGAACTATAGCCTGGATTCTAACCCCCTTCATACCAACACATGCGCCCACCGGATCAACATCGTCACGATTTGAATAAACTGCGATTTTTGTCCGGTAACCCGGTTCCCGGACTATTTTGAATATCTCAACTGTCTTGTCATAGATTTCAGGTACTTCAAGTTCAAATACTCTCTTAACAAAATCGGTATGTGTTCTGGAAAGTACAATCTGCAGCCCGGAAGGAGTCTTGTTAATCTCATATATAAGGGCCTTAATTCTGTCATTAGGTCTGTAGACCTCTCGAGGCGACTGAAATCTCTTCGGAAGGATACCTTCTGTTTTGCCGAGATCAACATAGATGTTACCGTTTTTTTCTCTCTGGTAATATCCAATAATCATTTCTCCGAGTTTCTCGTTATACTCAGAAAAAAGAGTGTCTTTTTGAATCTCTCTAAGAGTCTGTTTTGCCTTTTGCTTGGCGCTCTGAACAGCTACCCGGTCGAATTCCAGCGGATCGATAGGTATTAGCAGCTCGTCACCTATTTCGCCCTCCTCGTTTAACACGAGAGCATCTTCGAGAGCTATTTCAGCAACAGGATCATAAACGTCTTCTACAATTACCTTCTGTGCGTATAATTCAACTTCGTTTCCGTCTTCTGAAAACTGTACAACAGCGTTGTCCACTGTTCCGAAAGTCCGCTTATAAGCAGCCAGGAGAAAATCTTCTATAGTTTTAATTACAAGATCTTCGGATATTCCCTTGTCCTGTACTAATTGTTTAATTGCTTCAGCTATGCCTGACGACATCAGTCTCCTCCGTTTTATTAATCTAATTTGGCCTTCTGAATCTGTTCGTACATGTATTCGGATTCCCCGCTCGCGGTTTGAAGCTTCATTTTACTGTTATCAGCATCAGAAATTTTTCCTTCAATCCAATTATTATCGATGAGCAGGTTGATATTTTCATCTTTAAAGATCTGAAATTCCCAGGCATCTTTCAGTGTTCTGCCCACACCGGGTGAAGAAACTTCCAGATTCACGTCTCTATTATCAGCCCAGACCTCTATTCGGGGCATTACAGCCCTGGAAATCTGTGTACAAGTGTCAATATTAATTCCGCCCTTTTTATAGAGAACAATCCTCACCTGAAGGTTAGTGTTCACTACTGCAGAGTTGAGCTGCACTATTCCTGTTTTAAAACCATCACAAATCGGTTTAACAATTGAGAATAGCTCATTTTCTTCGTAACTGCTGAATTTCAATCGATCTTCCTTAATAATAATCAGCATAAAAACTCCCAGCCTATAAAAAAAGAAGTCGTGTTCGACTTCTTCAGGCGGTGTTCTTAAGCTGTCGTCTTATTGTATATCCAATAGGGTTAAAGGTCAATAGCCATGGCAAGGCAGACAACTGTGCTGCAGCCGGCTTCTTTCAGGACGCAGGAACATCGGTTCATGGTTGCTCCGGTTGTAAATACATCATCCAGGAGCAGAACCTTATCAGGAACAGCTGTACCGTAGCGTAAGCTTATTCCATTTTCAAGATTCGTAAGCCTGTCTTCATAATTCATAGTTTTCTGAGCCCTGCCGTTAATGCGTTTCAGGCAGTAACTGGTTTTATAACCATACTTTTTATTTAAAATTCTGCATATTGCTTCCACCTGATCCCAGCCTCTTTTTCGTTTTGCCGAGGGTCGGAAAGGGACCGGTACTATAGTGAAACCCTGTCTGCGGTATAATTGAAGTTCAGCTGCTTTTTCAGCAAAATAATGCGATAAGGCTTTTCTATTGTCAAACTTATAGGCTCTGATCAGCTGTTTCCCGGTATCAAGATAGAGAAATAGAGATGTTGCTGAATCAAAACTCCATTCCCTCTCCCGGCAACGGCTGCATATTGACTCTTCAGAGCTTAGAGGAAATCCACAGTTCGTGCAGCGTGATATAGCAGGGTAAGCCCTGGAAAAAATGGAATTATCCGCCTTGTCACGACACTCGCGGCAAAGAGGTATATTCCATCCATCCCCTGTTCGCTGTAGCGAAAGTGATCTGCCGCAGATTGAACAGGTATCAGGGAGTAAAAGATCCGCAGCCAGTGCCGCAATTTTTCTAAGGGTCATACAGTATTCTATAACCGGATAATTTAATCCTGATTCAGTTTTTATATTTTTCTTTCCATGCGGCAATGGTATTCAATGCCTGAAGAGGTGTGCAGTTATTTAAATCAATGCCCATAACCTCGCTTTTAAGCATCTCCTCAGCCGCAAATAATTCCACCGTTTTTGATTCGCCTGAATCTGGTGTTCTACTGCCTGCTTTTTGTTCCCTTTCCTCGAGGCTGCTTTGTATTTCTTCTGCCCGGGCAATTACTTCCTCTGGCAGACCCGCAAGGCTTGCAACATGGATACCGTATGAGGCATCGGCTGGACCGTCTTTGATTCTTTTTAGAAACACAATCTCTCCGTGGTTTTCACGAACATCGAGTGACAGGTTCTTTAATCGTTTATGTTCAAGCGTTGTAAGTTCATGATAATGGGTTGCGAACAGGGTCTTTGCTTTGATTTGGTTAAGAAGATATTCAGATACCGCCCAGGCAATGGACAGGCCGTCGTTTGTCCCCGTTCCACGGCCTACCTCATCCATAATAACAAGGCTTCGAGAGCTGGCCGAGTTTAGAATGTTCGCGGTTTCATTCATTTCTACCATAAAAGTTGATTCGCCGCGCGCCAGGTTATCGGATGCACCGACCCGGCAGAATATACGGTCCACAATTCCAATAACAGCGCTGTCGGCGGGGATGAAGCTTCCGGCTTGGGCCATGAGAATAATCAGCGCATTCTGGCGCAGATAGGTTGATTTTCCGGCCATATTCGGTCCGGTTATCAGGGCGAAGCTGGTTTCGGCATCATTGAGACTCAGGTTGTTCGGGATAAACTCTCCCGAAGGAATATTAGCTTCAACAACCGGATGTCTGCCGTTAATTATTCTGCATTCACTTCCGTCGCTGATAGTGGGTTTCACCCATCCGTATTTGGTCGCGGCTGATGCAAGAGAAGCGAGGCAGTCTATTTCAGAAATATAGGCTGCCAAACTTAGCAGGATCTCTATCCTGATTTTTATTTGATCGCGCACCTCTAAGAACAGCTGTTTTTCGAGCTCTACTGCCTTGTCGGATGCTGAATTAAGGTTTGTTTCAAGTTCAATCAGTCTGTCAGTTGTAAAGCGCTCGGCCGCAACAAGGGATTGTCGTCGAATGAAGTGTTCAGGCACAAGATCAAGGTTCGTCTTTGTAACCTCTATAAAGTAGCCTATTATCCTGTTATATCGAATTTTCAGCGATGTTATGCCGGATTCCTCTTTTTCCTGTTCGAGGTATGCAGTGAGAATTTCCTTGCTGTGCTGTTTGAGATTTTTCAGCTCATCAAGTTCCATGCTGTATCCGCTCTTTATCATCCTGCCTTCGGTTAGTAATGTAGACGGGTCTTCATCAATTGAGTCATCAAGAAGTTTCAGTATTTCAGCTGCCCCTGTTGCAACCTCATTGCTCAGGGTCCCCGGGCCGTCATTGGATTCCCATTCAACAAGCAGTTCGTTGAGTTCGAAGGCGGAGCGAAGCGAGTTTCGGACTGCAAGCAGGTTTTTAGCGTGGGCCTTGTCCATGCCTATCCGCGAACTTAATCGTTCGATATCGAGTATAGACGAAAGTTTTTCATTTATTCCAGACAGAAGAATCTGGTTATGATAAAGAAACTCTACCCGTGTCTGTCTTGTTATGATTTCAGATTTTTTCAACAGCGGATGCAGCAGCCAGTTTTTCAGCCTTCGCGAACCCATTGCAGTCCTGGTCTGATCAATTACCTCCAAAAGAGAGTAACGCTTGCCTCCGTCCTGCAGGTTTCCGGTAATTTCGAGATTTTTAAGGCTTGATTCATCAAGCAGCAGAAAGTCTTCATCTCGAATGATTCGCAGCCGTCGTATATGGGGAAGCAGGCTTTTTGATGTGTCGGCAATGTATTCAAGAATAATTCCGCAGGAAAAAACCGCCGGGTCATAATCATTTATACCAAAGCCTTTTAAGGTCATTAAATTGAATTGCTTCTTAAGCAGCATAGAGGAGTTTTCGATATCGAAGGCCCAGTCGGGGTAGCGATTTACAAGCAGCTCTGTCCGCTCGTCTAAAATCCTGGCCACCTCATCATTCTCCTCCAGCAGGGATTGCTGAATAAGAAGTTCACCGGGGGAAAGGCGTCGCAGTTCACGCTTAAGGATGTCGGCAGCCTTGGATGCATCGAAAGCCGAGGCAAAGAACTCGCCGGTTGATAAATCGGTATATGCAATAGATAGCGAATCGCGGCAGATCCCTGCTGCAAAAAGATAGTTGTTTCTGTCCTTATCAAGGAAGTCTTCATCAACGACGGTACCGGGCGTTATAATCTCGACAACCTCACGCTCGGCAATTCCTTTTCCGCCTTCCGGCATTTTTGTCTGTTCGCAGATTGCAATCTTTTTACCGGCTTTTAGAAGCCTGGCGATGTAGGAATGGGCGGCATGATAGGGAATTCCGCACATGGGTATATTGTGCCGTTTCGTCAGTGTCAGGTTGAGAATTGAAGATGCTTCTTTCGCATCGGAAAGAAACATCTCATAAAAATCTCCAAGCCTGAAAAACAGGATGGAATCGGTGTGTGATTGTTTGATGCGCTTGTATTGGCGCATCATTGGGGTATCGGCCGGCATCCGTCAGAGATTAATTGCCCGATTCTCTTGCAGCCTGCCATCGCAGACGTTCTAGAACAATGTCGGTAACATCAATCTCATGGTTATACCAGAGAATGTTGGGGTCCTGTGTTCTCATTATCATAGAAAAACCTTCAGATTCGGCAATATATGTGATTGCATCGAGAATTTCTGCGGTAAAGGTAGAAGACTGGTATACTCCCTGAATCTTGTTGTTGATCCTCGTCTGCCAGATTGAATGAAATTCTTTAAGGTATTCCTGCTTATTGTAGATCTGATCATCAAGTTTTAACGCTTTACGCTCATCGTTATCATTTTCCGCTTCGAGCTTTTCAAGCTGCAGTTCATTTATCTCATCGAGGATTTCGTCTTTTCCCTCGTCGTATTTTTCTCGCATGCTGTCGATTTCACGCCAGGCGGATGATTCCGCAAAATAATCCTCAACTATTCGTGAAAAGTTTACAATACCTATCTTGGAGAGCTGCTCGGCGGAAAGGCTGAATACTGATACTGCAAGTATCAGGGCTGTTAAAAATATACGCTTTGTCAATTTAAATACTCCTAAAATTTCTGTAAAGTCTGTTAAAGTCTAAAAATAATCAAGATCAAAGGTTATGACAAGATCAAGACCCCACGGTGAATCTTCATCATCCGGAACAAAGAGATCATCTCCCTGCTGCCAGGTAAATACTCCATCCTCATACTTCGCTCGCTTGACGAGGAAAAATGATATAGGAAAGCTTGGTATATCAAGCTGTAATCCGGTACCGAGGCTGAAGTAGTAATCGTCTATCGACATATCCTTCATATCCGATAATTCTTCCCATAGGCCAGTTCCGCTTATGAATGTATTCCAGGATACAAGGCCTTCGGCTAGCGGGGTTGTAAAATCAACAACGAGGTCAAAGAGAGCCTTGTTACCGTAATCAGTATCCCAGCCCCTTGCTATGAACATGCCGTCTATATAAAGCTCGTCACTGCTTGTTGTTGTATTGCCCCAGCTCCATGATCCGTCCGAATAGTAATACTGAGGCAGAATCATTGAATACTGGGCATGAATCCCCATGACAGTCGAGAAGTTCCAGACGTCAGTTACCGGGAAGTCGAAGAGTTCAAGATAGAAATCAGCGTCGGTAGTAGTTTTAATATAATCCTTGCTTCCAAACAGCAGCCCGCCCGTGTATGTCAGGGTTTCCTTAAGGATGAAACCCTTCGTGGGCGAATAGATCAAATCTCTTGTATCCCAGCTGGCGGTAAGCCAGAGTTTATTTGTAAGCAGAAGCGTGTTCAGGGCATCTCTGATGTCTTTATCAAAGGGGCGGTAGAGAGAATCGTCATATGTCAGGTAAGAAAGTGCCGTGCTTGCGCCTGTTCCGAGGCTTACCCTGCCATTGGACGTATGAACCGTATAACCCCCGCTTGCGGATAATGATGCGGTGTAGGATTCATAATCCATAAGGTATTCTGAGTCTATGCTCTCATCATTGTCCATAGCGTAGTCATAGTCGGTCTGGATTGTCTCATTTTCAGCCAGTTCTTCAAGCTCATCATCGGTATAATCATCAGTGTCTACGGCATCACCGGCGGAATATGAGTTGTCATCTGCATCGTCGGCCCAGACCCAGTGGCCGTCATAGGGATCGGGAACAACCTGATCGTTTTCAGTATCGTCGTCATCATCATCATAGTCATCATCGTCGTCATCAAGACTGAAGATGGGCAGAAGTATGTCCTGTTCAACAGATGTGTAGGAATCATGGCTGAATGAAAGTTCGACACCGCCGGAAATCCGTCTGTCGAAGAGCCAGCTGTCTGTGTATGAAAAGGATAACTCCTGACTTGACGATGAAAGTTCAAGCCCTACACTCAGATCCTTTCCTTCTCCCTTGAAGTTGGATTCGTTCCACTTCAGGAAAAGGTAGACCGGAATAGAACTTGAGGTATCAGTAAATGTGAGACCGAACTGTACATCGGTGGTATTTTGTTCTTCTACATTTATCACGACGTCCATAAGTCCTAATTCGCTTCCATAGGGCATTTCAGGTACTACCGAGGAGAAATAACGCGTGTTGTAGAGGTTGTTGAGGCCCTCCATTATTGCGGATTTACTGAATACATCACCTACTTCAAGCGGAATTTCACGAAGAATAACTTCATCCTTGGTTTTTTCATTCCCGTTTATGATTATGTTTTCAATATGGGCGCGATTTTTTTCGGTTATGATAATCTGAAAGGAAATTTCATTAGTTTCATCGTTTCGGATTTCCTTTGTGGCCATATTATTATAGATGTAACCGTCGTTGTAGTAGATGTCTCCGATCGCTATAAAGTCTGATTCCAGCCTTGATTTATTGATACTCTTTCCAACCGTCGAAGATGTTACCTTGAGAAGTTCTTCATCAGAAAAGAGGGTGTTACCTTCGAATTCAAAACCTCCGAATAGCCATTCTTCACCCTCTTCAAGATAGAATACGATATCTATGTAGTTTCGTTCTTCCTTATTCTCAACCTCTGCTTCAGTAATAACGGCATCAATAATCTTTATATCAAGAAAACCGGAATCGGAATAATACTTACTGATGGCGGCCTTGTCCTTTTCAATCAGCCCTTCCTGGAAAATTCCTTTGGAAAAGAAGGTTTGTTCCTTTGATTCGAGCTGACTCTTGAGTGTATTATCGGATGCGAAGGTGTTGCCGGAAAAGGATATTGAATTGATTCTTGTCTGTGTTCCTTCGACAATACTAAAAAAGAGTTCGACAAATCCTTCTTCAACGGCATCTTCAACACTGCTTTCTACAGTGACGTCAGGATATCCTTCATCAATATAGAGCTCCTTGATTGCCGCCTCATCCATTCTAATCCTGGCATTATTTACTATATCATCCTGCTTGAGGCTGATAACCTCAAGGATTTTCGATTTGGTAATACTCAGGTTCCCCCGGAAAATGATGTTCTTGATCAGGGGTCTTTCGGTAACTGTGAATTCTATAATAACCTTTTCTCTGCTCCCGTCCATGGGGACAGCGTTTGCAGTGAAATTATCGAAATAATTTAAAGAATACAATTTACTTTGAAGATCCCAGAACAGGGTGTCTGTGAAGTTCTTACCGATAAACTGATCTGTTATGCCGTCCAGTTCTGACTGATCGATATTTACCAGTCCAATAAATCTGATCTCGCTGATAGGTTTATCGACATACCATTCCGCAGATTGCGCAAATGCTGCTGTAGACAATGTGATAACTGCAATAAAGGCAGATAGAAAAACTTTCCGCATGCTTTCTCCTCGAATTAATATGAAAAGCGCCATGATAAACCAAGGCTGGTTTTACTAAGACCCTCTACAGGATCCTGAAAATCAGGATAGAAGTTTAATTCAACATTGGCAACAGGCCCTTCCCATTCCAGCGTAATTTCGCTGTCAATGTTCATATCAAGGTCTTCAGAATAACCTGTATCATTATAAAGATCAAACTGAATCATACCCTGTAAGAATATATCATCTGAAAAATACTTTCCCAGGTAAAGGGTTGTATTATCGAAATAATCACCGAAATTTATATCCGAACTGTCGTCTGATGAAGAAAGAACCGCACCCTCAAGAAAATTACTTAAAAATGATGTTCTGATTGAAAGAAGATCAAGCCCCAGGCTCGATTTCAAACCGTCTTCGATACTTTGCATAAGAGTAAACTGGGTAAATATGTCAGCAGCCAGAAGCCCGGCTTCTTCGTACAGTGCAAGACTGTCATCGTTATTAAAACTGTCAAAAATATTACCGCCCACAATAGAAATAATTTCAGAGGTTGAAAGTGACGGTTCGGATTCAAACCGGGGAACGAAGGAGCTTAGAGGAGATGGATCTACGATGAGGTAAATTTTAGTCATTTCTCCTTCAGAGCTGATATCCCTTATTTCAGCAATAGTATTCAGTAAGGGATCAATTGTTGTTGTTGTGCTGTTAAAGTTGATGCCGCCTTCTTTAATGTAGAAATTTCTTTCAAAATAAAAAATTTCACCGCCCTTCATTGTCATGTCGCCAATAAGTTCAAGGGAACCGGGGCCGTCGAAACTGCAGTGGAGTTTGTTTCCTACAGCAACGTAGGCTTCAAGTACCGGTACTTCAAGATTCGGCCAAAAGAACTGATTATTTTCTCCTGTAGTTATATTCAGATCACAGGTAACAAGCTCGATGGGGTTTTTGCCCATTTCTTTAACATACGCTTCATTTATCATGAATGTACCCTCAGAGGCTGTGATATCGCCGGAAACGTGCATATGTTGAAAGTTACCGCTTAGGCTGATGTCGCCCTCACCGAATGCATCTAGATATAAAGGTTTCACGAATAGAAATGTTGAGATTGCCTCACCCGGGGGAATATTAATATTTATCTCATAATTACGTGGTAGCCACCTTTCCATTGCAGCGGTTATATTCACATAGGCCAGGCCGTTCTCTGTTTTAACCCGGGTTGCCGGTACATTCAGTTCTTTTCCGCTTAGGAAAAATGATGTCGTTAGCGGTTCGGTCCGTTCAGCCATCACAGGCGGTTTGAAGATTACATCGTGAAAATCAATCTGACCGTAGAAGTCCGGGTCATTCAAAGGGCCCTGCAGCCTGAATTTGCCCGTGAAGCCGCCTTCATAAAAGCCCATATCAACAAATTCCAGGTTATCGAATTCATAGCTCAGCTCACTGACTGTGGCGTTTATATTTCCTTCATTTATAGTTCCTGAGGCTGCTGCTCTGACTGGAAAGGGCGCAAGGGCGTCTATTGTAAAGTATCCGTCACCGAAGAAACTGCAGGCTATTTCGTTATCAATGCCGCCGGTGATGGTTATCAGTTTTTCACGTTTATCCAGGTTTAATTCCCACGGCTCCTTATATTCTTCATTCAGTTTAATGCTGTTTACGAATAAATCAACACTGTAGTCATCTTCGAGTAAGACCGCTATATCAGAGATTTCATCGATATTCGCTGTCTTTGCCTTGATGTTGACGGATGAAGTCATTTGGAGCATTCCGGCTGAGCTTGTGAAACGTCCGCCGAGGTTGTGTATACCGTTATCGAGATTGAAAACGCCGGTTACATCAGTCAGGGCGTAATCACTGTATTCCGCATTAATTTCCTCGATTTTCAGTTTTAAATCTTCATATGAAAGTGCGGCGTTAAGGCTGACATACTGCCCGTTAAGGTTTGCGTCATTGCTGTTGAGTGTTGCCCTGAGCTGAGGTGAGCCCAGACTTCCTGCCAACTTTACATTTCCGGATATTGCGCCGTCGATTGGTGATTCTTCAAGAGCACGCCGGATTGGGAAACCGGAAAAATCAATGCTGCCTTCGAGAATCCCCTCGTTGAAGCCGAGAAGAAGTCTGTAGTTTTCATTTGTTTCATCGGAATTTATGTTGAAATGGAGCCTGCCTGACGGCCCGGGCAAGATGCTGTTCAGTATTACACTTCCGCCGCCTGTGAGCTGCGTGTTCCTGTCTGTATAGTTGAGTTTGTAGATATTGCCGCCATCTTCGGAAAGGATTGCGGCAAGGCTGATGCCGGCCTGACCGAATCCGGTCTGCAGACCGTTAATTGAAAGATTATTCAGCAGGATACGCCAATTATCCGGGGATGAAAAATATCCGGCGATGTTTGTACTGATAAATGCAGTGTTTTCGGCTGAATTTATGGGAAGTCTCTCAGTCTTCAGACTGAAGCTGTTCATTTCTCCAATGGAGAAAAGATTGAATTTAAGTCCGTAGTCCCCCACAAGGCTAAGGGTTCCCGACGGGGAATACACTCCGGAGGTGTTCACGGCTGCCCCGTTTAAATCAAGTCCGGTCTGCACAATGATGTTTCCCGTTTCGCTTATATCAGTTGATATCTTTCCGTTCAGGTTGTAATCATCCCAATTAAGTACTATATCCGACAGTCTTGCCCCGCTGTTATTACCTGAGAGCGCGAAACTGAGGTTTCTGCTGTCATTTTCTCTGTCTCTGATTATAATATCCGGTGAGGCAAAGGCCAGCTGGCTGAAACTGCCAGAGAAGAATAGTTCGGTTGTGAGCTCGAACTGTTCAAGTGCTTCGGGCAGGCTGAATGAAACAGGGAGAGCATCGAGCACTGGAAAAACGAGGAGGTTGTTTATATCGAGCGATGCCTGTAGATAAGGATCACCGCCAAGCTGGACGATTCCCTCGCAATAAACGGAATCATTACCCTCAGCCCCTGTTATAACATCGGAACTTAAAACAAATTCAAGGTTTTCGCTGTAAGGGCTCAGTTCAGCCTGCAAATTGGTTAGGAGAAGTCCATTGATGATAATGCTTCCGGAGGATAGTCTGTAGGCTCCGGAAGCTGATGTATTTATCTGCATTGAGGTTCTCAGGTTTATGTCCATGTAATCTATTCCGGGGACATCAAGCCGGCCGTTTATTATTGGTAGTTCGTTTGTAAAATTGACGGTACCCTGAAAAGCTGCTGAGCCGGGTGCCGAAGAAACCCTTGATTCGGCAATATTAATAATTCGATTTTGTCCATTGGCGGAGAGAGATGCATTGACGGGGGAATCTAGGAGACCGGCAATATTTAAAATATTCAAATCTGCGCTGTAGCTTAAATCATCATCTTCTCTGATATATCGCAGATAGGCCTCACCGTTGACAGACGCATCCAGGAAATTGCTGAAATCATTAAGAAAACCGCTGGTTTCGAAATACTTATTAAAAATGAAATCCTGTGCCTGCAGGGACGCGTTGAAAACTCCACTCTCAAACTGAGCTGAAATATCAAGATCAACCGGGATGTTATCACCCGTCTTTACTATCTTCAGGCTGCCTGATTCATCATACTGGAGATTCCATGCGATTCTATCAATAGAGACTATATTGCTATGAAAGTTTTTGGTTCGCAGGTTGACATCCGCCCAGCTGAAATCCGAAGAAAGCCTGCCGTTCAGGCTCAGTTCGGTCTCCAGATTCAGGCTGTTGAATGGCAGGCTGTCTACCGGTACTGCTGCTGAAGTATATATGTTCGACCTGAGCGAAATAATCAGGTCGTTTTCCGGTGATTTACTCAGGGTGAAGAAGATTTTGCTGAGCTCTGCTGAAATTTCTTCGGTTATGATTTTTATGCTGAGATTGCGCCCCTTGATAAAGAAATCGTCAGGCAGGAGGAGTCCGTTTTCTGACTGTAGATTGTTTCCGTTTCCGGAGAATCCCTCAAGAATATCAATAAGTTCGGCATTGTGGGTGCTGTTATAGCTGACCCTGCTGTTTACGAGCAAAAGCCCTCTGAACGCATTGAGTGGATTTTTAGACCTGTATCTGAATAAATCAAAGCTCAACCTCAGTCTTTCAATCTCCAGAAGGGGTTCCTGGGGTTCTTCAGTCGACAATATTGTAAAGTCTCTAATTTCAAATGCGTGCAGGATTGATGGTGATATACTGCTGTATGTGATTTTATGTCCCAGTCTGTCTTCGAGCAATTCGATTGTTCTGATTTTACCATCGGTTATAATTTTCCCGAGGCTTATTCTTACAGGAAAAACCAGAATTATCAGTGAGCTTAGTAGAATTGCCGTTATTAGTAGTTTAAAGCCGAAGCTCCTGGTAAACTCAGGTTTCAGAACCATTCTCTCCCAACCATAATCATTTTAACTTACACCAAATAAGCTATAAAGTCATAAGTAATTGTGTAAAAACACACAATACTTTATTATCGGTATTATGAATGAAAAGCGGAAGATTCTGAAAGATTTTATTGTCCTTGAGGGACTTGACGGAAGCGGTACAACCACACAGTTGAAGTTATTGACTGAAGCGCTGTTATCCCATGGTTCTAGCGTTTTCTCTACCTGTGAACCGAGTCCGCTTCCTACCGGAAAGATTATTCGCCAGGTTCTGGAAAAGGAAATCTCTGTAGAGGCCGAAACCCTTGCCAGGATGTTTTCAGCCGACAGGTACGAACATCTGTATGGAAAATCAGACGGTATAATAAAACATCTTAAGGATGGAGATGTTGTAATTACCGATCGTTACCTCTTTTCTTCACTGGCTTATCAGTCGCTTGGATGTGATTTTGATTTTGTAAAGCAGCTAAACCCCTATCCCCTGCCTGAATATCTGGTTTATGTTGATGTAACACCTGAGACCTGTCGGGAAAGAATGACCGGAAGGGAGCTTGAAGAGCTGTTCGACGGTGATGATATCCAGATGCGGATAGTTTCTAATTATGAGCGCGGAATGGCTGCATTTCCCGAAAGCGGTATGAAATTGCTGAGAATTGACGGACATCAGGGGCCTGATGAAATATGCAGTGAAATCCTTGCGGGTATCGGCCGATAATAAAGATGTGAAGAAATGTCTGATAGTAATTCTTATTCTGGCTGTTCTGCCCATCTCCGGGCTCTACTCATATAAACTGCTCTATGCTGAGCAGTTTTATAAACTCTATCACTCGCATCTGATCCAATATCCGGAAGACAGTGCTGAAAATATCTATTATCTTGAGACAGCGCTTAAAAGACCCTTTGTTAATCCGCTGAACGCTATGGGTATCATTAAGAATGAAGAGGAATGGGAAAGGTACCGTGTCCTTTTTACAATGCACGTTAATCTGAAGCTTATTGAACAGTACCGGTTGCTTGCGCTTAAATTCGATAAATTCGACGCCTATTTCTATAATTATCCATGGAAACAGGAAAACCTGAGAAGCCTGCAGATGGCTGAGCTTTATTATAAAGATGCGCTTTATTACTGGGACAGGGTTCTTGAACAGGTTGAGCTTCTTGATGAGCTGAAATACATATATATTGAAGGGATTGAGTACTGGGAAGATGAACTTTTTAAGATCAGATCCGGCGAAATTGATTATAAAGAATTTGTAAATGATGATCTTGAAAGATTATATGAGGTGCGTGCTGCTTTTGAGGCTATGGGTCCGGAAACTTATTAAATTCAGATAATCAGCGATTGTCGCTCAGGGTGTTATGAACCTTCCAGAACTGTTCAAAGTTATCCAGAAAAAGTTTTGTCAGCACAGGATCGAAATGCGTTCCGCTGTCTTTTCTAAAGGTTTCAATCACTCGTTTCTTCTCCCATGCGGGTTTATACACCCTGGGGCATGCTAGAGCATCGAAAACATCGCCTATAGCTGTTATTCTGCCGTAAAGGTTTATTTCATCTCCTTTTAAACCGTTAGGGTATCCGCTTCCGTCCCATTTTTCATGATGATGAAGGGCTATAGCCGCTGCAGCTTTCAGGGTTTTACGGTCGGAATGCTTCAGCATTTCGTAACCCAGGGTCGTATGACCCATCATTATTTTGCGCTCTTCATCATTAAGCGGGCCGTTTTTAAGAAGAATGGAATCAGGTATAGCGATTTTTCCAATATCATGCAGTGGAGAAGCTGTCTTAAGCAGCAGGGCTTCGGTTTCACTTAGACCGTAGAGTTCAGCGAGGATTCTTGAATATTCAGCTACCCTCTTAACATGGTTTCCGGTTTCCTTTGATCTCATTTCACCGGTTTCAGCAAGGGTGAAAATTATCTCCCTCTGGGTATTTTCCATCTCTTCCTGAAGCATGACTGCTTCAAGCTGATTACCTGCGTAGCTTGCTGCAAGCATAAGATGCTGCTGATCCTTTTTGGTGAATTTTTTTAACGGTGTAAGACTGTTCAATACCTGAACAACGCCTATCATATTTCCGTCGCTGTCTCTTATCGGTAATGCAATGATGCCGTATGTTGTATAGCCTGTTTTTTTATCGACCTCTTTATCGAATCTGGGATCAGAATAGGGATCGTTGATTATCAGGGGTTCGCCGGTTGTGGCAACCTCACCTGCTATGCCGTTGTTCCTTGATATTTCTATCCTGTCTACACCGTGGGCAACACGTGTCCAGAGAATATCCTTTTTTTCATCCAGAAGCCACACAGTACATCTGTCGGCCGATACAACATCCCTTCCAAAATCAGCAATAAGTCGTAATATTTTATCGACGCTTCTTTCGCTTGCAATCTTTGTGAGGTAGTCAAAAATAATTCCGAGGAGTTTTACTGCCGTCGGTCGGTTTACTGTTTTGTTGTCTTCCACTGTTTACAGCATACTAAAATAAAGTACAAAAATAAAGTGTAAATAGTATAGAAATAATTATAAGCTGTTTCTAATACTCAATGCAACTGCATGAGCCGATGAAAAAGCGAACTGCAGGTTAAACCCACCGCTGTCGCCGTCTACATCAATTACCTCACCGGCAAAATACAGTCCGGGAATTATACGGGATTCCATTGTTGCTGGATTTATCTCGGTTTTATCAATACCGCCTGCTGTACACATCGCCCTGTTGCGCCCCTCAAGTGAAGCTATGCCGAATTTCAGTGATGTGAATGCAGCTATAAGTTTTTTTCTGTCGTTGCTGGAAATTTCAGCAATTTTTGAGTTTGTGGAGGCTGATGCACCGGAAGATGCAAACACGGCGGCTGTCAGTCTCTCAGGAATTCCTGCTCGTATAAAGAACTGCTTAACACCGCTCTTACCGTGATTTGCGCAGAATTCCAGGAAGTCAGCTGATGCTTGATCAAAACTCCTGTCGCAAAGCAGATTTATTCTGATCTCATCGCCGGGGTTGAGGTTCCGGCTGTTATCAATAATTACGGGACCGGACATTCCCTTATGGGTGAACAGAAGTCTCCCGGTGTATTCATCCTGCTTTGAGGTGTAACGAAACAGGCTGACGCTGCAGTCTGCGGTAATTCCGGCGCAGGCGGTAAAATTCCTGTATTCAGCTCTGTCGGCGATGATACCGGTAAGTGAGGCTTTAGGGGGTATAATACTGTGACCGAGCTTTTCAGCCAGACTATAACCGCTGCCGTCTGATCCGGTTGTTGGATATGTGAAACCGCCTGTGCTTATCAGAATATTCTTTGATTCCGCTTCAAACCCGTCAGCTCCGCAAGATCCTGCAGAATATACCCGGAATCCGGAGTCGATTTTTTCTATTCGGTTGATTTTGCAGTCGAAATACAGGCGGGCGTCTGAATTCCTGCACAGGTTCAGCAAGAGGTTCAACACTTCTGCCGCGCTCTGTGATGCAGGAAACACCTTGCCGTCTTCCCGGGGTTTCAGTTTGAGCCCTGCTGATGCGAAATAATCAATCAGATCTGTGTTGCTGAATGCGTAAAGGGATTTTCTAACGAAGCGTGTTGCACTTGTGCTGCCGTAGTGTTTAATAAACTCATTAACAGGCGTCTCATTGGTGATATTACATTTGCCCTGCCCGCTGATTAGAAGCTTTTTTCCGGCACTTCCGCCGCCTTCTACAAGAAGGGTTTTAAAACCCGCTTTTGCAAGTTCGGCGGCCGCGAATAAACCGGCAGGCCCTGCTCCTATTACAATTACATCTGCATGATACATATTTTCTGATAATAGTATTACATAAGCGGATAATCAACACCGGAGCGGTGGCGGGAGTAACCTCGAGATTGACAGCACAGCAGATTAGGTGTAATTCTTATATGTATGAAACAGAATAATACTGCAGCTTTTTTTGATATTGACGGGACCCTTTACCGGGATTCACTCATGATAGAGCATTTCAAGAAACTTCTTAAATATGATATTCTCGATGAAGCTCTTTGGCATATAAACGTTAAACACACCTATGAGAACTGGAAGAAACGGCGCGGGAATTACGATGATTACCTGTTGGAACTCGCAAAAATTTATACCAAGGCTCTGGCAGGGCTTGAAAAAACCAAGATGGATTTTGTCACCGATCAGGTTATAAAGCTGAAGGGTGATAAGGTGTATATGTATACCAGAGATAAAATTGAACAGCATAAGCAGAATGGACACCTCGTTTTTTTCGTTTCCGGAAGCCCGGACTATCTGGTAAGCAGGATGGCAGAACTTTACGGAATCACCGACAGCATCGGTACAAAGTATCATCTTGATGAAAACGGGCGATACACCGGTGAAGTCAGCGCGATGTGGGACTCGGAAAGCAAAAAGCAGGCTATAAGATGTCTCTGCGGAGAATACGGCATAGATCTTAATCGCAGTTACTCATACGGCGATACGAACGGTGATATCTCAATGTTTCGAATGACAGGAAATGCAGTCGCAATTAACCCGACGAGGGAACTGATTTATCAGCTTAAAAATGATCCGGAACTCTCAACAAAAGTCAAAATCAGGGTAGAACGCAAGGATGTCGTATACAAGTTGGATTCTGCCGTAGAGATAAGCTATCCTGAAATCTGAAGATCGCTGAATATATCCGGGCTGTAGCGCGAATCGGCAGGATCCGGAGATTCGAAGCTCATTCTTCCGAGTTTGCCGTCTCTGATTTCGCGGATAATAATGTTGCAGGCTCGTTCGAAGTCGACTACACCACCCTTTCTAATCATTCCCCGACTGCGTCCTATCAGTTCAATAAGCGCCTCTTCTTCCAGAGGCATATCATCTTCTTCAAGATTGTATCGACTGGCAAGCCTGTCCGGGTATGCGTTTCTAAGCATCAGCAGGGCCGCCGAGGCTATCATGTAGCTGTCTAGAATGGAATCCTTTATACATCCCATTACAGCAAGCCTGAACCCGGTTTCGGGTTCGAACTTATGCCATAGTATGCCCGGAGTATCTATCAAGGTCATTGTATTAGACACAACAATGCGCTGAAAATCCCGGGTGTGCCCGGGTTTATTCTGTACGGATGTTTTTTTCTCTTTTTTCAGTGCATTGATAATTGTAGACTTCCCTACATTAGGCACCCCTGCTACAAGCACGTTTACCTTGTTTCCGCTTTTACCTGTTTCTTTTTCAGCAATCTGTCTGCATCTGCTGAGGATTCCTGTAACGGTCTTCGGTTCCGTGGATGTTACAGCGGCGGCATGATAGCCAGAGGCTTCAAATTGTTTAATCCAGGCGGCAGTAAGCTCAGATTCGGCAAGATCCGACTTATTCAACACAAGCAAAACCGGTTTTTCTGCTGTAATTTCTTCAAGCAGCGGGTTTCGGCTTGCCTGTGGGACTCTTGCATCAAGGATTTCTACTACTATATCGATTCTGTTTATCTGTTCTTCTATCAGCCTTCGGGTCTTATTCATATGCCCTGGAAACCATTGTATCTGTCTATGTACCTGTCTCATATCTACTCCGCTGAGGAAAGTATACAGTATTATTCCGGCTTAGGCTACGAACTGAAATAACTGGACAACCGACTGTAATTTGGTTAGAATCACCGCGGATTAAAAACAGACTGAAGAGAGGCGGTGGCGCTTAAATAGTCGTTTAAAAAACATAACCATCTCATCAGGGTGTTTGCATGATTAGACGTAATATTCCAAAAAACTATCTGTTCGTATTTTTTTCAAATGTACAGTTTACCTCCGGTCTCTGGATGATTTACCTTGCCGGCAGAGGTTTTTCACTGATAGAACTTGGACTGCTTGAAAGTATATTCCATATAAGTTCAATGATATTTGAGATCCCTTCAGGTGCTCTTGCTGATCTGATTGGGAGAAAATACTGCCGTCTCAGCGGTCGTCTGCTCTATTTTATCAGTCTTGTACTGATGTGGACTGCTGACACCTTTCTGCTTCAGGCCGCAGGTTTTGCCGTCTGTGCATTCGGTTATAACCTGGAATCAGGTGCCGGCGAGGCCTTTACCTATGATACGCTGAAGGTGCTGGGTGAAGAAAACCGCTATAAGCGTATTGCGGGTTTTGTTGAGGTGGCTTTTCAATCCGGGATGATAATATCCTTTGCAATAGGCGGTCTCACGGCTACCAATCTGGGCTATGACTGGGTTTTTATATTCAGCGGAGCAGCAGCTATTATTTCATTTCTAATGGGTTTGACGTTTCAGGAGCCGGATTTTAGAACCGGCGTAATCCATAAAAGTCAGGATGAAAAGCAGCCGAAAAACCTTAAAACATTCGGTAAAATCCTGGTAGACAGCGTAAAACTGATTAAATCACGACCGCGTATTATGTTCATGATTATATTTTCCGAAACTGTGCTAACTTTCACGACAAGTCTCTTCTTCTATATCCAGAACTATTTCAAAGGAAGCGGTCGAACTGAAACCTACATTGGAATTGTTTATGCTGTTTCTGCAGCCCTATCGGCGACATCTTCGATATCGGCTGAATGGATTGAGAAAAAGATCGGGCAGAAGCGACTGTTTGTTATTCTCCTCGCCATGCTTTCGCTTTGCCTGTGGGGAGTTGCTGTCAGCCCGTTCAAGGCTGAGTTCTACATCGCATGCGGTTTTATAGAAGGTGTTACATTTATTGTTGTATCAGATTTTCTGAACAGGATGATTCCGTCCGAAATTCGCGCTACGGTGCTGTCCTTTCAAAGTATGACGTTCAGCCTGATGATGGTAATTCTATTTCCGATTATCGGAACCCTGGCAGAACTCTACTCATTCAGGACAGCATTTATTATGATGGCTATTGCAGCAAGTGGGCTGACCTCCGTCTATACAATTATGAGCGTGCTCAGAGGTCGGAGGACTACCTCCGAAGAAGCATAGGCTTCATATCCGGATCTTCGACAACATACCATTGTTTTCCAAAGCTTAGCGCCGGATGTATTTCATCGCTTTCCGGGCAGTAAAAATCTCATCATAGTTCTTTGGTTTCCACCTGGTCAGGATGTGGTGGTGAACCTCAGCCTTATAGATATACCATTCCTCCCAGAATAGTCTGTCCTGTTTTTCATCATCAGGAATTGCATTGACAATGATAAACTCATCGTTTTTACGCAGTTCCCAGTTATGTTCACTGTAGGGATTAATCTGAATATCATCGCTTAGAAACAATTCATTGATAGACAGGTTCATCTCTGCGAAATAGTTATCGGCACCGATGGATGCCAGATATTGGGTAAGTTGTTTCATTGGATACCTCCAAAAAATTTATCATATTATTTTAACATATCTATCGGGTATGATGTTTAAAAATCAACGGTTGTTTAAAAATCAACCACAACCTTTATGACTGGTTCATCAATTGCCTGTGCTCGATCAAAGGCTTTTTCAATTTGATTCAGGGGGAAACGATCAGTGAGTAGAAGCTCCGCTTTTATTTCTCCTGTTTTAAGCAGATCAAGAGCAATTGGAAAGCCCCAGTTGGGTATTGCATGGGATGTCTTCAGATGTTTTTTCTGGAAATGCAGTTCGTTTGCGCTTATCTGAAGGATGTCATCTTTAAAGTTGATGCCGTTGTAAATGATGTCGGCTCCGAACCCGGCCAGTTCAATTCCGTCCGGAATGAGCGCAGGCGGTGCCGTAACAACAACCTTCCTGAAACCTGCAGGATAATCTTCCTTTACACGGTTTTTCCATTCCGTGTCGGCTGTATCAATGCAGCGGGTAGCTCCTATACTCTCAGCAGTCTTTTTACGTATTTTTCCGCGGGTGGTGTCGAAGTTACGCCCGGCAACTACGATATTGCGCGCACCGCTTTTTTCAATAAGCTTGATAAGTCCCAGCCCGATAATTCCAGGGCCGATGATAAGAACATCATCGCCCAGGCTGACTGCTGCTTCTCGCCATAAATCCAGTGAAACAGTCAGGGGTTCAGCAAGGGCTGCTTCAGCATGACTGAGGCCGTCGTATTTTATCGCCATTAAATCAGGTACCGTAAGATATTCAGCCATACCAGCGTAATCATCCATATAGGTTAATATGTCCGTACAGGCTTGAGGATTCTGGTTAAGACATTGTTCGCATATCCCGCAGGCTATGTTGTTCTGGACAACTACATTATCACCGGGTGACAGATGCCTTACCTCTGCACCGACTGATTCAATTACCCCGGCAACCTCATGTCCCAGGGCAAGCGGGCTGCCGCCGGGAAAATCCCGGTAATAGTGAATATCAGTCCCGCAGATTCCGCAGGATTTTACTTTTATCTGCACATCCCGGGCTCCCAGCTCAGGGGTTTTCTTATCAAGTATTGAAATTGTCTCTGGAGCGGTTATCCAGGCTGATTTGAACATATTTTTTCCTCGATTTCAGCAATATGCGGCATGGCCGGTGCTGTTCCAATTTTTGTTACTGAAAGTGCTGCCGTTGCTGTTGCAAAAACAGCGGCGTCAACAATTGATTTTCCAGAAGCCAGTGCAGCGGCAAGTCCGCCGTTGAATGCGTCTCCTGCGCCTGTCGTGTCTATCGCCTCCACATGAAATGCCGGTACCGTTTCGGTTATGCTGCTGTTTTTTATGAAGCAGCCCTGCTCTCCCATGGTGATGATTACTGTTTCGACTCCTGATTCTATAAAATAGTCAGCAGCTTTCTCTGCTGAGCTGAAGTCGGTAACCTCTATGCCTGAAAGAATGGACGCTTCGACCTCGTTTGGGGTTATTATGTCGAAGAGAGAAAGAATCTCCCTGCCTATTTTTCGCACAGGGGCCGGATTAAGAATAGCTGTTTTAAGATTGTTTTTCAATGAACTTGAAGTTTTGGAGCGAAAAGCCTTTACAGCAGGTTCAAGCACATCAATATTTGTTTCAAGCTGTGTGAGCAGTATCGAACTTGAGGATATAACCTCTTCAGCAGCAGACATATTTTCCGGACTAATATTTTCACACGCGCCGGGGTTTACCAGGATACTGTTTTGCGATGTTTTTTCGTCTACAAGTATCAAAGCAGTACCGGTAGGTTCGTCGGCATCCTCAAACAGATAATCTGTATTCATCCCTTCTGAAGCATAAAATTCGCGGGCAATGCTGCTGAATAAATCCCTTCCCAGTTTGGTTATGAATACGACATTTCCACCCGCCCTGTGAGCAGCTGCTGCCTGATTTGAGCCCTTGCCTCCGGGCCCCATTTTAAAGGAACTCCCCAAAACTGTTTCGCCGGGAAGGGGTAGATGATCCGCCCGGCCCATTAAATCTACTACAAAACTTCCGAGAACTGTAATTCTGTTATTCATATCGTGTATACCTGTTGATAAAACTGTAAGGATACGGGGTGCCCGTCGATGACACCTTATTAAGCACTGCTTCATCCTCATCTGAAAGGGAAAGCTCTACTGCCTTAAGATTGTCTTTCAGCTGATCCATTTTGCGCGCTCCTATCAGAGGGAAGATGCAAGGCGTCTTTTTCAGAAGCCAGGCAAGACTAATCTGACTTGCCGGGCGATCATACTTTTCTGACAATTCAATCAGCCTGTCAATAATGCCGTAGGTAAACTCACCCCCGCGCTGTTCTTCGTTGTCGTCCCAGCGGTCGCCCACACCGGCCCTGCTGTCAGCCGGGATTGCCCTGTCACGGCGGTATTTACCGGAGAGCCAGCCGCCTGATAGCGGTGACCAGGCAAGAATGCCCAGGTTGTTTTCTTCACATACAGGCAGAAGCTCCCATTCCGGGCTTCGAACAAGCAGGCTGTATTCAAGCTGAACAGAAGACGGTTTAATCCTGTTTTTCTGCTCAGCATCACAGATAGTTTTCGTTATTTGCGATGGGGTGTAATTAGACAGGCCGTAATTACGGATTTTACCGTCCCTTACAAGGATGTCCATGCTGAGGCTTACCTCATCAAGCGGCGTCATTCTGTCAAAGCAGTGAATCTGCAGCAGATCTATGTAATCGGTATTAAGTCTTTTCAGACTTTTTTCCACCGACTGTAAAATATGTTTACGGCTGAGACCGCTGTCATTTACACCATCTCCGGTAGGGAAAAAGATCTTGGTGCCAAGAATAACATCGTCCCGCTTAGGGTTGTCTTTCAGCCAGATCCCGGCTATTTCTTCCGCCCGGCCTTCATTGTATGAATCGGCGAGATCAAGATAGTTACCGCCCTCTTCTGTGTAATAATCAAGAAGTTCGAACGCATCTTTTTCCGCTACGCTCCATCCCAGGGTCTGAAGACCGAATGCGATTCTGCTCATTTTAAGTCCGGTTGAACCGAAATAATTGTATTCCACTATTTTCCTCCGTTCAGGCTGCTGATTTTCTTAAAGCTGGTTTTCAGGTTTTCATAACTGTCATGGAAAATGGGAACCATCTTCCTGTACAGCTCAACCTGATCTTTTTCGGGGGTTACGGGATTCTCCCGTGTAATAATTCTTCCAGTCTCGGATATACTTTTAAAAACACCTGTTCCAATCCCGCCGATCAGTGCCGCACCAAATGATTTTGAATCACGGCTGTGATTATTGTTTACTATCCTTATATTCAGAACATTCGCCAGGATCTGCTTTTTTACAAGGCTCCGGGTGAGTGCTCCGACAGCAATCAGTTCTTCCGCTGATATTTCGCTAACAAGAGAATCCATTATAAGCTTAAGATTCATCGCTATTCCCTCGAATGAGGCCCGGAAGAAGTCGCTGCGGCTGTGATCCATTTTCAGACCGAGCATTACCCCGGCTGCATCCGGATTCCAGTGAGGACTTCGTTCCCCGCTGAGATATGGCATGAACATCAAGCCTTTGGCTCCGGGAGGAGAATTAAGGATTGACTGATCAATAAGCTCGTTAACATGTAAATCCTGCTCACGTGCCTGAATATTCTCAACGCCGGCAATTTGAGAGTTTATCCAGTTAATGGTATTACCCGCTGCCTGCATTGTCCCGCAGGGCATTGTTTTACCTTTTTCAAGATGAGCCCAGTTGAAGGTTCTGAGCTTATCATCATAATGCGGCCTGTTTTTTGTCAGTCCTATCCAGGCGGATGTCCCGAGATACAGGAAAGCATCGTCCTGTGTAATACAGCCTGCACCGATATTTGAACACAGCCCGTCGCCGGCGCCGGTCACAACGGGAGTGCCGGGAAGCAGCCCCATTTCGGCCGCGGCTTCAATACTGATTGTTCCGGCAATATCGGTGGAAGCAAGGGGTTCGGGGAGTATATCCTTACTGATTCCTGAAATAGAGAGGATCGTATCAGACCATTCAAATGAATTGAGATCAAACATATTTGTTCCGGATGCATCCGAGTAATCAGTGACGATATTACCTGTCATCTTGTAAATAATGAAATCCTTGGCCTGGATCACCTTTGCTGTTTTGCGGAATATTTCAGGATTATTGTTTTTTATCCAGAGAAGTTTTGAAAGCGTGTATGAAGGACTAATACGATGACCGGTAATCGAATAGAATTGTTTTTCATCAATCGCAGCATGAATAGCTTCGGCCTCGTTTTCGGCACGCATATCCGCCCATATAATTGAGTTTGCAAGCGGAATGCCATCCTTGTCAATGCACAGGCATCCCATCATCTGACCGCTGAAAGAAACGGAATTGATTGATTTTTCATTTATGCCGTTCAGGACACCTCGTGTAGATTCACATACTGCTCTCCACCAGCTGTTTGCATCCTGCTCAACAATATTCCCGTGTCTGTATTCGGTTTTATAGCCTGAAAACCATGATTTTAAGATTTTTCCTTCGGTATCATAGACTACCGCAAGGTTTCCGGTCGTTCCCAGGTTGTGGGACAGTATCAGTTCCTGATCCATAATTATGACCTTGATATTCTCCCGAATGATGATTTCAGATCATGGTAAAGCTCAACAAAAATATCAGAATGATCTTTATAAAAATCGCCAAGTTCAGGATCGGGCTGGATGCTTTCGATAACCGGGTTCATTTTTTCTACTATCTCAAATCCCGGATATACGCCCGCGCCGACCCCTCCTATTACGGCAGCACCCATACTTGTCGCTTCGGACAGAAGTCGGGGTATTTCAATTGTAAGGCCGAATATATCGGCAAAAATCTGCCGCAGTACCCTGCCGTTTGCTCCGCCGCCGATGAATTTAATCGATTTAAAGTTTGAACCGGCCTTCATGATCCGGAGTGATTCATTCAGGTTCATAGCAATACCCTCAATAACGGCTCGAGTCATATCCTTTTTTTCACTGCTGAGATCAAGTCCTATGAAACAGCCCCTGGCATCGCTGTCCCACCAGGGTGAGCGCTCGCCAAGAAGGTACGGCAGGAAAAAAAGTCCTCCGGCGCCGGGAATTGATGCGTCGGCAAGTTCATTCAACTCTTCGAGTGATTCGGCTTCGGTATTGCCCTGCATTAGTTTGCTGAACCAGTTTAAAGAGCTTCCGGCTGTCTGCATCGTGCCGCAGGGCTGGTAAAGGCCCTTGATTGGATGGGCCCAGGTAAAGGTTTTCATTTCGTCATCTGCCAGAACCCTGTCGCTGGTAATGGAAACCCACGACGATGAGCCCATATAGCAGTATGCCTGTCCTATATCATAAGAACCGGCCCCCACTGTAGCGCAGCCCCCGTCGCCCGCCCCTGCTGCTACCGGGGTACCCTCGGGTATGCCGGTGGCGGCTGATGCTTCGGTGGTAACGGTTCCGATTATCGAATCGGATGAAACTGTTTTCGGAAAAAGGGCCGGGTCAATTCCGGCGGATTCAATTATCCCTGTGGACCAGTCCAATTCTTTGAGATCAAAGGCGTTGGTTCCGGAAGCATCATTGTAATCTGTTACAAACTGACCTGTAAGCTTCAGGTTCATATAGTCCTTGGCCTGAAGCATCTTAAAAGTATCTTTGAATACCTCCTGCGCGTTGTCGCGAATCCACATTAGCTTAGTTAAGCTGTATGAAGAACTAGGCCTGTGTCCGGTTATTCTGAAAATATTCTCAAATCCATTTTTCTCAATGAGTGTTGCAGCCTGGGCTTCGGAGCGCTGATCACTGTATATCAATGCGTTTTTCAATGCCCTGCCTTTTTTATCAACACAAAGGCAGGCCATCATCTGGCCGCTGAAGGAAACAACGGCCAGCTCGTCCGTGTTTATTCCTGACAGGACCTTTCTTGATGAAATACATACTGACTGCCACCAGTCTTCAGGGTTCTGTTCCGCCATCTTGCCGTCTGAATAGTAAGTGTCGTAGCCTTCGGTACAACTGCTAATCATTTTACCTGAGTCGTCGAAAAGCGTTGCCTTATTCCCGGATGTACCGAGATCATGCGCCAGTATGTATCTTTTCATTATACTGAAGCTTTACGTCTCTGGTCGATCATTACTGATACTACAATGAGTACACCAACAGAAATCTGAAGGATAAAGGGGTTGATTCCAAGCAGGTTTCCGCCGTTGCGGATAATAGCAATAAGCAATGCACCAAGAACTGTTCCGATGATTGTGCCGGAACCGCCGCTGAGCGAGGCTCCCCCTACAACAGCCGCCGCTATCGCATCAAGTTCATATCCTGTCCCGGCTGTAGGAATGCCGTTTGAGAGTCGTGAGGTCATAAGGATTCCTGCAATGGCGCACATAAAACCTGATATCCCGTATATGAAGTATGTCAGTGTTCTGATATTTATTCCTGAAAGGCGGGCTGCTTCAGGGTTGCTGCCGAAGGCAAAAAGGTTACGCCCAATTACAGTTTGCGAAGTAACGATAAAGGTAGCAATAATCACAAGCAGCCAGACAAAAAACAGCGACGGCATGCCGAGAATTGTAATCTGGGCAAAATTAGAAAATGTCCGGGGAAGACCCGCAATCATTCTCGCATTTGAAATCAGCATAACTATACCGCGGGCTGCAGTCATCATACCGAGTGTCGCAATAAAAGGCGGTACCTTTCCATCATAAACAATAATGCCGTTAATAACACCTAATAGGGTGCAGACGACCATTGCAACAATTATGGCCAGAAAGATAGGCAGGCCGCTTACCATCAGCATAGAACTTATTATACTAGCAACACCGAGAATTGAACCGACAGAAAGGTCGATTCCGCCGGATATAATAACGAATGTCATGCCTATGGCAACAACACCGATAATAGATGTCTGTCTGACAAGGTTTTTGATATTGTTTGCGGTCAGGAATTTGGGTGAGAATATCGCCAGCAGTATTATTATGGCGATGAGAATCAGGATGAGGTTTCCCTCGGCAATTTTACCTTCTTTAAATTTATTTATCAGTTTCTTCACTGTTTTCTCCTTTATTTAATGCCGGAAGCATGTTTGAGTATTCGTTCTTCAGAAAAATCCTTCCGGTCCAGTACTGCCGTCAGGTTTCCCTCGTAGATAACAGCCATTCTGTCTGAAAGTCCCATAACCTCAGGCAGGTATGAAGAGATAAGGATGACAGCCTTTCCGGCTGCGGCAAGCTCTTCCATCAGCTTGTATATTTCGCGCTTTGCCCCAACATCGATTCCGACTGTCGGTTCATCGAAAATAAATATATTGCTGTCGTTGCACAGCCATTTTCCAATAACTACCTTCTGCTGGTTTCCGCCGGAAAGGTTTCCGACAGTCTGCCGTCTTGAAGGAGTTTTTATACTCATTTTGTCGATATATTTGTCAGCACGGGAATTTTCTTGCTTTTTATCTACAAAGCTGAATCTATTAATATCCTTGTAGGATGACAGATTGATATTGTGCTTAACTGAAAGAGCCAGAGCCAGGCCCTGTTCTTTACGATCTTCAGGCAGAAATCCTATTCCTTTCTTGATACCGTCTATCGGGCTCTTCGGTTTATAGGGTTTTCCGTTAAGCTCTATGCTTCCTGATGTCAGCTTGTCAGCACCGAATATGGCCCTCATAATCTCGGTCCGGCCTGAACCGACAAGACCGAAGAAGCCGAATATTTCTCCTGCTTTGACATCGAATGAAATGTTCTGAAAATTTCCTTCACGGGTGAGGTTTTTAACTCTGATGACATCGTCACCGGGTGACTGGTGACCGATGTTGTACATTTCAGTAATATTACGCCCTACCATCTTATTGATGAGCTGATCTTCATCAATTTCTTCAACGTCGGTTGTATCAACCCACTCGCCGTCCTTAAATATTGTAACCCTGTCGCATATATCAAAGATCTCTTCAAGCCTATGTGAAATATATACGATTGCAACATTTCTTTTTTTCAAGGTTTTAATTATATCAAAAAGTATTTCAACTTCTTCGTTTGTAAGCAACGCCGTAGGTTCATCAAAAATGACAAGCTTCGAATTCAGGTGAACTGTTTTGGCAATCGCGACCATCTCCTGCATTGCCGGAGAAAGCTCGGAGATTTTTTTTCGTGGATCGATGACAATTTTTAAATCTTTGAGTGTTTTCTCAGTTTCTTCATAGACATACTTCCAATTTACTAGTCCGCTTTTCTTTTTTGGGAGATTACCTATAAAGAAATTTTCTCCAATACTCAAATCCATCGCCAGGTTGAGATCCTGATAAACGGCTGCAAGACCAAGTCTGCCTGCCTGTATTATGTTGTCGATAATGACTTCATCACCATTAATCTTAATTGAACCGCTGTTTTTCTGATGTACACCCATCATTATCTTGATAATGGTAGATTTACCAGCTCCGTTTTCGCCGATTAAACCATGTACTTCCCCGGGATAAACAGAAAAGTCAACGCCCTTAAGAGCCTTGACTCCCGGAAAATCTTTTACTATCTGATTCAGCTCAATAAATGCTGTATCGCCCAAACCAATCCTCCTGATTACTAAAGTCCCGGGCAGGCCCGGGACTTTAGTGGTACTCTTAGTATTTTTTCATTGAGTACGGGTCAAGTACTCCCTGAACGTCTGAATCATTTACGTTTTCTTTTGTAACTGCAACAACGCCGGTGTTAACAAATTCGGGAAGTGAACCGCCTTCAATAACCTTAACTGCGGAATCAACACCCTTGTATCCCATTCCGTAGGGATCCTGAACCATGATGGCTCTAAGAACGCCTGCTTTGATAGCTGCTACCTCTTCGGGGTCTGAATCATAGCCTGTAAGGATTATCTTGTTCTGTAGTTTCTGTTCGCCGATTGCCCTTGCTGCACCGTCTGCAGAGTGGTTGTTGTCAGCGAAGATACCGATAAGCTCATCACCATAGGTAGTAATAAGGTCTTCAGTTGCGCTTAGAGCCTTAACTATATCGTTATCGATGTAGCGTGGTTCAAGAACCTCTACATCCGGAGCAAGTTCGTTCAGTCTTGCAGTGAAACCGCCGTCTCTATCGGTAAGTACCTGAATACCTGCCATTGCGCTTACGATACCTACTTTGCCCTTAAGAGCAATGCCCTCGGCTTTCATGTATTCAACCATCTTTTCGGCTGCCATTGCACCGCCTACAAGGTTGTCTGTTGCAAGAAAAGAATGAACCTTGTCTGTGTTTACCTTGTTGTCGACTGTAATAATGGCAATACCTTTATCGTAAGCCATTTCAAGAGCCGGTACAGTTGCATCTGAACTTGTTGAAGCAATCACGATACCGTCGGGGTTAGTTGAAATTACATCCTCAAGGATTGTTACCTGCTGGGCAATATCTGCTTCTGAGGGCGGTCCGTAAGTGGTTACGTTAACCAGATCCGGATTTTCAACCTCGTAGTTTAATGCGCCTACCAGTAGATACTGCCAGAAGTCAGAGTCAGTTGCCTTTATAATAACTGCTATTTCATAGGGTTTTTCTCCTGCGGGGCCTGCAGCCTCCTGCTGTCCAGCGGCGAAAACCATAGCTGTCATACATATGAGTACTGCAACTAAACTGAGTTTTGCGAAAAATTTCATTTTTTTCCTCCTAATTATTTACTTCCCAGGGAAGCTGATAACACATATGCAAATTGTATGCCAATTATAAAAATGCATAAAATTCAACAAAAAAGATGAAATCAGCCTGATTTCCGAAAAAATTTAATATATTGTGAGAAGGATATGTCTCAAATTACTACATGTAGTAAGACATGTAGCGCACAATCAACGGTAATCTTCTACAGATATTTTGTATTTTCTTAGTTTGTTATAAAGCGTTGATCGTGCAACCCCCATCTCAGCGGCTGCAGATCGCAGATTCCCACGGTGCTTGGAAAGCAGATTCTTGATATAATCGAGTTCTACCTCATTAATGCCGTTTGAACGACTATTCCCGAATCCCATCTCTGCCGGAACTGTTCCCGCATGGGCTGTATCTGGAAGATTTGAAATAATTTTAGGAGGAAGTGCTGAGGTTTCAATCAACTCATTCTCACAGATTATAACCGCCCTTTCAATAGTGTTTTCCAGCTCCCTGATATTTCCAGGCCATGTGTAGCTGTTTATTACGTCAATTGCACCGGAACTGAATCCGTCTATATACTTTCCGGATTCTTTTGAAAACCTTTTGAGAAAGTGTGTCGCCAGCAGCAGTATATCGCTTTTACGCTCTCTCAGCGGAGGCAGGACTATCTGAAGTACATTCAAACGGTAGTAGAGATCATTTCGAAAGTTTTTAAGCTTAATCTCATCATCCAGGTTTTTATTTGTAGCGGCTATAATTCTGACATCAACCCTGTTCGGGTGACGAGCGCCTATACGAAGAACATTGCCTGTTTGAAGAACCCGAAGAAGGTTTGTCTGAGCATCAAGCGGCATCTCTCCTATTTCATCAAGAAAAAGGGTTCCGCCGTCCGCAAGCTCGAATTTGCCCGGGTTTCCGTTTTTCTTGGCACCTGTGAAAGCACCGCCCTCATAGCCGAATAGCTCAGATTGTATCAGTTCGCGCGACAGAGCGCCGCAGTTTATGGCAACAAAGGGTTTATGCTTTCGTTCGCTGCTGTTGTGTATTGACTGGGCAATAAGCTCCTTGCCGGTGCCGCTTTCTCCGGTAATCAGGACATTAGTCGTATTTCGCGCGGCAAGTTCGGCCAGTTTCAGCACATCAGAAACCTCCCGTGATTCTCCGATTATGTCGCTGAAGCTGTAGATAGCGTTAGAACCGCCGGCGATAGCTGCAAAATGCCTGATTGAAGCAGGTTCCCTGAGTCTGAGCACCATACCGTCTGTGCTGTCGCCGTTTTCAATAAAAGCGGAGGAAAAACCGATGTATGTATGCCTGCCCTTTATTTTTACCGGTATTTCATAGTTTTCAAATTCCTGCCTTTTGGCGAATGTGTCATTGAAATCATGATTGCAGTCCATTATTTCGGAAAGCTTCAAGCCGGTCCAGTCACCGCGGTTGGAAAGAATCTGCTGTGCCTTCTCATTATTCTGTATTATCAAACCCTCTTTATTGATGACAATAATTCCGGTATCAAGCAGGTCTAGGATAGTTCTCTGCTGCAAGACCAGGTTCTTTCGTTCTTTTAGGACTTTCTTCATTTCCATTTCACGTTCAATCGCATAGGCGGTAGAGGAAACCATGCCTAATGAATGCTCATGACCTATATTTATGGGACATGACAGGTTCAGAACCCCGATAATTCGGTTATACTGTCTGATAGGAACGGTGTTGCAAAACCAGTTGTGGTTATCTTTAAGCCAGTGCTCGGCACCGATAATCTGTACAGGTTTGCCGGTTACTAGAGCAGTTCCTACTCCGTTTGTACCGCAGTTCTCTTCAGAATGAATAGAGCCGGGAATTGGAAAGTTTTTCATCTTTTTTAATTCGTCGTTGTAAAAACTATCTAGAACTACCCCGTCTTCATCTGTTATTGTAATTGTTGTACGGCTGTTTCGTATTATTCTATAAAGTTTATGCAGATGAGGCATTGCAGCTTCAAGCATATCCTTTCGGTTTTGTATCCGTCTGTTAAGCTCATTTTTATGAACCATCGAGACCCCGTTAAATAAAGGGTCAACCTTTAAACTTCTGCTTCGTTCCCAAGATTCCCTAATCAGGTTGCGAATCTTTTCCTGGTCTATTTTTTCCCTGTTGATTGCATAGGCATGCCACAATTCGAGCGTTTCAATTCCCATGAAATCATTCTATGTCCAGAAACACTACATTGGCAAGGAAAATTTGAAATATTTTATGTAATGACATATTGACAATACACTGCTTTTAGATCAAAGCTGAATGAAAGGAAGGATGAATATGTTAAAAAAAGAAGATTTTGCAGCAATGACTGATCTTGCATGCGTAAAGACCAATACAACAATTAAAGAACTTGAAAAAATGACAGAACTTGCCAACCGTTGGGACTTTATAGGAATCTATGCTCTGCCGGCACATAACGAATATATAAAACAAAGATTAAAAGCTGATTCGTCAACTTTCATTGGCGGTGCAGTAGGATTCCCTTCCGGGGGAATAAGCACAGCCATGAAAATCAGGGAAACACGGGAGTTAATCGGTTTCGGCTGTGGAGAAATCGATATGGTTATTAACCAGACATGGCTGAAAGCCGGTATGGAAAAGGAATATACAGAAGATATCGCGGGTGTCGTAAAGGCTGCCGGCGGAAAGATAGTTAAAGTTATAATTGAGGTTGGCTACCTGACTGATGAAGAGATCTATAAGGCGTCAAAGCTTGCGGCGGAGGCAGGTGCGTCCTTCATTAAGACAGCAACAGGCTGGCCTGAAACAGGAGCCGATTTTAATAATATAAAGATAATAGACCGGGCGCTAAGCGGTACCGGATGCGGAATAAAGGCTGCCGGTGGAATCCGGGACGCAGAAACCGCCGTTAAAATGATAGAGCTTGGTGCAACAAGGTTTGGATGCAGCCTCGGTTCTGCTGAGGCTATCATCGAAAGTCTGTAAAAATCCACTCTTAAATATAAAAAAAAGCTAATATTGACTTCCCAATTAATCCGATATAATCTATAGTGGTCAGTAGCAGAAAAAAAGCATTGTTGCCACTATATATAGCGTGTTACAAAAGAAGAACTGGGAGGTCCTTTATGTCAAAATGGGAATGGAAACAAAAAATAAGCAGAGAAATATTTGAAGCTAAATACTGTCTGCATCACGAAAAAAGTCCTGAGGAAGTATTTAGATTAATCTCTGAAGAAACAGCCTCTGTTGAAACAGATAAAGAAAAATGGGCCGGAGAGTTCTACAATGAGCTGGTAGATGGCCGCCTAATCCCGGCTGGAAGGATCCTGGCAAATGCCAGACCCGAAAGTAAAATGAAGAATTATAACAACTGTTTCACTATAGATATAGAAGATTCCATGGAAGGAATCTATGAATCACTGAAGGAGGACGCCGCAATCAGCAAAATGGGAGGCGGAGTCGGCTTCGATATCTCAAAACTCAGACCTAAAGGCGCCCCTCTGTCCAGCGGCAGCGAATCTTCAGGCGTAATATCATTTCTTAGAATTTTTGATCAGTCAGCAAAGACTATAATGACAGGAGGGCAGCGTCGATCAGCCCATATTGCACTACTTGATATATCGCATCCAGAGATTGAAGACTTTATCACTGTAAAAAAAGGTGACAGCAACGGCGAACTCACCCAATTCAATATCTCGGTAAAGGTCAGCGATGATTTTATCCAGGCTGTCAAGAATGACGACGACTGGGATCTTGTTTTCGACGGCAGGGTCTATAAAACAGTAAAAGCACGCTACCTCTACGAGATGCTGGCCAAAAACGCCTACACTCATAACGAGCCCGGCATATTCTATGCAGATACCGTAGAACGCTTTAACAACGGTTACTGGGCATTCAAGATGGACAGGGTTAACCCCTGCGGCGAGCTTGTAATGCCGCCCTACTCACTATGCTGTCTCTCGGCAATCAACCTGACCAAGTATATTGATAATCCCTTTACCGATAATGCTGTTTTCAACTTCGAGCAGTTCGCGAAAACAGTCAGTGTAGGCGTAAGATTCCTTGACAATATTCTCGATGTCACCGAATATCCGCTGGAGAAAATAGAAACCTTTTCAAAGCAGTGGCGGCGAATTGGTCTGGGAATAACCGGTCTGGGAGATGCCTTCACAATGCTGGGGGTTAAATACGGATCCAGAGACTCTAAAGATATAGTTGAAGAAATAGCGGCAACCCTTCGAAACGAATCCTACCTCGCATCAGCTGCAATCGCAGCAGAAAAAGGAACTTTTCCTGCTTATGATGAAGAAAAATATCTGCAGGCGGAATTTATCAAGAATCTTCCCGAGCAAATAAGGTCGGAAATAAAGAAGAACGGTATAAGAAATGTTCAAATGAACACTATTGCTCCAACCGGCACAACATCTCTGTCTGTCGGCCAGAACTGCTCCTCGGGAATAGAACCAATCTTCGCCCTCACCTACAACCGGACAATCAGAACCGGTGTTGCAGATCAAACCGTTACCGAAGAAGTATCCGACTACGCCTATAATATGTATCGCGATATAACCGGTAATGATGATGTTCCTGAATACTTTGTAACTACCCTTGAAATTGATCCATATGATTCAATCGACGTACAGGCCGCGTTTCAAAAGTACATTGACCACTCAATTTCAAAGACCCTGAACCTCCCGGACGGAACAAGTTTTGAGGAGTATCAGAACCTCTTTATGTACGCCTACGACAAAGGACTTAAGGGGTTCACAACCTTTAACCCTAACGGCTCAATGAAGGGAATACTCGAATACTCAAACAAGGACTCTGAAGAGCCTATACACACACATCACGCCCCTACAAGACCCTCTGAGCTACCCTGCGACATCCACAGAGTGCGTGCCGGACGAAACAGCATTATCGTGATAGTAGGTAAGCTTAAAAACAGCCTGTATGAACTATTTGTTATCGATGATCCCGAATCAAAAATAGACATAGAAACAGAGAAAAAAACCGTGGTACGCAAAGCAGGCGGTGGACGATACGATCTTGTATATCTGAACGGATCGGAAGAAATCAAGCTTCAGAACTTTACAAAGGAGTTTGACTCACCAAATTCTTCGCTTGCCAGGTTCATATCAATGTCGCTTAGGCACGGTACTCCACTGCAGTTCGTTATCAACCAGCTGCAGAAAGACACAAACTTTACCGACTTTGAACGCTCAGTAGCCCGTGTACTTAAAAACTACATCAAGGACGGGGAGGAAGTAATAACATCAGATGGTGAATGCCCAGAGTGCAAACAGCGTCTAACCTACGCCGACGGCTGTATAACCTGCTTCAACTGCGGCTATTCACGCTGCGGCTGATATTTACTAAGAGTCAGGGCGTCCGGGCGGGCCAGTCGGGGCCGGGACTTTAAACCGGGTTCCCGGTTTAAAGTCAGCCCTGCGGGCTCCCCTTATGTCCCTGACGCTGAAGCTCCTGTGGAGCTTTTAGCGTTTTGCTTCGCAAAACATCCGGCTTAATTAAGCCTATATTGATTTTACAGCCTTCAATGCTGAATCAAAATCTGGGTCCTGTGTAATTTCAGGAACCTGTTCGGTATAGACAACCTTACCGGCTGTATCTACGACGACGACTGCTCTTGAAAGCAGGCCTCTTATGGGGCCGTCGGTTATAAGAACACCATAATCTTTTCCAAAATCGGGAGTCCTGAAAACAGAAGCATTCCTGACTTTCTCCAGCCCCTCACTCTCACAGAAACGGCCGTGAGCAAATGGCAGGTCTGCTGAAATACAGAGTACCTCTGTATTCTCAAGATTGTTAAGTTCAGAGTTGAACTTACGGACTGAAGCTGCACATACTGAGGTGTCAAGGCTCGGGAAGATATTAAGAATCAGCTTTTTGCCGGCGAAATCAGAGAGTTTAACCTCTGACATGTCGGTTGATGTAAGAGTGAATGACGGTGCATCAGCTCCTGTCGCCGGAAGAGTTCCAATAGTATTAATTTTATTTCCTTCTAATGTAATTTCAGACATGTAGATTCTCCTTTATATTTCTATGATGCTATTAAGATAATAATAAAATTTGAATAAGTAAACTTTATTGACATTGATGCTATATATGTCTAAACTAATATAGAGGATTTTTATGGATGAAACATTATTAATGGTCTTAGCTCTTGCCGGTTGGATTATTCTTCAGAGGTGGATACTTCCCAGGTTCGGGGTACATACATGAATGAGCCCTAAGGGCAGCTGCTCGGTCGAGCAGGAAAAAGATGAAACCGAGAAAACGGTTGTTGAAGTCAAAAAGATTGATATAGACAGTCTTGATGACTAAAAAAGAGGAGCAAATTGCCTGCAGGATGCAAGTTATCAGGCTCCTTTTTTTTATTGAAATATAAAAACTCTGGATTTATAATTAGATATTCGCTACTTGTTATGCACCCTGGTTCAGAAGAATAATGGGGTTTCAAATGAAAAAAAAAGTAAAAAAAAATATTTTAGTTCTAATATTTATTGTGTTGCTGAGTTCCTGTTCGCAGTTTAATAATCAGCCTGAAACAATATTAACTCCAGATATCTCAGACAGTCTGGCATTTGGTCGTAAAGTTGCGATATCAGGTGATATCGCGCTGGTAAGTGCAGTACTGGATAACTACGATGGGACACATGAATTGTATACAGGGTCAGTCTATGTATTTGAAGGTGGCGATGAAGAATGGTCTCACACACAGAAACTAACTGCATCAGATTTAGCCGACGGGGACAGATTCGGGTCGGATATTGCTATTTCGGGAACAACTGCCATAATAGGTGCCTGCTGTGCCAATGGTGATAAACTTAATGAGGGTGCTGCGTATATCTTTAAACAGGAGAACGGTGAATTCTCTCAAGCGCAGAAACTGACGGTTTCAGACGCAGATACGGATGATAATTTCGGGACCCGGGTTACAATATACGGTGATACTGCGGCAGTTGCAGCGCCCGGCAAAAGTTCCAGCTCTATTTCCGGGGCTGTTTACATATTTGAAAAATCCGGTGGCACATGGATCCAGAGTCAGATGCTGACAGTCGAAACGAATGAGAACCTGGGAACCTCCCTCGATTTATCCGAAGAATATCTCTTTGTCGGTTCAGAGTCTGATGATCTCTATGGATCAGTCTATGTATTTGAATATGACGGAGACAGCTGGATTCAAGGTTCAAAAATTTCAGCATCAGACCAGGGCTCATCAGATTTATTCGGAGGTGATATTGCGTTTTCAGAAGATACACTTATAGTCGGGGCTGCAGGCAATGATGATAACGGTGCAGATTCAGGCTCCGCGTATATATATCAGGAAAGTAGTGGCAACTGGAGTCAAATCCGGAACCTGCTTCCGGATGATGGGATTGACGATGCCTGTTTTGGAACCTCGGTAGCAATCTACTCCGATACAGCCGTGATAGGATGCGCCGGTGCCGTATATATCTACTCACAGAGCTCCGGAACCTGGAGCAGCACCAGGAAAATTACCAATACAAGTGAGCACTTCGGCGAATCAACAGCAATCGATGAATCAGTATTGATTGTAGGTTGTGCAGAATCAGCATATATCTATCAGCTGGATTAGACATATATTTCAATCTGCTCATCTACTCGTGCGTTTTTTGAGTCTGCCATATCTTTTATTCAAGTCCGGAAGGTGCTGCGCAATTCTAAAACGCTCCATCGCAAGCATTTTCTCGGTTATCTCCAGAGCTGTTTCAGGCTTGTGCGCCCTGTGTTCGTAGTATTTGGCAAGCTCAGTTGCAGCAAAAATACTCCTGCCGTCAGCCCAGAGTTTCTCCCAGATCATAATTGCCTGCTCCCAGCGGTCTGTGCGCTTGAAAATAAGGCTGAGCTCTATGCCGGCCCTGTAATTACCGGCCCCCCAGGCCTGTTTCAGCACTTCTACTGCAGCTTCAGGCCGTTTTTCAATGAGCATTGAAGCAAGTCCAAGCTGGTCGAAGAAATCTGTTGTTCCTGCACCAGTGTCATTTCCCGGACCTGGAGTACCCCCGGCTGCTTCATCAAACAGCTGCTCATGGACAGTAAGAAGCTCGGCAAGGCTTGCAATATCCTCAAGGTGGTGTGCTATAACGCCCGCAATTGTATCCCATCGGCCTGTGCGGACAAAATCAAAATACAGGTCGGGAATCATGAACCCTGGAACGTCAAGTTCGCGGTGTTTATCAAGTATGCGGGTCTCAATATCGCCTAATGAACAGCTTCCAATTATATTTTTCCATAGCCTGCGCGAGCTGTAAAGTAAATCAAGCTGGTACCCGAACTCTGCCTTAATGCCGTTCATCGAAAATCGGGTGTTAAGCACGTTTGCATCAAATGATTTTCCGTTGTATGAGACATATATACGCTCAGGACTTATAAAATCTTTAAGCCGGTCCAGAAAGGCGGGCTCTCCCGGAAAATCAGAAAGAAATATCTGGGTGATTTGAAAATTATCTGTGCCCGGTACAAGTTCACCAAAACCCGCAAGAAAGATAATGTTACCGGCGCCCGCACTGAGCCCGGTGGTTTCAGTATCGTAGAATATTAAGTCTGATGCAGGGATTTTCCGGTCCGGGGATTGGATTTTGTTTAAGAGTATGCTTGAAACGTTCTGGGGCAGTGCATTTTTTATTACACTCACCTTCTCATAGACCATATCTTCAACCTTGTTCCACCCGTTTTCAAGCAGCACCTCTCCTGCATCAGATTGTTCTGGTTTTGCAGTTCGAGAATCCTCATCCGGCGTTGCTGCCGACTGCTGCTTTATTGCATCAAGTCTGCCGCGAAGGTCTTTCAAGTCCATCTATCTGCCCAGCCACTCCTGAAAAAAGGTGATTATCCGGGATTTTTTATTATGGGTAACCGGTTCTTCATCATCCGGACCGATACATGATGGGCAGCCGAATTCACAGCTGCAGTTGGTAATCCGCTCATACGCCGCCATAAGAATTTTATCCGATTTGGAAGCAATTCCCTCAGACAAACCCGTTCCGCCGGGGTAATTGTCGTATATGTATATGCAGGGCTCATCGAAATGAGGGTCACGGAGCCGCTCAGCCACGCCCAGATCATGAGAATCACAGAGAAGAAATACCGGGCAGACGTTTTTAATCAGACTGCCTATTCTGCCAATTACGTGTTCCTTAAGCTCGTCGGGTATTCTGTCGAATGATGCGCCCGCCTTGCTTCCCTCACTGAAGATGAATACTGCGCTTCTGGTATGCATCTCTTCTTCAGGAAGAAATATTTCACCGAAACCAACATTTTCATGGCTCATATATTTTATTTTCTTAAATTTGGCAACCTGTTTGCGAACAAGCACATCGCCCTCTGCCAGGGCGCAGCCGGAAAGTTCGGTACGCTTATCCTCTTCTAAAACTTTTATGTCGGTTTTAACTACGGCATCGGTATAATAATTCAGGTTTGACTGTGCTACATAGCATTTCTTGTTATCTATGTCGAGTTTTCTAACCTGGTACTGCTCGCCGCGATGAATATATACAGCCTTATCGTAGATCATTTCCTTCGCGGATGGTCTGTCCATCTCGCCTATGACGATATTTTTACCGCCGGTTTCGTCGATGATTACGACATTTTCGCTCGTAGCGCTTCGGAGTGAGATGCTTTCTGCCGGATAACCACGCTCAGACCAGTAGTATTTACCGCCGGTAAGTCTTATCACTCCCTCTTCTTCAAGATACATCAGGAGTTCTTTTGACTGGCGGCCGAAATCTTCATCAGGAGCAAAGGGCAGTTCGAAAACAGCGCATCTGAGGTGATCAAGGGCAATATAGATGTTGTCGGGGTCTATTAATGCCGATTCGGGATTTTTGCCGAAGAAGTAGCCGGGGTTTTCAATAACGAACTGATCAACAGGCGATGCAGAGGCGATAAGAACAGACAGTGAGGATGTTGCACGGCGTCCCGCACGTCCAGCCTGCTGCCATGAAGATGAAATACTGCCGGGAAAGCCGGCCATTATGGATGCATCCAGCCCGCCGATATCGATTCCAAGTTCAAGGGCGTTTGTTGAAACAATTCCCTGAATGCTGCCGTCCCGCATACCGCGTTCAATTTGACGCCTTTCGCTTGGCAGGTAACCGCCGCGGTAGGCCTCGACACGTATTCTGCTGTTGTCAGTGAAAATGTTCGACAGGCGTTTGTTAATGTAGGATGATATAAGTTCGGTGCGTATTCGGGATCGGCAGAATACTATTGTTTTTATTCCGCGGCGTAGAAATTTCAGTGCAAGATTCTGAGATTCAAGCACCACACCCCGCCTTATCCCCTGCACGGGGTCAACAAGCGGTGGGTTATACAGTACAAAGTGTTTCTCGCCCGACGGTGCACCGTTGTTGTCCACGAGGCTTACCGGGGCTTCCAGGATGTTTTCTGCAAGCTCTTTAGGGTTGCCGATAGTTGCTGAACAGCAAATGAACTGCGGGTCAGAGCCGTAGAAGCGGCAGATGCGCCTCAGGCGGCGAATGACGTTGGTTACATGCGAACCGAATACACCCCGGTAGATGTGAACCTCATCAATGACAATATATTTAACGTTGCTCAGGAATTTAATCCATTTGGGATGGTTAGGCATAATGCCGGTATGAAGCATATCCGGATTTGTAATAATTATACGACCGCCGTCCCGTGCCGCAACCCTTATAGAGGCTGGCGTATCTCCATCGTAGGTAACGGTTTTAACAGGAAGACAGGCTGTATCTATCACCTCGTTAAGCTCTGACTGCTGATCCTGCGACAGTGCCTTTGTCGGGAAAAGATATAGGGCCCGTGCCTCAGGGTTTTTTAGCAGGTCGTTCAGTACCGGCAGGTTGTAGCAGAGGGTTTTTCCCGATGCCGTCGGTGTTACAACAACTGTATTTTTACCGGCGGTAACATTATCCCAGCATTCACGCTGGTGTGAATAAAGCTGTTCTATACCACGGCCTGTATAAATTTCTTTTAAAACCGGTTCAACATCATCCGGAAAATCTGCATAACTTCCTTCCCGTGCGGCAATTGTCTCCCAATGTGTGATATTTCGCTTAAAATCTCTATCATCTTTTATCGTCTTAATAAGGTCGCTGAGCATGGCGATATGTTAGCACAAAAGAACAGGGCTGTCTTTATTATTTGTGTTTTACCCAGATACCGGTATATTCAGGTACCGGTAATTTTTTTCGGTACTATCATTCTTTCTTATGTCTATTTTGATAAAAGATACCATGCACTAACAAAAGATTTTTAAAAATATACTATTGTAAGTGCTTGCTAACATATAGTACAATTATGAAATCAAAGCATTCGGGAGGTTCTGTTTGCCGAAGATTATTTCAGAGGAAAAGATATTCAGAGCTGTTTTAAAAGTAATAAGCGAGAAAAGCTATATTGGTGCATCGACCAAACAAATGGCGGAGGAAGCCGGCGTAAGCGAGATTACCCTCTTTCGAAAATATGGGACAAAAGCAGGAATTGTAAAAACTGCCGTGAAATACATGGTTGATATTAATAAGATAGCATTCGAAATCAGGTATACCGGCAATTTGAACGCTGATCTTATAAGGGTGGTTGATATCTTTCGGGACATGATTAATAAGAATATTCATTTTATGATTGTATTGTTCTCTGATTTGCCTAGAGTTGAAGAACTTAGGGATGTTCTGGAGTTACCGGGGAGTATAACAGAGAGTTTTGGGGAAATGATAAAAGAATATCATAATGAGGGTTTTCTGTTCGAAGAACATCCGCGGCAGACAATGAGCGCCCTGATTGGTCCACTGATCTACGACAGGATACTATCTGGAGTGATGAATAAGAATATTTCTAATCAGATGGAGAGCCGGGAGTATGTGAAACTATTCTTAACCGGAAGAAAAAAGAAAGTTATCAGAATATAGCAGTACCAGTGTAGTGTCGCTAATTATTTTTTACAGCCTGCTTAAAAAGTTTAATCCATTCTTCATCATCTGAAGGAATAAATTTAAGAAGGAATCCTCCCTGATGACAAAAAACAGTATTTGACGGGGAAGTTTTAGAAAAATCAACTATTTTATGGCCATAATCGGTTCTGTAGAAGGTCAGCACATCGGGATTTTTATTATCAAAAGAAAGAATTGATGAGACATTGTTCTTATCAACTATTTCTCCGGATGCGGACCGCAGTGCTGGAACCAATTCTTTGGGAGGTTTATTCAGGTATTTCAGAATGTTAATATTTAATACAGTCGTTATTTCAATATTACCAGTCTGTTTAAGCCAGTCAGATGCCATAGCTTTTTGGATCTCAAAATTAATCTTATCTTCAAGACCAGCAATAAATATTCTCAAAATTAGCATTGGATCTTCTTCAAAGGTTTTTAACACAATCTGCTGACTGAAGGTTAGATAGTCTCTGCTCTCATCTAAAACATCAAAATCATTAAGGCTCATCGGCCCGTTTCTATCGACCTTTGAAACAAGTTCTATATACCTGTGGAGCTCCGTATTTTTCAGATGAGCGAAAAATTCATCGAAAATAAGTAATGCAGCACAGTCAAGATCTTTATCCTGATGATGATCAAAAAGATTTCTGCTGATGTCAAAAACAAGGCCGCAATCAATGAAATATGTGTCATCAGCCAATTTTTCCGCACCGGCCATTTCTGCTGCTTTGAGAGAGTCAACTCTTGTTATCGAATCTGGCTCTTCTTCAAGATGAATTGCAAGCAATGCTGACGCCAGAAGTTCATCCATATGGGCCTTGCCGTCGTGTATAATTATTTTATAGGACATATGTTCTCCAAATATAATGGTTTGACTATAACAGATGGTTTGTTTATAAGGAATCTACTGTTTTTTAGTGAATTGTTATAGTATTTTATACTACTTCAAGTAGTATGAGACCGTTGATTAATTTGCGCCTGAGAATGAAATCAAATCGATTTATATCCATACACATAAGAAAATCAGTATACGGAGCAAAGGTCTCTTCGACGAATCCCCTTCCGGTGCCGTTTCTGAGTTTGACTATCACGTCTTCAAAAGATGAGTTTTCTCCAGTTAGTCTTGCTTTAAGATAGTCAGCAAAAACCCAATCTTCTTCACCGTATAAGGTATCTTTTGGTGCTGTGCAGTAGATATTTACTGTCTGAATTTTATTGTCATATATGTGATTGAGCAAGGCTTGAAGATTTACAAAACTTCCAACAACGACCTCATTATCAACTGGTTGAGCAAGAACGCCCCTTGTGCCGTTTGTAGTTGTATGAATAACAACATTCCTGGAAAAATCAGAACCGGCTATTTCAGTCGGAGAATTTCCGAAATTGAAGCCTTCGATTTTATATCCTTCGCGCTCTCCAATTAAGATTGAATTCTTATTCGCGTTTTTAAGCTGCCATGAGTGTTCGATTGATTCCGACAGTATGTATTTAAGCGGATTTTTTTCCTGAATATAGTAGGCGGTAGAGAATGCACGAAAAACATCAACAACAATAGTAAATCCTTCGATTTTTTCCGTATTTGAATCAGGGGCAATAATATTTATTTTCATATTTTCTTTCCGGAATAAAATTCATATATTTGCGGCTTAATGACTGATGCATCAGAAGCATAAGCTGCATTATGCATCTGCATGACTTTATTCGGCAGTTTATCAATGCCGGAACAGGCTTTAAGGCTTATCATTCAGCTATATATGCTCCGACTATTTCTGCAATGAACATTGTGTGAAAATCTCGGTTTGCACTATGATAATCACTTCCTGCATCCTGAGGATAAAATTCAGTTTTTAAATCATCAGGAATATTATTTTTATCCTGCAGCTGGGAATAAAGAACTTTACATTCAAGTGTCAAAGGAAGTTCTTTTATGCCGGGAACATCAACATTTTCGCTTTCAATAAAGGTTAAGCCGAGTTCTTTTGCTTTATCATAGTCTCTGCCACTTTTTGTACCGCAGAATCCAAGTATTTTCCCGGCCTTGTCCTCCATCGGGATATTTACCGTAAACTCTTTCTTATTTACAATCATGTCATGAGTATATCGTCCTGTTCGAATAAAAGCTGTAAAAATCAGTTTATTCCATTCAAATCCAACCTGACCCCATGCAACTGTCAGGCTGTTTACCCTGTCGTTTAACCTGCACGTTATAAGTATACCTGTTTTAAGTTGGCTCATTATGTGATTCATATGCTTGTAAATATCAATTTTATTATTCATTTATCCCTTCGATATAAGATGTGATGTTTAGTCTAAACCGGCCAGATATCTGGCCGTGTTAACATTTCTTACAGTCATAAAATGATATAGTTTTCTTCCAATCAATTTATTTAACTGACTTTTATTGTAATCTTTCTTCATTATATGCCAGATTATAGCTCCATTACAATAAATAAGATCGGTATATTTCCTGTTAACTGGTATTTCATCCAAAGTTTTTTCTGAATCTATTTCAGGGAATAAATATGCAACATCGGTTTTCTGGTCCTTGTTGTTCTGCCATTCGTCAGGTATAACAGATTCAATATGAATAATTTCTTCAGAGGTTTTAATAAGCGTGCGAATATTTAAAGCGAATTCTTCGAATAGTGTTTTTGAGATAGATTCTGAAACAATTTCCCTGCTAAGATCAGTTTCAAATATTATATTACCTGAATTAAGATATGTTTCTACATTCATATATTTCATTGATTCGAGCAAAGTTCTCAGTCGCTTCATATCTACTTTATTTTTTCCGCCGACATTTATTCCTCTCAGCAGTGCAATGTATTTCAAGACCTACTCCATGTAAATATCTGGCCATTTATCAAAATTACGCTCAAGAACTTCATAATTAAATGTTGCTATTACCCAAACATTGTTTTTAGATTTAACATCATAGGTGATTATATCACCATTAGGCCAGACGAATTCTGTATATAAACGGTTGGTATCAGGATTTGATTTGGATAAAGACTCTGCAAGCATATGGTGATTCTCAGTATAACCGGGAAAAAGAACAAGAAGACCAAGATCTTTTTTCTTTGCATCATTGAAAGCCGCAATTGATAGTGATGGATTTAAATTATAGATATACCAACCTTCTGAGTAGGCCGTGGGTTCTGCCCATTCAGGAATAAAAACGTGTTGATCGCTGCAGGCAAAATTTCTGAAAACGCCGGTGTTGTTCCAGTCTTTATAGTCACCCCGGCCATGCAGATGGAAACAATCTCTGTAGTCTGTTATTCCATCGGAAAGAATCAAGGTTGTAGGTCTCGCTACAATCATAGAACTTTTACCTCTGTAGACCCCTCCTGCGGAGAGGAGGTACCCCGGTCCGCCGCTGAAAATTTCGGGTGAGGCTTCCGTCCCTCTTCCTAAACGTGCAAAATATGGAAAATCTTTTTCTTTAATCAGATTCAACGTTTTATCTGGAACACGATAAGGCATAATTGCTGCATAAAATGCGGTATGAAGCCTATCCGTGATGGGAAGAATCTGGAAATCAGGATCATCAATACTTACCCAAAGCCGTGAGAGCATCGACGTATCATCAGCCTGAATGGATGTTGTCCCGGCCTTTTGGGGCTGACGCCGAAAAGGAACGCAGCGCCTCATATCAAGGCTGCCCAGTGCGTATTTGAACATAATTGTATCAAGTACTTCCTGTGCCTTTGATGATAGCGGTTCTTCAGCAAATGCTTCCAGATTCATCAAGGCTGTTATTGTGTAGCCGGAATACGGTAAAGAGTTGAACTCAAATAATCCTGCATCTATCAATTCATCCAGAAAATCCATCAGAAAGGTTTCAACACCGTTTGTTCGATTATTATACTGCGGATCGGTATTGCCATAGACATCGCGTAAATATTGATTTTTCAGGTACCTGCTGCCTTCCGTCATTAGAATATGGTTTTCAGTATCAGGAACAATATTCAAACTGCCGGGAACGTGGGCTCTGACCTTGTTCCCGGATTCTATCAAAAGGTTATTTAGTAAATGGTCTCTTGTTTCCGGGTACAAAAGTCCGGGCTTGTTACCGAATTTATATAAAATTGCAGTCAGGGGCACTTCCGTAAAATCATAGTCGCCGCCCTTTCTAAGAGCCCAGGTTGATCCGCTTTCCGACCATGGCTCTACAGCTTTATTGAGGAGATAATTATTGACCGAATCGATATCAATACCCATAATCAGTTTTGCCAATATAATCCTCGGAGCTTTTATCTTGGCACCCTGCTTATTCCATTCCGGAATATCTTTTTGAGCCCAATAACTAATCAGGTTTTTGACGACTCTACCTGAAAGGTCATTTTTACCGTATTCATCAATAAGCGCGGTAGCTCTTTCTGTGGACCCTATTGGAATCTCAATATTGCCTGGAGATAAATCAACCGCGTTAATTCTTCCACTGAAGAGGTGGGTCGACGTACAGCTATTCAGGCTGAAAAACAAGATAAAAAAAGCGGCAACTGTGAGATTCAGATGAAGAGAATTATTAAAATTCCAATAATTCAAAATATTTTTTAAAAAAATTTCAATTTTCATAATGGAATAATAAATTATAGCATTTCCTTTTCAAATTTTTCAGCAAAATTGTGTAATCATATTTAACTAAGAGCAATAATTATACTTGTTATTAGTTGAATTAATGCTACTGGTGCCCATATACGTTCAATCTTACTGGGAGTTATAGTATTCATTACTGCTCCAGCAAGATTGAAAGCAACCACTATCCAAATTGCAATCTTTGAAAATTGCAGCATACCAGGTAGAATCAGTTCGGCTCGGGATAAAACAATTATCGCTATAAATGTCAGAATTAAAATATTAAGAATAGCTAACAGTCTCATTCTGGGTGGATATTTACCTGAGAATTTTCCACCCATTGAGGCTGCTCCCCAGGGTAGACCGGCAGCAAGGCATGTCTGAAATAATATTACAATTATAGATAACCCTGTAAAAATTTTTGCTGATAATACAACAAGCATTATTCACCTCCATCGTAGGTATAAAGTATTCAGTCAAAAAAATGCAATAGAGGATCATCATCTTCTTCTTCCTCTGGCAGGGGTTTAGAAGTGATCATGATAACATCACCATCTATTTTCAGTCCATATTTTTTTAATCTTGAAGCATTCTGATTAAGACATTCTCCAGTGACCAGATTGAATTTCCATCCATGTCTAGGACAGGTTGCTATATCACCAGAAATATGGCCTTTAGTTATATCTGCTCCCTGATGCTTACATCCAACTTCGATTGCATAGAATTCTGAATTATTATCTTTAATTATTCCAACTTTTTTACCCAATATGGTAACACTTTTAATTCTATTATTCTTAAAATCATTTATATTAGCCGCTTTTATGTAATCCATGTTTTTCTCCTCTTTTGTATTTCAACACTGTATCTTGCGTGAATCGTGCGGCATCGAATATCCGCTGTTATTTTTTTATTCGGGTATTTTTGTAATTTTGAAAATATATGCATACCCTTTTTTTATAAAGTTTTCTCCTCTCATTTCGTTTAGAACTTTTTCTATATCAATAGCTGTCCCGTCTTTTTTAATAAAATAATCATCTAAATCTTTATCAGTGATATTAAACTTGTCACCATATCTTTTGACTACAGCAATTAATTCATAGTCTTGATCAGTATAAGCGATACTTGCATCACCATGACTGTTGTTACAGACTAATAACCCCATATCCTTTAAATATTTTTTGCAGGATTGTGATATGAAACCTGCATAAAATGAAAACATAATATCGAATGCCGACTCATTAATTGGCAAATTACTTGTGTAATCAGCTTGAAATGCATTTATTGAAGGTGGGCCATCATAGATTTTATTGAGTTTGATATAGTCCAAGACAGCTTCATTATTAAAAAAACTGGATATTCTTTTATCTGCATCAATATAAGTCATCTTCCTTATATAAAATGAGGGTGAAATATGAACGAAACTGCCGGGGTAAATACAGTTTTGTGGCTTATATAAGTCATTTATTTTTTTGAATAATTCTTTTCTTTCATCACTTTTATCAATAAAATACTGCTTATACAATTTCGGTATTTCAATTTTTTGCATATGAGCTCCAAAAAGTGACAGATAAGTATCTCAAAATAGATGACGCTGCTTCTAAACGTGAACTTTTATAGTCCATAATAAACGGGATATAAAAGTAATCGCGAAACAACACATTCAGCATAGGTTGAGGATAATTAAGTATTTCATTTACCAGCTCTGACAATGTTTCTCCTGAACTCAACCATTTCAATTATAAGCTCACAAGGGATTGGTCTGTTTATAGGAAATTGAATTGAACCTTTACCCTGTTTATAGATAGTCAACTTATCTGAGATTTTTTCAATAGTAGTTGGGTGTGGATAAAATCCCACGTGCTTTTTATATCCACCAATCATAATCTGTTGTTCTCTTTTCCCGTTTTTAACTAAAGCTAGTCATCAACAGTTTTGAATTCAGACATAACAACTCCGTTATAAAGCTCTGAAACCATACTATCCTGCAGACTGAGCTTCTATTCTTTACGGCTATAGAATAACTCAATTTCTGCTGTATGTAAATCTTTGAATCACTCCTGCCTGCTCAACACCCTCTATATTTCTTAATTCTGGCTATATCTGCGGATGGCGACAAAAAAAGCGTGTCCGGATGGACACGCTATGAAATATTTTTAACATATTCTACTGGAAATCAGCCACATTTTCTTTTGTGATCAGGGTATGACCAACAATGATTTCAGAAGGAACATCTTCTCCGTTAGCAAGCTTTACAAGGGCATCCATTGCTGCTAAAGCCTGTGCCTCAGTGCTCTGAGATACAGTAGCTGAAAGACGGCCTTCTGCTACTGCTGCAAGAGCATCATCAGTTGCATCTACACCGAAAATCTTAATTTTGTCGAGCATCTTGGCATCTTCTACAGCCTTGAGTGCTCCCATGGCCATACCGTCGTTATTAGCTACGATGGCTACAAGCTCAACACCGGTCTGCAGCCAGTTTTCTGCAAGTTTGAGTGCTTCATCTGTTCTCCAGTTTGCCGACTGTTCATAAACAACTTCAATGTCGGGATAGTCTTCAAGTATGTTGTAGTAACCTGTTGTTCGTCCTATCTGCCCGTCTGAGCCCAGGGGGCCAAGAAGAAATGCAATCTTTCCCTTGCCGCCGATAGCTTCGACAACATATTTCATTTCGATCTCGCCGCCTTCAACATGCTCTACGCCTACAAAAGCGTCAGCTAGCTCCTGATTAGTAATCTTCTGATTGATTGTAACAATAGGAATACCGGCTTTGCTAGCTGCAGTTACAGCAGGTTTAATTCCATCTACTGATGCAGGTTCAATAAGTATACCAGCGTATCCCTGGTTAATAGCGGATTCAACCTGGCTTATCTGCTTTGAAACATCCTGGCCGCCGTCAAAAACTACAAGCTCTACGCCGAGATCCTCAGCTGCTGCCTTTACTGCATTTGAAAGTGTAATAGTGAATGAATTCGTCATATGACTCATCATCAATGCATACTTGTCTACTCCGTTTTCCTGCTGTCCGCCTGAAAATACCGCAGTGGACATGACCAGCATTATTGCCAGTACCATAAGAATCACTTTTCTCATAACTAAACCTCCTGTATTATGAGTAAATGTTTATATAAAACGGTTTACCGTACAACGGTTATGCCGTTCTTTCCTTGCTTTTTACATCAAGAAGCACTGCAACAATTATTATCGCGCCCTTGATGACTAATTGATAATGCGAAGAAACATTCAAAATATCGAGTCCGTTTCCGATCACGGCTATAAGAAGAGCTCCAATTACTGTGCCATACCAGCGTCCGGAACCTCCCGACATACTTACCCCGCCAATAATTACTGCGGCAATTGCGTCGAGTTCATAAGACTGTCCGGCAGTAGGAATTCCTGAAACTGTACGGGACGCTAGAAGCAGTCCGGCAAATCCGGCAAAAAGTCCTGAAATCATGTAAACCATGATTCTTATTTTTTCAACTTTAATCCCTGAGAATGCAGCCGAGATTTCGTTTCCGCCGATTGCATAAACCCTGCGGCCAAAAACAGCCTTAGTCAGAATGTACGCGCTGACTATCGTTATCACAATAAAGTAAACAACTAATAATGGAATGGTATCAAAGAGGAATGCTCCAGCTATATTCTCGAAGGCATCAGTAACACCGAAAACCGGTGCTCCTTTGCTGACTATAAGAGCTACTCCCCTAATCATTGTCATCGTGCCCAGCGTAACTATAAACGGCGGAATATTACCGTATGCGATTCCTACTCCGTTGAACCAGCCGATAAAAAGGCCAATTACCAGAGCTAGAATAATTGGAACTATCAGGGGGTATTCTCCAGGATGGGCAAAGCTGGCCGCAACAACTCCCGTCAGCGCAACTATTGAGCCTACTGAAAGATCAATACCTCCGGAAATGATAACAAACATCATTCCCATGGCAAGAATGCCATTAATAGAAGCCTGCTTGAAAATATTCATCAGATTCGCAGGCCGTGCAAAGGCATTAGGAGACAGGATCATAAGTATTGCAAGAATTACTACGAAAACAATAACAATTCCAAGCTCGCGCATAAGCTGCACATTCATAATATTATTCAGTTTCTTCATCTTCTTTTCCTCTATTAAATTGAGACGCGTAATGCATAATTTTTTCCTGAGAAAAATCTTTACGTTCAAGTTCCCCGGTAATTCTGCCTTCCGCCATAACTAGTATTCTGTCCGCAACACCCATAACTTCCTGAATCTCCGAAGATATCATCAGAACCGATTTCCCCGCTTTCACAAGCTCTCCTATCAGCAGATAGATGTCCCGCTTTGCTCCGACATCTATTCCTCGGGTCGGTTCATCCATAATGATGATCTGAGGATCTGTAAGCAGCCATTTTGCAATAACTACCTTCTGCTGATTACCGCCGCTCAAAGATTGGACTTTATTCTTTTTTGAAGCAGCTTTTACGCCGAACTTGACAATGCTCTTATCTACAACCTCATCCTCTTTATGCCTGTTAATTACACCCCGTGGAAATAGCTTATCAAGAGAAACAATCGTTATGTTATCCTCTATTGAGGCGATAAGATTCAGGCCGGTCTGTTTCCGGTCTTCAGTAATTAGAGCGATTTTATTCTTAATTGCATCGCCTGTCTGCCTGATTTTTACATCCTGCCCATTTATGAAGAGGCTTCCTTCCGCACTTTTATGAACACCGAACAGTGCTTCGACAAGTTCGCTTCTACCGGCTCCTACGAGGCCGGCTATGCCGAGGATTTCACCCCGTCTCAGGTTAAAATTGACATTCCTGACCTTTGGTTTAAAGCTGTAATTATTTACCTCCATAACTACTTCACCAATCTCGGCTTCAGTTTTAGGAAATATCTCAGTAAGCTCACGTCCAACCATCAGTTTAATCAGCTTATCTTTATTCAGATTTGAAGCGTTGTCGCTGGATACAAATTGACCGTCACGTAATACCGTAATTGAATCTGCAATACTGAAAATTTCTTCCATCTTATGAGAGATATAGATAATGGCGACGCCGCTTTCCCGCAGCTTCCTTATTTGTTCAAAGAGTATATCAACCTCTTTTTCGGTAATAGCGGAGGTTGGTTCATCCATGATGATGATTCGGGCTGATATGGAGATTGCTTTTATTATCTCTACAAGCTGAGACTGCGCGACACTCAAATCACGCATCAGGGCTGATGGTTGGATGTCGATTCCTACAGCATCAAAAAGCTTCTGTGTTTCGTGCCTCATCTGCTTCTTATTGACTATGCTGAGGATTCCGCTTGTCCCTTTTTTTATTTCACGGCCAAGGAATATATTCTCTGACACGTCCATATCAAGAACCGGGTTGAGCTCCTGATGAATCATTGAAATACCTTTTGCCATGGCTTCCTTGGGATTGCTGTTGACTATCTTAGCCCCATCAAGATAAATCTCGCCGCTGTCGGCTGAATGAACTCCCATCAGAATATTCATCAAGGTGGATTTACCTGCTCCATTCTCTCCCATTAAAGCATGAACTTCACCAGGCTGAATCGAAAGCTGTACATCATTAAGAACCTTAACACTGGAGAAACTTTTATTGATATTTTTCATTTCAAGTATCGGAACTGACACCATGAAACCCCTTTACGGCTTTATTGATGGTTATTCTAACAGCCCGCAAACGTTTTCGCAATGTGATAGATTATAGAATTATGATGACAGATTTTAGATTTTTGATGGTTTAACCCTGTTCTGGCGAAGTGCACCATCCATGAACAAAGCGGTCAACAGGACAATGCCTTTGAATATATATCGGTAATATTCCCCGACATTGAAAATTATCAGGGTATTTCCAAGGATTTCTATGATCAGAACACCTATGACAATATTAAGAATATGACCCCGTCCACCTCTGAATCCGATTCCTCCAATTGCTGCAGCCGCGAGTAGATCCAGTTCAATAGATATTGTGGCAGTAGGCTGAGCAGACCCTACCTTCGAAAGAAGAAGAATTGCAGCAATTCCGTAAAAAAAACCCGAAAGACTGTAAACAATCATCTTTATCTGTCCTGCATTTATCCCGCTGTATTCAGCGGTTCGTTCATCCAGACCAATGGCATAGATATATTTCCCGAGATAAGTCTTTCTTAGGATATAGGATGCTATTAATATACATGCAAATAGAATCAGCAGTGGATAAGGGATGCCCAGTAATGTTTTTTTGTCAAATCTCAGGAGATTTTCTGGAATTCCATAAACAGGTCTTCCATTGTTAAAGACATTGGCTGTTCCCCTGTATATAACCGACAAGGCTGTTGTGATAATAAACGGATGTATTCTAATTCTGGCACATAATGCTCCGTTCAGCAGACCTATCAGGCTTCCGAAGATAATTATAATAAATCCGGCGGCTGTAGCGGGAATCTGGAAATCAGTTATCAATTTTGCAGCTGCCATTCCGAGCATGGCAACTATTGCCCCGATAGAGAGATCGATCCCTCCGCTGATTAGAACAATCCCCATTCCAATTGCCAGGATAGCCGTTATCGACGACTGTCTGCACAGGGTAATAAAGTTGCGAAATGAAATAAAATTCGGCATAAATATCTCAAGGAGGATCAATTCTACCGCCAGGATTATGAGAATTAATACAAGATTACTGTTGAATAAACGTTTTAGCTTTATCATATTGCCGATCTCCTGATAATTCTGTCGCAGAAGCCGTCCAGCTCGGCATAGTCCGTTGAAATAAAGATAACACCGGTTCCAGGCTTTCTAAGCGATTCTATTCGTTGATAAACAGTTTTCCGGGTTAATAGATCAGCCCCGCGAACAGGATTTTCGAGAATGAAAATCTTAACTCCGCTTAGAATTCTCATATGCAGGGCCAGAATGAACTGGAGATCCTTTTCAATAAATTTGACCGGAATCGATAACTCCCTGTCGGGAAACCCTGTGCCATTGAGATACTTATTCACAATATATTTTTCAGCCGCCGACGGAATGTGGCCGGCAATTCCAGCTGATAGTCTGGCTGCGCACACAGCCAGATTCTCTCCGGCGGTCAATTCCATGAAAAAAAGTTTATCGAAGACCTTATCAGAGACCAGCCCTATACCCGCTCTGACAGCATGATACTCCTCTGTTATATTCACCTTTTCACCATCAACTAATATCAATTTATCCACATCAGGGGATGCTCCGCTTAATACATCCATCAGGGTAGAGGATGCATCCTGAACAGGGTCGTATATACCCAGAATTTCCGCGCTGTGTAGAACAAGATCTGTATCCTCTCCATCAACTGAAGATGATAAATCCCGTACCTCAAGCAGTCTGCGGCCAACCGCGGACTGTTCTTTCTTAATAGAAAACCTATCGGTGTATTTTCCTCCTATTATGAGGCTGGCTGCAAGCTTCGGATTATAATCAGCCTGATGAACAATACCCTGAAGTTTTCCGTTTCTGACAATGCCGGTTCTGTCAAAGGTTCTTAAAAACGGAGCGATTTTATTGTAAGTGATCACAAAACCAAGGCCTTTACTCCTGAGTATGTTTATAAATTGAAAAAGTTCCCGCTGTTCTTTATCGCTGCAGAATTCGATAATTCTATCCAGGAGAATAAGCCGGGCCCCTTCAATATAAGCCTTCAAAACAGCTATCTCCCAATGAACGGCAGGCGACAGTTCGGATGCGGCTGTATCCGGGTTGAGCATTGGGAAAAACTCGGTTAGCGTCAATTCAACCAGCTTCTCCTTATTTCCCGGATTTTTAAACAAATCCCAGATATGGCGTTTGAATAAAATCGACATATTCTCTGAAATACTCAAGTTTCCGATTAACCTGTTTTCATTTTTAACAATAAATACACCATGTTTCTCTAGTAAAGGCTTCGAAATTTTCTGTCCATCAAAATCAAATCTAATACCGTCGAGAAAGATCTGTCCGCTTTTTGCGGTTATTTCTCCTGATAAAACCTCGGTCAATGTGCTTTTGCCAGAACCGTTGAGGCCTATCAAACCGAAGAGTTCTCCGCTGAAAACCTGCAGCCTGAATTTGTTTAAAGCGGCTTTAGCTGTATCATCTGTAGACAGGTTCCTGATTCGAAGCAGTTCTTTCATCGCTTATTTCTCGTTTCTCGGGAGCAGTATTTCAATCATTGCACCGAAACCCTCTGTGCTGTACATGTGCAGACCGAATTCTTCTCCATACATCATTTTGATACGGCTGTTCACATTAGTTAGAGCAATACCCATTCCGGCGGTTTTACTTTTTTCGGTTTTTACAGTTTTCCAATCTCTAAAAGAACTATTCACCTTCTCCAGGATTTCCTCGGATGTTCCTATTCCGTCATCACTGATTTCTATCAGCAGCTGCTCATCGGTTAACCTAGTTCTGATAGAAACCAGTCCTTTTTCAAGTTTTGTTTCCAACCCATGATAGATTGAATTTTCGACGATAGGCTGAAGAGTCAATTTGGGAAGCCTGCAAGCGAGAGTTTCATCCTCATCATCCTCGATATCAATCCTAAGTTCAAATCTGTTGTTGAACCTGTATTGCTGAATTTTAAAGTAGCTTTTGATGTTTACAAGTTCACTCTCAAGGCATACCTCATTCTCCCAGTGACTGACACTATAGCGGAAGATCTTCGACAGAGCCTCAGTCATCTCTGCCAATTCAGTAACGCCTTCAGCCATCGCATGTCCGCGAATGCCATCAAGGACATTGTATAAAAAATGCGGATTAATCTGGCTTTGCAGCGCCTTGAGCTCAGCTTCTTTTTTAAGGATATCAGCTGTGTATTCTCTATCAACAGATTCTTTAAGTAGATGAACAAGCTCCTGGAAATTCATCGATAAGGCTGCGCCGTTCGATTCTATTTCAAGCGCTTGGAATAGATTATTGTCTCCCCTGGTTAGTAATTCAGTGGTTTCTTCTACTTTTTTCATGGGGGTGTAAACTCTATTAATTATCAAAAACAGATTTATAAGGTATGTTGCGGAAATAACACATAATAAAATGAGATTAATTCGTCCCTCTAAAATATTCATATTGTAAAGAATAAAAACTAACGGGATAGATGCAGTCAAAAAGACCATAAGTAATAAATAATTTTTTAAACCGCCGGCAATAGATCGGCTGTTTTTTTTCCCGGTATCAACCATAGATTTTTCTATACATATTGGGTTTTATTCCGACTGTTCTTGAGAAAACCCTGCTGAAATAGCGAACATCCTTATAACCCACCCTCTCACTGATTGCCATTATTGTGTCATTGCTGGAAACGAGCAGATTTTTTGCTGTATCAACGCGTTTCTGAAGGAGGTACTCTTTAAAATTTATACCCGTCTCTTTTTTAAATAAACTGCTGAAGTAGACTGGATTTAGCCCCGCCTCTTTCGCAACAATGTTGAGGTCTATATTTTCTGAAAAATGCTCATCGATATATTCTTTGGCAATCCTAATAGGTTTGTAGTCTTTAACACGCTTTGACGATAGCAGCGCTTTCATGGTTGCAGTATATAATTCCGCAAGCTGCGATGACAAGCGATCTATGCTGCCTGAGCTGGAAATGGCTCTCTCTGTATCAACAAGTAGAGCATCTGTATCAATATCATCTGCTGAGATTATTTGGAACTGTTTTATAAAAGATTCAGCTGTAAATCTAAATAGTCTGAATACAGTCTCAGGATTCAGGATTTTGCGGGAGAATCCAGGGGGAATAACAGCGCTCAGGAAAATATTTTGAATATCGGACGCTGCCCCGGAATCAACTGCACTTTTTATCTTGTTTTCAAGATCTTTCATGTTAAAAAGTGGAAGTTCCTCATCAGCTGAAGGTACCAACCGTTTCTCAAGAATTTTTCCGAAGCCCCTTAGAATTCGGTCTTTTCTCGCAAATTCCGCTTCATCGTAGCTTTGGTGCAGATGTTCGATTTTTGAAACAGCTTTACCGGGACATAGAGTTATTCTCCAATCCCCATATTCTGAAACCTTCTGAGTGGCCAATTCGTGAAGGTGTTCCAGATCCCTGAAAGAAAGTCCGCTGCTGCTTTTTACATTTAATATAAAAACCAGGCTGAAATCTCTGTATTCGCAAAGCATTTCGTATACATGTTCCGCAATATATGAAGACACTGCCGATTCAGTTTTCTGAAGAATAGTATCTACTGCTTTAACACTCTCTATTTCCTGGTCGGATTTACTATGGTCGACCTGAAAAATAATAACCTGAAAATGATGGTTGTTAAAGAAAACCGAGTAACGATCTCCGAATAAGGGCAGATCAGCGGGATCTATTCGGAATCCCTTATCTGCAATTTCAGATGCTAGCTTCTTTTTCAAAATTTCCCGGGTTTGAATTAATTCTCTCTGAAGGTTGTTCTCCTGTTCATGCTTCTCTTTCTTTGCCTCTTTTTTTTCGATTACTTTTAAAATAATCTGCTCCAATTCATCTTTAGAAACAGGTTTCAGGAGATAATCCTCAGCACCGAATTTTAATGCTCTCTGAGCATACTCAAAATCTCTGTATCCGCTTACAATAATAAAGCTGACATCCGGATCAATATCCCTGCTTTTCTCTATGAGTGTAATGCCGTCATAGCCCGGCATCCGGATATCGGTTATAACAATATCGGGTTTGAGTTCTTTTATCAGACTGTATGCTTCTAAAGCGTTATATGCAGTTCCTGCTATCTCTATCCCGTACTTTTCCCATGGAAGAATATTCGCTATAAGCTGACACACTCTGTGTTCATCATCTGCTATTATCAGTTTCAACAGAACTACCTCCGGAATATCACAGATTATATCATAGCTTTACACAATGGTAGTAATGATAATTATGTATTATTACTTCGCAAAAAATAAAACTTAAATGATTCTTATTGATATCCGTTCCAGCTTGCATACCCGAGATAAAGACCATTGAGATATGAGATAACGAATATTGTAAGAATAAGTAAAAGGTAGATAACAATAAATGCAATATCTTTCTTCAGCCAGGGTACTTTCCTGAAATAAGTTCTCTTTCCATTTATACAAAAGCCTCTTGCCTCCATGGCAAGGGAGATACTTTCACAGCGCCGGATATTTATCGCAAGAAGAGGGATTATCGCTTTAAATATATTGAGAGATTTTCCCTTCTTTATCCGATATGAAGCATCAAGACTAATTTTATCCCTTTTAATATCGGAAATAAGATTCATGGCAGACAGAAGTGCATAGGCTATCCCCGGTGGAAATGATAATTGCTGCATAAGACTTAGAATCAGCTCCTGGGCAGGAGAGCTCATAGTAAACAGCAGCCCGGATAAAATGATTATAATGACCCTCATTGCAAGCAGGCTCCCTATTCTTAGCCCGGTTGCTGAAAATTCAAATCCGAGAAAGACCTGAATATTATCTCCCGGCGGTCTCTGGCCCCATAGACCATTCATCCATATAAGCGAGAGTGCAAACAGACTGAATGGAATAAGAACAGGAATCTGCTTTAGACTGAATCCCCTGAAAAAGATCCCGCTTAATATAAGAGTGGTTAAAAGTATCATGGAAGTATGAATGTTACTCGAAAGAAGGGCGGATATTAGAAATAATATATTTATAAGCAGCTTACCGGAAGGATTAAATTGATTGAGTACAGGAGTTTTCACTATAATTCAACTCCCCATTCATTCAATTCTTCTGACGAATGTACAGAGAGCTCAGACGGAGTTCCGTCAAACACAACAGCACCTGCATTAAGGACAATTATCCTTTGAACTAAATCTTCAAAAAGAGCAAGGTCATGGCTGACAACAACTACTGTTTTTTCATTTTCTTGAAGTTCCTTTATAGTCTGAACCAGCTCTCCGGCGGTTTTCGAATCCTGGCCGAATGTCGGCTCATCAAGTAGGTAGAGCTCTCTCTCTTTTGTTAAAAGGGAGATTAATGAAAGCCTTCGTTTCTCTCCGCCAGAAAGGGTAAACGGATTTTGATGCCGTTTGTCATAAAGACCATATCTCTTAAGCAGTACACTATCCTGAACCTCTTCCTGAACAGTCGGGTATACAAACTGATGCTCGGGATTCTGAAACAGATAAGCCGGCGCATCCTTCAATTTAAGTTTCTTTCCGGGGGTACGGTATAGTTTTCCGTCTATACTAATTGATCCTGTCTGAAGATCAGAGAGGCCAATGAGACTCTGTAATATAGTACTTTTACCGCAGCCGTTTCGCCCGACAAGGGCAGTAAACTCACCTCTTTCTATCTTCAGATCCAGGTTTTTTATTATTTGTTTTCTCTGATAACCGATAAATGAATTTTTAAACTCAAGAGCGGGCTTTTTCTCGGCTTGGCATTCATTTTGAATATTTACAAAGCCGCCGCTGCCACAGCTCCTGCCCTCTTGTTCCGGAAGCCAGACTCCCATTTTAGTAAGCAAATTCCGTTCACGGGTCAGTACATCAATACCTTGTTCATCAAAAATAATCCTGACCTTTATGACAAGTACAATCACACGTTCAAAAAGATCCAGAAACAACTTTACGTGGTGTTCAACAAGCAGGAATCCCTTTTCAGGACTGAGCCATGATCGAAGCGCCTTTCGAAATTCTTTTCTTCCGGTTGGATCCAGATGTGCGGTTGGTTCATCCATCACCAGCATTCGGCTTTCAAGTAAAGTTGTTGATGCAGCAGCGAGAACCTGCTGCTCGCCTCCGCTGAGAGTCTGAATACTTTGCTCCCTTTTGGAAAATCCGAATCTTTCGAATGATTTATCAATAAGTCCCTGCATTTTTGACGGTTCTACCTGCAGATTTTCAAGCCCGAAGGCTGCTTCTTCTTCAGGGTACTGCAGACAGAACTGATGAGAGGGGGTTTGAAACACCACACCGAATATTTTGATAATCTCATTTCGAGTCATTTCTTCGGCAGGCTTACCATTAAAATAAACATCGCCATCGGCGAAATAAATATCATAGGCTGTATAAAGTCTCAATAGAGCCAGAAGCAGGGTGGATTTTCCTCCTCCACTGGGCCCCAGGATCAGAATACGTTCGTCACTTGAAAAATCAAGATTTATGTTTGATATAATCGGCCGCTGATCTTTTCTATAACGAAAGCTGAAATCCCGGATTGAGACTTTGAACATCCTTTATGCCTGTCCTATGGCAAAAGAACTTAGAGCCCCGGTTTTTACTAATCCGTCACCAATAATTTTACTGAAGACACCGGAAAACAGTGCAGCTGAGAGCAATCTGACACAGAGCATTATTCCCAGCATCGGAAGGGCATAAGAGCTGTAGTTATAATAGATGTAATTATAAATGAAGGTGAACAGAGCCGCTATGCAGCCTGAGAGAATCAGGGTCCAGAGATTATACTTTTTGTATCCGGTTACAAGGAAAGCAAGTTCACATCCGGCTCCCTGAATAGATGCCCCGAGCAGCATGGAGACTCCCATGGGGGTTCCCAAAACAACTTCTCCAAGAGCTGCCATTATCTCTCCGGCGAAGGCTATACCGGGCTTTCTTATTATGTACATGGCACAGGTAGCTCCCATGAACCATATACCGTAGACCATATCAAGTCCAATAGGGCCGGCTGCGGCTGTAGCTACTCCCCACACAGCTATTCCTCCCAGGTAAATTGATCCGAAAACAAGCCCAAGCAATGCAAGCAGGAGCAGATCTTTCATTTTCCAGGATTTAGTCATAATAAATTTCTCCTAAAGTTGAATATTTTTGTTAGGGACAGAAGGACTGCCCTTTGATAGCGTTAGGTGGAATACAGTATGAATGCCTCCACGTACAGAGGTTTCGAAGGCTTCCTCAAGAGCAGTGAGCAAGGTACCAAGAGGCCCGTCAAGCCGTGTGCAGTAATGGGCCCTGGATATTTCAAGCTGATTTTTACTTTGTACACCTGCAATTGTGTCTTCTATTACCGACAGATGAGTATCTGCGCCAAGAGGATAATACGACCACAGACATGATACCGGGATATCGTACACTGAACTTAAGTCCGTAATAATCTCGTCTGTTGTATCCGCGGGTATTGTTTCAGGAACATCCCCCTCGCAGCCGAAGGAAAACAGCAGATTTGCAACTGTATGTCCTTCAGGCTCAAAGGCTCTCCCTATAATTTCAGTTACGTAATCGAAGACTCTTCGTCTGCTTCCCTGTATGGTAGTGCCCATATCATCGGTAAGGACTGCAAGATTTCGACGATCACTTTCTTTAACTGCGTTTAAAATGAGATCGGCAAATTTATCCTGCATAGGATAGACCCCAAGATGCGCACCGTATATACCGGTGGAACAGCATTTCATTAATAACTCCGTCGAATAGAGCTGATTTATAGAAGGGGTATTTTAAGAATTGGAAAAATTATGCGGCCAAAATATGATACTCTTCCCTACGTCAGCATTATCTGAATCAGGTTATGAGGGTATTGACGATAAGTCTTCTCAGCCTTGCGGCTCCCCTTGAATACATCTATTCCTGAACAATAAAACATATATACTCTTATTTTGCAAGCAGCTTTATTAAAAGAATTTCAAAAGTTCAGATAGGTATAGACATTGTTACAGCATTTGTTTTTTCTCACGTTTCATCCATCTGTATCAACACCGCTTTGTAATTGCAGTCTTAGCGACCAAATCTTTAATGCAAAGTCCCCGGTGGACCTGCTTAACCGTGTGTTTTACGCCCTTGCAGCTTCGTATTTTAACAAGATAATCATTTAGTTTTGCTGTTTTCATTACAATGTAGTCTATTGGGTTATTAAGAGAAGCAAATAAAGGGATACCTCTACCTAATAAAAGCGAGGCCTTAGAAATAATCATTTCATCAATAAGATCATGTTTTAAAAAGCTCTGAATAGTTTGCCCGTCATCTATATACAAATTCAGGAAACGACTTTTATTTAATTTTGATACTATATCAGGAATTTCTCCTCTAACAATTTCAGCTTGTTCGGATAAATTTCAGGAATTACTTTTAGAATATTGCTCAGTACAAATACTTTCTTATCGTATTGACCTATCCCCTAATTTCGAACACTCGTAGGATTAGTTTTCTGCCTATTTAGTATATCCTCATACTGACTTGGCGTCATTCCTTTTAATCGTTTTTGAGGACGTTCTTCGTTGTATTCTACCCGCCATTCTTCAATTATCTCTCTGGCAGAATCCAATGATTCAAAATAATTTGAGTTTAAACATTCATATCTGAATGTCCCATTAAAACTTTCTATATGGCAGTTATCTATTAACCTGCCTGGACGTGAGTAAATTATTATTACTCCTTTTCTAAAACACCATTCATCTAAATCCTGACTTCTGAACTCTGGTCCTTATCGCATTTGAAATAATCAGGGTAGCCATTTTCTTCACAAACGAATTCTAAAATATCAGAAACATCTTTACCTGTGATTGAAAATGCGGGATAGATTACCGGTGCTTTATTCGTTACAGGATCAAGCACTGTTAGTATTTTCAACTTACGGTTGGAGTTAACTGAATCTGTTACAAAATCCATGGTTAAAACTTTCATAGGTTCAGCTGGAAGTTCAACAGGTACTCGTTCTTCACAGGCAATCTTTGCTCTACGTCTTCGCCGATTTAGCTTTAATCCTTGTTGATTATATATTCTCTCAGTTCTCTTATGATTTATATTAAGACCTTGTTGCCGTAATTTTAGATGGATCATTCCACAACCATATTTTGAATTCTTTGATAGAATCATTTATATTGCTTCAATAATTTCCGAGTCATTATTAGGTTTGGGTTTATATAAATATGTTGAACGTGCAATACAGGCCAGCCTGCAGGCTCGTCTGATTGATAACCCGAAGCTATGGATTAAATGGTCAACCATTTCTCTTTTTACTCCGGGTTGCAGAACTTTTTTATGAGCTCCTTTTGGGCCATGCTATCAAGTGATAAATCAGCTACCAGCTTTTTTAAATTTGCATTTTCTTCTTCAAGCTGCCTGAGTCTGACAATTTCTTTTGCAGACATTCCACCGTATTTTTTCTTCCAGTTATAAAAGGTGTTTTCGCTGATCCCGTACTCTCGGGCAACATCTTTTACTTTTTTACCGGATGAGTGTTCATACATTATTCTTACAATCTGTTCTTCTGTAAATCGCTTTTTCATTTCAGCCTCCATTCTAATTATTGGCTGAAAACTAATCTACCCTGTGGTACAGTTTTTGGGGGATAGGTCAAAATATATATTTATTTACTTTTTAGCTTTTCTAGATCCATGCTCGTCAATATCTCAAGATTTTCTGAGATTTTTTCCGCATCCCAATCCCACCATTTTAACTCCAATAGAAGTGAAATTATATCATCAGAAAATCTCTTTTTGATTACAGTAGCAGGATTACCTCCAACAATTGTATAAGGTTCTACATCATTTACAACGACAGACTTTGAAGCAATTATTGCTCCATTGCCAATATGCACTCCTGGCATAATTAAAGAGTCATACCCAATCCAAACATCATTTTCAATAATTGTGTCACCTTTGTTGGGTAATTCTGCTAGCTCTGGTGTTACTTTTTCCCATCCATTTCCAAATATTTGAAAGGGATAAGTACTGAAACAGTTAGTTTTATGGTTAGCACCATTCATTATAAATTTTGTTTTATGAGCAATTGCACAGAATTTCCCAATAATTAATTTATCACCTATAAACGGGAAATGATATAATACATTTTTCTCAAATTCTTCAGAATTTATAGGGTCATCATAATATGTGTAGTCACCGATAATAATGTTAGGATTTTTAATTATATTATTTAAGTAACAAATTTGATTAAACCCTTTCATTGGATGTGGATCTGTTGGTTTTGGTCCATTCATTTAAATTCCCTTTGTTGTTGCGAGTCACAGACGACGGGCCTAAAATCTATGTTTTAAACCCCTTATTTCTTAGAACGTTCGCGGATATACGACGTTCGGCGGAGCTGAATGTGCCGAAGGCCAAGTCCGGAGAGCGCAGCGTATATTAGCTGTTATAGGCATTAAGCGCTGGCATGTAGTAATATAACGAGCAATGGCGGCGAACGATACTGGGTTTCTTGTAAATTTAGGTTTTCTACACATTTTTATTCTTTTGGTAAATCCTCATAGTGTGGAATCTTTTCAAGGTAGTGATCCCAATTAGCTTTTTCATTTAAATAGATATGGCCAGTAGGAACTATTTCTATATCTGTGTCCAGACTTCCAGCAGGAACAACAAGTAGTTTACCATCCATTTGTATACTAGGTAGCGCAGAGCTACAGTTTGGACAAAAGCTCTTTATGTGTCCTGAATTATTGTGGTTATACGTTTTTACATTTTCTTCTCCTCTCAACCATTTTAACGTTGCTGTTGTTGAAAAAATATTTGAAGCATGAACAGACCCAGTATCTTTACGACAAGATTTACAGTGACATAAAAAGAAGTTTTCAAAATTTCCTCTTATCTCATATTTAATTTTTCCGCAAAGACACGATCCTGAATGTATCATTTTTCCTCCAATCCGAGCCGCCGGGGTAGCAATTTTTTTCTTTTGTATCAAAATACAAAGAACTTATTGCCTATAACGTTCCGGGGTTATAGAACGTTTTTCGAATCAAACTGTGGGGAAGCCCTGAGCCCGAATGGGCGAAGTATATAGCCCCTGGAATTCCCCCAGTTCTGTAGACATTCTTAACTTGCCATAGGAGCCTTTTCAAAATCAACAGGTGATCGCCGATTTAAGTGTTCATGCCTTCTTTTTCTGTTATAAAATACTTCAATGTAATCAAAAATATCTTTCCGAGCATCTTCTCGTGTCAGATATTTTCTTCTACGCGTTCGTTCTTTTTTCAAGCTGTTGAAAAAAGATTCGACGGCAGCGTTATCGTAACAGTTCCCTCGACGACTCATACTCTGAATGAAATTGTTGTTTTTATAAAACCGATTCCAATCTCTGCTCGAATATTTAGTCCCCTGATCTGAATGAATAATAACTTTGTTTTTTGGTCGACGTCTCCAGAATGCTGAAAGCAGAGCCTGAACAACAATATCTCGGTGAAGAGTATTTTGCATCGACCAACCAATAATTCTTCGAGAGCACAAATCCATTACTACCGTCAGATATAACCAGCCTTCACTGGTTGGTATATAAGTAATATCTGTCACCCATGCAACATCTATTTCATCATAGTTAAAATTCTGTTGCAGATGATTTTCAAGCGTAACTGATGGCTTGCCTTACTTATAGCGCCGCATTTTTAATCCAATTTCTGCCTGGATTTTATTCTCACGCATGATTCGAGCTACACGATTTAATCCGCAAACCTCGCCAGATTCACGTAGGTCTTCAAATATTCTGGGGCTGCCGTAAACTTTATCACTCTCATCCCAAAAATGTTTTATTTGCTTGAGAATACGCTCGTCTTCTATCTGGCGCGCCGACTTCGGTTTATTCAACCAGGCATAGATACCGCTGCGATGAACTTTCAGATTTGCGAAGAATGCCGCGGCTTTTTTTAGGATGTCACGCTCCTCGGTGACCCGCCGCAACTCGGATTGGGGTCTTTGAATTTCTTTTTCTTGAGCAGACATCTGTTGCTCAGCTTTTATTGATTTAGGATTCCTTGGAGCTGCCTTGAGCCACTTGTATAAGCTATGTGTCGAAACGCCTAAACGCTCTCCGACTTCCCTTACTGAATAGCCGCGTTCAACAATTTGAGTAACAGCTTCCTTCTTAAATTCATCCGTATACCTGGATTTTCCCATCTACATCTTCTCCTCATTTTGAGTTTATCAGATGGCTACGATTTCGGGGGAATTCCAGTTCTTTATGAAGCGCATGCGAAATTTCATACTCATTATACCAATATCTTAACATCCTCTCTGATGGATAACCAAGCTCTCGGATGGCGACAGTTGCTTTAAAATCATACTGGATATAAAGCATTACTGCTTTTATCCATTCTTCATAAGAATACATGAACTACCTCCTAAGTAGTCCAAGAATATGTCCGCACCCCCAAACCTGATGTTTTAGAACGGTGATGACACATCGCCAACGCTTCATCCAGAGCCCAAAGTCAAATCCGGCAAAATATCGAAGCACGAATCCGTGCCCCCACAACCGGGGCCCTTTGCAGTTCGGGCAGCTTCCGGGATTTTCCCATAAAAATTGCCTGCCATACTTTTGAATTCTTTCTAAATATAACCGACAAATAAATAACGTTTTTATCCCCTTGGGGAAGTTTTAAGCAGCGGGAAGCGCCAACTTCATAACCACTGCTTTTTTGTCGGCATTCTTGTTTATGGATTCTGTAATTTTATTTAATTCTATTTGATATTTTTCAGGCTGGTTTGTTCAATTTAATTTGAGATTCTACAATTCTCTTAAATACGAGCCAGGACGGCGAGTGGAAATTTCCATCTGCCCAAATATTTAAAATAACGTTCCGCGAATATGCAAAGAAGCAATTTGGGTGAAGCGAAGCGGAACCGCATATTCGCTGTTATGCGCTGGTCTGTTTTTGAGGGTTGTTTGAACTCATCTTTAAAAATGTTATGACGAGCAAAATACAAAATACATACCATGGAATTAAGGATATTAATGAAAAAATTAAACCTATCGTACCAAAGTTTGCCGGAATTGACATAAAAAATGCTGATATTAATGCCAATATCGCAGTAGCTTTTGAAAAAATTGTACTTTTAAGCATAGCAAATCCAATTAAGAATAAAGTGATACAACCAAGAAAGTAGTAGGTAACATAAGAGGTACCCTTCCACTCAAGCAACATATTCTGCGCTGATGCGATAAGACTTGTTTTAACAATTTCGTGGGTAGCTGAAAGGTATTCCCTACTTAGGAAATACATTTCTACTGATTTATTTGACGCAATATATGCTATTAATGCAATCGATCCCAGAATAAAAGCAATGGTAATCGTATTTGTGTTGGTTTTATATAATGAAATTAGAATTGAAAAGTAGATAAATACTAGAATAATATTATTAAAAAGATATAGAAGATCCATATGAATAAGACCTAATAGTGAATTTGAATTGAATAGTTCAATCCAGCCCAATGCTGTATTCGGATGAGAACTCAATCCAAATACGATTATTTGTACAGGGATAATAATTAACATAATCAATGTTAAAATGGCTGTTGTTTTATACATTGGTTTCCAATTTTTATTTTCAAGTATCATTTTTATTCCTTTCTGGTTTGTGTTTAAAACAGACTTGCAGATAACGTTTCGCTGTCATGTTCAGTAAAAAAAGTCGGTGTGATTGGTACTATTTTTTCTCATGTTTTCCTATTCAACGGATTGATATGTAGGCCCTGATTTAATATTGTCAAAATAGACCATTCCAAGACTGTCAATGTCATTTGATCTATAAAGTCCTATATTGAGATAATTTCCAGCTTTATTAAAGCAATTTCTTGCAGTATATCTAGATACTCCGGATTCTTCAATTTTGTTTCCATCAAGCCAGAATTCCATAAAACCATTATCAGTGGTTGACCAATATATCCTGCTTTTTATATGATGCCATTCCCCTTTTTCTATGGGCATAGCGGCAATATACGAAACATGATTAATTTCAAAGGAATATACCGCAATTATGAATTCTCCATTAATGTAGTTATATGATAAAGGCGGTGAATGGGCTGGATATGTATTCCATGATTGACCGATTGCAGGATCAGGTTGATCATGAAACTGCCCAATAATCTGAAATCCATCACTTTCAACATAGTTATTATCTATTTTAAAGTACCAGGAATAATAGATTTCTTTGCCTTCCTGGGCAGTCGACTTTAACTTGATCTCACTCCTGGCGGTTTCGCGGCCAGTGTCTGGAGAGAGCCAGTAATCACCATCTGCACCTATATAAAAACGTCCTGAATAATTTCCACCATTAGAAGGGGTATCATTTGAAATTTTAAAATGTGGCTCACCATCATATGTAGTTTCGGTGTAGCTTGCTATCCATGGAGAATGATTACTGTCTTCAAAATCCAGATCAATATATACAAGTTCACCATAATCATAGGAAACTATATTTGTCTTACAGCTGAAAAAAATAACTACAAGGCATACTACAAGGCATATACAGACTAATCTTAATTTATTGTATTTATTAGTATTTTTTTTCATATCACACTTCCTTATCCCAGACTTTTTATTGAACATAACATTTCGGGGTTATATGACGTTTTCTGAAGCAAAATGTGGCGCAGCCCGAGCCCGAATGGCCGAAGCATATAGCCCCTGTTATGTGATGATTACTCTGGCTACTCATAATGTGTCCACATCCTCAAAACTTTTACAATTTTATCATCTTCTAAGACCTGGTATACAATTCGATGCTGGATATTTATTCTACGTGAAAATGAACCTGTTAAATCACCTATCAATTTTTCATAAGGTGGATAATCACTAAATGGATCATTTTTAAGAACCTCTAAAACCTTTTCAGCTTTATCTTTTAGATTTGATGATTTTAATTTCCTTGCGTCTTTTTGTGCTTGTTTTGTAAATAATAATTTATACATTACCAGTCCAATTCGTCTGATAAATCATCAACAGGTGTTTTCATTCCTTCTACTATTGATTCTCGCATCCCAGGAATTGATGAAAGGTACAATGTTTCTTGAATACTATGCCAATCTTCTTCACCTACTAAGATAGCATTTGATTCTTTTCCAGTTATTTCAACCGGTTCATGGGTTGAATTCACTCTCTGTACTAAATTATACAGGTCTTTTCTAGCATTTGTAACATTAATACTACTCATAACACACCTCCGTACGCATACCCGTACGTGTTAATATACTCTTATTATCATTATAAGTCCAGAGTAAATTTCACATAACGTTCCGCGAATATGCGAATTTGCTTCGGCCCCTTGAGGGCTTGATAAAAGCTGGGAAAAGTATAACATACTTTTTTCAGATTTTATCAAAGGCAATTTGGGTGGTGCCGAAGGCGGAACTGCATATGCGCTGTTATGTACAGTATAATTTACGGGTTCTCCGGTTACGAAGAATAATTGTACATGAATGTACAATTATTCTTATTTCCTATTCGGCATTTAACAAACTAAAATCATCTCTGAATTCAAAATTAACACCAATCTCTTTAAAAAAATCAATAAACTTAATCATAGCTGGTCTTTCAGTTGCATAATGAGTACCACCAATTAAATTTAACTTAAGAGTTTCATTTAATTCATGAAACTTTTTATTTGATTCTTGAATAAAAGGTGCTGCCCATCGATGTTCTACAGTTCCTGAAAGGATCGTGTCACACCCTTTATCATATGCATATTGTAAAATCTCGGGCTCATCTCCCCCTCCTGCAATGACTGCAATTCTTTCAACAAATTCGATATTCTGCACTTCTGTCAAAAATGGTCTTTCTATTCTATTTTTTGCTAAATTAGAAAAGTCCTTAAAGCTTTGTTTTTTTATAGTTCCTATTAAAGCTGTTGGTGCACCGAAATAATCATAAAAATATTCTTCGACATCAATGTCACAAAGATTAGCGAGACTTACAGATGTTCCGTATTTTCCATGAGTATCAAGAGGTGCGTGTGCTACGTAAATTGAATTGTTTGATGATTCCAATTTCTCTAATAATTCAGAACGTATCGGTTGTAAACCTCTTTCATCTTCAAAATAATTAAAATTGTGATGAGTAATTATTAAACAATCCTTTTCATCAGAAATCGCATTTACAATTTCTTCAGTAATAAAAACGACTGTATAAACTTTTTCAATTTTAACTGAATTTTTAGAAAAGAGAGCAGTCTTTTTATTTAGGAAATCAGGGTTTATGAATTTTTTATTTTCATCAGTCACAGCCCATGCGACTAAATCCTCTGAATGTTTTGGAATATTAAATTCTCTATCTAATTTATTTACAATTTCATTTATTTCCATTTTATCTCATCTCAATAAAGTTTTTCAGGCCATGGACGGCCTGAAAACCGATGTCGAACCCGTAAATTATATTGTACATAACGGCCGGCCATATGCGAAGTTGCCGTCGGGAGCTTGCGACCAGAGGCAATTTGGGTGAAGCCGAAGGCGTAACCTCATATTCCTTGTTATATGATGCCCTGCGCCGGCTACAGAAAAGCCCCGGAGTGTGTGACTCACACACATAGTTTCAACTTTTAGTATGTTTCCTCAGTTGAAGATCCAAGTAATAATTCTGTTCCTGAATCCGTTCAGTCGACTTCAAATAGTTAAACTCAATTTCATCCCAGTATGGTGTTTTCTTTGATCTATCACCGACACGATCAATTGGTGATAATCCATTAAGGGAGCCATGAGGACGATTCCAGTTGTAATAGTGCTGCCATTCACTCAATAGTTGGTCGATTTCTTCAAGACTCTTATTTTCAAAATCAATTGTGGGATAAAACTCCTGCAAATCTGTTTGTTGCGAACGTTCAACTTTTCCATTTAAGTGAGGTGATGCTGGTTTTATCGGTCGAAATTTTATACAATATTCCTGAAGCCTTTCTTGAACCTTAAATGCGAAAAATTCTTTACCTCGATCAGTTTGAAATCTTTGAATTGGGAATGGCATCTCTTCAATAACACAATCTATAAAATCTAAAGTATTTTTTGCTGTTCTGCGACTATAAACCCGTAATACACGATATCGAGAGCAATCATCAATTGCAGTGTATTGATAGCAACCGTTTTTTATTTTGCATACATCCATTTGGACACGTTCTCCAGGAATTGCTTTTTCATAACGTTTATATTTCTTTTCCCTTTTAGGACGTCTCAAAGGTTTCACATCTAATTGAGAAAGTACTTTGTGAATAGTTGCCCGAGATAGAGAAATATTGTGCCTTCTTTTAAGTTCAGATTGGATTCTACGATTTCCAAGATTGCTTTTTTTACGCATCGAGGAAATAATTTCAATAGTCTTTTCAGTTAATTTCTGATTGGGGCTATTCTTCGGACGACGACTGTTAGACTCAAGTCCAGTCACACCATTTTCCTTATACCTAGCAACCCATTTTCTTAATGTTGGCCGAGAAATCCCATAACGCCTACAAGTTAAACCAGCATCATTCACTTGAAGATAATACTCTACCCACTGTAATCTTGCTTTCATCTGTTTATTCATATGCTAATTATAATTGAAAGCATGTCTATGAGTCACACACCTTGTTATACGATGAAACGGGATTTTTAAAATAATCAAACTTTCTACCACGGATGGTAGAAAGTACTAAATAATTAATCTTCTGGGAAATAATCACTATCTATTTTTTTAACCTCATATATTTTTTCAACTGAAACACCAACATTGTATTGTATCATCAAAGAAAGTAACTTTTCTTGATTTATTAAGATAATGCTTTTATGAGTTCCGGCTAGTACTTGCTCTGTATTTGTTGGAAAATCTGTTGATGTTATGAAAACCCCTTTTGTAACACCTCTTAAATCAAGAGAACCTACAAAATCTCTTACCATAGATGCTGACACTTTATTACCACCGGTGAAGCGTTTTGCCTGAAAATAAATTTTCTCAATACCTAACGCATCTTGGCTAATAAAACCATCTATCCCTCCATCTCCACTTCTTCCAGTAACTTGGCCTTTTCCATATCCCATTTTTGATAATAAATCTAAAACTAAAAATTCAAAAAAAGCAGGAGTATTTCTTTCAATTTTATTAAGGGCACCTCTAAAAACTACCCGAAAAACCTTCTGCTATGCTAATTGAAACATAAGCAGCTCTTTTGTCATTGCATCGGTATTCCGATACATCCATCATCCTATAATTTTCCATTATGTAGGGCATATTTGAATATACCTCATCATATTATAAACAAGATTATTTAATCCTATAACAGTTTCCGCTCTTTCCTGACCTATATACCTGATAAAATTCCCCTGCATAGAATTAACCATAAATCCAAACACGTGTTCCACTCTCGCTCGTGTCCTGGATTTTTTACGATTCTTTAATATTTGTTTTTCGGTCAATGGATTATTTCGATACCCTTTTTCATGTATTCGATTTCTTATTTTCAATTCAGACAATATTTCTTTTATCGGTGCTCCAGAGTAAGCACTGTCAGCATATAATTCATGATGCGAATCCGATTCTTCCAATAACTCTTCTAATACTTGTGAATCATGTAGTTCGGCACTGGTGACTGCATAATTTTTTATTAACTTCGATTTACGGTCAATTTTTATATGATTCTTATAACCGTAATGCCTTTGGCCGCCCTTCGTCGTCCATCTGGCATTCACATCTTTCTGCCTTAATTTATTATCTGTCCAGTCTTTAGGAACTTCGCCTCCTTTGATTTCTTTATTTCATCTTTGTTATTTCGCTGCTTTGGCACTTCAACGAATGAAGCATCTACTATCGTTCCGGATTCCAGTAGAATCCCTTCCTTTATCAGATAATTCCTGAATTGTTCAAATAATAAATCCAGTTTCTTTGATTCAACGAGCTCTTCTCTGAAATGCCAGATTGTTTTTTCATCGGGCACTTTATCATCAAGATTTAATCCAAGAAATCTCATAAACGATAATCGATCCATAATCTGATATTGCATCTGCGAATCTGATAGATTATATATTCTCTGCAGCACCAGAATCTTAAACATCATTACATAATCAAACGGAGGTCTCCCGCCCGGACCCTTCGCTTCTTTTTTCAGTATCCGGTTTAATTTATGTCGAAAGTTTTCCCAGGGAATCATTGCATTTAATTTCTGTAAAGGATCACCATGCTGTGATAATTCTGATAATCTTAAATCTTCAGTGAAAAAACCTTTCTGCTTCGACATCTTGTCCTCCCGTAAGTAAAGCATACCAGATTTTAGAAATATATTAAATTCTCCTAGTTTTTAGAGGTGCCCTTAAGTAATTCTTCTCCTAAATCAGCATGTATAATCCCTATTCCTTTTTCAAGAAGTTCATTCGGTGAAAGATCATCGTTTTGATCTTCAATATTCTCATCTATTATCTCATCAACCTTCTTATTTCTTCTCTTTCGAAATTCTTGAAACTCCGGAAATCTATTCAAAAATTTAACATTAATTTCCGCGGGATTTTCATTTACTACTGATTTGCCTTTTTCACTTATTTGAACATATCCACGTTTTGGATCTTCAAGCAAACCTGCTTTTTTTAAATATGTTCTAGCCCAACCTACGCGATTATCAATTACATGTTGTTGTCCACTTGGGAGCATTTCCACTCTTTCATCTTCTGAAATAGCGAAATGCTCGATCATTCCTTCTATTACATCTTGCATCCGGTTTTGTCCCGAATGGTCATTTAAATATTGAAGCAGTGGTTTCATAATTGTTTGATAATCTGGAATACTCATTTATTTCCCTTCTTCACTGGCCACGGATGGCCAGCTGTTTTTTTATTTAATCATCCCGTTTTTTCGTATAACGTCCGGGCATATGCGAAGTTGCCAGAAAACAGCGCAATAAATATTAAAAACTCAAAGTACAATTCATTTTATAGAATTGACTTTCTGGCAATTTGGGCGAAGGCCGAATGGCCGTAGCTGCATATGCCTTGTTATACGATCTTGCTTCTTTGCCATGCCCCAGCCAGACAACTTATTCGGTCATTCAAATATGAAACATTATGAAAACCGAGTCGCCCCCAATTCATGCTAATAAGCATGAACGCACTGCTTCTGCGAACAAATCAAACCGCTTTATTTTATTCCACCATAACCTGATGGAAAAAGCAACAATAAAAAATTACAGGAATCGAGCAAGATTACCTAGTCAACAAATATAGCCTAATCATTTTCTTAATTCTTTCCGCACCTCTTGTCTGGCGCTGGCATGCTTCAAGCATGTCGTATAACGTCCTGCGGTTAAGCGAAGTTGCGCATAGCAATTTTGGCAAAGGCCGTATGGCCGTAGCCGCTTAACCGCTTGTTATACGCCCGTGCTGCTCCGCTATGCTCACAGCCGAACAACTTATTTAGTTGATTGATGACGAAACTGTATGAAAACGGTGTCGCCCCTACAAAAGCTTAATGACGAACAAATCGTCATTAACGAACAAATCAATCCGCTTTATTTTATTCAAACACGACCTGCAGGAACAAGCAACATAAGGAAAGTTACAGGACGCAGATAAGATTTGCTAGTTAATAATTACCACCAAACTTCTACTTTCTTACCGCTCCATCAGGTTCGGCGATGGCATGCTTCAAACATGGCGTATAACGCCCGCGAATATGCGAAGTTGGAGCGGTTCGGCGCAGCCGATTGACACAGACTTTTGCTTCCGTCATGCCTTAATCTTTACTACCAGCAAAATCTGTGACAAAGCTCCAATTTGGGTGAAGGGCGTATGCCCGAAACCGCATATTCGCTTGTTATATGCCGTACTATCTGCTCTGCCCCAGACCAGCCCTCTTCAAACTCCTGGTCATGCCTCTTGCCTCTTTTTATCTTCAGCGAAATAATCAATCCGCTTTATTTTCTTCAATAATCACCTACCAGGTTTTTATGTCGGTGATGAACTACAGGATAAAAAGGAAATATGCTAGTAAATCATACCTCTTAAAACCTTGCCCACCTTCCTTCTTCTCTTCGGCTGGTCCTGTCTTACTTCTGTATGGCATAATAACTCATATTTATCCTCATGTAATACATGCGCATAACCTGCCACATTATACCATATAGCGAAGGAAATGCACGGGTGTTGTTTTACCAGCTGTCTAGCGGGCTGCGGATTCGGTTTATATCTTTTTTTGTAACATGTGTGTATATTTCTGTTGTTTTGGAACTTTTATGTCCGAGAAGTTCCTGGATGTATCGCAGGTCTACTCCGTCTTCAAGCAAGTGGGTCGCAAAGGCGTGGCGCAGTGAATGAATGCTGACGTTTTTTACTATGTCTACCCTGCTGCATGCAGTTTTAAACACTACCTGAGCGGTTCTGATGCTTAAGTGGGTATGTTCTTTTGCTCCTGGGAAAAGCCATTCCTGTAGAAATACTCTGTTTTTATAGCGCTCATATATTACTGCAGCTTTTTCTGAGAGCATGACGTATCTACTTTTTTTTCCTTTAGAGTTCCTGATATGAATCATCATTCTTTCAGTATCTATATCTGTGTTTTTCAGGTTTACAGCTTCGCTGACTCTAAGTCCGGCACTGTAAATCAGGGAAAGAAGAAAATGATGTTTTATATTCATGGTTCCTTTTTCAATAATGAGTTTAACCTCATTTCTTGAAAGGATGTCGGGGTAATTTTGTGTTTTTTTTGGTAGTGGGATTTTATCTGCAGGGTTACGTTTTATAGTTTTAAGACCGTGGTTGTAGTAACATTTTAAGGCACTTATGCATTGTGCAATCCAGGCGCTTGAGCAGCCGGTAAGGTTTTTCATTTTTTCTATATATAGGGTGATATCCTCAGTTGTGATTTCTTCAGGTTTTAAACCTGTCCTCTTGAAAAACCATTGTATTTGATTCTGGTATACAGTAATTGTTTTAGCACTGTAATTTTTTAGTTTCATCCATCGCAGCATTTGAACTATTGGTGTTTCACGCCCCTGTCTCCAGGCTGGTTTTGCGGGGTAATTAAAAAGACCTGTGTTATATATTTCCTTGAGAAAGAGTTGGGTGTTTGAATCGCGGTTTGGATATATCCAGATTTTATCATCCGGGAGCCATTTCCGTCCTGGTATTTTCTTTATAGCGTTTATTATTTGCTCGTTGTAGTCTGCTGAGACCGAAAGATAATCCCTGTTTTTTTCGGTTATTTTTATTATCATGTTTTTACCTTAATTAAATTATATCATATATTGGCGGTTTTACCGGAAAAAGTCTTACGCGTCAGGGATGGAAGCGGTATCCCTGTGAAACAGGATTCAAGCGGACAGCCCGACCGCTGCCGGCGCTTCGGCGGCTGTGGTGACGCCCGGCTTCTTATGTTATAATGCTTTTATGAAATATAGAGATTTTGGAAAGACGGGTGCTGAGGTTTCGGTGCTTGGGTTTGGCTGTATGAGGCTTCCTCTTGTTGAGGGGTCTGATACTGATGTTGATTTTGAGGAAAGTCGGCGGATTATCAGGCGCGGGATTGATTTGGGCGTAAACTATATAGATACTGCATGGCCGTACCATAATGGAATGAGCGAGGAGATTGTCGGGCGTGTTCTTGAGGATGGTTACCGGGAGAAGGTTTATATTGCTACCAAAATGCCGTCGTGGCTGGTGAAAGGTCGGGAGGATATGGATGATTTTCTTGACAGGCAGTTAGAGCGGCTTCAGACTGATTATATTGATTTTTATCTGATTCATACTCTTAATAAGATGTCGTGGTCGAAGCTTAAGGAGCTGGGGCTGTTTGATTTTATTGAGAAGGCTAAGGCCTCAGGAAAGATAAGGCATATTGGTTTTTCTTTTCATGATGAGTTACCGGTGTTTAAGGAGATTGTTGACGGTTACGACTGGGAGTTTACTCAGATTCAGTATAATTTCATGGATACGGAGTATCAGGCAGGGCGTGAGGGCCTGGAATATGCTGCGGCACGCGGTCTTGGTATTGTTGTGATGGAGCCTTTAAGAGGCGGCAGTTTCCTGAAGAATATTCCTGATGATATTCAGGCTTTGTGGGATGCTTGTGAGGCTGTTTCTTCAGCTGCTGATGCGGCGCTTAAATGGGTCTGGAACCATGATGAGGTTGGTCTTCTTTTAAGCGGAATGGGTACTATGGAGCAGGTTATAGAGAACTGTAAGTCGGCTGATGAGGCAGCTGTTCACTCTCTGGATGCGGGTGTTATTGATACTATTGAACGGGTGCGGGATATTTATCATGAGCGTATAATTGCTCCCTGTACAAACTGTAAGTATTGTATGCCCTGCCCTTCGGGAGTCGATATTCCGTCCTGTCTGAATTTTCTGAATAATACATCTGTCTATAATTCGGTTGATCAGTTTCGGGTAGGTTACAGGGATTATTTTTCCGATGATAAGAAGGCTGATAACTGTATTGAGTGCGGGCAGTGCGAAGAGGCCTGCCCCCAGCATATCCAGATTATCGAGCATTTGAAGCAGCTTGATTCGATTATGAAATAGAGTTTATAAGGTCTGTGATTTCCGGGCTTTTTTCATCTCTAAGCGTAAAAACATTGAGGTGATCCATGGCCCGGGTCATGGATACATAGATCAGGTTGCGCCGCATCTTTCGCTGTGCTGCTCCGTCGGCTGCTGTGGTCTGGGGGAGTTTGTAAAGGTTGAGAAGAACTACGGGAAAGTCGAGGCCTTTGCTCGAGTGCATTGTAGATATGCGTATAATTCCCCGCCTGGTGAATGAGAAATCATTATCACGAAGATCTCCGCTCTCAAAACCTGCGGCACGCAGCTGGGACTGCATCGGTTCGATGTCGCGGCTGCTTGGAACGAGAATACAGATATTTTCCGGGTCATAATGCAGCTGTCCGATAAACATTGACGCGCGTTTTACCAGCAGGCTCTGAAGGGCGGCGGGGTTATCTGCTCTATAGCTTTCAGGCGGCGGTCCCGTACGAAAGGCACTGGGCTGGTTTTCCAGGTCGGCGCCGCTGTGTTTCAGCCGGTATCTTTCGGCTGCTGCCTGTATTTCGCAGCTGTTTCGGAAATTGGTCCGTAGAATACGTGTTGTACCCCTTATGTCGATTCCTGCTCTGGCGAAGGTGAATCCTTTCTGGTAAATTGACTGATCAGAATCGCCGGCCATTACGACTACCCTTTTTGTGCATGCCTTGACCGCCCTGATATCCGCGGCTGTCAGATCCTGAACCTCGTCAATGAAGGTGAAATCTGTATCGCGAATTATGCTGTGCTCCGGGTTTTCCTCAAGGTGGGAAAGGATTACGCTCCGGCTGTAGTTTTTCGTGAAACAGAGATTCTCACTCATTCTGTCTATCATGCTGCGGCTGATATCCCAGATAATTTCACGCTCGGACTTTTTTAGGCCACGGCCTGTCTGTAGGTAGTCTTCCCTGTTGATAAGCGAAGAAAAGATAAAGCCGTCTATTTCGTCCGCCAGTTCACGATTATTGAGAAAATCTGTTGTGTTGAGATCTTTCAATAGATCTGATGCATAGCTGTCGGCAAAGATTATCCTGTATTCTTCATTGATAAGTCTAAGTTTATCATATAGATACTTATCTATTGTTGATATTCGTGCAGCCTCGCCATGCTGTTTAAGCAGTTCGGCTATGTAGCGATCATATTTGGCAAGAGTCCGGTTGTATGTAAGCATACGTACAGTTATGCCTTCATCTGAAAAGCTGAGCTCATTCTTCTCCTGCGAAACAGCCTTTTCCAGGGCTTTTATCAGAACAAGGGTTTTTCCTGTACCCGCACCGCCCTTTATCAGGAAGTCATCGGTCAGGTTTATGTTCTCAAGAACCCCCTGTTGCTCGGGGGTAAGCCTGGTAACGTCACGCTCAAAATCAAGTCGAGTGCGGGTGTAGCTGGTGAGCCTTGAGAGATTTTCCAGATAGTCATCAGCATCCTGAAGTTGGGCTATCTTCTCATTGTTAATTTCCCTTGAGCGTTTAACTGAGGACAGCTCTTCTTCTACGCCTGACGCAGAGAGGTGTTTAACAAGTTCATCGGCCTGACCTCCGTAATTCTGACCCTTCAGGGCAAGAAGCTGTCTTTCAAGCTCGGCTATTCTGGTTTTGTAATCATTATTCTCTGCTCTAAGACCCCGGAGTTTTTCAAGTTCAGTGATAATTTCGTCATTATGGCTGATGCTTGATGCCAGCTGCTGTTTTACAAGCCCTAGCTCATCATCATTTATGAGTTTTCTGCTGTTCCAGTTTTCAAGACCAATCCGGATGGACGCAAGCTGCTCTACATTTTTTATCTCTGCAAGCTCACAGAATTGAAGAAGTCTGTATGCGGCAGCGGCTGATTCTTCATCTGATATTTCTACGAAACCATGAATTACCGCATCTGCGGTTTTTTCCTTCAGTCTAAGATTATGCAGAACTGATAATTCTGAAGGGAAGCTTTTGGTGTTTTCTATGAGATGTATCTTGAACTTGAATATCAGATCAGCAAAACTGTGTTCATCTTCCCACATATGCAGCTTCTGTCTGAGCCAGCTTTCGATATAGCTGTGACACGCAAGAAGGAAGAAACTATTATCGCTGTTCTGAAGCTTGACGAGACGTTTCAGTCTTTTTTTTTCAAATTCGCCCTCAGGGCCTAACTCGAGATGCAAAGGTTACGCCCCTCTGATTTTGCGCGGTATAGATTCTCATCTGCCCGCTTAATTAGTGATTGTAATTCATCTTTTCCGGTAACCTCAGCAATGCCGAAACTGGAGGTCATGCGCTCTTCAATACCGCTGAAAGAGTAAGTCTCTGTTTTAATACGAATTCGTTCCGCGATCTTTTCAGCTTCAGATATGGTTGTGTTAGATAGAATAATAACAAATTCTTCACCGCCATATCTTATAACCGCGTCGGTATCACGGGATTGTTGGGATAGAATTTTCGAGAACTCTTTTAGTACGTCATCACCGATACTATGTCCGTATTTGTCATTAATTTTCTTAAAATGATCTATATCTGCAAAAATAACTGAGAACGGTGTTTTTTCTCTTCGGTGCACAGCTATCTGGTGATTTAGAAAAACTTCAGTGTACCTTCTGTTGAATAGTCCTGTCAGCAAGTCATGACGTGACTCTTCCTGAAGTTGGTAATTGGTACTGAAAAGTTTTTCATTCAACCTCTCCCGGGATACCGAGAAGTATACTGCAAGGACTGTTGCGGAAAACATTGGAAGAAGTGCGGCAACCTTGAATATATCGGGGCGTGCAATTGCATAATAAATAATGTAGTAACACATTCCGCTTATCATTATTATAAGTGTTGTTTTCATTTCGCAGCGATAGATTAATGCCAGCATAAGACTGCCGAAGATGTAGGCTGTAAAGTCATACGCATTAAAATCGAATGAATCAAGAAGTGAAATTTGAATCAGCAGAAAAAAAGTCAGGATGCTTATTATTAATATTAGAGAATCTACTTTTTTGTATTGTTCCTGTTTGAAAAAGTAAGGCAGGATGAGTCTGAATACTACTGATGAAAGAATGAAAGCTATGTATACTTTCAGATATCCCGAATCAACCGTGGCATTAATTTTTGCATAATAAAGATTGCGGGCAAGAAAGAATACGGCAATGGGAATAAGAATCTGCAGAACCATAATAAAACGGCTGTAGTTTGATTTGGTACGCTGAAGAAGATACTGTTCTCTGCAGGATAAAGAATGATTTATCATACTATTATAATATTATAATATATTGTTAAGAATATAAAGCCCGGTAAAACTTAATAAGTTCACTGTACATTACTGCTTAGTTGATGTATTAATCTTTTATGGAAACAGAAGAAAGACTGACTGAAATTGAAACGAGAATGGTCTATGCAGAGAGCACAATTGAGGCGCTTAATAAGACGATTGCCGAGCAGAATCAGGAAATCGAAAGCCTTCGAAGGGCGTTGAAAGAGCTGAAAAAAAAGTTCGATGATCTTGCGGATTCCGCCGGTAGCGGTACTATGGAGTTTGAGAGGCCTCCTCATTATTGATCCTTGATTTTATGTAATCAAGGAACCTTGTAGAGTATCCAAGGGTTGCTGTCGGACAAACATCGACACAATGACCGCAGCCGACACAATTGAAATCAACAACTGATTTACCCTCGGCGGCAAAGCTTTTTACGTCAATTGACATCGGACATGCCCTGCTGCATCTTCCGCATTCAATACAGTCGGTAAGATCTGTTCGTATTTTCTGTCCGGCCGCTCTGGACAGGAAAGCCAGAACTGTACCGGCGGGACAGTAATGGCAGTAGCCTCTGCCTGTAAAAACAACCCAGAAAAACATTGCCATAAGTAGTTCTGTAGTCAGATATTTATATGATTCCAGGCTGTGCAGCAGTGAATTATTAGATTCTGTTATGATTCCAGCGGCTGATAAGGCTGCTGTCAGGGTGAAGAAGGCTGCAACAGCAAGAAGAATAACTCTCATTATGCTGAAAAAGGTTTTCAGTCTGCTGCCTGCTTTCTTCTTTTTCTTCCCTAAGAGCGGAAAGGTTTCTGAAAATACCTCAGAGGCAAAGCCGTTAAACAGGCAAAGCTGAGAGCACTGCAGTCTGCGACCGAATAAAAGAGTTCCTGCGAAAATTACAATATTGTAGATTACTACGAAAACAAGAAGTGCCCCTATCCCCGAGAGCCCCCAGTGACTTGTAAAGCTGTGATGAAATGAAGTGCTCGGATTGAAAACCTGTATAGAGAAACTTGACCAGGGCAGCGGCATAGAGAAGAAATACAGCTCTTTGGTTCCTGTAATTACCGGTCCGATAATATGAACAGCCAGTGCCGCAATTAAAAAGCCTATATAATTTTTTCGCCTCATAACATTGCGTTCATTCTTTTTTATAAGTATCAGCGACAGCACTGATGCTGCTAATATAAGCCCGGTTTTGAACTCATTTTCATAAAAATGCCATATATTTGAGATAATTTCAGCTGTCCGGGCGGATGCGCCGGGAGCAACTGCGTAATTTAAAGCCGCAATAATCAGGCAGAAGGCTATATAAATGCCCAGCAGAAGTTTCAGTGCAAGAAGGGGTATATTCTTCATCCCTGTCATGTTATCAGTTTGTCTCTATTTAGCCAATATGATACTATTGTACTATGAGAAATGAACTGGGTTTTGTAAGAATAGGATGTGTAACTCCGGAGTTGAAATTAGCTGATGTCGGCACTAATGCTGATTCGATAATCAGGTCTGCTTTCTCAGCCGCTGCTGAAGGCTGTGATATCATTGTTTACCCCGAGCTTTCTATTACTGGATATACATGTGCAGATTTATTTCATCAGAAGCTTATTCAGACAAAAGTGATTGATGAACTGCTGCGCATTGCGGAAGAAACTTCTGAATTAGATTCATATATCGCAACAGGACTGCCTGTATACCATGAGAGCAGGCTTTATAATGCCGCAGTATTAATCTATCAAGGCTGCATTCTGGGTATTGTCCCGAAGACATATATCCCCAATTACGGAGAATTCTACGAGCATAGGTGGTTCTCTTCAGGTTCAGAGGTTTTTTCCGATAACATTGTAATTGAGGGCTCGGAAATTCCCTTCGGTACCGACCTGGTATTTAAATCCGATAGAGGATTCTCCCTCGGTATGGAACTCTGTGAAGACATGTGGGCTCCCGTCCCCCCTTCAGTGAGAAAGAGTCTCGCCGGAGCCGAAATCATCCTGAACCTGTCTGCAAGCAATGAGCTTGCCGGGAAAGCTGACTACCGGCGCGGTCTTATTGAAAAATTATCGGGACAGCAGCTTGGTATATACGCCTATTGTTCCTCAGGTATATTTGAATCCACAACCGATACAGTATTCGGCGGTCATCGGATTATTGCCGAGAACGGAAAAATTCTGGCTGAGAGCGGGCGTTTCGATACCGCTGAGGGGATTACCGTAGCCGACGTGGATATTGGTTTTATAGCACACGAACGTGGACGGAATAAGACGTTCTCCGACTGTGCGGCGGTCGAGCTGGGCGACAGGAATGAAATAATATTCCGTTCAATAGAACTTGAAACCGGTAATGATATTGAACAGGGAATGGAACTCAAACCACGGAATCTGATGCGTTTTCTTGATGCCAGGCCCTTTGTACCGGCTTCGGCAGATTCCAGGGAATACCGATGCCGTGAAATATTTATGATTCAGAGTGCAGGACTAGCTTCAAGATTGCGCCACATTGGCTGCAGCAAGGTTGTTATAGGGCTCTCAGGCGGACTCGATTCTACCCTTGCGCTGCTTGTCTGCATTGAGGCTTTTAAGAGCCTGGGACTCAACAAAAAAGGCATAATCTGTATTACTATGCCGGGTTTCGGTACAACCGGGCGTACAAGGGGAAATGCTGAAATGCTCTGTGAAAAACTCGGCTTAGGTCTGGAGACAGTAGAAATTACGCCAGCAGTAAGACAGCATTTCAACGATATCGGACATGATGAGTCGGTCAGGAACATTACATATGAAAACTCTCAGGCACGTGAACGTACTCAGATTTTGATGGATAAGGCTAATCAGACCGGCGGCATAGTGATAGGAACAGGAGATTTGTCAGAGCAGGCAATGGGATGGAGTACCTACAACGGGGACCATATGTCTATGTATGCTGTAAATACAGGTGTCCCCAAAACTCTTGTTAGGTTTCTGGTTGAGTACTACATCGAACATATTGCAGAAGCTGAGACTGCGGCTGTGCTTGCTGATATTAACGCTACCCCTATTTCACCGGAGCTTCTGCCGCCGGATGAAGACGGAAATATTGCGCAGAAAACCGAGGATAATATAGGGCCTTATGAGCTGCACGATTTCTTCCTGTTCCAGGTTGTGCGATGCGGGTTTGAACCGAAGAAGGTTCTTTTCCTTGCTGAGGCTGCTTTCAACAGCAGCTATGACCGTGAAACAATACAAAAATGGCTGAAACTGTTTTATCACCGCTTCTTCAGCCAGCAGTTCAAGCGATCATGCGTGCCGGACGGCCCGAAGGTTGGTACCATTGCCCTTTCTCCCCGCGCAGACTGGAGGATGCCCAGCGATGCATCGGTCGCAATGTGGCTGAAAGAGCTGGATTAAAGTAGGTAAGCCGTTCTTCTTACTTTCTCCAGAACTGGGGAGTGAGCAAAGCAAAAACAGTAAACAGCTCAAGGCGTCCGGCCATCATGGCAAGGGACAGGAACCATTTTATATAGCCTGGAAAAAAGAAATAGTTTTCAGTAGGTCCTATCTTTCCAAATCCGGGGCCTATGTTTCCAACCGTAACAAGAGCTGTTGTTAAAGATGTTTCAATGTCTGTACCGCATGTGGACACAACTATCGTTGAAAATAGAATTGTGAAAATATAGAGGCCGAAGAAGCCTGCAATTGTATACACAACCTCTTTGCGGATTTGGGTATTACCCACCTTGAGGCTGAATACTCCGCGCGGATGAAGCATGTATTTGATATTATTCAGGGCAAGTTTTGCCACTGTAACAATTCGAATTACCTTTATTCCGCCGCCGGTAGAGCCCGAACATCCTCCGATAAACATAAGAAAGAACAGGAGAACCTTGGAGAAATTGGGCCAGAGTTCAAAGTCACAGGTAGCGTATCCTGTAGTAGTAATTATCGTTGCTGTTTGAAAGGAAGCATAGCGAAATGCTCTGCCCGGGGTATCGTATCCATCTCCCTTGAGCATCAGATTTATACTAATAAGGATAGCGACAATGAAAAATATCCCAAGATATGCACGAAACTCCCCATCACGAAAGACATCCCTGAGTTTGCCACTCATGGCCTTGTAGTACAGTGCAAAGTTACATCCGGCAAGAACCATGAAAATTGTGATAATAGCATCTATGTATGCGCTGTTGTAATGACCTACACTTGCCGCCTTGGGTGAGAACCCGCCAGTAGCCATCGTACCGAATGTGTGGGTAGAAGCATCAAAAAGATCCATTCCTCCCAGCATGAGGAGTATTATCTCTATCACAGATAGACCAAGATATATAAGCCAGAGGATCAGGGCATTGTTTCTGATTTTGGGAGTGAACTTGTCTACTGACGGTCCTGGAGATTCAGCACCTACTAGCTTTGTTCCTCCAGCGCCTAAAAGGGGTATTAGGGCTACAACAAGAACAACAATACCCATTCCGCCAAGCCAGTGTGTAAGTGAGCGCCAGAACAGAATACTTCGCGGCAGAGCTTCTATATCAGTCAGTATTGAGGCTCCTGTGGTTGTGAATCCGGACATTATTTCAAAATACGCGTCGGTATAAGAAGGTATCGTACCGGAAATCCACATTGGAATTGCACCAAATCCGGCTGCGAGGATCCAGCTGGAGGTAACGAAGAAAAATCCATCGCGGGACGACAGGACTCTATTTGGTGCTCTGCGGGTTACAAGGATGTATACGGATGCAAATATCCAGACCAGAAGAATTGTACCCAGAAATGAATAGAATTCCAGCATTTCACCGGCGGATGCGGCAATTCCTGCGGGAATTATCATAAAAGCGGATACTACTACCTGGATTATAGCTGAAAGCCTAAGAATATAAAATGGATTCAAAGCAGTACTCCGGTGTTACAGAAAGAGTTTTTGGACATAATCGATATGACTACGCTCTACCGTCACTATAATGACATCGCCGTTTTTAAGCATATTTTCTCCGGAAGGAATAATGTTCTTCCCCTCTCTGGCAATGCCGGAAATAAGACCCTTGCCTCTCAGGTTGATATCCTTGATTTTCTTGTTTACTACAGATGTTTCATCATTGATTTCGAATTCGAAAACCTCAAGTTTGCCGTCAAAAAGTGAGTGGACACTCTTAAAGTTTTCACCCCTGATATATCGAAGGGTTGAATTGACTGTAGAACTGCTGACAGCTATTACAGCATCGAGATCAAGATGAGGCGCAAGTTTAAGATAATTGTTATTATGCTTAATCAGTGCCATAGATTTTCCTATGCCGATTTTTTTTGCATAGATTGCAGTCAGGATATTAAGTTCATCGTTTCCGGTGAGTGTTATCATCAGATCATAATTGCTGATATCTTCATCCTCATAAAGGGTTTCATCAGTTACGTCGGCTTTTATTATAAGGAGTTCAGGAAAGGTTTCGGCAAAGTCCTTGCAGACCCCGTTATTATGATCAACCAGGGCGAAGGAACGCCTGTCGGTCTGTGAAAAATTCTTTAATAAGAAGCGGGCTGTTTTACTGCCTCCAACAAGGAGTACCTTCTTAAGCTTCTTTTTCTTTTTGCCGATTGCATTGAAAACTTTTTCCATCGACCCCTCTTCTGTTATTATTGAAAGAGTGTCTCCGTTATGTACGACGGTATCGCCTGTAGGTACCAGCATCTTATGGCGATGATGGATAGCGGCAATAAGAAAATCGCTGTTTATAGCTTTCCGGATACTTTTAATATTCTTATCTACAAATGCTGAATCGGGTGTTACATAAATATTGTTAAGCAAGAGGCTTGTTTTCTCAAAAGAAATCATGTCGCTGAAAACACCCTTGTCTACTACATCGTAAATAGCCTTCGCTGCTTCGGCTTCAGGGTTAATGATATAGTCTATCCCAAGAATTTTACCTGAAAGACCGTGTGAGCCGATATAAGTCAGGTTTCTGATACAGGCAATCTTACGAGCAACCTCAAATTCACTTGAAACAAGTCCGCATGCAACCATATTAACCTCGTCGGAATCCGTCATGCTTATAAACATGTCGGTATCATCTATACCTGCTTCCTTGAGTTTTTCTATGGACGTTCCAGAACCGTTTACAACCATGCAATCGAGCTTAGATGAGGCATAAGATGCTTTTTTGGGATCCGATTCAATTAAAACAACATCTTTTTTTTCTTCAATAAGGTGTTTTGCAATTTGAAATCCGCGGGTACCCGCTCCGAGAATGATTATTTTCATAGGCTCCGATCTTAACCACAGCTTATAATTAATTCAAGTCAAAAAGAATTAAATTATAAACATTGCGTCTCCATAGGAATAAAAACGATATTTGTTATCTATTGCTGTCTGATAGGCTTTGTCGATGTTTTTTTTTCCTGCAAAAGCGGATACAAGCATCAGAAGTGAAGATTCCGGGGTATGAAAGTTGGTAACCATGTGATTAACAATGCTGAATTCTCTACCGGGATAGATGAATATATCGGTGCTTCGCCTGCCTGATTCCACCCCGGCTCTGCCGAGTCTGGCTGCCTCTGATTCCAGGGTACGCACCGAGGTAGTTCCTACTGCAACAATACTTCTCTTTTCAGATGCCGCCTTGTTGATTGCATCAGCAGCTGCAGCAGATATTTCGTAGTCTTCGCAATGCATCTTATGGTCGCTTATATCCTCGGTTCTGACCGGCAGAAAGGTGCCGAGTCCGACGTGAAGGCTGATAAAGGCTGTTTCTATGCCGTGGGAAGCGATGTCCGACATTATTTTATCGGTGAAATGAAGTCCGGCTGTAGGTGCCGCAATAGAACCAGTCTTTTCCGAGTAAACTGTCTGATATCGTTCTGCATCCGAGAACTCGTCTTCACGCTTGATATAAGGCGGCAGCGGCATCCTGCCGTGTATGTCGAGCCATTCGTCGTCGACGGTCTCTGAAAAGCCTAGTACACGATGGCTGCCCTCTATACGGATGATTTCTCCCTCAAGGCCCCCTGCGAACCTGAAGCGCTTACCGGGTTTCTGTTTTTTTGCTTTTGAGACCATCGCAAGCCAGGTTTTCCCTTCGGTGTTTTCTTCTGGCAGGGCTTTGATTAGCAGAAACTCTACCTTCCCCCCGGTTGAAGATTCTCCGTATATACGGGCCTTTCGCACCCGGGAGTTGTTGAAAACCATCAGAGATCCCTCGGGAAGCAGGGACGGCAACTCATTAATAGAATGATGATTTATCGCTCCGGTTTCCCTGTTCAGCATCATCAACCTTGATTCTCCCCTGCTGTCGGAGGGATACTGGGCTATCAGTTCCTCAGGCAGCTCAAAAGAGAAGTGACTGGTTTTCATCGGTATTTCCTCCTGCTTTACGTTGAGCGCCCGGTGTCAGGCCAAGGTGGCTGTATGCCAGGTCTGTTACCATTCGGCCGCGCGGGGTTCTCTTGATAAATCCCTGCTGAATCATGTATGGTTCGTAAAAATCTTCAAGCGATTCAACTGCCTCGCCGGCAGATATGGCAAGGGTTTCAGCACCAACCGGACCGCCGTCATAGCGCTCGATAATAAGTCTCAATATCTGCCTGTCCAGGCGTTCAAGCCCCATAGCATCAATCTCAAGGCGTTTCAGACCGTTCATAACAATATCTTTTGTTATTATTCCGCTGTTTTCAACATGGGCAAAATCACGCATCCTGCGAAGTAGTCGGTTTGCGACACGGGGAGTCCCTCTGGAGCATCCTGCGAGCTGGACGACAGCGTCTTCATCAATGCTTATATCAAGAATGCCGGCTGATCGTCTGATTATGCTCATAATATCTTCGGCGCGGTAAAAATCCATTCGGCAGCTTATACCGAAGCGGCTGTACAGCGGGCTTGCAACGGCCCCGGCCTTGGTTGTTGCCCCGATAAGGGTAAACTGGGGTATCGGAATCCTGATATTCCGAGCGGATGGTCCCTGTCCTATCACCCAGTCCATTTCATAATCTTCCATCGCTATATATAACATTTCCTCAATAGCCGGCTTAAGCCTGTGAATCTCATCTATAAAGAAAACACAGCGCTCGGTGATACCCGTCAGAATACCTGCAAGGTCCTTGGGTTTTTCAATGGCCGGAGCACTCGTTACCTTCAATTCCGCGCCGAGCTCGTTTGCTATAATTCCAGCGAGGGTTGTCTTGCCCAGGCCTGGAGGTCCGCTTAGAAAGACGTGATCAAGGCTTTCACTGCGATCATTGGCCGCCTGTATGAATATGGATAAATTGCTTTTGATTGCATCCTGCCCCTGGAAGTCGGCAAGTTTTTTCGGCCTCAGGGGATTTTCGGTGCCGTCTTTTATCTGGTTGTAATCGCCGTTAAGGAGGTTGTTTTCAATTCCGTTGTCATCGGTAAAGTCGCTGTTCATATATCAACCTAACTGCTCAGCAGGATTATTGCCCTGCGAAAAATTGTTTGTTCCCGTTCCGACTCCGATGCAGCCGCTGTGGCCTCCTCTTCGGCAGCCCTTTTCACGGCGGCTTCGGAAGATTTTCGATCAAAGCCCATGTCGACAAGGGCTTTGACAATGTCGCTGTCGGGAGCGGATGTATCGGCGGCTTCATCGAAGCTGAGTTTTCCCCTGAGCGTCAGAATAATTTTCTGAGCGGTTTTTTTACCGAGGCCGGGAAGCCTGGTTAATGCGTCGACATCATTGTCATCAAGTTGTTTGATGAAGTTGTCAATCTCAATCCCCGAAAGTATTTTTATCGACTGCTTAGGGCCTATTCCGCCGACCTTCAAAAGGTCAAGAAACAGGGTTCTTTCACGCTGGTTAGAAAAACCGAAAAGCTGCATGTTGTCCTGGCTGTGCTGAAGGTGAGTATATATCCTTGCGTTTTCTCCAGCGGGAGGAAGCTTTGTTATTGAATTGAACGGCATAAAAATCTGCCATTCTATACCGTTGAGCTCAAGAAATATCTTTGAATCGTCTTTATGGGTGATTGTACCGTAAATGCTGTTGAACAAGTTATAACCCCCTTGCGGTTTGCAGGTTTGAATTAAAACAGCAGACAGCGGCGCCTAATGCGTCGGCAGCATGGTCAGGCTTCGGGTATTCTTTCATACCGAGGAGGATCCGAATCATCTCCTGGATCTGTTTTTTTTCTGCCCTTCCGCTGCCTGTAATAGCCATTTTAATCTGTCCGGGGGTGTACTCTTCTGCGTCTATACCGCTTTGATACAGAGCAAGTAAAAGTATTCCACGCGCCTGTGCAACAGGTATGGCGCTTGTAACATTTTTTGCAAAGTACAGGCTTTCAATTCCAGCGACATCCGGTTCAAATTTGCGGATTACTTCGGTTGCCTGGCTGAAGATAATGTTAAGTCTTTCACCGATGGAAAGATTAGCAGAAGTAGATATTGCACCGTATGCAACCGTTCTGAAACGGCTTGCATCGGCGTCAATAACTCCCCAGCCTGTATTGGCCAGTCCGGGATCAAATCCCAGAACACGTTTTTTCATCCTGATTAAAGTTTATTCAGCTTCAGGATCGAAATCCTCTGGCAGATCCATGTTGGAATATACGTTCTGAACGTCGTCGTTATCTTCAAGTTTTTCGATGAGTTTAAGAACCTTTCTGGTTTTTTCATCATCAAGTGTAATCATCTGATCAGCAATCATGGAAACTTCCGCCATCTCACGCTTAAAACCACCCTCTTCAAGAGCGTCTCGAACTGATTCAAAATCCTGCGGATCGGTCATGACCTCGATTATGCCGTCCTCTGTGACTACATCCTCTGCACCAGCTTCAAGAGCAGCATTAAAAACCGCATCTTCATCACAAGTTTCAGTACTTAGGGTTATTACCCCCTTTCTGTTGAACATGTATGATACCGATCCGGACTCTCCGAGGTTGCCCCCGGCCTTTGTAAAGATGCTTCTAACATCGGCAGCAGTTCTGTTTTTATTATCAGTCAGTGTTTCAACAAGGATAGCAACACCGCCCAGACCGTATCCCTCGTACATACCCTCGGTATAGCTTACCCCTTCAAGATCTCCTGTACCCTTTTTAATAGCACGTTCGATATTATCCTTGGGCATGTTTGCGTCCTTCGCCTTGAGGACGATGGTTCGCAGTCTTGGGTTGGCTTCAATATCTCCGCCGCCCATTCTTGCTGCTACGGTAATTTCCTTGATAATCTTTGTGAATATTTTGCCGCGTTTGGCGTCGGCAGCGCCTTTTTTATGCTTTATAGTATGCCATTTACTGTGGCCTGACATAGAATCTCCTTGAAAATGATTTGGTTAATTATAACAGTTTCAACAAGTTATCACAACGAAAAATCCGCTGTCAAGCGGTATCACCCCAAGAGGCTTGTAAAAGGACAACCAGAAAAGTATTATAAAAAAATGAATGAATTAATAGAATTAATAAAAAGCGCAGAGTATGTAACATGCTTCACAGGTGCAGGGGTATCAACCTTCTCGGGAATCAGGGATTTCAGGGGGCAAAACGGATTGTATAATGATCCGGATGCCGATAAAATATTTGATCTTAATTATTTTATGCATGATCCCTCGTTTTATTATAGAAAATCAAAGAATTTTATTTATGTTCTGGATCAGAAATCACCTGGAATCGTTCATAAAATGCTGGCAGGTCTTGAACATGATGGGTATCTGAAGGCGATAATTACTCAAAATATTGATCTTCTGCATCAGAAAGCAGGTTCAAAGAATGTAATCGAGGTACACGGTTCGCCAATGAAACATCATTGTCTTTCCTGCGGAAGTGAGTGGGGATATGAAGATATCGCAGTAATAGTTCAACGTGACGAAACACCTAAATGCGATAAATGCGGCGGAATTATCAAACCTGATATTACTTTCTTTGGAGAGTCTCTACCGGCGGAAGCAATTGATGAAGCTTTCAATCTTGCTGCAAAATCTGATTTGATGCTTGTTCTTGGTTCATCTCTTGTTGTTCAACCGGCGGCATCAATACCGCTGCAGACTGTGAGAGCTGGCGGAAAGATTGTAATAGTAAACAATATGTCAACACCGCTGGACTCACACGCATGGAAACTCTTTCCTGATTTAGAGAGTTTCAGTAGAGAACTTCAGGTCTAAAAAAAGGGGGAAACATTAAAAAGCTTCCCCCGAAATTCATTAAAAAGAAAATACAACCGTTATTTTAATCTTCATCACATCCGAAAGGCGCAACCTTCTTTTTGGGAATAATAAAGTGGTCGGGAACAGGAAAACGTGAAGTAAGAGCCATAACCTCTTTTGAGATGGCCGAGATCTTTTCTTCATTCCCCATGTTGTCGGCTACCTTGCTGATCAGATCAGCGATTATATCCATTTCAGGTTCTTTCATTCCGCGGGTGGTAATAGCGGGGGTTCCTATGCGAAGACCATTAGGCTTAGTCGGAGGCGCTGGATCATGCGGAACTGTATTGAAGTTACCGACA
>JAQQAL010000011.1 GCA_028532855.1 Candidatus Thalassospirochaeta sargassi
AGGTCATTAATAGCTACCTGAACAACTGTGTATCCAGGATCACCATCTGAAAGATAACTCCAGACAAAAACCATCGCGGTACAGGGCGCAGCACCAAGGAGGACAGCACCCGCTACATAGTCAGTAGCCAGAGCTTCCGGAATAAATGCTTTAAATACAACCTTAAGAAAGAAGCTTGCAATCAAAAACATCGTAAATGGTTTTATAAGCCAATTAACAACTAATGTAACAATAAGTCCTTTCGGTTTTTTTCCTGTATTTACAATACTCTTAAAGTCAACCTTCAGCATCATCGGGTAAATCATCAACCAGATTAAAATTGCCACAGGAATAGAAACTTTAGCATACTCCATTTTCCCAAGCAGCACAGGAATTTTAGGGAACAATACACCTATTGTTACACCAAGAACAATGCAGACAGCAACCCAAATCGAAAGATATTTTGCAAAGAAACCAATACGCTTTTCAGCCATACCTATACCTCACTAAATTAGCCTATATTGTCAATTTGGCAAAATTGCCAATTATAGTCAACTATCGATTGACTTTATTTAAAAATTTATTCACATTAAATTTATGGATTATGCAAAAGAGAAAGACTTAGCTGCTTCAAGAGCAAAAGTCATGAAAGCATTAGGCCATCCTACCAGGATATTTATGGTCCAGCTGCTATCTAATGAAGACAGCTCAGTAAGTGATTTAACAAAGGCAGTAGGTGCAGACGTATCGACTGTATCAAAGCACCTATCATTACTAAAACAGGCTGGACTTCTAATCGACAGGAAAGTTGGGAACAAAGTTCTTTATTCGTTGATATGTCCCTGCATAATGGAGTTCATACATTGTATCGACGACGTCATTTATCAGGATGCTGAAAAAGGCCTATCTTGTATTAACGTAAATAGAAAAAAATTATTGTAAAACCTCCTGGCACATCTGTTCATTTATATATTTAAACTCTTCCTTTTCACTTAATTAAAACATATCTGCTCTTATTTCCGCTTTTTGTCGTTCTTTTTCTCTAATCATTACATTGAAGTTGCAAATTTTAGAAACTTTGTCGATAAACACTTGACAAGGTTGCGCGTTAGTTTCTATATTTTGAAACAAAGAAACAACAAAGAGGAGAATTGTTTGAGTAGCACGATCTTATCTGCAGTTTCAAAAATCGCCCTGATACTATCGTTTTTAAAAGATAAAAAAAAGACAATTAAAGCTTTGAAAAAAGCACTTAAATCCTTTGAAAATATACTGCCTCAATTTTTAGCAATAATTGTCATAGTAGCGATTAATATTGCATTTTTGGATCAAGACCAAATTTCCAAAGCCATTGGTGAAGACTCCGGCATCATTGGGGTATTCGGAGCAGCCATTGCTGGAAGAATAACTCTTATTGCTGGATTCATTGCATTTCCGGCGACTGCAGATTAACGCTTGCACGATTATATGCAAGCGTAATTGGCATAGTAATCATATCTTTGATTCTGAATAAAAGCATCAGTAAAACAATTATAGAGGAGTATATTCATGAAAATCCAAATTTTAGGAACAGGTTGTGTTAAATGTAAGGCTCTTTAAGCCTCTGCCATCGAGGCAGCAAGCAGGTTAGGCTCAGATTATGAGGTAGTAAAGGTTACAGATCTCGATGAGATAATGGAGATGGGAGTTATGGTAACTCCGGCGCTCGCAATCGATGGAGAAGTAAAATCGGCAGGCAAGGTTCTAACACCTGCACAGATTACTGATTTTATCAACGGAGACAAATAAGATGTCGTGCTCTTGTGGAAATGACAAGAAAACTAAATTGTTATATTCATGTTCAGGTATTCAGGAAACTCCACGCGGCTGGTGTTGCATATAGAACCTGCCTTGCAGGTGTTGGCGCAGATTTATCCGGATTTACTATCTCCGCACAGGAAGCGAAAGAGAATATTATTATTGACGGCTGCAAAATCAGCTGCAGAAAGAAGATATTTGAAAAGAACAATCTACCTTACACACATTTTATTACTACCGATTTTGATGTGAAAAAAAGGAAAACAGAAATAACCGACAAGGTTATTGACCGGGTAACAGAAGAAATCCGTATGCAGATTGAAGGGTAGCTCGATGAGGAAGGGGGCTTCCCCGCATGTCTTCTTGCCGGACTGCTTTTCGGTTCAATAAATTAATTCACTAATTCAGGAGTAGAATTTTGAAAAACAAAAACGCAATGCTGATGTTTTTAGGTCTATTAGCATTTATGACCAATGGTGATAATTATGCAGCAGCTCCTTTACTGCTGAAAATATCAGAAGATTTAGGCTTGTCAATGCAACAGGCCGCATATTCTGTTACAGCCTACATGCTATCTTTCGGGCTTTTTACCCTAATTTTCGGGCCACTTTCCGACAGATTCGGCAAGGTTCGAATTATACGTATAGCAGCCTTCGGGACTGCTGTTTTCAGTATAATGGGAGGGTTATCCTTCAATTTGCAGAGTTTAATGATATTCCGGGCCTTTAATGGAGGGTTTGGTGCAGGTGTTTTCCCAGTAACAATGGCTCTGGTAGGTCAATCTTTCAATGATCAGGAACGTCAGGGTGCTCTTGGAAAGGTCATGGGAATGATGTTTTTAGGGGGTGCTACTGCAACCGCTATAGGAGGAGCATTATCTTATTTCGGCTCCTGGCGGATGGTCTATATTGTTTACGGTATAGGCGAATTAATAGTCGCTATTATTATCACAAGAGTTCTTGAAAAAGACAGCAATGTTGTAGATAAATTGAATTTTGTATCGGCCTATAAGGCCCCCTTAAGCAACCCCCGGTTTATGAGAATTGTTATCACAATATTTTTTGTTGGCTTTACAGTCTTCGGAAGCTTCACATACTCCGGCAAACTTCTACAGCAACTTACAGGATTCTCAGTTCTACAGGTCGGCCTTATATTGTCTTTCTTTGGAGTTGGTACAGTCTTCGGAGGAAGAATTGCTCCAAAATTAAAAAAAGTATTGAAACACGGCTTTCTTATTTCTGCAGGAATTGTCGGTTTTTCGGGGCTTTATATCATGTCATCATTCTCAAACATTGTAATGCTCTGTATAGGCCTATTCGGTTTCGGTCTTGCTTTCATCTTTCTGCAGACAACACTTGTATCAACAGCTCAGATGAAACTGCCGAAAATGCGTGGAACGGCAATGTCTCTTGCATCATTCAATATGTTTGTAGGTGGTGCGGCAGGGACTATTTTAAACGGCAGAATACTCTCTACCCAGGGTATTAATTCAATCTTCTTTTATGCTTCTTTCATTTTATTAACGGTAGGTTTTGTCGCAGCATTTTTTGTGGCAAGATTTGAAATGAGACAGAAAAGAGCTATCATCTCCAATTAAGCAGCAGGGCGGTGTTATGAATCTAAAAAAAAACTTTAAAGAAACGACAAAGGCTGAACTCGCAATTTTAGAGTTCGGCTCGACTTGCGTCCCATGTGCAAAGATGAAGATTATGAAGGAATTGTAGCAGTGGAATATATTGATACAGGAACAGATTCAGGAGAAAAATCAGCAGAAGAAAATGAGATCAAAATAGCTCCCTCTCAAATCTTTATTGATTCAAATGGCGTGAAGTTTTCACGTCATGATGGATATCTGCCACAGGAAGAACATTTACTATTTTTTAAAAAAATAGGAATAAATAAATGATGGATTTTTTTAATTTACTAAACACGGGCATGAGTCAACCCGGACTATTTGCATTCGCAGCAGCACTTCTTTGGGGAATATTAAGTGTTATTATAAGCCCCTGCCACTTGGGCTCACTTCCCTTAATCATTGCCTACATCAATAACAGAGAAAAACCGGACACAAAAACAGCTTTTACATTATCGCTATTATTTGGCCTCGGGCTATTAATCATGCTCGCGGTCATTGGAATAATTACAAGCATGACAGGGAGGATAATGGGTGATATTGGAGATGGAGTTCTTATTGGTGTAGCTATATTTCTTATTATCTGTGGTATTTGGCTAATGGATTTTATCCCTCTTTCGAAGACATCTTTTTCCTTTACACCAAAAAGAATCAAAGCAGGTAAATTTGGCTCCTTTATCCTTGGGCTTGTATATGGAATAGCCCTGGGCCCATGCAGTTTTGCTTTCATGGCACCGATGCTCGGATTTGTCTTCTCTGCATCCGCAAGCACTATTACCTTCGGTTTTTCTCTAATGCTGTTCTATGCAGTCGGACATACCGCAGTAATTATTGCAGCAGGAACTTTTGGTGATGCTGTGAATAATCTTTTACAAAAAAAATGGACAGATAAAGCCTTACCTGTTTTCAAAAAAATATGCGGCATAGCTGTTGTTGCCGTTGGAATATATCAATTAATTGATCTCATATAAAATATTTGGAGGGAAAATGAGAAATCTACTAAAGATTATGGCCATCCTGAGCATACTGACTTTGTTTGGATGCGAAAAAAAAATTGAGGCTGATGCCAGTCAAGCAGATGAGGAGAAGAGTTCTGAACGTGCAGCAGTTACATTTATTGAACTAGGGTCTGTAAGCTGTATACCTTGTAAAATGATGCAGCCTATAATGGAACAGGTTGAAGTTGATTTTGGAGAACAAGTGGAGGTTATTTTTCACGACGTCTGGACAGATGAGGGAGCGCCTTTTGCAAGCGAATACGGAATACAAGCCATTCCTACTCAGGTTTTCCTTGACAGTGACGGCAGAGAATACTACCGGCATGTAGGCTTTTTTTCTCAAGAAGAGTTGTATGAAATCATCGAAAAAGGTTTATCCTTGGATTAAATTGTTAAACTAATAACATACTTACGTGATTTTGCAAAAAATCATATTTACTTGAAAACAAGGCCATAATAGCAGATAATAATTATATCTTGATTATTGAATCACATAAGATGATTTTCCATCAAGTAAATAGTCCGGTTAAGGAGTTAGATGACTTATCCGCAGAGAAATGAGATCAAAAATATTTTGGCGTATTTTTTCACTCTATATCTGCGATTAAAAATCTTATAATTATTCATGAATAGAAAGAATAATAAAGGTCGGCCCATACATTTGAAGCTCACGCTGAACTATGGTGGTCTCATCTCGGCTATATTGTTAATTTTTATAATTTTAAACTTCTTTATCATCACAAATTTCAAGAATAAAGGAATAGACGCTTCGATTCAGCAGTCAATTGAAAATATTGAACATAACATCAGAGAATTTACTCATAAATCTGTTGAGCAGTATCTAAAAGTTGAAAACGAAAAGCTATCAGCTATTTCTGTTGAATATCTTAACCTGGCAGAAAAAGGATTAGTTAATAGAGAAGAGGTCGTTGAACAAATAGTGGCGCTTATTTCAAATTCACCTGTCGGGGAGTCGGGATACTCATATGCTTTAAATTTGGAAGGAGAGATGACCGCTCATCCCGTTGAAGAATACATAGGCAGGGACTTCAGTTGGGATGAAGGGATTCAGAAACAGCTTCTAATGAAAGAAGGTGTTTTAAAATATGACTGGAAGAATCCGGATGATATAAACTTCCGAAAGAAAATCCTTTATATGAGTTATTGCGAACCGCTCGCTTGGATAATCTCTACTACTGCCTACACAGATGATCAGTACACAAAAAACCTTCGTCTTGAGGATATCAGATCTATTTTTGAAAACCAAAACTTGAATAGTCTCTGCTGTATATCTCTCATGAACGGCTCCGGTGACTTCATTTTGTCTACTGAGTCCCCCAATGAAGATAATGAAATTTTCAGGCAAGCGCTTTATGAGCGGTTTGATGATATTAGAGAGAACGTAATTGGTCATATGACCATTTACGTTAACAGCCCTCAGCGGGGAGAAAGCCGGGCTGTGGCGTTCTATTCATATCTTCCGGAAATGGACTGGGTTATTGTAGGCATGGGTTACCAAACGGAATTATACAGACAAGTCATTAATTCCTATATGGTAATGGCTACAGCAATAATTATAGCTTTTGTCCTGTTTGTAGTATTGAACAATAGAATCAGCAGCCACATAACGGCACCGCTTTCTGAACTGGTTGAAAAACTTGACAAAAGTACAGACGGTGATTTTTCGGTAAGGTTAAATATAAAAACCGGGGATGAATTTGAGATTGTAAGCGAACATTTCAATCGTTTCATGAAGAGTCATCAAGAGAATACAAAACGAATTGAACAAGCCCGTTCGGAGATAAAAACTCTTGCGAAGTTTCCAGATGAAACTCCTAGCCCGGTCATAAGGCTTGATTCATCCCAGCGCATCGAGTACGCCAACAAAGAAGCAGTAGCATCGATTCTTAATCCACTTAATCTTGCTGTCGGTGACACGGTGCCTGATGAATCTCTAACGAAGTTTATGAATACGAATACTTTTACCGGAAGGAATGAGTTTGAGATAAATGGTAAGATTTTTTCTTTTTCAGCTTCAAGAATTAATGACCCGGCTTGCACTTATTTATATGGAAAGGATATAAGCAGGCAGAAAAAGTTTGAATCAATACAGCTGCTTTCAGAAAACATTTTCAGAAACAGTATAGAAGGGATTGTTATAACGAATTCAAAAGGCATTATCGAATCGGTGAATCCAGCGTTTACAAAAATTACCGGCTATAGTGCCGAAGAAGCGATTGGTCAAACTCCCAGGATTCTGAAATCACACAGACATAGCAAAGATTTTTATAGTGATTTGTGGGGAGCGTTGCGAAAGAAAGGATACTGGAGTGGAGAGATTTGGAACCGCAGAAAGAACGGAATTGTTTATGCAGAACTTCTGACAATTAATTCAATTCGAAATGATGAGGGTGAGATAATCCAGTTTATTTCATTTTTTCATGATCTCAGTGATGTCAAAGAAAAAGAAGCCAGGATCATCTATGAGTCAATGCATGATAAGCTCACAGGTCTTCCTAACAGGGAATTCCTGATTTCCCTGTTCCCTTCACTTGTGGAGAACGCTGAATCAGATGGCGAATGTTTTAGTCTTGTTTATATCGATATTAACAACTTCAAACGGATAAACGAAAGCGCAGGAGCGGAAGCTGGGGATCTGCTGTTATTAGAAGTTTCTGATAGGTTAAGGGTTCTATTCAGTTCCGAAGATGATATAATCCGAATGGGCAGCGACGAATTTATATGCATTGTAAGGTCAGATAGAGACCAAAATGAAACATCTTCTATTGCAGATAGTATATTGAAGATTTTCGGTCCTGCATTTTATGTTGCCGATCATGAAATTAATCTTGAAATTTCAATAGGGATTTCAAGATTTCCAGACGACGACAATCTTCCATTAGAACTGCTTGCAAAGGCCGAAGCTGCGATGAGGGATTCTAAAAGAAACATTAACAGTCCATATACATTTTATTCACCATCCCTCAGACAGGACGGTCTTTCAAGGATAGAAATTGAAAGTGCATTAAGAACCGCCTTCGAAAACAGGCAATTCTATTTAAACTATCAACCGAAAGTTTCCGCATCGGACGGTAAAATAATCGGAGCGGAAGCTCTTGTAAGATTAAAACCAGTAGAGGGACAGTTTATCGGTCCGGATGTATTTATTCCAATTGCTGAAGAAATAGGTTTGATTGAGCCTCTAGGGGCATGGGTTCTGGAAATGGCATGCCGGGATACAGTCAGGCTAATAAATAACGGATTTTCAGATATTAATATTGCGGTTAATCTATCTCCATGGCAGTTCAGGAACGTTAATCTTCCGGAGCAGGTGCGTAATATCATCGAATCTACCGGAATCCCCCCCGCCAACCTGAATCTTGAAATCACAGAAAGCATGGCTATTGATAATGTTAACGATTCCATAAAAGCAATGAATAGCCTGACAGAGATAGGTCTTTCTCTCTCAATCGACGATTTTGGGACGGGCTATTCATCACTTTCGTATCTTTCCCAGTTTCCTGTTGATATCCTGAAAATTGATAAGGCTTTTGTGGACGGAATCCCTGAGGATTCCAAGCGTACAGGAGTAGTGCTTGCAATACTTTCCCTGGCTAAGAATCTAGGTATGAAAACAGTGGCTGAGGGTGTTGAAACAATAGAGCATTCAAATTTTCTGAAGAAACATGGATGTACTCAGTTTCAGGGTTATTATTACCACAAACCCCTTTTACTGGAAGATTTTGAAGAGGTTTTAGGCAAAGAAGTTTGATCCGAAAATAATGATTTATAGATGATCAACTCCATGGTATATTCTTTGTAGCGTGGAAGGATTTATTAAGTTTTTAAATGTTTGTAAGCAATATCATGATGCTTCAGTTCTAAAAGATTTAAACATTTCAGTGCCTCTGGGAGAATCACTTTCCGTTTTAGGCCCTTCAGGATCAGGAAAGACCACTCTCTTGAAAATCCTCGCTAATATAATCACTGCCGATTCCGGATCCGTGGTCCTCCCTCACACAATCAAGAGCCAACCGGTTCTTGTCTTTCAGGATTATCAGCTGTTCCCCTACATGACCGTGTATAACAACATCGCATTTGGTCTTCAAGCCAGAAGGCTGCCGAAAAAAGAGATTAAAGAAAAAGTGGAAGCCATGGCGGTGAAGTTATCCATTGACAACCGATTGAAAGCTTATCCCGCTCAACTCTCGGGAGGGGAAAAACAGCGCTGTGCTCTGGCCAGGGCGCTGGTCCTGAAACCCGAGGTAATTCTACTTGATGAACCTTTTGCGAATTTAGACCGGAATTTAAAGTCTGAGACGGCAGAGTTCCTTCGCTCAATTCAGCAGGATTTCAAACTCACAATGATCACCGTCACCCATGATCAGGAGGAAGCCCTGATGCTCTCCGATTGGCTGGCTATCCTTGTAAACGGAGAAATGCTGGAATTCGGTCGGGCCGAAGATATTTATTTCCAGCCCGGATCTCTTGAGGCGGCTCGATTTCTCGGTCCGGTCAATGAAATCCCGAGAAGTCTTTATGCTTACTTCCTTCTTGAATCCACTGATTCAGTATATTGCAGGGCCGAAAGCCTGGAAATGATCCCTGACGAGAATGGAAAGGCTAAAATCAAAAGTAAACATTTTAAAGGAAGGTACTTCAGATATACAATAGAATTGGCTGATACCTCTATTCAGTTATTCTCTCAGCAGAAAGACCTCTGCGGGGGAGACAGGGTTGATCTTAAGCTGAAGGAGTTTTTCAGCTTTTAAGAACATTGTTCAACCCTGTAATAATAAATCAGGGCGTGAGATTATTTCCCCTTATCAAGGAGTTTGTTATGAAAAAATTATTTGGAACAACAATAGTGATTCTGCTGATGTCAGTAAGCTTATTTGCAGGAGGTACTCAGGAACAGGAGAAAGTTCTGTGGCAGCAGGCGGATTGGGAGGATGTCATTGAGGCAACCCGCGGCACAGAAGTATCCTTCTATATGTGGGGAGGGAGTGCGTCAATTAATAGCTGGATCGATAACGAAGTCGCTCCGGCATTGAAGGACAAATATGATTTATCTCTAAATCGGGTTCCCATGGACGCTTCGGTTTTTATAAACCAGCTTCTGGCAGAAAAACAGTCGGGAAAACCCAGAGGGAGCATGGATCTGCTATGGATAAACGGAGAGAATTTCAGGAGGGCGAAATCGGAGGGGCTGCTCTACGGCAGTTTCGCTGATGCCCTGCCTAATTTCAGTCTGGTGGATCCGGAAACAGTGGCCTATGATTTTGGGACCCCGACAGAGGGCTGGGAAATCCCCTACGGCAGAGCCCAGTTTGTACTTGAATATGACAGTGCCGTTGTAACTGCCCCTCCGGCCAATCTGAATGAACTGCTTCAATGGGTAATCGAAAATCCCGGACAATTCACCTATCCTCAGCCTCCGGATTTTACCGGCAGCGCTTTTCTCAGGCAGGTTCTCTTCGGAACCTCCGGCGGACATGAGAATTTTACAGGGCCCTTCGAGGAGGCTGAATTCGAGGCCAAGGCCCGGCCCCTCTGGGCTTATCTGAACCAGCTGAAACCATACCTCTGGCAAAACGGAGAAACCTATCCTGCCGATAAAGCCAGATTGGATGGATTGTTCGAGCAGGGAGAGGTAGCTTTCAATATGACCTACACCCAGGCCGAGGCTTCGGGACGCATCAATGACGGGAGGTACCCCGAAACAGTCAGGACGCTGGTTTTTGAGGATGGGTCTATCTCAAATATCCATTTTACCAGCATCCCCTGGAACGCACCAAATGTGCCAGGAGCCATGGTGCTGGCCAACTATCTGCTCTCACCGGAGGCTCAGTATTCCAAGAACAGGCCGGAGAACTGGGGAGATTTTACCGTACTGGATCCTGGCCGTCTTACCGCTGAATGGAGACGGAAATTTACTGAACTTGACCTAGGTCCCGCAACCCTTCCTCTAAAGGAATTAAATAAGGCTGCGGTTCCGGAAATCAGCCCCGACTATTTAGAGGCCCTCGAAAAGAGCTGGATACGGGAAGTTCTCCGATAATGAAACGCTCCGTCCTGGCAGCCCATCTTATGCCCCTCTTAATACCCTTCAGCCTATTCTTTGTATACGGCATGGTATTGACTCTGGCACAGTCCACGGGTTGGGGAGCGGTTGATGATTACCGGGGCGGATTTTTCTCCGCTTATGAAAAAATCTTAAAGGATCCCCTGTTTCTTCAAAGCACCATCTACTCCCTATGGATAGCCCTGGCCTCCTCGGTGGGTGCTTTGTTTTTCGGCAGCCTTCTGGCTCTGGCCATCTGGCAGCTCCCGCGTAGATTCAAGCTCCTCGCAGGAATATACCGGCTGCCAATAATCCTTCCCCATATTACTATTGCCTTTATTGTTCTCTTCCTCTTCTCCAACCGCGGAATGGTTCCGGCGCTTTTCTACCATTGGAGCTCCGGAGAAACCCTGGGGCCTTTTTCTAACCTGCTTTATTCCAGGGGGGGAGGCGCGATCATTCTGGCATATATCTATAAAGAGGCACCCTTTGTCGTACTGATGGAGCTGGCTGTACTGCAGAACATCCCTGAGGAGAGAATTATTACCGCACGACAGCTGGGAGCAGGAGGATTCCGAATTTACCTGCGGGTTATTCTTCCCCAGCTGAGGGCCGTGATCAATACCCTTTTTGTTATTCTGTTTCTCTACAGCCTTGGGGCCTTCGATATCCCATTTATTCTGGGGATCTCAGAGCCCTCAATGCTGAGCATCCAAATCTATAACCTTTATTTTAAATCCGATCTGGTAAACAGACCGCTGGTGATGGCGCGGCTCAGCCTTATGTTTCTCTTTTCGCTGGGGTTCATCCTTATCTATCTGAAAGCGGCTAAAAATCTGGATGAAAGGGTTCGAAAAATATGAAGAATGGCTCCCTGGTTTTCAAAAGCATTAGAAGCCTTCTCACTGTTTCTGTTCTGATCCTGGTGTTCATCCTACCGGTTCTGCTGCTGCTGATGCTGGCTTTCTCCTCGGCCTGGCGTTTTCCCGGACCGGGGCCTGTGGCCTTCAGTCTCAGAGCATTCCGCTATGTCTTTTTCCAGAGTCCGGGATTTTTCCAGTCGATTCTCTCCAGCACTTTCTACTCAATATGCACGGTCATCCTTTCTCTCACCCTCTGCATCCTCCCTGCGAGGGCCCTGGCGTGGGAGGATTTCCCCCTGAAGAGGGTCGTGGAAGGGCTCTTACTTTCTCCTGTACTCCTCCCGGTAATGACCTTCAGCATGGGGATCCATATCCTAATGCTGAAATGGGGATTAACCGGGACCGCCGCCGGGATTGTTGTCGTACTCACCCTCTTTAATTATCCCTATATGTTGAGATCCCTTATCTCCGGATACCAGCAGTTTCCCCGGACCATGACGGAAACAGCCTCGAATCTGGGGGCTCCATGGCATTACACTCTTGTACGCGTTGAATTACCCCAGTTGATCCCTGCCATTGCAGCCGGAGCTCCGGTGGTTTTTCTCACTGCATTCAGTGAGTATTTTCTGGTGTTTCTCATCGGCGGCGGGGCGGTTCCCTCTTTGTCAGGCTACCTCTTTCCCTTTATTTCCGGGTCGGATTACCCCGTCTCGTCTCTGATTGTGATAATATTCATCATTCTGCCCTTGTTGCTTTTTACCCTGCTTGATAGCGTTGTCTACGCCGTCTACAAAAAAAGAAGCTTGTCATGAATGACGCAAAGACGCAGAAGAGGGAGAAAATATGCTGGACAAAATAATGCGCCCATTGAAAGACAGGTTCCTCACGCCCTTTGTATCCCTGATCGCGGGCAGCTTTTCACCCAATGCAATTACACTCATTTCTTTCCTGTTCGCCCTTGCCTCGGCAGGCTTCCTGCTGATGAGGATGTCCGGTTGGGCACTTGCTTTATGGGCTCTTAACCGGATCTTTGACGGCCTCGACGGAGCTGTTGCCAGACACCAGAACAGACAGACAGATTTCGGCGGATATCTGGACATCATGCTCGATTTTATTACCTATGCCCTGCTGCCCCTTGTTTTCACCCTGAGATACGGTATGGGAGAATCAACCTGGCTGGCCCTTGCAGTGATGCTCGGTTTGTTTTATGTCAACGCGGCCAGCTGGATGTACCTATCTTCACTGCTCGAAAAAAATCATGCCGGGGCTTCCATCAGGGGTGAACAGACCTCGGTGGCCATGCCTTCGGGCCTGGTGGAAGGAACAGAAACTATCATCATCTATACACTCTTATTCATAATCCCCGGCCGTATGACTCTCCTATTTTATGTAATGTCAGCAGCCCTGGTCCCCGGTATACTGTTCAGGCTGGTGTGGGCAAAGAAAAATCTGCACTAATTTGATTTCCGGCTGTTTTTGCCTGCTATTTGCATAATAACTTGACGAAAGACTATTCCAACATAATACTTAAACAATGAAATATAGTCATGATCTTATTGTAATCGGAGGAGGCGCAGCCGGCCTCACTCTTACTGCAGGTGCAGCCCAGACAGGAGTCAAGGTCGTACTGATTGAGAAGGAGCATATGGGCGGAGACTGTCTGTATTACGGTTGTGTGCCAAGTAAAGCCCTGTTGCGAAGCGGTAAGCTGATCGAAAATCTGCATGAGATTAACCGCTTTGGCCTTCCGCAATCAGGAATTGATATATCTGCTGATGCTGCACTTCTCATGTCGAATATACAGCAGGTAATCTCTAATATTGCATATCATGACAGCATTGAGAGATTTACAAGCCTTGGAGCCGAAGTGATATTCGGAAGAAGCAGATTTATAAACAATCATGAGCTTGAGATAGAGTCCGTATCCGGTATTCAGCGGATATCCGCGCCTAAGATTTCTATATCCACAGGCTCATCACCACTGATAATCCCTGTTCCGGGGCTTGAAGAAACAGGTTATCTAACCAATAAAACAGTATTCAGTATCAGTAAAATACCTGCTGAACTGCTTGTAATCGGCGGTGGACCAATCGGGGTTGAAATGAGTTATGCATTTTCAAACCTCGGTAGCGCAGTAACCCTTCTCACAAATACCGATCAGCTTCTGCCCCACGAGGACCCGGATATGGCCCGCTATGCAGAGAACGCATTGGCCTGCTCCGGAGTAAAACTGATTTTTGGTGCAGAGATAGGCCAGGTTTTAAACGCTAAGGGCCGGAAGCAGATAAAATATACACAGAATGGCTCCGCCCATATCCAAAGTGGTGAGGAAATTCTGGTTGCTACCGGCAGAACGGGGAATATATCGGAGCTTCAACTGGATAATGCAGGCATTGAACACAATCAGCGATTTATAAAAACGAATAGTACGCTTCAGACAAGCCGTAAAAACATTATGGCCATTGGTGATGTAAACGGAAACTTTCTTTTTACACACGTTGCAGGCGCTGAGGGCGGAATAGCGTTCAGAAGGCAGGTTCTGGGACTGCCTGCCAATATGAATTATGCCAGGGTTCCCTGGACTACCTATACTGCCCCGGAAATTGCATCAATCGGCCTGAATGAGAAAAGAGCAGATAAAGCGGGAATAGCTTACAGGAAAATCGAAGCTGAGTTCAGCGAAAACGACAGAGCCCAGGCAGAGCGCGAGACCGATGGAAAAATAAAAATTCTGACTGATAAAAAGGAAAGAGTGATTGGCGTTCAAATTGCCGGACCGCATGCCGGAGAACTGTTAAGCCCCGGCATTTTCGCAGTCAATGAAGGGTGGAAACTTTCAAAACTCTACAGCCCGATGCTGCCCTATCCGACACTCACAGAAATATATAAGAAGGCGATAGGAGAGTATATGTCTCCTAAGCTTTTTAATCCCGGTGTCAGAAAATTCCTGAAAATATTCAAAGGCTACAGGGGAACAGGACCTGTATAGGACAGCATTTCTTTTGCTGGCGGAGGTTAAAAAATGAACAATTCAGAAAATAAGAAAGGTTCAGCAGGCAATATCGTAAAATTGATTGCGGTTGCAGTGATAGCAGCCGGCATTGTTTTGCTCTTTATTTTTACTGATGTTACTGCAATGGTAACGAATTTACTAAGCTGGATACAGAGTACAGGAATATGGGCCCCGATAATTTTCTTTCTGGTGTACATCCTTGCTGCGGTACTCTTCCTCCCAGGTTCGATTTTAACCCTCGGTGCAGGATTTTTCTTTGGAGTGGTTAAAGGCACTATCCTTGTTTCAGTCTCCAGTACCGCAGCCTCCGCGGTAGCTTTTATAGTAGGACGCTATCTGTTCCGCGAATCGGTAAATGGGTGGATTAAAGGAAAGCCGCGTTTTGAAGCAGTTAACGAGGCAATTGCGCGGGAGGGGTGGAAAATTGTAGGATTGCTTAGACTCAGCCCGCTTCTTCCATATAATTTATCTAATTACTTCTACGGCATCACAAAAGTAAAATTTCGCGGATATATTCTCGCTTCCTGGATAGGGATGTTTCCCGGTACAGTTATGTATGTCTATTTCGGGAAAGCGGCAGCCGATTTGGCATCCCTCAGCGGCAGCGAAAGAACTACCCTGGAATGGGCGCTTTTTGGCATCGGGCTTGCAGCTACGATTGCTGTAGTGATCATTATCACCCGTGTTGCAGCTAAAATACTAAACCAGAAACTATCTGAGCAAATGCTTAAAAAGTGGAAAACGGTGCTGGTCACGGGTGGTAGCTCGGGCATCGGCATGGCGCTTGTTCGTAAACTGGTAAATCACAGAGATCTTGTGCTCGCCGCAGGCTCTAGAAAATATGAGGAATGCGGGGCCGATTTCCCGTTGAAACGCAATCAGTATCTATCCATAGATCTCTCTAAAGACAATGCACCTCACAAACTGGCGGACTGGGCCCGGGAACAGGCTGAAGACAATATAGAGCTTATCATACATGATGCCGGAATAGGCTACACCGGCCCCATAGCCTCTCAGGGTGCGGAGTCCGCCGCAAGAATGTATTCCGTAAACCTCAGGATACCGGTGCTGTTGACCCGGGAAATTCTTGGCTATCAGAATAAATCACGAAAATGTACCATCGTTTTTGTAAGTTCTGTTGTTTCAAACCTGCCGTCACCAGCTTTTGCCTGCTACACTGCAACAAAAGCCGCCATAGACGCCTTTGTGCGAAACCTTGCGGCGGAACAGCCCGAAGGATACAGGGTCATCGCTGTACATCCCGGAGCTACCAACACAGCTATGCATCGAAGGTCCGCCCTGGATGACCGGTTTATGCCGAAAAGTACAAAGGGCTTTGCATCTCCGGATGCTGTAGCAGGGGCTATTCTTGGTAAGATTGAACATGCTGTAAAGAAGGACTCCCACATCAGACTCGCTCCTCTAGGTTTTGGGAATTCCGCGCTGATGACTTTCACCCGGATTTTCCCCCGCCTTTTCAGCATTATCAGACGAAATCCCGGGGTTCTGGGGGGGACAGAATCATCTGGCCTGTATAATAAAACCGGACCCGAATCGGTCCTCATAACCGGAGCAGCAAGCGGGATAGGACTTGCCCTGACTCGTAAGTATCTCCAGTACGGCTCTACGGTCTATGCCCTTGACAGAGACCTCGCCGGCCTTGAAGAGTTGGGTAAATTGAATAAAGACCAGAGCTTGTTTACGTTGAAATGTGATCTCAGCGACAGACAGCAGATACATGAGATTGTGAAGAGCATCCCTCCCATTGATATTGTTATCCATAATGCGGGAATAAGCGTCTTCGGTCGATTCGAAAATCAGAAAACTTCGTCCCAGGATACAGTCTTGAAAGTGAACGGCCTTGCGCCGCTTCTTCTTGAGCAGGAGCTCATGCAGCAGAATAAAGCAGACAGCCACACAAAGAGGGCCTTCATGTCGAGTTTATCAGCATTCGTAGGATACCCGGGCGCTGCTGTCTATGCAGCAACAAAGGATCTTGTCAAAAGTTACGGCGAGAGCCTCGCGGCCGCGATGCCCGGCAAGGTCACCGTTGTCTACCCTGGCCCCACTAAAACGCCCCACGCCAGACGCTACAGCCCGGACAACAGCCGTGAATCCAGTCGAATGGAACCCGAAATTCTTGCTGAGTATATATTCTCAGCAGTCGAAAAAGGAAAACCCCGCCTTATTCCGGGAGCAGGTCTCCGGGCCTTTGCCTTTGCGGGACGTATATTCCCCCAAGTTACCGAATCTAGTCTTCGAAAATCTATGCTGGATCCCATAGAAGGCAGGGTGCTGGAGTGAGCTATCTCTCAGAAACGGGTTCGTTAAGTGTCCAGACATAATTAAAAGACAGCCGTCCGCGGAAGTTCCGGATTTCATTCGCCAGCCCCGCTTCAGCATATTTAAACAGATGCTCAATCAGCCCATCACGATCCCCGCCGAAGTCCTCATCCATATACCATTTGTAGATACTTGATAAATGCATAACATTCCCTTCTATCTTAACACCACGGGGATGATTAACATATTCACGTGCCCCGGCTTTCATATAATCCCACACATTTTCGCCGGTGAAAGCTTCGCCTTCAAGTTCCGGGCAGCTGTAGCTCGCACAGTTTACAACGTAATGAGCAAGAGGACCCGGCCAGATTGGCCGAATAATACGATGTTCGATATCGTTTAGCGTCAGTTTTTCTCCCATTATGCGAACCAGATGAGCATCCCATGGACCATTGCGGAAAAATCCTGAAATGTCGACATCCCGGATGGATTTAACAGGATAATGCTCAAGAATAACCCTGACCGTCAGCGCGTTGTAAAGGTTGAGCCAGAATGCAAGCTGCTCATTCCTGTTGAGTGTATCAACATTTTCCGCCTCAAGTTGAGATATGTACATATCAAGAGATCTCCGATCCGCCGGAGTGACATCGGCATATCTTACAAGATTCACCCCCGACGGATCGTCTGTTATGACATAACTTTCAAGAAATTCATTCCATAGAGAGTGATCTGGAAAACGGGTAGATTCGGGATCATTTGCCAGCCATTTTTCCCAGAGAATTGCAGAAGGAGCTGCTGTTAGGGTTATGAGAGGGACAATACATAGTAAGATAAGAAAAAACAATTTTAGTCCTGAATTATTTGATACCTTCATTCTTACCTCCGAAATTAAAACCCTCATGCAGGATATTTACCCCTAAAGCATTTAATATAAGTATACATAACATGGTAGATAATATCAGGAAGAGGGAAAAGTTAATTGTTAAATATAAAAATGTGCTATATTTAAATTTACGAAACAGCAGCATCACAATAAAAAGGAAGAGATTAATTCATGAGATCAAATCATCTAAATATAAAAACCAGGGTACTAGTTGCAGCCTTTTTATTAGCTGCCGTGATTTTGGTTGCGGTAATTCTTATAGCTAGGTCAATATCTGCCGATAAACTTGCCTTAAGATCCCCGGTAAGGGTAATGCACAACCCGAAAGTAACCTGGGCAGTTCCTGATGCTGAAGTATGCAAAACCAGCTCCGGTGACTGGACAGAAATAGGACCCGGACAAAGATTAGTCGCAGGCAGCTCTATCAAAACCGGGCATTACGGAAACGTTGATATCAGTTTTGATGAAGGAACTCTCATCAGAGTCGCAGAAGATACAATCGCAAAAATTGATGATATAAGCCTGGTAAATGTAAAACTTAGTTTAGATGAGGGCCGCCTGATCACTAAATTCAGGAAAATCACAGGAAGGGAAATCCATAAAGTGAGCACCCCGGATGTTGTCTGTGGAATCAGAGGTACAGAACTGATTGTTGAGGTTGGGGAATCTGATACCATGGTATACGGTATGTCAGGAATAACTGAGGTTGCTTCGGTTCAATATCCGGAACAGCCGGTATTATTAGGGTTTCAGCAGAAATCCAGGATAATTGATGGCAACACACCCGAATCGCCAGAAGATATGACTGACGAAGAGATTGCTTATTTCAGGCGGCAACTGGACTCGATGCATGATTCTGAAGTATTTTTTATAGCCACCGATCTCAAATTCAAGCCCGATTCTGCAGAATTCGAGGCAGGATCAGAAGAAGTTCTTGAGGGCTTGGCAAAAATAATAAAAAGAAAGAGACTTGAGCTCGAGATTGCCGGCCATACAGCCGATGTCGGAGACAGGGCAAGTCAGTATGATCTTTCCCGCAAAAGAGCAATCACGGTGATGGAAGCCCTGATAGGGCTTGGGGTGAAAGAAAAACGCTTAAGAACCATCGGTTACGGCGGCTCTAAACCGATAGCAGATAATGAATCAGCCGAAGGGCGTGCAATGAATAGAAGAGTAGAGTTTATTATAAAAGACTATTAGTCCTCCATCAGTCGTTATATTCAGCTGTATTATAGAGTTATGAAACTGCCTCCTTAAGCGTATATTTCGAAATCATCTCACGAAATTCTATAATAGCTTCGACCGCAACCCTGTTCTGCTCAAGCATATTACCCGATAATCCTCTAATCTCTTTTGAACCTATTGTGATCTCTGATGCAGCAACCTGAAAGCTGCCAGACATCTCAGAAACAGGGCCTGTGGTATATTTTAATATTATTCTCAATGTTATGAAAAGAACTAACAGTGATATACCTCCAGCAAGAAAAAAAGCTGTACTGATCAAAGTGGCATAAAGGTTATGACGGGGAAAGTCAATCGGTACAATAAAATTTACTGTATAGTAAACTATTACAAGTTCAAATAACATAAAACCCATGAATCTGCTGATAAGGTTTATCCCATTTTTTTAAAAAATCCCAGCCCGGATATTCAATAGATGCGGTTTTTTTAATAGTAAAATAAGTCATAAGTATAATGAGAGTTAAACATGTGACTGCAATAGCAACAATCAATGGAGTATGTAAAAAAGGATTAAAGCCGTCCGCAGTGAATATTCCGCCTACCCTCTTTATTCCCATAGCATAAGGTGTCGAAACCACACTAATGTTGAGATTTAAAACAATTTTTCGTTAAAGAAAGAGCCCCACGACTGCATTATTTTTATATATTCATCTCAATATTTCGGCATATTTCAAAAGATCTGTTTTAAATACAATGTCAAGTCTGTCTGCAATTTTTAAATTCAGCAACAGATCAGATAATTTGTTGGTTGTATCAGAAATCCCACTTACCGGCTTTCCATTTATAATCTGAAGAGCGGTCTGCGCTGACCATATTCCAAGCTCTTCCGGCACCTTTAGATACCCGAGAAGAGCATAGGGCATTAAAAATCCATTAAGAACCCCTGTTGGAATTTTAATATTATCCAAAACAAACTGTTCTGCTTCAATCTGATCAAAATCAGAGATAACAATCGTCCCGACAATTAAAATGTCAACTTTTTCCTGAATTTCAAGAAAGGCTTCTTTCCACTGTTCAAAGGAATCAACATATCTCTCTTCAAAAAGCTTTATTCCGAACTTAATCTTATAGTAATCTGCCTCATTTCTTTCAGTATATGTATCCGAGGCCAGATAACCCAACCTTCCTGAATATGAGGGGCTGAAAGCCGACAACTGATTAATCAACTCTGTGATCATATTAACCTCAACCATTCCCACTGAGTTATCATAAGGGTAACCGTATATTCCAGCGTCCCAATTTACTCCGCAAAAGACAACCGGTATATGAGAGTCCTTGAAGAAGGGTTCTATTACATATTTGGAGGCATTATCATCTGAAGCAATTATTACATCCGGCTCATCTGCTATTATTGAATCACGAACCCTTCTACCTTCAGCTGATTTATATTGTTCACCGGGGTTGCGCTTTGTATCCATTCTGTATACACGCAAGCTCACTGACTCTACAGATAGAACATCCTCTACTCCGCGCAGAATACGATCACTCCAGGAGTAGCCCTCATGATAGGAATCAATAAATGCAATTACAGGCTGATCTTTATCTTCAGAAAAAATAAAGGTAATTGAAAAGAATGGTAGTATCAAACTAATAAATATTATTTTCAAAAAATATTTATTCATCATAGGATACTACCATTGCAGTTTAACAATCGTCAATTACATCTCAATACCAACGCCATCCCAGTCTGTAAATGACAGTTCTTCAGCTTCCATTATTACAATAACTGTAAATGTTAAAACCCTGGTTCCTTCTTCAAGGTGTCCGCCCTGCGCCTTTTCAGAGTCAGAGAGAATGATATGAGCATGAACCCTTCCGTCTATGACCATACCCGTAACGGCAATAACATCACAGGGCTCTTCCGCTTTAGGAAAACTTTCTGCCGGAGGTATATTACAGTCAGCGACGACGTGATAATGATAACTCTGCACTGAGCCTAAGCCGTTCATTATAAAGCCAGTCTTAATCTTCTTCTCTTCTACAACCTTTCGCAAAGTGAGAAGGATGTCATCATCTTTGTTCAATCTGATAAAATGCAGTTTTCCTGCTTTGGTACTACTAATTTTCATATTATCTCCTATAAATTTTCAATTATTATATCTGCCATAGAGTTCAGAATAAGGGCACAGGATGCCGATCCCGCATCAATCACACCGCGTGAACGCTCGCCAAGTCTTGATGAACGACCAATCTTTGCAACCATATCCTCCGTACTTTTACTGCCGGCATCTGCAGCTTCTCCCATTTTAATCAGAGCGGTCGAGAATGATTCATTGCTTGCAACAGAAGCCTCAAATGCATCAACTGCCGGAACCAATGCATCCATAAGGGTTTTATCACCCGGTTCAGCATCACTTATATCCTGTAAATTTGAGAGACCAGCTTTAAGCATTTTTAGATAAACCTCTGCTGTGATCTCAGATTTTTCACCCAATCCCTCAACAAGTCCGGAAAAGAACATTCCGTAGATTGGCCCCATTGAACCTCCGATTTTTGTCATAAGAATATTAGAAAGAATTTCAATAGACTCTTTCAAACTGTATGAGCCATCTTCAAGCTGCTGCCTGCAGAGCTGGAAACCCTTATTCATATTAATTCCATGATCTCCATCACCAATTTTACCGTCTATTGTACTCAGGTAATCTCTGTTCTCTTTAATTACCTCCGCAAGCTTAAGTACCATTCTACTGTCACCGGCATTAAATGAATCAGACATATATTAACCTCCTGTTACTATCAATCCGGGGCTCCGCGCCGGAAAAGAAAGAAGTTCCTTCATCTCAGAGTCCAGCCTCATTATTGTAAAAGTCGCGCCCTGCATTTCAAGAGATGTAAAATAATTTCCAACTAGGCTGGTATGAATATTAATCTCAGATAGCTCGAGTATGCCGCTGATTTCATTAAATAATATATAGAGCTCCTGTAGAGGGGTAGCACCCAGTCCTGAAACAATAACTGCCACATCATCACCACTGTTAAAAGGGAGATCTTCTATCACCGTTGAGCACATTCTTTCAGCTATAATTTTTGCAGACTCAAGATCAGTAATCTCGATTCCGGGTTCACCATGGTGCCCGATACCGAATTCCATCTTTCCTTCTTCGATATCAAAGTTAGGATGACCGAGCTGAGGAAGGGTACATGAAGATAATCCGACACCGACACTTCTTGTGTTGTCAATTGCCTTCTGAGCTGCAGAGACGACTTCCTCCAGATTATACCCCTTAGCTGATGCCGCACCTGCAACCTTCCACATGAAAATTTCTCCAGCAACACCTCTTCTCTTATTCGGTTGATCAGCCGGAGCCGATGCCGCATCATCATTTGCAATAACAGATTTTACTTTTATCCCTGCATCAGCAGCCATTTTTTCAGCCATCTTCATATTCATCTTATCTCCGGCATAATTACCGTAAAGACAAGCCACTCCGTTTCCGCTGTCTGCTGACTTTATTGCATCAAAAAAAGCCTGAGCAGGAGGTGACGAAAAAACCTCTCCTACTGCAACTGCATCAAGCATGTTTTCACCAATATAGCCTATAAAGGCCGGCTTATGACCAGAGCCGCCTCCAGTTACAATCCCCACACGTCCCGGTTGTGCCGCATTCTTCGAAACTAAAACACGAGGATTGTCTGAAGCCTCGACCAACCCGGAATGAGCCTTCAGAAAACCCTGAACCGATTCGTCTACTACCATTTCCGGATCATTTATTATCTTACGCATATTTTTTCATTTCTCCAGTTTTAAAGATTTCTTTCTCCAGCCTCTGCATTAAAGCATCTCTATCTACATTGTTTCCATTGATATACACATTTTCATCCTTACTTAACTAATCCGGGCAGCCATAATGATACCTGTGGGAAAAATGTAATCATTATCAATGTGATACCAAGCGGAATAAAATACACAAAAACACTTTTAAAGACCCTGGTTATCGGACATTCTGCTATCTCACTTATCATAAAGAGAGAGAGCCCCATAGGGGGTGTCACCAGGCCAAGCATGAGATTAAATATCGCAATTATTCCCAGGTGCACCGGGTCAATCCCCATTGCTACAGCAGGCGGAGCCAGAATTGGTATTACCAGTAACGTCGCTGTTGTACTGTCCAGAAACATCCCGACTATCAGAAGAATAAGGTTTATTATGATAAGAAATACAATCCTGTTTTCTCCAAACGGAATAATAAACTGGGTAAACATCTGAGGGATCTGCTCAACAGCCAGAATCCAGCCGAAGAGAGACGCGGTAGCAATTATTACAAGAATTGCTGCAGAAGATTTCAGCGTAGCAAGTGCTGAGTCTATAAGATGTTCGAAAGAGAAATCTCGATAAATAAAAACACTGATTAACAGAATATATATGACAGTACCACTAGCCGCTTCAGTAGGTGTAAAAACACCAGTCAGCATGCCAACAACCAGCAATGCGGGAGCCAGCAAAGCCGGTAAACCAGACATAAAATCATTGCCGATAGCCCTTAGAGTCGGCCATCGTTCCGCTCTAGGCAGTTTTTTTATAAAAGCTATAAACACTGTAGTGACCATCATTAGAATAACAGCAATTACAGCCGGAAGAATTCCGGCAAGCAGAAGCTTCACGATTGAAACGCTGGCAACTGAACCGTAGATCACCAAGGGTATACTCGGAGGGAAAATCGGTCCTACAGTTGCAGACGCACAGGTAACCGCACCTGAAAATTCTTTCGAGAAACCTTTGTCGCGCATTGCTTTTATCTCAATTTTCCCAAGACCGCCTACATCGGCAAGAGCTGCTCCAGACATACCGGAAAATATCAGACTGGCAAATATATTTACCTGAGCAAGACCACCAGGAACCCGGCCAACCAAAGTATCGGCAAATTTAAAAATTCGTCTCGTGATTCCTGTTGAATTCATTAAGTTACCGGCAAATATGAAAACAGGCACCGCAACCAGCGTATAGGAATCAAGTGCATAGTGCATGCGCTGAGCAAGCATATCAATAGGAAATCCCTGAGTCAGAAGATAAACAATAGACGGAATACCAATTGCAATCATCACCGGTAAACCTAAAAGAAACAATAAAAGAAAAGACCCTTTTACGAGCAATCCCACACTACACCTCCACCCCGGCTTTACCTGGCCTGAGTTTTATTACAGCCTTTTTAAGATTCAAGATTGAATAAACAGCAGAACCGATAAAACCAATCACCGTTGGAGCAAGGAAGATGACTGAGGGGATCCCAAGATTAATCGTCCTGTTTCCAATGTTATTTTTCAAAGCCATAGCAGCTGAAAACGCCAGTATTATAAAAACAAATGCTGAACCTGCATCACAGAAAAAGCAGACAGCGTTCTGTATTTTGAGCGGAAACATTTTTTGAATTTCTATCATTTTTATATGCTCTTCAGACCTTGTTGTCAAAGGTATAGATAAAAAAACTATTGAGATTAAAAAGTACCTGGCCAGCTCTTCAGTTCCAATAAGCGGGTAGTTGAATACCGTTCGTAGAACTACCTGAACAATTGTCATGCCAATTAGAACAAATAAAAGTATCACACTCAAGACAACAAGCGGGCTTCTCTTTGAACGGCTTGTCTTCATATTACCTCCGTTAACAGGGAGGTTCCCCTCCCCGTACATTAAAGTTGATTATTTAATATCTGAGATCTGATTAATGAGATCAGTCCACTCTGGGAATTCCATATTTACCTTTTCCAGAACCTGGCTTCTGAAAGCATCAAGATCTAAACCTTCCTCTTCGCCAATAAATGTCACACCTTCTGCTGACAGTTCATCAATAATTTTGCCATCAGCTTCTTCAGCCCAGCCTAGAGATCTCTGTGACATCTCAAAAGCCGCATCTTCAATAGCAGCTCTGTCAGATTCAGAAATTGACTGCCAGGTATCTTCATTGATAAATGTACAAAGGACCGATTGCATATGGCTGGTAAGCATTACGTAGTCCTGCACCTCATAGAGTTTTGCAGCATAGATATTCGTGAGAGGATTTTCCTGGCCCACAACAAGACCGGTCATAAGAGCAGTAGGGAGTTCCGGGAATTCAACTGGTGTTGGAATAGCCCCCATGCCTTCAAGCATTGTCATCCAGATTTTATTGGGTACACCTCGAATTTTCTTTCCAGCTACATCTGCAGGTGTGTATACCGGAAAATCAGTAGTAGTCAGCTGTCGGGCACCCCGATAAAAACTTCCTATTATTCTCATTTTACCTGCCTCAATTAACTTTTTATTCAAGTCCCTGAGAAGAGGTGAGGTTTTAGGGTTACTTGCCATGACCGCATGTTCAGCATCACGAAAAACAAAAGGTGCACTGAAAACTGAAAGCTCAGGAACTAGTTGTCCAAGAGACGCAAAGTCATGATGCGCGATGTTAACACTTCCACTCTTTACTGAATCCACCATTTCAGAAACATTTCCAAGCTGTGAATTCGGAAATATTTTCATACTTACCCGGCCTTCGGTTTTTTCATTAACAAGAGCAGAAAACTCTTCGGCATACCTTGACTGAGGCGCACCCTCTACTCCTACATGAGCATAAATCAGCGTGATGGGCTCTACCTGAACCATTTCACCCTTAGCTTCCTGCTGTCCTGCTGCAAAAGCAGAAAAGCCTGTGATAACACAGATAATCAGCATTACCAGAATCTTTTTTTTCATCATTTCCTCCTGAAATTACCCTTTGGGATTTTATATGAGGAAATAGTAATGCCGTTCATTACACCCCGGTATGGAGAAATTCACCGGATTTCATGTAAATATATTTATCATGGAATTTTTTTCTGGTTTTTAAAAAAAAAGCAATTATAATACACAAATAAGAATGAAGATTCAAAACCGTCTTAATCTGATGTCCACTGTGCTTCTCCTCATATTTACAATAGCCTCAATGTGTAGCGGTGTACTTGTAATCAATGATGTGGTTTTTCAGTTAAACACACAGCTGCTTGAATTGCGCCTTGATGGAATACTGAAAGAGATAAACGGGGTTTATGAGATCCTGGAAAGAACCGGCCTTAATAATATTCCCAAATATAATGAATCAGCACAACAGGAGCTTCTTCAAAGATTCCGCAAACTGCCTTTTGGTAAATCAGGGCAGATCATAATCATTGACAACAACAGGGTAGATTTAATTACAGAGGTATTTGAACTTGATTTTATAAAGCAGATGCAGATTCAAAAATCGGGAACTATTAAATATGATTATTTTGATGAACAAAGATTTGGGATCTTTGATTATTTTCCAGAATGGAATTGGGTAGTTGCCCTTTCAATAACCGAGGAAGAAATTTATTCTTCCAGAACAAAATACATTTTTACCGTTTCAATTGTTACTTTTTTTACAGCTCTATTCAGTGTCACAGTAGCTCTTTTCTTTTCAAGACAACTTACACGAAGTATACAGGATATCCTACGGGGACTGAAAAAGGTTGAAGGAGGCGATCTTTCAATCAGATTCAAACCCAGAACAAATATAGAAGAACTCATAATCTTGAAAAACGGCATCAATTCAATGATTTCAAACATTTCTAAGCAGACTGCTGAAATTGTTGCGAGCAATCAAAAACAGCTGAACATGCAGCATTCACTGCATCAATCTGAACTCCATCATAAAGAAGCCAGGATTCTCGCGCTTCAAAGCCAGATTAACCCACATTTTCTCTATAATACTCTCGAATGTATAAACAGTATTGCAACAATATATGAAGTAAAAGAGATTCAACTGATTGCAATCAGTCTCTCAAAGATGTTCAAATATGCAATAAAAGGCGATATAAAAGTTTCAATTAAGGAAGAACTTGATAGTGTAAATGACTATTTAAATATACAGAAAATCAGGTTTGTTGACAAAATTAATACGATAATTGATATCCCTGAACCTGTTATGAAATTTAGAATAATGAAATTTATAATGCAGCCGCTTGTTGAAAACGCGATATATCACGGAATTGAACCGAAGATTGGAAAGGGAACAATTAAAATTTACAGTATAACTGAGGATGAAATACTAAACCTCATCATAGAAGATGATGGACTAGGCATAGAGGAAGAAGAACTTTATGAGCTGAATCAATTTTTAAGCATGAGTGCAACAGCAGTTACTGTAGACAGTATAAATAAGAGATCCATAGGATTAATTAATATTAATAATAGAATCAAACTTTCATATGGCCCGGAATACGGTCTCAGAATTAAAAACCTTGAGAGCTGTGGTGTAGCCGTGATAGTAAAGACTCCTATTTTACAGGAAGAATAGATGAAATTCAAAGTAGTAATTGCCGATGATGAACCCTACATTCTTGAAGGGCTAAAAAAAAGAGTTGATTGGTCGCAGCTTGGATATCAAATAATTGCTACTGCGTCAAACGGTCCGGAGTGTCTTGAAATGATCAACATGCATCACCCTGATTTAATTATTACCGATATACGAATGCCTGGATTTACCGGGCTTGAGTTAATAAAAAATATTCAGGGGCTCGATGAAAAAGCTGAGGTTATAATAATCAGCGGCTATTCCGAATTCGATTATGCTAAAAAAGCGCTCGAGATGGGGGTTCAATCATACCTGCTAAAACCAATTTCTGAAGATGAACTAAAAAAATCATTAAAAATTTTACATAAAATACTATTTAAAAAAAAAGCCCAGATTAAAGAACAACAGTTAAAAGAAACAGCGAGACTTCTGGAATTCTTAAAATGTGAAAATATTTCTAAGATTGAAATTAGTAAAATCCTAAAAAAAACCGGGCTAAAAAAGAGCACTAATCAATTCATATCCTTGGTTTCACCGCACTCAAACATAAAAATTGAAAGCTCTTTATCAGTTCAAAAATTTGCTTTTAATTATGAATTAAATCTTTTTATCGTAGAAGGGCAGAATATTAATCAGAATAAAATTACAAAAGTAATCAATAATTCAGGGAATTTACAGAAAACAGGAATAAGTACTGTAGCAGAATCAGTATATGATTTAGGAATAATAATAGATGAAGCTATATCGAGCTATTATATGACAATTTTTACAAATCAAATTACATTCTGTTTCTTTAAAACTGATCCAGAATTTTATATTACACTGATAAATAAAACTGAAATATTCAGCCTTGAAAACATTAAATCATGCAATAGAAAATTTTTTGCAGCGTTAAAATCATATTTAGAGAATCCCGCTCTTTCACCTAAACTCTTCTTAGCTTTTTATAATAAGTCGACAATAAACCTTAATGATATTATTATTTCTCAGGGTCTTAAAATAAACCTCCTTCCTCAGTTCTCATCTATATCTCAGATAGCTCAAACATTCAAATCATTTGATTCTATAATAAGAAGGATTCAATCAGTAACTGAAGAGCTCTCTACCGTCGATAATGAAGAACAAAATTCATCAGATCCGGAATTGATAATACATAGAACACTCAGATTCATAAACTCAAAATTTACATCTGATTTGTCTCTCTCTAATATTGCAGAAGCAGTTCAGACTGAACCTAAATATCTGAGTTCAATTTTTATAAAACATACCGGCTCGACAATTCTTGAGTACATAAGATTCAAGAGAATTGAGCATGCAAAATTTCTTCTGAGAAATTCTGAACTTAATATGAACGAAATTGCTGATTCCTGCGGCTATGCTGACTATTATTATTTCGCGAAGGTATTTAAAAAAGAAACAGGAATAACAGCAACGCAATTTAAGAATAAATGATATCTGGGACTATGGTTTATTTTTTTATCCTGATATTTATATTGACAGATATACAGTACTGAAAATAAATCAATGTCGAATAGTCATCTTCTAACACTTTAATAACAGCAAACTAATATTGAGAGTATAAAAGGAAGGCATGGTTTTAATTTTGCCTGACTATCACTCTCCTGAGTCTGAAGAAATATGGACACGAAGAACAGAATTCCTTTATTACGCTTTTCAACCTATTGTAAACATTCATACGGGGGCTACTCATGGTTTCGAAGCCCTACTTAGGGGGTATGAAGAGGCAGGATTTACATCTATTCAAAATTTATTTAATGAAGCCTATGCTGATGAGGTCCTTTACAGTCTTGATCTTCATTTAAGAGAAAAAGCTCTGTCTGCGCTGTATTCAAACCCCGCTTTTGCGGGCATGAAGCTCTTTTACAATATTGATAACAGAGTTCTTGAGATGCCTAACTATAACCAGGGAAACACCGAAAAATTTCTTAAAGAGAATAATCTGTTTCCGCTGAATTTCTGTATCGAATTATCTGAACAGCATGAATTTTCAAGCTATAATCATACACATCAGATTCTCAGGGATTATAAAGAACAGAATTATCGTATCGCAATAGATGATTTTGGAACCGGTTATTCAGGTCTGACCCTGCTTTATCATTGTGAACCGGATTATATTAAGATTGATCGGTTTTTCATTGAAAACATAAACGCTGACAGCCGCAAAAAGTTCTTTGTAGCAAATGTGGTTAATCTTGCCCACATGATGGGAATTAATGTTATCGCTGAGGGCATAGAAACTGCGGAGGAGTTTTTTGTCTGCAGGGAGATTGGTTGTGATTTTATTCAGGGCTATCTTATCCAGAAGCCCTGCCCGGAAATAAACTTGCTTCTCATCGAGTATCCGGAGGTCTTAGAACTGGCTGGCAGACATCTGCGCAATGACTCCGGTGACAAGGACTTAATCCTACGTGAAATAAAATATATTCAGCCCATTACCCTTGATTGTTCTGCGGAAGAAATACTTGAAGTTTTTCGAAATGATTTAACAGTTCATAATCTACCGGTATTAAGCGCTTCTATGGAACCTTTAGGGATTCTAAGAGAAGATGACCTAAAAAAGTATGTATTTTCTCCTTACGGAATTTCCATTCTGCAGCATAAATCTTCATCCCAGGGTTTAGAGAGCCTCATATTCCGGTCGCCAGTCATGGAGGTTTTTAACTCAATTGAGAAAATCCTGGAACTTTACAGTATGAATGAAAATATTGAAAGTGTAATCATTACCGAAAACGGTCTCTATCAGGGCATTTTAGACTCCAGTGCAATATTAAGAATTTTGAGTGAAAAACAGATCTCGATAGCCCGGGATCAGAATCCTCTGACAAAACTTCCGGGAAACAGCAGCATCACCGAGTACTTGACAGGAATTGTTAAAGATCACACGGATGGACATATTTGCGTGTATTTTGATTTTGATAATTTTAAACCATTCAATGATAAATATGGATTCCGTCAAGGGGATAGAATAATCCGGCTCTTTGCAGACTTGTTAAAGGAACATTGGGAGGTTCACAAGGCATTTACCGGACACCTTGGCGGTGATGATTTTGTTTTATTTTACAGTGATAGAGATCATAACATTGAAAATATTCTTAGCGAAATTCGAAAACTGATACAGCGGTTTGAAGAGGATGTTCTACCTTTCTACAATTCTGAAGATCGAAAAAATGGATATATTACATCCAAAAGCAGGAGCGGCCGAAAAAAACAATTCCCACTTCTCACTATAAGTGCCGGAATTGTATATCTACGCGATCTGGATACAAATTTTACTTCTGAATGGCTATCAGAAAAAATGGCCCTTCTTAAAAAAGAGGCAAAAAAATCTCCTACACATATGGTGTGTGAATACATCAACACATTATCTGAGGACCCAGCATCTGCAAAAACATAAATGATGGTTTCGTCCCACCTGGCACTGTAGTTCCAGACATATAACATCATGCACTTGACAGGCACGTGTTTGATAGTTAGGCTACTCTAATATGCTGGATACGTTCAGGGAGGCATCCCTATATTTTATTGCAGTGATACTTGAAGCATCGGGATTCATGCTGATAGGTTGCCTGGTTGGCTCTTTGATTGAGGAATTCCTTCCTGATAACACTATTCCTAAACTGATTGGAAATAAACCAATTGCAGGAATCCTGATTGCAGGGCTTATAGGCATACTTTTTCCAATATGCGAATGTGCTATAGTCCCAGTCATAAGAAAGCTTATCAAAAAAGGAACTCCTACACCTATCGCCATCACATTTATGCTGGCTGTTCCCATAGTTAATCCAGTTGTGGGGTTTTCAACATATATCGCATTTTCAAATAATCTTGAAATAGCCGGGTTAAGGCTTGCTTCAGGTTATTTTCTTGCTGTTCTAATTGGAATGCTTACACTGTTTATTTTCAAAGACGGTATTGATTCACAGATAATTCAATCGCACGCTCATAGTCATGATCATTGTCACCATTGCAGCACTGTGGTCATAAAAAGCCCCGGCAGCCGGGTGAAAAGATTAATTGAACACACCTGGACTGAGTTCACAGAAATAGCCGGTTTTCTGTTCATTGGAGCCGGTATTGCAGCTATATTCAGGTCTTCAATACCGCTCGCCTTTCTAGGAAACCTGAAAAATGTTCCAGGATTAAGCACTTTATTCATGATGGCTGCAGCCTTTATTCTGAACCTCTGCAGCGAAGCTGACGCCTTCATTGCCGGAAGTTTCACATCTCTGTTTTCCCCCGCTCCACTATTAGCTTTTATGCTGGTAGGGCCTATGCTTGATATCAAGCTGCTCATTATGTACCGTACAGTATTCAAACCAAAGTTGATAATCTGGTTATCTGTGACAATCATTGTGTCTGTATTCTTGTGGGTGTCTATCCTCAATTTTACAGGTTTTATTCCGGAGCTGCGAAGATGAAAAGAATTGTGATGTGGCTGGAATTTATCGTTCAGGGTCTTTGGCTGATATTTTTAATCTTTCTTGTAATTGAAAATGATGGAAGGCAATTAGCTTCAGATTTCCTGAATCCAAAATATTTTTGGCTTCTATATCTGTCGATTGTTTTTTTTGCATTCTTTCTATTCAATACACTCATAAAGATCCTTTCCGGAAGTGATGGCGATAGAGGTGTGCCGGTCTTCCTATATCTTATAGTACCACTGGTATTACTTCCCGTATCTTTAAAGGCCGAACTGGGATCTGCAGCTGTCACGAGAAGGGGAGTTGTTTTCCATGAGGTACAGAAAAGCGAGCCCGTGGCTGAAGCTCCGAAAACGCTGATATCTCCTTTTACAGGAACAGCCCCCTCTTACAAGAATGCAGATGGTACTGACCGCTTCCTGGAAATTCTTTCAAACCCCGAAGAGAGTATTGGCAGAAGCGTGGATATAATTGGTCAGGCGGCTTTCAATCCGCTTCTTCCTGAAGGCAGCTTTTATATATTCAGATTTATAATTTACTGCTGTGCTGCCGATGCCACTCCCAGCGGATTAATAGTTACTGGAATTGAATCTTCACAAGTAGAAGCAGATCATTGGTATCGAATCAAAGGTACCGTAACAATGACCCCTGTAGACGGAAAAGAGTATCTATCTGTTGACAGTGACAGTATTGAGCAGATTGAAGAGCCGGAGATGCCGTTTGAGAGCTACTAATCCTCACGGACTATCGAAAGAGGCTTCCAGTTAAGATTAATTCTCCCGGCAAATAACAAAAGACAGATTCAAACTTACTTCTGGAAAAGTTTTTAGGATACATTGGGATCACTTTTCACCGGAAAAAAAAGGCAGTAGAGATGATATATCATCTCTACTGCCTGTAAAATTGCTTATTCCTGTATTATTTAGCAGCTTTTGCTGCTTTGATAATCATTCCTAAATAGCCTTTTGTATCAGCAAGAGTTGCACCTGAAACTGCATCGGTAACCTTCTCAGCTTCCTGAGACGCAACGCCTTCAATTTCAGCTATAGTTTTTCCAACTACAAATGCCTCGATTGCCGCATAGTTGTCTGCAATTGGAACTGTTGCGCCGCCATGGGCAGCCATGTTTGCACTGTAGGCAGCACTGTCTGTTTTCTTGGAAACCAGAACCTGTCCTTCAGCAAAACCTTTTCCAAAATAATTGTCGGCACCTTCAACAAATGAGTTCGGAACACCAATCAGGTCATCACTAGCACCCTGAAACTGGAACTCATCCAAAGTAGCAGAAATTATAGTGTCTCCTGACATTACAACTACTGCAGTACCGAAAGCATAGTGACCATGAGGCGCATCGATAATATAACCTGTTTTAACATTAGATGTATCGATGTCTCCACCACAAGACATAAGAACTGCTGAAACAATTAATAAAAGTACAAAAATTTTCTTCATGAATTTCTTCTCCTATAATTTAATATTTATATAAATATATAAATATCTAAATTAATCAAGGGTTATTATTATAAATTCAATAATCTTTTTAGTTTTTATTCGCTAATATGATTAGCTCTATTGATATTCACACAGAAATGTAAAAGAAGAGTTCAAGAATGCTCAGTTCTATTTATAAAATATATAAAACTATTCCAAAGAGATACACTCTTTGGAATAGTTGTCTTCGGACTAAATTGTTCAGGAATTCTATTGCTCAGCCACCACATCTACAATCTTAACCGCCAAGGTAGGCCTTCTGAACATCCTTGTTGTTTCGAAGTTCATCAGAACTCCCGGATGCAATGATTTCTCCTGTATCTAGTACATATCCTCTGGTGGCAAAATCGAGGGCGACCTTTGCATTTTGCTCTACAACAAGAATTGTAATCCCATTCTTGTTCAGTTCCCTCAATGCCCGAAACATCTCATACATCAGGACAGGAGCAAGCCCCATTGAGGGTTCATCCAGCATTATAAACTTACATCCTGTCATTAAAGCTCGTCCGACTGCAAGCATCTGCTGCTCTCCGCCCGAGAGTGACTCAGAGCGCTGTTTCTGACGTTCCTTCAATCTTGGAAAAAGATTATAAACCAGGTCTTCAGTTTCCTGTACAAACTGATGGTCTTCCTTCACTGCATAGGTTGCAAGATCCAGATTCTCCTGCACCGAAAGGTTTCCGAAGATATGCCGGCCCTCCGGGACCAATGCCATCATCTTCTGCTCCACCAGCTTATGTGGTTCAGTTTTCAGAATGGACTCGCCGTCAAAAAGAATATCCCCTTCAAAAACAGTCGGGGCATCTGGAGGGGCCAGCCTGGAAAGGGAAAGAAGCGTAGAGGTTTTTCCGGCTCCATTTGCTCCGATTAGAGTAACGATTTCTCCGCGGTCTATTTCAAAATTTAACCCGTGGAGAGCCTCTATATTTCCATAACGGACCTTAAGGTCCTTAATTTGCAACATCATATCTCGCCATCTCCTAGATACGCTTTTATAACCTGTGGGTTATTTCTAATTTCATCCGGAAGGCCATCAGCAATTTCTTTACCGAAATCTATGACCTTAATTCGGTCACATAGAGTCATAATAACCTGCATCTGGTGTTCAATCATCCAGATAGTTATTTTAAAATTCTCATGTACCCAGCGTATGTAATCAATCAGCTCAACAACATCCGAGGTGCTTAAACCTGCAGCAGGTTCATCCAGCATTAGCAGCTTCGGCCCCAAAGATAAAGCCCTGGCGATTTCAACCCTGCGCTGAACACCGTAGGAAAGATTTTTGGGATATTCACAAGCCAAATCTGTAAGATTAAACTCTTCAAGAAGTTCCATGGCCTTTGCTTCAATCTTTCTTTCCCGATCCCGATACTTTTTTGTTTTAAAGATAACTCCCGGCAGTCCATATCCGAGCTGGTAATGCTGACTGATCTTGATGTTATCAAGCACAGTCATCTCACTCCAAAGTCGTATATTCTGAAAAGTCCGCCCTATTTGACGGGCAGCAATATCGTGTGGAGGCAATCCGTTCAATTCCTCACCCCGGTATTGTATTTTACCTTCTGAAGGGTTGTAAAAACCGCTGACAAGGTTAAACACTGTTGTCTTTCCGGCACCGTTTGGTCCTATAAGACCATAAATACCACCCTCTTCAAGTTCGTAATTTAAGTCTGAAACAGCAGTTAGACCGCCGAAACGATGAGTTAATGAATCAATTTTGAGGAAACTCACATACTGCTCCTTGTGAAAAATCGTTTAAGCCTGGGAAATTTGTCTGTCAGCTCCTTGTTTCCCATCAGCCCCTCAGGTCTAAACTGCATCAGCAATATAAGCATTAGCGGAATTAAAACCCATTTTAATATCTGCAGAGGTCTCATGGCTTCCAGCAAAATAGTGAAAATTATCGCGGATAACACAGACCCGCTCAAACTGCCCATTCCGCCAAGGTAAACCATTACAAGAGCTTCGGTAGATTTCATGATTGAGAAAGAGGCCGGGTTTATAAATCCCATAACATGGGCAAAAAGCCCTCCGGCAATCCCGGCCAAACCTGATGAAAACATGAATGCTACAAGCTTCATATGATTTGTATTTACACTCATTATTTCAGCGGATATTTCATCATACCGAATTGCGGAGATTCCCTTTCCGAAGGTGGAACGCATAAGTCTCTTTATCAGAAAAACTGCAAGGGAACAGAATGTAAGGGTCCAGAACAGCATGTATGGTGCTTTAAAAACATCCTCCATTGCAAAAACCGTCCCCTTCATTCCCATGAATCCTCTGGATCCGCCGACAAACTCAAGGTTATTCACAAGAGAAACAAAAATGAAATTAGCTGCAATAGTGATTATGGCTAAATAATCATCTCTGGTTTTGAACGAGGGTATTGCTACCAGCAGCCCCGCTACAGCCGCTACTAACCCACCGATTATTATAATCACCGGAAAGAGAAAAACCGCCGTTGAAGGAGGTAATATCGGATGGCCGAGCCATTTGCTGTTGGTAAAAAGAAGAACCGACAATATTGACGATACATAGGCACCAACCAGCATAAATCCGCCATGCCCGCATGAGAACTCTCCCATATAACCGTTAACGACATTAAGACTGGCTGATAATATGACATTTATACCGATAAACATTATAACAGTCTGGATGTATTTGTTGATTGACCCGGTAGCGCCTAACGCGATGATAATTCCGCCGCCTATAAACAGGGCCAGCGGCCAGAGATTCATTTCCTTTTTAGTTTTAATTGTTGCTGTTGTACTCACTGTCTGCTCCTATATCTTGGTGCTCTTGGCGACGCCGAAGAATCCGGTGGGCTTAATAGTCAGAATCAGAAGCAGAATTACAAATGCAATCAAATCCTTATAACTCGACGGAAAAAAGGCCACGACGATAATCTCGATAAAGCCCAGAATAAATCCGCCGAGAAAAGCACCCTTAATATCACCAATACCACCAACTACAGCAGCAATAAAGGCTTTCCAACCGATAATCATTCCCATATAGGGGTCAAGTACAGGGTAGCTCATACCAAACAGAATACCTGCTACTGCAGCTAAACCGGAGCCGAGAGCAAAGGTGAAGGTAATGACCTTGTTAACCGGAATTCCCATTAAAGGTATAGCAAACTTATCATATGAAATGGCACGCATGGCCATACCGATCTTCGTTTTATTTACTATCAGATTCAGAATAAAAAAGACGACGATCGATGAAAGTATGACGATTATTTTAAGGTTTGTTAGATTTACACCACCAAAACTTATTATGACCTTATCAATCATATCTGGAAAGCGTCTTGAACTGGCTCCCAATACTGCAAGATTTCCATTTTCCAATATAAACCCCAGCATCAGAGCCGTAATAACTACATAGAGCCTGTGGGCGCCCTTCTTACGCAGGGGGCGGTAGGCCACTCTTTCAATAAATACGCCTAAACCTGCTGTTACCATTATTGTAAGGAAAAGGGTAATAACAAAAATGACAGGCCCCGGGAGACCCAGAAAAATACTCAGAAAAAATGTAGCGATAAAGAAGGCGAAATAACATGCCATCATAAATATATCGCCATGAGCAAAATTTATTAAACGCAGAACACCGTAGACCAGGCAGTACCCTAGTGCAATCATCGAATAGAAACTACCCCATTGCAGGGCATTAAACAGGTTCTGCAGAACTGTTGTGAACAAAACTATCTCCTCATTGTGTGAAAACTGATGAAAGAGTCCGGCCTAACCGGACTCCCTCCTATAAATTACTTTAGTAGATTTTTAAAATGAATGTATTATGGCTGCATAGTAGCCACAAACTCAAACTCCCCATCATCATTAACCATAACTACTACAGCATCCTTGATCGGATCTCCATCCGGTGTGAATGTCATGGTACCGGTTATTCCAGGATATGATTCCAGAGATGCCATAGCATCTTTAACAGCATCTCGGTCTGTCTGAAGATCTCCTGTCAGACCGGCATTCTGAATGGCCTGTAAAACTATATTAACAGCATCAAAAGAAAGAGCTCCGACGTCATCCGGGACATATCCGTATGCTTCGTTGTACTCATCGATAAAATCTTTAGTTGCGCCTACAGCTCCAGCTGCAGCATAGTGGGTTGTGAAGTAATAGCCTTTTACAGCACCCTTGGAAAGTTTAACAAGGTCGGCAGAGCCCCAGGAATCTGAACCCATTACAGGTTTCTCCCACCCGAGGTCTTTCGCCTGAGGAACTATCATAGCAACCTTATTATAGAAACACGGCAGATAAAGAAAGTCCGGATCAGCAGCTGTTATTGCGGTTAACTGGACTGAAAAGTCCTGGTCCTTATTACCATAACTTTCAAAGTTCAGAACTGAACCGGCACCATTTTTCTCTTCCCAGGCAGCCTTGAAAAGTTCAGCGAGAGTCTTTGAGTAGTCATCTTCCAGATTATACATAACTGATACTGTTTCAGCACCAAACTGTTCAGATGCAAACTTTGCCGCTACAGGAGCCTGAAACGGATCAAGAAAGCAGGCACGGAAAACATAGGGCCTATCAAGTGTTGTATTCGGATTAGTAGACCAGGGGCTTATCAGTGGAGTCCGGTTATCGTTAGCAACCTGTCCGGCAGGAATTGCCTGAGTTGAACCATCCGGGCCGACAATAGCAAGAACCTGATCCTGTTCAATCAGTTTGAACGCAGCCTGTACAGCGGATTCTGCCTTAAGTTCATTATCTACATAGATAAAATCAAGCATGTATTTTTCTCCGCCAACCTCAAGGCCGCCTGCGGCATTTACCTTTTCTTTGATTAGTTCAGCAGCGAACTTGGTACCTTCCCCTACCTTGGGACGATCACCTGTCAGCGGGATATCAAATCCAATTTTAATTACATTTCCTTCCGATTGGCCTCCCGCAAATAAAGCGGCGGGGATGACAAGCAGTGTGATGAATAGCACGGATAGAACGGTTTTTTTCAGCATTTTAATGCTCCTTTTCATTTGTTTAACATATATTTGCAGAAATCATGCCAAGTACCACTATTTAAGAAATTTGAAAGTGGTTTAGCGAAGGAAAGGTCTTTTTGAATAATTTTGCGGAAATATCCGGAGTAATTAACAAGAAATCGGGAAAGGAAAATATTAAAACTGCTGAGAGATCCTACGTAAATGTAATTTTTTAATGCTCGTCATACGATAATGTATGATTCTTTTTATTTGTCAGCCATTGACCAATAACCATGAATCCTAGTAGATATTTATATATGGATGTGATGCTTCAACTCTGGGGAGGACTCTTCTACCTTGCCAACAAAATTACTTTTTCTATAGCAGAAGGAAGGCGTAATTCAGTAAAAAGAAAACTTCGGATCATTGGCTGGGTCATCTACATCCTCGGCGTTCCAGCCTGGGTAACTATCCTGATCCTGAAACGAAACTGGATTGCAGCCTCAATAGAAGCCGGGGGACTACCGTCAATGATCTTCGGCCTTGTAAATGATATTCAGAATGAAGATAAACCGGACAAAGGGCTGGATCGAATTGCATCCTTATTCACCTATACGTTTATCCTCCTTGGGGCTGGAATCAGCATCTATGACTTTGGCGGTATAAAAACACTAAGCCAGTTCCTCGAGATTGGTGTCACAATCGGATTTCTGATGGGCAGCCTGCTGCTAGCCAGAAAAAAACCTTCAGGCTGGGGGTTTTTCATGCTTATGAATAGCTCTATGGGAATTCTTATGCTTATACAGAAGCGACCATTGCTGGCAGCGCAACAGCTGCTCTCACTTGGCTTTGTAATATACGGTTTCATCTCAGCTCGAAATAAAATGTTCAAACAGTCCGCTTAGCGACATTCACTTAACCCTATCTATAACTTTATCAACTGATAGTTAAAGCTTTCAACAGTTTTGTGGATCCGTCAGTCTTCTCAAATTGAAGATCTAATTCTTCCGAAACCTTCATCGCATTATTCTTCAGCCTCACCTGGTCGCCAACACCGGTTTCAATAAACAATCCTCTATTATAGTACTCGAGCATATGCCGCATCATCGCAAGCGAATCGTTTTCAAGGAGTAATGTAAGTCGATCATTAAGCTCTTGTGGAAGTTCGGATTTGTACATAAACTTTTAATTTCCTAATAGAAAATACCGGGGACGTGAATCCCCGGATAGAGAGTGTTTAGCAGACCTGTTTTAAAACTAAGCCTGGATAAAGCCTTTGGCAAATTCTTCAGCTTTTTTAAGATCATCAGCATTGGGACGATTTCTGTGCATTACTGCAAAAGAGCCGCGACAATGAAATTCTCTGTCTGACATTTTTATACCTTTACTTGATAGAATTTTTTTCATCTGATCAAAAGTAGATTTAATAATAGCAGCTGTGCTGAAGTTAACAGCCTCTTTCACTTCTACATTGAGTCCATTAATGAATTCTTTTACCTTTTTATCTACTCCGCCTGCATAAACTGAACTTCCCAGAAAGAGAGTATCAACATCCTCTTTCAAGCCCTCGTCAATTGAAACAGCCTGAACACCAAGTGGTTTAGCAATAGCTTCTGCTACCTTTCTGGTGTTTCCAGATTTAGTAAAATACATAACGGCAATTTTCATTGTTATTCCTTCCTAGGATATTTTCTTACCGGCATCCGGTCCTGCACCCTGATTGAATGCTTCAACCGGTTCAAACAGCCATAAACCTCTGACCGTCATGCCATGTTTTGCAAGCTCAGCCTTCACATTTTCAAAAAGCGGGCCCTCTGTCTGGCGTTCTTTCACAGTTGCTGTTACCTGATATGACTCCATCCCCTTAACAGCCAGTACAGTAACATTGCTGTTTTCAGCCAGGTTCTTTGAGGTTGTCTGCATCAAAATTTCTGCTGCTGCAATCATACCTTCTTCCGGTGCCATTGCACTTCCGACAACAACAGAATGAGGAATTCCGTCTGCTGAAACTGAGGTTAAAACCTTTACAGCCTCCTGATCATTTAATAAGGACATAACTTCTTTTGCCATTTTCATAGTGTCTTCTCCGTTTTCTTTAAGATTTATATTATTATCCATTAGCAGTATGCTCATGTCAAGTACTACGGTTTTTAATACACGGTATTCTATACATACTTAGTTGTTTAATGCACATCACCTTGAAAACAACCATATTTCGTAGTATGTTTTTGATACCAAGGAGTAAATATGTCGTTCGATACTTATGCAGCAGAGTGTGCCATATGTGAAATTGACAGTGATATCAAGCAGTCCCTGTGTCCAGTCTGTCTGACTCAAAGGATTTTCAGAGGAAAGTGGAAGATTGTAATCTTATGGCTTTTACGAGATAAAGAACTCCGATTCTCAGAGCTCAAGAAATCTATTCCGAATATAACTCAGGCATATCTCAGCAATCAGTTGAAAAGCCTCGAGTCCGACCAGCTGGTTATTCGCAAATCATATAACGAAATCCCCCCCCGGGTAGAATACTCCCTGACCGAAGAAGGCCGAAATTTCATCAAGGTAATTGACTATATAAACGATTGGGGAACAGATTACCTGAAAAAACGGATAGATTCGAGGTCATAAGTTATAATAAATACACGAAAAGGACAAAAAGTTGACCTGGCTGAAAAAACTCAGACATAAAACCATAAAATACTCCCTCAACAGCAATATAGAGTCTATAGGTGATGATTTTATAAACCGGGTATTACACGCAGCCAGACAGGACAACTGGGGACTCAGAGTCATGCAGCTTGCCTGGACTGCGGGGCCTGTAACTTTTATGGCCCTGCAGGGTGGTTACCTGCTAGGCTATGGAAAATCCGCACCAATGGAATTATTTGTATATTTTGCCATATACACAATAATTGCCGGAATAGTGGCAATATTAATTAGATTTCTTTATCAGATGACAAAAGGTGACGAGAGAATCAAGATGGAAAAAGCACTAAAGCAGTCTTTCATCCGACTGCCGGAGCTTATCCTTCTTACAAGAAATGAACTGCTGCATGAGTATGATGCAAAAAACCGCAACCTGCTCACAGCAAGATATCTGTTGGAAAACCCCGATTCAAATATCGAAGCAATCAAGGCCGCCATATACGATATCACTGAAAAAACTGAACTCAGGTTCGCAATAGAAAGAATAGAAATATTCAGAGAGAACGGGCTTTTTGCCAGGATTGAAGACGAGAACTTAAAAATTACCGATGAACTTGAGGAAGCAGTCGCAGAACTCACAAAAGCTTCACCTGCTGTAGCAAACCTTGTAAAGAGACGCTTTGCAGGAAACCCGCCTAACAGACAAACAGGAAGGCTTAGAACAGAGGGTTTTATTAGTAGAGCACTTTCCGCTGCCGAAAAAGATGAATATCTCTCGCTTACTCTTCAGGATGCGGAAGAAATCTTCACTTTAGCTTTTGAACTGCTTGCGGACCGTGACATACCGCTTTTTCGTCTAAAATACCGCGGTTCCGAAGAATTTACAAAGACATCGGAAAATCTGGAAAAAGCAAGGCTTGCATACAGGCAGAAAGTATTTCAGAGGAACAACAAACTAAGAAAACTTGCAGACCTTTTTTCAGAATCGGATGAAGTAGATTTTCTTTCAGCTGCAAGTCCAACTTTTTCAACCATAGATGTTATGTACAAAAACATTTTACTTGCTATTGACTCCATGTATGACGAGCTACTGAAATATACCCGCTCTTCACCTGCTATACTCAGAACAAAAAAATCAATATCCAAAAACAGGATTAAATTCAGAAAATTAGAGCAGGCCATAGATTTGCACAAAGCCTTAGTCACGGCGAACAGCAGACTGGATAAATATTATGACAACCTGCTTCTTGCGGAAAAACGCTATAACAAAACAGCAGCTAAAGCTACACAGGATTTTCCATTGAGGTTATTGGATGAAAAACAGCGTGGGCACGGAATAAAAATTATTCAGGATCACATCCTGCTCAGCAAAAACAACAAGAAATTATTTGCTGTTGAGCTTAAAAAACTCTTAAAGGCTTTTGATAATTCTAAACACGCCAACACAATAAAGTTAAGAAAACTTGCTGTCGATATCATGATGCTGCTTGACAGCTCATTGAAACTAGGCCAATTCAGAATACAGTATGCAATTGAGAGTTCAAATGCTTCTTATCTTTCTTCACTGAATCTAAATCTGAGCGCCTCTGCAAAAACCGGAATGGCGGTAACGCTGATTAAAGAGATTCAGAAAAATGTACGCGTACATATACATCGTCTTATGTTTTCCCTTGTAAACTTCCATAAAATGCCGCTTGATCCGGATTCTATTGAACTCCTCGTGAATAAGTTTGGAGCAGATAGAGATTATCTTGAAAAGATAACCCCGACAGAAGAGTCTGCTCAGGAAACACTGAATAAGCACCCGGCTCATCTACTGAAAACAACTCAACTTGACCGCAAATACATAAAACTGATTGAGCTTGCTTTGAAGAAGAATATGCTATAACTTCGCAGGATGTCTGCTTTCAATCATTTTCAAGAAGAGGGGTAATTATATTGATTAATCAAATTCTTAAAATTGCAAAAATGCTATCATTGGCATTACTTATTTTGTTGTCAGCTGTGATATTGGTCATTATGCTGACACGTTTTATAAACTATCATAAAACCAGAATCACTTCAGAATTGGGCATCCAGGAAGACTTGTATATAGAATTAGGCGGTATAGAGCAATATTTACAAATTAGAGGTGAAGATATTAACAATCCAGTCATTTTATTTTTGCATGGCGGCCCGGGCTTTCCATTATCATATCTATCCTATTATTATCAGCCATACCTTGAATCAGATTACACCTTTGTTTGCTGGGATCAAAGAGGTTCAGGGAGAACATATTATAAAAATGAAGTGACCGAAAATGACTTAACGCCAGAACAACTGCTTGCTGATACTGATGAATTAGTTGAATATATATGCAGTCGATTTCAAAAAGAAAAGGTTATTATAATGGGTCAATCCTGGGGGACTGTTCCAGGCACTTTATATACCATGAAATATCCCGATAAAGTTGAAAGCTATATTGGCGTAGGGCAAGTGATTGATTTCGATGCAGGTAAAATTGAGGCTGCTATAGCTGCAAAAACACTGGCAAAAAAAGAATCTATTGAATCAGATGTGACGACACTTATAAACGAAATAGAGAATTTTAGTCAGGCATCCAATATAAACGAAATTGATATTCCTGGTATGGAAAAAATGATTCGAACCTCTCTAAATTACTTAAAAGGCTCTGATGAATTAAATCCATTAAAAACAATGTGGCTGGGCCTTACATCTCCTGATGTATCAATTAATGATTTGCGTTGGTTTAAAAATGCCTCAAGTACAGAAACTATTTTTAAATTGGAAAAAAATTTGATAAATTATATGTATTATGGTTTTGATATTGATGTCCTGGACAACCAATACGATGTGCCTATTTACTATATTTCAGGGGGCAATGATTGGATTACACCATATACCATGGTGAAAATATATTGTAATAATCTTGTAGCACCTTCGAAAGATATGATAATTATAGAGAATACAGGCCATACACCTTTCCTGGATCAACCGGAAAGTTTTGCCGACGCAGTAAAACTATTACTTAATAAACAAAAGATGGTGGGATTTTAGTACTCAATATTCAGTGATTTTCAGGAGAAATGATTGAAGATCTGGTTATCAGGATTTCAATTGTAGCCTCATCCGTTGTTGACCAAATAATTTTTAGTTGATTTTCATTTATTCCACTCAAATTGTTTTTATAATTTTAATGTGAAAAATTATCTTTTTGCTCTGAGATAATCATTTACGGCCTGAACCATTGTTCCGGCAAAATCTTCTCCAAATTCTTCTTTTACCCTTTCCTGTGCAGCCTGTCATTTGGGGTAAGCTTCCTTTATTATGTTCCGTCCTTCGGGTGTTATAGAAATTGACAGCTCCTTACCGTTACCGCCGAGTTATGATGAAACTGTAATCAAGAGCTCATAAAATATATTTTTAATAATACTAACACACATGCTCTCTATTTTTAACTATTGTATCTGTAATCGTTAAGCTCCCAATAACCCCGTGAACCTTTCAAGGTGGGATTATGCTGAATAAGCATCCAGGCTGTTTTACCGGTTTTGGTGACGGTTGCGGCTTCAGCACCAGCATTCAAAAGAAGTCTGATGATTTCATCATTCTTAGATGCGTATGCAGCAAACATAAGCGGGGTGAATCCGGATTCGGATACAGCATTGACATCTTCCCCGCTAGCTATAAGAAGCTTTAGTACATCAGGGTTAGAATTTACAGCTGCCGCCAGCATCAAAGTGGTATAACCTTCCCGTGAATCGAGACTTATATCACCGCCGTGGTCAAGAATAAGCTGCAGCACCGAAGGATTACTGTTATAAAGAGCAGCTATGGTTCCGCTCCCCCATCCTGCAGCGTCACGAATATCTGCGGCAGCCCCACTTTCAAGCAACGCCGCTACCTCAGGCAAGCTGCAGTTATTTCGGAGAGAAGCTGTCAGCCGGCTATAGCCCCTCCCACTCCTTTCTTCAAATGCATCATCCAAACCGAATGGATATGTAATTGAGGGCTCTTCCAGTGACAGAAGCGTCATCAGAATTTCCGGGTTGTGTCCGTACATGTACGCAACCATTAATGCAGTAAGGCCATAATCATTTTCCACGTTCACATCAGCTCCGGCAGCAGCAAGAATAACAGGAGTTTCTGTCAGAACTTGATTCATCGCAGCAGACATTAGAGCGGTCTGTCCGGTTTCCGTTACACTTTCAGGATCAGCACCAGCCTCAAGAAGCCCTTTGATAACATCTAAATCCCCGCAAAGTTCAGCAGCGAACATCAATGCATTATAGCCTCCGGAAGCAGTGGCGGAAGGGTCGCATCCAGATTCTATAAACTGATTAAGACGGCTTGTATCCATCGTATTCCATTCCTGAACACTCAAAACCGGCCAGCCGGCCGTATCCCCGGAAAATTCAGTGATAGTACAGGAGAAGAGAAAAAATGCGGAGGCGGCAAACAGTAAGCATCTTCTTTTCATATCATTATTTATACCAAAAAAAAGACTGCTGATCAGCCTTAACGGACAGTCAGCAGCCTGAAAATACTTTTAAAACACTTAGAACGATACAGCCGCTGCTCTTGCTGTAACGGTGTAGGTTAGGTTCTTTGTTTCATAAACTTTAGATGCAGGCAGAAAAAGGAATGCTTCGGTTTCAGTTCCATTAAGTTCCTCTTCGATTTCCCATGAGTAATCAGGGAGAAGCAGTGCAACACCGCCCTTTGCGGCAGCTTTCTTCATCAGATCATAGTTTACTGCTTCAAGTGCTATGTCTTTCGGATCCATCTTTGATACAGAAGCTGCTGTCGCATCGCTGTCTACTGAAACAGCACCGAAAAGTCCGCTTAAAAGTCCACCACTTGCGGGCATGAAAAGGTCAGCGCCACCTACTGATGAACCTTTGAGGTTACCAACAACACGGGTCCCTGTTACCTCTGTAGTTCCGTCAAGAGCGGTATAGCTGTATTTATAGTCATCCATTTCGATAACATAGTCTCCGTTCATCTGAAGCACATAGGTTACTGTTCTTACAGCTTCTACGTTTCCAACAATTTCAACATCGTCCATGGAAATGGAGCCAAGTGATATATTTTCGAATGCTGTCATTTCATTGTCACGAAGACTTGTTTTTTCAGAGAAATCTGTTGAAGCACAGGAGAAAAGCATTGAGACAAGAGCGATTCCCACAAGAATTTTAAGAGCGTTTTTCATAAGTATTGTCCTTACTGTAAATGTTGATCGAAAACAACGTTTTCAGTTAGATACTATTATCTCTATCTTAAATCAATCTTAAAATTTGATTCTTTTTTCTTAGATAATTTAAGGAAAATTTAATCACGAACAACTATAATTATTATAAATGAGCAGCAGTAAAATCCTTGTTATTGAGGATAATGGAAGACTAAGACGTTTTATCGTAACAAGCCTTGAAAAGGAGGGATTCTCGGTTCTTCAGGCCGATTCCGGTCAAAATGCTTTCAGCATACTGAGAACGGAACTTCCGGATCTGATACTTCTTGATCTGAGGCTTGGGGACTATGATGGCATAGAGATTCTCAAAACAATAAGGCGTCAGGATGATGTGCCGGTTATAATTGTTTCTTCAATTAACAATCAGGATATAAAGATTGACGGCTTCAATATCGGCTGCGACGACTACATCACAAAACCATTTTATATAGATGAATTGATTGTCAGGGTAAAAAGACTCCTGGTACGTTCCGAGAAAACCGGAAATATTAAGGCTCCCATCTTAGAAAAAATAAAAAGCGGACCTTTTTCAATTGATATAAACACTCAGACCGTAATTAAAGGCAAAAAACCGTTACAGATGAGACAAAAACTATTCAATCTTTTTCTCTATTTTATAAAGAATCCTGATATTATAATCTCCTACAACCAACTGTATGAAAAGCTCTGGAGTTCATCCGCAGAGTTCAGTGAAAACAGTCTATATGTGCATATCCGGCATCTGCGGGCCGCGATTGAGGACAACCCGTCAAAACCGGTTTATATCAAGACTGTGAAAAACGCCGGATATATTTATTCGCCAGACGAATAAACCTCCAGCCGCAGAATACAGTTACCAGAATGGGAAGTCTTAAGCTCAACAGAAAGATCAAACTGCTGCAGCACAGGCTCAATAACACTTAGCTCCGGTTCAGCTATCCTATCGCGGCTCTGAAATACCGCCTCGATAAACACCAACTCAGGGCTCTTCCCAGAAACAAGCACAATCTCGCTTCCTCTTACTGCATTTTCACCCGCATAAGCCAGAACATCATTAAGAACAAACATAAACAGTGCTTCATCACCGCTCACTATTAGCGGTACCGATCTCAGCCGGCTGATAATGCTGATACCATTCCTGCTGAATGCTGATGCTTTTTCTATCACTAGATCATTTATTATGTCATTAAGGTTGAACATATTATGCATCCGACTATCACCATCTGTTGCGAGAAAACTTTTTACGGATTCCCGACACTGCTGAATCCTGATTTTTTCATCACCTGAAGCGGTTAAAGCCGTTCCCACAAGCCTGTCGAGGATATAAATTAAAGCCTGCAGATACTGAACAATAACTCTCGAACCTGCTATCGATTCTCCGGCTTTGCCATATGTAATCTTTAATACGACAAGGATAAAGGAAAGCATCAGAAATATAAGCAAAATCTCGATCACAATAGTTCGACGCAGAACCGAACTAACGTTCTGTCTCAATATTCCTCCGCTCCGCTCTATAATCAGATAACTGTCCCAGATCTCCAAGTATTCGCCCCATAGAAGGTTTTCGTCAGTATCAGGCGAAACAACTACCCCCTTAGGGGAGTTCTTCATCCTGACCAGGGTGTCAATAACTGGATAAGACCATAAATCATCAACGCTGACAGCTCCGCCCGACATAATTTCCTTATTCTCGGCATAGATGAGCTGACCATCCGGTCTGACCAGATAGAGTCTAACATCCCAGTCGTTCTCTAATGCGCGAAATGTTTTATTGAACACTGATGCATCCACACCGCCTCCTGTGACGCCAATATATCGGCCGCTGCTGTCGAAAACTGGAATATTTATAAATAGCCCCAGCAAATCGGTTTCAGGGTAGTACCATGAATCAATATTTATGTCCTGTGAATTCTCCCGGTAATGATAATACCAGCCGTCTCGTTCTCTGTTGAGAGGTGACAACTGAAGCACCCGGCCATCGGTTCCGTAATACATCTCAGTGACGTCGCTAATAAGACTTGCATCCAGTAAGTCGTTAGCATCACGCACCTTCTTCATGTAACTCGAAAGCTCATCAGGGTCCTGTTCTCCATTCAGAATCCAGTTAACAATATATCCGTCTTCTAGAAGCTGAAAGCCGGCTTTTTCATACATCATGGCAATGTTGTCAAATATTGCAGCAGCGGCAGTTCCCAGCAGGGGCATTTCCGTATCTCTGGTGTAATTTTTTATTCCGGCAATTTCATTTATTGCGTCAAGTATAAGCAGAAAGCCGAAAGCAGCAATGATCACTATGGGGAGAATCCAGTATGCCGGCTTCAAGTTACTCATTCCCATTATTTACGGCCGCCGGCAAACTGACAACAAAGCACGCTCCATCATCGCCATCACGATAGTAAAGCTCGCCGCCGTTCATGCGCGTTAGCTCATGCGCGACATAAAGACCAAGCCCGGTTGAAGATTCCCCTCCGGTAGGGTGGGTGGAAAGACATTGAAAGCGCTCAAAAAGCAGCCCCTGCTCAGAAGGGGCAATTCCCGGCCCGGCATCCTCAACCTCAACTCGAACTTTTTCACTATATGAAATCCTGATGCTGACACAACTCCCCGTAGGACTGAACTTCAGTCCATTATCTATAAGATTATATAAAACCCCCCGCATTGCGGAATAATCAGCGTCTATCATCGGTACAGTTTCGGATTTTATCTCAAGGCTTTGGTTTTTTTCAGCAACCTTTCTGGACAAATCATCAGCCACTGCCCTTACAACATCTTCTATTCTAAACCTCGAGAATCTAAGGGTCTGTCTTCCATCGGAAAGCCTGAACGATATCAGCACATTCTGGACAATTTCATTTATCTCACGACTGGCAGCGTGGAGGTCGTCGGAAACCTCTCTGAATGAGTCAGGTTCGGCGGACAGAGACAAATCCCTAATTCGATTGAGGAGTAGAGTCAGGGGGGTATTAATATTATGCGTCAGAAAATAAAGAAAGGTATTTTTTTCTTTTTCCGATTTAGCAAGATCATGATTATGCCGGGCTACATTTTTCAACTTTACAAGTGACTGGATGCGTGCAGCCAGTTCTGAAGAATCAAAGGGTCGCGTTAGAAAATCATTTACACCCGCTCCGTAGCCCTTTTTCATGAGGTAATCTGCATGATAATTTGCTACCATCAATACTGGAACCTCAAACATGTTATGCTCTTCTCTTATCATTCGGCATAAATTAAATGCATTTTCACCCGTGGCAACAGGATCGATAATCAGAACATCAATTCTGCCGGCGTTCACAAGTGACAAAATCTGATAATGTTCAGATATAACCCTAACATCATAACCCGTGGAGCGAAGCAGCAGAGCTGTTCTCGCTGAATTTTCAGGATTGATATCATAAATACAGATTGAGGTATCAATCCAGGGTTTTGTTTCCGGTTCTATTGCGTTACTGAACTTTTCATGAAGTCCGGTTTCCACAGATTCTTCGTCAAGCTCGTTAACCAGAACTTCAATGTCCGACTTTATCATTTGCTTTAGATCTTCAGCTTCTGATGAGATCTCTGATAATACTGCAGAAACTTCTGCTGGCTTCTCTTCTCTGCGAATAATTGCCGAAAGTGCTATAATTGAATCTATGGGCTGAATCAGCCTGTAGCCGAGCTGATGCAGCACGGCGGATTTAAGTTCAGCAACCTCAACCAGTTTCTGATCCATCTCAATTTGATCACTCTCACGCCGGACATCTACCGATAGAAGATATTTTCTAAAACGCCTGTTATTATAAAACTGCAGCACAATCGAAAAAAGAACAAGGGATAGAATCATCCCGGCAACCTGAAGAATTGCCGGAGAAATCTGCAGTCGTAAATTATTAGCAGATGCGGTAATATCAACAGCCATGGTAGTCAACCAGGGAATGAATACCAGAACTATATACAGCATGTCATAATCACCAGCCTTCAAAGACCGGAACACCCCTACCCCAATCAGAACAACCACAGCAGGGACCAATAGATTCAAAAGGTCAGCCGCAAGATACGGGGCTCCGAAAAATGAATATATCATCAGCCCAGCCGATACCGAAATAATCACTATTAATAAAAGACCTAGCTTCCGGCAGAAATATTCCTTCATAAGGCTTCTCGCAAGATTTATGGAAGTAATAATATTAAGACCTATCGAAAAAGCAAAAAGCCAATCTGGATAAACCATCGGATCAATAAGCAGAAGAAGAATGCGGCTTTGTCGAAGGAAGAAAAAAAACAGCGACAGCATGAAGGCTACAGCCGGAAAGAAGTCGAGTCCATTGAGCAGAAATCCATTTACAGTATTTATCAGGATGAGGATCATAAATACCCCGCAGAAAAAACCAGCGACTGTGCGTTCCGAAACAGCGGCATCAAGATAACTCTGAAAACTGATTATACCGGGTGCAATAACAATACTGCTCGGGCTGAAATATTCCAGAATAAATGTAAGTCGGCTTCCGGCAGGAACTGTGACAGGAAACCCGGGCTTAATATGCCTGTACGGGGAATCGCCAAAAGGAACCCTATCGCCATAGCGGTAGAGAGTTACAGCTGCATCTCTTTCAGGAGAGAGCATTTCAATATAGTAATTCCAACTTGTATTATATAGAATCACATCCGCAGCAGTTTCTGTTTCATTTAACAGCTCAACCTTAAGATATGCATAAGGTGAAGTAGTTCGAATACTCCTGCTCACATCCGCATTCACAAAACGTTGTTCTGAAGCAAGCCCGAAGACTGATCTACGTTCCTCTGAAAACAGAAGTGAATACTCTGATTTAATTCCAGATACGTGTTCTTCAGTTGAGAATCGATTAGAAATATAAATCAGGAGAATAACAAGAAACGACAAAATTATGCCAGTAAACAGGAATAACTGGATTTTCATATCTTTTTGATTATCAAAGCGATTGCTGACTGTACCTTGGTGCATATCCTATTATAGTAAAAATCAATTTACCTTATCAATTATATAAGATAAATAAAAATACATGGTAGTCATAAAGAGAAACCGCGATACTTGATTGATGTTTTAACTATAGGATGGGATTATTGCAAATCCGATATTCTGTTCAGTCCAGCTTGAACTGATAGCTGATTATCTTCAGGCTTTAATCTTAATTTAAGATAGACATCATATCCTAAGAGTAAATCTTATTATTCAACAGGAGAAAATATGAACAAAAAAATGATTACAACGATTGTTCTTTTTTCATTTCTTGTTCTTCTATATTTCAACGGGTGTGATTTCACCAATGAAATGGGTAGGCGAGAAATGGTAATTACGAACTATAGTGCCAATGAGATTACAAGCATAGAATTTAACGGTCGAGAACTTGTTTACTCGGACGGATCATCTTACACACTGTCTAGTGAAGAAGAGCTTACTATGAGCCTTGAGTTTATTGCTGAAGGCAGCTACAGCATGACGGCAACCGATTCCAGCGGGGAAACCGATACCGAAACTATCAAAATCGATGACGAAGGCGGAGAGGTTAATTTCTTTGAAATCGAAACCACAATCTCAATAACTAATAACACCGGCAAAGAGGTTATCTGCTTTGCCCTAACCGATACCTACTCCGGTGAAAATGTTGAAGAGATAAGCGGTATAGAATACTGGATAGGAGATCTCACAAATATTTTCTTTCCAATATCTAATGGTTCAACTGAGACTGCTACTGAGGTTGACAGTAATGGATTTGTCGATAAGAGCCTTTATGTGTATGCCTGGATCTATGATTCAGATACCGAGGAAGGAGAATACGTCAATCAGGGTACGATGTCCGTTACCTCCGGCGAGACAAACACTTTTACAGCAACAGTAGGGAACTAGGAGATAAAAATGAAAAGAAATATAACAATTGCACTGATATTAGTTACTATGGCATCTGCTTTCACCTCCTGCTCTGGCGCATATCTGGGTGTATGGAGCTATGTCGGCTCTACCGATGATCAAGACCGGTGGATTGAGTTTACCGAAGAGGGTGAATTTAATTACGTTATTATGGAAGCCCCCAATTTCACTGATGTTGAGTACTATTACTACGGAACTTATACCGTTAGTAAAAAGGTTATCACTCTTGAATGCGAGAAGGTAAGCGACGGTTCACAGAGTGAGGAGGACGACGATATCAACCTTTACGAATGGACCGAAACCGATGAGGAGATAGAGATAACCTATGCAAAAAGCGGTAGCAATCTGGTTTTAACCTTTGAGGACGGTTCGGAAATAACCCTTACCGAAGCAGAGGATAATGTATTCTCGGATACACGTTCTATAGCAGAGTTCTTCGGCATATAATCATACTTTAAAAAAAACAACAGGCCTTCAATCAATCCTGATCGAAGGCCCTAATTTTATACTTTTGTGTCAGTCCGATTTGTATTAAACCTAAAACCATGCCGGGAATTCGTGAAACAAAGAGCTGAACTTTTTCAGAAGAGATTCCAGGGAAAAAACACTGATTCAAGACAATGCCGCTCAACTCCCTTCAATTGACTATAGCTGGTTTGGAATTGAGGGGGTTAATACCTGCTCTCATTCTAACAACCTGAATGCTTATGTCAAAAGATTGAACGGTTTCATTCGCAGGGAAGCTTTAGACCATTTCCTGTTGTTTCCTGAGAAGCAAATCCGGAAAATCATCAAAGAACAAATTTTAGGTGCTTTACACTACCATTATTACCGTTCAAGGACGTATAGTCGAAAAAACTATAGGACACCCTTTACAAATTCTGCTGATAATTCGTTTAGTCGTTGATCATCTATCATAATACTGCTCATTCTATATCCTTTGCGTCTTTGAGGCGATTTAGAATTAAGCAGTTACACAATTATTTTTACAGAGTCGCAGTTTTTGATAGAAGAAGAAAAATTATTGCAGCATCAGAGCTTTTCTATCCGGCTTTTTATCAATTTCTATGTTTTCAGACTGAAATTCCCCCAGTTCTGTAGACATTCTTAACTTGCCATAAGAGCCTTTTCAAAATCAACAGGTGACCGCCGATTTAAGTGCTCATGCCTTCTTTTTCTATTATAAAATACTTCGATATAATCAAAAATATCATTTCGAGCTTCTTCCCGAGTTAGATATTTTCTTCTTCGAGTTCGTTCCTTTTTCAGACTGTTGAAAAAAGATTCAACAGCAGCGTTGTCATAGCAGTTCCCACGGCGACTCATACTCTGAATGAAATTGTTATTTTTACAGAAACGATTCCAGTCATCGCTTGAATATTGAGTTCCCTGATCTGAATGAATAATAACTTTGTTTTTAGGACGACGTCTCCAGAATGCTGAAAGCAGAGCCTGAACAACAATATCTCGGTGAAGAGTATTCTGCATCGACCATCCAACAATTCTTCGAGAACACAAATCCATTACTACCGCCAGATATAACCAGCCTTCACTGGTAGGTATATAGGTAATATCTGTCACCCATGCAACATCTATTTCATCATAGCTAAAATTCTGTTGAAGATGATTCTCATGCGTAACTGATGGCTTGCCATACTTGTAGCGCCGTCTTTTTAAGCCAATTTCAGCCTGAATCTTATTCTCACGCATTATTCGCGCAACACGATTTAATCCGCAAACCTCTCCAGATTCACGTAGGTCTTCAAATATTCTGGGGCTGCCGTAGACTTTATCACTCTCATCCCAAAAATGTTTTATTTGCTTGAGAATACGCTCGTCTTCTATCTGGCGAGCCGACTTCGGTTTATTCAACCAGGCATAGAAACCGCTGCGATGAACTTTCAGAACTCGACACATCGAAACAATCCTGAACTCAGTCCTGTTTGATTTAATAAAAACATATCTTACTCGGACTGATTTGCGAAGAATGCCGCGGCTTTTTTTAATATGTCACGCTCCTCGGTGGCCCGCCGCAACTCTGATTGGAGCCTTTGAATTTCTTTTTCCTGAGCAGACATTTGTTGTTCAGCTTTTTGTGATTTTGGATTTCTCGGATCTGCATGCAGCCACTTATATAGGCTGTGTGTTGATACTCCGATTCGCTCTGCGACATCCTTGACTGAATAGCCTCGCCCAACGATTTGTGTTACAGCTTCTTTCTTAAATTCATCCGTATACCTGGATTTTCCCATCTACATCTTCTCCTCATTTTGAGTTTATCAGATGTCTACGATTTCGGGGGAATTCCACATAGATGATTTACCGGTGCCCCAACCTCCAGAGACACCCATCGAAATTGGTTGCCCCTCAGCTTCTAAAATTATTTCAGCTGCAGTATCTGCAACACACTTGAAATTAACATAATCTTTATTAGTTTGATTATCATTCCACATATGGAACTCTCTGATAGATTAATACTTTTTCAGTTTTCATAAATACCCTTATTGCAATATAATTAAAAATTAAATATTGAATTACATAAAAGTTTAGCATAATTTTATCGATTATCAATAAGAACTTATTACTCAAAGGAGACCATCAAAGATAGTTATACTTGGCGGAATTATCACGATATATAAATCAGTTTTTTGTGTATGAGCCTTATAAAACAAATTTGATTGATAGGAACCATTTGTAGTAATTTTACTCCATTCACCAGATCAATCACCATTTTCTGGCGCAAGTGCTAAATTGCTTATTTCATCTGTCAACAAGACAACTCATTAAATCTGATATAACACGATCAAGACAACTCGTTTATTGATACATCCCATCTTAAAACCATTAAAATCATCAACAAAAATAGAAAGTAGTCATCTTTCAATAATATGCTGACAGAGTTCTTCATCAAATTTATATATTTCACAATACTTACTTTGTTCATAATACTCATAAATAACAACATCTTTAGGAATGAAGTTTTGGTACCTCTCGATATAATACTGAACAAGCGTTTTCCATCTCTTCTGGCTGAAATCCATCAAAACAACAAAATATTTCTTGAATGAGGTCGGGGCCATATAGAAATAGAACATTGCTTCATTCCAAACATGGATTTTGCCTTGTGGTATTCCATCAGAAGCAGTCCACTTATGTGATTTACATTCAATAAGGAGTGAATCGTTTCCAAAATCAAACCTATGAGCCTTCTTTGAAGAGACTCCAACCGGAATGCTATAATCCTTCTCAATAGAGATGCCTTCTGAGGTGAAATAATCATATATTTGATCTTCAAAATCCTTACCGGCATGTGCGTTTGACGTTACACCTTCTCTCTGATGGTTTGTACTCATATCTGAATCATATCATTAGATTTATCACTCTATAAAGTAAGACTATCCTCATCTCTATCTTTTTCATTTCATAAATGATTGTTTCATGGATAAAACCGTAGAAATCCTGTAAAATATTCAAGCTATGACTCCTGATGAAGCAATTTCATATGTAATGTCAATTCAAGATGAAAAAGAGCTTATTAATTCACAAAATTATAAAAAGATAAGAAACGGAATTGGATATATTCTTTTATATTCAGATAGATATGAAAAATTGTTAGAAGGTTTCGAGCATACTGGCCTATCATATTCTGAGATTGATGACGCAATTGAATATCATATCGGGCAAAAACATATTATTTCTAAACTGCTAAGAAAACAACTTGAAGAATTGGAGCAGAATAACTGTATTCAAATAAATGGCTTTTTTTACCCATATAATATTAGATTGATTTATTGGAAAATGGAAGAAATATGTAAGGGTTCTCCCTCTCTTGAAATAAAAGGTTTTAATCGTGAGGGACTTTTAAAAAGGCCCGATCTTTTCCATGTACATCATAATCAAACAAATTCTATCGGCCTAAATGCAAAAAGATATCTCGACGCCCATTACAAATCTCCTCACTCTTTCCAAAGAAAGATTTCTGAACTAAAAACAAGAAGGAATAACCCTACAGTAAGAGAGCTTTTGAGTGACTTCACATATACTATTTTAATGGATTCTTTAAACTCAGAAAAAAGAGATAACGATTGGAAAATGACTGGCGAGTGGATCGTTTTTCAAAAACTTAAAAATGATAGAATCAACTTCTTATGTTTATCAACGCATGATGAAGGAAGTGGTGATGGAGAAATCCTTAATGACAAAATTAAAGATTATATAAGATAGGCTTTACAGTAATTTTACCCCATTCAACGAGGTCAATCACCTTTTTTCTGGCGTCAATAAAGGCGTCAGTCCCAATTTTGGCCAAAAAAAAGAGTTCAGCCAAATTGGCCGAACTCCTAATCTCTTACCCTGTTAGGGTTTATAATGCCCAGAACTGGACTCGAACCAGCACGTCCGTGAAGACACTAGACCCTGAACTCAGTGTGGTTCCTTATGTTGTCCATATATTGCTGTATTTAGCAGCATATAGGGAGCTTATGTAGTAACCTTTCCATATAAAGCTTCTGGGCTTGTATAATAAAGGCGTCGCGTCGATACTGGCATCGATAGTCGACAAAATCTATGAAGTTTTTTATTGTTCCTTTTTTATCAAATTTATATTATCATTTATTAGGATGAAGTCATGAAAGATGTAGCCGATATTAAGACATACTTACTTAAGAAGAAACCTCAGCTGAAGAAATATGGCATTACTGAAATAGGTTTGTTCGGCTCTTACGTTAAAGGGTCTGCAACTTCAAAAAGTGATGTTGACATTCTGATAGATATAAAAAGACCTTCTAACATAGGTCTCCTGGAGTTGCTAGAGATAGAGAATCAGCTATCTGAAGAGTTGGACACAAAAGTAGATTTAGTAATTAAATCTGATTTAAAACCTGCAATCGGTGCTAACATTCTCCGAGAAGTTCAATATATATGAAAGAAGAATACTCTGATTATCTAAACGATATCATTAAATCAATGGAACTTTCTCAGGAATTCATTATTAATCAGACATTACATACTTTTAAAGAAGATAATAAAACTCAATTTGCTGTAATACGTTGTTTGGAAGTGATAGGTGAGGCTACAAAACGCCTGCCGGAAGAATTAAGAGCTGCTAATCCCAAAATCCCATGGAGATCTATGGCAGGCATGAGAGATCGGTTAATTCATGGATATGATGTTGTGGATTCTGAGATTGTGTGGATTACAGTCACAAAAACGATTCCGGAACTGATAGATAAAATCAAAGAAATTGAACTCTAAAAATGCCCGTGCTATAGTTTTTTTAACTCGTGGTGTAGCTTAATTCCATCAGCCTCATTAATGACGTAAAATTTCCACATTCCGATAATAATAGTATGTTCAACTTCGCTGTAAGTCTTCTAAAAACACTATTCTCTATCATTTTCAAGAAAAGGAAAGATGTGATATTCACGTTCTTTCTGCTCAAAAAGGAAAATGAGATAATGAAGCGTCATCTTAATCTATCTGGAAAGAAAATCACCTCAAATCATTCTGACCGGTTCTGTTTATCACTTATTACAGCTTTATCAAAACGAGCAATTAACCATTTAACAATAGTAAAACCGGAAACTCTTCTTGAATGGCAGCGACGGTTCATCAAGAAACGATGGTCGTTCAAGCATAAAAAACGCGGTCGTAAACCTGTTAATGCTGAGCTCAAGAATCTAATCCTCGAAATGAAAACCGACAATCCTTTGTGGGGGTGCAGGAGAATCTCTGATGAACTAAAAAAGTTGAATATTAAAATTCATCACACCACAGTCAACAAGATCATCCAGACATTCAGGAAACAAGGTAAGATTCAGTCAAATGGAAGTTGGAAGAAATTTCTGAAAACCCACTGGGATTCATTATACGGTATGGATTTCGCCACGATTGACACTTTATTGGGTAAACGATTCTACTTGCTCATCATCCTTGAACTAAAATCCAGAAGGATAATCCGTTATGACTTAACCGAAAACCCTTGCAGAGAGTTTGTGAAACAGCGACTTGAACTATTTGCTGAGGGTCTGCTGGGAGAAAAAACACTGATTCATGATAATGCACTTCAGTTTACCTCCATTGAATACAGCTGGTTCGATATCGAAGGAGTCAATATCTGTACCTCAGCGCCGAATATGAATGCCTATACCGAAAGGTTTATCGGCAGTATCAGGCGCGAAGCTCTGAATCACTTCTTGCTGTTTTCAGAAAAGCAGGTTCGCAAAATCATTAAATCATATGTGGATTATTATAATCACCAGCGTCCTCATCAAGGTCTTGATCAAATCCCGGCAGGTAGGATTGTTTCATCTACCGGAAAAATCAAGAAAGAGCGAATCTTAGGAGGACTACATCATAATTATTACAGAAGCAGTGCCTGAAATCTTCTCCGATGGAATTAAACTACGGGACGCGCTCCAAATATGAATGCTTTTGTTGAAAGATTGAATGGTAGTATCAGAAGAGAAGCTTTGGATCATTTTTTCCTGTTTTCAGAAAAGCAGGTTCGCAAGATCATTAAATCGTATGTGGTTTATTATAACCACCAGCGTCCTCATCAAGGTCTTGGTCAAATCCCGGCAGGTAGGATTGTTTCATCTGCCGGAAAAATCAAGAAAGAGAAAATCTTAGGAGGACTACATCATAATTATTACAGAAGTAGTGCTTAAAATACAGTCCGATAGAAAAAAGCTACAGGACGGCATTGGAATTCACTCTTCGCAATGGACTTCATGACAGTGGATACAATATTCGGCCGAAGGCTATACCTTCTCATCATTCTTGAACTGAAATCGAGAAAATGCAGATACTGTCCGGGTTACACCATCATTATTACCGTTCAAGTGCGTGAAGATGTAAAAAAATAACGAACGAGCTTCTGAGCTTGTATAATAAAGGCATCGATACTGGCGTCGATAGTCGACTAAACTGCTATGTCTTTAAAATTCAATCCTAAAGCAGCCATCGCTTTAAAATAAGTATCGATATTGCAATTCTCACCATTCTCAATTTTGCTTACCTGCTGTTGAGTAAGATGAGCGATATTTGCAATAACTTTCTGCGAAAAACCTTCCTCTTCTCGCTTTTTAGCAATAGCTACTGCCATATCTACCCGCATTTTTTCAGCTTTTACCCGGCTGTCAAATTCAGGATCATCTTTTCGGAGAGAATCTTTTAAATCAGAATACTTCATTTTCCACTCCTTTCAATATATTCCTCTCGTATTTTAATAGCCTTCTTGATTTCCTTTTCGGGAACTTTAGAAACGTTCTTATGAAAAGAATGAGTCAAGACTATCCTGTTCTCGAATACAAAAAAATAGAGTATTCGAACTTGATTCCCAGAAACTTTTACTCTAAGTTCATGTATTCCATCTCGTAAAAGATCTGCGTACGGACGAGGCAGAAGTGGTCCCAGCTCTTCCAACTTATCAATCCAGGCAATGACTTTATCCCGCTGAGAAACTTTGAGATTCATAATCCAATCTGATAGCTCACATTTTCCATTTTTGTCAGAATAGAAATCGATATCCCATTGCTTGTCCATATGGCATATTATACATCTTTTATGATGTAAAAGCAAGTTTGATAAGCAACAGGTAAGCAACAGGTTAATTTTGCCACATTCCCCTGATATAATGATGCATGTTCAACTTCTTGCTTCTACTGCTCAGTTCATTGTTCAATATTCTTTTTTCCAACCGGAAAGATTTGATTCTTACCCTTATGGTCCTGAAAAAAGAAAACCAAATCTATAAACGGCAATTCAACCAGAAACAGATTCAGGATTTAACAAAACGTAGTGACCGAATTCTATTCTCAATCATCTCAAACCTTTCGAAACGAGCGGTAAGACACCTCACCATTATAAAACCATCACCCCTGCTCGATTGGCAGCGCAGATTCATAAAGAGTTTCTGGAGTTACAAACACAAAACTCCCGGTCGAAAACCAGTATCAAGCGAAATAAAGAAGCTCATTCTTGAGATGAAGCAGACCAACCCTCTTTGGGGCTGTCATAGGATTGCTGATGAGTTGAAGAAGGTCGGTATTGATTTGAACCCTACAACTGTAAACAGAATAATCCAGACATTCAGAAAGCAGGGCAAAATCCAGCCAACGGGCAGCTGGAAGAAGTTTCTCAAAGCACATTGGGATACTCTTTTTGCAATGGACTTCATGACAATCGATACGTTACTTGGGAAGAGGCTGTATCTGCTACTAATAATTGAACTCAACTTAAGAAAGATTGTCCGCTTTGATATAACCCAGAATCCGACAAGGGAGTTTGTTAAACAGAGGATTCAACTCTTCTCAGAAGATTTTCCTGAGCAGCTTACCTTGATTTATGATAATGCTCCACAATTCACAACCATTGATTATAGCGCTTATGAAATCGACGGAGTAAATACAGCTCCTGCAGCTCCAAATATGAATGCTTTTATTGAAAGAACAATCGGAAGCATATGGCGTGAAGCTTTAGATCATTTCCTACTGATTTCGGAAAAACAGATTAAGAAAATTGTTCAGGAATATGTTGATTATTATAATCATTACCGTCCCCATCAGGGAATCAATAGAATTCCTGATGGGGAGAACTGTTTTAGCTTTGGCAGTATAAAGAAAAAGCCGGTTTTAGGCGGGCTCCATCATCATTACTATCGTTCGAGTGCTTGAAAGTGTAAAAAACCATAGCACGATAACTCATCTCCTTGTTCCCTACTAACAACTTCACATTCCGGTTTCAGATTTCATCAGCCTTAAACCGTAATACAGCGATTGCTAAGAAGCAGATTGTTAAAAACACAGATACGAGAATAGACTCATAAGATGTCATTGTTCCATAAAAAAAATAGTCTCCAAGTATTGAACCGGCGCCTTCATCTCCGCTGAGCATACTGTTTGGAAAGAATAGGGCCAGCTTCGGAAAAACACCGCTTAACAGGCTCTGAGCAAAAAATATGCTAAGCGGGATTCCGGAGGCCAGACCTCTATTGCTGAAAAGGGTACCGCACAGAATTGTTAACGAAAGATAGAAAGAGAGGTAAATAAGCAGACATCCTATAAATATTGGGATCCGGACAACAGAGAAAATCTGACCATCCCTCAAGGATATATAGAGAACATTTAAGAGCACAGGTATTAGACTCATGGAGATAAAGAATCCTAAGAGGTTTCCAAAGAACTTGGAGATTATATAAGAGGATCTTGATATAGGCTTTGAATTCAACCAGGCTGCAATTCCGGTTTTTCTCTCCCCGATAATCACCCCCTGAACTGACAGTATAATTCCTATAGAACCGAAGACCCCTACAAAATTCAAATATAAGCCTATAGCTCCGGGGGCTGTGTAGCTATTCATGCTTGCTATAACAACCAGTCCGAATAACAGGATTATCCAAAGCGAAACATGAAACCAAATCTTTTTTGTATTGAACCAGTTTTGCATCTCTATACTTACCAGGTTCGAAATTCCGGAAAATTCATGTTTCCTGATTGTTTTCCTTTCTAATTCCCAATTCATCTACTTATCTCCTTCTGCAATGATATTAAGAAATGTATCTTCCAGATCATTTTGTTTTTGACCATACCCCGTAATAACCACGCCGGGTTCTTTAACAAGTATCCGTAATAATGAACCTTCGGCCTCTCCGGGATCAGACACCCTGATACTCATAACTTCATTGCCATCTTCCTTATTTCGCATGAGATCTACATTTGAAATCCAGGGGATGGAAGTCAGAGAATCAACGCTTGGCGCTGTGTTTTTCCGGAATTTAACTGAATAAACAGTTTCTTTATGCGATACCAATTGTTCTATGGGCCCTTGCGCTATACAGGAGCCTTCATTCAGGATTGCAACAGCGTCGCTTACCCGCTGCACGTCAGAAAGAATGTGCGTGGAGTAAAAGATTGTTGTTTTATCTTTTAAGCTCTTCATAACATCCAGAACATTCTTTCGGCCAATAGGATCCAGCGCTGCTGTCGGTTCGTCGAGAATCAGCAGCGCTGGATAATTAATCTGTGCCTGGGCAATGCCGAGCCTTTGCCTTTCCCCGCCTGAGAAGCCTTTGATCTTTCTCTCCGCCAGGGAAGACAAACCGGTCAGCTCAAGCATCTCGTCGATTCTTTTCTCGATAGCCTTTTTATTATTTTTAAAAAAGAAGCGGGCTGTAATTCTTAAATTCTCCCTGGTTGACAGGTTATCGTAGAACCTCGGCTCCTGTGACAGATACCCGATCCTCGAGCGTATCTCTATACTATCCCTTGAGATATCTTTACCGAGGATCGTTCCACGTCCTTCAGTAGCCTTAATAAAGCCCAACAGGATTTTCATCGTCGTTGTTTTTCCGGCTCCGTTCGGCCCGAGAAATCCAAAGATTGAGTTTTTAGGTACGTTCAGGTTTAAACCTTTGAGAACATTTATATTGCCGTATGATTTTCCTATCCCTGAAATCTGAATTGCATCCTGGTAATTATTCATCTTATTTCTCCTGTTTTATCCGTCTGCCTCGATAGTGTTCCGGATAGTACAATATTTATAGAAAGAACAATCAGTAGCCCTACTGTAATATAAAGAACCCACATATCCCCTCCGGTGTTCGAAGGAAGAACGGGCAAAAGTCCTATGGTTACATTACTTGCGGCATGAAAGAAGTGAACAAGCAGCAGGCTCCCCCGGGAATTGTTATATATCCAGGTCATTACGATTGACAGCGCAACCTCCTGTATCATGAACAATGTAAATGAAATATCCTGATGGAAGTTTCCGGCTATGAAAAACAACGGCAAATGCCACAATCCCCAAATAACTCCAATACCAAGACTCGCAACTAATGCTCCGTACTTCCGCTGCAGCCTCGGGAGAGCAAAACCCCTCCAGCCTGTTTCTTCTCCAAGCACACTCAGAGAAAAGACATATAAAAACACCGGTATTACTAAATACACCTTTTTAAGATCGTTAAAAATAAAGATCCTGCTTCCAAGAGCAAAGGAAATTCCAATTGCCGCAACAGCAATAAGGGCTGTAGAAAAGAAACAAAAGAGATACCAGTTAATATTTATACGCCAGATAGTAAATTTTCTTAAAAGCTTCCTTATACCTGAAAGCCCTTCAAAGATAAAAGTTACGATCAGGGCTGAAGAAAGCGGACCGAATGTTCCCATAATCCTCAGAACAGTAATTTCCCTGCCGGTCACAATCTGGGGAAGCCAAAATCCCCAGGAAATAATAAAGGTCAGACAAAAGAAGGGAACTATTGGATTTCTAAATCTTCTCATTGGTTTGCTCCTTCTATCAAATAATTATGATATATGTTTCTAATATTGAAGCGTGCATAGCTGTGTTCTTCGCCAGCTATTTTCCATATAGCTTCAATGCGCATGGGTATAAGCATTCCGTTTACCCTCTGGTAATCGCTTACCCGCCCTATCCATGTCTCAAGCCCGGCGTCCCCCATGTAGCGCCTGGTCTGCAGCTGCTTAATTGACCCTAGGGCATCAAAACTCACTTCGTATGAAACCTCCTGCCCCTCATGCTTAAACGTCAGGTTTGCAGTTTCATTATCTATTGCACTCCATCGAAGCCGAGGGCCTGGAAGTAAATTAGTCGGGAACCAGACACTCTCGCCGAGCCATCGAAGAAGTTCTCCCTGGTCGTATTTATAACCTTCTCCGTCAACAAGCTTGAAGATATTCAGCAGTTTGACCTTAATCCGGCCTTTTTGGGAAATATACATATCCCGAACAGAAAAAAGAGAAGTTTTTCCTACCCAAAGAAACCCCGGTTCATCAGCAGAAAAATACTGCTTACCCTTTATATCTATCCATTCTTTATCCAGGGCAGTCTTAAACTGGCCGTCATGTTCCATGTAAACCGCGCTTACATAGGGTTGCCCCTCGCTGAGTACATATCGAAAATAGCGCTGCACCGGTAAAGGAAGTCCTACAAGCAGGTCTTCGTCATAGATATTCGCGGATATATCCCGAGTAGAAGTCCGGAGATTTTTAACCTCTTTGCTAATTTGCTTTTTTGTAAATATTGTTCCGCCAAGATAAAGCAGGCCTGGCAATAAAAGAATTACAGCAACTGTTCCAATCAGCATCCTGTTCATCATTCCTCCCGACAAGCCTTATCGAGTGCGACTTTTACAGCATTGATGATAACGTTACTGCTGTTCGTAGCACCCGAAACAGCATCAACATTTAGGGTCTGCTGCTCCAGTATTTTCTTTATAATGACAGCTTCAGCCATTACACCCAGTAAGGCATCATGTTCAATGATATTAATGGATTTTATTTCTTGAGACCCTACAGAAACCTCAACCCGGGCGGAATTTAGCCCGCCCTCATAAAACCCCTCATAAACCCCGCCTCTCATTTCCCGAGGGTCAAAGGATCCTGAGATTAGTGGTGTAATCGTGCAGCCGGCAATCAATACAATACAGACTGAAATAAGAATAAATAATGTTGATTTATTATTCTTGATTGCTTTGCACTGCCGAACCTCTTCCCGCAGCAGGGGTCCCCGCTCCATTGCCATTCTCTCTATCCCATAACTCGATTCAAACATACGCTTTCCTCCTGACATCAAAAGATGAAATTAGGGTAGCGTATAGTTAATTACAGGGATATACGAAAACACACCTATTCTGCTGATAATTATGTAGGGGTTAATACTGAATTTTACCGGTGGTGAGACTAAGGGTTTATACTTACCCCTATTATAGCACCTCAAAGGGTAGAGGATAATTTTCTGGCCAGCTCAAGCTTATTCTTCACAGAACATTTTCGGTAGATATTGTAAACATGGGCTTCAACCGTACGGGTAGAAACAAAGAGTTTCTCACCAATTTCATTATTGCTTTTGCCGCACAGCAGAAGGTTGATAATTTCTTTTTCGCGCGGAGTAATACCAAAGAAGGATACTGCTTCATCGGTGAGAGTTACAGTTCCTATATTTTCCTGCCGGAAGTTTTTTATTATCAAATAAGCCAGAGTGATTGATCCCCATAAGAAACATATCAATCCGGCTGTAAAAAGGGTAATATTGAACTCCTGCACAGGCTCCGTAAACAGGGGCAGTAATATTGATTGTAAAACTACTACAGAATAAAAGATGCAGCTCAGCCTGAGGAATAAAAGGACTACGCCTAAATTGCTTTTATCATTGGTTTTACGCAGCCGGATTATTCCGTAGAGCGTTACCCCCCCAAGATATGCATTCATAAATATTGAACCGGCCCTCTCTATGGGCAATTCGGGTGACAGGAAGTCTGCAACCATCAATGCAATGGAAATACTGACCATAACCATAATGAAAACACTTTGTTTACTGTTCCGGTTCTGTGTAAAAAGACTGAAAACAAACCTGGGAACTATTACAAGAAGCGCTAACGCAATGAGATAAGTAACAGCAACTGCAATAAAATAAAGGAAAGGGGGCATCGCGGGCAGATAAACACGGCTGAAAAAATCATAGGTATTAAAAACCGTAAAAAAAGCATAGGAGGCTAAATACAGCAGATAATATACAAGCCATTTTGGTTTCAGCTTGCTGTAAACTATATAGGTAGCCCCCATAGATGCGAAAAGAAAAGTGAAAGCCAGAATATTGAACCACAGAATAAGCTGCTGCATAATCATAATAATAGCAAAAAATTCTATGTGCGAAAAACATTTTTTTGGTGATGTTTTATTTTAAAACCGGTAAGCCCCCTCTAACCCAAGAAAAAAACCGGAATCCTCAAGGTAAGATATTTCATTTCCAAACAGCCTTCTGCCGTTAAAATTATAGCCGCCGGATATCTTAATTATGGAGAGATCTATTTTAGTATAGAGAGAGTAATACTGAAGCTCATACTCTTCATCATCTCCGCCTGGAACAAAATCTAAAACATTATTATTAATTCCGGCTGATATACCAATGAAGTCTTCTACTGATTCATTTTCCGCAAAAAGACGATAACACAGAGATAGATCAAAGAGCAGATCCCGCAGATCCTTGTAGCTATTGATTTGCAGCTGTCCGTAAATACGGAAATTGTTTTCCGGAAAAAGTACGATGTCCAGATCGGGCCCTGATATGAAGCTGAATTCCGCCTTAAAACCTGATGCAGTATATTCAAGACTTAAAAAAAGGATTGGAACCAGGGGCCAGTTACTGCCGTCAGCAAGATCTATTCCAAAATCGCCCAGGGCTGCTCCTGCCCCAACATGGAGTTTAAATACATCAGTGTTAATCAGCCGGTAGTTATATATCACAGCAGCCTGAAGGGTTGCCCAGCCACCGTAGACCGGTTGATCAGATTCACTGATGAAGCTTGTAATCAGCTGATGCCCATCCTTATGAACCTCCATCATTAAGTCCACTGAATGGAAACCTGAAAGTGGATAAGACTGATTTTCTTCGGATAAGAATCCATGTTTATAGATTCCTGAAACAGCAAAGCTGTCATCTACAAGAATCAAGCCGATCCCGGGTGTATGAATTGTTACAGATTCAATATTGAGATAGTCATATCCGGCTACAGGAATATACATACTGCTGTCTTCGGCAATAACCGAAAATGAAAAGACGCAGAAGAATCCCGCGATAAATAAATTAAACGGGTATTTTGATTTCATTTTTTTCTCCTTTTTCAACACCACCAGATCTATATAGAGATGTAATGATCATGCCTAAACCGCACAGAACCAGAATGAAAGCGCTGCCCCTGCCGGGTCCCGTTCCGATAACCCGACCTATTGAATCAGAGAGAACACCGTTTTCAGAAAGGAGTGGGCTGAAGACCTTGTCTGACAAGAATCCGGCAGTTACATATGCCGCGAGATATCCGCTCTGACTGGTAAAACTCACAATACCCCAGATCCTTCCCTGCCTCTCGTTTGTAATCCTGTTTCTAATCCAGACCTCAGCTGATGTATTGATAAAAGGAAGAGTAAGATAAAAGAGGAAAAAGGTTATTGTAATAAAAAACAGATTAGTACTTGTACCAAGAAGGGAAAGACTGGCGCCACCGGCAATTAATCCCAGATGCAGAACTCTTAGGGGGGGTATTTTTAATCCGAAAAGGCTGACAAATATACTGCCGGCAACCATCCCGGAGGCACTGATTGACTGTATTATACCAAGTGTTTTAGTATCGGTAATAAAAAGCAGCATTGGTGTTATAAGGACCTGTATGCATCCGGCAAAGAAAGTGACGGCTGCAAGCTTATAAACAACCTGTTTCACCCCTGAATTCTCGGATAGGCAGAGCCGGCTTTCCTTCAACGCCCCGGAAAGATGGAGGGTTAACCCTGTTTTTATTCGCCTATTTTTCCCCGGAAGTGCAAAAACCGCGGCTACAGCGATTATAAAACTTGCTATATCCAGAAGAAGTATGTTTATAATCCCCGACAGCGAAAGCAGAATACCCGCTGCAACGGGCGACAGCAGGTGCCGGGCCGATGACGCCAGCTGAACAAGCCCCCCGGCCTTCGCATATTCTGACTCCGAAAGCAAATCGGACAATGAAGCCTTGTATGCCGGTACCTGCAAGGCAGAGAAGGCGGATCCCGCAGCGACTCCCGGGAGAATATACCAAAGGGAAAGCCGGCCGGAAAGACAGTTTAACAGAAGAAAGAGCACCGACACTGCGGCACCGGCATCACCGATAATGATCATAACTCTTCTATCGAAGCGATCGGCTAATATTCCGCCGAGCGGTCCCAGCAAGATTGAAGGCATGAAGGATGCCAGCAATATTGAAGCAAAGCCCGCAGCGCTGTTCGTCTGTTCGTATACCTGAATCCCGAATGCGAATGCGGTCATTCCGCTTCCAATACCCGACAGCAGCTGCCCGATCCATACTATTATAAATCTTGTAAATGATTTTTGCTCCATCGCTGTCACCTTGAACGGGTTTTGTAAAGCATGCCCAACCCATCAAGCAGATGCTCCCTCAGAGCTTTCATATCCATGGAGCCGGTAACGTGGCCCTTTTCGATGATATTCAAATTTTTCTCTGAATATATTTTCTTTTGCCTGTCGAAATCGATGTACTGATCATAGCGGGACAGCAGCGGAAAAACAGACCCGGCATCCCGGGCGTTAAAATCACCTTCAAAGTTCAATACTTCATTCAATATTGAAGGGTTTTCCCGGGCTGCGGCAGAACATAAGCTTCCATAGACACTGTCTGTGAAGAGATGGTCCAGAGCGGCTCCGGCAAATATCGGTCTGTATTCATCCATGCTGTTATATAGGCTGAAATGCAGAGTTGTAACCCAGCCCCCGAGAGATATACCGGAAGCTACAACTTTGCCTGTATTCATATTCAACAGCCAGTTATTAATAGATTCAAAGACCCGGACTGAAGAGCCTAAAAGTGCGCAAAATCTCTCAAGCTTCGCGATTCCATTCAAATACTTCTTCATTGTCCGATTGCAAGGAATGGATACCGCAATTAAATTAATTTGTGAACAGATCGGTTTCGATAAGATTTTCATTATGCGGTCTGAATAATTGGTTTCGCCGCTGCCGTGATGAAAAATCAGGCATGGCTTATTCTTTCCCGCCCAGTTCAGTAGTGTGCAGCGTGCAGTTCCCTTCCAGGATTTGTAACTTACAGAATAGTGATATTCTCCCTCGGTCGTTGGCGGTACAAAGTCTATTTCTAATTTTCGAGTAATTTCTCTAAGCGGTTCGCTTTCTATTCCGTCCCTGAAAAAGCGAAGATTCTCTCCATAAAGATTACCCATTTTTACCGAGAGCCTGTCGATTGTTTTATGAATATTCATAGATTCCTCCAAAGTTAATAGAGTTTGGTCTTTCAATTGAAAAGAATCTAATGCATCAGGAAAGGTCCGGTATATACGAAAATATACTTGTTTTACTACCCTATCCTTAAGGGTTTCTACTTAATTAAACTGCAAATCCTATGCACGATGAAGCCTTTAGACAGGAGGATAAATTACGAGTATTTACCTAGCCAATTACGTGCTTATTCGTATTCATGATTAGCTCTGCTGTTTGTATTCTCTATAGTGGACCCCATAGTCAATACTAATAAATCAATTTCTTTAATTTGATTTATTAGTCCCACCTAACTTACTACCCAGCCAGCTTATACATTTCATCAGGAGTCATATCTCCAAGTGTTGAATGCGGCCTTTGTGAGTTATATTTCTCAATGTATTTCTTTATTCCCTCTGCTGCTTCTATCGGCGATTGATATTCCTTTAGATAAATTTCTCCATATTTTAATGTACGCCAGAAACGTTCAATTGCTATGTTGTCGAGCGCCCGGCCCTTACCATTCATGCTGATTTTAACTTCAGAATTTCTCAAAATATCCTGAAAGTCTTTACATGTATATTGCGCACCCTGATCTGTGTTGAAGATTTCGGGTTTCCCGTATAGTCTCATAGCTCTTTTAAGTGCAGACACACAAAACGAGCTGTCCATACTGGTAGAGATTTCCCAGCTCAGGATTTTTCGAGTATACCAGTCCATTACAGCGGTGAGATACACAAATCCATGCTCAAGCCGAATATAGGTAATATCTGAGCACCAAACTTCATTGGGCGTGGGTTATTTTTTCTCATCCGGGACTTTGAACAGCTCTAATATGGTAAATTTACCACAATCAAATTCCTGGATATAATCAAAGCATGTTCAGCTTCCTTCGCTCTTTACTCGCTTCGATATTCAACACCATATTCCGTAGAAGAAAGAATGTCATCTTCACGATGCTACTCCTCAAGAAAGAGAATGAAATCTATAGACGACATCTCAATATGCAAAACAAGAAACTGCACTTCAGGAAAAACGATAAGTTCAGTCTTTCGATGATTAAAGCCCTATCTGCGAGAGCAATGAACCATCTGACAATAGTTAGGCCAGAAACACTTCTTAGTTGGCAACGAAGGTTCATCAAAAACTTCTGGAGCTATAAACATAAAACAACTGGAAGGAGATCCGTTAACAGAGACATCAAAAATCTGATTCTTGAGATGAAACAGGAAAACTATCTCTGGGGCTGTAAAAAGATCGCTAACGAGCTGAAGAAAATCAACATCAATATTCATTACACCACTGTAAACAGAATTATCAACACATTCCGGAAGCAAGGTCTAATTCAGCCAAATGGTTCATGGAAAAAGTTCTTTAAGATGCACTGGGAGTCCCTATTCGCAATGGATTTTATGACGGTTGATACTTTATTTGGAAAACGCCTCTATCTCCTCATTATTCTTGAACTCAAATCAAGAAAAGTCGCATATTGGAAACTGACAGAAAACCCGAGTCGGGAGTTTATCAGGCAGCAACTAATTGATTTCACATATGACAATGATAGTCCTAAAACTCTTATATATGATAATGCACCACAGTTTACTTCTATTGATTATTCAGATTATGGAATTACTGGTGTTAACATCTCTTTTGCATCACCAAATATGAACACCTATGTTGAAAGATTGAATGGAACTGTCAGACGAGAAGCTCTTGATCATTTCCTTCTGTTTTCTGAGAAGCAGATTAAGAACATAGTTTCTGAATTTGTGGAATATTACAACACAAAGAGAATGCATCAAGGAATCAATAAGATTCCTGATGCTGAAACTCAAGAAAACCTTGGTGTAATAAAGAAAATGAAGATTTTATCCGGGCTACACCATCATTATTATCGTTCAAGCGCTTAAGGATGTAAACAAATAACCCACGCCCAATTTTAGGCCAAAAAAAAGAGTTCAGCCAATTTGACCAAACTCCTAATCACTTACCCCGACATAATGTCCTTCGGCCATTCTGTTTGGAGTTTGTTTTCAACAAACTCCATTCCATCAAATCATGAATAGGTAATTCATCTTTAAAAAATCTACTGTTTGCCCAGAACTTGGAGGAAGCTCCTTTGTCGCTTCCTCTGGAGTTTTTCTTCGTCAAACTCCAGACAAATTACTAATCCTGGTTCGAGTCCATTTCTTTCAGACACAAAAAAAGACAAGCCTGCGTTGCAAGCTTGCCTTTTTTGCCCAGAACTGGACTCGAACCAGCACGTCCGTGAAGACACTAGACCCTGAACTCAGTGTGCATCCTTATGTTGTTCATATACTGCTGTATTTAGCAGCATATGGAGAGCTTATGTAGTAAGCTTTCCATATATTGCTTCTGAACTCGTATAATAAAGGCATCGGTTCTGGCGTCAATAGATTATCAGTTTAGTCGACATCCTATTTTATAAGTTTACCCCATCATTATTGCCATTCATGCACCTGAAAGTCAATAAAACCATATCACAAGCATAAAATGCTTTTTTATACGTAAAGGTTTTTCAGGTTTCCCAAATATTCAGTATAGCGGTTATACGGCTCTTTATATGCCTCTACGTTTTCCGGGTTTATTGTTTCGCTTCCGGCCGACAGGATGTGTTCATCCACCAGTGTTTCAAGCGCGGCTCCGTTTGCCTGTTCAACCTGCCATAGCGCCTGAACAGCTGCCCCGAGCGCGGCGCTGTCATGGTTGCTCAGAATCACCACAGGAAGGCCGGTTATATCGGCAGCCATTTGTCTCCATATAGGGTTTCGGCTTCCTCCGCCAGTAAGAACTATCTTTGCGGCAGTCATACCAAGCCGTGTAAGTGATTCAAGACCGATTTTCATACCGTATATCGCTGACTCCATTGATGCTGCCAGGATGTTGCCCCTTGTCAGATTATTCATATTCAGCCCCATAATGCTCGCCTTGGCATGCGGCATGTTCGGGATACGCTCACCTGAAAAATACGGAAGAACCGTAACACCGTCAGCACCGGGCGGAACCTCAGCAACCAGCCGCTCCAGCTCTTTTATATCTGTGTCAAAGAGCTCTCTTGCCTGTTCGGTTGCCACGGTACAGTTCATAGTACACAGCAGCGGCATCCATCCGCCGGAAGAAGAGCAGAAGGCTGCAATAATCCCATCTTCATCAATTACCGGCTTGTCGCTGTAGCCAAACAGGGTTCCTGACGTACCCAGGCTCATCGACAGCACTCCCGGCACCACTGCCCCGGTCCCTATTGACGCCATCATATTATCACCGCCGCCGCAGGAGACAGGAATTCCTTCAGGAATACCGAAGTATGTGGCTGCTTCAGCAGTCACTTTTCCTGCACCATGTTCTGGACTGTACAATGGCGGCAGTTTGTTCGGCAGGTCGGGGTCGATAGCCGCAGCCAGAGCAACGTTCCAGGTTCTTTCCCGAATATTCAGCAATCCCGTTCCGGAGGCATCGCCGTATTCCATTGTAACCTCTCCGGTAAGAAAATAATTAATGTAATCATGCGGCAGCATGACCCATTCCATCCTGGAAAATTCCTCGGGATAGTTCTTTTTGAACCATAAAATTTTCGATGCCGTATAGCCGGGCAGAACAGGATTGCCGGCTTCTTTGATAAGCTTTTTTTCTCCGCCGAAGGCGTCAGTAAGTTCTCCGCATTCAGCGGCTGTAGAGGTATCATTCCAGAGTTTAACCCTGTGCAGCACCATGCCGTCTTCGCCAACCGGAACAAAACCGTGCTGCTGTCCGGAAACACCTGCTGCTATTGCTGTCCGCCTGACTTCCTCAGGTATTTCGACAAGCGCCGCCCTAATGGCCTCAATCCACCAGCGGGCCTCCTGCTCGCTTGTACCGTCTGAACCGGTAATCAACTCATGGGGGGCTGATGCAACTGCGGCAACCTTTTTTGATTCATAATCATAAAACAAGACCTTGGAGCTCTGGGTTCCAACATCAATACCTAATACTGTTTTCATAATACCTCTCTATACAAAAAAACCGCGTCAGGAATCATGTTGATTCCCGATACGGCTGAACTCTGCTATATAACATCCTGAAAAATAGGTTTTATTAAAGTTCAACTACAGCCTTAATAACCTTATCCTTTTCATTGATACATTTCTCAAACATTTCAGGAAGGTCTTCCAGTCGACATGTATCGGAGATCACATCCTTCACATCAATACTCTTGTCAGCAACCAGTTTTATTCCCTTAGGATAGAGGTTTTTATATCTGAACTGAGAAAAGATTTTGCCCTCTTTGCATACCAGACCGATGATATCAACCGGAATGGTTTCTTCTGCAGCCATTCCGGTAATAACAATTCTCCCGCCCTTGGCGATGGCTGCAATTGTCTGCTGGGTGGTTTTAACCGTACCTGCAGCCTCAAACGCCATATCAACTCCGCGGCCGTTTGTTGCCTTCATAAGCTGTTCAATTACATCATCGGTTTTACCGTTCCATACAGCCTTCACACCAAGCTCTTCAGCCTTTTTAATCCTGGGCTCAAGAACATCAACGGCATAGATTTCTTTAACGCCTGCAGCTTGCAGGGTCTTGATTATCAAAAGTCCAATGCATCCACATCCGAATACAAGAGCACTCTCACCAATCTTTGCACCGGCAAGATCAAGAGCATGCAGTGCTACATCAAGGGGTTCAATCATTGCACCTTCAACGGTATCACAGCCCTCGGGCAGCTTGAATGCCATATTTTCGGGGTAGGCAATGTATTCAGCAAAAACTCCATCGTACGGAGGAGTAGCCAGAAACTTCACATCATTACAAAGGTGATAATCTCCCCTCTTACAAACCTCACATTCTCCGCAAGGGATTCCCGGTTCTAATGCCACCTGGTCACCAACCTTGAGGTTTTTAACGTCGGCTCCAAGTTCAACAACCTCTCCACCGCTCTCGTGACCTAAAATAAACGGCGGCTTAATAACATAATCACCGATGTTGCCGTATTCATAGTAATGAATATCAGAACCGCAAATTCCTACATGCTTAATTTTAACCAGTACCTCATCCGGCTTAATCTCCGGCTTGGGAACATCCTGTATTTCAATCTTCCTGATTCCGGTCATTACTGCAGCTTTCATTGTGCTCATTTACTTCTCCCTAATCTAAACAAGAAGCCGGCGCTAAGGCACCGGCTGATAAATATCTTTTTATGTGATTATCGTTCCCAATATCCCGGTAGAGTCTCTTTGGTCATTTTGAGAGCGCCTTCATCATATCCCTTACTTCCACGGCCTTCGAGATATTTCTCGGTGTCATAGAACTGAGCATTTTCTTCAGTTACAACAGTTGAACTTGCATAGATAATCGGATAATCGAATGCATCCTTGTCCGGATTTACTGAATAGTCGTTCATCGGATCAAGCAGCTCATGATTCTGGAGATACAGAGCGAGCATACCAAGGTAGCCGAAGTTATATGCATCAGGCATAACAGCGGCGGCAATACTTCCGTTTTTCATGTATTCAAGAACGTTCTGGTTAACGTCGAATGAAAGGATCTTAACATCTGAACCTACTTCTTCTACTGCTGTTGCTGCACCCATTGCTGCTGCAGGAGTGATACTGAAGATATAGTCTACGTCAGGATGAGCAAGCATTATGTTCTTTGCAGCCTCTGCACCCTTCATCTCATCATGCTTGGTATCAGCTTTTGCTACAATTTCAACACCCGGCCAGTCCCGGTTAAGGTTTTCTGTAAAAGCAGCAATTCTTGTTTCGTGGTTTCTCTGACCAACATTTTCAAACAGAGCAACCTGCCCCTTACCGTTAAGCATCTTTCCAATATAGTCAGCAGCCTTCTTGGTACTGATAAGGTCATTATGGTTGATAACGGCGGCTAATCTTGCGCCCGGAATATCATTCTCGCCAACTACAAGCGGAATATTATTTTCATTAGCTCTAAGAGCAGTTTCAACTAAAGGTTCACCGTTTGTCGGGTTAATCATAATACCGGCTGGCTTAAGAGATATAACCTGTTCAAAAACACTAATCTGCTCGTTAATATCGGCAGTCATTGCACCCTGGTATTTTGTGTTAACACCAAGCTGTCTTGCTGCATCCTTAAAGCCTTCATAGTAGCTTGCCCAGTACGGATAACCGCTTAAAAAGGTAATCAGATAATAAGTCTCACCCTCATCACCAACGAAAGCCGGTGTGCTCTTTGCTGTAAATCCTGCAACCTCAGTATCAGCTGCTGATGCTGATTCGGAACTGTTTCCACATGACATGAAAATACCCGCAATAAGCATGAGCATTACCACAATTGCCATACCCCTTTTTAACCCATTTCTCTTCATTTGATTCTCCTCAATCATTTATTTCTAAAAGAAAATTATATTCTTTTATTTGCTTTAGTTCGTTCGATAATCGAATCCATCAATACAGCTATCAGCAATACAAGGCTGCTTATAAGCTGCTGCCAGTAAACCGATATGCCCAAAAGGACCAATGCGCCGCTTACAATTCCCAGCAGTATTAAACCAAGGGTTGAGCCGAAAACAGTTCCTTCACCGCCGCTCAGGCTTGCACCGCCGATAACAGCTGCTGATATCGCTGTCATCTCCAATCCGGTTCCGAATGTAGGTGATGCAGACTTGAATCTTGCAATAGCAAGAACTCCGGCTATCCAGCATAAGAATCCAATCATCAGATATACGAAGAACTTAATCTTATTCGGATTGATACCTGAAAAATATGCTGCATCTTCGTTGCTGCCGACATAGAAAACCTTTCGCATCTGCCGTGAATATTTCAACAGGATGTGAAATATTATTGCCGCTATAAAAAAGATGATAACTATGTACGGAATGCCGAAAAGATGTCCCCGGCCGATGTCTTTAAGCCATTCGGGAAGCTTCATAAGGGACATTGGTGCACCCTTTGATATGATGTAGACCAGACCACGGGCAATGCCCATTATGGATAACGTTGCTATGAACGGATTCAAACCACCTATTGTGATCAGCAAACCGTTTAATGAACCCATAACCAGAGCGACAAGCAGCGACACCAGGAGTGCAAGAAAAATATTCTCGGTTGATATGAAAATATTTCCGGCAATGATGCCGACAAGTGCTGTTACCGAGCCGACTGATAGGTCAAACCCTCCGGCTATAAGTGCAACGGTCATTCCGAGTGTCAAAAACCCTGTAATTGAAATACTCAACAGAATATTAAGTATATTCTCACTGGTTAAGAAAACCGGATTTGCAATTGACAGTACTATTGAAAACAGGACTATGATAAAAATCAGTGCAATTTCTCTGATTTTTGTCAGCTTCTTCAGGAAGTTTTTAGCTTCTGTTTTCTCCGTTCTAATTTCGTTAACTGTTTCCATTATAAATTACTCCCTTTAGCTATTCCTGAAGCCATATGCATAATATTGCTCTCAGTGATATCTTTATCTGTAAGATCTCCCATCATTGTTCCCTCATGGAAGACCATAACCCTGTCGCATAATCCTACAATCTCTTCCAAATCTGAAGAGATAACGATTACACCGACCCCCCTGTCTACAAGGGCCCGGATTAATGTGTATATTTCTTTTTTGGAACCGACATCAATTCCCCGGGTAGGTTCATCAAGAATTACAATCTTTGGTGAGACCGACAGCAACTTAGCAATCAGAATCTTTTGCTGGTTACCGCCGCTCAAGGTTCCTACCTTATCGGTTTTTTCGCTGTACTTAACCGAAAGCTCTTTACAGTACCTATCGGTATTCTCAATCTCAAGAGATTTATTCATCAGGATTTTACCCGACATTTCACCCAGACTCATTGCCGAGACATTGTCGGTAATAGACATCTCAAGAAAGAGGCCCTCTTTCTTTCGGTTTTCAGTCAGATATACAATTCCCTCTGATATAGAATCCTTATAGCTCTTTATAGATAATTCCTTTCCCTCAAGAAATACTGAGCCGGTCTGTTTTCGATCCAGCCCGCATATCGAGCGCGCCGTCTCCGTTCTTCCGGAACCCATCAGTCCTGAAACCCCGAGAATTTCACCCTTTCTAAGATCAAAAGACACATTTGCAAAGCTCGGTTTATTGGTAAGCTCCCTCACCGAAAGCAGAACTTCCTCATCGGATCCTGCTGCCTTTTCAGGATAGAAATCTCCAAGCTCGCGGCCAATCATCTTATTAATAACAGTTTTTACTTCGACATCTTTGATATTGAGGGTATCAATAAACTGTCCGTCTCTTAGAATTGTTACCCGGTCGCAGTTGTTAAATACCTCTTCAAGCCGGTGGCTGATATAAATAATTCCAATATTATTCTTTCGAAGCTCATCAATAATTGCAAACAGTTTTTCAGATTCGTCTTCAGTTAGTGCTGCAGTGGGCTCATCAAATATCAACACGGAACAGTCAAGCAGCAGGGCTTTAACAATTTCAACAATCTGCTGGTATGAGATAGAGAGATTAGACAACTTCTCTTTTACATTTATTTCAACGTTGAATCTAGATAGATATTCCTCAGCGGTTTTATACATCCAGTTATAATCAAGAAATCCCTTTGGATTCTTATCCATTACACTCATGCAAATATTTTCCGCAACTGAAAGCTCAGGGCAGTTTATTATCTCCTGGTGTACAATACCGATTCCGTTAAGGTGGGCATCTCTTGGAGAAGAAAAGGCAACCTCTTCTCCTTTATATAGAAGCTTTCCGGAATCTTTCTGAAGCCCGCCCGATATAATCTTCATCAATGTAGATTTTCCGGCACCGTTTTCTCCGCATAGGCCGAGAACTTCTCCACCGTATAGATCCATTGTCACATCATCAAGTGCTTTAGTGCCCGGAAAAGATTTCGAGACATTCTGTATTTTTAGTATGGGCTCGTTCAAAAGGTCCTCCGATACTTCCATTATTTTCCCGTAACTGCAGATATCAGTGCTCGGATATTCTCAGTCGGAGTTCCTGCCTGAATGTTATGAATATTTGCACCGATGAACCCACCGCCTGCTGAAAGTATTTCAGTATTCTTTTTGGTTTCATCATAAACTTCTTCAGGAGTTCCGGCAGCAAGCGTTGTCTGAGGATTTACAGTACCTCCGCAGAAAACGATCTTGTCAGCGTATTTATCCTTAAGTGTCTTCGGATCCATTCCGGCTGCTGAAACCTGTACCGGATTTAAGATATCAAGTCCGGTTTCGATAAAATCATCGATAAAATCTGCAACTGCACCGCATGTATGGTTCATTGTCTTCCATGGGGTATTCTCATGAATCCAGCTCATTATCCTAATCATGTAGGGCTTATAGAACTCTCTATAAGCATCTATTGTCATCAAAGGACCGTTCTGTGCGCCGAAATCAGTTCCGCTTACATAGCAGATATCAACCTTGTCGCCCATAGCCTGATATGCAAGCTCCAGATCCTTGATACAAATCTCAGTCTGCATTTCGTAATAATCTTTCACATACTCAGGATGAAGATAGGGAGCCATCATCCAGTCTTCAAGGTTTCTGATACCGCGGGGAGCTTCAAGCCATGAACCAGGGATATGAAAGAAGTCACCGAGGCCGCCCATTCCGCAGTTAAATATTATCGACTTGTCTGTGTTGTTATACGCATAGTCAGCACATTTCTCAAAATGCCGTAATTCGTGATCTGTGTAGACCGCATACTGATCTGAATAATCTACCCGTGCATTATATTCATGATCGGGGCCCAGAGGTTTCTGTCTATAGATATGATCAAAATAGAAACCATGCGGCGGCATATGTGCTGCAGGCTCGGAATTTGGGTTTGAATTGGCATAGAGATAAACCATTCCATCATCACCGACACTGGTTGTGAATCCTTCGCCTACCAGGAAATCCTCGCCGTTAGGGGCAGTCCAATTCTTCCAGTTACTATTCTCATATGCTAAAAGTGAATCAGGGCCGAAAATACCGATAAAATCACCGCCGACGCTATCAAGTAAATCTTCTTCTACCTCACCCAAAAACATTAACGGTTCAAATACTTTGACCGGTTTCTCTTCAAGACCGTATGAAGCACGCAACTTCTTCATTTCGAAAGCACTTAAACCTGTAACAAAGGTAGCTCCCAAATCAAATGGAGCGCGATCGGTTTCCTTAAAGTTTATTGCATCACGAACTCTTTCTCTTGATGTCACAAATATCTCCTTTCAAATTACATCGTTTACACATATGCAATTTAAGTGCCAACTTCTCAAAAATTTTGTATCTGCTTGTATAGCAACAAAATAGTATAACTACAGCCAATATTTACAAATTTTTAATTGTGTAAATCTGTGTAACATTGTATAATTTTATGTGTAAACTGTTACACAACTTTCGGAGACCCTGACTATGAAATACAATATTCTTATCGTAGATGATATAGAAAAGCTCTGCAAAATTATTGTGCAGGACCTGGAGCTGCTCGGCTACAGGGGCATGTACGCCACAAACAGCAGCACGGCCCTTGAGATATTTTCCAGCGAAAACATCCATGTTGTACTGCTTGACCTTAAACTGGGGAAAGAGGACGGCATTGAGGTTCTCGGAAAGATGAAAAAACTGAAACCAAACGTACCTGTATTTATGATCACCGGCCACGGCTCAATATCCAATGCCGTAACCGCAATAAAAAGCGGCGCATATGATTATATTCAGAAACCTGTTGATTTTGAGAGGCTGAAGATTTCTATCCAGAATGCGATTGACCATACATGCCTAAAAGATGAAAACCTCCAGCTAAAGAAGCTGCTTGAAGAAAAACGCGGCATACCTATTGTAACGATAGACCCTCAGATGCAGGCCCTGCTTGAAAGACTGAAGAAGTTTGCCGCCACCGACTATCCAATCTTTATTGAAGGTGAGAGCGGTTCAGGCAAAGAGCTCATAGCTGAATATATCCATCTTAACTCAGTACGAAAAGAGAATGAGTTATTCAAAATCAACTGCGCAGCCTTTTCCGAGACTCTGCTCGATGATGAATTATTCGGACACTACAAGGGTGCATTCACCGGGGCGGATGCCGACTTTAAGGGTGTATTCGAACGGGCCAACAACAGCACCCTCTTTCTCGATGAGATCGGCGACATGACACCAACTATACAGGCCAAGATTCTTAGAACCCTTCAGAATAAAGAGGTAAGACGTCTCGGCGGCAAAAAAAACATCCTTGTTGACGTTCGATTTATTGCGGCAACCAATAAGAATATTAAGGCGCTGACCGAGCAGGGCTCGTTTCGGGAAGACCTCTATTTCCGCCTAAACACAGTCATGGTGTCTATTCCGCCGCTGAGGAAAAGACCAGGCGATATTAAATTATTATGCAGCCACTTTCTGAAAAAGTCCTCAATGCAGTCCGGCTCCGATGAGAAAGAGGTGGCCGCCGAGGTTGAAGAGTTTTTTTCCCGATACCCCTGGCCCGGCAATATCAGAGAGCTGCAGAATGTTATAAATTACTGCAATACCGTAAACAACAGCGGAATGATTAATATGAGCGATCTGCCTAATTACCTGATAAACACCCCGCAGGAGCCCTTTATTTCAAAAGAACAGAGATTGACTGATGAGAGCAAAATAATTTTGGATGCGCTTGCAGCATGTAACTACAATAAATCCAGAGCAGCTGAATATCTGAAGATAAGCAGAAAAACTCTTTACAACAAAATGGAAAAATATGAAATCAATGTCTGAGCAGCGCAAACCAGTAATCGAAATAAAAAATGCCTATCTTGACTACGGAATAATACCAGTCCTGAAGAACCTGAATGCCTCAATATATGCAAATGAAATACATGCTCTGATAGGCGAGCATGGAGCCGGCAAATCATCACTTGCAAAGATGCTGTCGGGCTTTCAACCCCCGAAAACCGGAAACATATATTATGACGGGGAACGAATAAAATGCTCCCCCGGCACTGCCAAACGCCTAGGCATTGAAATGGTCACCCAGGACAACCACCTTTTTCCTAATCTGACCGTTGCAAATAATATTGTGCTCGGCGAAAACGATAAATCGGCAGAGCATGCCGTAAGCAGGTTCTTTGATGAACTGGAGATAGATATCAGTCCGAAATCACTTATAAGTAATCTCAACCTCTCAGACCGCGTAATGGTTGATATCTGTAAACATTTCTACAACACACCGAAGGTTCTGATACTTGATGAGGCTCTGGAGAAATTATCAGCCAGCTACCTTGAAAAAGTAATTCAGGTGCTGCATAGAATGAAGGAGGACGGGTGCGCAATTCTATTTATTACGCACCGTGTAGATGATATCTATGAAATTGCAGACAAGGTCTCGATTATTAGAAACGGTAATATTATTGCTACACAGCCGGTTGAGGACATTGATAAGTTCAACCTTATTAAGATGGCATATACTCAGGTAATCAGAACCACCGATATAAATTATCTTAATGCTGATTTTTATAACCTGTTGAAATACAACGAGGCCGTACTTAAGAAACTACCCTCTGCGATATTGATCTCAGACGAAATGCTGAATGTAAGGTTCATCAATGATATTGCAAAAAACTATTTTGAGATCGATGAAAGCGTCCATCCGAGAATTGAAATGAAACAGGTACTTGGAGAGGAAAACTCAAATGTCTTCAACCTGCTCCAAAGCTGTATAGCGGAAAGAAATGAGGAGATTTTCTACGATGTTCAGGTTCAGTATCTGAAGGGTCTGTCTTCTCAAAATATCAGCATCATTCCACTGTTTGACGGTAAACTTTTTATCGGCAGTATAATTACGATGGATGATGTGACAGAGTACGAAACCCTCAGAAGACAGTTATCGATCAAAGAGAACCTGTCATCTATCGGGCTGCTCTCTGCCGGAGTTGCTCACGAGATAAACAATCCCCTTGAGATAATCAATTATTATATGCAGAACCTCAAACTGACAAATCCTGATAATGAAAAAATAATGGAAATAGTTGTTGATGTTCAGGAGGAAATAAAATCTATTTCAAACATCATTGACAACCTTCTTCTGTTCTCTGAGGATAAAAAACTAACCGCTGAAACCGTTGAGGTGAACAGCCTGATAAGCGGCATTGTGCACCTTATAACAAAATCAACAGAAGAACGAAAAATCGATTTGGTATTTGATACTGAGAATGAAGACATCTATATCAAAACCGTCAGAACTGAATTGAAACAGGTTTTTCTAAACATCATAAAAAACTCGATTGATGCAATTAAAGAAAACGGTCGAATCTCGGTCAGCACTGCACTGAAACTCACTGATTCGGAAAGACCGGTTGCAGAGATAACCTTTTCAGATGACGGCCCTGGGGTAGACTCGGAAATTATTGACAACATCTTCATGCCGTTTTATACAACGAAGACGGGTTCATCCAACAATATGGGCTTAGGTCTTTCAATCTCTTACAGGATTGTAGATAAGTACGGAGGTACAATGGACATGAACAATCTAACGTCAGGCGGCTGCCGAACGACTCTCACGTTCCCAGCAGCAGTGGAGTAATTCACGGTCCTCCCCAACGATTAGTCTTGAATCAATCCCGTGCGTTTTTCTCATCCGGGACTTTGAGCAGCTCTAATATAGTAAATTTTCTACAATCAAATTCCTGGATATAATCAAACCCGTACTATAGTTTTTTTAACTAATGTGGTAATTCTACCCGTGGTGTAGTTTAATTCTATCGGGAACTCGAATGACCCAAATTTTCTACATTCCGATAATATAAATATGTTCAACTTTATCGTGAGTCTTCTCAAGTCCATGTTTTCTATCATTTTCAAGAAACAGAAAGATGTAATATTTACCTTACTCTTACTCAAGAAAGAAAATGAGATTATGAAACGTCATCTTAATCTCGCCGGAAAGAAAACCAGCTCAAATATTTCTGACCGTTTCTGCTTATCACTTATTGCATCATTATCAAAACGAGCAATTAACCACCTAACAATAGTAAAACCTGAAACTCTTCTGGAGTGGCAGCGACGGTTCATTAAGAAAAGATGGTCTTTCAAACATAAAAAAAGAGGAAGAAAACCTGTTACAGCTGATCTCAAAAATCTAATTCTGGAAATGAAAACCGACAATCCATTATGGGGATGTAGAAGAATCTCTGACGAGCTGAAGAAACTGAACATCGACATCCATCATACTACCGTAAACAAGATTATCCAGACATTTAGAAAGCAAGGGAAAATTCAATCAAATGGAAGCTGGAAGAAATTTCTTAAATCAAACTGGGATTCGCTGTATGGAATGGATTTTATGACAATTGATACACTATTCGGTAAGAGATTCTACCTGTTAATTATTCTAGAACTAAAATCTCGAAGGATAATCCGATTTGATTTAACTGAAAATCCCTGTAGAGAATTTGTGAAGCAAAGGATTTAATTATTTTCCGAAGATTTTCATGAGAAAAAGACGTTAATCTTTGACAATGCTCCTCAATTCACATTTATTGATTACAGTAGCTATGACATTGAGGGAGTAAATATCTGCTCTTACGCTCCAAACATGAATGCGTTTGTAGAAAGATTAAACAGCAGCATTAGACGTGAAGCTCTGGACCATTTTCTTTTATTTTCACAAAAACAGATTCGGAAAATTGTTAAATCGTATGTGGATTATTATAACCATCAACGCCCGCATCAAGGGATTAATAAGATTCCAGCGGCAAAAACAAATTCATCAACCGGAATCATCAAGAAGGAGCAAGTTTTAGGAGGTCTCCATCATCATTATTATCGAAGCAGTGCCTGAGATTCATTCAGATAGAATAAAACTACGGCACGCTCTTACCCCGTAAGGGTTTATTTTGCCCAGAACTGGACTCGAACCAGCACGTCCGTGAAGACACTAGACCCTGAACCTAGCGTGTCTACCAATTTCACCACCTGGGCACTGTGGAGCTATATTACCTAAGAGAAAGATGCTTGTCAATGGGAATCTCTCCCCTACGGTTCCCTCGGATGTTTTACAAAGCTGATACGAGCGGAAGGCCCGGCCGGCCGGTTTTCTATCAGAAAATAAGGACGGAGACGCCCGTCTTCTTTATATGTTAAAATGCAGTATGAGTAATGAGCCTTGCTTTTGGTACCCGGTATGCCCTATAAAACGATTCTACGATGCTGGTCTAATAGAAGAGTTCTGGGTACGCGAATACTGCTGGAGCGGCGGTAATGGCTGCGTGCGAAAGAGGATGGAGGCGGAGAGAAGATTTCATCCGGATAATATGATGCCTGACGGTTCGATTCGTGAAGATCTTTGATTTTTTTTGTGATTTACTTTGATTCTCATTTTGGATCTCTTACAATATATTGTATTAGTTGAATTCTAAAATTTGATCAAAGGATACTCTAATGAAGATCATATATAAACTGCTTTTTCCGGTAATTCTGCTGCTTATTATAGCGGTAGCTTCTGTCTCACTAATCGGTTATTCAAACATGAAAAAAACCATTGAAGCTTCCATGTATTCAGCCACAGAAGGGACTCTCAACGATATACTGTTCGAGCAGGAGACTATTGACAATATAACAAATGCTTTGAAGAACTCTCTCAACATAAATTATCTGCGCATTGCCAGAAGTCTGGCAGAGACAATAAACTCCGATCCCAGATACCTTGAGCCAGAAGAGCTGACGATACTGGCCGAAAAGGTAGGTGTGGATGAGATTCATGTGGCGAACGAAAATGGTATTCTTGTAACGGGTAATGTTCCGGGCTTTTTCGGCTTTGATTACAGCAGCGGCGATCAGGCACGGCCTTTTCTTCAGCTTCTGGAGGATCCTTCAAACGAGTTTGTTCAGGAGCCTACGATGAGAGATGCCGATAATGTTCTTTTTCAGTACATCGGGGTGTCTCTGGGTGAAGAAAAAGGCTTTCTGCAAATCGGTGTTCAGCCGCGCGAGCTTCAGAATCTGATTGAGACCTCAAACCTGCAGTCGAGTATTGACGGATTTCACTATGAACATGGGGCGTATACCTATGTTCTTGACCCGGATGAAAAAATATGTACTCATCACGTTAACCATGATCTCATAGGCTATGATATGTCGGCACTCGATTTTACTATGAAAATTTTCGAGATGAAGAACGGTAAATTCACCTACGTCTGGGGTGATGAGGAGATATTTGCATATTTCAGTACAACACCTTCCGGAATAATCGTTGCGGCGGTTCCGACCTCTTCATACTATGAGACCCTGATTCCTGTCAGGAACGCACTTTTTATATCAAGCTTTGGTGCAGTGATTATACTCCTCAGTATTATGGTTTTTCTGATCAGACTGATATTCAGACCGCTTGGACGAATACAGGAATCACTGAGTGAGATAGCAGCCGGAAATGCGGATTTAACAAAAAGACTTGATGTCAGCAGCAGGGATGAGATAGGCTTGGTTGCTGCTAATTTTAACGGGTTTATGGAGAAGCAGCAGGAACTGATCAGCGGTATTCAGGCTGCGGTAAATCAGACGGATATAATAAAAGACAGGATTCTTGAGGGTGTTAACGGCGCTGTTCATTCTATGAGTGATATTAATAATACGATAGCCAATGCCGAGGTTAAGCTTAACCAGCTTAATGAGAAGGTTAACGACAATGCATCGGCAATGGTACAGGTGTCTTCAAATACTGATTCGTTCGACAATATGATTTCAACACAGGCTTCAATGGTTGAAGAATCTACAGCCGCGATTACAGAAATGATTGCGTCGCTCAACAGCGTCGGAAGCATAACGAAATCCAAACAGCAGTCGACACTTATCTTGAAAGAAACCGCTGATAAGGGCAGAAAACAGATCGATGAAACTTCGAGCAGATTTGCCGAAGTGGCAGATAAGGTTTCAAGTATCCAGGAGATGGCTGACACAATTAATGGTATTGCATCTCAGACGAACCTGCTTTCTATGAATGCCGCGATTGAGGCGGCGCATGCAGGTGACGCAGGTAAGGGTTTTGCGGTAGTAGCTGAAGAAATAAGGAAACTTGCGGAAACATCGGCGGCGTCCTCAGACGCAATATCTAAACTGATTGCGGAGATAACTGACGGAATAACAGGAACAGCCGATAATATTTCAATTACGCTGAAGACCTTTGACTCAATATCTAATGAGGTTGAATCTACCGTTAACGCATTCATGGAAATTGAAAGCTCGGTATCAGAGCTGACCATCGGAGGGAAACAGATAATGACATCAACAGAAGAAATCAACAATGTCACAGCCGAGGTTAAAAATAGCTCAGCGGAGATCAATAACGGTATCGATTCGTCAAACAAAGCGCTTCATGTTATCAAAGATAATTCATTCGAGGTGAAGGCAGGCATCAAGCAGATTTCGGACAAATCCGAAAATGTAACTGAGACAATGAACACCCTTGCAGGAATTAGCGAAGAATTGAAGGATATTGCCGCCGACCTGGCCGCCAGGTTCAATCAGTTCAAAACAGAATAGTAGATTACTTAACAGAGTCGCGACTTTTCGCGGCTACTTTCCTTTTCCCCCACTTTTCTGTATCTTATAGCCATGAGCACAAGCGTTGTGAGGACCAGAGTCCTCTGCATAGGCGAGGTCGTCGGCAAAGCCGGGATCTTTTGTATTAAAAAACTTCTTCCCGAAATCAAGAAAGAAGAGAATATAGACTTCGTAATCGCAAACACTGAAGGCGTCACCGGCGGTTTCGGCATAGGTAAAAACCATTCGGTTTATATGCGTAAGCTAGGCATCGACTGCCAGACTCTGGGAGAGAAGGGGTTTTACAAAAAAGACATTGTGGAACACATCGTCAAGGCGCCGTACATTCTGCGTCCGGCAAACTATCCACCGGGAAACCCCGGCCGCGGCTGGCGAATATACGACTGCGGTGAAAAAAGGATAGGCGTATTCTCAATGCTCGGACAATCCGGCTTTCCCCGGACTCACCTGAGCAACCCCTTCACCTACGCCCCCGACCTTGCGGCAAAGCTTAACGCTGATGCCGACATACTCATAATGGATTTTCATGCAGCCACGACGGCTGAGAAATATACAATGTTTCATCTGATGGACGGTAAGGTCTCTGCTGTTGTCGGTTCGCACACCAAGGCCCAGTCGGCTGATGAACAGCTTATGCCGAAAGGAACAGCTGTTATCTGTGACACCGGTCGCACGGGAAGTCTTGAATCGGTAGGCGGACTTGATCCGAAAATCGAAATAGAAAAATTCCTGACATCCATCCCTGAGCGCTCTCATGACGCATGGAAAAAACTGGAGCTTCAGGGGGTGATTATCGAGTTCGACGATACGGGAAAGACTCAATCTATCAGAAGAATCAGAAAGGAATGTACGGAGGTACCCGATGCTGGAGAAAGCAACCGTAGTTAATGTTAAAAATAAAATAATAACCCTTGCATGCGGAGACAGTGAGGGCTGCAGTTCATGTGCAGCTCACGGTTTCTGCGGGGGCGTATCAGATAAAACCTTCGAGGCCTGGAACGCTAACAGCTTTGAACTGGAAAGAGGCGACAGTGTAGAGGTGCTGCTTCCTACCGGTAAAACAATTGGATCTGCCTTTATGGTTATGATTTTTCCACTGCTCCTGTTTTTTCTCGGATTCTATGCTGTCAAACTTATTGACGCATCATCAGGCGAGGGACTTCAGGTCCTGGGCGGACTTGCCGGTATTGCCGCAGGCTTTGGAATCAACTTCCTGCTTAACCGCAAACCGGCCAAAAAAAATATGCCCGAAATTATCCGGAAACTCTAAGTCAGGACAGTTCTTTAACTATCTCTGATATCTTTCCGGCGATCTCTTTAAGCGGCAGCTGATAATCAACATAACCCGCTTCATACGCAACCTTGGGCATACCATATACAATGCTGCTTTCCTCATCCTGACCGATGGTCACTGCACCCTTATTATAGAGGGTTCCCAGATGTCGCGCGCCGTCCTTTCCCATTCCGGTCATTATAACGCCCAGAACATTGCCGCCGTAGGTTTCAGCTGCAGAGGAAAAAAGAACATCGGCTGATGGCCGGTGACCATTTACCGGATCGGATTCATCAAGCTTGATAATTGTCGCTAGTTTTTTTCGTTCAATTTTTATATGCGCACTGCCGGGGGCTATCAGAACGCGGCCTGGTTTAAGAATATCGCCGTTTGCCGCCTCCTTAACCTCAAGCGGACATATTCTATCTAGGCTTCGCGCGAACTCTTCGGTAAACCCCGCAGGCATATGCTGAACGACCAGGACAGGAACCCTGAGCTCTGAATCAATATCCCTGAAGACTTCGCGAAGGGCGTTGGGTCCTCCGGTTGATATTCCTATTACCACCAGCTCCACCATCTTTGTCCGCACCCTTGTTCCTGAGGGCTGTACAAATGTTGCAGGCCTTTTTACCGGAGCGGCAGGAGCCGGTTTCGACTGCGTGCCGGACTTTACATCAATGGCCTTTGCTCTGCCTGCATCAGCGCGTTTTGCTTTTGCAGAAGTCCATTCTTCACCCTTATAGTTTTTACCGTATGCGATGAGAGTCTTCACTATTGATTCAGCAATCTCATCCAGATCAAGGGTATTTGTATCAGAGGGCTTCATGATAAAGTCGGATGCACCAAGACTGATCGCTTCCATTGTTACCTCGGCGCCCTTCTTTGCAACTGAGGAAAGTATGACTACAGGAATCTCAATTCCACGCTTCTTTTTCTCTTTCAGAAACTCAATACCGTTCATTTCGGGCATTTCCAGATCAAGCATGATAATATCAGGTTTCAACTTGGGTATTTTTTCCAGGGCAAATCTGCCGTTCATAGCCTTACCCGCAAGGCTTAATCCGTCCGCATTCTCGATAATCCGTCCGATGAGATTTCTCATTAATGCTGAATCATCACAGACCAGGACTGAGATGTCGTTATGGCTCAAACCATCCTCCACTTTTTACTAAATCAGTTGTCTTTAAACTTTCTGTACAGACATGCCCAGTCGGTTTTCAAAAACTCGAATTCCGTTTTCATACCGAATAATGATTCCGAGTGCCCGATAAACAGAAAAGAATGATTGTTCAGGGAACTCCAGAACTTATCGATTACAGCCTGCTGAGCGGTTTCGTCAAAATATATTATTACATTACGACAAAAGATCATATCCAGATTATTCTGTCCGCTGTCGAATTTCAGATTATGATAATCGAATTTTACGCTGTTTCTAATCTCTTCGATAACCTTATAACCGCCATCCTTCTTTTCAAAGTATCGATTCAGGTATTTCTCAGGAACCCCGTTCATTCGATTATCGGCATAGAATCCCTCTTTTGCAGTCATAAGAGACTGAAGACTTAAATCAGAAGCTGTAATTTCATATTTGATATCCGGTGGTAGCAATTCTTTCATAACCATTGCAAGCGAATAAGGTTCTTCACCGGTTGAGCAGCCTGCACTCCAGAGTTTTATTGTTTTGTTGCCTGTTTTTCTCTTGTATTCGACTAGCTCAGGTATTACATAGTTCTCAAAGGTTTGGAAATGGGCGGTATTTCTGAAAAATCTGGTTAGATTGGTCGTTACGGAGTCGAGGAGAACCTTCAGCTCACCCTCATTCTGCTTGATATACCGATAATACTCAGCTGGAGTTTCAATATTCATCTTTCTAAGACGGTCTTTCAACCTGCTCTCTAGAATTGTTGCATTCGAATCAGAAAAAAAGATACCGCTGGCATCGTAAATCATTGTCTTGAAATCATTAAAGTCTTTTTCATTTAAAAAACGCGTCATAACGGTTCCTTGTTCTTGGTATACTAAGTTTAGTTATGAGAACAGCCATTGTCAACTTATATTGATTTTTTCACATAATTCTTCGATAATCAGAATAGATGCTAAAAAAAGAATTATTCCTTACAGCAGCAATTTTTATACTTATGCTCAGCCTTAACGGTTGTCGTTTCGATTACGAAGAAAGTATTATGGCCGAGAATCTATCAGAAGAGGTTCCGGATACAATACTGAAAAACTTTTCACAGATAATGGTTAAAGATTCCGTCCCCACATTTTATATTGAGGCGGAAGAATCGCTTTCCTTCGGGAAGCGAAAGGAGACTGTTTTCAGTAATGTTCACTTCCAGGAGTTTGATTCCGAAGGAAAGGTAATAACTGACGGACATGCGGATAATGCAAAAATGTTTAATGAAACAGAAAGCGTCGAACTCTGGGGAGGACTGAACTTCTATTCGGATAGAGAACGTGCATCTCTGGAAGGCGAATATCTCTTCTGGGATAATGAACTTTCAACGCTTTCAGGAAAACCAGATGACCGAATAAGTATAGTCGAAGAAGACGGCTCCGAAATAGCCGGGAAAGGCTTTTTTGCAGACAGCAAAACAAAGACCATCAAATTCAGCAGCCAGGTTTCAGGATCGTGGAAAGATGAATAAAAGAACAATACTGATAATCTGCCTGATGGTGTTATCGGGCTCTATATGTTTCTCCCAGGCAGATGAGGCACCGAAGAACCAGACTCCGGTCGAAGAAGAAAAGGATAATACCTTCAGATTTTCCAGCAACAGGACCGAGGCCGTGCTTGCCAAGGGCCGGGAACATACAGTGCTTGAGGGCAACGCGGAGATAATTACCGGAAGCAGGGAAATCCGCGCCGACCGGATAGATATCTACGGTGAAGATTTTGAGATAGCAGTCTGCAGCGGCAACGTAAATGTTTTTGACCAGGAAAACGACACGACCCTGGTATGTGAAAACCTGAAATTCAACCGCGAAACCGAGGTTGTTATAGTAGAAGGATATTCGGAGCTCGAAGACAGGAAGAATGAGCTAATAGCAAAAAGCGGCTTTATTGAACAGAAAAGCAGGGAAGAGTTTACAATACTTCAGATAGGGGTGAGGATATTAAAGATTTCAGACGGAGAAATAATGTCATGCCGTTCGGAATATGCCGGTTTCGACCAGAAAAACAATATTCTTGAGTTGACGGGCATGCCCCGTGTATACTGGAAGGGCGATAACTATGAGGCCTCAAGAATCATAGTTGATCTTGATACAGACGAAATAAAACTGGAAGGCAATGTCAGGGGATCAATCAGTTCAGATGAATAAAGAATCAATCCTCAGGGTCGAAGGCCTGCGAAAAACCTTCGGAAAAAAGGTTGCGGTACAGGATGTAAGCTTTTCCATGAAAAAGGGGGAGATTGTCGGCCTCCTCGGCCCCAACGGTGCTGGAAAAACGACCGTCTTCTATATGATCGTCGGCTTCATCAGAGCTACAGCCGGCAGGATACTCCTTGACGAAAACGATATCACCCATGATCCGATGTATAAACGTGCCCGGAAAGGCATTTCCTATCTGCCGCAGGAAGCTTCCGTATTCAGAAAACTTACTGTTGAAGACAATATCAAGGCAATTCTTGAAACCCGAAACGATATCAAAAAACAGGAAAAAGCAGAGCGTCTGGAATATCTTATCGAACAGCTTGGAATAGGTCATATTAGAAATCAAAAAGCATTCACACTATCAGGTGGAGAACGTCGCCGAACAGAAATAGCGAGGGCACTGGCCATAGAGCCGGGCTTCCTCCTGCTTGATGAACCGTTCGCCGGTATAGATCCGATAGCTGTTTATGAAATTAAACGAATAATAGAAAACCTTTCAAAAATGGGAATAGGTGTACTTATAACCGACCACAATGTACGCGATACCCTTGAGATAACCGAGCGGGCCAATATCATCAATCTAGGCGAAATCATGGTTTCAGGCAACCATGATGAACTGTTGAATAATGAAATTGCAAGAAAGATTTATCTCGGCGAAGATTTCAGAATGTAATTGAACCAAACACTGCGGACCAACACTTTACCTTTCGATTAATCGCTTATTCCTTGACAAATAGCTCCGGCTAAATCATATTAATAACAGGTACTTACTAGTTTTTCAACTTCGGAGGGTCTGTTGCAGTATCAGAAGCCTGTTATCATACAGGAACAGAAATTAAAGTTAAGCCCGCAGATGTATCAGTCGATTCAGCTGATGGCGCTTCCTCTCAATGAGTTGAACACAAGAATACAGGAAGAACTTGAAAAAAATCCCGCGCTTGAGATTGTTTCTGAAAAACCTACGGTATCTCTCGAAGAAGCGGAAGGCGAACGAATAACCAAAAATGACGAGTTTGAATACTTCGAAAATACCTCTGATCCCGGATTCTCGACAACATCCGGAAGGGTTGATACCGAAGCAGCCGACGCAAAGCATAAATTTATAGAGGGCACCCTCAGTAGACCGGAAACCCTTCAGGACAACCTTATATGGCAGCTTGCAGTACAAAAACTGACTGAACGTGAAAGAGAAATCGGCGAACTGCTCATCCACAATCTTGATTCAAACGGTTTTCACGCCGAAGATCCGAAAAAACTGGTTGATCCTGAAGAAGTTGACACCCTCGAAAGAATAATCTCTCTCATACAAACCTTCGAGCCGGTCGGAACATGTACAACGGATTACATCGAATCACTCCTCATACAGATTGATCTTGATTTTGATTCTCCGGAAAAACTCAGTGAACTAGTTGAATATCATTTTGAGCAGCTCAAAAAAAACAAAACTAAAGAAATCATGAAAGCCATGTCTATAGATGCTGAAGAGCTGGCGGAATTAATAAATTATCTAAAGCACTTCAACCCTTTTCCTGGACGGGAATTTTCCGACGATGAGGTTAAATATGTAATTCCTGATTTGGTTGTTGAGCTCAAAGAAGGTGAATTTGTCATCATCCTGAATGATGAAGAAATACCCGTTCTTGGGCTGAATACTTTCTTCCAGGAACTGAACCGGGACAAAAGCAAAGAGCATAAAGAGGCCAGTCAGTTTGTAAAAGCAAACATTCAGGAAGCGCGGTGGTTTATCCGAAGTGTAAACCAGAGGAATGAAACCCTGTTGAAGATAACCTCCGCAATTGTGGATTTTCAGAGAAATTTTTTCCTTAAAGGGCCTAAGTATCTTGCTCCCCTGACACTGAAAGATATTGCGGAAACCGTTTCTGTTCATGAAACAACAGTATCAAGAATATCCAATGCTAAATATATTCAGACGGAATGGGGAATCCTGCCGTTGAAATATTTTTTCTCAAACTCTGTATCCGGTTCTGGAACTGACGGAACCTCCTATTCCAAGGGTGGAGTAAAAGAAATAATGAAGGAGATTATCGAGGAATACACAGGAGAAAAGAAGTTGTCTGATCAGAAAATATCTGATTTGCTAAAACAGAAGGGAATAAATATTGCTCGAAGAACTGTTGCAAAATACAGAAAAGAGTTGAATATCGATTCCTCATATACAAGGTAATCTCTCTTGGAGACTCGTCTCTAAAGAGATTAAAAGCGGTACCAAATCCAAAAAGATACCGTTTCCATATTTTACGGAGGTTTCTATGAACGTAGACATTCGGGGCGTACATTACGACATCAGCGACAACACAAGGGATCATGTGCAGAAAAAGCTCAAAAGGCTTGGTTATGCAGAAGATCTTATTATTGACCTGCTGCTGACTATTTCACACGACAAGAACGGTTACGGAATCGAAGCAACTGTTAATTTCAAATGGGCAAAATCGGCACATGTGAAGGTCGATACATATGACTTATTCAAAGGTATAGACAATCTTTTCAATAAACTCGATAATAAGATCGTCAAAGAAAAAGAAAAGATTCAGGAACATTAAAATATGACGAACATGTTCACGGTACTCGATCTATTAGATCTCGACCTTAAAGAACATAATGAATTAAATCTAAGATGCCTTTGCGGCAGATCGGGACTGGCCAATCCTATAAAGGAACAGGATCTAAACCGTCCCGGTCTGACCCTGTCGGGCTTTTTCGACGGGTTTCAGTACAATCGAATTCAGGTTTTCGGCAAGGGAGAAGCGGCTTATTTAAAGAAGCTTGTAGCTGAAGGTACTCTGGACAGTATAAAAAAGTTTTTTGAATTCAAGATTCCCTGTTGTGCTTTCACAACCAATCTTCAACCGGAAAAGGAATTCCTTGATTTTGCTGAAGAAGCCGGTGTGCCCGTACTTATCACCGATTTAAATTCCAGCGAATTTTCCAGACGGCTTATACGGGCATTGAATTCAATTTTTGCGGACAAAAAGGTTGTTCATGCAACACTGGTAGAAGTCTTCGGTATCGGCATCCTTTTAAAGGGCGCAAGCGGTATCGGAAAAAGTGAAACAGCCCTGGAATTAATTGAGAGAGGACACAGACTGATAGCTGATGACGCGGTTGAACTCAGCTGCGTAAACGGCAACCTGATAATCGGCAGGGGTGTTAACGACATTGCCGGTCATCATATGGAAATCAGGGGTCTCGGAATTATCAATATCAGCCATCTTTTCGGAGTCGGGGCTATTCGGGACAGCAAGCAGGTTCAGCTGGTAGTTGAACTGGAAGAATGGGACTCAAACAAGGTATACGACCGGCTCGGTTCAAATGAAACAACCATTGACTATCTCGGTGTCGGTGTACCTGTAGTAACCATGCCGATTAAACCGGGAAGAAATATCCCTATTATTATAGAAACTGCGGCAATGAATGAGAGGCTGAAGAAGCTCGGCTACTACTCAGCGCGTGAGTTCAATCAAAACGTATTGAAATGGCTGGAAGGTCAGAACGCACGGGCCGCCTATTATGATAAAAACAATTTGAAATAGAATCAACTTAGAGGATAAAAATGCAGACACAGGACGTAACCATAAAGAACAGAGCGGGAATACATGCCCGCCCCGCAGCTTTGATTGTACAGACGGCCAACGAGTTCGAATGTGAAATATACCTTGAAAAGGATAATAACAGCATAAATGCTAAATCGATAATGGGAATAATCACCCTAGGGGCTGCTTATAACTCCGTTGTCAATGTCAAGACTGAGGGAACCGACGAAGAAGCAGCTCTCAAAGCAATTGTAAAACTGTTTGAAAATCGTTTTGAGGAGGATTAATAACGGGAAGGCAATTTATCGCCGCAATTCTATTATTTCTCATTCCTGCGACTATCTTCAGCGCCGGGCTTGAACTTGAGATCGATTACGAAATCAGTCCGCCGGAACTAATAATACAAGTCACCGATATAGATATGGATCTTTTCCTGGAAACTCTTGAACAGGGCTACAGCTCAGGTATAAATTATTCTGTAAGAGTTCGAAACAGCAGCCTATCCAGCGCAATTACGAATCCCGGAGCACGGGAAACCCGGCGTATAATCAAAAAGGCCGGCAAAGATTTTCTAACCGGTTTATACCTGCTTGAAACAACCGGTGGTGAAACCCTCTATCTTAATTCTGATGATTTTTCCAGAGAATTCTTTACATGCAGAACCCCGGTTCCAGCAAGATTCCTGAATTCCGACCAGCTTATTCTTGAAGCAAAGGTCTCCGCCGATTTAATCGTTCAGCCCATACCCCTGTCACTTCTTGATCCCTTCATAAGATCTGAAATATCCGAAACAGGATGGTGTAAATTTGGCGATTAGCAGTAAGAAAGCGGGAGCTTCCCGTTCAGGTCTGATTTCGGTATTTCTCATTTATATTCTACTGATAATTTTAATCTACTATCTGACAGGAGAAGTACTGCGGGGCATGCCGACCAGCGGCGCAACAGGGTTAATATTGATACTGGCCGGGATGGTTCTTCCGCTTGCTCTGCTTGTATACGTTGGAATAAACGTTCGCAAACTGGTGATAGACACCAGAAACGGAAGTCCTGGAGCACGATTCAAAACACATCTGATTCTTTTCTTTTCGCTTATAGTCATTATGACCTCTATTCCGCAGGCTATTGTTTCTATGCGCTTTGTGAATACGGCAGTAAATGCCTGGTTCGCACCGGAAATAGGTAATGCTATAAACGGCGGATTAAATCTTTCGCTTGCTTACTACAACGATAAAATCGACACCCTTGTAGATTTCGCCGAGGGACCTGTTTTCAATAATATGCTATCGGATATTGAACGCTCCCCGCAGAGAATGTGGACTAATATCCATAATGCAAATCCGGGCATTGATTCCATTCAGATATTCAATACCGATGGGGAAACTATCTTTTTCAACGGTCAAAACGGTACTGAACTAGACATACCCCCATCACTTGACGGCGCGAACGGCCTGCTGCCCAGGGAAGACAGGGAAACAACCAGCCTGCTTCGCTATCTGCAGATGTATGAAACCGGAAGTCGGAAATATTCTGTAATAATTAGCGCCCTGTTGCCGCAGAATCTTGATGAAACAGCCAGAAGCCTCACAGAAGCAAGGGAAGTATTTCTGACATTTCAGAAGAACCAGCAGGATTTCTCCGTTCTTCTACTTGTGTTCTATACATTTCTGTCTATTCCGCTAATCCTGCTTTCAATTCTCATTTCTTTTCTGTTGAGCGATGAGGTAATCCGACCGATTGTAAGCCTGGAAGCGGCAACAAGAAGGGTTTCTGAAGGAGATTACTCCTACCGCATTCTTACCCGTTCAGGAGATGAGCTTTCAAACCTGACAAAATCCTTCAATCAGATGATGAGCGAGCTTGAGAATTCAAGAAAGAAAATCCTTCAAACAGAAAAAATAACCGCATGGCAGGAAATTGCGCGACAGCTTGCACATGAACTCAGAAATCCGCTGACACCTATAAAGCTTTCGTCTGAACGACTATTGAGAAAATACAAAAATGATCCGGAAAACTTATCGTCAGTACTTGAACCGGCAATAAATAATATCATAACCGAGGTTAACGCTCTGGATAACCTTCTTCGCGAGTTCAGGGACTTCTCGAGAATCCCTGCCCCCTCCCTTTCTATGCAGAATATCAGTGAAATTATTAACGAAACAATTGACACCTATCGCATGTCATATCCGGGAATAAAATTTAAATTCAGTTCCGAACATGAAAGCATTGAACTCGAGGTTGACCCTGCTCAGATGAAACAGGTTTTTTCCAACCTTTTAAAAAACGCCTGCGAGGCTCTTCCCCCTGTAGACGGGTTAATTTCCATTCAAACCGACCTTGTCAGAAAGGGGAATTCAAGTTACTGTAGAATAAGAGTTCAGGATAACGGATCAGGAATCGATCCGGAAAAACAGGAACAGGTATTTAATCCTTATTTCACAACAAAAACTGAAGGTACAGGTCTGGGACTTCCCATTGTTGAACGGATAATATTTGATCATAAGGGACAAATATGGTTCGAGTCCGATAAGGGACACGGAACTACATTCTTTATAGACCTGCCGTTGGAGAAAAAATTTGGCTAACATTCTTGTTATTGATGATGAGCCCGGAATCAGATCAGTTCTTAGAGATATCTTCGAAGATGAATCATACAATGTATTTGACGCAGGTGACGGCATCAGAGGACTTGAAATGCTTGAATCCGAAATTATTCATCTAGTTGTTCTGGATGTATGGCTCCCGAATATCGGAGGGATTGACGTACTGAAGAAGATCAAGGAGGATTATCCTGAAATCGAGGTAATTATAATTTCGGGTCATGCGAATATCGATCTGGCCGTAAAGGCTGTCAAACTGGGAGCCTTCGATTTTCTTGAAAAACCCCTGTCGCTGGATAAGATTCTGACTCTCGCACGAAATGCAACCGCGATGAATGCGCTTAAAACTGAAAACAAGAAGCTTAAATCATCAGTGATTTCCGAAGAAACAATGATAGGTGAAAGCGAACCCATCAGGCTTATTAAACAGACGATCAACCAGAGCGCAGGCTCCGACGCTAAGATCCTCATAACCGGAGACAACGGCACAGGTAAAGAGCTTGTGGCTCGCGATATACACAGGAAATCACAGCGCAATACTAAACCCTTTATTGAAGTAAACTGTGCCGCTATACCGGACACCCTCATTGAGAGTGAGCTGTTCGGGCATGAAAAAGGTGCCTTTACGGGAGCCCTCTCACAGCGCCGGGGTAAATTCGAAAGTGCTGACGGCGGGACTCTGTTTCTGGATGAGGTAGCCGATATGTCGCTTTCAGCCCAGGCTAAAGTTCTCAGGGTAATTCAGGAGATGCGGTTTGAAAGAGTTGGCAGCGAGGAGACCCGTAAGGTTGATGTGCGCATCATTGCCGCAACAAACAAGGATATACATCAGGAAATTGCCGACGGTAATTTCAGAGAAGATCTTTACTTCCGCCTGAATGTTGTCCCCATTCACGTGCCGCCGCTGTCCGACAGACGGGGTGACATCCCGCTGCTGATAGAATACTTTATTCAGGAAATGCATAAAACTGAGAATATTACAGCATCCGAGTTCAGTCCGGAAGCCATTGACATGCTGATTGACTACAGCTGGCCGGGAAACGTCAGAGAACTGAAAAATTTCATAGAGCGTGTTACAATTATGTCGGAGGAAGATGTTATCAGTGTTGAAACTGCATCAAAATTCCTTGGTTCCAGTGAAGAAAAACAGGAAAAAATAATCAATCCGCTTATCGAAAAATTCAGTGATATGAAGCTTTCAGAAGCAAGAGATGAATTTGAACGAATGCTTTTACTTCAAAAACTTGAAGAAAACGAGTATAATATTACAAGGGCGGCCCAGAGTCTGGGAATATACCCGAGCAATCTGCATGGTAAGATCAAGAAATTCGATATTGAGATAAAAAAATGAAGGAACTGACTAAGCGCCAGGAAGAAACATTAGATTATATCAGGAGCTATATCGAACAGCATAAATATCCCCCGACTATCAGGGAGATGGCTGCTTCATTCAGTATTTCGGTAAAAGGCGCATATGATCATATCAAGGCTCTGGAAAAAAAAGGCCGGATCAAATGCGACGGTAACCGCTCCCGAACAATAGAAATCCTCGACCAGAAAACACCTGCCGAACCGGAAACTCTTGAGGTCCCGATTCTGGGCAAGGTTGCCGCAGGTAAACCGCTTTTTGCTGAAGAAAATTTCGAAGGAACCATCAATATGCCGGTCGCAAGACTGGGAAAAGGCACCTTTTTCGCGCTTCATGTCGCAGGCGACAGCATGCAGGACATTGGAATACTCGACGGCGATACGGCTATCTTTAAACAGCGTAATACTGCAGATAACGGCGACATTGTCGTGGCAATGATAAATGAAGAGGCTTACACCCTCAAACGGTTTTACCGTGAAAAAAACAGGATTAAACTGAAAGCTGAGAACCCGGTCTATCCTCCCATATACACACAGAATGTGAAGGTTCTCGGCAAATTAAAATGCATCGTAAGGGACTATGACTGATACAGCCTGGCTTCTCTCCGGCCCTGAAGCAGGGGAACGGACAAACTTTCTTAAACAACTTAGAAACCGACTCACCGACAGCTTCGGCGAAGAACCGGAACAGCACCGATTCTACCCATTTGAAAGCACCGTATCCGAGATTATCTCTCTTATAAAAAACGGTTCGCTTTTCTCCGCCTGGAAACTGATTATTATTGGCCAGGCCGATCTGCTTAAAAAGGCCGAGATTGAAGAAATCAAGGCCTATCTTTCAAATCCATCTGAAGATGCGGTTCTTATCTTTCTGTCAGATGAGACCTCGTTGAAGAACGGTCTCGGAAAAATTGTTCCGAAACAGAACCAGAAGATTTTCTGGGAAATGTTCGAAAACCAGAAGAAAGGCTGGCTTTCCGGATTTTTCCGCAATCGGCGTATTGAGATTGAACCCGATGCAATAGAGCTTCTGTTGACCCTTGTAGAGAACAATACAGCCGACATGAAAAAAGAATGTGAGAAACTCGCAATATTCTTCGGTGAAGGGGCATCAATTTCCAAAGGAGAGATTGAAAATTTCTTCTATCACGGAAAGGAAGAAAACGTCTTTTCCCTCTTCAACCGCATTGCCGCGGCTGATTTTGGCGGCTCTGTTGAAATACTTCAAAAGATAATGCTCGGCAATGAAACAAATACCGTGCAGCTACTTGGCGGCCTGATGTGGCAGCTGCGCAACCTGCAGGGAATAGCTGTTGAACTGAATAAGGGCGAGTCGTTTCAATCCGCTTGTTATAAAAACAACATCAGGGGAAAGAAGGCACAGGCGGTGTATTCGGAGGCGTTAAAACATTACAGCGAAAAAAATCTGCGCGATATAATTGCCCTGACAGCCGAATATGATATCAAGCTGCGAACAGCCAGGCAGGAGCAGCGCGAGATGACCGCACAGCTCTACCTTTATTCTCTGATTATTCAGAAAGGATCGGCGAGAATTCTATAACAGCCTTTACTCCATAGCGTGCCGACGGAAATACACCGTAGACCGGCTCATCCAGTACAATTTCAGCTGAGACAGGCTTCATTCCGCGGCCCCGCATCAGGATATAATCGCTTCTGTATTGCCCGGAGAGAAGCGCCCGGGCCTTCTGCAGCCCTCCTTCGGGTATCTTTTTAAAACTGCTGTTTCCCGCCATGTCTACGGTGTATCCGGGGCCCCGTCCCGATCTGGCATAGATATCAATAAATCCAGCATCAGTCAACAGATCAAGTTCGGCGCTTCCGGGCAGCGCGTTCAGACTCCCCATCAGAACAACAGGTGTCTCGCCGGCAACACTGTTAATAAACGATAGGGTTTCCGCTGCCTGTTCGAGCCTTGCAGCCGCTCCTTCTACCGCATTCTCTGTAAAACCGGTATATTCTTCGCCGCTGATCTCACCGTTCGAATAGGCGCTCAGCAGCGTTAGAAGACTCTCTTTATCTGCGAAGAGCGACTCAGTCCAGACCACGGAAAACACATAAAAGGATACATCACCGGTTGAGACCAGACATCCGGCGGCCTGCACCCCGTCGCGCGCGAAGAGGGTTACGGCAGAGCCGGCGCTAAGCCCCTTCATCTGCATTCGTCCGGCAGGCTCGACTGTCAATCCCTCTGCAGTAAGAACCGCATCGCCTTCTTTTAAATTGGCCGGCAGGCTCACTGGTCCAATGCGTACACCGCTGCGTGAAACCCAGGCGTAGGATTTCATCCCCAGCTCGCCGGATACAGCACCTGCGGCCGGGCCGGCGGGGTTTAGACCGTTCAATACAATTACATCCGCGGACGTATCCGCAAGGGAGGAAGTCAGAATTTCACGCCTGAATTCTCTGTCCCCGTCGGATTCATACTCATCACAGGAGATAATGCCCGAATAATCCATACCGGACCATGCATTGACCGTTACAAAGCTAAGCTCTTCCGCTGCGGCTGATTCAATAATAAACACCGCCAGAACCAGGGTTATTAATCTGCTGATATTTCTTTTCATAATTCTACCTGCTGATATTATAATACGATAACAGAAAAGGAAAAGAAGTTTTCTGTGTAATATAGCGTTAGTTGCGGGATTTTGGTGATTAGGGCAAAAAAAAAAGCCGGACTGATTACCGGCTTTAGAAAATTCAGTGACACCCTAAGTGGCATCTGAATTCTCACTAATTTTAAGAGTTAAACAACTCTTCATTAAAATCAATGTCTGTTTGCCGGCTCAGCACCGGCGATCCTTTTCAGGTGGAGTCATCTTCTCCTCCTTAATTCAAGTTTAGAAGCCGTTGGCTCTCGGCCAAGGCTTGTCTTACCTCGTCTATGTTAAAGTTAGTACAGTTTCACTCAGAAGTCAAATTTTTTGTTAATATATTTGCGATATATTTACTAATATTTATTCAGCTCTTTATTTTATGTATTTCTTCAAGCAGGGCTTTAATTGTTTCAGACCGGAGACCGGCAGTCTCTTTCAGCTTTTCTTCAGACTGTTTCCCGATTTCTTCCAGCGAACCGAAAGCCTGAATCAGTTTTCTGCTCTTTGAGGGACCAATCCCCGGTATACCTTCAAGCACCGAAAACCGGCTGTCTTTCTGCCGCATTTTTTTATTGAAACCAGTCGCAAACCTGTGTGTTTCGTCACGAACATACTGAAGCACCCTGAGAGCTGGATCCCCCTCAGGCAGATTGATGGGTTTATTTCTGCCGTTGAGATAAATCTCCTCATTACGTTTAGCGAGACCGGCAAGGGGAATATACTCAAGACCAAGGGCAGTCAGGACGCCACGGGCGGCACTCACCTGACCGGCACCCCCGTCTATGAGGATCAGATCGGGCATCGTCAAATTTTCATTCAGCAAACGGCTGTACCGCCTTGAGACAGCCTCCCTCACTGCTGCAAAATCGTCTATACGACCGTCGAGGGTCTTTAGATGGAAATGCCGATAATTATTCCTGTCCGGAACGCCGTCCTTGAATGACACCAGAGATGCTGCAGGATATTTACCTGAAAGCTGGGCAATATCAAAACCCTCAATCCGTCTCGGAATCCTGGCAAGCCCAAGAACATCTTTTAATGCCTCAAGTCCTTCTTCATTCTTAACATGACGCTTTCGTTTTGTAATATCCTGCCAGGCATTCTCTTCCGCCATTTTCAAAATCGAGAGGTTCTGCCCTTTTTCCGGAAAAATCAACTGCGGCTGTGCTTTTTTCTCTTTCCGGAAAAAATTTTTCAGAAGCTTGAGAGAGATAAGCCTGGAAAAGTAGATCTCTCCCGGAACATCATCCAGCTCGGAATAATATTGAATTATAAACTGCTCAAGAGCTTCTTCGTCGGTAGAAACAAATTCAGTGCGATAAAGATCGCGGCCGATAAGTCTTCCTTCACGCATCTGAAATACCGCAAAGGTGTAGAGATTCTCAAAAGAGGAAAATGAGATATAATCCCTCTGCTGGTCATTAAAATCAATTATCTTCTGGTTGAATTCCTCAATAAGACCCTCAGCTGCCGCATATGCATCCCTGAATTCGGCCGCTCTTTCATATTCAAGGGCAGAAGAAGCCTCCGTCATACGGTCTTTCAGCCATTTCAGCAGGCTTTCATTATCTCCCGAAAGCAGGTCTTCAACCTGTTCAACAATTTTTCCGTAATCTTCTACCGAAATCATACCCACACAGGGGGCTGTACAGCGCCCTATATGATAATAAAGACAGGGATTATCCCTTTTCTTAAGCGGCCCCCGGCATTTTCTAAGTTTAAAAATTTTATCAATAGTCTCAATATAAATACTCAAAAGGCCTGCAGAAGGAAATGGTCCGAAGTATTTTGAACCGTCGCGGATAATCCTCCGGGTCTTGAACACACGGGGATAATCTTCCTTTGTGATTCTTACAACCGGATAGCTTTTTCCGTCTTTCAATCTGATATTATATCTAGGAGTCCATTTCTTGATTAAGATATTCTCAAGCAGCAGGGCTTCATACTCTGATTCAGTAATTATAGTTTCGATATCATCGATTTTTGATACAAGAACAGTAGTTTTCGGATCACGATTCTTTAAAAAATACGAGCTGACTCTTTTTTTCAGGTTTACCGCTTTGCCGACATAAATAATCTTCCCGGTTTTATCCTTCATCAGATAAACACCGGATGATTCAGGAAATTCCGACACTGCAGCTTTTAATCTTTCCATACTTCGCTGTTTATAAGATAATGATTTAATGGTATTCGGTCTACAATCCGATTATTAATAAGTAGCTATGTACAATAAAAAGATAATTCTATTATTTATTCTGATATGCTCTTCCGCAACAACCCTCTTTTCAGAGGAGATTGTCCTGGGCGGTAATGAGGGTTGGGGTCTACTTTACAGTATGGAGACCGAAATCGGCGGCTTGCCGGGTCCTGCGCATCTGAGGCTGGCAGACAGTGAATACAGTGCCGATGCGGACACGGAAATGCTCCTCCATTTTAACGACGGAATAACAGACGCAGCCGGAAAATACCGGATAAAGAAGAACACCGGTGTTGTTTTATCTAACAGTGTATCTGAAAAAGGCGGCGGTTCCGCTGTTTTCAACGGCGGAATAACATTTCTAGAAATGATTCCTGATGATTCCGCGGCTTTTGCCGCCGGAAGCGGGAGACTTGATGATTTTTCAATTGAGTTCTGGCTTAACCCGGCCCGGCTTTCGGAGGGCGAGACAATCATTCAATGGAACGGCGCAGCCGTTGTCGGTGAAACAATTCAGCAGGAGATTCTCTGCGCGATTTCAAACCGGGACCTGTTCTGGGAACTGAAGAACATATTTCTTACCCCGGAGCTCGGCCCGTCAACCTTTATCCTGAAATCGTCGCGTTCGCTGATTCCAAAACGCTGGCATCATCATATGATTCGCTATGACGATGAAACAGGCCTTCTCGAGTATCTAATAGACGGAATCCCTGAAGATATAATACACACCAGCCGCAGCGGCGGCGAGGAGCAGGAACTGTATTCACCATACGTAGGTGCTGCTAAAGCTGCCAGTTTCATTATAGGCCGCGGCTTCACCGGCTACATTGACGAATTACGAATATCAGCAGCCTTTGAGCAGCCGGAACTGAATAAATACAGTATGAACAGCGGAACTGCAATCACGGAGATAATTGATCTGGGCAATTATGACTCCAGGTTCCTGAGGCTGAATACTGAAAGCCGGACGGAGGGAAAGACCCAGATATACTATTATTACAGAATATCGAATAGATACTTTCAGCCGGATGCCGAGTTTCCAGGCTGGAACCAGTTTAATGCAGAGGAAACGCTTCCTCCCGGTACAACAGGACGCTATCTTCAGATAATGTGTGAACTTTTTCCGGACGGCACCGGGGTTAACAGTCCCCAGCTTGCTGCGCTCGGTATTGAATTCACCCGCAACCTGCCTCCGGTTCCGCCGGCATACATATCGGGTAAAGCCGGCAGCGGCAGTGTAGTCCTCAACTGGCAGCCCGTTACCGATGCTGATATAGGGGGGTATAAACTCTATTACGGAGAAAAGCCCGGTATGTATTTCGGGGCAGATGCTGCGGCAGGATCGTCGCCGATAGATGTCGGAAATATAAACTCATTTACAATAAACGGGCTTGTTAATGGAAAACTTTATTATTTTGCTGTAACCTCTTATGATAATGCTGAGATACCCCATGAGAGTACATTCTCACGGGAAATCAGTATACGACCCTCAGCAATTATCAGGAACGAATAATGGCAGATGATTTATATACCCGATCAAGATACGCACTGCTTACCGGAGACCTGGCGCAGGCGGAAAAACTCTGTCTGCAGCTAGTCGACAGACAGCCTTCAAACATTTCAGGGCAGATGTTGCTGGGCAGCATTTATATAAAGGAAGGCAAACTGCAGAGCGCCCAGAAGGTGTTCGAGACACTGACCAACCATGATTCTAATAATGCCGAGGCCTGGATTAATGCAGCCCTTGTCTATCAAAAACGTGGAAAACTGAAAACAGCTCTGAACGCTGCTCAGAATGCCTACAAGCTAGCAGGTGATCGTGCCGACATTATCTTCAACATCGCTAATATCTACCGGCAGCTTGGCGAACTCTCAAAAGCAGAAGATATCTATAACCTCGCACTCCGCACGCAACCTGATTTTGTAGCTACCTATAACAACCTGGCTCTTCTTCTTGCCGAAGCCGGAAGAACCGACGAGGCGGAGGATGTGCTCAGGCGAGGGCTTCTGATTGACGAAAACAACCCGGGCCTTCATTTCAATCTCGCCAACCTGTACTGCTCAAAAGGCGACTGCGAGAAGGCTGCTGAGGGCTACCGCCGGGCACTCAAAATAAACCCGGGCTGGGAAGAATGCCTTCTGCTTCTTGGGGACACCCTGAGGAAAAAGCAGCCCGAAGAAGCGGGAAGGATGTACCGGAAAGCAATGGAGCTCTCGCCGGACTCTCCCGATGCAAAAAACAAGCTCGGCGAGATCATATTCGAAAGCGGAGATATGCATGAAGCAGAGGTGGCATTTTCAAAGATCGTCACCGAGAATCCGCTATACACCCCCGCTGCGGTTAATCTAGCAGCAGTTTATCATGAAGGAAACCGGCTATCTGAGGCAGAAAAACTGCTCAGGGAATACCAGACAAGGGATCCGGACAACCTTGAACTTAGACTCCTACTTGGTACAATCCTGCTTGAAACCGGAAAATACAATGAAGCTTTTACGAACATCAGGTTTGTTCTCGACCGCAACCCCAACGAGAGCAGAGCATGGTTCCTGATGGCGAGACAGTTCAGCCTTTCCGGTAAAAAAGACAGGGCACTGAACACCTACCGCAAAGGGCTCAACATCAATCCTGAAGCCAACGAAGAAAGGCTGCAGCTTGCCCTGCTGTTAAAGAGTCAGAATAAAATTGACGGTGCAGTAACGGAGTGCGAATACATTTATAAAGCGGTACCGGAAGAATTTGCCCCCGCCCTACTGCTTGCCGAGCTTTATATCGAAAAGACAGAATACCGAAAGGCCGCGCTAATACTAGAAAAACTAACCGCAGCAAACCCTGAAGACATCAAACTGCTTCAGATGTATGCCGAAACCGCAAAAAAAGCAGGACTGACAGATAGAGCTCTTCAGGCTGCCGAACAGCTTGCAGCCGCCCGCAATGAAGAAGATGACGACTTCGATCTCGATGAACTAAATAAAAATCTTAAACTCTACGATGAGATGGCTGTTGAATACGCTAACGAGTACGGAAACACCTGGAATAAGAACCTCAAGGTTCTTGCAGAAATTATTGACCCAAAACCGCAGATAAAGGCGGAAGGCAACTTTCTCTTTGAAGGACTTCAGGATATCGCTGGCGAGTATGTTCCTATAATTGATGTGGGCGGAATAGACCCAGTTATTATTTTTGACGAGGACGAAGAGATTCTTACCCTGACTGACGAAGATGAGTTCATTCCTCCTCCGGAAGAGGATGAGGAAGAACCTGAGGATGAGATCAATATCGCAAACGCAGCTCCTCCGGCTCAGCCGGGTATACCGTCAGCGGAATCTGGACAATCCCCCACACCACAGCCGCTGGCCCCGGTTCAACCCATCGACTTCAGCAGTCCCTTGACTATCAAACTGGAAACGGCGCCTATTGTGGTTCAGCAGACACCGCCGCCCCCGCCGCCGGAGGAAGAGGAGAGAGAAGAGATCCCAGAGCCTGAACCGGAAGACGACTGGGAAGAACCTGAAGATGAGATTATCAGGATCGAACCACTCAATGACGAAAATGATGATGAAGAACCTGACAACCTATTCGGATATCTTGATAAGCTGACATCCTTTCTCCCAGATGACAAAAAAGATGAATATATAAACTCGGATACCAGACTTAAACTTGCCGCTTTGAAAAAAAAGCTGGACGGCGATCCCGGTCTGATATCAAAGATACAGGACAGCAGGACAGAAGAAGCAGCAAAAGAGTATACCGAACAGCCGGAACCGATAAAATTGACAAAAACCCGTATCGGGAATACTCTGAACTTTATGAGCAGCCTTACCGAGGCTCTACCGGACGCAAAACTTGCAGAATCATTGGGAGAAAAACTAAAGGGCATTCTCAACCGGCTCGAAACGGTAAAGGACAACGCAGATGATTAAATCAATTGAGAAATTCATCGATAAAATGCCGAGCCTGCCGGCGACTGTAAGCCGCGTAATGGAAATATGTGATGACCCGGCAACTTCTCCTGCTGATCTGAACCGTGTTGTCGGCCTTGATCCCGTATTGATGGGTAAGGTTATGCAGCTGATAAACTCAGCTTATTACGGAAGACCGAATAAGATTACCTCGCTTGTAAGGGCTATTATCCTACTGGGTCTCAATACCGTTAAAAATCTGGCATTGAGTACAGCAGTTCTTGGAAACCTCTCATCAGGACATGCGAACGACATCCTCAATATGGACGGCTTCTGGGAGCATTCGCTTTGTACCGGCGTTATCGCAAAGAAAATCGCGGCGGCATCAAAGATTGATCCCAAGCGGCATGAAGAATTTTTCATAGCAGGACTACTCCACGATATCGGTAAAATACCGTTTACAAACTGTTTCCCGCAGGAATATCTCGCTGCAATTTCCAGTTCTGATATGAACAGAAAACCTCTGCATCAGGTAGAGTCCGAGCTGTTCACCTTTGATCACCAGATAGTTGGTGCCCTTGTAGCCGATCACTGGAAGATTGAAGGTGCTATAAAGGACGCAATTGAATACCACCACAGGCCGGAAGAATATGAAGGCGAGAACCGCCAGCTTGTTTATGCGGTAGCTATAGCCGATTACCTCTCGCTTTACCTTGAACGGGGCTTTGCCGGAAACCGGTACCCTGTTGAGCCTTCGGCGTCTATCTACGACAGTCTTGGTGTTTCTTTTGATCAGCTTGAATCAATGAGCAATGAAATCAAAAACGAAATAGAAAAAGCACGGGTATTTTTGAAAATCTCACAATAGTATGTATATTTAATCCGGAGGCTTATAATGAAGGTTAAATTCTGGGGCGTCAGAGGCTCCACCCCCTGTCCAGGTCCCGATACTGTAAGAATCGGAGGCAACACCTCCTGTATTGAATTACGATACGGCAATGAAGATGAACTGATCATTATCGATGCAGGCTCCGGTATCAGACTCCTGGGAAACCATCTTATGAAAACTGGAACCTGCCCCAAAAAAATTAAGATCTTCCTTACTCATACCCATTCGGATCATATTATGGGCCTTCCCTACTTTACACCAATCTACATCCCGGGCTATGAAATAGACATCTACGGACCGGTAACCTACGAAGAAGAAGGACTTGAAAAGATAATATCGGATCAGTTTTCTTACCGATATTTTCCCGTTAAACATTCTGAACTCAGCGCAACCATGTCTTACCATCATCTGCAGCAGACCGAAATGACTTTCGGGGATCTCAGCGTTTCAACTCATTATCTTAACCATCCGATTCTAACCCTGGGCTACAGGTTCGAATATGATGGAAAGGCAATCAGTACAGCCTATGACACGGAACCCTTTTTCAACCTCTTTCCCGAGGATCCGGAAGATCCGTCATATGATGAATTCGCCGCAGAAGAGGGTAAACTGGCTGCGCAGGAAGCTAATGATGAGATAAGCGCCTTTGTTGCCGGCTCCGACATCCTCATCCATGACAGTCAGTACATCGACGAAGAACTGCAAACCAGTTATCGCGGGTGGGGCCATTCCTCATTTGAGTGGACTATCAAACTTGCCGGCGAAAACAATATCGGGAAGCTTCTTTTCTTCCATCATGCGATGGAACGCTGTGATGATGAACTTGAAACACTTCTGGAAGGTTATCGAAACAATGAGGCAGCAGCCTATCCGCAGATGGAAATTGATCTTGCGCGAGAGGGTATTGTTGAGGAATGCTGAAAAACCCTGTTTAGTCAGGGAAGAAAGGCTATCTTTTTACCGTCGCCGAATACAAGGCTCTCCCAAGCATCCGTGCTGAACTCTATCCGCACAACAGCACCGGTAGGCATAAGGATGGCTGTATCGTTACAAAACTGCTGCGCAGCCCAGCTGATACCGTTATTATGTGAAAACAGAAATACATCACTGTATCGATTATCAAGACCGCGGACGCAGTCGAGAATGTCACCCGGTGACGGCAGATAGAGCTCTTCAGCCTGAAGAATGGACTCTGCGCCGGGAGAACAGCCGGATTCAGCAGCGAAGATCTCCGCCGTCTGCATTGCCCTTACTGCGGGGCTGGAGACAATCATGTCCGGGCAGCATCCGCGCTCAGGCAGCCTTACAGCATTCAACCTCGCCTTTTCGATCCCCTTGGATCTCAGAGGACGTTCGTAATCCCTGTATGCCGCATCATGAACAGCGGCGGCATGACGAACAAGGGTCAGATATTTCAACTAGAGAAGCTCCAGTTTCATCTCTTTTTCGTTTCCGTGAAATTCTCCGGAATCAACAAAACCGAGGGTTTTAAAGAACCGGGATGCATTACCCTTCTCCGGAACATAGCAGAGGTATATCTCATCGCAGTCAGGAAGCTCATTCAAAAAAGTTATTACCGTTTCCATTGCCTGCCTGCCGTAACCCCGGCCCTGATAATCTTTATCTATCATGAGCCGCCAGATTTCATAATGCGGACTGTCGGGATCCAGGTACAGTAACACAAATCCCACGGCAATATTGTCTGCGTAAATGGCTCTCATCCATGAGAACTTAGAGAAATGCGCCTGTGCAATTGATTTAGCATTATTAGCAATCAGATGCTTCTGTGCATCGGCTACTTCTAAAGATAACACATCGGATAGTGAATCTTCTGTAATTTCCTGTAAACTTATTTTTACCTTACCGGACATATATTCCTCCTTGGTAATTTAGTATTATATCAGTCTCAAAGTTATCGATCATCCCTTTTATTCTCTGCTTTCGAGTTCTTTGAAAATTTCTTCAGGTCTGATGTCAGCTGCCGCAAGCAGAACAAGCATGTGATAAATCAGATCGGCAGCTTCATAGACAATCTCATCATGATTTTCAGCTAACAGAAGCTCTACAGCTTCTTCACCCGTTTTTTTCTTAATTTTCGAAAGGCCTGAATTAAAAAGGTGGGTTGTATAAGAGCCCTCAGGCATTTCGATCTTTCGCTTTTCAATTACTGAATACAATCTGTCGATGATTCCGGCATCACTGTCTGTTGAAACAGCCCCGGGAGCTTTGGCTGATACCCTGTCAGAGGCTCCCTCCGTCTCCTGTGCGGATTTCGCCGTATCCCCAACAACAACCTCATACCATCCTTCCTTCTCACTGAAACCGCACACGGTTCCGGGTATTTCCACCGGCAGAAGGCGCTCTGTTTCGGGGTTAACCGCCCAGATCTGACTGTTTTCTATGCTTTTTTTATAACCCTTTTCGTTTGTCTGCAGCATTGAAAGAATTCGTCCGTCCGGAGATACCACCGCATAGGGTAAAATTTTACTGTTCATCTACCACTCCATTGATCCTTCATTGCCGGTCTGGAATTCGGCTATGACCGATGCCGTATCGATACGGCCTTCATATATCGCTTTTCCGGTAATTATACCGGCAATACCGCTTTCACTGCCGACAGCAGCTACCTGTTTGAAATCATCTTTGGAACTGATCCCGCCGGAAAGGATTACCGGGAGGCCGGACTCCTTGGCAATTCTGACCGTATTTTCAATATCGGGCCCGCTTAATGTACCGTCCTTGGCGATATTGGTATAAACTATGCTTATAATACCCATCTCGGCGGATGCTTTCGCAATCCCGGTATCGCTGAGTCCTGAGCCCTTTTCCCAGCCGCTGACCTTAACCTCTCCGTCAAGGGCGTCAATGCCGGCAATAAAATATTTACCGAACCCGGCAATCCATCCGGCAACAAGGTCAGGGTCTTTTGCAAGGACGGTACCGGCTATCATTCTGGTGATACCGCAGTCTACAAGCTCTTTTACATCATCGGTAGTTCTAATTCCGCCTCCGGTTTCAACAACAGCTGAGACCGAATTCCGGATTGACTTTATCACCGAACGGTTGTTGCCGTCACCCCGGGCCGCGTCGAGATCGACAATATGAATACGTTTAGCACCTGCAGCCTCGAAGGCTTTTGCTGTTTCAACCGGATCATCGTTGTATATTTTTGAGGTATCGTAATCACCCTTGGTCAGGCGGACACATTTTCCGTTTATCAAATCTATAGCTGGAATAACAATCATAATTAACCTTAAACTATTACACAGATTCAGGCAATATTGATTATAAAGAGTAATTCGTTTAACATAACCTCATTATGAACGCCAAACCAGATTGCATTGTTTGCTTACTAAATCAGTACCTTAAAATCAGTCGCTTATGCGGGCTTGAAGAAGAAACCATAAAAACCAATTTTTTTGGTACCCTCGCAGAACTATCTGAACTCAATGAAGAAATGACTCCTCCGGAAATTGCAGCCTACTGTACAAACTCAATAGAGAAGACCTCCGGGGTTTCTGATCCTTATAAAGATATCAAGATTCTCAGTAATGAATCTGCCATGGAACTCTACCCGGAGTTGAAACAGCGGGTTTCTGATGCTGAATATCCCTTCGCCGAAGCCCTGGCCCTGGCTATTGCCGGAAACCTGATAGATTACGGAGCAAAGATTTCGCTTAATCTGCATGATGCACTTGAAGAAATCCTGTCACAGCCCCTTTTTCAGCATATTGAAGAGGGCGAAGATTTTAACCAGGAACTGTTTCAGCTCAGCAGATTTCATAACGAGCTCAAGTCAGCTGAGAATATAATTTACCTCGGGGACAATGCAGGGGAGATTGTCTTTGATAGAATATTTATTGAAACCCTGCTTAAGGAGTTTCCCGACAAGAAGATTACCTTCGTAGTACGCGGCGGACCGGCATTAAATGATGCTCTGCTTGAGGATACAGCTGATGTAGGCATTGATAAGATAGTCGATGTAATGAGCTCCGGAACAGCAACCGCAGGAACCGTCCTCTCAAACTGTTCGGAGGACTTTCTTGATAAACTCTATGCTGCCGATCTTGTTATCTCCAAGGGGCAGGGCAACTATGAAGCCCTGTCAGGACAGGAACTTCCACCAACCTGGTTTCTTTTCAGGATTAAATGTGATCTTGTTGCTGAGCATGCCGGCGGTCCGGAAGGCGCTCTCGTCCTTAAGAAGAACAGACTTGTAAAAGAAGCTGTGATCTGAAAAATCGCACAAATAGACAAAACTAATTAACTTAAGCTTGCAAAACCTTAACCCGCCTCTTGACCTAAGGTTGAAGCTAAAATATCATCACTATGGAAGGAGAACAATATGAGCAGTAAGAAAATTCCGTTTTCAAAAGAACAACTCGATAAAATTATCGAAAAATACCCTACCCCTTTTCACATCTATGATGAAAAAGCTATCAGAGAAAACGCACGTGAACTCTATAACCACTTCAGCTGGGTTCCCGGCGGTTTTAAGAATTTCTTTGCTGTCAAAGCATGCCCCAACCCCTATATAATGGACATTCTCAAAGAAGAAGGCATGGGAGCCGACTGCTCCTCTTTACCCGAGCTTCTGCTTGCCGATGCAGTTGGAATAAAGGGCAGCGACATCTTCTTTTCATCAAACGACACCCCTGCGGATGAATATATCAAGGCAAAGGATCTTGACGTAATTATCAACCTCGATGATATCAGTCATATTGACTACCTTGAGAAAAACGCAGGAATCCCCGACAGCATCTGTTTCAGATACAATCCCGGTCCACTTAAGGAAGGAAATGTAATAATCGGTAAACCAGAAGAAGCAAAATACGGATTTACCCGCGAACAGCTCTTTAATGGTTATAAAAGAATGAAAGATAAGGGCGTTAAGCACTTCGGCCTTCACACTATGGTTGCTTCAAACGAACTTAACTGGACATATTTTGTAGAGACCGCGGACCTTCTGCTTACCCTCGTTGCAGAGCTTAGCACTGAACTGGACATCACATTTGATTTTATCAATCTCGGAGGCGGAATCGGTATTCCGTACAAGCCGGAAGACGAAGCTGTAGATCTTGGAAAGGTCAGCGATGGAATCAAAGCGCTGTATGCTGAGAAGATTAAGGCCGCAGGACTGCCGGACCTCCGGATTGTAATGGAGTCGGGCCGAATGGTGATGGGCCCCTACGGCTACCTTGTAACAAAGGTACTGCACCGGAAGGACACTTACAAGACCTTCATTGGTCTGGATGCCTCAATGGCAAACCTTATGCGGCCCGCTCTCTACGGCGCCTACCATCACATTACTCCCGTCGGCAAGGAGAACGCGCCGCTCGCAGGTCCTGTAGACGTAACCGGTTCACTTTGCGAAAATAATGATAAATTTGCCATAGACAGGAACCTGCCCGAGCTTGAAGCGGGTGATGTCCTCGTTATTCACGACACCGGAGCCCACGGCTATGCGATGGGCTTCAATTACAACGGCAAACTCCGCAGCGCCGAGCTGCTGCTTAAAGAAGACGGAAGCGTCGTTCAGATAAGGCGCGCCGAAACTGAAGCAGACTATTTTGCAACCCTGGATTACCCGGGTTTGTAATAAGCCAGCCAATAGATACACAGACCCCTTTGAAGTAGATACTTTAAGGGGGTTTTTCTTTTTTTGAATAGGTCGGAACACAGCGAGGATTCTTTTCTTGCCAACTGAGGCGCAACATTGTAAACTAAATCAATAAACCAACTAAGGATAAAGATAATGAAAAAATTGTTTTTCTTTCTATCTTTTTTCCTGTTGTTCACAGCCTTACTAACTGCACAAAAGGGCGAGCTTATAGCCGTTCCTCATATTGAAGCCTCCGGAACATCAGAAATTGAAGCGGAAACCGCACGAAGCATGTTAGAGATTGGGCTTGTAAAAGCCGGATTATATACCGTAATTGCCAACAACGACATAGAAACAATACTTGAAGCGCAGGCCTTCACTTTAACCGGATGTACCGACGATTCCTGTGCCATCGAAATTGGTAAGCTGCTTGCTGCTGACAGAATTGTCCTCGGAGAGCTTGTAAGCCTGGGTGATCAGTTTATTCTGAACATTCGCCTGATAAACGTCTCCACCGGTCGCACCGAAAAGGCCGAATCAATCAGCATGGATTCGCTTGAAGGGCTACAGGACGCCAGTTACCAGGCTGCATACGCCCTGTCGAATCAGAAATATGTTCCGGGCATGGAATCAGGAATATCCGAATTCGGAGAACTCTATGTAGAAGCCCCGGATAAGGGCAAACATACTGTCTATATCGACGGAAAGTATAAGGGCGAAAGCCCGCTGCTTATACAGGAGGTACCCTTCGGTGTCCATCTGCTGCAGGTGAAAAGCGACAGCCTTGAGTACGAATCGGAGATAAACGTATCGACCAAGAAGATTCAGAAGATTATGGCTGATCCGGACCTGCTCACAGGCAATCTGATTCTTTCACTTAACCCCGATTTTCTCGACGACGTAAAAGTCTACATAGACGGCACCGAAACAGGGGCAGGCTTGCTTGAAGACCTTAAATCAGGCGCCCGCTTCATCTATGCGGTCGGAGACGGCTGGGCGGGATATGACTATATTGAAATAGTCACCGGAAAGACGGCATCAGCGGAACTGAAATTGTATAACGAAATTGGAACCCTGACCGTAAGCCGTGATACGGAAGATGCTGATACGTTATTTAAATTAACAGATTCAGGAGGCGGAGTAATACCCGTCACCCTGAACGAAGCAGCAGTTCTGCCCACAGGAGAATATACATTCACAATTACGGAGTCGGATTACGAAACATACCGTGAAACAGTATTCCTCAGCAACGGCGACAAAATAAGTCTGACACCAGAGTTATCATACAGCCGGCTTTTTCTGCTCACGCAGGAGCGCGAAATACTGAACCTTGAACTTGAAAAATTGAGTAAACGTGACCGCTCTTCCCGGGGATGGTTCTGGACGGGAACAGTAATCGGGGGAACAGGCCTTGCTGGCGCCATTATATCCGAGATAGCAATTCAGCTGAATATTAAAAATATTGAGGAATCAACCCCGCTTCTTGAAGCGGCAGTTACTGCAGAGGAGGCTGCGGAGTATGGGCAGAGCATCAGTAACAGTATTAACTTGATAGATCCATCTCTACGGATACTTCGAAACTCCAGCCTGATCACCGGCGGAGTCGGAGCTCTTATCGCCGGGACAGCATTGCTTACCAGACCAGATCTGGAGGACAGCAAGGCAAGGCTTGCTGAACTTGATAAAGAAATTTCAAAGGAGGCTGTAAATGAATAGGAAAATAATAATAGCTGCAACATTATTTATTGCAGCAGTATTCAGCCTCATTTATTCATGTGATCTGTTCAGCACTGATTCTTATGATGAAGCGGTTGCCGCTTTTAACGAGGTTGACAACCCGCTGTATGGTAATTACTGGAAGAAGCTGACATATACAGGACCTGATCTAACCGATTTAGACGGCGATACTAAGGTTGCTATTGTTGATAATGTTTTCTATCTGCTGCAGGACGTAGAGTACGACGATGTATATTCGGATTATCAGTTTTATAAAGTGGATCTCGAAAAAATGGTATCAGAAAAATTATCAGAGCCCAAACCGGACAACTTCGAAACAAGCGGGTATAGAACAGAAGGCTTCGAATACCAATCAGTCGAAGACGAGATATTCCTAGCATTCAGCGGATGGACGACAGATGAAGAATGGCTTCTTAGTAATTTTGATGTTTTGCATTTTGATTCAGCATCCTTGAAATGGGAATCGGTAATAGATGTTTCAGTTCTCGGCAGCGGTAATTACTGGAACTCCAGGCTATTTGAAAACTCAGGTAATATTTATTTGATATTGACATATAACCACGATTATGAGACCGGAAATGAAACAGCTGTATTCAAGTTTGATTCTGTCAGCAGCAGCTTTGTCTTTAAGGAAGCTGTGGAAGGAGACTGTTCTGCATACAACAGCACCGAGCTGATTGTTATGAAAAACTCGAGCGAAAACATAGAATGCTACCAATATAACTTTACAACCGACAGCTTTTCCTTGATTCCGGTTACCGAACTGAGAACAGTAGACGAATATAACGAGATCTATGATTACACCGGTTCCTATAATTACCAGCAACAAGAAAACTGGGTATTGACCGAATCGATGCTGATGTATCAGCTGCATTATGATTACCAATGGGGTCAAACCTCTGGCTTTGGTCCCCTTGTTATCGAATATGTAGATTTCTCGGACGACAACAGCCTCCGGTTTGTTAAACTCGATGAATATGACACAATAGGCAATTCTCTTTATACCGGTTTTTATGATAACGATATTTATCTGTTGTCTAACAGCGGATATGAGTATACAGATGATATAGAAACTGCAACTGATACTGATATCTACAGAATTGATCTGGAAACAATGGAAATAAAGGTGTTTGATGAAATCCCCGACTCCGGTGAATCCAGCTTTCAAAGCGCAGAAATTTTCGTGAATGATCTCGAAATGCTGATCTGCCAGACCTCCCATAAGGAGAATTTCATGAGCGACTTCCCCCGGGTAAAATACTATGATCCGGTTACTCAAAGCTGGGAAAACGTTGGTTATTCCGCCCAGTTTCTCTGGGCCGGCTGGTCGGACAGTCTGCAATGGGGAGGGTTCTATAACGGGAAATACTATAATACAGGAAATGTCGGCGGCCCTGTGTCCTATAATAACACAATAATGAAATACATCCCGCCTGCCTCATTTTAATTTACTTTATTAATACACTGAGCCCGGGGGCTTCGGCTTCCGGGTTTTTTTGATAATTTATAAAAATTTTCAGGGCAAAAAAAATAGCCCTTATGGGCTGTTCTTTTAACATTTAACTTCAAGCGCTTCCAGCTCCTGCCGGAATAAATGTTCTATTTTATGCTGATCTTTCATTTGAAGTATTTTCTCCCGAAATCCATTATCCCTTAATATCCGGCTGAGTTCGGAAATGAGTCGCAGGTACTCCTGATGACCGTTCTCAGGATTAGCAACAATAAAAAGCAGGTGTACGGGTTTTTTATCAAGTGCTTCGTATTCTATTCCCTCTTTTGAAATCCCAAGAGCAATGTAGAGTGAATCTACTACATCAGTCTTACCGTGCGCAAAAGCCACACCATGACCGAGTCCGGTCGACAGCTTTTTTTCCCGCTCTACAACTACTTCTTCAAAGGCGGAAATATTTTTTATTTGGCGAAACACCGGGGCTTTTGATAAAAGTTCATGAATGGCGGAGTACTTTTCCCTGCTTTCAAGATCACATATTACAGACCCGTCATAAAAAAATTGCATTACATAACTACCACCGGACAAGCTTAAATAATAATCATCTATTAATCCATAGATTATAATAAAAATCTGATGATTTTAATCAGCTGCAGGATTATAAGGGTCCTGTCCGGCCTTCATCCTACATTGAAAATATAACTATTTTACTGTAGGATGGAAACACAATTATGAGAATGGAAGTATTTTTCAAGGACCCCGGACTCGACGGCAGATCACATAAGCTCGTCGAAAGTCTACGTACATCCGTTTCCGCATCGATAGAGAATATCTCTATCGCGGATATATACATAACCGATTTTGAAGACCTCGATAGAGACACTGCGGAAGGCATTTTTTCCGACCCGGTTGCCCAGAACGTCTGCTTCAATGAAGCTGCTGCCGATAGGCTTATCGGCACATGGCGTTATCTCTTCGAGATTTCCTACAAAACCGGTGTCACAAACCCGACAGCCATTACGGCGCGGACAGCAATTGGTGCCGCCGTCGGCAAACCGCTTGAACGCAGAACAATCGTTCAGACCGCAAGACAGCTGATGATTCAATGCTCTGAACTGTCTGAAACGGAGATGGAGAAACTTAAAAAGCATCTCTACAACCCTTTGATTGAACAGGCTGTCATTATATCGGACTCGGAATGGTCCGGCGGCAAAAAATTTCCGGAGATCTATCCTGCAAAGGTTGCTGAGAGCAGTATAGAAATCGAAAAATTCGATGTTACTTCAATGAAGGACGACGAGCTGTTGAAGTTCTCCAAGGATAGGCTGCTTGCTCTGACACTTCCGGAGATGTCGGCCGTTAAGGAATACTACAAGCGGCCGGACGTTGTCGAAGCTCGAAAAAAGGCAGGCCTCGGAGCCGCGGCCAGCGATGTTGAGATAGAGATGATTGCCCAGACCTGGTCTGAGCACTGCAAACATAAAATTCTTAATGCTGCCGTTGAGTACACCGACCTCGACGCCGGAACATCTGAGAATATAAAATCCCTTTTCAAGGAATACATTCGCGATACAACGGATGACATCTCTAAAAAGAAAGATTATCTGCGTTCAGTCTTTCATGACAATTCGGGCGTTATTGTTTTCGACGACGAAAACCTCGTATGCTTCAAGGTAGAAACGCATAATTCTCCCTCAGCGCTTGATCCCTATGGCGGAGCCATCACAGGTATCGTCGGTGTTAACCGAGACATCCTGGGAACAGGCAAGGGCGCCCGACCTATATTCAATACAAACTACCTCTGCTTCGGTGATGTCACAGCAGGCGACGAAGAGATCCCCGAAGGCCTGCTTCATCCTAAGCAGATAATGGAAGGAGTCCACCGCGGCATCGTCGACGGCGGCAACCAGTCGGGAATTCCTGTTGTCGGCGGCGGATTTCTATTTGATGACAGCTACACCGGCAAGCCCCTCGTTTTCTGCGGCACAGGAGGAATCCTTCCAGCCGAAATAGACGGTGAAGGCGCATGGATAAACCATGTAGATCCCGGACACAAAGCAGTTATGCTCGGCGGCCGAATAGGTAAAGACGGTATCCACGGCGCGACATTCTCGTCGCTGGCGCTCGATGAAGAGTCTCCGACATCAGCCGTGCAGATAGGCGATCCGATAACCCAGAAAAAAATGTCCGACTTCCTAATCGAAGCACGCGACAAGGGCCTCTACGCGGGCCTTACCGATAACGGTGCTGGCGGCCTGTCGTCATCGCTCGGCGAAATGGCTGAATCATCGGGCGGTATCCGTATAGACCTCGATAAATGCCCGCTCAAATACGCCGGCCTCGCCCCCTGGGAGATCCTGGTATCAGAGAGCCAGGAGCGAATGAGTCTGGCCATTGCCGATGATACCCTTGAAGAGTTTATCACCCTCGCCGCCGCCCGCGGTGTTGAGGCTGTTGAAATCGGCGAGTTCACAGACAACGGCTACATCGACCTGCGCTATGGCAACGAGGTAGTCGGCTTGATAGGACTCGATTTTCTGCACGACGGCCTCCCGAAGATGGAACTGAAAGCTGAATGGAAAAAAGTTCGTACCGAGCTAATTCCGCTTGAGGGAACATCACTCGGAGGCGACGATGCAGCTGCCAATACAGCAATGCTGCTGAAGCTTCTTGCCGAGCCGAACATTGCCTCCAAGGAGGGGCTTATCAGGCAGTATGACCATGAGGTCCAGGCTCAGTCGGTAATGAAACCCTTTGTAGGCGTTGAAAACGACGCTCCTTCCGACGGTGCCGTTCTACGGCCCGTACACGACTCAAAGAAGGGAGTTACCGTAACACACGGCGTCTGCCCCCGCTTCGGTGATGCCGACGCATACGATATGGCGGCATGCGGCGTTGATGAAGCGTACAGAGCCCACATAGCAGTTGGGGGCGACCCGGAGGTAACCTCGGCGCTGGACAACTTCTGCTGGCCCGATCCAGTACAAAGTCCCGAAAATCCGGACGGCGTATTCAGGATGGCTCAGCTTGTACGGGCCTGTAAGGGCCTGCGCGACACCTGCCTTGCATACGGTATGCCGCTTATTTCCGGAAAGGATTCGATGAAGAACGAATCAAAGATCGGCGGAAAAAAAATTCCAGTAAGACCTACCCTGCTTGTATCTCAGATGGGACTCATCGAGGATGTCACTAAGTCGGTAACAAGTGATTTCAAGGATGCCGGAGATTTAATCTACCTTCTCGGAGAAACCAGGGCCGAACTCGGAGGAAGCTTTCTTGAAAAACTTCTTGCAGCGGAAGCCGGAAAAGATACCGATTACAGCAAAGACCCGGACCCCGACACATTTCACCTCGGACCATGCCCATCGCTGAAGGCTGACGAAGCACTGGAACTGTACAGAAAACTGCACATCGCCATGAAAGAAGGAATTGTAAAATCATGTCACGATCTTTCAGACGGCGGTCTTGCAGCGGCAGCGGCTGAATCAGCCCTCGGAGGCAGACTGGGAGCAGAAATTATCCTTGATTCTGCTGTCGGGGAATTGGAGACGGCACGTGCCCTGTTCAGTGAAACACCCTCCCGATTTATTGCAACCGTCGCGGAGAAAGACCGCCAGCGATTTGAAGAGATCATGTCCGGAACAAAAACATCCGAGGCTGGTTTTGTAAGCGGAACGGAAGGTGGTAACAACAGCCTTGTTATAACCCGATACGGTAAAACCTGTCTGGATGTTGAAATTGCTGAAATAGAAAGAGCCTGGAAGAGCTTCAATTAAATGAGGAATGGAAAATATGACTGTTAAAACCTGCATAATCACCGGCTTCGGCATCAATTCAGACAGAGATCTGGCCGAAGCTTTTAAAATGTCCGGGTCGGAAGTTGAGCTTCTGCATATAAATGATCTTATTGCAAAGCCCTCACACCTTGATGATTTTCAGATTCTAGGCTTTCCCGGCGGTTTTTCTTTCGGGGATCACCTGGGCTCAGGACTTGTCTTCGCCCATCTTTTTAAGAAACACCTTAAAAACAGCCTGCAGAAATTCATCGACGAGGGAAAACTTATTATCGGAATCTGCAACGGATTTCAGGTTCTTGTTAAAATGGGTGTACTTCCAAACACCGGTGGAGACTGGAAACCGGAGGTAACCCTGGTTCACAACGACTGTGGAACCTTCATTGACGACTGGGTAACCCTTGAGGCTAAACCAGGCTCAAATTGTGTCTGGCTGAAAGATATCGAAAGAATCGATCTCCCCATCAGACACGGCGAGGGCCGGTTCATCACTGATGATGAGGCCGTTCTTAATTACCTGAAAGAAAATGATCTTGATGTTCTTACCTATTCTGGCTGGAACCCCAACGGGTCGGTTTCCGATATTGCGGGAATTACCGATAAAACGGGAAGGATTCTCGGCCTTATGCCACACCCTGAAGCCTTTATACATCCTGAAAATCATCCGATGTGGGCCCGTAAAACGATTGACCGTGGCTACGGTTTGGATATAATAAAAAACGGGGTTAACTATTTTAGTCATAATTAATCCGTCAAGGAGTTAGTAATATGAAAGCAATTGAAATAGCAGACGGCGTCTACCGGGTTGCAGCAAATATCGGCAGCAAAGACCTTTTTGAAGGGATCTGGCCCATACCGGATGGCGTTTCGATTAATTCCTATCTTGTAAAAGGTGAGAAAACCGCTCTGATAGACATTGTAAAGGATTGGGATAATGCACTCGAACAGGTAAATGAACAGCTTGCTGATGCAGGAAGTTCCGTTGAAAGCATCGACTATCTTATCCTGAACCATATGGAACCGGATCATACCGGCTGGCTGTCCGAGTTAAAAGCTAAAAATCCGGATGTAAAGATCTACTGTTCAAAAAAATCTGTTCCGCTTATCAAGGCGTTTTATAAAATTGAAGATAACGTCTTTCCGGTGGGTTCCGGAGACAGCCTCGATCTCGGTGGGGGAAAGATTCTGACATTTGAGGACGCGCCCAATGTTCACTGGCCGGAAACTATGGTGACCTTCGAAACATCAACCGGCGTTCTCTTTTCGTGTGATGCCTTCGGAGCCTTCGGACAGGTTACCGAACATGTCTTCGATGACCAGCTTACGGAGGATGAGGTAGTATTCCACGAAAATGAGACCAGGCGATATTATTCAAATATCGTTTCAACCTTTTCAGGCTTTGTTCTGAAGGCTATTGATAAACTATCCGGTCTTGATATTAAGGTTGTTGCCCCCTCACACGGGGTAATTTACCGGAAAAATCCGGGTAAGATTATAGAGCATTACCGCAGGCTTGCATCCTACCATAACGGACCGGCGGAAAAAGAAATAACATTTATCTGGTCTTCCATGTACGGAAACACCGAAAAACTTGTTGAACCCATTATCAAAGCAGTTGAAGAGGAGGGCGTCAAGATAAATGTACACCGTGTACCGCAGGAACATGTATCTTTCGTACTTTCCGACGCCTGGAAATCAGCCGGTCTGATTTTCGGTATGCCGACCTATGAGTACCGGATGTTTCCGCCGATGTCCTATGTTCTCGATATCTTTGATCGCAGCCATGTAAAGTTTAGAAAAATCTTCCGTTTCGGTTCTTTCGGCTGGTCGGGCGGTGCTCAAAAGCAGTTTCAAGAGATGACTGAAGGTCTTAAATGGGAATGTATTGAGCCTGTGGAATGGCAGGGCTCAGCTGATGAGGAAACGGTTGCCAGGGCTGTTGAGCAGGCAAAGATGCTGGCAAGAGAGATTAAGTCTTTATAGTACGGCAGTACCGTATTTAAACATAATTCATAAACAAAAAAAGCCGTTCGGCCTCCGGATATCCCGGAAAGTCGGACGGCTTATTAATTATAAGAGCTAACATGCTGTACACAGTTTATCAACAGGCTATCAACAACCTGTTTGTTTCTTCATCGAAAACAAGCAGCGCTTTATCCGGCATTCCGATTTTCAACCAGAGTTTCTGAGACATCTCCAGTTTGTCAGCACCGCATTCATTCAAAAGCATAAGATCAACATTGCAGAACACCTCGGAACATCCTGTTTTAAACTCTTCAACGCCTGAATTTATACATAGCTGCGGTACATACTTTAATTGCATGAATCCAAGATCAAAACCGGTATTGGGATGAATAACGAGTTTATTCACCGGAAAGGCGGTATCGTGAATGATCTTCAACACTCCTGTGCGTTTCATCAGCTTCCCCCTGAAATTCTTTATACTATTCTAAGAATTTCCATCAGGAATTTCCATGCATTTTCGACAGATTTTATCTCCATTTTTTCGCCGGGGGTATGAACATCAGCCAGCTCGGGTCCGAATGACACCATATCGATACTCTCGAATTTCTTCCCGATAACACCGCACTCAAGTCCGGCATGAATAGCTTTGATTTCCGGCCCGTGTCCGAATATGTTTTTATATGCTGCTTCAGCCGTTTTTAGAATCTCCGACTGAGGATTCGGGTCCCACCCCGGGTATTCATGCTTTATCTCACAGCGTCCGCCGGCGGCTCTTATGCAGGCTCTGGCTGAATCGGCAATATCGTCGCATTCGGTATCGACAGATGAGCGGTGACAATTCTGTACGAAGAACTCAGTCTCACCTGTTGAGTTGGAGGCCTCTACACCCTTTCCATCCTTCAGCAGTTCTACCCTTGCCAGGTTTGTAGAAGTCTCTACAAGATTTTCAAGCACCTTGCTCATTTTGACAACACCGTGGGGCAGTGCATAGATCAGGTCCAGGATGCGCTGCTGAGAATCCTCACTGTAAATCTGCGCAGGAACATCTGTAGGTTTCAGTTCAAAACTCAGGTTCGGTTCAGTAACACTCAGCTCTGATTTTATCACTGCCGCATACTCATCGGCATATCCTAAAAGGGCAGCTGTATCAGTATCCTTTACAAGCAGGCTGGCAAAACACTCCCGTGCTATAACATTATGTTTTCCGCCGCCTTCAAGGTATGCCAGTCTTGCTCCATAGCGCTCGGCAGCATTCCAGATGAACCGGCTGCCGAGTTTAATAGCATTACCGAGGCCGATATGAATCTCACCCCCGGAGTGACCGCCTTTGAGTCCCTTAAGTTCAAGAGCGAAGGCGGAATATCCTGCCGGGACAGCTTCGAAATCAACAGGAAGATAACCTTCTGTATTCTTTCCTCCGGCACAGCCGACATAGACAACACCGTCTTCTTCAGAATCAAGGTTGATAAGAATCCTCGAATCGACTATTGAGGGATCAAGCTCCATTGCGCCTGTAAGTCCGGTTTCCTCATCCACAGTCAGCAGCACTTCAACAGGCCCCAGAGCTTCATCTGATTCGAGAACTGCAAGCCCTGCTGCAACAGCCACTCCGTTATCGGCGCCGAGAGTGGTCCCGTCAGCCTTAAGCCAGCCGTCCTCTATTACAAGAGCAATCGGGTCCTTCGCAAAATCATGAACCTTGTCGCGATTTTTCTCGCAGACCATATCCATATGTCCCTGCAGTACAACAGACGGCGACTTTTCCCTTCCGGGAGCCGCGGGTCGTTTTATTATTATATTTCCTATCGCATCAATCTTATATTCAAGTCCCTGTGCATCGGCAAAATCAGACACATACTTCCGTACACCCTCTTCGTTCCCTGACTCACGCGGGATTCGGGTAAGATTATAAAAATGCTTCCAGAAGGAAGCCGGCTCGAGGCCTTTGATAATATCCATATTCATTCCTGTCTATTTATAATTTAGAACTGAAGAGTCGTAGCCTTCAGGTGCTTCAAAGCCGAGAAACTCAAGCGTGGTTGCCGCAAGCGAACTGATACCGAGCCCCTCTTTCAGCTCAGTCTTGTATTCTCCCTTGCCTGCCGGATCATAAACTATGCAGGGAACAGGGTTAAGCGAGTGCGCAGTCTTAGCCTTCGGTTTCCCGTTTTCATTCGTTTTTACGGCTCCTGTTTTTTTATCATGCTCGTACATATCGTCTGAATTTCCATGGTCGGCAGAAACAATCATCACGCCGCCGGCAGCTTCAACAGCCTTCTTCAGCCTGCCGATACAGAGGTCAAGGGCTTCCATAGAACAAACTACGGCCGGAAAAACTCCGGTATGTCCAACCATGTCACCATTGGGAAAGTTCATCCTGATAAAATCATACTCACCGCTTTCAACCACTTCAAGAACCCGGTCGGTAATATCGGCACATTTCATCCAGGGGCGCTGCTCAAAAGGAACAACGTCCGAGAGGATTTCCTCGAATGTTTCCAGCTTTTCATCGAATTTACCGAGCTTGTTGCCGTTGAAGAAGTAGGTTACGTGGCCGTACTTCTGAGTTTCGCTTATCGCGAATGATTTAACACCGCTTGCGGCAAGATATTCACCCATCGTGCGGTCAATTGCCGGCGGGGACACGAGATACTGAGCGGGAATATGCAGATCACCGTCGTACTCCATCATCCCGGCGTACTCTACAGAAGGACAGCGTTTCCTATCAAATTCGCTGAAATCATCTCCAGCCTCAAATGCCTTTGTAATTTCCAGAGCTCTGTCGCCCCTGAAGTTGAAGAATACAACTGCATCACCATCCTCAACCGTACCCACAGCCTTGCCGTCTTCGGCAATAACAAAGGGAGGAAGGTCCTGATCAATAGCTTCTGTTTCAGCTCTCAGGGTTTCTATGGCCTCGTGAGGGTTCGCAAAGCTTCGGCCTTCACCAAGCACATGTGTTTCCCATCCAAGTTTTACCATATTCCAGTTGGCTCCGTATCGGTCCATAGTAATTACCATTCTGCCGCCGCCGCTTGCAATTCTCGCAGAAAATCCGTCTGTACTGAGTTCTCTGCAAAAATCCTCAAAGGGATCAAAATATTCAAGGGCCGATGTTTCACCGACATCACGACCGTCAAGAAGAGCATGAACCCTTACTTTTTTTACTCCGGCCTCTTTCGCTTTTATTATCATCTGTTTAAGGTGATCTATATGGGAATGAACATTTCCATCGGATAGAAGTCCGATAAAATGCATCGTTGATCCCTTCTCTGCACAGTTTCCTGTAAGTTTTTTCCAGGTATCGCCTTCGAACATTGCGCCGCTGGCAATGGAATTTGAAACAAGCTTGGCTCCCTGTGCAAAGACACGCCCGCAGCCTATAGCGTTATGTCCGACCTCTGAGTTACCCATATCATCATCTGAGGGCAAACCGACGGCAGTTCCATGAGCCTTCATCGAAACTGTAGGCCATTCGGACATCAGGGCGTCGAGATTAGGTGTAAGCGCAGCCTTGAAACCGTCGCCTTCTTCATATTTTCCATACCCGACGCCGTCCATTATAACCAGCATAACGGGGCCTTTTCTTTTTTCCATTTTGGTATTCTTAGCTAAGGGTTTAACCATTTGTTTCTCCTGATATGTAAAATTGTAATTATTTGTAATTTTGTCGATTTAAGTATACTAATCGAGGCTTTCCTCTGTCAAACCGTAGCGCTCCTGATCCTCAAAATTACCGCCCGGTTCCAGATGAACAATAACATCATAAAGATTATCAATACTACTCCTGAGCTCTTTTTCAGCCCGTTTTGACAATTCATGACCTTCGTATACGGTAAGATTACCATCCACCTCAATATCAAGATCAATTACATACATTGTATTTATCTTTCTGATTCTTACCCGGTGAGGATTGCTGATTTCATCGACTCTCTTCAGTGCTTCGAAAACTTTTGAATATATTTCGTTGTCTCCGGCTCCCTCCATCAACTCATCGTTTGATTCCATAAAAATACTAATGCCGTTGCGCAGAATCCACAGACCAACTCCGATAGCCATAATTGAATCTATTATCGGCAGATTTGCAAACACAGTCACCAGCAGTCCTGCAAGCACCGAGGACGAGAGAACTATATCTGCCTTCATGTTTTCTGCATCCGCAATAACCATCTGGCTGTTAACCTCGCGGCCTATCCTCATCTTATAGACAAAAAGTACAAACTTCGCGACAATGGCCCCGGCCGAGATATACACAGCATAAACGGCAGGCATTGATTTCTCTTCCCCGCTGAAAAAACCGGTTACTGTACTTATTAATAGCTGGACGCCGGCCATGATTATTATGAATGAAAGGATTTTGGCAGCGATAGCTTCAGCCCTGCCGTGACCGTAGGGATGTTCTTTATCCGGAGGTTTGTCTGCAATATCAGCTGTAAAAAGTGTCACTATTGAGGAAACTATATCTGTTGCTGTATCAATACCGGCACCGACAAGTGAAGCGCTGCCGCCAACAGTCCCGAACCAGATCTTCAGTACCGCAAGTATACCGTTTCCGGTTATTCCTGCCCATGATGCACGTTTTATCTTTCGGGTTCTATCGGATGTTTTCAATCCATGACTTCCGGTCTGATAAGGTTAAGAATGCGATATACGCCGGGACAGATTGTGCTGTTTCGAAGTGTAAGATTAAGCCTCTTCTGCATATTCGGATAACCGGTATGAGGATATTCAGCACAGGCACGCGGCCGGGCTTCGTAGATTGAACAGAAATTCTCTTCCTTCAAAAATGGACATGGCATTCTGTTGAAAACGAAATCATTATCTTCATCAACATCAAGGTAATTGTTTCTGACCTTTCCAGCCCGCATGTTGATGAATTTTCCTATTCTCTCAATATCCCTGTTATTCACCTTGGGTCCGAGATCTTTGCAGCAGTTTCCGCATTTCCTGCAGTCAAGCGCCGCGAAGACTTCTTCGTGAGCCGCAATGAAAAGCTCGTCCAGATCCTTTCTTTTCCATCGTTTAAGTTTCTCAATGAGCTTTTTGTTTTCCTTATACATGTTTTGAGCCTTCTGAAGCTCGCTTTCTAAATTCAATGTTCTGTCTTATCCCGTTTCTACCGCTGTCTCAAGAGCTAGGAGAATCATTTCATCGAACGATCGCTCTCTGTCTTCTGAGGAAAGCAGGGTCTGATTTACAATGCTATCACTTACAGTACAGATAGCAAGGGCTTTTACACCCATCTTGGCTGCGAGGGTATACAGCATAGACGCTTCCATTTCGATTGCAAGCACTCCGAATTTTGCCCATAGCTTCCAGACTTCAGGATCTTCATCGTAAAAAGTATCCGAAGAAAGGATGTTACCGGCTTTAACACTCAACTTCATTTCTTCCGCCTTCTTTGAAGCCGTAAGAAAAAGTTCGGCATTCGCACAGGGAGCAAAGTCCATTCCTCTGAATATTCCCCTGTTGTTTCCGCCGTTGGTTGACGCTGACATTGCAAGAACAATATCACGGAGCTCTATCTCCGGCTGAACTGCTCCGCAGGAACCTATTCTCATAATGGTTTTCGCTTCATAAAATGACATCAGTTCATAGGCATATATACCCATTGATGGCTGGCCCATTCCTGAACCCTGTATTGATATCTTTTTTCCCTTGTAGGTACCGGTAAAACCGTACATACCTCTGACTTCATTATAGCATACGGGGTTCTCTAGAAATTTTTCCGCTGCGTATTTTGCCCTCAGTGGATCACCGGGCATCAAAACAGTATCGGCAATGGCGCCTTTTTCGGCCGCTATGTGTAAACTCATTACTACCTCCATGATTGTCGGAGTTTATTGTAAAACATTAATCACCAGCGGACAATAGTTTTAATCGCTTGCTTTGCGTCCACTGCGGCCGAGAGCTACAAAGATAAGAATAATGGCGGCTATAATTCCTATGGCTACAGCAATAAATACAGGATTATGCCCTTCGCCTATCTGATAAAAGAGGGTGGCGACAACCCAGGCTACAACAGTCAGATAAACTGCCTGTAGCAATCCGAATCGTACACTTATCTCCTTCATAGTCGTGCTTAGCGCGGCTATACAGGGCATGTAGAGCAGGACAAAGAGCAGATAAGCATAAGCCCCTGTTCCCGTAAAATTATCTTTAAGCAGGGCTAAGCCTGTAGCGCCCGTTGTTCCCCCGAGCTGACTGTATATTGCACTTAGCGTTCCGACAATTGATTCCTTGGCAAATATACCGGTGAACAGCCCTACAGCTGCAGGCCAATTATCCCTTGCCACACCCATCGGGGTAAATATCGGAGCAACAGCGCGTCCGGCAGCGGCAAGTAGCGAATCAGTTACATTATCAGGCTCAAAACCTCCATGAACGCTTATGGCGGAGAATATCGATAGAATGAATACCGCAATAACAATTACCTGTCCTGCGCGGCGAATAAAATCCTTAACCCTTGACCAGGTGTGCAGTAGAATGTGTTTTGCCCTGGGAACATGGTAACGCGGCAATTCCATTATCAGATGCGAGGGCTCACCGTGGTAAAGAGTAAACTTTACAAGCAACCCCGAAAGCACAGCAATGAGTATGCCGACCATATAAAGTGAAAAAACGATAAACCCTGTTCTATGCGGAAAGAAGGCTGCTGCAAAAAGAGCATATACCGGCAGCCGCGCGCCACATGACATGAGCGGTACCATGAAGACGGTAATCATCCGGTCCCGCCTGTTGTCCAGGGTCCTTGTTGCAAGGATTGCAGGAACAGTACAACCAAAGCCTACAATCATCGGAACAAAAGCCTTACCGGGTAGCCCGAGCATCGACATAAACCGATCCATTACAAAGGCGGCCCTGGCCATATAGCCTGAATCTTCAAGCAGCGACAGCATCAGAAACATGAAGAAAACAAAGGGTATAAAAGAAATGACCATCTGAATTCCGGCACCTATTCCGTCCGCCGCAAAGAACGCTACGATATCAGGAGCGCCCAGCCGCGTCAGCAGCGAACGAAATCCGTCGACAAAAACAATTCCCGCTGCTGTATCGAACCAGTCTACAAAAATATTTCCAATTTCAATTGTAACATAAAAAACCAGCAGCATTACTGCAAAAAATATCGGCACTCCCAGAACAGGATGCATAACAAACGAATCAATTATATCACTGACCGGTTTTGTCTTTCTTACCCTGCTGATCACCTCGCGGCATACACCGTTAACTGCTCCGTAGATATAATCCGCAATTACCACATCCGGAGACTCAGTAAGAATATTTTTTACTGCGTTAATACCGGTTTTTATTTCTTCTTCACTGATAAGTCCCTTAACCGTAACCTTGTAGGTAACCCAGGGATCTTCCTCAACCAGTCTCAACGCCAGCCATCTGGAATCAACCCCCGGTCTCACTGAACCGGGTTTAAGCCTTTTAGCCCATTCGGAGGCTAGATCCTCAATCTCATTTGGATATCTGAGTTCAAGATTAGATATCTCCTGCTCAGCTGCTCTTTCCGCAATAAAGTCCTTCAGCCGCTTCGGATCCGCTGGATTTACCGCACTGACCCCAATAACGGGACACTTCAGATGCGCGGAAAGATGTTCAATATCTATAGCGATACCGCTGTTTTCAGCGAGGTCCATCATATTTAGAACAACAACAACCGGAACCTTCATTTCAATAAGCTGAAAAGTAAGATACAGATTTCGTGATAGGTTTGAGGCATCAAGGATATTTACAACAAGATTTGCCTTGCCGCTGAGAACATAATCTCTAGAAACCCTTTCGTCATCGGAATTCGCCGACATCGAATAAATTCCCGGAAGGTCTATTAATTTGTAATTCTGATCATTATATTGATAACTGCCCTCTACTAGTTCTACAGTAACTCCGGGCCAGTTTCCGATATGCTGTTTAGCCCCTGTAAGGGCATTGAATAGGGTGCTTTTGCCACAATTAGGGTTGCCGGTAAAAGCTATTGTAAAATCATTGCTGTTTGACATATATCTGTTTGGCCATTCCTCTACCGATCATTACCTGAGCTCCCTGAACATTGAGAACCATCGGGCCCATCTTACTCGAACGAACAACCGTAACCTCAGAACCGGGAAGCATTCCCATATTAACCAGTCTCTGCCGCAGATTCCGGCCCCCGAGTATCGATGCTACAACGGCTTTTTTGCCCTGTTCAAGTTCAGATAAACTCATAGTTTTCTCCATATATGTAAAAGTATTCCTTAATAATGATAAATCCTTTAAATCTTAACAAAGATTAACCAATCGGTTTTTATTAGTCAACCCTAACAAGTTGATCTATTGATGAAATCCTTAATCGCTGTTACATTTTTATGATGATTGATTTACTTCTAAATTTACCGGAAATGGTGAAGATTCTTGTTTCACTTGCTTCAATAATTATCATCAATAAGATCTTAAAAAATCAGATTATCGGTGTCCTTACAGGAACCGTAATTCTTGCGTTCTGGTGCGGTCACAGCCTGAACAGTATTTTGTCGATATCATGGGAGAGATTATCAGACAGGGACAACCTGTTCCTGCTGATAGTAGTATTCATAATTATTGTCCTCTCGTCTCAGATGAAATCTACAGGAATGATGAGGGACCTGGTTCAGAGTATTACCCGGAAATTTTCCCGCAACAAAGCAATGGCCATTCTACCGGCTGTAATAGGACTTCTGCCTATGCCCGGCGGGGCGATGTTTTCCGCACCCATGGTGGACAGCTGCGATGCGGATGATTCTCTAGACCCTGTTCTTAAAACAAGAATCAATTACTGGTTCCGCCATGTCTGGGAATACTGGTGGCCCCTATATCCCGGAGTCCTGCTGGCTATAGATATTTCGGGACTTTCTGTACCGACATTCATGCTGCTGCTCTTTCCTATTACGATAGTATCAATCACAGCCGCCTGGTTCTTTCTGCTGCGAAAAGCGGGTAAGGATCAGGTGCCTGATAAAAATGAAACCGAGAAAGAAGAATCTCACATACTCTTTCTGGTGTCACCTGTAATCATCGTAATGGGCTCCTATGCCGTACTTGGCAGTCTGATACCGGCATTATCAAACTATACCCGATATCTTCCCATTGCTATCGGTATTCTAATTTCAATTATATATCTGCAGATAGTACGCCCCCTTTCCATTGTCGAATGGCGTGAGATCTTTAGATCTAAGACATTCGTAAACATGGTAGTCCTTGTCGCCCTTATCAGGATCTACGGCGCCTTTATTGAAGGACGTCTGCCCGACGGGACTTTACTGATGGAGGCCCTTCGCGGCGAACTTGCGGCAGCCGGCATTCCAGCCTTTCTGCTGATAATGCTGATTCCGTTTATAAGCGGCGTATCAACCGGCATCGCAATCGGCACAGTCGGAGCTGCATTTCCTATTGTAATCAGCCTGCTTGGTCCTGACCCTGACTTTGCCCTGCTTGCATCTACAACAACCCTCGCCTACACCTTCGGACATATGGGTCAGATACTGTCGCCGGTTCATGTCTGCCTACTTGTTTCAAACGAATACTTCAATGTCGGGCTTGGACAAAGCCTCAGAGGCCTTATAAAGCCGGCAATCATTGTCCTTGCCGCAGGGTTCTTACTCTCAAGACTGTATTTGGGTATACTGTAGATAGACGATTAATGAGGTTCAAATGAAAATAATCAGTAAAACACTTCGCCTGTCGGCCTTTTTTATCCTATTTTCAACTCTTTTCTCTTCCTGCGCAGATGGCAGGACAGCCATGCTCGTTTTCAACCCACAGGAAACAGAGCTTGAACCCGGGCTTACAAGCGAAATCACGCTTACCGCAATCTTCGTTGATACCGATTCAGAACCAAAAATTCTAAGTACTGATATACAAAAACCTGGAAAGGCTCATCTCAAACAGTTCACAGATCCTCCTGTAATCACTGTCTCAAACCCGGGACTGAAGATTCTGTCAGCCGAGCCGGTTGTATCCGGTACTGGCATCAAGGCCGGTATTATCATACTTGCATCTAAAGAGCTTATATCCGGCAGCAGCGGCACAATCACCGCAAACTGGGGTAACTGCAGCGCTGAGACTGCACTCAAAATAAAAAAAAATCCGCTGAGCTGCATCGACTCCGACGGGGTTGTAACCGATCCGGCCGCGTACGACGTGCTGGTCAACAAGCAGCGGCGCATGCCTGCCGACTACGTACCCCCAGATCTGGTGCGTGTTGAGGTTCCAACTATACTGAGCTTCGATGAAGTGAACCATCTGCGGCAGGCTGCCTCAGACGCACTCAACGAAATGTTCGCCGCGGCCAGGACAGAGAAAGGCTATGAGCTTCTGGCCCGTTCCGGCTACAGGTCGTATAAAACGCAGGTGATGCTATACGATCTCAACGTCCGTGAATACGGCGAGGAGCAGGCCGCCCGTATAAGTGCGCAGCCCGGCACGAGCGAGCATATGACAGGACTTGCCATGGACATAAGCAGCCCTGAAGTGAATTATCAGCTTACAAAAGCATTCGGCGAAACCGAGCAGGGACTATGGGTGGCCGCTAATGCTCACCGTTTCGGTTTTATTATCAGATATCCTGAAGGGAAGGAAGATATCACCGGCTATGACTATGAACCCTGGCATCTTAGATGGCTAGGTCCCGAGCTGGCTGAGGAAATATACACCCGGAACCTTACCTTTGAGGAATATTTTCTGAATTAAGTTTTTCTCAGCCGCATCCTACTTGGTAAACCCCAGTAGGATTACTGCTATAAAATAGTGAAACCGAAATAAACCGCCCCGTTAAGGGCGGTTGGGTAAATAATCAAACAATATCTAATAAAGAGAAGAATCGTAGGCATCAATATCGTCAATTATATCTTCAAAACTGGTATCTTCAGACTGCTTCGATAGCACGTAGACATCACCTACAGCTATTGAGTCATATTCCCAGTTCATAAGCCCTTCAGCTATAAAGTACAGGGTCAGAGTATCACCGTCTGTGGATAAATCATATGCATAATATCCGCTGTAGTAATTTAATAGGGCATTTATTTCAAGATGGTACCCGTCGTTGTTCCAGCTGAATGAAGCCTCTCTACCTGCGAAATCCACCTCGGTGCCGGCCATACGCGCAGTGCCGTCTTCAGACAGTTCCATAGCAAGAGCATATTCACTATCATCGACCCAGATACCTACGAGATCTTCATCCTCTATGCTGCTGAAAATATTACATGAAGAAAAAAGTAATGCAGCTGCGGCTGCTGTAACTGCAAATAAAGCAAAATATTTTCTATTCATTTCCGAACTCCTTAAGACAGGCCCTTGCAGCAGCGTCAGTTTCATCGCTGTAATCAACTATCCGGGTCAGATAAAGTATATCCCCCGGCTCCAGGGAATAATCCTCATTACCTTCAAAAACCGTCAGAGATATGTCGTCGGATGAATATGAATAAATTTCAAACTCGAAGCCAAGGATGCCGAAATACTGACTCAGTGTCAGGGTATCATTATTCAAGCTATAATTAAAGTCTGTGACATTTGGAAAAAGCGGAGCATTATAATTAGGCCAGTTTTCAGTCCAATCCGTTATATAGACTCTACCGTCGTCTCTGAAATCATAATAGCAGTAACTTTCCTCAGACCAGTAATCATCGCTCCAGCTCCCGCTGCGCCACAATCCCACAAGGGCAGATTCTTCCTCGCTCATGAAGAGCCCGCCGCAGCTGCTGAGTAATAGGATGATTACCATTACGACCGCAAACATTATCAATTTGTGTTTTTTCATTCATTCCTCTTTAAATTGAATTTTTATTCAATTATAAGGACAGTATAAATTCGGGTCAATTTCTTTTTTTTAGAACTATGCAAAAACGGTACTAATATGCGCTGTAATAATCATCACTGAAGTAATACTGGAAGTCGTTTACTTCGTCCCTCGAAAGTTCAATTCTGTCACCGGTACGTATTTCTTCATAAGTTTCGTTGAAGAAATTGCGCCTGATCAGTATCATAAAAAGCGTATTTCCGTCAGTGCTGTACTCATATGCATATTCGGCAAAGTACATTCCAAGCCAGCCGGTTACGGTGATGTAATTCTCATCCATTGACCAGGTAAAGTTCTGGTCTATAGCCTCATCATAGATGATGATATCATCCGGGTCGCCCATAATGAAATCGCCGCCTTCCCTGAACTCAAAGACAACGGTATAACTGTCATACCCGTCCGCTGTTTCAACGGTTCCGACCCAGAGAGAATCGGCAATGTCAGTCCCGTCCGGACCATCGGAGCGGCATGAGTTTAAGAAGATAACCGGCAGGATTATAATTATAAGAATCATCCTTGCTCTCATTCTTCACCTCCGTACAGCGAGCGGACTTCCGCTGCTCTGGAATAGTTCATTTCCTTATAGAGATAAAAATCCTGTTCGTCATAGATGTAATAAAAATCAAAATCGTTTGTGTAATCTGAAACAATAAGGTGACAGTAGCCCTCGGAAATTGACGAATCATCATCAATTATGAACTCAAAACTTGCGATTCCAAGATATTGAACCATTTTGAGAATTCCATTCCTAACCGAGTAATTGAAGTGCGACGGGATAAGAATGCTGTTTCCTAGCTCAACATCATCGGTCCATTCGGTTACAAAAACCCTTCCATCAGCACGGAAGTCATAATAACAGGTTGAATCTTCCGAATCCCAGCCTCCGCTGTACCAAAGCCCTTCAAGGCTCTGAGCCTCTTCGCTTAAGAACCATCCGTTTATATAATAGCAGCCTGAAATAAAAAGCACAGAAACGGCAACAGCAAAAAGAAAAACTCTTTTCATATGCAACTCCTATTTACTTTTACTCTTTAAATATTTTAACACGGGTTCATTGATTTTTCGATTTTTAATGGAACGAACGGGCGCAAAGCTCCTGAATTTCAGTCTTCAATCAGGTTCATGACCATATAACTCTTCACGAACAGCACAGGCGGCAGATCCTTATATGACTTTATTTCCCGGTCGAAAAACAACTGATTCAGCTTGAATACCCCTGTAGCCCTGTTCTCATAGTTGCCGGGAAGGCCAAGCATTATCATGGACGCCCCTGATGAGGTATCAGCGAGGATCTCGTGAAAACTGTCGTCCGACCAGGGAAGGATTATTATCTCGCCCTCCAGCCTGGAAAGTTTCAGCAGCCTTGAAATCTCTTCCCGTGCGGAGGAATCATTCTGATCCTTCTCAAGGCGTCGGATTATCCTGATATTATATGGTGCAAGCCTTCTGTCACGAAGGTAGCGGTTTATTATGAAGGCCAGCAGAACCATCAGATTACCGTTTCGTTCACCGCGCCACCAAATATCAAGCCTCATCCGTCCCGCGGCGGGAATGCCGGGCTTGTAAAGCAGCAGGTTCTGGTGATCATCCAGCACAGCCTTTATTACCCTGACATTGTTGATCCGGCTGTTGTATGCAAGCAGAACAGTATTATTATCGATTCCTGTTACATTGCCGCCCTGTAACAGGGTGATAATCGAATCAGTCATATTTGCCGATTTTACAAATGATACCGGAACGGTTGAATTGAGATCTGACAGCCTCTCCTCAAATCCTTCATTCTGAATACCTGTGAGCAGATCACAGTTTACAAGACCCTGAAATGCGGCAATCTGCTCGGCAAGTTCAACAACTGCGCGGCATTCGTTCTCATGCTCGGGGAAGGCAATGCAGGTAAGCACAGGACGCCAGTTCCGGGTACCCTGAACAATAGTTTTAAGCCGGACAAGCCCGCGTGTAATCTGCGAGAAAATAAATCCCCACCAAACACCTTCGAGCCGGCCGCTTGATTTATACTTTAATATCAGTTTAAACATGATGAACTGACTTGCGAATATTGCAAGCCCGACAAGCCAGTTAAAAAGACAGATTGCTATTATACAGGCTGAACAGCCGTAAAGTGATATAAGCCAGTGCCCCCTGAAGGTTGGTCTGAAAGTCGGGTTTCTGCTTATTCGTTCAAGAAAGGCTGCGCCGTTAACCCAGCCGTAAACAACAAGGAAAAGGATACCGACAACCATCGATGCGAAGTTTATGCTGCCCATCCAGATTATTAGAAGGCCTATAAAAAACGACAGAATTACAGCATATCTCGGTTCGGTGCCATCCTCCCTGAAATCGTTCTTGAGAAAACCCAGCTGCCGCGGCAGAATACCGTCGCGGGCCAGAAACTGAAGGGTACGCGGGCCTGTCATAAATACCGAAAGAGCCGATGAACAGGTTGCGAAAAGAACACCTGCAAGAATCATCACGCCTGGAATATTGTATGGAAATCGGTTTCCAAGCCCGAAAAGCCTCGTAAGAATTACACCTGCAGGAATACCGTTCTCATAACCGCTAATCAGAATATCTTTGTTAATAAACGAGAAAACCAGAGCGGCAAGGATGTAGAAGACCATAGTCATTGCAATGGCTGAGAATGTCCCTTTCACAATACTTTTTCGCGGTTCTTTTAGATCCCCGCTCATACCGATTCCTGAACTGATACCTGTTACTGCTGGAAAAAACTGGGTAAAGGTAAGAAAGAATATCCCCATCGTAAGCGTTCGATTGCCGCTGATGTTCAGCCCGGTGGTAAACACCGCCCTGCCCTCATAGGAGGGCCCGATGAAGGGGGCGGCGAAGATTGTTAAAACAGAGGCAAGTAAAACAAAAAGTATAAGAATCTGAAGTTTCAGGGTAAAATCGGCGCCAATCATGACAATGATGAAGAAGACAATCATGAAGCAGGTTGCCAGAACCTGTTTCTGCACCAAGACCGATCCAGGGTCGGATGCCGCGAAAATATCGAATGTGCGGGCAAGCCAGGGCGCTATGAGGCTATGCAGCGGCTCGGCAAAGCCTATGCAGTAGAAGCCTATTGAGGCAGCCTGGGCAAGGTAGAGCATAATTCCTATGGAACCGCCCATCGCGCTGCCGAGAGATTGTTTAGACAGTGCGTAGAGACCGCCGCCCTCGATGTTATTGAGGTTTGTAGCGCAGTCGGACAGCGATGATGTAGTAGCCAGCGTTACGGAGTGGGCAATCAGGACGATTGCAAGCATGGAAGCGAATCCCACATCAGCCGTAAGCAGAGGCATCAGCAGAAACAGCACCGTGCCTAAGATGGCCTCAGTTGACGGGACGAAAACTCCCTTGAAGGTTCCGAATTTACCTGCCATTGTTTATCCCTTTTCAACCTCTTCCGCTATTATATCAAGACCTCTACTAACCTCGGCAAAGTCGCCGGAATAATTCACCCTGATACATTGATGCCGGTGTTCCCAGGCTTCATCCTCTTCCGGAAGTCCGAAGAAAAAGTAGTCACCGGGAACTATGATTACCCCGCGATTTTTTAGACGGTTATACAGATCGACGGAGCCGCATTGAAGATTTTTGAACCACAGCCACAGAAAGATTGCGCCCTCGCTTTTATGTATCGAATATTCGATGCCGTCAAATCTTTCTTTTATATACTTTATAGTCTGTTCTGATTTTGACCTGTAGTAGGGCATTACAATCTCACGGCTTATATCAAGAATGCTTCCGTCTTTCAGCATAGGCAACACAATCTCCTGCCCTACACCCGAGGGAGCAAGGCTCGCGACGGCACTCATGGCCGAGAGGGCTTCTATCATCTCTTCTTTAGCTACTATAATCCCTGTTCTTGTTGCAGGTAAACCTATCTTAGAAAGGCTCATACTAAGTACAATATTCTCATTCCAGACCGGCTTGACATCTTCAAATATGATACCGGGAAAGGGCAGCCCATAGGCATTGTCCAGAATAAGCGGTATATCATGTTCAGCAGCCAGTTCACTCAGGCGGCCTACCTCGACATCTGTCAGCACGTTGCCGGTCGGATTAGTCGGCCGCGACGCAGTAATTGCGTTTACGCCCGTAATATCTATCCGGTCAAAATCAACCTGATATTTAAACATATTCGGCGCGTACTCATTAATTCCAGGTCTGAACGACACAAAGGACCCGGGGTCTATGGTCTGGTCGGCATATCCGATATATTCAGGCATCAGGGGAAGCAGGATCCGCCCTTTTGTACCGTCAGCCATTTTACCTGCAAGCATATTGTACAGCAGAAAGCAGGAGGTTTGGCTGCCGTTAATTACAGCAATATTCTTTCCTGTAACAGGCCATCCGTACTGATTATGCAGAAGCTCCGCGAGGGCATCGAAAAACTTAAGGCTGCCTATTGATGTTCCGTAAAGACCCATCATCTTCTGATACTGACTCCCGTTTTCAAGAATATCAGTCATCCGCTTTCGCCAAACCTCATTAACCTCTGGAATAAGCGCTGGGTTTCCGCCGCCAAGCATACAGGTTCCTTCTATTCCGGCATATTTGCCTAAATCATCTACAAGATCCTTTATGCCTGTATCATTTATAAATCGTTCGCCGAATGATGAAAATTTCATACTATGCCCTTACAACGGGGTTCCTCAGAACACCGATATTTTCAATCTCTACCTCAACAAGATCCCCCTCTTTTATGAGCCCCACTCCCTTCGGAGTGCCAGTGCTTATGAGATCCCCCGCTTCAAGGGTAAACCACGATGATAGAATTGAAACAATCTGCTTAATACCGAATATCATCTGATTGGTATTTCCACTCTGAACAGTTTGACCGTTTAAACGGCATACAATATCAAGATTATCCGGATTGCCGATATCCTCTGTCCTTACAATTACAGGACCAACCGGACAGTATGTGTCGAGAGATTTTCCGCGGAACCATCCTGCTTTATCACCAGTCTGAAGATTTCTCTGACTGACATCATTGAGACAGGTAAATCCGTAGATGTAATCTATTGCATCCTCTTCCTGCACATTTCTGCAGTCCTTTGAGATTATGAAGGCAAGTTCCGCCTCATAATCGGTTCTGGGTTCTTCAAAATCATAGTTATCGATGAAGGCAGGAATTATGATATTTTCTTCAGGGCCGATGAGAGACGAGCTGGCTTTTGGAAAAATAACAGGTTCAGTCGGTGTCTCAGGTTTATATCCGCCGGCAAGGATGGAAACACTTTCCTTTACATGTTCAGAATAGTTCAGTCCAAGCGCTACTATTTTTCCTGGTTTTAATTTATATTTTTCTTCAGAATTCAAAATCGGAAGTTCGATCATGCTGATCTCCTATTTAATTGAGAATTAATTGTGAATATTCTACAACATTCAGGTAAGATCGTGTACCCACTTTTCAGATCTCACGCGCATCATACATATGACAGATTTAACAACCTCTTCGAGACTGACAAAGGCATAGACGATGTAAACAGGAAGCTCAAGGTAGATTCCGGTTATAAAAGCAAGAACGACCCCGACTCCCCAGACCCCGGCAATCTCGGTTACTGCCGCAAAGAGAGTATCGCCTCCGCCGCGAAAAATCCCTACTATTGAATGGATATTGAAGGATTTAAACGGCAGAAAAGCTGAAAAAATCAGGATGATAATGCTTGCCGACTGTTTCAGTGAATCATCCACATTAAACCCCCTCGGCAGAATACCGCTGAAAGCAGCACAGATTAGCGCTATAACAATACCCTCAATCAGTGCAAACTTTATAAAAGAACGACCGTTTCTACGTGCCCCGTCATAATCACCCTCGCCTATTTTCTTACCCGTAAGCACAGCAGTCCCTGTTGATGAGCCTATCATGGCGACAAACATAAGGTTCATAACCGCTTCAGCAATATTCACCGAGGCAAGAGCGGAGGTTCCCATCCGACCGTATACAACCTTGAAAACGGTCATACCGAGGGCCCAGAACAGCTCATTTATAATAACCGGTGAGGCCGTCTTTATGAATCGTTTAAGGAAATCCGCGCTAAACCCTGTCATCTCACGGAACGTACCAGCGGCAGGATTTTCCCGTCCGTTGTAGATCAGAACTATCAGCAAAATACATTCAACACCCCGTGCCACAGCAGTCGCTATAGCAGCCCCGCTTACCCCAAGGGCCGGAAAACCGGCCTTGCCGAAAATAAGCAGCCAGTTCAGGAGAGTGTTCATCCCCAGAGATACCGCTGATACAATAAACGGCAGGTTGGCTTTCTCGATGCTGCGCTGCACCTGCGACATGGTAATTACTACGGCTGAAAAAAGGTAGCTGACGGCAACTACCGACACATAATCTGCCCCGAGCCTTATTACTTCCCGGTCAGTTGAAAATATACCTACCAGTTTCTCCGGAATTATTAGGGAAAGAAAGCTGAAGGGCAGGGCGCCGGCAAGTCCCAGAAGGACGCTCAAACCAGAGGTTTTCCTTATACTTGCATAGTCTTTTTTACCCCAGAACTGGGAGACAAATATTCCGCTTGCGCTGCCTATGCCGAAGAGAAGCAGGGTATAGAGAAAAAAAAGCTGGTTTCCAATACCAACAGCAGCAATTTCAACCTCGCCCAGCTGACCAATCATCAGGGTATCTACAAAAGACAGCGATGATATAATAAGATTCTGCAGGGCTACAGGTGCCGCTATTTTAAAGAGACTGATATAAATCTCATTTTTTAAAGGGTTTCTATTTTTATTGAACATTAAAATCTCCGCTAAACGGTCAGACTGCTCCCTTTCGAGCCCGTTCAGCCATCAGAATCAGATTGCGCAGATCATCAACCGTTTTAACCTTCATCCAGTTCGTAAGAAAGTCAGGAGCCTGTACTATCTGGGCTATTGCCATAAGGGCTTTAAGGTGGAAGTTGCGCTCATCTTTTGAACCGGACAGGGCAAAAACAACGTTAACGGGGTTTTCTGAACCGCGGAACATTATACCTTTTTTCGAACGAACGACAACTATATCAAACTGGTTTTTTCCACCGGTAACAATGTGCGGAATTGCCAGACCGTCATGAATAACAGTCGTCGAATCCTCTTCTCTCTCATAAAGCATTTCCAGAATGTCATCATCACTGCATCCGTCGTGACAGGACAGTTTTTTTGCAAGCAGCTTGAATAGCTCGTCCATATTCATATCTTCATCAATATCAAGTATCTCAGATTCCTTTATTATCCTGTCAAAGCGATCTTCTACAATCCCATCACGCTCCCTGAGAATTTCTCGCAGCTCATCGGACAGTTCGGTTGATTTGATTTTGCTTGAGGTTATCCGCTCAACTATCTTTACAATAGCCGATTCCTGCCTGTCTCTTGAACGCGTGTAGATGAAATACCATACAAACGATGCAACAAAGAATATTCCCGTAATAATCAGAGGCAGTCGTCCCATCTCGAAAATCAGTGCTGTGTAGATAACCAGACCTGCTATCGGCACTGCCGGATAAAACGGGGTAAGAAATGACGGTTTGTAGGTGACTATCCTGCTCTCGCGCATAAGTATCACTGCTATGCAGACCAGGGCGAAGAGGATAAGTTTCATCGTCGACGCCACCTTAACGAGTGTTTTCATATCAAGCAGTAGAATACATGCAATCATAAAGGCGCTTGTAACCAGAATCGAAACCCAGGGAGTCTGCCTTTTAATCGACATCCTTGAAAAGAAGCCCGGAAGAAGATGGTCACCGCTCATAGCAAGGGGACTGCGGGATGAGGCCATTAGACCTGCATTTGCTGTTGAAATAAAGGCCAGCATTGCTGCTGCAGAAAGAATATAAAATCCAGGTGCTCCCGCGACATATTCCGCTGCGTCAGAGATGGGTCTCAGAGAGCCTTCAAAGACCTCCGGAGGAAGCACGCCGGTAACGATAAAGATAACCAGAATATATAATACTGTAACAACAGAATATGCCGCAAACATTCCGGCGGGAATGGTTTTAGCCGGATCCTTTATCTCCTCAGCCACCGACGCAATCTTCGTTAAACCTCCGTAGGATATAAAAATCATTCCTATTGCGGTAATGAAATTCCTGAAACTGTCGCCGGTGTAGAAATTAGTAAAATTATTGATATCAACCCTCGGAGCTCCGCCTATTATGAATGCTGTCAGAATCGCCAGCATGGCGGCAACCAGTATAACCTGGACCCGGCTGCTTTCCTTTACACTGAGAATATTCAGTACCGTGAAAACAAGTGTAAAACCGACAGCTAACATCTTAACCATCATCGGCGAGTAAACAGGAACCAGGGGCTCAAGAAAGATACCGATGCCGACAAGAGCAAAGGCTGATTTAAGACTGAGTGAAAACCAGGAAGCGAAACCGGCAAAGGTGCCGAAGAGAGGGCCGAAACTTCGGTTTATATAGAAATAATCCCCGCCTGATTTTGGCATAGCCGTAGCAAGCTCGGTTTTAGCGAACATAGCCGGGATTACAAAGAGAGCTGCCAGAAAATAGGCTGCTATAACCGCAGGACCAACCTCGGCAAAAACCAGCGACGGCAGTACGAATAAACCGGAACTTATCATTGCTCCGGATGAGATTGAGAAGACTTCCTTAAAACCTAGCTGCTTTTTCATTTCCATATCCTGATTTTAATACAGAATCATGTATTAAGAAACCGAAAGATTACTATTTAATAAGCGATTAACGCCCAGATCTCTTATATCCCGCAGGCCTGACCAGACAGCTCTTAGAATTTCCTATCAAATCGTTTCGGCCGGCTTTTTGAAGCGCCTTTATGACAATTTTCCTGTTTTCCGGTTTATGAAAGTGCAGAAGAGCGCGCTGCATGTTCTTTTCTTCCCGGGTTTTAGCCGTATACACCTTTTTGCCGGTAAAAGGATCAATACCCGTATAGTACATACAGGTGGAAAGGCTTGCAGGTGTTGGGTAAAAATCCTGCACCTGATCAGGTATAAAGCCCTGTTTTTTCAGATAGAGAGCAAGTTCTATAGCCTCATTCAGTCCGGAGCCCGGGTGTCCCGAAATGAGGTAGGGGATAATATACTGTTTTTTTCCAAGCCTGCTGTTTACTGACTCAAATTCCCTTACAAAACGCTGATAAACCGCATTCTTCGGTTTTTTCATAAATTTAAGAACCTGATCGGACACATGCTCGGGCGCAACCTTAAGCTGACCGCTGACATGATACTCACATAGTTCGTTTATAAACTCAATCCCGGAACCCGGGCCGTCGCATTCCTTATTCTGTCCCCTCTGCCTATCCTGTTCAACCGCCGTCATTAGATAATCAAAGCGAATACCGCTTCTGATAAAAACACGTTTCACACCGTCCAGTTCACGCAGACCCCTCAGCAATTCGAGATATCGGCTGTGATCGACATCCAGATTAGGGCAGGGCTCGGGGTAAAGACATTCCCTGTGTTCACAGGCACCCGAGGTTCGCTGTTTTTCGCAGGCGGGATGAAAAAAATTCGCTGTAGGGCCGCCTACATCATGGATTATCCCCTTAAACCCCGGCAGCTGCGTCATCTTTTCCGCCTCAGCCGTAACCGAAGAGATGCTGCGTGCCTGGATAATCCTGCCCTGATGAAAAGCCAGCGAACAGAATGAACAGCCGCCATAGCAGCCCCTGTTGACAGTAAGACTGAACTCAACCTCCTTCAAGGCAGGAATTCCGCCCTTACTTTCATAGTCCGGGTGGGCGCGCCTTGTGAAGGGCAGGCTGTATATTCCATCCAGTTCCGCTTCACTCAGTGCTGCTGCAGGCGGATTCTGCACCGCAACCTGGGCATCGGTCTTCTCCGCAAGGGCTTTGGCTGTGAAGGGGTTTGTATTTTTATAACGAAGGACGAAACTGTTGGCAAAGGCTTCCTTTGACGCACTGACCTCGGCAAAGGAGGGCAGCGCAAGGGGCTTTCCAATGCCCTTTCCAGAGTTTGTTTTTTCCTCTTCCCGCATCCCCATCCGGTATACAGTCCCGCGAATATCCTGTAACCGGCGAACATCCTCACCCTCTGCGAGCCTTCGCGCTATCTCGATAATCTGTTTCTCACCCATGCCGTAAACCAGCAGGTCAGCCTTCGAATCAATCAGGATAGAGCGTCTAAGCCTGCCGCTCCAGTAATCGAAATGACTCAGCCTCCTGAGCGATGCCTCAATTCCGCCGAGGATTACCGGCACAGCGCTGTATGCCGCCCTGGCCGCGGAGGTATAAGGAATAAGTGCCCGATCCGGGCGCAGCCCGCATTTACCGCCGGGCGAATATGAATCGCTGCGTCTGCGCTTCTTAGCGCTCGTGTAATGATTAACCATCGAGTCAAGGTTCCCCGATGTTATCAGAAAACCCAGGCGCGGCCGGCCCAGAACCTTAAACGCCTCCGGGTCTTTCCAGTCGGGCTGGGCAATAATGCCAGTTTTATAACCGGCATCCTCCAGTACGCGTCCAATGACAGCCGCCCCGAAAGACGGATGATCAACATAGGCATCGCCTGAAATAATTATGAAGTCACAATTTTTCCATCCGCGTTGACTGAGATCATTTCTGTTAACGGGAAGGAAGTTTTTTCTGTCTGGAAATTTACTGATTGACATGAATTTTATTTTTCCATAAAATAAATAAAATTTCTATGCAAATCCTCTTTTTTCTTATTTGACTTGTAGTATCGCAGATATTACATTATAATTAATATATTCTTATCTACAATGTAAATAACTCAGTTTTAATAAGTTATATGCAATACACGTAAAGAGGTTTAAATAATTGGTAAAAAAAGGTTTTCCTGCTGTACATTTCTACGATCAAGATTTTGTAGACCTTTATGAAAAAACCTGGGCATGGCTTCAGGATTCTTGGAAAAGCGGTAATGCCAAAAACGGCTTCCCAAAAACATATTTTAACTATCCTGCAAATGAAACTGTGAATCAGTTTGAATCTATACTTGCTACTTTTTTTCTGGTTTACAGTAACAGTCAATTTCCTGCTTCTCCCTCTCTCGATCTGTTTTATTCCAAACAGGAAGAAAGCGGAGCAATAAGAGGGCAGTACAAAGAATCGGACGGTAGCCCAGCATTCGATAAAGAAAATCCCGAAGGCATTCAGCCTCCTCTATTCTCATGGGCGGAGTATAATCTCTACCATAAAGAGGGAAATAAAAAACGCCTTAAAGAAATAGTTGTATATCTTGAAAAATACTACCACTGGGTAGAACAGACATTCAAGAAAGAGAACGGCCTGTATAATGTCCCTCTCAAGGCAACAATGATGGACAACGCACCCAGAACCGGGACTTATTATCCTGTAGATTTCAACGCCCAGCAGGCAGTAAACGCACTTTACATGTCCGAAATCGGCGATGTCCTTAATGATAAAGAGATGAGTTTCAAATATAAAAGAAAATACTTTTCGCTTAAAACAAGAATCTCATCACAGATGTGGAATGAAGAAGACGGCTTTTATTATGATCTTAATGCAGATGGTGAACAGGTAAAGGTTAAAACAATAGCATCGTTCTGGGTACTTCTTGCAGAAATTCCGAACGAGGATCGTGCAAATACCCTGATTGAGCATCTCCAGAATCCTGAATCTTTCGGTACAGATAACCCCTTCCCAAGCCTAGCAGCCTCCGAACCGGATTTTTCCGAGGAAGGCGACGCATGCAGGGGATCGGTTTATCCGCCCTTTACATTCATGGTAGTTAAGGGCCTTGAGAAATACGCCCGCTATGAGCTTGCACGGGAATGCTCAATTCGCCACCTGTATTTCATGCTTGATACCCTGCATCCCGAAGGGGACAAGAAGGGCGATATCTATGAAGCATACAAACCGAATTCGGACGGACCGGCAGTCAGCACCGGTCTCAAGGATTTTCCCAAACCTGTCTTTCTCGCATATACATCAATCGCCACGGTAACCCTGGTAGTAGAAAATATCTTAGGTCTTTATATAAGCCTTCCCCGAAAAACTGTCGACTGGATTATGCCGACACTCGAGATAATGGGAATTGAGAATCTTTCTCTTAAAAGAAATCTTATTACAATTCTCAGCAACAAGAGCGGTAGAGGCTGGGAGATTCGTCTGGAATCTGAAAAGCTGTATTATTTTACTATTAATATTCTTGATGAGCATAAGAAGAAGACTCTTCCTATTCCTTCCGGTAAATGCTCCATGCTAATCGACAAACTATAAGGCAGAAAAATGAGTTGTTTAGGCGCCGTAATAGGCGGAACCATTGGTTTATTTTTAGGTGGTCCCCTCGGGGCCATAGCAGGTGCGGCTTTCGGCGGTTTTATTTCCGGCGGCGGTACGCGTATTAATTTCGGTGATCAGCAGGAAAACTTCCAGGGTGGAAATTATTATTCCAACCTCTACGGAAGCCGCATGAATCAGAATCAACGCCACCAGATGACATTCTTCGTCGGCGCTTTTTCTATGCTTGCGAAAATTGCAGCTGTAGACGGGAATGTATCGGATAAAGAGCGTAGGAAGGTTGAAGAGTTCATGGACAAGGATCTTAACCTTGATGCTTCAACCAAACAGGCTGCGTTCCGAATCTTTGATACTGCAGTTAATTCACAGGAAACATTCTATTCCTTCGCAAACCAGTTTGCAAAAGAATTCAGATATCAGCCTCAGATGTACGAATTGATGCTTGATATGATGGTAAGAATCGCTGTCGAAGACAACGGGATAAGCGCCGAAGAGGAAACCCTTATTATCGACGCTGTGCACATATTCAGACTTGACGACAGTGTATACGCAAGGCTGAAGGCGAAACATACCGGAACAGGCTACGACGGCTCACAGAGCCGATACGGAGCACAGGGCGGATATAGTTCGAGTGCTGCCTATGCAGTTTTAGGCTGCAGCCAGTCTGACAGCGATGATAAATTAAAACGCGCATACCGGAAACTTGTTTCTGAATATCACCCCGACAAGATTTCAGCCAAGGGCCTTCCGGACGAGTTTCAAAAGGTCGCAAAGCAGAAATTCATAGAGATTCAGAACGCCTGGGATGAAATAAAAAAAGAACGCGGATTATAATTAAGCACTAATTTTTAATATAAAAAGCTGATCGGGGTAAATCCCGGTCAGCTTTTTTTTTCCACTCTTTAACCATTCAGATGAAGCTGTTCACATTTATTATTTCAGTCCTCCTATAATCAGCAGGACAAAAAAAAGCCCCGAACCGAAGTCCGGGGCCGAAGAACTTCTAATAGAATTAGAAAGAGATAGTTGCTGTACAGCTCAGGATACCAGCATCCGAAGAAGCATAGTCGCCGTCTACATCGTACATACCGTCTGTGTAGTCGATTGAAAGAGTTGTGTTGTCGATTCCTGTGAAAGCTGCGCCCATTGAAAGACTTGCAGCAATGTCAAAATCTGAAGTTGAGTCATAACCGGGTTCTACTGTGAGCGTAAGACCGTCAGCAAGATCCATTGCTGCTGAAACGTCTACGCCCCAACCCATAGTAGCTGCTGCAGTACCTGAAGTCATGATGTCAGTAAGATCAAAATCTACAGAAGCAACAAGACCGTCTACGAGGCCGTCAGTTGAAACACCAATTCCTGCATCAAGAAGGCTTGCAACATCAACATTGTTGTAGTAGTAAGCATAAACGCTTGCAGCTACTTCGTCAGTGATGTCATAAGAAACCATCGGATATGCGTCAAAACCCATTACATCGCCAATCATTACGAAGTCAACAGGAGCTGTAACTGAAAGATTGCCAGCTGCTACAGAAGGATCAACACTTACACCGAGGAGGAAATCACCCATGTAATCAGGATCGATTGTTGCGTAAACAGGGAAAGCAAAAGTATCATTTGCATATTCAACGTCAACGCTGAAAAGAAGACCGTTTACTCCGGTCTGAGTTGAATCAGTATCATCGGATTCATCGGTGTCATCTGACCATGCATCAGCATGATCTACGTTAGCGTCACCTGTAGATGCTCTTGTAAGACCATTCTTTGCAATTACTTCTAACTCGAAATCAATGTTTTCGGTGCTGAAACCGAGTGCAAGATCACCGAAGTCAGAGAAGTCGTACCAGTCGCTTGAAAGGTTAACATTGTAGTCGCCTGATTCAGGATCGGCATAGTCATTGTTATAACCGCTCCAGTTAAGGCCAATATAAAAGTTACCTGCAACAATTCTTGCAGCGAGATCGCCGAAGTCATTGTCTTCTGAGTAACCGTAGATTTCTTCTCCATCAGCGTCTTCGCTTCCGAGAGAATCAATGTTTACAGAAACGTCTGTGAGGTAGATTTCACCGTAAAGATCGTCATCACCGGCAACGCCGTCGCTGCCGTTTGCAAGCGGTATTGAGATTGAGATAGAGCTGGTTGCATCGGCACCCCAAACTCTGCTGTCGAGGTCCATACCAATCTGTGTTGCTACTTTACCTGAAACAGTGGCTGCACCACCAACTTCAACTTCAGCAAAAGCTGCTCCGCCAACAACAAGCAGTACAGCAAGGACAAGTGCTAATTTCTTCATATTAATTCACTTCCTCCGTGTTTTTGGGATCAAGCCAACGGCTTGTTAATATCCCGTTTTAATATTTTTTGGGGTAATTATAACAACCCCATTTTTCGCTGTCAAGAAAATATAAAATATTAACCTAGTCTAAACGAGTCTCCTAATATTAAATATGTGTTAAAAATGAGATTTGATTGTTTGTAGTCCAGCACCGATGTCTGATTAAAAAATGACATGCTTCTCAGTATATCGGCTGTAAAACCAGTCTGCATTAATAGTATTTTATCCCCCTTTTATCATAAAGACAAGCGATTAAATGTAAAAAGGTATAGAAATTCGGCCGTTGACCGATAAATATTTCCTGTAATAAATAAAAAAAGGAGCATTCCGTTTCCGGAACACTCCTTTCTAATACCAGTTTTTTCAACTAAAAACGGCGTCAGCCTACTTCTTTCTGAAGCTCTGCAGCCTTGTCCGTTTTCTCCCAGGAGAAAATATCCCGGCCGAAGTGGCCGTAGGCGGCTGTTTCCTGGTAAACAGGTTTTTTAAGATCGAGGGTTTTTACAATACCCGCCGGACTCAAATCAAAAACCTTCTTTACAGCCTCTTCTATCTTGCCCTCGGGCGCCTTGCCGGTACCAAAGGTTTCAACCATTACTGAAACAGGGTAAGGAACACCGATTGCATAGGCAAGCTCTACCTCGCACCTTCGGCACAGATCCGCGGCCACGATGTTTTTAGCCACATAGCGGGCCATGTATGCTGCGGATCTGTCCACCTTTGAAGGGTCCTTTCCGCTGAACGCGCCGCCGCCGTGTCTGCCCATTCCACCGTAGGTGTCTACGATGATCTTGCGTCCCGTAAGACCTGAATCTCCGTGGGGTCCGCCTATTACGAAACGGCCTGTCGGATTTACAAAATACTTTGTGTCGTCGGTAAGCAGGCCGGTGGGCTCAAGTACCGGTTTGATAATCTTTTCGGTTATAGAAGTCTTTAGCTCTTCATAGGATATATCCTCATCATGCTGATGACTTACGACAACCGTGTCGATACGCTTCGGAGTGAAGCCTTCGTATTCAATGGTTACCTGACTTTTTGAGTCGGGACGCAGCCAGGTAAGGGTTCCGCCCTTTCTCAATTCGGCGGCTTTCAGCAGGATCTGGTGTGAGAACATAACAGGTGCCGGCATAAGCTCGGGCGTTTCCTTGCAGGCGAAACCGAACATCATTCCCTGATCTCCTGCGCCCTGTTCCTTGAACAGACCTTCACCGCTCGAGACGCCCTGAGAAATATCAGGCGACTGACTGTGGATTGTGTTGAGTACGGCCATAGACTCGCAGTCGAGACCGTATTCCGGTTTAATGTAGCCGATCTTCTTTGCAACGCCGCGCGCCACTTCCTGAACATCGACATAGGTGTTTGTTGTGATTTCGCCGCCGACCAGAACCATTCCGGTGGTTGCGAAACTTTCACAGGCTACCCTTGATTCGGGGTCATCCCGCAGGCATGCATCGAGTATCGCGTCGGATACCTGATCACAAAGCTTGTCCGGATGCCCCTCACTTACTGACTCTGATGTAAAGAGGTAGTTTCTGTTTTCCATAATTTTGCTCCTTAGATTGCACGGACATGGCTGCCCGACAAAACAATATAAATCTCAACCCCCCGGTTCAAGCAAGCAAAGGACCGGGGGTAATGATTTCTATTTAATACCTGTAATGCTCCGGTTTATACGGACCCTCGGGTGATACACCGATGTAGGCGGCCTGCTCAGCCGTCAGGGTAGTCAGCTTTACGCCTATTTTCTCAAGGTGCGCACGGGCAACCTCTTCATCAAGTTTCTTGGAAAGTCTGTATACTCCGGGTTTATAATCATTCTGGTGCAGATCAAGCTGAGCCAGGGTCTGGTTAGAGAATGAGTTTGACATTACAAAAGACGGATGACCGGTTGCACAGCCGAGATTAACAAGACGTCCTTCGGCGAGCATGAAAATCTCATGTCCGTCTTCATATATATACTTGTCAACCTGGGGTTTCACGGTAAGTTTTGTTACCCCGGGCCACTTATTAAGTTCATCAACCTGGATTTCGTTATCGAAGTGTCCGATATTGCAGACAATAGACTGGTTTTTCATTTTAGACATATGTACCGCTGTAATAACGTCCTTGTTACCAGTTGTTGTTACATATATATCACCCACACCCAGGGTGTCTTCAACGGTTTTAACCTCAAAACCCTCCATTGCGGCCTGCAATGCACAGATGGGATCAACCTCGGTAACTATAACCCTGGCACCGAAACCCCGCATAGACTGGGCACAACCCTTACCGACATCGCCGTAGCCGCAGACAACAGCCACCTTACCGGCAATCATTACATCAGTAGCACGCTTGATCCCGTCAGCCAGTGATTCTCGGCAGCCGTAGAGGTTGTCGAACTTGCTTTTAGTTACACTGTCGTTGACGTTGATAGCGGGAAACAGGAGGCTTCCGTCTTCCATCATCTGGTACAGTCTGTGAACGCCTGTAGTGGTTTCTTCTGAACAACCTCGAATCTCTTTAACCATCGAACTCCAGATCCCGCTGTTTTCAGCGCTGACCTTCTTTAAGAGATTCTTGATTACCTGCTCTTCATGTTTATCGCTTTCTGAGTTAACCCAGTCGCTTCCGTTTTCTAATTCAAATCCCTTATGTACAAGAAGGGTAGCGTCTCCACCATCATCTACAATCGACTGAGGGCCTTTTCCACCGGGAAAACTCAGCGCTTTGAGTGTACAGTCCCAGTATTCTTCGAGGGATTCTCCCTTCCATGCGAATACAGGAACACCTTTCGGATTATCAACCGTTCCACCTGTTTCAGGTCTACCGACAACTACTGCAGCAGCGGCATGATCCTGTGTTGAAAAAATATTACAGCTTGCCCAGCGTACATCTGCTCCGAGATCAACAAGGGTTTCAATCAGAACCGCTGTCTGAATTGTCATATGAAGTGAGCCCATGATGCGAATACCCGCAAGGGGTTTTTCAACTGAGTATTTTTTTCTGATGGACATCAGTCCCGGCATTTCATGCTCGGCTATGTCCAGTTCTTTCCTGCCCCAATCGGCAAGATTAATGTCTTTGATCTTATATTCCAAAGTTAACTCCATAAATAAAAAAAGTAAGGCCTGTTAAATATAATAATATACTAACCATTAAGCAATAATGGATTTATCCATATTAAGTTTTTTTGTATGATTGACACTGACCTCCGCGTGCTCTATCATTGAGAGATGTTCGAAATAATGCTCGTTTCCGCGGGAATCATTTCTTTTATTCTCTGCGTTCTTATCATTCCAATTCTTATCAGACTCAGTGAGAAAAACCACTGGTTTGATGAAATTGATGAAAGAAAAATTCATACTGGTCAGATCTCACGCCTTGCAGGTGTTGCAGTCTTTTTATCAATGATGGCAGGCCTTATTATCGGTCTTACACTTGTAAATTCTCAAACCGGAATAATGAATGATTTTCCTATCGGCCGCCTGGTTACCTTTCTTGCAGCCTTTACCCTTATTCATATTATAGGTTTAATTGATGATTTTAAAAACATAAGACCCAGATACAAATTCGCAGTACAGATCATTGCAGCCCTGATAATTATTTTTCCGAATAGAACCTTGTCAATGCTTTATATTCCTTTTTTCAATTTTACCCTGAATATAGGAATATTCGGTTATATTCTGACGGCCGTCTGGATTATCGGTGCATGTAACGCGGTTAACCTGATAGACGGTATAGACGGATTAAGCGGCGGTATAACCGCAATTGCTTCACTTGCGCTTTCATTAACTGCTTTAGCCCTTGGTAATCCTGTTACCGCAGTTATATCATTTGCTCTTTTCGGTTCGCTGATAGGATTCCTCGTTTTTAACTTTCCGCCGGCAAAAATCTTTATAGGCGACTCGGGCGCATTATTTTTAGGCTTCGCACTGGCCAGCCTTCCCCTGCTTGAAATAAATACTCACTCTGATATGGCTATGATAATATCCGTAAGCATATTATTTATTCCGGTGGTAGACACCCTCACATCAATGCTTAGGCGGCTAAGAAGACGACAGTCTCCTTTTTATCCTGACAGAGAACATATTCATCATAAACTGATGGACAGAAATCTTTCCACAAAACAGATTCTTTTTACTATATATACAATAAGTATTATTATTTCTGCGCAGGTATTTCTCTGGGCGATTACCGGAAACAGAGTCTTTATTATAGTTGATATGATAGTCTGGGCAATATTGATAGCAGTCCTGCTTTTACTCGAAAAACATCACGCGGATAATACATAAATATAAAAAACCCCGCATCGGGAAGAGCGGGGTCCTTAACAGCCGTATCAGGCTGTGAGTCAATTGACTAGCAGTATTCTTTTCTTTTTAAAGAACTGAGTTCTTTACCTTACATCTCCGCGGTAGAGGACTCGAATCTGTTTGTACAGGCCGTCCCCCTCGCTTATCGTATCAATATCCGTAAGCTCATTCAGTGTAGTATGAACAAGCCTTCTTTCAAACGGATTCATCGGCTCAAGAAGTCTTGACCCCTGTGTCCGTCGTACCTGTTCGGCACTCTTTCGTGCCATTCTGACAAGGTTTTCTTCTCTTCGTTCACGGTAGTTTTCAGCATCAATTATAACTCTGCTGTCGCTTCCTAGACGACCGGCATAAACATTCATAATCAGCTGAATTGCATCGAGGTTTTTTCCCTTTCGACCGATAAGAATACCAGTGTTTTCAGATTCAATCTCAATACCTATTTTATTCTCTTCTCTGAATGCTATTTTACCTTTTCCGGGAAAACCCATTTTTTCAATAAGGGTTTCAAGATATTCGACAATTTTCTTCTCAAAATCATCTACAGCACCGTTATCATCTTCAGATTCACCTATGTAAACCTTGATTTTAACGTTTCCCTTCCTGAATATTCCGGATTGTTTGTTAACTATCTCAACATCAAATTCTTCCCGATCTATTCCTAGTTCCTCTACTGCTTTATCAATTGCCTCCTTTTCTGTCTTTCCTTCAAATTCCTTGAACATATTTAAAACTCCTTAGAGACATGACTTGCTCTAATTACGAGGTAATCTGAAATTACCTCTGTATTGTTTAATTTCATGGAGTTTTGCGAAGCAAAACCTCCTAAAGAAGAAAGAGAAGTTTTACTTCTTTTTCTTCTTCTTTTTCTTAGGCGGTGGAACAACCTTGGATTTATTTTCCTCTTTTCCTACTATTTTCAGATCAGGTCCTGTAGCTCCGGCTGCTGCCGGTTTAATATGTCGATTAGTATACATCTGCTGAAACAGGGTGAAAAGGTTTGAACAAATCCAGTAAACCAGCAGTCCTGAAGGTGCATTATACAGGATGAAAAAGAACATAATAGGCATTCCGTACATCATCATCTTCATCTGACTTCCGTTAGCACTGGTTGAAGGCTGATTACTCTGAGTAATTTTAGTACTAAGCATCTGGCTTCCTACGAAGATAATTGGCAGAAGTCTCAATGCGGTCCAGTTTACAAGAGGAATGGTAAAGCCGAAATCAAGGATTGATTCAGGTGCCGAAAGGTCTATAATCCATCCCGGAATAAAAACAGCCCCGCGGAACTCAAAATACTTGTTTAATAGCCCGTACATGGCAATGAAGAATGGAAACTGAATAAGCATAGGCAGACATCCGCCCATAGGACTGACGCCTTCTTTTTTATACAGTTCACTCATAGCCTTATTCAGTTTGTCCGGCTGGTCTTTATACTGAACTTTTAACTCTTCCAGCTGCGGCGAAAGTGCAGACATTCGCGCTGTTGATTGAGTACTTTTTCTTGTAAGAGGAAACAGAACAACCTTGATGAAGAGGGTGAGTATAATTATGGCAATACCGTAATTAGGAATAATCCTGTACAGAACAGAAAGTCCTTTCTGCAGCAGCCATTCAAGCCAGCCCAGAATTGAGCTGGAATCAACTACATTGTCGAGGTTTAGGTCTTTCATAGAAAAACCGTTTTCATCGGCATTGTTATACGGCTGCAGATATTTATTAAGCTTAGGTCCGAAATATACCTTGAAAACATCCTCACTATTTGAACTGTTAACAGGAGGTCTTGAAAGCACTATTTCGTTAGTCTGCGGAAGATCACCGTCTTTATTTTCAGTCAGAGTGATATCATACTTAACGGCATCGGGTACTACGATGGCTGCAAAGTATTTTCCGGCAAGAGCAGTCCAGGTAACACGGTCTTCAAGTTCAGTTGAACCGTCCTTGATTTTAACTGTATCAGCCTTACGTCCGCCGTTGTCAATATAAAATCTACGGTAAAAATACCTGTTGTCAAGTTCGGTGAATTCAGGTCCAATCTGAGGACCTATAGTCAGACTGTAGGAATAGCCGTTGAAATTGAGTGAAGGAATTTTATTAACAGAGTTTTCAATACCAACCCGTAATTCCATCATATAATCATCAGCTGTGAACTTATACACCTTTCTTAAAACAAAGGGATTACGAACACCTTCTGCATTTGCAGGAGCAAGAAAAGCTTTTGAAAATTCAAAAGTAAACTGATCAAGCTGTCTGTACTCAAATGTATCACTCAGGGGTTCAGCATCAAGATCGCCGAAGGCTATATCAAATGCTCCCTGAGCATCATTTGCAGTAAAAAGCATTTCAAGCGGTTCACCGTTTTCCAGATGCTCTTTAAGCTTTAACGAGGTGATAATACCGCCCTTGTTTGAGAATGTAATGAGGAATCTGTTTGTTTCCGCCTTAATAATTCTCTCTTCGATAACGGTTTCAGTATCAAGCTTCAATTCGTTCGAAGACGCAGACTGCTGCTGACGCGGGGCTTCTAATGTCTCGGTTTCAACTGCAGCCTCAGCGGCTGACTCGGTAGTCATCTGGGTGGCGGCAACGGGTTGTTCCGGAGCCGGGAAAAATTTCGCCTGAATGAAAAATCCGGCGACAATTACAACTGTAGAAAGGATAACCGCATAAAGCGTATTTCTATCCATTTTTTCTCCTTATTCTCATGGAACCGGATCATATCCGCCGGGATTAAAAGGATGACACCTTAATATCCTCTTGGCTGCAAGTAAACTGCCTTTACCGGGTCCGTATTTCTCTATTGCAATGATTGCGTATTTTGAACAGGTGGGAGTAAAACGACACGAGTCAGGGAGTAAAGGGGAAATGAACTTCCTGTAGAAATTTATGATACCAATTAAAAGAATTTTAACCGGCTGTTTCATATTAATCTTGTGTTCCTCCGCTGGAGTAAAGCCCGGCTTTTTTTAGAAGTTTAAGCATTTGAGTTTCCCTTGGAAGATAATTATCTTCATTCGGAAAAAAAACCATAACTATATCAAATCCCGGCTTGATCCGGTGTTTATTAAGTCTGAAGACCTCTTTGCCAATTCTTTTTGCTCTGTTCCGCTGAATAGAATTACCGTAATTTCTTACCAGAGTTACCATGAATCTTGAGTATTCAAGCTCATTGGTTTTAAACACCAGCTTTGCTCCCGGAGCGCTGAATCGTTTTCCGGAAGCAAACGTCCTTTTAATATCAGAAAGTTTACCAAGCCTCTCCGACTTAGTAAGGCTTCTTCTCATCAGCTGCTGAAAGCTTAGCTCTTCCTTTCTTTCTGCGACGGGCAAGAATGGCTCTGCCGCTCTTCGTTTTCATTCTGGCGCGAAAGCCGAATTTTCTGTTTCTTTTAACCCTGCTGGGCTGATATGTTCTCTTCATCAGAGATGCTCCTTAATCCATATAAATAAATATATTAGTTTGTACAATTAGGGTGCTGTAGTATACGTTTTTAGTTCTGCACATGTCAATGGTCAGAGCATAAACCGGACTGTTTTGATAGCCAATTCCGGATAATTTTTTTGAAGTTTTTTGAGTATGCCATTGCGTTTCATTTCAAGCTTCTGAAGCCACCCGGGATGGTCAACCTTTACAAATACCACTCCATTTTCTATCTCCTCAATATGCGAATGAGCCCCCTCATTTAAACCGGCAATCTGCGTCCAGGCAGAAAATAATGATACCGCTTCACGCTGTGCATCGTTCTGCAGCAGGCTGTCCATCATTGCATTTATTAGATCAGATGCTTTTTTCATATTTCCTCTCCGCTTATTCTGCCGTTCTCAACCCTGTACAATGGGCCTGACTCCTTATAATCTACAAGACCCTCATCAGGAAGAAATGTAAAAAATGCCTGCTTGTACTCAGGCAGATAATCAAGAAATCTTCTTCTTTTTTTCAAATCCATTTCAAGCAGAACATCATCCAGAAGCAAAACCGGTTTCAATCCGCTTTTATCTGCGGTAAAAGCCGCCTGTGACGCCCTGAGCACCAGGGATATAAGCCTTATCTGCCCTGTTGAGGCAGTTGCCGCATAGTTTCTACCGTCTGCATAGAACCCTATTTTATCCCGATGCGGTCCTGTAGTACTGGTTTTATACATCATATCGCGATTCCGATTTTCACGGATAAACGACAAAACAGCGTCAGAAGAAAGTTCAGTTTTCCATGAGGGAGAATAACGTATACTTAAATTGATATTGTATCCGGAAATATTCCTGAAGAGATAAGAAAAAGTGCTGTTGAATTCTTCAATCAGTTTAATACGCTTTTTTTGAACCTCCAAGCCTGATTCAGCCGCCTGACGGTCATAGATATCAAGAAGATCAGAACGCCGCTCTTTCAGGGCTTTGTTACGAAGTTTGATAACCCTGTTATAAGTCTTAAGCGAATCGATGAATGATGCATCGTAAAGGCTGATTGTCTGGTTTATAAACAGCCTGCGCAGGGCGGGAGGTCCGTTAACATAGTTTATATCTTCATGGGTAAAGGCTATACAGGGAAACTGAGCCAGCAGTTCTCGCCTGTCGCGGATCTGTTTGCTGTCGATCCTGATGGATTTTTTACCCCGATCAAGTTTGAATTGAATTTTACGAATAATCCCTTCATCGGAAAAATCAGCGGTTAGTGACATTTCTCTGAAACCTGTTTTTATTAACAGAGATTCATTTCGCGTACGAAAAGATGAACCTACACAGAGAAGATATATGGCTTCAAGAAAATTTGTCTTACCCTGGCCATTTTCACCGATAAGATAGATATCCTTATCGGTGAAGACTATTTCAGTATCATCCAGATTTCGAAACTGAAATATTCTAACCGAGCTGAAAGCCATTTAGTCAAGCTGCATAGGCATAACGATGTGGAAATAATCCGATTCTTCAGCAGACTGAAGCGTTATAGCCTTATTAGACTCAGTAAAAAGAAGTTTTATATTCTCATTATCAATGACCCTCAGTGGATCTATCAGATAAGAGTAATTAAGTGCAATAAGTGTATCAGTACCGTCATAGGCACATTCTATCTCTTCAGTTGCAACACCAATTTCACTTTCTTCGGAATTCAATTCAATCAGTCCGTTTGTGAGATTAAGAAATATTCTTCTTGATTTATTTTCAACAAGCAGAGATACGCGTTTTACAGCTTCAATCAGTTCATCACGTTTGACAGTAAGCTCATTGCTCTGACTTTCAGGAATAACCCTGTTGTAATTCGGAAACTGTCCCTCTATCAGAGAAGAAGAAATTGTCTGATTGTCAAATTTAAAGAAAATACTTTTTTCAGTGACTGCAACCTGTATTGTCCCCTCACCGCTGCTCTGTTTACTTATGAGCTGAAGAACCTTCGGTGGTATGATTACACCGCTGAAGGGTTTTACGGTACCGGCTGTATTTTTTTTGATGTAAGAAAGCCTTCGTCCGTCGGTTGCTACCATGATGAGACTGCCTTCAATGTTTTCCATGAAAACTCCGTTCATGAAATATCTTGTCTCATCATCAGATACTGCAAAAATTGTCTGTCCGATCATCTCAATCAGATCTGCCTGCGGGATGACAAAATAGTTTTCTTCAGCAATACTCTGCATTTCAGGATACTGTTCGGAAGCAATACTCTTAAGCTGGAAGTTGATTTTCTTAAAGAGAGGCTTGATATACAGTTTTCCGTCCTTGAGTTCAAACTCGATATCTCCGTCGGGTAATGATCTGAGAATACTTAAAAATTTATCACAGTATACTGTTGTACTTCCAGGGACAGCTATATCAACAGGAATACTTGTTTCAAAACCAACCTTCAAATCAGTTGCCTTAATTGTCAGGGTATTATTATCTGCTTCTAGCAACACATTCGAAAGAATCGAAAGAGCGTTCTTTGAGGATATGATTTCCTGGGCGATGGAAATTTCTTTTGTAAGATTATTTTTCTCACATGTAAACTTCATATGTTCTCCAATTCACACTAATATTACTTTATATTAATAAAAGTAATAGTATTAGTAGGCACTTCTAATATGTTAATAAGCCTCTTAAAACCTTAACATAGAAATAATTATTTGTATAATAACTAGTGATTCATTTTCACATGTTATTCATATTATACACAGGATAATAGATTTTCGCCGTTTCATAAACAATTTATTCACAGTTTTTTAAGATTTTATATTGTCTTTTACAGTGCGAATCAGATTATTTATAGTCGGTTCCAGAGTGGAGTCAGTTTTCATCCTGCTTTCTATACGCTGACATGCATGCATTACGGTAGTATGATCACGACCTCCGAATTCATAACCTATCTCTGTAGTGGAATATTCTGTTAATTCTCTTAGAATATACATGGCTATCTGTCTTGGAAGAGTAACTGCCTTTGTTCTTTTTTTGCTTTTAAGATCTGCAGTACTGACATTAAAATAATCTGAAACTATTTTTTGAATCAGATCAACTGATATATTAGTCTGAAATGAACTTGTAAACTTATCTTTGAGCTGCTCTCTTGCAATATCAACAGAAATATCTTTATGAACAAGCTCAGCATAGGCTACAAGCTTCAGCAAAGCAGATTCTAGATCTCTTACATTGGATGTAATATTCTGGCAGATTAACTCAAGAACTTCGGGTGAGATGGAAATATTTCTACTTTCTATCTTTTTCATCAAAATTGCCTGTCGTGTTTCAAGATCAGGCGGTCTCAGGTCAACATTCAGTCCGCGTTCAAAACGGCTTCTCAATCGATCAGTCAAATTCTTGAGCTCAGATACGGGACGGTCACAGGTGAATACTATCTGTTTCTTTGATTCGTAAAGTGCATTGAAGGTATGAAAGACCTCTTCCTGGGTAGAATCCTTACTCTGTAGAAAATGGATATCATCAATAAGCAGAACATCTACTGAACGGTATTTATTCTTAAACTGATGCATATTGTTTTTCTTAAGCATATCAAGAAATTCATTAGTGAATGATTCTGCGGTAACATAGACTATCTTAAGCTCAGGGCTGTCCTGTCTTACTGAATGACCGATAGACTGAATAAGATGTGTTTTACCGAGCCCGACGCCTCCGTAAAAAAGACAGGGATTATATGCAGTACCGGGATTTTTGGATATTGCGTATGCAGCATTAGCGGCAAAAGAGTTATTGTCGCCTATAACAAAAGATTCAAATGTATAATCAGGATTCAGAATATCATTTCCAGGCCTGCGGGAGACTGTATGTGAATGCATTCCGGGCTGTTTCGGTTTTGGTGAAGGGGCAGCAGGCTGTTTTTCAGGAATATCAGCTACCTTCTCATCATTTTCAATCGGTTTATCAACAGGTTGTGGATTACCAACATGAAATTCAACGCTGAGTTTTCTTCCGCTTATATTTTCAAGGGTCTCATTTATCATTGCCCCGTAACGCTGAGAAATCTGGTCTTTATAGAAAGAGGAGGGCACGGCTATTCGAATAACTTCTTCTGTACCTGAAAGATATTCAAGATTTCCGAACCACATAACAGATTCCTGTTCACTGATTCGGGCTTTCAGTTGGTTAACAGTTTCCGACCAGAAACTGCTCCAGTCCCAATTTACCTCGTTTTGCATAGGTTTTGTCCTTTTATTAACAGCTTATCCACAAGCAGTACAATACTTAAGTTCTGTTAAAAATCAACTAAATTCTAAAAAAAGAAGATATAAAATATTGTAATTATTATAACTACTTATAATATAAGAAGTTATAACTCTATTATTAAAAATTTTATATATATGTCCCTGATAAACAGGTAAAAATTACTAAACAACAAAGATATAAAAGTTATACACAAGTTATACACAATTAAAAAAAGAAAGTACGTAGTTTTTTATTTCTTTTTAGTCGCAGTTGGATATTTTAATATAGAGTCTATCTCTTTGCAAGAAAATATCAGTAAGAAAACAAGTCAAATTATACGATGGTTGTTTTTTTATCGTAATCTATATATAATTATTTGTTCATAAGAATGAAAAAAACCACAAAATTCAGGACGGACCATGCAGGACAATTATTCCGCTCAAGATATCCAGATTTTAAAAGGATTGGATGCTGTTAGAAAACGACCCGGTATGTATATCGGTACAACGGGACCGGACGGACTCCATCATCTGGTATATGAAATTGTTGATAACAGTATAGATGAAGCACTTGCAGGACATTGTAAGAAAATTCAGGTATCGATAGAGAAAGGAAACAAAATTCAGGTAAAAGATGACGGACGCGGAATTCCTGTTGATATTCATCCGGTAGAAAAAGTAAGCGCACTTGAGGTGGTTCTTACAAAACTTCATGCCGGTGGAAAATTTGATAAGAATTCCTATAAGGTCTCCGGTGGTCTTCACGGTGTAGGTGTTTCTGTAGTGAATGCTCTGTCAACCTGGTGTGAAGTTCATGTCCATAAAGATGGAAAGATCTATTACCAGAAATATAACCGCGGAACTCCCGAGAAAGCTGTGGAAGTTATCGGTACAACAGAAGAGCGCGGCTCAATAGTAACTTTTATGGCGGATGAAACAATATTTGAAACGGTTAATTATAGTTTTGATGTACTGTCACAGAGACTTCGTGAGCTCGCTTTCCTGAACAAGGGAATCAATATATCAATAACCGATAATAGAATGCCTGTGCCCAAGGTTAAGGAATTCCAGTTTGACGGCGGACTGAAATCATTTATTGAATATCTGAATAAGAATAAAACAGCTATTCACAAAGAACCGATTTATTTTGAAGCTGAAAAAGACAGAGTAGGTGTTGAGATTGCTTTTGAGTATAACGACGGCTACAGTGAAAACATATTCACCTTTGTTAATAATATTAATACCCGTGAGGGTGGAACTCATCTTGCCGGTTTTAAAGCGGCTCTAACCAGAACCCTGAATGATTTTCTGAAGAAGTCAAAGATGGCGAAAAAGATGGATGAAAACCTCAACGGTGATGATGTACGGGAGGGAATAACAGCGGTTATTTCAGTTAAAGTACCGGATCCTCAGTTTGAGGGACAGACAAAGATGAAGCTTGGTAATTCTGATGTAAAGGGAATTGTCGAGTCACTGATGAATGAGCACGTTACTGATTACTTTGAGTTAAATCCAGAGGTTGTTGAAAAGATAATCGAAAAAACTGTGATGGCATCCAAGGCGCGTTCAGCTGCAAGAAGGGCCAGAGAGCTGACAAGACGAAAAAGTTTTCTCGAAAGCAGCAGTCTTCCCGGCAAGCTTGCCGACTGCAGTGAGAAAGATCCTTCTCTGTGTGAGGTATACATTGTAGAGGGTGATTCTGCAGGAGGAAGTGCCAAGCAGGGCCGTGATCGAAAGTTTCAGGCAATACTTCCCCTATGGGGAAAGATGATGAATGTTGAGAGAACCCGGTTTGAAAAGGTTCTGGCCAACGATAAATTGATGCCGGTAATTTCGGCTCTCGGTGCGAATGCCGGAAAAGAGTTCAATCTTGAAAAACTCAGATATCACAAGGTTATAATCATGGCTGACGCGGATGTTGACGGTTCACATATCAGAACCCTGCTTCTGACTTTTTTCTTCAGGTATATGACTGAACTTGTAGAGACTGGACATGTATATATTGCAATGCCGCCTCTGTATAAGGTTTCGGTTGGGAAAAAGGTTGAGTATGCATATGACGACGCTGAACGAGACCGGATAATCAGTGAATTTAACGTAGATGAAAGCAAGATAAATATACAACGCTATAAAGGTCTGGGTGAAATGAATCCTGAACAGCTTTGGGAAACAACAATGAATCCGGAGTCAAGAAATATGATGCAGGTAAAACTTGAGGATGCTATAGAGGCAGATGATATTTTTACGACCTTGATGGGGGAGCAGGTAGAGCCTAGAAGAAAATTTATCGAGGATAATGCTCTTCTGGTTGAAAACCTTGATATTTAGCTAAAAACTTCTGGAGTTTTTCGAAGCGAAAAACGTCCAAATATAAAATACATAGAACAAACTAACGTACGTTAGCGCAGTCTATTAAAATAAGTGGAGACTAACTTTGGAATCGACAGGAAAAATAATACCCATCTCAATTGAAGATGAGATGAAAACATCCTATCTCAATTATGCTATGTCAGTAATTGTAAGTCGCGCACTTCCAGATGTAAGAGACGGTCTTAAACCAGTACATCGTAGAATACTCTATTCAATGTATGAAATGGGTTTACGATCCGATCGATCGTTTAAGAAGTGCGGAAGAATTGTAGGAGACGTACTTGGTAAATATCATCCGCATGGTGATCAATCTATTTACGGCGCTCTTGTAAGACTGGCACAGGAATTCTCTTTACGATATCCGATGGTTAATGGTCAGGGGAACTTCGGTTCAATCGATGGTGACCCGCCTGCTGCTATGCGTTATACCGAGGCAAAACTGCAGAAGATAGCAGATGATATGCTTAATGACATCAAGAAGGAAACCGTAGATTTCGGTCCCAACTATGATGATTCAATGATAGAGCCCCTTGTGCTTCCTGCAGCTATCCCTAATTTACTTGTGAACGGGGCAAGCGGTATAGCAGTTGGTATGGCTACTAATATGGCTCCTCACAACCTTGAAGAAGTATCTGCTGCAATTCAGGCTTATATAGATGATCCGGAGATAACAGTAGATGGATTGATGGAACACATTACCGGCCCGGATTTTCCTACAGGAGCACTTATCTTCGGTAAAGCCGGTATTAAAAAGGCATATAAAACTGGACGCGGAAGGGTTACAATGCGTGCCCGATGCAGTCTGGAAACAACCAGTAAAGGCAAAGATATAATTATAGTTACCCAGATTCCATATGCAGTTAATAAGGTAACTCTAATAACCAGAATTGCTGAACTTGTTTCTGAAAAGAAATTACAGGGAATATCTGATCTCAGGGATGAGTCCGACCGTGACGGAATAAGAATTGTTATTGAGCTTAAACGCGGTGCAATTCCAAGGGTTGTTCTTAACAAGCTGTTTATGAATACCCAGCTGCAGCAGAACTTCAACATCAATGCACTGGCCCTTGTCGACGGTAAGCCCAGGCTGCTTACCCTGAAGGATCAAATACACTATTTTGTAAAACATCGCAAGGAAGTAATAACAAGGCGAACACAGTTTGACCTGAGAAAGGCCAGAGAGCGGGAGCACATCCTGCTGGGTTTGAAGATAGCACTCGACAACATCGATGAGGTCATTGCGATAATCAAGAGTTCCAAGACTGTAGATGTTGCAAGGACAAGATTGAGAGAAACCTTCGAGCTGTCAGAGAAGCAGGCCCAGGCAATTCTTGATATGAGGCTGCAGAAACTAACAAGCCTTGAAACACAGAAGATTCTTGATGAACTGGCTGAACTTAAAGTTTATATAGAATACCTCGAAGATCTTCTTGCAAACGAGCATAAGATACTTGGAGTAATAAAAGATGAAACAATTGAAATTTCTGAAAAGTACGGAAATAAGAGATCAACTGAAATAGTACTGGAAGAAGCTGAAAAAATAGATATTGAAGACATGATTAAAGAAGAGGATATGGTAGTTCTTATATCCGGAAAAGGCTTTATAAAACGTCTTCCTGTCACAGCTTATAAAAACCAGGGCCGTGGCGGCAAGGGATCATCCTCTGCCAATCTGAAAAACGATGATTTCATCGAGCACCTTTTTGTAGGCTCAACTCATGATTATGTAATGTTTATCACAAGTACGGGTAAATCGTACTGGATGAAGATACATGAGATTCCTGAGGGCTCGAGAGCCGCTAGAGGTACACAGATAAAAGCCCTGGTATCAATATCTCCTGATGAAGAAATAAAGGCTATAGTTTCTCTGAAGGAATTTTCTGATAAAGAGTTTATTTTTATGGGTACAAGAAACGGTATCGTTAAAAAGGTAAAAACATCAGATTTTTCCAATGCTAAAACAAGAGGAATAATAGCTGTCAAACTTGATAATGGCGATTCTCTCGTTGATGCGGTTCGTACCTCCGGCGATGATGATGTTTTTCTTGTTACCAAAAAGGGAAATGCATTGAGATTTCATGAGTCGTCGGTAAGGACTATGGGACGTGCCACCAGAGGGGTAACCGGTATAAAGTTAAACGGGGATGATGAGCTTGCCGGATTTTTAAGCGTTAAAGAAGGCGAGATGATGTTCGTTATAAGTGAATACGGATACGGTAAGAGGACTGAATACTGCCAGTTCAATCCTCACGGACGCGGCACAAGGGGGCAAAAAGCATATAAGGTTTCTGAAAAGACCGGAGAGCTTATAGGAGTTCTTGCAGTATGTGAAGATGATGAGCTTGTCTGTATTACCTCCCAGGGCAATACCCTTAAACTTGCTCTTAAGAATATATCTGTGATGGGTAAAAATACACAGGGTGTCAGGGTTGTAAATATCAATAGTCCTGATTCTGTTATAGGCGTTGCCAGGGTAATTAAGGAAAATGATGAAGAAACAATAAATGAGGCAACCAGGAATGCTGAAGCTACTTCAAAAGAGGAGCCTGTTGACCCTGTAAAACCTGACGAAACTGAATAGATTATATCTGAACATATATTAATAAAGGCTGAATGTTTCACGTGAAACGTTCAGCCTTTTTTTAATTTTGTTTCACGTGAAACAATTATCGGTATTTCTTTATTACTTTTTCTGCTTTTTTCCAGATTGCTTTCTTTACCTTTTCATCAGCATAGATTGCATAAACTGTTTTTTTCATGATATCGATGATCTCATCTTCAGTGAAAATCTTGTTTTCATAAAGAAGTTCGTATTCCTCACAGAGATCCGAACTGAAAAGGGTTGGATCATCTGAGTTAAGGGTTACGTAGAGGCCTCTGTTATAAAACTCTTTTATGGGATGCTCTTCTATTTTCTGTACGTATTTTTTGGTGAAGAGGTTACTTGTCGGGCATATCTCCAGAGGGATCTGATTATCTTTAAGATATGTCATCAGCTCTTCATCCTGAATGGCGCTTATACCATGCCCAATTCTATCAACATTAAGATCTTTCAGGGCTGCCCAGATAGATTCCGGCCCGATGTCTTCTCCGGCATGGGCAACAACCTTGAGGTTGTTTTTTATCGCGCGCTCAAAAACAGCCTTATAATCTGCTGCTGGGCCCTTGCTTTCAGCGCCGCCGAGGCCTATGCCGATAATGCTCTTCCTGGGGTTATTAATAACAAGGTCCAGATTCTGTTCCGCATTTTCAGGGCCGAAGGTTCTTGATACATCTACAAGGAACTTAACTGTAATATTTGACTCTTCAAATATCTTCTTTGACCCGGCCTCTAGAATGTCGGCCATATGAGGAAAAGAAAACCCGCTCTGTACAAATTTTGAGGGTGCAAAAAAGATTTCAGCATATACAATATTATTACGGACAAGATAATTCTGAGCATCAGTAATAAGATGCACAATATCCTGTTCTTTCCTGAAGCTCGACTGGATTACATTAAGGAAAAGACTGATAAATTCATCGAGGCTGTTTACATTGAACCTTTTCTTCAGGTTTTCTTTAGAATCGCTTCCATCAAATTCAAGATGATTTTCCTGGACAAGATTCCATATTGTGTCAACACTGATTAGACCTTCTAAATGAAGATGAATTTCTGCCTTTGGGATTTCTCTAATTAATTCTTTGAAGCTATAATTTCCGGAACTCACAAATTTTCCCCATTTACAGAATTTCTATATGGACCTAGTCTATTAACGGCTGAATTTGTTAAAAAATTAAATTAATTAGTAAATTACAACCTTTCTAATTAAATATACTACTGATCTCAGGAATTTCAAACAATAAAAAAAGAGCCTGCTGTTTTAATAAGCAAGCTCTTTTAATTTAGGCTTCTACAACCTCTTTGACTCCCGGTACCTGTTCTTTCAGGTATCGTTCAACACCCTGTTTCAAGGTCATTGTAGCCATTGGGCAGCCGTTACAGGCACCTGATAATTGAACGGAGACTACGCCGTCTTCCGAAACATCGACTAGTTCAATATCTCCGCCGTCAGCCTGAAGTGACGGTCGAACGTCCTGGATTGCAGCAGCTACTGCTTCTTTCATATATTTCTCCTAAATACCCGCCTGGGCGGCAGGTTCTTTATTATTATATATTACTAATCAAATCTACAATCGTCAACATTTGAAACATCCCCCTTACACAATTCTGAAAATAGGTATAATATGGCTCTATGAATGGGAAAACTGTCGTATTCGCCAATCAGAAAGGCGGAGTCGGAAAAACCACTACAGCGGCGAATCTAGGTGCATATGTAGCGGAAGCAGGAAAAAAGGTACTACTCGTTGATTTTGATCCTCAGGGCAATTTGTCAAGCTGTGTCGGAGCGGACAGAAATCAGGCAGGAATCTATGAAGTTATAGTAGGAAAGATGGAAATTCATCAGGCTCTTCAGCATAGCGCAATGGAAGGAATGGATATCCTCTCCTCGAATATAAATCTGACTGGTGCAAACGTAGAGCTGATTAATCTGGAAGATCGGGAATATTATCTTAAAAACAGCCTTGAAAAGATAAAAGATGAATATGATTATATTTTCATTGATTGTCCTCCGTCCCTTGGTGTTCTGACACTTAACGGGCTGACAGCGGCCGATTCTGTTATTATCCCACTGCAGTGTGAGTATTTTGCGCTTGAGGGTTTAAGCCTTCTACTGCAGACGGTGAAAACCGTACAAAAAGAACTGAATAAAAGTCTTGTCATAGACGGTATACTGTTTACCATGTACGACTCAAGAACTAGACTAGCGAATGAAGTTGTACAGGAGGTCTCTGGCTATTTCAAGGACAAGGTTTTCAGAACCATTATACCTAGAAACATCAGGCTTTCTGAAGCACCGTCTCACGGTGTTCCTGTCAATCTATATGATAAAACCTGTATCGGCGCCAGAAGTTACGAGCGCCTGGCCGGGGAGGTGTTGAAGCGTGTCTAAGCGACCAGCCCTTGGGAAGGGAATGAGCGCCCTCATTGGCGCAGCAGAATCTGCTGATGAATCCGACAAAAATGCAGTAATAAATGTTGCACTTGATAAAATTGAAGGTAACCCTGATCAGCCTAGAAAGAGCTTTGATCAGCACAGCCTGAAAGAACTTTCAGAGTCTATCAAAGAAAAGGGAATTATCCAGCCAATTATCGTTGAAGAAAAAAACGGTGCATATATGATCATTGCCGGAGAAAGAAGATTCAGGGCTTCAAAACTTGCAGGTCTTAAAGAAGTGCCGGTTATTGTAAAGAATTTTTCCGAGAATGAAAAACTCGAAATAGCTTTGATTGAGAACATACAGCGCGAGGATCTTAACCCGATTGAGGAAGCTTTTGCCTATCATGATCTGATGGATCGCGGCAACCTCAACCAGGAAGAGGTAGCTGCAAAGGTCGGTAAAAACCGATCTACCGTTGCAAACAGTCTTCGGCTTTTAAAGCTTCCTGAGAATATCCAGAACACCCTTGCGAAGGGTGCGATATCGTCCGGTCATGCAAGAGCTATTCTCGCCCTCGATACTGAAGAGCAGATGGAAGACCTGCATAAAAGAATAATAACCTACGGATTATCGGTTCGGGAGGCCGAGGCTTTTTCGGCAAACCGCGACGGCGGTAAAGCTGATGGGTCAAAGAAATCCGCAAAAGCCGGGGGTACTGATCTTCCCAGGGATCCGGAATTGAAAAGTATTGAAGAAAAATTTATCGATATATTTGGAACTAAAGTAAATATAAACGGTACCATGGAAAAGGGCCGCATAGAGATTTCTTATTTTTCAATGGAAGATCTCGACAGACTCTATGAAATAGTAAAACCCGATTAATCTGACTATTCTTATATAGAATATGACGGCATTTGTAATCCGCAGTAGAATTGCTAAGCAAACCCATTGACAAAACCCCTGCTGATAAATATATTTAGTCCACTGATATTTAATCAATATGGAGAGGTGTCCGAGCGGTCGAAGGAGGCGGTCTTGAAAACCGTTGAGCCGAGAGGTTCCGTGGGTTCGAATCCCACCTTCTCCGTATATTATTATTTATCCCGGAGAGGTGCGAGAGTGGTTGAATCGGGCTCCCTGCTAAGGAGTTGTGCTGGTAACGGTACCGAGGGTTCGAATCCCTCCCTCTCCGTTTTTTTTCAGCTAATGATAATGCAGTGAAGAAATAAATGAACTGTCTGCAGATTATTTATTTCTTCAAAAAACTTACAAAAATAAAAGATTTTTGTAAGTTTTCCGTGTACCCATAGCTCAGCTGGATAGAGCGTTAGGTTGCGGACCTAAAGGTCGGAGGTTCGAGTCCTCTTGGGTATACTTTTTTTTTGTTTTCTCCAAATTTACGGAAAACAACCGGAAATAGGGGAGCACTCTGGAGAGATGCGAGAGTGGTTGAATCGGGCGGCCTCGAAAGCCGTTGTGCAGCTTGTCTGTACCCAGGGTTCGAATCCCTGTCTCTCCGATAATTAAAATTTTGGTGTTTTTTCAGATTGTTTTTAACTGGAGAGATGGCCGAGCGGTCGAAGGCGCACGCTTGGAAAGCGTGTGTATCGCAAGGTACCGGGGGTTCGAATCCCCCTCTCTCCGATTTTTCGCCGCCAGGCCCTGTGCTAGGAGGCAGTACCCAACTCCGTCAGGTCCGGAAGGAAGCAGCGGTCAGTACTGTTCGACTGAGCCGCAGTAAGCTTGGCGGCGTTTTTTATACTATATCAGGAATTCCTGACATCCCGCGAATACGGACAATAGAAAATGATCGGTAATATTTAGAATGTTAGATTGATACCACGTTTATTATCGGGTACAATTCCGAATATGGCATATGAAGTAACCGCAACGCGACGGCGTCCCGGAATGTTCGAGGATTTAATCGGACAGGAATTCGTCGTTTCTACAATAAAGAATTCAATTAAAGCCGGGCGAATAGCCCACGCATACCTGTTCTCAGGCCCCCGCGGCGTCGGCAAGACCTCTGCCGCCAGAATCCTGGCCCGGGCTGTAAACTGCGAAGAGGGTCCCACGCCGACTCCCTGCGGGGTCTGCAACGCATGTACCGAAATTACCCGCGGCAACGCACTCGACGTAATTGAGATAGACGGCGCGTCAAATACCTCGGTAAATGATATCCGCGAAATAAAGGACGAAGTCCTCTTCGCGCCGAACACCTGCAGATACAAGGTTTATATCATCGACGAAGTCCACATGCTTTCGACCTCGGCATTCAATGCCCTGCTGAAAACAATCGAAGAGCCGCCGCCCTACGTCATTTTCATCTTTGCAACAACCGAAATCCACAAAGTCCCCGCGACTATCCGCAGCCGGTGTCAGCAGTTCAACTTCAGACTGATTTCACTCGAAGAGATTAAAAACAGCCTAATGACCGCTGCAGCCGAGCTGAAAATTGAGGCCGAGGACGACGCCCTGTTCTGGATAGCGAAAGAAGCCACCGGCTCAATGCGCGACGCCTACACGCTTTTTGACCAGGTCGCAGCATTCTCAGACGGGCTGATAACGCTCGAAAAAATCCGCGAAAAGCTCGGTCTTGTCGGACTGGACAGTATGAACGCCATTGTTGAGGCCATGTGTGCCCGTAATTCGGCCGATGTAATAGACTTAAGTTCCGGCATCATTGCCGGCGGCGTATCAATAGAACAGTTTGCAGTCGATCTCGCTGAATACTTCAGAAGCCTGCTGTTCATCCGCTGCGGCATTGAAAAGGAATCTCTGCTGGGATATGCCCGCTCTCGGTATTCGGAAAAAACAGTATCAGCTTTCTCAAAAACTCAGCTTGAAAAGGCTCTTGAAATAATATTCAGATTCTACCGGGAGGTTCGCTACTCTATAAATCCCCGTTTCGAGCTTGAACTCATGCTCAGTCAGCTCTCCGATCTCTCTGCCTGGGTCTCTCCGGCAGATGTCGCTGACAGGCTTGAGGCCCTAAAGCGCGCAATTGCCTCCGGTGAGGTTGAGCTTAAAGAGCCTTCGACAGCTCAGTCAGAACCAGCTGAGCAGCAGGCATCTCCGGCCCCGAATCCTGCTCCTGCGGCAATGAAGTCGGCACCGGAACCCGAACCCGAACCCGAAGTGGAAACGGAACCGGCGCATACAGCTCCCGCTGCTGCCTCCGAGGGGCCGCATGGGCTTTCCGCCGATGAGCGCAATGCAGTACTTGATGCGATTAGAAAAAAGAAGCTGACGCTTGCGGCATCGGTTGATCAGGCCGTTGGATGGAGACAGACCGAAGAAAGCATGAGCTTTTCCTTTGAGAACGCCTACCAGGCTGCTGTCGTCAAGAACGACAGAAATCTGATAAAAGATGCAATTCAGGAAGTCACCGGCCGCAGCTTCGCAATTGAAGTAGAGGTGGTGCAGACTAAGAGCGCGGGATCAGCTGATGAAGAACAGAAGCTGAACAAGCAGGTAGACGCTGTAAAGAAAGTCTTCCGCGGCGAAATAATTCAGGGTGGTAATTAATATGAATCCGATGGATATGATAAAAAACCTGCAGGGAATGCAGTCAAAGATGCAGGATATGCAGTCTAAACTAAATAATGTAACTGCCGAAGGTGAATCCGGCGGCGGAATGGTAAAGGTTGTTTTAACCGGCCAGTATTCCGTAACAGATGTTAAGATTGCGAAAGAGGTTATAAACCCCGAGGATCCGCAACTCCTGGAAGACCTGGTCCTCTCAGCCTTTACCGACGCCTCGAATAAAATCAAGGCAAAAATCCAGGAGGAAGCCTCCAGCATTGCCGGTGAAATGAATCTTCCCCCTGAAATGATGGGTTTCTAATCCGGAGCATGCGGTGAATGCCCTCGACCAGCTGGTTAAAACACTTTCAAAACTCCCCGGCATCGGCTCAAAAAGTGCCCGTCGTGTCGCGCACCATCTTCTGAAAGCCGATTCCTACTGGGTTGCTGAGCTTGCATCCCAGATTGCAAAACTTCAGGAAAGCGTAAAAAACTGTGAAATATGCGGAAACTACACCGAGGAATCACCCTGCTCAATCTGTTCGGATTACAGCCGTGACCGTAAACTTATATGCGTTGTCGAACAGCCTGAAGATATCGGCACAATTGAGCTCACAGGCGATTTCAACGGCCTTTACCATGTCCTGGGCGGTGTAATCTCTCCCATAGACGGGATGGGGCCCGAAGAGCTCTCCATCGGCCGTTTGCTGCAGCGGCTGAAATCCGGCGGGGTTGAAGAGCTGATAATTGCGACAAACCCTACCGTAGAAGGCGAAACAACAGCCCTGTACATTGTAAACCTGCTGAAGGACTCCGGTCTGCGGATAAGTCAGCTTGCATCAGGACTGCCTGCCGGAGGAGATCTTGAGTATGCCGACAGGCTGACTATATCAAGATCACTAAAAGGACGCCGAACCCTGCTTAAACCGAAGGAAAGCCTGAAATCAATCGGCAGCCCCGAACCGGAAAAACCCCTCTTTTAATATTCGGTTATACGGTTTAGAAATAATCCCCAGGAGGAGTGATGATCAAACCTAAATACCCTGATCTTAGAAACTACATTGATCCCGATACCCCCACTGTAAAATCAGATGAGACTTCGCACGAGGGATATTTTGTTCCTGAAATAATATTCACCTATGGACAGCCGAAAAGCATTATTAAAAAAATATTGACCCTGCTTCCGACAATACTCGATACACTCCGAAATGTGTTTAAAAGCTATAAGTCGATAAGACGCAACCCCGGAGAAGCCTCACAGCTTCCCGGGGACGGTCTGTTCGATGATTTCAAAACCCTGGCGATAAAGCTTCACTGCAGCAGTGTCGGTTTTACCGAAATCCCGACGGACATGATTTTCCGAAACAGGGAAATACTCTATAAATACGCATTCGTAATGACCATGGAAATGAGACGCGAGGCAATCAGCCGGGCGCCCGGAAGGGTTGCCGCCGGAGAAGTCTGGCGGACATATCACGAACTTGGCCGGGTGGTTAACCGCCTGGCTGGATTTCTTCGCGACAGGGGATACAACGCCCAGGCCGGACCGTCCCTCGGGGGTGACACTAACTATGTCCGCTTGGCGCAGAAAGCGGGTATGGGCTGGACAGGCAGACACGGACTGCTTATCTCGCCTGAAAACGGCCCCTGTCAGCGGATAGCCGTCGTATATACCGATATAAGCCTCCCATTTACAGATTCAGTCGACCACGCCTGGATAGAAAGTTTCTGCTCAAGCTGCGGCCGCTGCGTAAAAAAATGCCCCGGTAATGCAATCTATCAGGAATATAAAAAGCTTGATGAGGGCGGCAGACAATACATCGACTACAAAAAATGCGCGGTCCCTTTTTCCCAGACTTTGGGATGCTCAGTCTGCATTAGAGAATGTACTTTCACAAAAGGATCATACGATAAAATAAAGGCTGCTTTTAACGCGAAGGCTCAGGGTTAAAAAACCTTATTCGTCCGATAAGGGCCGGCAGAAGGTTCGCCGGCAGCTCGTACAGCATTACAAACATAATCACCTCGCTGCTGAAAAAGCCTGCAGCTACAACAGCAGTCAACCCTATGTTCATATAAACATTGCCTACCGCAAGACCAATCCGCTTACTTCTGTCCAGAAAGAAAAAGCAGAACCAGCCGGTAAGGACCATAATAATACCCAGAATAAAAACAATACCCGTCATAGGCAGGGCAACAGCCGGATTTGCTTTAATATCATCAGCCGCAAGGGCCAGCAGACCTGTCAGCAGAAGGCTAATCAAAAGAATATTAACTGCACCGAAATAACCCCGGGTACGCTCAATAAGCCTGCGCAGCAGAGGTTTTAAAACCAATGAAAGCGTAAAAGGAACAATAATAAGAAACAGCAGACTCTTCATCATCGCAAACGGATCAATCTCAACAGCCGCTCCCGCGTAAAGCATCATCAGAAAGGGCATGTAGAAAGGCGCAAGCAGGGTTAGAACCACCTGAGAAAGCATAATAAACTCCGTATCGCCGCCCACAATCTGTGTTAAAGTCGGGGAAACACCCGCAAAAGGCGTCAGACAAAGCAGCAGTACCCCAATCGAAATATCCTGCCCCAGCGGAAGGCTGAGCCTGTAGATAAGGAAAGGCAGAACCACTTTCGAAATAATAACAACGGCGCCGATGTTATGAAACTTCTTTAGGTTCGCCGCAACCGCCTGAAGATCGATACTGATAAATGTCAGCGTCATAACCGTGCCTAGAATCAGCATTGTCCGGTCGGCCACCGAAATGAACCTTCCCGGGAAAATAAAACCAAGCGCCATACCAGCCGCGAAAAAAAGCCCGAAATATTTCTGAATAAAACTATGCCATTTCATCGTTAGACCTTACTCAAAAATGAATATAAATACAAGAAAACGTCCGTCCGTCCCGCCTTCGCCGGTCCGACGGGTGCTCCGCTCGTAGCGCTGTATATTGACATTGCCCCACCATTATGACAAATTCTAATCTATGGAAAAGGATGATCTATTAATCACAGCCGCGCAGGCACAACTTGCACTGTCAGCGGAAGAAGCCGGGCGGCTTGAAACCGCCGTATCAGAAATGCTGGATTACTTCGAAATGATGAACGAAGTCGACGTAAGTAATCTCCCCCCCACCACACACGCACTCGTACGCGAGAACGCTCTCCGCGAAGATAATCCCAATCCTAATAATAATCAGGAAGACCTCGTAAATCGCGCTCCCGAGAATGAAGATAATTTTATCGTAATTCCCAACGTACTTTAAAAAATAACCTTACAGGGTAAATATATGACAGAACTGAAAGAACATGACAAGGATATTAACAGTTTTCTGGAATTTGCGAGCGAGGATGCAGCTGCATCGGTAGCTGCTTCCGCAAACCAGGATGGTCCTCTTGCCGGATTAACATTCGGTGTTAAGGACAATATTGCCGTAGAAGGAATGCACCTCACCTGCGGATCGAAGATGCTTAAGGATTTCGTTTCACCATACGATGCTACAGCCGTACGAAAGCTGAAGGAAGCCGGAGCAGTCTGCGTCGGCAAGACGAACCTCGATGAGTTCGGAATGGGTTCATCAACCGATAATTCGGCCCTCGCCGTAACAAACAACCCGTGGGACCTTGAATGCGTCTGCGGCGGATCAAGCGGCGGTTCGGCTGCCGCAGTTGCCGCGGGGCTTGTGCCCTTTGCTCTCGGTACGGATACAGGAGGATCGGTGCGTCAGCCGGCGTCGTTCTGCGGCGTCTACGGACTTAAACCCACCTACGGGGTGGTTTCGCGATTCGGCCTTGTTGCCTATGCGTCCTCTCTCGAGGTCTGCGGTATACTTGCCGACAGTGTGGACACAACCAGAAAGGTTTTTGAGGTCATCAAGGGCAAGGACGGTTCAGACCAGACATCAATCGATCATATTCCAGCATCCGCAGATGCCGAAACGGTTGCGGTACTGGCCGGTGATCTTGGACTTAAACCCGAGGTTGAAACAGCCTATAAAAAGGCTGTAGACGGATTGAAATCGTCCGGGATGAAAATTATAGAGGTTGAGCTGCCCATGCTTGATTACGGCATTGCAGCCTACTATACAATAGCCATGGCCGAGGCCAGTGCAAACCTTGCGCGTTATAACGGCGTGCGCTACGGACACCGCTCGGCAGAGGCAGGCAGCTTTGAAGATCTTATGAGAATGTCGCGCGACGAGGGCTTTGGGGATGAGGTTAAACTCAGGATTCTCCTTGGAACATACGTGCTTCGATCAGGGTTTCAGGACCAGTACTACACCAGAGCCCAGAAAATCAGGACAGCTGTCCGTAACGAGTTCGACGGGGTTTTTACAAAGGCTGATATGATTATGCTTCCGGCCTTTCCGACAGCCGCTTTCAAACACGGCGACCAGAGTCTGGACCAGTTTCAGCAGAAGCTGGCTGATAAGTTCACCGTTGCGGCCAATCTATCAGGTATGCCGGCAATGTCGGTTCCTGTATCGGTTGAAAACGGTCTGCCCGTCGGTATGCAGCTTATGGCTCCGGTCTTCGCTGAAGAGCGTATATTCAAGGTTGCTGAAAAACTTGCGGAAGTTCTACCACCCGCGGCTTGTCCATTATCAATGGCCGGACAGCGAACTACGGAGGCGAAATAATGGCTGCATCAACAAGCTACGAGACTTTTATCGGTCTTGAAATACATATCCAGCTGCTGACCGAAACAAAGATATTCTGCGGCTGTAAATCCAAATTCGGCGACAAACCCAACAGCAATGTCTGCCCCGTCTGTCTCGGCTACCCCGGTGTTCTGCCGGCTCTGAACGAGCACGCGGTAGAACTTTCCTATAAGGTCTGCCGTGCAATGAACTGCGATCTTGCAAAAGAAGGTATGTTTGAGCGTAAAAACTACTTTTACCCGGACCTGACGAAGAACTATCAGATTTCACAGTTTGAGAAACCATTCGGCCGCAACGGATATTTTGAGTATGAAAGCGGCGGCGGAATAAAGAGAATCCGGTTTCACGAGATACACCTTGAAGAAGACGCCGGCAAGATGATTCATCAGGGAGGACGTTCATTCTGTGATTACAACCGCGCCGGAACCTGTCTGCTTGAGATTGTAACCGAACCTGAGTTCAAGGAGCCTCAGGAAGCTGAAGACTTTCTGCAGGCCTTTCGCCGCACGGTACGCCACCTGGGGGTCTGTGACGGAAACATGGAAGAAGGCTCATTACGCTGCGATGCTAATATTTCAATAAACACCCCCGGTGCCGGTCTTGGTGTAAAAACTGAGGTTAAAAACCTGAACTCATCGCGCTTTGTTAAAAAAGCGCTGCAGTATGAACGCAGACGTCAGGAGAAGGTTCTAAAATCAGGCGGAAAAATCATTCAGGAAACCCGCCTCTGGGACGAGGACAAATCGGTTACCGAGAGCATGCGAACCAAAGAGGAGGCTCACGACTACCGCTACTTCCCCGAACCCGATCTGCCCCCGTTCAGGCCCGATCAGGCTTTCTTTGATATGATAGAAAAAAGCCAGATTGAACTTCCGCTCGCGCGTAAACAGAGACTGACCGAAGACTACGGGCTTACTCCCGACCAGGCTGATTACATCGTTGAGGAAAAGGCTGCTGCTGATTATTTTGAGGCTGTGGTTGCTCTCGGAGCAGACGCAAAGACGGCTGCCAAATGGATAATGGGCAATGTTGCGAAAGAGCTCAACAGAATAGACCTGTCCAAGGCGGATCTAGGCACTGAAAAATGTGCTCTCAGCGCAGAAAGGCTTACAAAGCTGCTGGGGATGCTTGCAGATAATAAAATTCATGGTAAAATAGCCGCTCAGACGCTTGCCGCAATTTTTAATGAAGATAAAGACCCTGAAGTAATCGTTAAGGAACAGGGCTGGGACAGTTCAGCCGACGAGGGAGATCTTGAAAAGATCGTCCAGCAGATCCTTGATGAGAATCCCAGGGTAGTTGAACAGATTCGCGGCGGTGATCAGAAACCGAGGGGCTTCGTTGTCGGTAAGGTAATGAAGGCTACGCAGGGAACGGCAAACCCGCAGTCGGTACAGTCAATAATCGGAAAATTAATTGGATAAGGAAATTAAATGAAACTTAAAAGAACGCATAACTGCGGAGAACTTAGAATAGAAGATAGCGGTAAAGACATTGTTCTAAACGGCTGGGTAGAAAACTACCGTGACCACGGCGGTGTTGCATTCATCGACCTTTTCGACAGATGGGGGCTTACCCAGGTTGTATTCGACCCCCAGGTTGCTCCCGAGGCACATGCCGTTGCTCATACCCTGAGAAGCCAGTTTGTAATTGCTATTGAGGGTGAGGTCAGGGCTCGTCCCGAAGGTATGGCCAACCCGAACATGGACACCGGGGATGTTGAGGTTTACGTAAAGAGCTTTGAGCTGCTTAATAAATCGGCAACCCCGCCTTTTGATGTTCAGCACTCGGAAGATGTAAACGCCGAAACCAGGCTTGTTCACCGCTACCTTGATTTGCGGGGAAAGAAGCTGCAGAACAACATGATCTTCCGAAGCAGGGTAACCGGAATGATTAGAAATTACTTCCTAGGGAATGATTTTGTCGAGGTTGAAACACCCATTCTGACAAAATCGACCCCGGAAGGCGCCCGTGACTATCTTGTACCGAGCCGTGTTAATCCAGGAAACTTTTACGCATTGCCGCAGTCGCCCCAGCTTTTCAAGCAGAGCCTGATGATTGCCGGTTTCGACCGCTATTTTCAGATTGCCCGCTGTTTCCGAGATGAAGATCTGCGAGCCGACAGACAGCCCGAGTTTACCCAGGTAGACCTTGAGATGTCATTTGTAAACCGCGACGACATCATGGGCATGCTTGAAGGCCTCTTCAAGGACCTGATGAAGGATCTCTTTGACAAGGATCTTAAACTTCCGCTTCCGCGGATTACCTATGACGACGCAATGATGAAATACGGCTGTGACGCACCTGATCTCAGGTTTGATCTTGAGATTGTCGACTGCTCTGATGTTTTCAGAGAATCAGGATTCGGCGTATTCAAGAACGCGATTGCCGCCGGCGGTTTTGTCCGATCAATCAATCTTAAGGGCGCAGCCGACAAACTCAGCCGGAAAGATCTTGATGAGATGACCCCCTTCATAAAGCCCTTCCGCGGCAAGGGTGTTGCCTGGATTAAGATGAATGAAGACGGCCCCCAGTCGCCGATTGTGAAGTTCTTCACCGATGAAGAATCAAAGGCTCTTTATGAGAAGATGGGCGCGGAAAAGGGCGATGTTCTGATTTTTGTCGCGGACCAGGAAAAGGTTGTATGTCAGAGTCTTGCTGCTCTTCGTGACCATATGGCAAAGAAGCTCGGTCTTGTTGATGAAAATGAGCTGAACTTTTCATGGGTAATCGATTTCCCGCTGTTCGAGAAGGACGATGAGGGTAATCCTACGTCGGTACACCATCCGTTCACGGCTCCGAGACCGGAAGACGAACACCTGCTTGATACTGATGTTTTCAAGGTTAAGACAAACGCCTATGACCTTGTTCTGAACGGTAATGAAATTGGAGGTGGTTCGGTGCGAATCCACGACGGCGAGATGCAGGCTAAGATCTTCTCCCTCCTGGGCATCAGTGATGATGAGGCGAAGGAAAAATTCGGCTTCCTGCTCGATGCTCTGAAGTTCGGTGCTCCGCCGCATGCAGGTCTTGCCCTCGGTCTTGACCGGATCATGATGCTTTTCCTCGGGACAGACTCAATACGGGACGTAATTGCATTCCCGAAAACACAGAAGGCCACCTGTATGATGACAGATGCGCCGGGTGTTGTTGCTGAAGCTCAGCTAGACGAGCTTGGAATTGAGCTTGCTTTGATTGAAGAGGATGATGATTAAGCCACTATAGTCGAGATATAATAAATTACTAATTAGAGCTGTCCTGTAAAATGGGCAGCTTTTTTTGGTCTGCCTTTAAAAGATATGAAATTTACTTTTTTTTATGCAGCTTTACTTCTTTTAACTAATCCGAATTTGTCAGGTCTTCCAGCTCCCCTCACTGAAGCAGAGCTTCAATGGATAAAAGAGCATCCCGTCATCCGCGTCGTTACAGATCCTCATTCTGCTCCCCTGGAGTTTTTTGAAAATGATAAAATTCTGGGAATATCAGGCGATTACCTGGATCTGATAACCGATAGGACAGGTCTGAATGTGGAGATTATTAAGACTGAAACCTGGTCGGAAGCCCTGGACATGCTGAAAACACGCGATGCGGATATGAACGTTGCAATGGTGCCTACAGATGACCGTCTTGAATATATGCTTTTTACTGAATCTTTCTTTGAATCCGATGTTCTAATTTTCAGTACACGGGATAACAAAGTCAGGGTTGAACTTGATGATTTAATCGGGCACAGGGTAGGAATAATATCGGGTTACTCAGAGGACGAGTTTCTTTCGAAGGTAATTCCTGATCTCGAGCTTATTAGATATTCATGTTTCGGTACTGCGCTTGCAGATCTGTCGCTTGGACAGTTGGATTATTTTATAGGCGATCTGGCTTTTGTGAGTTATAATCGCAGAAACAGAAATTTTGCCAATATTGTGATTGCAGGTGATATAGGGTTCAAACACCGGTTGAGTCTTGCTGTGAGATCCGACTGGCCTGAACTGCAGAGTATCCTGCAGAAGGGGCTTGATACAATCACCGGCGAGGAACGCTCAGAAATAGAAGAGAAATGGGTTGGTTTGAGGCTTACAAACAACTATATCTCCAAATCAATTCTGCCCTACATCTTCATTACCGGGGGGCTAATCATAATACTGCTGATAATAATCATTATCCGGAACCGGGCTCTTGCAGGCAGGGTAACGAATAAAACCTCTGAACTGAACAATGAGCTTGAGCAGAAGGAAAAACTGCTCTTTGAGGTTCATCACCGAGTTAATAACAACATGCAGATGGTCATGAGTCTGCTGCTGATGGGTTTCAGCGATTCAGTTGTACTGCGAATGAGGGTTCTGGCCCTTGTCCAGAAGCATGGGCATACCAATAATAACGCAGCCCGGGTAAGAATAGTGAATATAATTAAAGAAGTAATTTCCGCTGCGGCTGATGAATACGATCTTAAACAATCATCAACTATAAGGATAGAGGGCGATTATCTCTGTGGGATGAAGACGGCAACAGATATAGGTCTGCTGATAAACGAGATTTTTATCAATCTATATTCAACAAAAGTTTTCAGGGATAATGATTGCATGATTAAGCTGACAGCTTCTGAAAGCGGTAAATGCCGGATGTCGCTGTCTTTTGCCGAGCCTGTTCTTGATATTTCAGTGTTTGAAGGTCTTGAAGGAAGTCCTGCGGCTAAGCTTATTAAATATATGAAAAAAGAGCTTTCGGCTGAGGGCGGACTTACCTCAGAAGGCTATACCCTTATAATCACACCGGCCGATTAGCCCCTCAAAGCTGTCAGAAGCTCTTTTTTATCTCTGCAAGCCTTCCCATTGTAAACTGAGCGCCCATCTGGCCTACTATACCGGCTGCAAGCTTTGAGGCGATATGTCCGGATTCTTCAAGCCCCAGCCCGGAGCATATTCCGTAGAGAAAGCCCCCGGCATAAATGTCGCCGGCGCCTGTTGTGTCAATTGCATCAACCTTGTAGACGGGTATGTCGTAGTACTCGTTCCCGCTTTTTACTACTGATCCCTCCGCACCGTTTTTGACCACTGCAATTTTACATAGGTCTGCGAGTCTGTTTATGCATTCGGATAGATCGTCATTACCGAACATAAGCCGTGCTTCCTCGGCGTTTGCAAGCACTATATCGAAGTGTTCTTCTATGAGCCGGCAGAATTCGCCGGCATTTCGTTTTATTGCGAAGGGGTCTGCCGCGTCGAAGACTATCTGGGTCCCGGCTTCCTCGGCTATTGAAATGGCCTTAAAAAGGGCTTCTTTCTGGCTGTCGGTATCCCACATATAGCCTGTGAAGTATAAATAATCAGCTTCACGGATTGATTCCTCCTGGATATCGTTTACACAGTAATTCTGATTGTTTTCCAGGCTGGTGTTCATTGTCCGCTCGGAATCGGGGCTCACAAGAATAATGCTTGAGCCTGTGTTTCCATCGTCACTCGTCAGAAAGGAGGTTACGCCGTGTTGCGCGAGCTGTTTCTCATATCTTTCGCCGAAATGATCCCGGCCTATTTTTCCGGAGAGTGCGGTATTTATTCCAAGCTGCGCCAGGGTTATAATGGTGTTGGGCGCCGAACCGCCGCAGCAGTAGGTGCTGTCATTCGATGATATGAACTCTACAATTCTGTCGCGCTCTTCTCCCTCAACAAGCTTCATTATCCCCTTATCAAGGCCGAGGTTTTCAAGATCCTGATCATCAGCATGCGATACAATATCAATAAGTATGTTTCCAATTCCGTAAACCTTTAATTTTCCCATTGGTTCAATATAGCTGAAAAGATTTGTTTTTTAAAGAGATCAGTGCCTGTTCTTTATCCTTATTCTGTCACGGTTATAGCGGGCGGGGCAGGGGGGCACACGGAAGTATACGGGGTAAATTCTATGGTGATTTTTTTTTATATTACCGTAATCTCTGTTGAAATCCTGAAGAATCTGCTATAATTCTGACACGGGTAAGAGGATGAATACAAACATCATACCGCACAGCTTCAGCGTTACTACCTCAATGCGTGAAAAACTAAAGGGTCACCCCGGCCGGGTAATCTGGTTCACGGGTCTCTCCGGATCCGGCAAATCTACTATCGCTCATGAGCTTGATCTCAGGCTCAACAGGAAAGGAATTCATACCTATATTCTCGACGGTGATAACATCAGAAGCCGCCTGAACTCTGATCTGGGTTTTTCAGACAGAGACAGGGCTGAAAATATCAGGAGAATAGCTGAGACCGCAGCCCTTTTTGCGGATGCCGGCATAGTTGTTATTACCGCGTTCATCTCACCTTTTCGCGCCGGCCGGGAGCACGCCCGCGGTCTGCTTCCCCGGGGGCGTTTCATTGAGGTCTTCGTAAACTGCCCTCTTGAAACAGCTGAGGCACGTGACCCGAAGGGTTTGTATAAAAAGGCCCGCAGGGGGGAAATACCCGACTTCACTGGCATAAACAGCCCGTATGAAGAACCCCTGAACCCTGAAATAATAATTGACAGCGGCAATCAGTCTGTCGACGAGGCGGTTGAAGCTGTCATTGCATATCTGAATAAGGAGTAACCCCTGGACTATCTCGAACAGCTTGAACAGACAAGTATCTACATTCTCCGCGAGGCATACGCCAACTTCAGGAACCTGGCCATGCTATGGTCAATCGGCAAGGACAGCACGGTTCTGCTCTGGCTCGCGAGAAAGGCTTTTCTGGGCCACGTGCCCTTTCCTCTTGTCCATATAGATACACACTATAAAATCCCGGAAATGATCGAATACCGTGACCGTCTGGCCCTTGAGTGGGGGCTTAACATGGTCTACGGAGAAAATAGTGAGGCGATTGAAAACAGGCAGACCTTTCCCGACGGCAATGTAGACAGGGTCACCTGCTGTTCGCTGCTTAAAACGAAGGCCCTGCGGCAGACGCTGGACGGTTCGGGGCGCCGCTACCGGATGAACCACGAAACAGGCAGCTATGAGCCGGATACGAATACCGAGGCCTACACCGGCGTCATTGTCGGAGCGCGTGCTGATGAAGAGGGCTCACGCAGCAAGGAGCGTTACTTTTCTCCCCGCGACAAGCAGAACGAGTGGAATGTAGGTGATCAGCCGCCTGAGTTCTGGAACCAGTTCAAAACCGATTTTGCTCCCGGTACCCATGTCCGGGTGCATCCCCTTCTGGACTGGACCGAGCTGAATATCTGGGAATATATAAAGCGAGAGAGCATCCCTACCGTATCACTGTACTATAACAAGGGTGACGGCAGGCGCTACCGCAGCCTCGGCTGCTACCCCTGCACAGCGCCGATTGACAGCGATGCGCGCAATGTCGACGAGATTATAGAGGAGCTTGCGTCCGGAAAGCTGACTCATGTAGCGGAGCGTTCAGGCCGCGCGCAGGATGCTGAGGACGGGGGCGGGCTTGAGACCCTTCGCCGCGGGGGGTACATGTAATGACTGACTTAAACAGCAGACAGCAGATGAATATCGTAATCGCTGGGCATGTTGATCACGGTAAAAGTACGGTTATCGGCCGCCTGCTCGCTGATACAGACAGCCTGCCCGACGGAAAGCTTGAGGCTGTCAGGGCCGGCTGTGAGCGCAATTCCAAACCCTTTGAATACGCTTTTCTGCTTGACGCCCTGAAGGATGAACAGGCGCAGGGGATTACAATAGATGCCGCCAGGGTGTTTTTCAAGACCGGAAAGCGGGACTATATTATTATAGACGCGCCGGGGCATATTGAGTTTCTGAAGAATATGGTGACAGGTGCAAGCCGGGCTGAATGTGCCCTGCTTGTAATTGATGCTGCCGAGGGGGTGCGGGAAAATTCCCGCCGCCACGGTTATATGATCAGCATGCTTGGTATCAAACAGCTGATAGTCCTTGTAAATAAAATGGATCTAGTTGGTTACAGACAGGACGTTTTTGAATCTATCCGGTCGGAATACAGCGCTTTCTTAAGTGAAATCGGCGCTGAGGCGATTGCCTTCATCCCTGTAAGCGGTATGCAGGGGGATAACATTGCGGAATCCGGCGGTAAAATGGACTGGTACAGCGGTATAACGGTGCTTGAAGCCCTGGACAGGTTCACTAAAGAGGCTGAAAAGGCTGAAAAGGCTTTCCGCATGCCTGTTCAGGATGTTTATAAATTCACGGGCTTCGGCGACAGCCGCCGCACGGTAGCGGGTACTGTTGAGACGGGATGTCTGAATGTGGGCGATGAGGTCATCTTCTACCCTTCGGGTAAGCGAAGCAGGGTGAAGAGTTTTGAGGCTTTCAACGAGTCTGAGGTACGGGTCTCTGTCGGCGCCGGCAGGGCTGCCGCCTTCACCCTTGATGAGCAGATTTACATCCGCCGGGGTGAGATTGCCGCCCGGGCTGATGAAGCGGGGCCCTGTGTTTCAAGCCGTCTGAGGGTAAACCTGTTCTGGCTGGGAAGACGTCCGGTAACAACTGAACACGAGTATCTTTTTAAATGCGGCACCTTGAAGGTTCCGGCCCGTGTGGAAGAGATTAAGCGGGTGATTGATGCGTCAAGTCTTGGGGTTGATGAGGCGGGGCGGCAGATTAACCGCAACGATACGGCTGAATGCGTGCTGAAGCTGAAAAACCCCGCGGCCTTTGATATTGCGGCCGAATATGAGGGGACTGGGCGCTTTGTCATTGTCGACGATTATGAGATTGCGGGCGGGGGGATAATCCGTGAGGCCCTGACTGACAAGCAGGAGGAAATTCGCGGCAAGGTAATGCTGCGGAACTTCAAATGGGAGAAGGGGCATATTTCGCCTGCCGACAGGGCGGCGCGCTACAATCAGAAACCCCAGCTTATACTTGTCACCGGCGGCCGAGATACGGGTAAAAAGGTTATTGCAAAGCGTTTAGAAGAGCAGCTGTTCATCAACGGCAAGTATGTTTACTTCCTGGGTATAGGAAACGTCCTCTATGGTGTAGATGCGGATATAAAGGGGGCTCCGGGGTCTGCCGCAGGCATTCCTGTGGGAAACGGCAAGCGCAGCGAGCATATCAGGCGTCTGTCGGAGGTCTGCCATCTCCTGCTTGATACGGGGCTTATCCTGATTGTTACGGCTATCGATCTGAATCAGGGGGAGCTTGAGGTTTTTAACACAGTTGTCGGTGCTGAAAATATCGAGACGCTGTGGGTTGGTTCTGAGGTAACTACCGATATCAACTATGATCATTACTTTGCTGATGGTTCCGCTGCTGATGAGGCCTGCGAAATAGTAATCCGCCGCCTGCAGGAGAAGGCTGTTATCTTCAAGGCCTGGTAAGAGTCTGCGGCGATATATCCTCTTTCTGTGTTTTTCTGTAATTGATGTTCATTGTCTGAACAAAAATAGCCGAAAATCGTATAAATTCACTACTATTTTCAAGGAATAACTTGATCTTCTCACTATTTGGGATATAATTGTTCATACATCGAACATAACCGGTGACATTTTTTATACCCATTCTTATGCCTTTCAGCCTGTTTCGGCGGCGTCTGCGCTTGGTCTGGGGCCGATTTGAATATCAAATCCGTACCGATTTTTAAGAGGAATGAGGACGGACCGGCCCTGCTGTGCAGTTTTATAAATCAGGCTAATATTTTACTAATATGACTGATGAAGAAGTATTATACAATGAAAAATATCTCAATATCGTCAAAGATAAACTGCTGGAATTAACAGAAGGAACAACGGCTTATGTTTTTCTTTTCGGCTCCCGGGCTTCGGGAACTTTCAGGCAGGGGTCTGATTTTGCTGTTTCTTTAAATATTGATCTTTCCAGACTGGATCCTGTAGTTGTTGATTCCGTTAAAAGCGGAAGGGTTTATAGAAGTGCTCAATGACCGAAATAATCTCAGCCATCTATACAGCAAAGAGCAGTTTGAAGATATATATAAGGAATTGGTAAAAAAATTCCCGTTATTTGAAAAGGTACTTGCTCTAATATAAAACTATGAATGAAAAAGAATTAGAGATCCTTAACAACATTAACGACTATCCCGAGTATCTAAGCCAGCGTGAACTGGCCAGCAGGTCAGGTATGTCCCTTGGCATGACGAATGCTGTGCTTAAACGCCTTGTTCAGAAGGGCTGGCTGATGATGAGAAAGGTTAACAACCGCAATATCCGTTACGTTATTACCCCCGCGGGAATGGAGGAGATAACCCGTAGAAGTTACCGTTACTTCAAGCGGACTCTTAAGAATGTAGCTGAGTACAAGGATAAAATTGAAACCCTCATTCTGAAAATACAGGCTGACGGTTACGATGGTCTGGTTCTTGTCGGTTCAAGCGATGTCGATTTTATAGTTGAATACCTCTGTATGCAGCACAGCATCAAGCTGGTTCGCCGCGACAGTGAAATAACCGACAGTACATTCATGCTTTACGCTGAATCATATATTCCGGACAAAACGGAAAAGAAAGACGGAGTCCTCTTCCTGCAGGATGTGTTTGTCTAAGCACAATAAGGGTTGTATAATTAGAGTATGGTTGATACAAAAACGATTTTATCAAACCGTTTTATAAAACTCGAAAGACATATTGCGGCATTAAAGGATTATTATCATTTAATAAAGAATAAAGAAGATATAAAAAATATCTATAATCCTGATGTTTATAACAATCTAAGTACAGAGGAAAAAGCAGTTTTAGATGCATACCTGAAAAGATTTTTTCAGTTCAGGAATATCTTGGAGCAAAAATATTCCCGATTATTGCAGATTTAATCGGAACCAAATCGTCTAAAATGGCTGATATTCTTCTTCAATTAGAGAAAGAAGAGATTATTGATAGTTTTGAATCCTGGATAGAGTTGAGGGAACTTCGTAATGCACTTGAGCATGATTACCCTGAAGAACTTGAACAGGCTTTGAATGATTTAAAAAGCTGTGTCGACAGTTTTATAATTTTAGAGAACACTTATAAAAAGTCGCTTGCCATAACAAAGAGGTTTTTCAAGGATTTCAACTATGAGATTAAATAATACGCTTAGAAAAGAAATTATCTCCTCAGCAAAAGACTCTTTTGGTGATGTTTCTGTTTATCTATTCGGCAGTAGAACGGATGACACAAAAAAAGGCGGCGATATTGATCTTGCGATAATGTTATCTGAAGAAAAGGCTGTTTTTAGACAAAAGAAAATTAAGTTTTTGACGGCCATGATGAGACGAGGATTCGATTATCCTTTTGATATTGTCCAATACAATTCGGAAACCACTCCCTTGCTAAGAAAGGAAATTGACAGGTCGGGAATTCTGTTGAAATAGCAGTATATTCCGGACAAGACGGAAAAGAAAGACGGAGTCCTCTTCCTGCAGGATGTGTTTGTCTAAGCACAATGTAATAATAACAAATAGGAGTAAATAACCATCACATTTATGATAATGCAGCAGCTGTAGATAGCCTTTACCATTATTAATGTGAAGTTTAAAATGCATCCATGAAACCTACAATCAGTTTTGAATTCTTTCCCCCTAAAACACAGAAGGGGGCTGATAACCTTATAGCCAGGATTAAGAACGACTTTATGCCGCTTAATCCTTCCTATGTCAGCATGACCTTCGGTGCAGGAGGCTCAACACAGAACCTTACCAAGGACACCATCCTTCGGATGAAGGCTGAAACTCCATTAAAAGTAGTAAGTCACCTTACCTGTGTCGGAATGGATAAAGATCAGATAAAGACCCTGCTTGATGAGTACAATGAGCTGGGTATTCACGATATTCTGGCCCTGCGCGGTGATCCGCCCAATGGCGGTATTGATTTTACTCCTCCTGAAAATGGGTTTACCTATGCTGCGGAGCTGGTTTGTTTTATAAAGACAAACTACCCTCATATGAATGTAGGTGTGGCGGGTTTTCCCGAGGGCCATCCGGCCACTCCGAACCGCCTTGTTGAGCTTGATAATCTTAAAAAGAAGGTGGACTGCGGGGCTGATTATATCTGTACCCAGTTGTTTTTTGATAACCGCGACTTCTACGACTTTCGAGAAAGATGCGAGCTTGCAGGTATAAAAGTACCAATTAAGGCAGGAATTATGCCTGTTGTCTCAAAGTCAAATATGGAGCGTATAGCCGAGTTGTCGCTGGGCGCACGAATTCCTGCAGGACTTATAAGGGCAATGAACAGAGCCGCAACAGATGATGCAGCCGAGCGTGTTGGTATTCACTGGGCAACCCACCAGAGCCTTGACCTGCTTGAGAACAATGTCTCAGGTATTCATTTTTATACTCTGAATAAATCCCGTGCCACCCTTGAGATATTCAGGTTTCTGGGCATTGAAGAGGCCGGGGGGATTTAAAAACCGGTATTTCTTGATCTAATAAGCCTGTTATGGGGACAGATGTATATATTATCATTATTACCATTTCCATTGTGTCGCTTATTCTGGGCTACAGAATAGATAAATTGTTCAGCAGGAAAAAGTAATAATACGGGCTTTTCTTAGTATTACTTGCGTATTAGAAAAATCCGATAAATATAATTCTCAAAAGACTTCGGTTTTCCTTCGTGGGTATTATAATTATATTATCCTTTAGTCAATCAAATAGAGGAACAACAATGACTCCAGTAACAAAACCATATTTACCTGATAGGGCAAAATTTATTAAATATGTTAATGATATTTTTGATAGAGAATATTTAACAAACAATGGGCCAAATGTCAGAGAGCTTGAGAATAAGCTCCAGGATTTTCTTGGTGTAAAAAATGTAATTCTAGTAGCGAATGGAACTCTTGCCCTGCAGATAGCCTATAAAGCTTTAGACCTCAGGGGCGAAGTTATTACAACTCCTTTCAGCTTTGCTGCAACAACAAGTTCATTGGTCTGGGAAAATTTAAAACCTGTTTTTTCTGATATTGATGAGAATACATTCAATCTCGATCCCGACAAAATTGAAGAAAAGATAACACCTGAGACTTCAGCAATTTTGCCTGTTCATGTTTATGGTAATCCTTGTGAGGTTGAGCAAATTGAGGCTATTGCTGAAAGGCATAATCTAAAATTAATTTATGATGGAGCACATGCTTTTGGAGTAAAATATAAGGGTAAAAGTGTGCTTAATTACGGAAATCTGAGCACTTTAAGTTTTCATGCAACAAAGTTGTTTCATACAATTGAAGGTGGAGCTGTAATTACGGAAGATGATGACTTGGCCCATCGTATACGGGCAATGATCAATTTTGGGTTAAATAATCAGGGGTCTTTTTCCAATATTGGAATTAATGCAAAAATGAATGAATTTGAAGCAGCTATGGGGCTTTGTGTGTTTGATGATATAGATAGTATTTTAGATCGACGAAAGGAGATTTGGCAAAGATATTATAAATCTTTAAATGATATTGTAACTTTTCAAACATTGCCTAATGAAGTGACTTATAATTACAGCTACGTACCTATCCTTTTTAAGGATGAAGAAACTCTTTATAAAGTTGTGGATAAGTTAAAAAAGCTCGAAATTTTTCCTCGCCGATATTTTCATCCGAGCCTTGATAAGGTAGCTGTCTTTGGTGAGAACGGACAGTGTGAAAACTCTAGGGATATTTCAAAAAGAGTGCTTTGTTTGCCAACATATTATACGATTAAAAACGAAGAGCAAAAAATGACTATAGATATGGTGAGGAACATTGATGAAACATAATATTATTAATCCAAATTTTAATTTTATAAATGAACCTATTGAATTTAACAAATTTTCTGATAGAAAAATATTACAGTATTGTTTGGGTGCTACCTTATATATGCCCGGTACAAAGCATGTTATTGACAAAATTTTAAATAAAAAGCTTCTAGGTTTAACGTCAATGGTAATGTGTTTTGAGGATGCAATAAAAGAAGAAGATCTTAAAGCTGCTGAAAAAAATGTAATAAAGCATCTAGACACTTTATCTACTGCGATTGAAGCTGGCAATATCACACATAATGATATTCCTTTAACATTTTTGAGAGTTAGAAATACAGAACAATTCTGGCAATTTTCAAAAAAATTAAAAAAGGAGCATTGTGAAATTTTATCAGGATTTGTTTTTCCCAAATTCTATAGTAGTAATGGTAATGAATACTTTAGTTGTCTTTCTGAATTAATTTCAAAATTCAATATACAGTTATATGGAATGCCTATTTTAGAGGGGCGAGATGTTGCATTTAAAGAGACGAGATTAGAGGAATTAATTAAATTAAGAGTTCTCATGTTACCGTTTAAAGAGCTTGTTCTTAATATTAGGGTCGGTGGGACTGATCTCTCTTCACTCTTCGGTGTTAGAAGAGGAATTAATTATTCTATATATGATATTTTAACTGTTAGAGATTGTCTATCGGATATTCTTAATGTTTTTAATCGAGTAAATGGTTATGTTGTATCTGCGCCGGTTTGGGAATACTTTTTAGCATATAAAAATGAAGATCTGGATCATTTGCTAAAAGATGATATACACAATTCATTGTTAAAAAGAAATCCCATTTTAAATGATGCCATTGATGGACTTTTACGTGAAGTTGTTCTTGATAAGGCAAATGGATTTATCGGCAAAACAATAATTCACCCTTCGCATGTAAAATATGTAAATGCTATGCAAGCTGTAACAAAAGAAGAGTGGGATGATGCTCAACAAATTATTAATACAAATGGTGGTGTGGTTAAAGGAACAAATAAAATGAATGAGATAAATCCGCATAAAAATTGGGCAAAAAAAATTATAAATAGAGGAAAAGCCTTTGGAGTGATTGAAAATCAATCATCATACTTTAAATTGTTTTTTGAATCAAAATAATATTTTTGGGAGTTAATAATGCTGTATAATATTTCAACACCGATAAATAAAAAAATTAATGGAATTACTATTGGTGATAGAGTTGAAATTAGTGGAATCATATATACGGCACGAGATGCCGTGATGCCGAAACTTGTTGAATTTATAAACGCTGAAAGGCTGGAAGAATTGTCGGTAAATTTATCCGGCTCTGCCATTATGCATACGGCATTCAGTCCTGCTGGTTATGGTCCTACATCAAGTAATAAAGAAGAAATTGAAAGCACAATGGGAATATTGTCTAAAGCAGGCGTTAGATTCCATTTAGGTAAGGGCGAAATCAAGCAGAATACAATTGATGAAATTTCAGAATTTGGATCTGTATTTATTGTTGTTCCTCCTGCATCTGCACTGTTGCAGAATAGGTTAGTTTCAAAAAGGGTTGTTGCTTTTGAAGAAGAAGGGATGGAGGCACTTCATGAGTTAATTGTCAATCGTTTGCCGGGTGTTGTTGCCGCAGCAAATGGCATGTCAATTTTTAATAGGTAAAAGCTAAGGATAATTTATGATAGATATTACCAGAATAGAAGCAGCCTGCTCAGAAGCTGTATTGGCTGCAAGTATTGGTTACGAACCGGCAAAAATAAAAGTTTGGGAAAAAGCAATAGAGACTGAGAGTGAAGAAAATTCCAGATGGATTTTAGAAATGCTACTTGAAAATGCTTATACAGCTAGGGAAAAGAGACTTCCTATGTGTGATGATACAGGTATTCCCTATGTACTTATTGAAATAGGTAGGGATGCTAAGATTAACGGAAATCCAGCAAAAATAATTGACGCTGCTGAAGCGGGGATTGCTGAAGGGTTGAGAAGATTGCCGGGACGACCGATGGCTGTGAAAGGCGATAGTTTTGATCGAATTACTCAAGAAAAGGGCCTTTATGAAGATTCGGGAATGGTTTTCCCTTCTCCTGTAAGAATGAAATCTGTTTCTGGAAGTAAAATAAAAATTACTGTTTTATTGCAAGGAGGGGGTCCTGAGATAAGAGGTCGAACATATAGGGTTTTCCATCATCATAATCTTGATACTTTTAGAACTGAAATTGCTGGTTGGGCTGTTGAGATGGCTCGCTTACTGGGTTGTACACCGTGTGTTCCTGCAATCGGTGTTGGAAGAACACACTATGAAGCGAATTGTCTCATGATGGATGCCATGGCATATGGTGTATTTGGTGAGCAGAATGATTTAGAAAAATTTATAACTGAAAAAGTGAATGAGAGTAATACCGGGCCGCTTGGTATCGGCGGTAAAATTACAGCTTTACAAACCTTTTCAAGAATAGGTTATCAACGCGCCAGTGGTATCAGAGTTGTTAGTATGAGAGTTGGCTGTATAGTAGATCCCCGTAGACATTCTCTTATTCTGGAATAATTAATGAGTAATAACATTACCGATATTTTTATTGAAGATTTATTTGCTTTATCTAATTCGAATATCCCCACTGCAGTTTTACAAAAAGCAAAAAATTGTGTTTTAGATTATCTGGGCGTAACATTTGCAGGTGCAAAAATTCTACAGGAGAAAGGTAATAAGTATTTAGAGTTTCAGAATGATAATTCATCTATAGCTACAGTTATAGGCTTTAATAGAAAAGCAAGCATATTTAACAGCATCATTGTTAATGGTTTAAGTTCTCATGTCTTAGAACTCGATGACGGTGATCGATATGCAATGTTACACCCAGGTGTTCCTGTGATATCAGCGCTTTTAGCCGTTGCCGAAGCAGAAAGAGTTGACAGCGATCTATTTTTAAAAGCTGTGGTTATTGGATATGAAGCCACTATTCGTATTGCTAGAGTCATGCAGCCTTCTTTGAAGTTGAATGGCTACCATGGTACCGGTGTCTGCGGTACTATTGGTGTGGCTATAGCTTGTGCCGCAGTTTTAGGTTTTACAATCGAAGAAATGAAAAATGCTTTATCAGCGGCAGCTACTGGCTCTGGAGGTTTACTCAAAGTTCTTGATAACGGTTCTGAATTAAAACCATTAAATGTGGCAAGAGCTGCTTTAAACGGATACATAGCTGCAAGTATAGCAAAAGCTAATATAAATGGACCAGATGATGTCCTAGGCGGTAGCCGCGGCTTTTTATCTGTTTTTTCCAACAGAAATGACATCACTAAGCTGAAAAGAAATAATGATAGGTTTGCAATCGAGGATATCTATATAAAACCCTATGCAGCCTGTCGTCATAGTCATTCAGCAGTTGAAGCTGTATTGAATATTAGAAAAGAACATCAACTGAACCTGAATGATATTAAAAATATTTTTGTTAGAACCTATAAGTTAGGTGTTGAAGGTCATGATCATATAGAAATTACTGATTCATCATCTGCAAAAATGAGCACGCCCTATAGTGTAGCTGCAGCTTTGGTTACCGGGAAATCTGGGATTTCTGAATTTCTTCCGGAACAGATAGAAAATCAAGAGATATTAAAATTGCTAAATATCATAGAAATAAAAACTGATGCTGAATTATCGCAATTGGTACCGAGGAAACGGCCAGCTATAGTAGAGATTCATCTACAGGATGGTTCGATATATTCAAACAGAGTTGATTTGCCAAAAGGCGAGCCAGAAAATCCAGTATTTCAAAATGAACTAATAGAAAAATTCTGCTCTTTAGCTTTATATGGCGGAAAAACCCAAGATGAAGCAGATAAAACAATTAAGATATTAATGGGACCAAAATTCATCCTTGAAGATTTATTTCTAGTATTATAAATATCAGTTTTTTTAAGCGGAGGTTATAGATTTATGGAGAAGACAAGAGAATTTCTAAAAAAGATAGGTATGCCCGCAGGTGATGCTTATGATTTGCCTTCATCAGAAAAAAGGTTTCCTGATGGAGGTCAATACAGATTTGAGGTTCCAGGGATTCAGGGCCCGGGGCCAATGAAGGCATTATTAGAAGAATTGGATTCATACAATATTACAATACATCGTGTTACTCAAACAAGGGGTATTATGATGCTGACTGATGAAGAAATATCTGAGATGGTAGCATTGGCAAAGAAATGGAATGTAGAGCTGGTGCTTGCTATTGGCCCACGTGCTACGACTGATACCAGTGCTTCTGTTCAAACTCCTGAAGGCCAGCGGATGGGATACCGTCTTAGAGGACAGGAACAGGTTGTAAGGGCAGTAGAAGAAGTTAAAAGAGGGCTCTCGTTCGAATGTACCTCATTTCTAGTTTATGATGAAGGCTGTCTTTGGCTGTTAAATGAGATGATTAAAAACAATGAGTTGCCTGAAGAATGTAAATTTAAAGTTTCTGCTCATGCTGGGCATGGAAATCCCTGCTCTGCAAAATTGCTTGAATCAATAGGCGCAGGTTCATTCAATCCTGTAAGAGATATACAATTACAGATGATGGCTGCAATACGACAGGCGGTTGATATTCCTCTGGATCTCCACACAGAAAATCCAGCCTCATCAGGAGGATTTATAAGGCATTATGAAGTTCCTGAAATGATACGAACCAGTGCTCCAATTTATCTAAAGACGGGCGGGTCGGTTGCAAAAAATCATAGTTGGGACTCAACTGCTAATGATGCCAAAGCAAGAGCAAAACAGGTGAAACTGGTTAAACGGGTTATTGATGCTTATTATCCTGACGCAGTGAGCTCTCCTAAACTCACTATCAAATAATTTCAAAAATGGTTTTTGTTAAAGTCTCAGACGTAAAAAAAATCTCAGCACAAATCCTTATTAATAAAGGTGTTCCGGAGGATGATGCAATAATTATTGCAAACTCGATTATTTTTGCACATCAGCGGGGAAAAGGAACCCATGGTCTGATCAGGCTGGCAAAGTATCTAAAAAAAATAGATGATAGATTGATGTCGCCAGCTCCTGAATATAAAATAGTCAAGGACACACCTGCTGTTTGTCTGATTGATGCTGAGCATGGTTTTGGCCAGGTAGCTGCATCCAAAGGGATGATGCTTGGGATAGAAAAGGCAAAAAAACTCGGAATTAGCCTGGTTGGAATTAAGGATAGTAATAATTTCGGCACAGCCGGATTTTTTGCAGAGATGGCGGTAAAAGAAAATAAAATTGGAATAATTATGGGCAATTCCGGTCCTGCAATTGCACCATGGGGTGGCAGTAAGCCGTTATTGGGAACAAATCCAATAGGTTATGGTTTACCAGGCGGCTCAGCCGGTATTCCAATAATTATGGATATGGCTACTTCTGTTGCCGCCAGAGGCAAGATTCGTCTTGCTGCTAGAAATAATGAAACAATACCAGAGGGGTGGGCATTAGATCTTAATGGTAACCCGACTACAGACCCGACTGCCGCAATACTTGGTTCAATGATTCCGATAGGTGGACATAAAGGAGCAGGGTTATCTCTTGTTGTTGATATTCTGGCTGGAATGCTTACTGGTTCTGCTTTTGGTGGTGATGTAAAACCTCTTGCTGCAACGGATGGATTTTCTAAATATGGAAATATGATAATAGTAATCAACCCTGAATTTTTTCTAACTCGTCAGGAGTACACTGAAAAGATTGATTATCTAATTAAGAATTTAAAAGAATGCGGAGAATCTGTATATCTACCCGGTGAAAAATCATATTTGACAGCTATCGAAAATACGGAAGTGTTTGAAATTAGACAGGATTTGTTTGATGAAGTTAATGGGCTTGCTGAATCGTTGAAGATCAACATTAAACTTACACAAAAAACAAGAGAAGATTCGAGATAAATATGGAAAATAAACGTGTTGCTATAGTACTTGGTGGAACAAACCCCCATATAACGTTAATAGAAAATTTACAAGATAGAGGTTTTTATACTGTCCTTGTCGATTATTATGAAAATCCACCGGCAAAAAAAGTTGCTGATGAACATGTGCAAGACAGCACTCTTGATATGGATATCGTTCTTAAAATTGCTAGAGAATATAAAGCTGAACTAGTTATCAGCACATGTATCGATCAGGCAAATGTAACTGCATGTTATGTTGCTGAAAAATTGGGATTGCCTGCACCTTACTCTTTCCAAACTTCACTGAATGTTTCAGATAAAGTATTAATGAAACAAATTATGTGGGATAATAATTTACCTACTTCAAAATTCATTTGCATTGATGATGAGATAGAGCTGAATAATACTGATTTGGTATTTCCCGTTGTAGTAAAACCGGCGGATGCAACTGGCTCAAAGGGTGTAAAAAGAGCAGATACACAGAGTGAACTCTCAAAATATATCAAATATGCACTTGAACTGAGTAGAAATAATAAAGTAGTTGTTGAAGAATTTTATACTGGGTATGAAGTTAGTGTTGATTGTTTTATTCAAGATTCAGTAGCACATGTAATAATGACGAGGCAAAAACTAAATTTTATTGATCATAAAGGAGCTGCCATTCAGTGTTATGTATCAATCGCTCCGGCAAAGTTGTCTGAAATAGCTAAAAATAAAATAAAAAAAATTGCCCAGGGCATTGCTGATGCTTTTCACCTTGATACAACCTCTCTTTTACTACAGGTAATGGTCGATGGAGACAATGTAAATATAATTGAATTTGCTCCACGGGTTGGCGGGGGATTAAGCTATCAAACTGTAAAAAGAAATACAGGTTTTGATATTTTGAATGCAACAATTAATTCCTTTCTAAAGGTCAAAACCAAATTAGATTTTCAGCCGCCTAAATATTTTTTAACAGCAAATAACATATATGCTGAACCTTGCGTCTATGGCTCTGTATCCGGCCATGAAGAATTAAAGCAAGATAACATTATAGAGGATTTTTATTTTTATAAAACAAAAGGTATGAATATCAGTAGTGAAATGGCAAGTCGTGATAGAGCAGGATCATTTATTGTTAAAGCTGAAGATTACTCTAAATTGCTTGATAAAACTAAAACAGCTATTGAACGGCTGGAGGTTTATGATATTTATGGCGAAAGAAAGATGAGAAGAGATATCTTTTTGAAAGAGGAATTATAATTTATTATGGGAAATAATCATATTTCTGATAGTGCAAAAATAATTAATAGTAATATTGGTGAGTATAACAAAATATTTCATGATGTAGAGGTGAGGAATTCTAAAATTGGGGATTATGTCTCTTTGGGTGATCAAACAATTCTGTTGAACTGTGAATTTGACAGTAATATTGCGATTAATAGAAGGAATTTTATTCAACAGTCACATATTGGTAAATTTACTTATACCGGTGTTGGCACTCAAATTCGCGGTGTAGAGATTGGTAATTTCTGTTCAATAAGCTGGTATGTTTCAATCGGTGGAAAAAATCATAATTATAACTATGTAACAAACAGTACAAGATGGGCATTTAAAAATATGTACGGTGGCCCCAAGGATACGAAGTTTATTTATGGAGAAGGTCACGCTCCCTGCATTTTAGAAAATGATGTATGGATTGCTGCTAATGCAGTAATAATGCGTGGTGTTAAGTTAGGAAATGGTTGCGTTATTGGTGCAGGAGCAGTTGTCACTAAAGATGTTGAACCATACTCAATTGTCGCCGGATCACCAGCAAAAAAAATAAATCAAAGATTCGATGATAAAATAATTGATTCTCTGGAAAAAATCCAATGGTGGAACTGGGATAAAGATGTTATAAAAAACAATCTTGATTTAATATATTCATCTCAAGTGGATGGCTCCGTTATTGGAAAATTAGCAGAACTGTCGAAATCAATTTAATTATTTTTATGAACGATTCTTTAAAGAAAAAAACTATGCGCGCTTTAATATGGAGCGGGCTAGAAAGATTTGGGTATCAGGGAATTAGAGCTCTAATTACTCTTGTTCTGGCTCGATTGTTAACACCAGATGATTTTGGAATAATCGGGATTTTACTAGTATTTATAATAATTGCTGAAGCAATTATCAATAACGGATTTGGACAGGCTGTAATCCAAAAAAAAGATATCTCAGAGGACGATTTAACAACTGCATTTTTGCTTTCTCTTGTGATGTCTATTATATTATATTTTGTAATATATCTCGCATCTCCAACAATAGCTTTATTTTATGAAAGAACTGAACTTATTTCTTTTAATCGTGTTTTAGCATTAGTAATTGTTTTCGATTCTCTTGTTGTTATTCAACAAGCAAAATTTCAAAGAGAAATGGACTTTAAATCTTTATCATTGATAACAATTGTTTCATCTTTAATAAGTGGAATAATTGGAGTCATTCTCGCTTTTTTTGAGTTCGGAGTTTGGGCTCTTATTGCACAAATGCTGGGTCAAAAAATGATTATGGCTGCTTATTTATGGATAAAATCTAACTGGGTTCCTAAGGGAAAATTAACGAAAGAATCACTACGGCATATGTTTAGTTATGGTTGGAAGTTACAAGTTTCAGGGGTATTATCTCAGTCATTTAGACATATTAACTCGTTAATAATCGGTAAAACTTTTTCTGTTGATCTGGTAGGATATTATACACAGGCAAAAAATTTAAAAGACTTACCGATGGTTACCTTATCAAGCATTATAAACAAAGTAGCTTTTCCGGTTTTTTCAAGTATTCAGGATGATAAAGACAGATTAAAAAAAGGATATAAAACAAGTATCAAAATGCTTGTTTTTATTTCATTTCCATTAATGATAGGTCTGGCGGCAACTGCTGAAAACCTCATTCCTGTTTTACTGGGGGAACAATGGGAACCATCAATTAAATTTTTTCAACTGCTTTGTTTTGCCGGAATGATTTATCCAATGCAAACATCGAATATAAATATTCTGAAGGTTACCGGTAGAACAGATCTTTATCTGAAATTGGAGCTTTTTAAGAAACTTGTCACAATTAGTGCCATCATCATCTCAATCAGATGGGGGATTTATGCATTAATCATAGCACAGGTTATTTCATCATATATTAATTTAGGTATAAATGCCTCTTTCTCTGGAAAGCTGATAAATTATAGCCTAAGGGAACAGGTTGCTGATTGTATTCCATTTTTTGTAATGTCTTTGTTGATGGGGATAGTTGTATCTATTCTTGAAATGTTGTTAACCGATCTAGCACAAGTAATAGTATTACTTGTTCAGATTATTTCCGGAATGACTTTTTATTTTGTTTTATGCAAGATGTTCAGGGTTAAAGAAATAAGTATTTTATTAAACCTAATTAATAAAAAGGAGTAAACTGATTGAACACATTAAGATCAGAAGAAGAGATTGTCGATCATTGGAAAGGGGAAACCAGTAAGCCTTTAGTTTCTATTTCTTGTATAACTTATAATCATGAAGCATATATTGAAGATGCACTAATTGGATTTTTAAAACAGGAAACAGATTTTCCTTTTGAAATAATAATTCATGATGATGCGTCCACTGATCAAACAGCCGAAATAATCCGTAACTATGAAAAAAAATATCCTAAAATAGTAAAGCCTGTATACCAAAAAGAAAATCAATATTCACAAGGGAATAGACCAACCCAATTTATTAAGCATTTAAGAACTGGTAAATATATAGCCTATTGTGAAGGTGATGATTACTGGATTAGCTCAAAGAAACTTCAATTGCAAATAGAATATATGGAGAATAATCCAGAGTGCAGCATGTGTTGCCATTCAGCTTACAAAGTAAATAGTGAAAAAAAAATAATTGGAAGTATCAGACCTGCAAAGCAAAATAGCGTATTTCGAATAGAAGATGTAATAAACGGAGGTGGTGGCTTTATTGCTACTAATTCTAGAGTGGTTCGGAAAGAATATACAGAATCTTTGCCTGCATATTATTTTACTGCTCCTGTTGGAGATTTTCCATCTCAAATTCATATGGCTCTACGTGGAAAGATTTATTATTTTGATGAGTGTTTTTCTGCTTATCGTATTATGGTAAAAGGATCCTGGACAGAGAGATTCAATTTTGATTTAAATTATAAGCGAGATTACTACAAAAAAATTGTTAAAACTTTAGAAGAAGTAAATAAATATACTAATTTTAAATATAGCGATGTGATTACTAAAGCAATTAATTATCGATCATTAAATCTATTTCTTCTCGAAAATGGATATAATAACCGAAAAAAAAATAGTGTTTATCGTTCATTAAAATTAAAAAAGAAAGTTGTTTTATTTCTAAAATATGGATTAAATAAAAAATTGCTTAAATTTTTATTAAAACTGAAATCAAACGGAATTTTTTATCTATCAAAATAATGCAATATTTATTTTATTTTTTATATGCAGGAATATTACCTCTTTCATTAATCAAACGTGATCGAAATGCCAGAGAACTTTACATTGTTTCTGCATGGATATTTATTGTTTTTTCAATTTTTTTATTCAGTACTAACACTACAGGTACTGACTACCTAAATTACAAATATATTTTTAATAGCATACCTATAATAACTTCATTTTCTATGAAAGGTCACACTGAATTAGGGTTTCAACTATTAATCTCAATTGTAAAAACTTTTGGTCTTGGATATACACAATTCTTATTTATATTTCAAAGTATTCTAGCTTTTTTAATAATTAAATCATATAAACAGGTGACTCCGTATTGGATTCTTGCCCTATGGTTATATTTCCCTAAATATGTAATGCAGGGGCACCTTAATCAAATAAGAATTGTAGTTGTATATGCTACAATGATATTTGCAATCCCTTTGATTAAAAACAATAAACTATTTTTATATATTAGAAATGCAATAGTATCTGCTTTTTTCCATATTAGTGGAGTTATAATAATTCCTGTATATCTATATTTCAAATCTAAATCAGATAGAAAAATAAGTATTCTACTTGTTTTAATTTCAATGGTTTTAGGACAATTAATATTTATTGTGTTATTTCGCATTGCGTCCTCATATAGTATCAGAGGAGCGAAATATATTTTGGATGGTGCTGGAGAAACCAGTTCATTTAGTTTAACTGTAATTAGGCGTATGATTTTATTCTGTTATGGATTACTAATTTATCCATATGCAAAAAGAAATCAACCTTATTTTAATGTTATTTGGAACATTTTTGTTGCCTCGGTTTGTTTTTATTTTATGTTTATGAAGATGCCGATTTTAGCTGAAAGAATCGGGGCAATCTTTTCAGTTGTAGAACCTTTAATAATAATTAGTGTGATTTATGTCTTGAAACCAGAAAGTAGAATTTGGGGTTATTTATTTATTTTGTTTTATGGTTTATCAGATGTAATTCTAAGAGGGTTATTACCATATAGCTTATAAAGCATTTTTTTTCAGGGAGTAAATATGAGTAAAAAATTGAAAATAGGTTATACCACAGGTGTATTTGATATGTTCCATATCGGGCATCTAAATATTTTAAGGAATGCAAAATTAGAATGTGATTATCTTATTGTGGGAATAACTTCTGATGAGTTAAGTAAATCAGAAAAAAATGTCGAGCCAATAATTCCATTTAATGAACGAATGGCAATTGTTGAAAGTATTAAATATGTGGATATGGTTGTTCCTCAAACCTCATATGACAAAATAGCCGCCTGGAATGATTTAAGATTTAATATTATGTTTGTCGGTGACGACTGGAAAGGAACGCCAAAGTGGAAAAAGCTTGAAAAAGAGTTTTCAGAATTAGGTGTAAGAATCCATTATTTCCAATATACAAAACATACATCTAGTACTAAATTACGAAAAGTTGTTGATGACATTTTATCAGTAAAGTCCAAGGAGTAATCATGGCTGAAAAAAAGAAAAGCACCGGCCTTCCATATACTATGTATATTAATAGGAATTTAGCTAGATTCGTAACCAAGCGTAGTATCCATTTAACACCTAATCAGATTACGGTAATAGGATTTATAATTTTATTAATTGGATTAATATTATTGCCGTTTACAGCAAATACCTTATTAGTTTTAATTTCATATTTATTATTGGCATTTAGTTATGTTTTAGATTCTGTTGACGGGCAGCTTGCGAGAGTTAGAAATATGTGTTCCCCGTTTGGTGAGTGGCTTGATCATTCTTTAGACGGACTTAGGATGATCTTACTTCAACTCACATTCTTAATAGTTTTACTGAAAACTTCACCGAATGATAATATAATATTAATAATACTTGGATTCAGTCTAAACATAATTGCAATTACATCAAATTATTTTTTTTCAATTTTAAAACAATTAATTTTAAAACAGAAATCAGGAGATCTAATTAAAGGAAATAGCCTGAAAAGTATTCTAAGCAAGATTCTTTTAACTCCTGCTGATTATGGAATTTATATAATGTCTGTACTTTTTCTTATTAATACAAATAATTTTCTTAAATTATACATTTTATACGGAATCTACTATAGTTTAATTTTTATATCCAATTTTATTGTAACAGTGTCACAGAACTTAAAATTATTGAGATTAAACACCACAGACGAGAGCAGAGATGCAGAATAATTATTCTATTTTAATGAGCGTTTATAATAAAGAAAACTGTGAGTACTTTCGAGACTCACTCAATAGTCTTTTTAACCAGACCCTCCTGCCGTCAGAAATTGTATTGGTACATGATGGACCGCTGACTGAAAAATTATATGAAGTAATAGAATCTTTTAAAAATAAAAAAATACCAATTGTTGAGTTAAAATTCAAAGAGAATAAGGGATTAGGAAAGGCTTTATCCGAAGGTTTGAAGAAGTGTAGTTTTGATCTTGTGGGAAGAATGGATACCGATGATATAGCGAAATATAACCGGTTTGAAAAACAAGTCAACTTTTTAAATAATAATATTAATATTGATCTGGTCAGTTCCTGGGTTGGGGAATTCAGAAATAGTATTGAGGATGTTATTTCTATACGTAAAGTGCCTGAGACTATGACTGATATTATAAATTTTGTAAAAATTCGAAGTCCGGTTAACCATCCGGCAGTTATGTTTAAAAAAACCAGTGTGCTTAAAGCCGGCAACTATCAGGATTTCTCTTTCAACGAAGATTATTATCTCTGGATGAGAATGCTTGCCGGTGGTGCGCAGTTTTATAACATTCAGGAAAATCTGTTATATTTTCGAATTTCTGAAGATGTTTATAAAAGACGCGGTGGATTACAGTACTGTAAAAAAGATATTGCCTTGCAGAAAGAGATGCTTAAACTTGGATTAGTTAACACGTTTGAGATGTATAAGAATATATTATTAAGAGTGCCGGTGCGGCTTATTCCAAATAGAATGAGAAAATTTATTTATAATAAATTTTTACGATAAGGATAGTTATTATGGTAACAGTCATTGGCGGATCAGGTTTTATAGGATCCAGATTGACAAATAGGTTGAATGATAATGGTGACAGCTTTAGAATAGTGGATAAAGTTCAATCACCGTTTTTTATTAAGGAATGTTTAACTGCCGATGTTCGAGATATTGAAGAACTAAGAAGAAAATTAGAAAATTCAGATGTTGTAATTAATCTTGCTGCAGAGCATCGAGATGATGTAAGCCCAAAAAGTTTATACGATGAAGTTAATATTGATGGTGCCAGAAACGTCTGCAAGGCTTGTGAAGATTTAAATATAAATAAAATCATATTTACAAGTTCGGTTGCAGTTTATGGTTTTGCACCAATCTGTACTGATGAGACAGGCAAAATTAATTACTTTAATGATTACGGACGCACTAAGTGGGAAGCCGAAGAAGTATATCGAGAATGGTATAACAAAGATCCAAAGAACAGATCGCTTATCATTATCAGACCTACTGTTGTTTTTGGTGAAAGAAATCGTGGAAATGTTTATAATCTGTTGAAACAAATTTCATCCGGGTTGTTCCCAATGATAGGAAACGGTAAAAACTATAAATCGATGGCCTACGTTGAAAACGTTGCTGCATTCATTCAATTCTGCGTTGAATCACAGAGCGGTTATAAAGTTTTTAACTACATTGATAAACCTGATTTTGATATGAATAGGCTTGTTGCACATGTGAAAAAGTCCCTTGGAAAAAATCCAAATACAGGATTTCATTGGCCATATTTTCTTGGTCTTTTCGGCGGGTACTGCTTTGATTTACTTGCAAAAATCAGTGGAAAAAAATTACCTATTAGCAGTATTCGGATAAAGAAATTCTGTGCTAATACAATGTTTGAACCAAACAATATTAAAAGTACTGAATTTCAGCCTCCGGTTTCTATTGAAGAAGGTATTGCAAGAACTGTAAAATTTGAATTTTTAGAAGATCGAGATCCTGATGAAGTTCTATTTTACTCTGAATAAATAAGTATTTTTAGGAGTTTTCTATGAAAGGAATAATTTTAGCCGGTGGTGCCGGAACAAGACTTTACCCGGCAACTGCCGTTGTTTGTAAACAGCTTCTACCTGTCTATGATAAGCCGATGATTTATTATCCGCTTTCGACCCTGATGCTTGCAGGTATTAAAGATATCCTTATTATATCTACTCCGCAGGATACTCCGAGGTTTGACGATTTGTTGGGAACCGGACAGGATCTAGGTATAAATATCAACTATAAAGTTCAGGAGGCTCCAAACGGCCTTGCTGAAGCCTTTATTATAGGTGAAGAGTTTATTGGAGATGATTCAGTTTGCCTTATACTTGGAGATAATATCTTCTATGGCGAACACCTGTCAAAACTCTTATGGAAAGCAATGGCCCAGGAGAGTGGTGCAACAATATTCGGATATTTAGTGAATGATCCGGAAAGATACGGTATTGTTAAATTTGATGAAAATGGAAAGGCAATCTCAATAGAAGAAAAACCTGAAAATCCAAAATCTAATTATGCCATTGTTGGGCTCTATTTCTATGACAACAGAGTTGTTGATATTGCGAAGAAGATTGAGCCTTCTGCGCGCGGAGAACTTGAGATTACGACAGTGAATAATGAGTATCTAAAATTAGATGATATAAAAGTCCAGTTGATGGGTCGCGGTTATGCCTGGTTGGATACAGGAACACATGATTCTCTTGTAGATGCCGCAAACTACGTTCGAACTATAGAAGAGCGACAAGGGTTAAAAATTGCCTGTATTGAAGAAATTGCGTATCGACGAGGGTTCATTCCAAGAGAGCAATTGATTTCTCTTGCTGAGAGAATGAAAAACCCTAGCTATAAAGAATATTTATTAAGTGTTGGAGAAGAGTAAGAATGAGAAACCTCACAAACATACTAATCACCGGTGGAGCCGGATTCATCGGTTCAAACCTTGTACGTTACATCTTTGAAAAGACTGATTTCAGCGGTAAAATCGTAAATCTTGATGTGCTTACCTATGCCGGCAACCCTTATAGTCTTGATGATATAGATAAAGAGTTTGGAGAAAGCAGGTATTTTTTTGAAAAAGCAGATATTCGCGACAGGGTAGCTGTCGACGGGTTTCTGACTAAATATAATATCGATACAGTAATCCATCTTGCTGCTGAAAGCCATGTTGATCGTTCTATTACTGGTCCTGAAGAGTTTATTACGACTAATATAAATGGTACTTTTACTCTTCTTGAAGCTGTACGTGCATTCTGGACAGATTTTGAGGGAAAGCTATTTCATCATGTTTCTACTGATGAGGTTTACGGTAGCCTTGGAGATGAGGGCTTCTTCACCGAAGAGACCCCTTATGATCCTCGAAGTCCATATTCAGCAGCCAAGTCAGCGTCTGATCACCTTGTTCGTGCATATTTTCATACTTATGGAATGCCGATCACCCTTTCAAACTGTTCAAATAACTACGGCCCCTATCAGTTTCCTGAAAAGCTTATTCCTGTCATGATTGAGAACATGCTTGAGGAAAAACCGCTTCCGATCTACGGCGACGGTAAAAACATCCGCGACTGGCTCTATGTCGAAGATCATAATTCAGCAGTATGGACTATCGTTAACGATGGGGAAACCGGCCGTTCATACAACATCGGTGGTGAAAATGAATGGGAAAATATTAAACTTGTTCATAACCTTTGTGAAATAGTTGCTGACGAAACAGGTAAAGAAAAAAACTATTATAAAAAGCTAATAACCTATGTAAAAGATAGACCGGGCCATGATAGGCGTTATGCAATTGATTGTGACAGGTTGAAAAGAGAACTTGGTTGGAAGCAGTCGGTCACTTTTAATGAGGGTTTAAGGCAAACGGTCAAATGGTATCTTACAAATCGAACATGGATAGAACAAGTAAAATCCGGTGAATATCTAAAGTGGATAGAAAAGAATTATAATGATAGATGAATTGTTTCATTTATAAAAAGGGACATATAAAGGGGTTATGAAGTAGAAATCAGATAATATGCTACTTGACGTTTCAGTGACCATCTATTTTCATTCGCGTAAATCTCTTTTATTCGATCTAATCAAATGCTAATATTCATATCACTAGTCTCTATATTTTTAATTGTACTCACTCTTGCCGTGTCTATCGGGCTTTGTATAGAGCGAAGGCGGGCATCCCGTCCTGCCTTTGCAAATATAGACTACAGCCCGCTTGTGTCAGTTGTTATACCCGGACGCAATGAGGCCTCCAACCTTACCGCCCTTCTTGAATCCTTTGAAAAACAGAGTTACCGAAACTTCGAGCTTATTCTCATAGACGACAGATCAGAAGACGAAAGTCTTTCTATAATGAAAGCCTTTGCGGAGAAAAGTACGCTTAAGGTCAAAGTCCTTTCCAATACCGAGGCCCCCGGAGAGAATAACCCGAAGGTAAATGTACTGCTTAAAGGTCTTGCACAGGCTGAGGGTGAACTTTACTTTTTTACCGATGCTGACTGTGTTGCGGGTCCTCAGTGGGTTCAGCTTGTTGTTAACGCCTTTGCTGATGCCAATACAGGTATTGTCTGCGGACTTCTTACTCTTACAGGAAATGATAACCTCGTATGCGGGTTTCAGAACTTTGATCATTTCTATCGTATGCTGTACGCATTCGGAGCCATCGGTCTTAACATGCCCATTGGCTGCTTCGGCAACAACCTGGCAATAAGGCGCGCCGCCTATGATGAGACCGGCGGTTATGAATCTTTAAAACATTCGGCTACCGAAGACGCCGAGCTTATCTCCATGGTTAAAGACGGCGGAAAATACAGTATAAGAGCTCTTTTTAATGAAGAGACCTTCATTGAAACAGTGCATAAACCCACATGGCCGGAGCATGCTAACCAGGCTGCACGCTGGGCAGCCGGCGCTGTCTTTTCTACAAACCGCTTTGCCCAGCTTGGCTTTATAGCCCTGATGCTTGTAGCAGCATTCTGCCTTATAAGCATAATACCTGCAATCTTTATCAGCTCGATGTTCTGGGTGTTTCCGCTTGTAATGTATGCATACCTCTTTATATCAGCAGTTGTTCTTGGGCTTACAGGCGCTGTAAACCAGGCATACTGGCGTTACCTTGTCCCGTCGGTTCTACTATATCCCATAGTCTATGTGCAGAGCTTTTTTAGAACAGTAATTACCAGAACCATTAACTGGAAGGGTACTATAATCACCTGGAAAAAGAGAAAATAAATGAAAAGGACTTATATTCACAACTGAAAGTTGTTAGGTGGATGTCTGAGTCAAAATAATAGATTTTAAACTAATTTCATTGTATATTATTTATACGAGGTGTTTATGGTAATTTCTAAAGATGATATTTTTAAGGAAGCTGTTAACTTATCTCCTATGGATAAAGCGCAGTTAGTAGAAACAATTCTTTCCAGTTTTAATTTTCAGGACCGTTTAGAAATAGATCTCGCTTGGGCTAAGGAAGCAGAAAATCGATTGAAAGCTATAGAAAATGGTGAGATGGAAACTGTTTCTATGGAAGAAGTTTTTTCATCAATAAACAACTAAGATGAACGTCGAATTTTCGAAAGCAGCAGAATTAGAATTTAAAGAAGTCATTGATTACTATAATAATCAAAGCGAAGGGCTTGGATTTGAATTTGCTAACGAAGTTAGAAAAACAATAGAGAGAATTACCGGTTATGTGAATTCCTGGCCCAAAATATCCGATAACACCAGAAGGGCTCGAACCAACAGGTTCCCATACGGCATTATTTATTCAAATAATGAAGAGAAAATCACAATAATAGCTGTTATGCATTTACATCGAAAACCAGATTACTGGAAATCACACTTGAATTAATATACAAAGCTCCTTAAGAAAAATAATCACCTGGAAAAAGAGAAAATAAATGAAAAAACTATATCTTCTAACCCTGCTCATCCTGCTGTCGGTAAACGTCTATGCCTTTGATGCCTCGGCCGAGGTTGAGCTAAGCTACGACATTGATGCGCAGAATCCGTTTTATCAGACCGGAATAATAGATGTAGGTCATACAACCGATTACATTGATTTCTTCTGGAGCTTTTCTGTCTGCAACGACGACAAGTACGCACCATCACACAGCGATGATCTGTTCTTCGGATACTATTTTTTTCTTGAAGAGGGCGGTTTTACAGTAGATTATGAAGATCTTTCATTAACACTGGGGCGTACAACCTCCTCAGACGATGTTGACTCGCCCTACAGCCTATTTGTTTCCTCGAAGATTATCCCGGCCCTGCAGGCTGATTTTAACTACGACGACGGCAGGTTCTTCTTTACATCACGCTGGACCGAGCTTAACCGCGATTCGAGTTTATATACTGTTGATAGTACGTTAAGTGTTGTAATCGAAGATGAAGATGAAGATGAAGATGAAGAATCTGTTTCAGTTACCGTTAAAGATGCAGATTCACTTGACCGCGGTTGGCAGTACAACAGCTACGGCGTCTACATCGGCGACTGGAGGCTTGGTTTTCAGGACTCAATGGTTTATACAGATTCAAGCTTTGATCCGGAATACTTCTTCAACCCGCTGCCGGGCTTCTTCAAACAGTATGTGCGTATATCATCGGGAAAGCCGTGGACTTCCAGCAGTAATGCAAACTCTATTATGGGCTTCTTTGTAGAGTGGACCCCTGAGGACGTATACTCCTACGGACAGCTCTTGATTGACGACTTCAACGCAAACGCAATCTTCAATCCGGACAGTTACCAAAACCCCAATAAAATAGCCTGGTCCCTGGGCGGTCGTTATGATTTTGACTGGGGAACCCTGGGCTTCTACCACGCCGGGGCTACAAAATATACCTTTCAATCATATGGCTCAAGCAGTAATGATGAACAGTACGGATACAGCTTCTACCCTGCTGTTACCTATACAGCCAACGGGGTGCTTATGCCCATTGAGCTTGAAGACAACTACATTGGCTACTACAACGGCGAAAACAACATCTCGCTGCTTGCCGACTATGAGGCAACCTGGTTTGATATAGCAGTTTATTCTTCATTAGAGTTCTCAATATCCGGTGATAAATCGCCTGCAAACCCGTGGGGAGAATACAACTGGTATACCGATGAAGGTACCCTGCTGCTTGATTCTGATCCTTTAGAAAAGAAACTTGTGCTCACAGCCGGTGCCGGCAGAACAATGGATGAGCTTGGTCTTCCCAGTCTGATGCTTTCGCTTGCGCTAGAGGTAGGTTACATCTGGAATGTACTAGAGCTTGTAGATACATCGGTAACCGATTACACCAAAATACAATACTGGTCGCCCTCGGATGAAAACGCGGCTGTATTTTCTGTCACCCTTGGCGGCAAATACAGCATACATTATTAGAGAGTTTTGATATGAAAAGAACATTGGTTTTTCTGATTATCCTTCTTATTCCTTTATCGCTGCATGCCAATGAGCAGCGGATAATCCCTATCGACTCAGAAGTCTATGATCTGCTTGAATTGCTGTCTGCTGAAGCGGGTTATGCCATGCTTTCAGATGTTATGCCTTATTCAGAGGCACAGGTTTTCGGCATTCTTGATCAGCTTGATAAATCTAAGCTTTCTGAGGCCGGTAATAATGCAATAGACAGGATATATGAGCTTACTGAAATTACACCTGTATACAGTGAGGATAATTTTGCTGCCGATATATCGGTAACAGCCGCCCTGGAGGGCTATCTGCACAGCTCTGATGATGAATCACAGTGGCAGTACGGATATGAAGAGCGACAGCCGTTTTTCACCCTGAGTGTAGAAACCTGGTTTAACGAGGGGTTTTATGCCGTAATGGAGCCGGATTTAGGTGAAAGCCGCTTTGTTCTAACCAATACTGACAGTGATGGAAATTACATCGGCAACTACACCAACATTCCCTCCGAGTTCGGCGAGCTTAATTATCATTTTCCCTCCAGGGGGTTCTTTTCCTTCGGCGGGGATAACTGGAACCTGCAGATAGGCCGTGACCAGCTTGAATACGGAAACGGAGAAACAGGCAATCTCATAATCTCGTCCTATCCGGATTTTTATGATTTTGCAAAGATTAAGGGTTTTGCAGATAACTTTGCATATACCTGGACATATATTAACTTCGAAAGCTGGGATGATGAAGATCCAGCACAGCGCTTCATGGTCGATCATGCCCTTGAAGCACGCCTGTTTGATATTCTGACCCTGGGGGTTAATGAATCAGCCCTGTTTTATGGTGAAGATACTGAGCTTCAGTTTATCAGTCCGCTGATTGTCTACCACAATCTGTTCAGGAATCATTCGCTTTATGAAATTATTTATGATACGGATGGCACTGAAAACGATATAACCCAACCGACTATAGCCAACATCTGTATGACTGTCGGGTTTGAACTTGCGCCCCTGCCCGGGTTTTCGCTTTACGGCGAGTACCTGCTGGATGAAATACAGACTGGCGTTGAGGCATCGGAATATGGCGAGGGGGTTATGTCAACACCTGATTCAAACGCTCATATGCTGGGTATAAAGGGCTCATATCCTCTGGGCCCTGGATATTTTTCAGGTTTCTTTGAATATATCTATACAAGCCCCTGGTGTTACCTTGTTGGAATTGAAGAGGCCGATATGGCCTGGACCCATCGCGAACTCTCAGATGTTACCAATTCGCGTGAAAATGTGATAAAAGCTATCGGGCTCGAATACGGACCCGACACAATAGTGTTTGCGGCCGAAGCCGGCTATATAATGCCCTCAGTGTTTGAAGCAGCCCTTACTGCCGATTATGTATTAAAGGGTGAAAACTATATCACCACAGAATATGACGATGATAACACAGTCACCACACCGACCGGTACGCCGGAGCATATCCTTGTTATCGGACTCTCTGGCAGTTATGAGATCTTCTCATTTCTAAGCGCCGCACTTGATCTTGCCTGGGTTCGCATAGGAAATTATGAGCATGTTCAGGATGATGTCTTCATGGACTTTCAGGCTGCCGCATCAATAGTCTTTAATATATAGAAAATTATGAAATTAAAAGCTCTACTTTTTTTATTGGTCATCCTTCCCGCGTCCTTTCTTTTCTCTCTTGATAATTATCCGGGTATTGTTTCAGGAAGTGATCTAAAACGTCTTGAAAACCGGGTTGTCGAGGTCGATTTCAGGCTGCAGCGATTTAAAGATGGCAGCGAAACCCTGCTTTATGCATGGTCGGACTTCCACGGTGTAATTGACATTGATATAGATTCACTTGCTGAGGTGATAGCTGATCATGATAACGGTGAAAAGGTCTTCAGCCGCATGATTGAAACCATCGATCTTGATCCGGACCTCCCCTTAAGCGCGCCGCATAGACAATGGGTGCACAACAGCGCCAGGTTTATGGGAATTGGGCAGGATTATAAATATACGACTATTCTTAATATAGAACATCCGTCAGAAAACGAGTTTGTAATGTATTGGACAATGACCGACATCGAAGAAGGAAACTTCCGTGAGTATGCAGGTTTCTGGTATCTTAATAAACTCGAGCCCTCCGACGCCCCCCCCCGAACCTACATCCGGCTATATGCCGAGACCGTATTCGACAACATCATTCCCATGCAAATGACAGTAATGAATATGTTTACAGCCGGTGAAACCCGCGACGTATTCCGTTCAATTTATAAAGCCGCCAGAAAATAAACTCGCGTCTCAGCTCCAGTAAGTGTATAATATCTTCAGTTGCTGGAGGAAATATGCAGAAACGGCTGGTTTCTATTCCTAATTCAATATGGCTGCAGGATTATTTTAAAGGTTACTCAAATCCAAATAGTAAAATAAAACAGCAAATAAACACTGGAAACCTGATTAAACTCAAGAGAGGCCTTTATCTGCGTGCTGATCAGCTGCATGATTCATCGGTACTTGCCTCTGCGGCTAATGTTCTTTACGGCCCCTCATATATCTCTTTTGATTATGCATTGAGGTTTTATGGTCTTATACCTGAGGCTGTAAGAAATATTACATCCGCTACATTTAAAAAAAACCGCAGTAAGTTTTTCAATAATGCAGCCGGTACTTTCTTTTATAGAGATATTCCTTCTATCGTGTACCCAAAAGGCATTTACCGGAATACTGAGGGCAGCAGCGCGTTTCTGATCGCTTCACCCGAAAAAGCGTTATGTGATAAATTGTTTACAATAAAAAGCGTGAGATCAATAGCCGGAATTGAAGCTTTATTATTTGAGGATCTGAGATTGGATGAAGATCGATTTAATGAACTTGATTTTTTGGAAATGAAAGAGCTGTCGTTACTTTATAAAACGGAAACAACTGCAGGGTTTTATCGGTATTTAGGAAGGCTGTAGATGAAAGATGCCGCAAAACAATTATTCGATGATTATCTTTCAAAAAATAACGGATCAGCCGATATGGCACTGGCTGAAACAATTCAGGCAATCACGCTTCTTGGGCTGTCCAGGACCGATTTCTTTTCCAGGGCCGCATTTTACGGCGGAACAGCTTTGAGAATACTTCATAATCTGAACAGGTTTTCGGAAGATTTGGATTTTTCACTTTTACAGCCGGAAAAAGGGGAGTTTAGGCTTGATTCTTATTTTGGGCCGCTTGTGGAAGAATTGGAGAGTTTTGGATTCAAAGTTGATGTAAGTTTAAAAAATAAAAAAATAATTACACCGATAGAATCGGCCTTTATCAAAGCCGATACAAGGGTACATGTAATAAATGCCGGAGCTCCCGAATCCATTTCGTCTGTAATTCATAGAAATGCCGTCTCTAAAATTGAGCTTGAAATAGATACTAATCCTGCGGAAGGGGCTGATTATGACGTTGTTTTCATTGACGAGCCAATTCCGTTTTCAGTTAGAACATACTCAATGCCGGCTTTATTTGCCGGGGAAATGGATGCCGTACTTTCGAGGGGGTGGAGCAAGAGAGTAAAGGGTCGTGATTGGTATGATTTTGCCTTTTTCGTCCGGAAAAAAACACCGTTGCTGCTGCCCCATTTGGAAGCCCGTCTCAGACAGAAAAATTTTTATACTGCTGACGAACCTCTGAGAGAAACAGTCTTTCTTGAACTGCTTAAAGAAAGAATTAATACTGTAGATTTTGAAGCTGCAAAACAGGATGTTCGCCCATTTATAAATGATCCCCGGGAGATTGAGATTTGGTCGCCGGAATATTTTCTTCATGTTATGAATAATATTATTTACGCTTAGCAGCAATCTGGATTTTTTCCCGAAATTCTGTTAAATTCTAAAGCAAGGCTGAAAATTCCGGTTATTAGTAGATAGAGACTAATACAAGGAGTTAAAGTATGGGAGAAGCATCCATGGAACTCGGCGAACGCGAGTTGGAAAAAATAGGAAAATATGTCCAGAATCATCTCGAAGAGTGGAACCGAAATACAATCCTGAGCTTCCAAAGCAGCAGAGATATCGAACTGATAGAGAGAACCGTACGTCTTGAAGAAGGTTTGAAATCTTCTATCGATTTAATGCGTCAGGGCTTTGACATGATGGACAAGCGCTTTGAGCAGGTCGACAAGCGCTTTGAGCAGGTCGACAAGCGGTTCGAGCAGGTCGACAAACGGTTCGAGGACATGCAGCATAACATGGATAAACGATTTGAAGAAGTGAACAGGCGGTTCAATGTTCTTCAGTGGGCTATCGGTATCGGCTTTACAACCGTGACTGCACTGATGGCCGTTTTCAAGTTTCTTTGATTTAATAAAGGAGTGAAGGCGCAGGTCGCCGCAATACATCATGCAGCTGTCTGCACCCCATTATCTTCATTCCTTATCCTCACTTGCCCGTTACTACCGTAAAAATCTGCCCGGTTATTCATTTGAGCTTGTTGAAGGCTCAATTGTCGATATTGCAAAGGCCTATGAAAATATCGGGTATCCGGGCGTAGACGGTATAGATGCTGTTGTTTTTGACGGTGATCTGGAAGCTTTCTTCAGCTGTGCTGATTCTGTTTCCTCAATGCCGCTTCACCCGCTTTCCGCAATGAACCTGCTGTATGATAAGTCCAGGAATGTTTATATCGATCGAACGGACAGCTATAAAAGCCTGCGGACACTGCAGCTGGGGCTTGAGCCGTCCGCTGCGGGTCGGTTTACAGTCGTAAACGCGCTTGAGGCTGCCGCCCTTATATCATGTTTCGGGTTTAAACCGTCTAATGAATTGCTTGAAAAACTTTCAACCCTGCGTTTTGATTATCCACCGGAACCAATGATTCAGCGGATTTACTTGACAGCCGCTGTAGCCGGGGATAATCCGGGCGATGGATTGAAGCTGCTGCGTACCTGCGGGGCAGTAGAAGCTCTCTGGCCCGAGCTCAATGCCCTGATTGGTCTGGATCAGGCAAAGGAGTTTCATCCTGAGGGCGATGTCTGGGAACACTCGCTTGAGACCCTGTCTCATCGTAAGACACGCGACCCGGAACTCTCGCTTGCGCTTCTGCTGCATGATCTGGGCAAGCCGCTGTCAGAAAGTGAAGAGGGCAACCGTTTTCATAATCATGCCCAGATAGGCCGCAGGGCTGCTGAAAGGTTTCTGCAGCGCCTTGAGTTTTCCAATGAAAAAATAACCAAGATATCCTTTCTCGTTGAAAATCATATGCTGCCCGCCGCTATAAAAACACTTCCGACATTCAGAACCGAAAAAGCTATGCAGAACCCCCTGTTTCCGCTCCTGCTTGAGGTCTACCGCTGCGACCTGATGTCGTCCTTTAACGGACCAGAAGGCTATTATGATGCCTGTAAGGTCTACCGATCCTTCATTAAAAATACAAAAAACCCGTTCCGTGGTTCAGACGGAAAAAAGCTTTACAGGCTCTATGTTGATTAGCTGATTACAGCCTTCATTTCCTCGAGCGTATTACCTACAACAGTTGAAACCTTCTCAAGTTTAAGAACCTTCTCAAGCCTTGCGGGCAGTTCGGGCTTTTTACCTGTCGCCTCGTCAAAAACCTCGGTAAACTTGCCGGGGTGGGCGGTGGAGAGGCTGATAATCCGGGGAGCTTTTCCATCAATCTCTACAGCGTCGGCAGATTCAAGAAATCTCTTCGATGCAAGATAACCTACTGCCGTATGCGGATCGCACTCGTAGTTTTTATCAGAAAGCAATTCACGTATCGTTTCAGCAGTTTCAGAATCGGTTATTACCTTTTCCTTGATAAGATCACTCATTTTTTCATGTGATTCTTCAAATAATTCAAGCATCCGCTCAAAGTTGCTCGGGTTACCTACATCCATTGCGTTCGAAAGGGTAAGCTTAGACGCACGCGGGTTGTACTCGCCGCTTTTCAGATATTCGGGAACAACATCGTTTATATTTGTTGCTGCAATAAACCCTCTGTTGCCCATGCCCCAGCTGTGGGCCATGATCCCGGCTGTCAGGTTTCCGAAGTTACCGCTCGGGACGCAGAACCAGAGGTTGGAACGATCTGCGTTGTCGCTATCAGCTGCAGCCTGGGCCCATGCCCAGATGTAATAGAAGCTCTGGGGTATAAGCCTTCCGAGGCTGATTGAGTTTGCAGATGTGAGGTTCAGTTTATCCGATAGTTCGCGGTCAAGGAATGCTTCCTTTACCATTCGCTGACAGTCGTCGAACGAGCCTTCCACCTCAAGCGCCCTGATGTTCTTTCCCAGGGTTGTAAGCTGTTTTTCCTGCAGCGGGCTTACGCGTCCCGAGGGGTAAAGGATGATTACATCTATGTTTTCTTTCTCATAAAATGCGCGTGCTACAGCGCTGCCGGTGTCTCCGCTGGTTGCTGTCAGTATTGTAGCCTTACGCGAATCAGTTCTAAGAAACTCTTCCATGCTTGACGCGAGAAATGACGCGCCGAAGTCTTTGAACGCGCAGGACGGCCCGTGAAACAGTTCCATTATGCTGATATTATCGTCTACGCCCACAAGTTCGGGGATAAAGTCGAAGGCTCTGTCGCAGATGCGTTTGGCGGCGGCTTCATCAAGCTCTTCAGAAAGCAGTGCCTGTGTTATCGATGCAGCAATTTCGTTGAAGGGTGTATCAGGGGTAAATGAGTTGATAAGCTCACTCAGGTCGGGCGCATTTTCGGGCATATATAGCCCTCCGTCGGGTGCAAGTCCGCGGAAAATAGCATCCTTGAATGATACTGCTTCGGTTTTGTTTCTGGTGCTGTAGAATTTCATTGTCGTCCTCTTTTATGATAAAAAGGCGTCGTGAACAGTGTTCAATGCCTTGTCTCTGTGTTTCTTTTCTATCACGAACGAGACACTCCGCTCGCTTGAGCCCTGTGCAATGGACAGAATGCTAATTCCGGCATCTCCGAGGGCGCTGAATATCCTCCCTGCAATACCCGGGGTCCCTACCATATTGTCGCCTATCGCCGATATAATCTCAAGATCTTCCCTGATTACAAACTTTTCAATTCGTTTTGATTCAACCTCGCCGCCAAGCTCCCGGTTCAGTGCGTCAAGTGCTCTTTCTGCCTGAATCTTGCGGAACACAAAGCTGATACTGTGCTCACTGGAGGCCTGAGATATCATAATTACATTTATCCCGGATTCGGCAAGCGCGCCGAAAACCTTTGAGGCAATACCGGGAGTGCCTATCATTCCGCTGCCTTCAACATTTATCAGTGCCACGTCTTTGATTGAGGCAATACCCGTAATAGGGTTGTCATGGCCTTTTATATTGCGGGCTATAATAGTTCCGGGTGCTGACGGGTTCAGGGTGTTTTTGATAAGTATGGGTATGTCACGATCGACTGCCGGAATCATTGTGTACGGATGAATAACCTCGGCGCCGAAGTATGACAGCTCCATGGCTTCCTGGTAGCTGATTTCTGGGATAACATAGGCCTTGTTTACGCAGCGGGGATCAGCGGACAGGACGCCGTCTACATCCGTCCATATCTCGACAACGCTGCTGTCGGTTGCGGCTGCAATAATCGAGGCGGTAAAATCTGAACCGTTTCGGCCAAGCGTTGTTGTAACGCCCTCTTTGTTGGCTCCGATAAATCCGGTAATCATCGCTATACCCTTAATTGAATCAATACGCTCCTTAATTCTTTTATAGCTTTCCTTGTAATTAACCTTGGCCGCCCCGTATGTGCTGTCTGTGAGCACAAGCTCCCGGGCGTCGACATATTCTGCGTCAACGCCGATACTTCTCATGTAGGCGGCTGCAACTGTGTTGTTCATTCTCTCGCCGAAGCTGGAAATCAGGTCAAGGCTCCGTGTTGAACATTCCTTGACCATTTTTACGCCAAGCAGAATCTCTCCCAGGTCATGAAGCATAGATTCAAGGCTTTCAAAGGCCTCTTTCTCGTTATCAGAGCCGATGAGTTCAATAAATGTTGTTTTTTCTCGTTTGGAAATCCCGGCAAGGGCCTTTTTGTAGTCATCATCGCCCTTCTCGGCCAGCTTGGCGCAGTTTATTAAATCGTCTGTTATGCCCTTCATTGCTGAGAGAACAACAGCTACGTCTGTTTTGCCGGCTTCGGTTTTAATTATAGATACAACATTTCTTATTTTTTCGGCATCCATGACTGAACTTCCGCCGAATTTCATTACTTTCATCGTGCACTCCGAATTGTTTCGTATGTCTGTATCTAATCATTTTTTTTATATAGTGTAAAGACTTAGCCCATTGCCTGAATCATGCCGTATTTCCTCCCTTGCTGATAAAAGCCAATATTGGTATTATAAATCAGATGAAAGTCCGTTTCCTTCCGCTGATTATTCCTCTGCTTTTCTCACTCTCCTGCGTTACGCCCAAGCCCGAAAATTCTGTATCAAATCAGGCGGCCGATGTCGACACCGCGGCATCGGAGAATATGCCTGCGACTGAGACTCCGGAGGTTTCACCAGACCCGCGTAGCGGCGACCAGATATCCGGAAATGAGGTTGATAAGCCTGAGGTATCTGCGGGGTCAGAAGCTGTGCAGACACTGCCGCCGCTGACTGAACCCGAACTGTTTTCGAAGATTTACAGCATGATGCCATGGAATGTAAATGCTGTAATGGACGGGGGCCGGCCGATAGTTATACTGCATGATCTGGATAAAAACGGATACGAGGATGCCCTTGTCGTGGCGGTTGAGGGACGCGGTGAGATTGTAGACCTCGAAGATTTTTCAAAATCGGCAAGACTTTTCCAGTCGGGGCAGGAGTACGCGATATTTCTACTGCTGATTTTCTATCAGTCACCTGATGGGGTGGTATTGCGTTATACCGTTCCTGTGTCGAAGCAGCTGGTTTTCAACGGTGTTGAGCCTATTGAGATTAAGAGGGGGTCTGATTTTCCCTATGCTCTCAAGTTTTCTTTTCGAACCAGATCAGGGATTGAGCAGGAGCTGATAATCCTCAGCGGATACGGTATTACCCGTTTTACCATCAAGGAAAACCTTTCTGAGATTTCACTCATGGAGGATATCGATGAAGACGGATATGAAGACATCATTGTTCATGAACAGGGCTTTGAAGAAGGGACGGGATTTGAAACCTTTATTACCTGGTATAAATGGAACCTGCGTGAATATACAGAGTATAAAACAACAAATATAGTTAGAAACCTTCGTGATTTTTTTCTTATATGTTCGGAATATCTCAGGGCCGGTCAGATTAGTTCATTTCTTGACTATGCTCTTGACTCTGAAGCCTTAACAAAGCTAAAAACACAGGGATACAGTGATACTGCAATCCTTGAAATGATCTTCAGATCTTCCGGGGATCCTGAAAGTGTAAGCGGATTTTTTGACAGCGGCGGGTTTACCACCGTTGTTTTCCCTGAAATTATGGAAACGCCTTTTTCATACGCAAACCGTATGGATTTCAGGCATCAGGTCTCAGTTCGTCTTGGAAGAATGGGACATCAGAGTGAGATCTTTCTTGCTGATTTGAGTATGAAAAAAAATCCGTTTCAGAATAAACAGTTCTGTTTCATTATTGAAGAATAGATTAGGAGACCGATTTGAGTAAATATATAATTGACGGAAGTTTTCCGATTAACGGAACGGTAACAGCAAGCGGCAATAAAAACGCGGCCCTGCCATGTATAGCTGCATGCCTGCTTACCGACGAGGAGATTGTTATTGGAAACCTCCCGGATATTGAAGATGTAAGGGTAATGTTCGAGGTTCTGCAGGAGCTGGGCGCCAATGTTAAGAACGAGGGCGGCGGTGTCTACCGAGTAAAAACCCTCGATATAAAAACAAGTGAAATCCCTTCGGGACAGGCACGCGCCATCAGAGCATCAATCCTTTTCGCGGGGCCGCTTCTAGCCCGCACCGGAAAGGTTATTCTGCCTCCGCCCGGCGGAGATGTAATAGGGCGCAGGCGGCTTGATACCCACTTTATGGCATTTACCGAGCTGGGTGCGCGGGTTGAGATGGACGGCGTTTACAAACTTGTAGCCAACAAGCTCGTGGGTGTCGACATTTTCCTTGACGAGGCCTCCGTTACGGCAACTGAAAACGCCATCATGGCGGCAGTTCTTGCGTCAGGGAAGACTGTAATCAGAAACGCCGCCTCCGAACCCCACGTTCAGGACCTCTGCAGCATGCTCAACGCGATGGGAGCAAATATTTCAGGTATAGGCTCAAACATCCTTTACATTGACGGTGTTAAAAAGCTCACCGGCGCAGAGTTCGATATAGGCAGCGATTTCATGGAAGTCGGTTCATACATAGGCCTGGCTGCGGTTACCCGCGGCGAGCTTACTATAAAAAAAGCTGCTCCCGAGCACCTGCGTATGGTTAAGCTCGGCTTCGGCCGCCTCGGAATCCACTGGGAAACCAGCGGCGGAGACATCCACATTCCATCCGGACTCGAAATGAAGGTTAATCCGGATCTCGGCGGGATGATTCCCAAGATTGATGACGCACCCTGGCCCGGGTTTCCGGCTGATCTCACAAGTATAATGCTCACAGTTGCGACTCAGGTTGAAGGCACCGTTCTGATACATGAGAAGATGTTCGAGTCCAGGATGTTTTTCGTCGATAAGCTCATTGGTATGGGCGCCCGAATAATTCTCTGCGATCCGCACAGGGCTGTCGTCAGCGGGCCTGCCAGGCTGCGTGCGTCATATCTGATTTCACCTGATGTCCGCGCCGGAATGGCAATGGTAATCGCGGCTCTATGTGCTGAAGGCCAGTCTGTGATTGCCAATGTTTATCAGATTGAGCGGGGTTACGAGGATCTCAGCGGCAGACTGCAGTCTCTGGGCGCGCGAATTCAGCGGGTTGACGATTAAAGTCTCCTCAGACGCTCGTAGGCGGCCTGTATACGCTTGAAGGCGTCTTCTGTTATCGCTCGCTGCTCTTCGCTTAATTCGGCTGCTGTATCGGGATGGAAGGCGGCGGCCAGTATGTGATACTGCCTTTTAATCTCTTCAGCCCCCGCTCCGGGTGTCAGTCCAAGGATAGTAAAATCGTTTTCACTATAGCCGACGGAGGCTTCCTTATCAGTTTTTGAGCTGCTGCCGGGAGCTGCGTGGCCCTCCGGGTCAATTCCTGTATAAAGCAGCATTTTTAAGAGGGCTTCTCTCTGCTCAGCTTCCGCGTTTTCATTAAAAAACCTCGCGGCTGCGGTATAATCCGGGCCCTCGCATTCCATGAGCGCTTCGGCGCAGGATCGGGGTGCTTCCGGGAAAAAGAGCGGCACCGCGGCTTCTGCAAGCTCAAGCCGGGCCTGATCTTTGCGGCAGGTTTTCCAGGCTATTGAAACACCCGCAGCTGCGGTGAAGGCTTTTCGGTTGCTTTGGAGAAGTTCAGAGTAAGATTGTGAGTCCGGTTTTTTAAAGAATCTAATCAGCTGTCTTTTTTCCCTTATTCCGGCGGTAAGCTGATCGATCAGGGCTCCGCCTGTAAAGCCGAACAGAACCCCGAAAGGACCCGCTGCCAGACCGGTCAGCGCGCCGGCGGCCTTGAAGATATGGTTTCGAGGGTTAAAGGGCAGCTTCATCAGGCCGCGGAACCACTCTCCCGGCTGTTATCCATGCTTCCTGAACTCAGGCCTGCAATCAACAGAAAGGCTGACAGAAGCAGAATAATCTGGCTCGCGGCAAGCAGAGAAATAGCGGCCGGTTTACCGAAGCTGAGGAATATCCACGAACAGAGCAGGCGCATCGCGTACAGGTAGGTTTCGCAGAAGAGGGCGGTAATGTAAACGACCACCGGCAGCAGTATAAAGCCTGCAACAGGGACTCTTCCGGAAAAGCGCCGGTATTTCCATCCCAGGGCGATAGCTGCAAGGCTCAGGATAATAAATCCGCAGGGGTTAAGTATTCTTGTGATTATTTCAATATAAAGGGGTTCAACCATCCATCCGTAGCCGGATATTACCGGCTCGTATTCAATCAGGTCGATTAGACTCATTTTATGGTATATATCCGAGCCGCCGAGCCCGCTCAGGTGGGTCCATTCAACATTCAGTTTCAATGTATTATATAGTTCGGGCATACTGTCGGTCTGCAGATATTCGGGATATATCTTCAGGTTGCTGTTTTCCCTGTCGATGCCGTTTAAGACTATGTGATCACCGCTCAGCTTTCCGTATTCTGCAATTATATGGCGGTTTACACCGGTTCCGTCAAATCTTATTGCTTCAATGTTCCTGAAGTAGGTACCGGAAGGAATGGTAACCATCTTGCCGAAATATACAAGCTCACGTTCAAATTCATCCGTACTGTTCAGAAAGGCTATATCGTTAATGCCCGGGAAGTTTAGAGCTTCTTCAGCTTCGCCGGTAAAATAAGTGAGTTCTCTTGTTTTGCGACGGCTTTCATCCAGATATTTTAAAACATCAGGGTCTTCAGGATGATCAACATTCAGCTGATTGAAGAGGTAGTAGGCATCAATAGGTTTGCCGGCAAGAAGCAGTTCAGTTCCCCTCTTTTTCTCGGAGAACAGCCTGAACTCCTCCTCATCCTCTTTTGAGGGTTCTGTTCTGGAAAGGGCTGTCCACGCCCTGGTGCTGATGCTGCCTGATTCGGCCGAGCTTCCTGAGAGTCCTGAAGCAATCTGTGCGTAGTAATAGGCTGAATAATAGTCTTCAATGTCCAGATAGTGCCTGGCCAGCCTCAGCGCATCGTCATAGCTTAGATCAAGATTATCGGCGTAGTCTGCTGATTCCTCATCCTCAATGCTTTTTGCTGAATACTGATTTTCTATTCTTGCTTCAACCGCTCGTAGCAGCGTAAGCCCGTCGGCATCATCCTCTTTTATTGCCAGATACCGCCTTACTGCTTCTTCCGCGTCAAACAATCTTCCATCATCGGCAGCGGCCCGGGCCTGTTCAAGATAAGCCCTTGAGGTCTTCGTCAGATGAGTATAGTTGTCGATATTCCTGTGCAGCCGGGGTTTGAATATTTCATTCCCGACAAAAAAGAGGGCCGTCAGACTCAGGAGAATGATGATTATAATGGTGACGAATTTACTGAAAACCCTGGTAGTCAGCATATCGAAACCGGATGCTGAACGGGCTTCAGGGTAAAAAACGGAAAAGGTAAAAATAATGGCGACAGCCTGTACCGGGATCAGATAGTTAAAAAACTGAAGCATGGTATTATAAATAATCCACCCGCTTCTGAAGTAAATGTCAATATCCCGCGGGGCAAACTTAAAGTTGTTTAATATCAGAAAAAAAAGAAATGCGATAATATATGAGGCTGCAGTGATTATCAGAAATCTTGCCGGTATTTTAAGGTTCATGCCGTCCTCCTGCTGCGCGCGTTGGGGCCCAGAGCCTTAGAGAGCATGCCGAAAAGGACTATCAATACTGTGCAGGCTGCAAGACTGAGCATGGGAATATTTCCGGGAGCAGTGCCGCCGAAGAGGGTCTCCGATATAAAGTCAGTCTCGTTCGAGACAAAGGCAAAAAGATAGAAAACAAGCCGGTGGAGAGCAAGGATTATCATAAAATCAAGCAGGGGCCAGACTGTGGCGCCTCGAAACAGTAGACATGCCATCAGGAAAGAGGTAAGAACCGCTGTTAAAACTAAATACTGAATCTCGTCTGACACCGCCGATTTTTTCATAACAATGTTAAGCAGCTCGATGTCGGCTGTAAATCCGCTAAGCAGACTTTCTGCGCTGAAGGTGGAATTGAAAACAGGATTAGAGGGCCTGACGTCGATTGTTCTGCCGTCTCCGAGGTTCAGTGCAGGCTCTGCACCGCCTGTCAGCCTGCCTTCTTCATAATATTTGAACCCCGGCAGATCACTGTCGGTTTTTCGTACTATTATTCCATCAATAGCGCTGCTGTCTTCAGCATCAATCCTGTCGGTATAAATAATTCCAGTGTCGGTCGAATGAAGTTTTCGCTCGTTAAAGGGCTGAAAGGCAACCGCATCCTGATTATACGTCATGGCCGCGGTAAATCTGTAACCGAAGAACAGCACAGCGAAGGCCGCTCCGGCTGTAAGGATGACTGCTGCCGGGTTCATGCGATTATTCCGGTAACTGAAATATGTGAACAGCAGGCCTGATGTTACCGAAGGCAGGATAATCCGGCCTGCGGCCGCAGGAAGGAACAGCAGAAGACTGTTTGCAGTTTCAATCGAAGGAGAAATCCATCGGCCCCAGCTGAAAATGAGAGCGAAAGCAAGGAAAATAAAAGCGCTCAGAAGCCCCAATAAAATAAATTTCAGGAGCGGCATGAAGATTTTTCTCATAATATCAGAATTCTATCATGTCGATATTCATAATGCAACAAGGGTATTAAAAAATCAGATTTTTTTAAAAATTTTTGAATAAATACGGGGAGCAACTGTATTAATGGGCAGTATGAAAGAGAATGAAGCATTTTCCGCGATGTTTAGAGCCTATGATCGCAGGATTTACTATACAGCTTACCGTTATATAGGCAGCAGAGAAGAGGCTTCTGATATAACGCAGGAGGTATTTCTCCGGGCATGGAGAAACTACTCAAGCCTGGATCTGAACCGACCAGTCTATCCCTGGCTTTTCAGAATCACGAAGAATCTCTGTATTAACAGGGCCCGGAGAAAATCCGGTTCGGAGGCGGGGCTTGAGTTTCCCGAACTTCAGCCGGGGACTGAGTCAGTTGAAAAAGAGGTTACTCAGCGTGAGTCGAGGAAGGAAATCCGGGAGGCTGTTATGGCTCTTCCTGATAAATTCAGGGAAATCATTATTCTAAAACACTATGATGAGTGTTCGTATGATGAGATGTCCGAGATTCTCGATATTCCAAAGGGGACTGTAATGTCGCGGCTGTTCAATGCACGTAAAATGCTTAAAAAGAATTTGGAGGAAAAGCATGAATTGTGAAGATGCAAAATACAAATGCCAGCTGCTTATAGACGACGAGCTCAATGAGGAAGAAATTGCCCCTCTAATGGGACATCTTGAATCCTGCTATAAATGCAGGGATGAATATATTGGGCTCTTGAAGCTCAGGCGGAAATTAAACGGAATAAAGGGTCCGGCTCCTGATGAAGAATGGTTTGAGAACCTGAGCCGAAACAAGGGCCGGCGCTTTGCGGGCGGTGCGGGATTTATTCTTATGGTTGTATCCTGGCTGCTGTTGGCCGGCTATGCACTATACTCCCTTTTCTCCGATTCCGGTGAGGGGTTGTTTATAAAAATTGTAGTTGCCGCGGCGGTTGTATCTGTTATAGTTCTATTCATAACGGCACTGACCGATCGCATAAAAGAAAGTAAAACGGACAAATACAAGGGGGTAATTAAATGAGTGATAACGGAATCATTCTTGTAACCACGGACAATATTCCGGGAAGGAGTATTACGAAGGTAATGGGGATGGCCCGCGGAAATACAATCCGTGCAAGGCATATGGGTAAGGATATTATGGCCGGGTTTAAAAACATGGTCGGCGGAGAGATTGCAGATTACACAAAGATGATGGCTGAATCACGCGAGCAGGCCCTCGACCGGCTTATCGAAGACGCCGAATCGCTTGGGGCGGATGCTGTAATAGGGATCAGGTTTACAACCACAAGTCTTATGCAGGGTGCAGCGGAATTCCTGGTTTACGGTACGGCGGTCAAATTGGACTAATTCTTTATATTGTAAAACGTTGTAACACCATAAAAGGCGGACGGGGAAGTTTTTTTCCTTGCCCGCTTTTTTTAAATTTGGTAGGATAATTGCAGATATTAAACGGAATTTAAAAAATGATAAAAGTGCTTTTTGTCGAAAATAACCTCCCGGATCGTATTTTAATCAGCAGTCGTATCCCTGATTACTGTATAGTTATTAATGTCGACAGCATCACAGATGTCCTTCCTTTGATTGCAAATACAGAAACAGACATTCTCATTCTCGGGCCGTCAATTGATGAAGACTGCAGGCGCCTCTTAACCGAGGCCAGAGCTGCGGGAAAGCCTGAGCGGATAATTATTTTCTCAAGAGAGACAGTTTCTGCGGTCGCAGACTGTGAGTCGGGTACTTGTTCAGATGTGGAATATATAAACCTGCCGCATGGGTTTGATCTTTTTCAGAAAATCTTTTATGAAATTTTTAAGAACAGGCTGAATGAGATTATGACCAGCTCAACCTATCGTCTGAATAAAAAAATGTCGGCTCTTATCGGTTCTTCGCATCAGATAAGTGATGTAAAAGACCGGATTATAAAATTTGCCCCGGCGCCGGGACCTGTGCTGATTACCGGTGAAAGCGGAACCGGGAAGGATATTGTAGCACGGCTGCTGCATGAGCTTTCCGACAGGTCTGATTCGGTGTTTCACCCGCTTAACGCGGCTACAATAGCAAAGGAGCTGGCGGCAGTTGAATTATTCGGCAGTGATCCCGGTGCGTATACCGGAGCCCGCAGTAGACACGGCTGTTTTGAATATAGCGACGGCGGAACCCTCTTTCTGGATGAGATTGCGGAACTGGATATGCAGATTCAGGCTGAGCTGCTTCGAACACTGGAAAGCGGGTTGGTGCAGCGGGTAGGCGGTAATAAAAAAATAGCAGTCGATGTAAGACTGATAGCAGCGACAAACTGCAATCTCGCAACAGCCGTGAATGAGGGGCGTTTCCGGTCGGACCTGCTGTATCGAATAGATATGTTCAGAATTCATCTTGCTCCCCTTCGGGCGCGAAAAGAAGACATCCCCGACCTTCTCATGCATTTCAGCGAGCAGCTCAGGCTTGAGCGGCCCAACAGGCATTGGGAGTTTTCAGATTCATTTCTGGATAAGCTGTTCGACTATGACTGGCCGGGCAATATTCGTGAATTGAGAAACGTATTCAGACGGGCTGTATATACAGCCGACAGTACAATTCTGACTGCTGAATCGGTGAGATTTGATTACTGATGGAAATTCGAACCGGGCTAGAGCTTTCTTACTCCGCCGGCTTCAACTACTGCAATAACACCTTCTGAAGTCTCGGCCCAGCCGAGGAAAACTCCGTATACAAGCAGTTCGGAATTCAGAATAATTTCCTTCGGGTTGACGGTTCGTGAACGGCGAGCTGGGACCATTTCCGAGTATTCGGGCCCGTTGAGAAGGATGATGCATTTGGAAACGGTAACCTCGGCGTCGGTTATCCATTCTCCGCTCGCCATCATTAATTCAGCTGAGTAGGCATCCTTGTCCGGGTTTGTAACCGTACGCTCAATTACGGTTCCGTTAAGAATTACTGCGGTTCCGGCCTCGGGGCTGCTTCCTGTTAAAGCTGAATCAGCCAGGCTGCGTATGGTGATTGACAGATCTACAGGTTGAATTCCGTCGTCAGCCCAGGCTGAAAAAGCCGTGAGCATTATTAAAACAACGAATATTTTTTTAATTACCGTCTTCATATATGCAATTTTATGATTTAAACCAGTATAGGTCAAGAAATATAAAATATAATATAAATATATAGCGTTTTTATTCCGATCATTTTAATATAAATTTATAATGCATATTGAAAAACTGCTATTTGGCTGTTAAACTTAAAGCAGGTTGAGGTACAATGAGTAATAACGATATAGTAACAGGATTTGATGAGGAAAAAGACGACAGTCTGAAGATCAAACTCCAGGCGGTAGACGGTGTCGAGGGTTGTCTCGTTTTGTTTTTAACGGGATATATCGATACCTATAATTCAAACTTTTTCCAGAAGAGAGTAACGAAGGCCATCGAGGCCGGATACATTAAACTTATATTTAATTGCAGCGGATTGAATTACGTATCGAGTACCGGTATCGGTTCTTTCACTGCTTTTCTTAAAGCTGTCAGACCGAGGGGTGGAGATCTTGTACTTCTTGAAATACAGCCCAAGGTATATGAGGTATTCCAGCTTCTGGGATTTTCGCAGTTTTTCAACATCAAGGATAATCTTACCGAGGCCGTTGAGTTTTTCGGCGCCGGAGGCGGAACAAAAAGTTCTGATGTTTTTCCGAAAATCTTCCAGTGTCCAATTTGTTCGAAGAAATTGAAAGCTACCAAATCGGGACGGTTCAGATGTTCCGAATGCAAGACTATTCTTGCAATAGATAATTCGGGTCAGGTTTTTCTAGGATAGATAAAGATGTACAGCAGCGGATTTAGATTATCAGTTTCCGGCTGCGACAGTATCATAAAAAAGAAATTACAGCTGTACGGGGATAAGTATCCTTCCGTACAGCTTTTTTTTACTCCCCGGCCGTCTAGAGACTTTGATGTCTGTGTAATTTCCGGCTTTGAAGTTATAGAGGTCTTTGAAAACAGAAAAACAAAAATGGAATATTTTCCTCCTATTATCGCTTTCGGCCCGGTTGAGGTTATGCCGGCTGCAATTGCGGCAGGCTGTTCCGATTTTCTCTGTGAGCCATGGTCTACTGTCGAGCTGTTTGAACGGGCGAGACGCTGCCTGGGCGACTCTGCTGTTTATGCGGGTAATCTGTGTATTGTGAGCGGAGTAGAAGGTCAGCTGAGTGTTTATGATGCTGACGGCGGTCTGCATAAAATGAGGCTGCCGATGCGGGAGTATGAGATTTACAGGCTCTTTGCCGGAAACAGGGGAGAGTATTTTGATCGAGAAAGCATTATCCGGCTGCTGACTCCGCCGGATTCGACAGTAGAACTGCAGGGGTCAAGAGCCGCCGACATGCATATTTCCAGGCTTCGCAGAAGAATCAACCGGCTCCTGGTAGAGGCCGGCGGCAATGCGGCTGACAACCCTGTAATTACGGTTTCCGGACACGGGTGGGGTATCGTTTCGCAGGCCTGAGGTCCATGTTCACTTGCTCATTGAATGTCTCTGTGATATCTTATCGACGATGAATACCAGATTTTTATTGAAACTGCTTGATACGGGTTTTATTTTCAGATTATGCATGATTCTGCTGGCTCTATCGCTTGTGGTCCTTGGAGAGTTTTTCCTCATGGACTTCATCAGCGGATTCTGGGGTATATATTTCACCCTTGCACTGGCGGCCTCTACCGGTCTTGCGGGGGTGTTTCTGAGTTATCGCGAAATTACCGCAAGAATCACACTGATAAAAGAGAGTGTTTCAGAGGGTGTTTATTCCGAGAAGGATATGATTCAGCTTATCGGATCTATCGCTGCGGCCCTTCTTCTACTGCTCCCTGGTTTTATAACCGATTTTTTCGGGATAATAGGCTTCTTTCCCGTTATCAGAATGATATACGGAAAGGGCGCTACGCTCGGGATGAGAGCAAAACTTCGAGAAACATACGAGTATCTTAGATTATATGATTAAACTATTTCCCTGATATCCGGTAAATGATTAGAATCAGAAAATAATAAAGTCTTATGAAAACCCTGAAAAGTTTCAGCGGATTCTTCAGCACTTCGGAAACTACTTCCGTGCCGTTTTCCCAGTTTTTTCTTGATCCCTTCTTTTTCTTTCCGCTGAAAATTGCATAGCATTCGCTGCAGTAAAGATAGATTCCGGGATTCAGTGATTCCTTTTTTGCTTTAATCCACTTATCTCCGCCCTTGAGGCCGTCACCTGCAAGAAGGAAGGTCGGTGAGGCTTTCTTGATTGCCAGCAGGATGTTTTCTTCCATTTTCGGGGAGTAATAGCCGGTGTAGCGCCCGACTACATTAAGACCGGGGAAGGATATACGCATGTTGTTGAAGACTGTCTGGAGTGATGACTGTTTGCCGCCCATCAGATAAAGGGTCTTCTGGTATTTTTCCATCAGGCCGAGGATTCTGATTACGAAATCAAAGGGGCGGTACCGGAAGGCCGGACCCTTTTTGAGAAATTTTATTCCGCGCCAGATGCTTACCGCGGTGGGTATAACGAGACTGGACTGCTGCAGGGTTTCCATATATTCACTGCTGCGGCGCGCCCGCATAAGGTCAAAAAAATTGATCAGAACTATCTGGTGCTGTTTCCCGTCTTCGGCAAAGCTGCGAAATACATCTTCTATTTCATTTTCAGGCAGGATATCGATGGGAACCTTAAGAAAATCAATTCTTTTTATTCCCGGATGTCTGTTTTCCACTCGTCTTTCTCCAACAGAATTGTTTTGACCGCACCTAGAGCATAGATTGCCGCGGTCTCCGTTCGCAGTACATTTTCTCCAAGATAAACCGGATGAAACCCGGTTGCAAGCAGAAAATCCGTTTCTTCGTTAGAAAGTCCGCCCTCCGGGCCGATTAGAATGCATACTGTGTCGAGGTCGCTGTTAAGATATCTGTGCAGGGATTCTTTTGCAAGTCTTTCCTGATGAAAAAACAGCTTAAGACCGTCCGCTTCCTCATTTTTGAGTACCTTAGGCAGCAGAGGCATTTTAACTGCCGGCAGGATTTCCGGAACCCCCGCATTGCCGCTCTGCTGTGCGGCTTCTTCCGCTATTTTACGAAGTCTATCGGTCTTTCTGCTTGCTCGCTCCTCTTTTATAAGGGCAACTGAATGCTCGCTCTCGACAGGTATTATCAAATCAACCCCCGCTTCAACAGCCTGCCTGATTATTATTTCAAGTTTCTTTCCCTTAGGAAGGCATTGCAGGAGGATCAGTCTTGTTTTGTGATTCTGGGTTCCGGCAAGATTCCCGGTGGACACTGTGACCGGACTGCAGTTTGCAGTAAAGTAGTCGGATCCGCTTGCGGTAATCTCCAGGCTGTAACGCAGCCCCCGGTGGTCGACAGCCGGGAAGCTGTCGCCGGGGCCGAGCCGCAGCACCTTGAGAATGTATTTGCTGTCTGCGCCTTCAATTCTGACGCTGCCTTCCCCGCTGTAGCCGGAAGGTAGAACAAACTGTCTCACCGCCTATTTAACCGCTTTGAAAGCCGCGTCAAACCCTTCGCTCTGAAACAGTTCAAGCGCGTATTTCAGTACCGTATCGTATTCCAGATCGTAGATAGGCGGATCATTAAGGCTGCGGTTATATTCTTCACGAATCAGTTTTCGTATCAGACGCTCCTCAAGTGTAATTCCCTCCGCCTTGAGCTCGGCTACAAAGGCATCTGTTTTCTCGTCGTTTTCAACGGGATTGTCGTTCACGAAAAGCGGTATATCATTGTTTTCAACAAGTTCTGCAAGGCTTTCCAGCTCCTCATCGCTGAGCTCGTCGTCGGTCATAAGCAGATGTGGCTCAATGCCTATCTTGTCGATGTTGTAATCGTCAGGGGTGTAGTAGCGTGAGGTTGTCAGCTTGAAGCCGCTGTCCCCGAAGCCGCGGATCTGCTGAACTGAGCCCTTGCCGAAGGTTGTGTCACCGATGAGATAGGCTCTGCCCGTATCTTTCAATGCGCCTGCCAGTATCTCGGATGCGGAGGCCGAACCCTTGTCGGTCAGCAGAATGATGGGTATCGTTTTGGGGATGATTATCTTTCGATCTGCCTTGAAGTCTTCAAGGGTGTTCATGTATCGGTCTTTAGTGCTGACGATAGTACCCTTGTCGAGAATCAGGTCCGTAGTGTCTACAACGCTACTGAGCAGTCCGCCGGGGTTGCCCCTGACGTCGATTATCAGTGATTTATACCGGTTTTTCCGGAAAAAGTCAGCTGCTTCTATGACGCTTTCTTCGGTGTACGGCGTCCAGCGGATTATCTTCAGGTAGGCGGTCTCGTCGTCGAGCATGGCATATTTGGCTGTCGGCACCTCAATTACCGCCCTGGTGAGGGTGTAGGTCTTGCTAATGCCGCCGTGCCTGATAATTGTCAGGTCTACCTCGGTGCCGGGAACACCGCGCAGCACGTCGGCCGCCTCATCACTTGAAAAGCCTTCGGCTGATTCTCCGTCTATCGAGATGATGAAATCACCGGCTGATATACCTGCCTTGTAAGCCGGGGTTCCCTCGATTGGGGCTATAACCTCGACGTAGTCGAAGTATCTTTCTCTGAAGGTCATATCGGGTGAATATTCGGGGCGTTCACCGCCCTGTTTGGAAATGAACATTCCGACTCCTCCGAAGCTTCCGGTTGTAGTATCCGAAAAGTCTTCCATGTCGTCCGGCGTCAGGTAAACCGAGTATGGATCGTTAAGGGCTTCAAAAATGCCCTGGGCGGCTCCTTCATAGAGCTGCTGAGGGCTGACTTCGTCGACATAATTATTAAGTACGAAATCGAATAAAACGGAAATGTTGTCAATATATTTTTCGTTCCCCGAATTTGATGAGGAAGCCCGCATGGGGCTGGCTGCAGTGAAGATAAAGGCTGCTGCAAGTGCAACCGTCACACCTAGCCATATAATTCGTTCTTTGTTTTTCATGAGTACCTCTGTATATAGTGTAATAATAGAGGCGTGAATCATCAAGTGCACCTTTGCTCACATACGGGCTTCATGATATAATTTTTTACCCGGAGGTTTTGATGCAGATAATTCCAGTTGCAGGCGGCAAGGGCGGAGTCGGAAAGTCTCTGCTGGCAGTAAATCTTTCAATAGCACTTTCACAGGCCGGCAAACGAACTGTGCTTGCGGATCTCGACCTCGGCGGGTCGAATCTGCATATGATGCTCGGAAGCGGCAGAAATCAGGCCGGAATAGGCACCTGGCTTACCAGATCCGATGTGGAATTCGACGGGATTGTTCTCGATTCCGAATATGATAATCTCCGCTTCATCCCGGGTGACGCTGAGATCCCCGGACTTGCCAATATCTCCTCAAATCAGAAAAGATCGCTGATAAGAAATCTGAGTAAACTTGATGCTGATTTCGTAGTTCTTGATCTTGGTGCCGGTACATCATTCAATACCCTCGATTTTTTTCTGATGTCCGGTTCGGGCATTATTGTGACCGCCCCGGCATTGACGGCTACCCTGAACGCCTATCTTTTTCTTAAAAATGTGGTTTTCAGAATGATCACATCAAGCTTCAGCGGTAAAAGTCCTGCTAAGGGGTATCTTGATCAGGTTGCATCAGACGGTGACGGCCTTCAGAGAATTTATATTCCCGGCCTGCTTGAAAAACTTGAATCACTCGATCCGGGTAAATTTGCAGGGTTTATGAAGAAGATGGAAGCCTTTTCTCCGATGATAGTGATGAATATGATCGAAGATCCGAAGGATTCGGTGAAGGCTGAAAAGATTAAACGTTCATGTGAGCAGTATCTGGGTGTAGATATGGAATACCTTGGCGTCATTTACAGGGATCACCTCCAGGATATTGCACTTAACTCCCGTCTGCCCATAATTAAGTATAAGCCTGAATCCGTTATTGCCATGGCGATATACAGGATTGCCGACAGGATAATTCAGAAGAGTTCTGAAGACCATTCGCTTCTTGACATACAGACCCTTGATGAGAGTTATCAGAATGCTGAAATGGAGGCGGAGCTTGATTTTGATTATAAACAGCAGGATCTTGAAAGCCTGCTGCACAGCGGTGCGCTGACTAAGGGAGAGCTTATAGAAACTGTGAAGAGCCAGCAGTACGAGATTTCAGTTCTTCGAAAAGAGAACAATCTTCTGAAAAAGAAACTGCTGAATGCCTCTGAGCAGGGATTTAAAATTTAATTATGGCAGATGAAAACAAAGTAAAAGGCCGGGTAGAAATAAACACTGACGATGAAGGCCTGCTTGCAGTACTCCATTTCATTCCCGATGACAATGCGGATGAATGGGATCTTCAGAAGATTAACCGGTATATTGCGGAAAAACAGATAACATTCGGAATAAAAAAGGACGAACTTTCATTGAAGCTGGAAGGCCTTTTTGCTTCGCCCGAAGAAATCACAATAACAGTAGCCGAGGGTGAGCCTCCCGAGGCTCCGGTTGCGGCCGAGCGGGAATGGGCGGCGGTTGAAATCCCTGAGAAGGTGAAGGAAGATGTGGAGCGTTTCCTGAAAAACGCTCCCCCGCCTGAAATATTCAAAACCGAAGTTGAAAAGATCACCAAAGAAAAAACCGTTAAAAAGAAAGGTTTTCTGCCCTTCGGTAAGGAAAAAGAAGAAAAGGTCAGCGAGATTGTAAAACGCGAGAAGAAACTTCGTGTGGACGTAATTCCCGAAGTAATAGAAGCCGGCTGGGTAGAGGCTGGTTTGAAAATAGCTGATGTTAAAGCCGGGAAACCGGGCAAACCGGGCAAGGATGTCAGCGGGAGACCCATACAGCCGGCCGCGGTTGATGATGAATTCTATTTCGGACGGGGTATTGAAAGTAAGGGCAAGGCCCTGCTTGCTGCCGAAACCGGCGTCCTGCGCCGCGGATGGAACTGGGTTGAGGTTCTTCCGTTTAAGGTGCATGACTGGTCGCTTGAGTTGTCAAAGGATAAAAACACCTGCTATCTGAACTTCAATCCCGGCGGAACCGAATCAAGTGCGCCGGACCCCGCGGAGATTCTGAAACGGGCTCAGATGCTCGGCTGCAGTGAAGACAGTCTGATAGATGAGGCCCGGCTGCTTGAGATAATAAATACCTCGGTTCATAGCGGCCGTGAGTTGAAACAGGCAGTATTAAGCAACGACGACGACGGCTTTTTCGAGATTAAGGTAAGCGAAGACAAGCTGAAGGCCGAGATGGTTATGCACAAGGGCAGGGGGGAGGGAAAACCCCTGGTGCTTAAGCAGGCAGGGGCGGCTATAAAGGCAAGCGGGCTTAAATCACTTGATTTGAAAAAGATTCAGGATATAATCCTCGAGTTTTACCGCGGCCCTGAGTCCGACATCACCTTTGACTTATCTGAGGGTACGCCTGCTGAAAACGGCGAAACCGGCGACATTGTCTATGAACTGGAGTTCATGAAGGAGCAGGCGGCTGAAGAGATAAAGAAACGTGCCCCGCATCTTGATGATGCCTACCTGTCTGCCTTTGAATCGGCAAAAACCTTTCCACCCGCTGAGGCGTCTCATCTTGCAACAGTGCAGGCCGAGCAGAAGATTGCGCTCCTGCCAGCATCGGAGGGCAAAAAGGGGACAGATGTCTACGGCAATGAGATTGCGTCGGTCGCAGCTGATCTGTCCTCGGTTAAGGCTCTTGAGAATATAAAAATAGAAGAAGGTGTTATTTCATCCGAGACAAAGGGGCTGCTGGAGCGTTTTGATCGTGAGGGTGTTACAGCGTTCAGAATCAGACCCCACATGGATTCGGAATTCCGCGTCAGCCTGTCATCCGACGGTATGACGGCCCTTCTTTCAGCCGAACCGGCTATCGGAACCGGTGCGCCGCCATCGATAGAAGAGGCAAACAGGGTTATCGCCGAAGCCGGCGTGACAAACGGCATAGATTCCGAAGCAATCCGGAGGGTTGTTGATAAATGCCGTGATGGTGAATCTGTGATTGGTGAAGAGATCGCTGCCGGAAAGGAGCCCGTCAACGCGGGTGATGCAGAGTTGAATTTTCTGATTTCACTTGCCTCCGGCGATGCGGTGACAATTGATGAAAAGGGCCGGGCCAACTACCGGAAGCAGAACAAGCTCACTAATGTCAAAGAAGGCGACCGCATAGCCGAGGTTAAGGTTGTGCAGGGCGAGTCCGAGGACGGCTGGGATGTCTGCGGAAGGGTTCTGCCGGCGAAAAAGACTTCCCCGGTCGACCTGGAAATCGGAGCCAACCTGAAAGAAGAAACTGTGGAAGACGGAACAACCGTTATAATCGCCGAGAAATCGGGCCGCGTAATATATGAAAACAACAGACTTGAGATTCAGGAGAACCTTTTTATAAAGGGCGATGTCGATTTTAACAGCGGCAATATTAAATTCGGCGGCGATGTGAATGTTAAGGGAAATGTCAAAAGCGGTTTTTTCGTAATGGCCGGCGGTAATATCAATGTCGGTATGAACTCCGAAATGTCGCTGCTGTCGGCTGAGAAGTCAATAATGGTTGCCCAGGGCATTAAGGGCGGCGGCAAAGCGATTCTGCGTTCAAAAGAATCAATACAGCTGTCGTTTGCAGAGCGCGCAACCCTTCTTGCTGTTGAGGATATATCCGTTAAGAATGCTATTTTCGGCTGTAAGGTAAAATGTAACGGCAAACTCCGGTTGGTAACCGAGAAGGGCTACCTGGTCGGGGGGCGTATACAGGCCCGTGAAGGGATTGAAGCGGCCAATATCGGTTCGATTTCAGGCAACCGCACCGAGATATCATTCGGTCAGGACTATCTGATAGCTGATCGGATTGAGACGGAAGAACGCGAAATCAATAAAATAAAGGCCCGGCTTGTGAAAATTGATCCGGAGATGAAACTCCTGGAAAAAGACAGAAAGAAAAAAGAGCTGACCAAACTCCGTATGGAGAAGGTTAAGCTGATGAAGATAATGGAAAAGAGAAGCATGAGGGTTTTTACCCTGAAAGAGCGCTTCGAACAGCATTTTCCGGGCGAGGTATTAGTCAGAGGAGAGGTTTTTCCGGGGACTGTATTTGAGAGCCACGGCCGAACCCTTGAGATTACGAAGGTTGAAAAATCCGTCAGGATCGTTTTCAACCAGGAGACCGGTATGCTGCAGATAGTTCCAGTAACAAGCGGCGGCTGAAACAAGGAGTAAAGATGCTTGCATATTTAAATTTTCCCCAGTGGCTTAAGCCCGAAATCATTCCCGGTCTGCCGGTACGTTGGTACGGCCTGATGTATCTGGTCGCATTCGGAATTGCATATTTCCTGATGATGAGACAGATAAAAGAGAATAATATCAGTTTTACCGAAGACGAGACCCTGAATATTTTCTTCTGGAGTATTATCGGCCTTCTGATTGGCGCGCGCGTGCTTGCCACAACAGTATATGATCCTTCCCATTATTATCTCACAAGGCCCTGGCTTATCTTCTGGCCGTTTCGCAACGGCCAGTTCACAGGTTTGCAGGGCATGAGCTATCATGGCGGCGTAATAGGCGCAGTCCTGGGTTCGGTAATCTACTGCCGCGTCAAAAAACTCCAGTGGTTTCAGTTTGCCGACGTTCTCTCGGCGGGGATCCCCCTGGGGTATACCTTCGGGAGACTCGGCAACTTTATCAATGGCGAACTCTGGGGCCGTGTAACAGCCAAACCCTGGGGAATGATATTCCCCCATGCCCAGAAGTTTCCCGTAAGCGCCGACTGGGTCCAGGATATTGCCGCCGAAATCGGTATGCAGCTGCCGCAGAGCGGGCTTGTCAACCTGCCGAGGCATCCATCTCAGCTGTATGAGGCCCTTTTTGAGGGAATCATCCTGTGGGTTTTTCTCTGGTTTGTAATACGACGAAGGAAAAAGTTTCACGGTTCGGTATTCAGCTTCTATCTGATAGGTTACGGTGTTGTAAGATTCTTCATTGAATATCTGCGTGAGCCTGACCGTGATCTTGGCTTTGTCCTTCAGTTCGGTGATGCCGGCCCCACGCCCGCGCTGTTTAACTCCTTCCTGAATTTTTCCACAGGGCAGATCCTCTGTGCTCTGATGATTATCGGCGGCGTGATCCTTTATACAGTCAGAAAAAAACAGACCGGGAACAGTTTTGAGCCGGTTGAAGATAACAGTAAGGGCGACGCAAGTGCCGGCAGCCGGAGTACAAAGAACGCTATCAGAAAAAAACGAAAATCAATTAAATAAAAGTCCGGGTCTGCTATAGGGTATTCCCCTATAGCCAGGCTGGGGTTACCTCCTATATAAACTCTCAAAAATGCCTGATTTGCCGTAAGGCCTTTTCCTGTAATTATAATAGCCATGGAAGAGTCCTTGAAGAAAGAAAAAGCAGTAGACCATGAAGCATTGGGCGGAGAAGTCGATTCTCTGTCTTTATACCTGAAGCAGATTGCGGCTTATCCGCTTTTATCGCGGGAAAATGAGCATGAAACAGCACTCGCAATTAATTCATACAAAAAACGGCTTGATGATCTTGAACAGAAATTACAGTTCGGTGAAATCGATCATGATGCATACTCCGAAAAAGCAAAGGCATGTAAGGACGAGCTGTCCTTCTGCCGCGACAAACTTGTCACAAGTAATCTCAGGCTTGTTGTTTCTATCGCCAAAAAGTATCAGCATCGGGGCTTAAGCCTGATCGATCTGATAAACGAAGGCAATATTGGTCTTATTGAGGCTGTAGAACGTTTTGATTACCGCAAGGGCTGCAGATTTTCTACATACGGTACCTGGTGGATTCAGCAGGCCATTATTAAATCAATAGCCGACAAGGGTAAAACAATCCGTATCCCGGTGCATGTTCTTAATTCCGCAAGAAAATGCTTCTCTGCTTCACGTGAACTTGCTCAGGAAATGGGCAGGGAACCGCGGGCATTAGATATTGCAAACTATATGGATATGAGCGAGGAGAAGGTCGAGACGATTCTTTCAAGTACAGGGGACACAACATCGCTCGACACATCCGTTGATGATGAGAATTCAACGAATTTGTCAGATCTTATTGCAAGCGATGAATCTTATGAGCCGTTCGAAGAGTTCTTCAGGGTGAATATTAAAGAAATACTTGAATACTCACTTAATGAATTAACAGCCCGCGAGCGGGATATTATTAAACTCCGGTTCGGTCTTACTAAAGAAGGTCCTAAAACCCTAGAAGATATTGGAAAGATGTTTGATATAACCCGTGAAAGAGTCAGGCAGATTCAGAACAAGGCTATTGCACGTCTAGGTGAATCCTCCCAGCTAAAAGAACTCAGGAGGGTGATTTAAATTGGACAGTAAACTGTCGGTGATCTTGTCCGACTCGGGCGCACTGATAGGAGATATCGAGTATGTACTTGGAGACCAGCGTGAATTCGTCAGCTCGGACTCGCTGAAATGGGTTCAGGACTTTCTCCGGTATCATGATGTTGATCTGTTTATCGCAGACATGGATATCAAAATAGACGAACAGACAGAGGTGCTGAATCGTCTCAGGGAACTTACGCCGGAGGAGACTTCATTACTCCTGCTGGTATCAGAGAGGAAGAAGCTTGAACTCGAGAAGGAATTCGGGGGTTTAGGCAAATTTGAGGTTTCTGCTGACTGGCTGATTAAGCCCTTCAGCAGGAACGCCCTGATTTCTTCAATTGATAATCTTTGCGAATGACGGTTCCGGGCTTGACCCGGAGCTCTTTTTTTGTTATTTTATTGATAATGATTATCAATATCAATCACAACATAGGGATAACTCCTCAATGAGTAACTCAAGGCCCAGGCAGAGGATGAAACCCTGCTGTATGGAGCTTGAGGGCGGCATTCGGAACCGCGGGCTTCGCATGACCCTGCCGAGGCAGTTGGTGGCACAGGTCCTTGAGAGCGCCGACGGCTATCTCAGCGCTGAGGATATTTATTCTATTATTAGAGAGGAGTATCCTGCAATCGGTCTCGCAACTGTTTACCGGACGCTTGTCCTTCTCGATGAGATGGGTATTGTAAACAGGTATAATTTCGGAGAAGGCCGGGCAAGGTACATTGCCGCCGAAGATCAGACGGCCGAACATCATCACCAGCTTATATGTGAACGGTGTTACAAGGTTATAAAATACTCGGATTTCAGCGAAGATGAACGCGAGCTCTACAAAAAGGTTGAGTCAGTGCTTTCTGAAAAACACGGATTCGAGATTAAAAGACATATTGTGCAGTTTCACGGCATTTGCCCTGACTGCAGAAAGGAGAGCCAGAATGAAAGTAGCAATAGCGACGTTTGATGGAAAGGTTTCTGAACACTTCGGCAAATGTGAGGGTTTCACCTTCGCGAACATTGACGGCGGCGACGCTAAAGATGTTGAATATGCTGAGAATCCCGGTGGACATTGTGCGGTCCTGCCTGATTTTCTTGCATCAAGAAATGTAAAGACAATGGTTGTAGGCGGTATCGGCACCGGGGCTATACAGAACCTTCAGAGTCGGGGTATATCTGTAATCGGATCAGTAAGCGGCACGGTTGAGGAAGTCCTGGAGGCTTTGAAAACAGATTCGCTGGAAGGCGGGGCTGTCGGTTGCGGTCACAATCATTAATCAGGTAGGAATATGAAAACAGATGAACAGATCGAGCAGGACAAACGTCTTGCCGAAAGAATGAAGCTTGTAAAACATAAAATTGTCGTTATGAGTGGAAAGGGCGGGGTCGGCAAATCAACCCTGTCTGTAAATATCGCCAGAGCGCTGGCGGAAAAGGGCTACAAGGTTGGTTTGATGGATACCGATATCCATGGACCGAATGTGGCAAAGATGCTCGGTATGGAAGATGAGCTGTTGTATCAGAATGATGACGGAATTGAAGCTCCTGTTGCAGGGGAGAACCTGAAGGTTGTCAGTCTTGCAATGGCCGGCAATGACGTCGATTCTCCCATAGTGTGGAGAGGCCCGCTTAAGATGGGTTTCATCAAACAGCTTCTGGCTGACGTCAACTGGGGTGAACTTGATTTTCTTGTCGTTGATTCACCTCCGGGAACAGGTGATGAACCTCTCTCGGTTTGTCAGCTTATTCCGGAGATTGACGGCAGCGTAATAGTGACTACCCCCCAGGACGTGGCTGTGCTTGATTCGAGAAAGAGCATAAACTTCTCCAAGCAGCTTAATGTGCCTGTTCTCGGTGTTGTTGAAAATATGAGCGGTTTTGTCTGTCCCGACTGCGGCGCGACTCATTATCTGTTCGGAAACGGTGGGGGCGAAAAGGCCGCTGCTGAACTGGAAGTTCCCTTCCTGGGCAGGGTTCCTATTGATCCGAAGATGATGGAAGCTCAGGACAAGGGTATGGATGTTTTCAAGACACACCCAGAATCCGAAGCTGTGAAGGTTCTAGGCTCCATGGTTGATGCCATAGTTGAAAAAATTGACATTGCCTGATCTTATGTTATAATTGAACCGGAGAAAGCGCTGATTTTTATCGCAATCTCCGGTTTTTCTATGCCTACCCTTGCAAAATATGAAAGTTTATGTATGAAAAATCATACAAATTCCAATTTTATTTTTTTTAACGAGACTCCCATAAAATAAATCACTATCCTGTAAGGTTTTATTTACCGAAAAATAATAAAAAAAGTTGGCCGGAAATTTGCTTAATATATGTACTGGGAAAATACTTATTAGGAGTTCTTCAGTTAATGAGTGATAGCAGAACGATTGCAGCAAAACCTGGATTAGAGATTACATACGGAGAAATCCGAACCGAATTATTCAGAAAATCAATACACATGATGGTCGCGCTTGTTCCAGCGGCGGCTTCAATTAATTTACTTGTGACCCTGCTTATGCTCGGCACGGCAATAATAGCGTACTCTGTTTGTGAAACATACAGAGTTAACGGTCGAACGGTTGCTGTTGTCTCGGGTATTACTGCTATGGCGGCACGGAAACGGGATGAAGGCGGTTTTGTCTTCGGTCCAGTAACGCTTGCAGTCGGGTCAATGCTTGCTCTGATGCTTTACCCGTCCGCTGCAGCGGCCGTAGCAATCTACGCCCTGGCATTCGGCGACAGCGCTGCAAGCATAATAGGCAGGTTCTTCGGCAGATTGAACATGCCGGCCTTCGGCAGTAAAACCCTTGAGGGAACCCTTGCCTGTGCCGTAGCAGTTTTTCTCAGCACCTTTGCTGTTACATCCAATCCCTCTGCGGCCGTATCTGTAGCGGTTGCCGCCTCAATGATAGAACTTATTCCTGTTAAGGATCTTGATAATCTTCTTATTCCGGTCGGTACCGGCATGGTTGCTCTTCTGTTTATATAGGGTTTGCTGGTTAAATCCCTGCGTTAATCCCAGAGATACAGTCTGTGAAGTCTCAGTCCGAATGATATCGTTCCGGCAAGCATAAGAACCATTCCGATAATTGGAAATATTCCGTTAAAGTAGAATATCATCTCACGACCGCAGATTGCCGCAAAAAGGCTTATGGCAATAATTGAATAGTCTCCGCTCTCGTTTTTCATCGCTGCAATCAGGAAATTTAAAACCGCAATAATATGCAGTATGGACAGAGATATTGTTATTTCATGGAATTTCCCAATCTCCCAGGTTCCGCCCGCGACATGAGATGTTACATCGACAGGCAGTACCAGCACGAGTGCTGCGGGCAGAATAACTGTAAGAATCAGGGTAATTCGCATCCTGCCGTATTCAAGGCCGGTTGTGAATAAGCCGGCGCTGAAAAGAGCCAGTGCTCCAACAAAGCGGCCGTAGTAAACGAGCCTTGTTGCCGCCATCGCATAGGTAGTAAAAACAGGAAAGATCTCGGTGAGCAGATCGGAATACCGGAAAATGTCGAACATAAATGAAAAAATATATATGTAAAAAAAGAAAATCTCTGATGAAGATGTGTTTCTGAATGAGAAGAAGATTATAATACATGCGACAGAAGTAAAAATGTTCATAATAATGAGTGGAAGCTGATCGATGATATAATCAAGACTTAAGCCTTCATGAAGCATTATCAGTCTGGCTGAAAAAAGCAGACCTATTACTGCAACTGCTGCAAGCGATATCAGAAATGTATTTCTCAGACGTAAAGTCATACTATTATTATAAATATCAGTTGATATTTTTACTATAGAAATGTTGAAAAATGTTCGATAAACAAAATGGAGGCATGTAATGAACAGAAAGACAATTCTTGTCCTAATTTTAATACTTTGCTCATTCTCTGTTTTTGCCGGAGATGTTGCCGAATATGTCAATCTCGGTTTTTCAGCTGATTCTGAATATTTCATGTTCGGACTTTATGGAATTGAATATAAAAGCTCAAAACCCTATGCGGAATTATATACGGTAAAGGTTGCCGAGAACCGCTTTGCTGCTGACGGACTATTCAGCAGGACTTATGATACTGACATACAGCCAGGCCAAGACGGCAGCGGAGCTCTGTATAATCTGATGAGTGAAAACCATGATGTAATAACCGGTTTTAATATAAACCATCTTGATAAGGGGCGAATTGTCTATCTGCTTATTAATGGAGCCGAACCTAAAGATGTTCTTGAGTTCAGGGATTTTAAAAACAAGGGCAGTTACAAGGTTATTCTGGAGCAGGAGCGTTTCGGTACGGATAAAAACCCCAGCGCGTCATTTTATATTGACTTGACTGTAACCGACAATACTCTCACTAAGAGGACTTATAAAGTCGGTCTGCCTGATTACAAAAGAGAACATGTTCTGAAGTACCGGATTAAGCAGGTAATGTTTTCTCCGGATGAGGATTCTCTGGTTTTTGTAGTTGAAAAAGAGATCCTCGACGGTGCTGGGCCGAGTATCAGGTATATGGTGGAGACCGTAAATCTGAAATAACGCAGGTTCGCATTGAATAGAAAAACACTTACAATCCTTCTGCTTTTAACAATATTTTTCACAGCTGCAGCCGCGGCACAGACTGAAGCCGCGGTTTTTTCCGAATGGGCGGCAAGCGCCCGATTAATAGTTTTTGACGCCGGGTATCCGGAATTAGTCGAGAGTGATCGTTTTTCGGGTTCAGGTCTTATAGACAATAGTCTTGCCGCTGCTATTGAGGCCTCTTCTGAAATGGATTTCAAACCGCAAACAAGGGCGTTGAGAACGGCAGGTTTTGCTCAGCTGCCGGATGGTATCCTTATCATCGTAAATTGCGGGTATCCGATCCTTCTTGATACGCAACATGATAATCAGACTGTTATTGTGCAGCCGGATGCAAACACCGCGGAAGACTATCTGAAAAAATCCGCCGGAATGACGGTCGGAACCGTCTATGTAGAAGGCGGGACGGCAGGAATTCATCTGTATAAAGACAGGCTTTTTGTTTCAGATGACGATATGCAGGAATCTGGACGGTCAGACAACGATGTCAGGCCCGTTGTGATTGAGTGTACAGTCGGGCCGTCAGGGATGTTCAGTATCGATATTCCTGAATACAGGTTTGCCGCTGAAAATCCCGGCTGGGAGGCTGTTGAGCTGATACACCGTGAAAATTACAGCCTGGTGGCATGGAAGTATTCAGATGATAAAAAATCCCGTTTCAGATATATAATTCATGACGAAAACGGCAATGCGATCGATGAGACGGATGAAAAACGTTTCAGGGATGAATATAATCTGAAACCTGCAGAACTCGGGCCCTTCGCACTGAGAGGTTTTGTTCAGGCTGCCCGTGAAGGAGCAGTTAAGGGCCTTCAGGACTATGGCGATCTTTACCTCCGGCAGTCGCTTGCATCAGAGTCCTCCGCCGGTACGGATGTTGATGTTTACTATTCAAAAGCCGGTTCCGCCGCGGCAGACAGGAACAGGGCCCCGGCGCAGCTTCAGGTTTGTTCAGATGGTGAGCTGTGGTACGTTCTTTCGGGGGAAAGCGTTTTCGTCTGCGGCCGGAATATCTCGAGGAATGAGCTGCCGTCGCTGCCGGATAACTTTCGCTATACTGATATCTGGGCGTCCGGCAGGACAATGCTTATCTGCTATGAGGAGCGGCGTTTCCCCTTTAACGGGCGCAGCGGCATGATCCTTATCAAAATGCGTGATATACTGAATTGATAGACGCGCGGGGGATGGAGGTGCCAGTTGAGATTTAGAGTATTATTTTCATTTATCTTACTCGCGGCAATACCTTCTGCCGGGTTCTCCGCCGATTTTAATGCAGATCTCGAGGGTGTTGAGCTCATTGTCGGTAATGCGATAATCCTGAATGCGGAGGATGTTTCAGTAAGCGACGCGCCATCTCCGATTAAGGCGTTTTTCGGTGTCTCGGTTCCCATGACCTTCACAGACATATTTTATTTTGAGCCCGGGTTCAGGGTCTACAGTACTTATGTAACACTGGAGACAGTCGACGGTGAATTCAAGGCTGTTCCTGCAGCAGTTGATACGGTAGACAGGATGTCTGTATTTAACTGTGAGATCCGGCCTGAGCTGGGGGCAATATTCCATCTGAATGAAAAAATATCCATGGGTATAACGGGTGCACCTGTTTTCACCCTGCGATTCCCGTTGACAGCCTATGATGAGGCCGACAGTGATGATAAGGCCACAATAAGAGAATATTACTACAGCAATGCTCGATTCTTAGGGCTGTGGGCCGGAGGCTTCTTCTCATGGTCCTTCGGCGAGTCTACAACCCTGAGATTGAAGGCCGGCACAAACCTGCCTGTTTACCATCTCTGGGACGGCGATGATGCGGCTTTTTATGATCAGATGATTATAGAACCTGAAATTGGATTTGTTTTCAGGTTCTGATAAAACTTATCTTCTATTTAAACTTTCCGAAGGGTATTTCCTCATGAAGTTCAGTATTCCTGGACACTACCATTGAAATCAATGATGTTGTCAGGCTGTCCATCATCACACTTGCGCTGAAGAGAATAGGCAGAACCGGTTTGAGAATCAGATATCCCTCTTCGATACCCCGGCCGTAGATTGAGCAGAGCAGTGAAACAGAAACAAAAACTCCTGTTCCGGGGAAGGGGCCAACGATGAAGGACGACAGGAAAGCAAAGGTTGAAACCCAGATTACACCTGAGAGATTCAGTCCGAGGCTGGAATAGGATTTCAGTATTACAATAAAAGATATTCCTGTAATCATTGCCGTTCCGGCCTTACCGAATACAGCAAGCAGAGGAAGGCTCACTGAAGATGCCTCTGGTTTGCTGCCCATGTTCGCTGAGCTGTTTTTCATCTGCAGGCTGAGGCTGAACAGGCTGTCTCCCGATGCAAGGGCTGCCAGGGTTGGTGCGAGAGCTGCGTATATCCATTTATACGGATTGCGTCGACCGGTGACAAAGTACAGGATAATCGGGTAGATGATGAAAACGAGTATCATAATATCTGCTAGAATTGCGAACAGCATCTGGCGGAAAACCTCAATCTCGGCTGTGGATATAATCTGCTCGGTTATAAACCATGCCATTGGAAACATGAAGAATCCCATCAGTTCGATGATGAATGAATTAATATGTCTGAATACGCCAGCAAGCGATTCAAACAGCTGAACCGAGGGGCGGGTAATCACCTTGTCGAAGTTCATGTTGAAACCGATTAGAACCGCCATCATAAAGAGCGGAAGTATCTGGTTTCCATCCTGAAAAATTACTGAAAAAAAGTTTTTCGGGAAAATTGTCTGAATGGTTTCATAGAAACCGGGCAGATCAATGTGTGAACTTTCCTGAATAAAGACAGGTATTCTCTCCGGAGAAAGCAGCAGCACCGATACAGTACCGAATACGGAAAGCAGAGCGCTGATAATTACCATATAAAGCACTGATCTGCCCAGAATGCCCCCAGCCTTTTTCTTTTGAATCAGGGTATGGATTCCAGTTACAACCGAAAAGAATACAAGAGGAAATAGGATGTAACGTCCGATGTTGATGGCAACTGTAGACAGCTGCTCAATGATGAGTATGTTAGACCATGCATCCGGAAGAAAAAACGCGGCAAGGATACCCGCTATTGTTCCAATAAGAAGCTTCAACCAAATTTTCATAGGCCTACAGTATCTCAAAAACAGGTAAAATTCAATGTTGAGCGTTTAATTTTTGCCAAAGTCGAAAAGGCTTTTTTTATCAGCGAACCGATGAATTCTGCCTGGAGAGTATTTTGAATCGCTTGAGTTTTTTATAAAGAAATCAATAAAATCATCTGGTCTGGATGTATCTGATTCAAAACAGTTGATCCTGAGAGGTTCATTCTGATAGAGAACCGACAAACTCTGAACCAGGTTTTTCAGGTAACTGTATACGGCTGATTCAAGCGGGGTCAAAACCGTCATGCCGTCGGAGTCAAGGATGAATGAAAGGTTCCCATTCTGCTGTTTAATGTATAGCTGGATAATTTCTTTAAGAAGGTATCCGTATCCCTTAATCCAGCGGTCAATCTGAAGATCGTATACGGCAGATGATGTTTCGTGAAAGGTTTTGTTATAATCGCCGGGTTGATATATAAGTATTGCGTTGTCTACTTTATTGTAGCTGTTTAAAGTTGAGAGCAGGGCGTTTCTGGCCGAAAGCGGAGAGCGCTTATTCCATACTATACTGTGATCTCGACTGTCCTGTTTTACGGGTTTATCGGAAACAGCGACAGCAGAATCGCCTGATGCGGCATCGGAAAGCAGGACTATTCTGTCTCCGTCGTTTTTAAGTTTTCTTTTCAGCAGGCTGCTGTATCTGGTTCCGTCTGTTAATAAGGTAATGCCGCTCATGTAAAACCAAGTTTACCTATAGCAAAGTCGGAGGTCAAGGACTTTATTCCTCCCCGTCTTGACCCATGTCTTCCTCGAAATAGCTTTCATCTAGATCTTTTATCTGATCTCTGATCCTTGCAGCTTCTTCATAATCTTCCTCTTTTATTGCTCTATCGAGATTTTTCTCGTATTCAAGTCGCTTTTCTTCAAAGTCGGAGTTCATCTTTTCAGTTCGCTCAGATATGTAATTCAATGAGACAGCGGCTTCATCAATTACTTTTTCCGAGATATAAATAGGGCAATCCGTTCTTACCGCCAGCGCTATGCTGTCGGACGGTCTTGAATCAAGCTCGACTGTACCGCTTATATTGGCGATAGTAATTGTCGAATAGAATATTCCATCCCTGATTTCGGTTATTTCAACCTTGCTCAGCGTGCTCCCGGTTTTTGAAAGTCCGGTAATAAAGAGATCGTGGGTGTTCGGTCTGGGCATGGGTATATCACCCATGCCGATAATGATGGATTGCGCTTCAAGCTGTCCTACAAAGACAGGCACAGCCGCATTTATTCCCATGGGTTTTATCAGTACTGCGTATCCCTGATCTGTATGCGCGACGTTCCATATTTCTGCTTCAACAAACATCAGTCAGCCTCATACTATAAGGGTAGGAGATTGATGAGTGATTTTCAATGCTGACAGCTATAAATTTAATAATTCAATCTTTTTTCCGGCTTTTAATCCTGTTTCAAGCGCAGTCTCAAAAAGGTCAGCGGCTGAGCTGCAGTAGTCATCAAGCCGGACTTCTTCATCCGGAGAAAAGCGGCCGAGAACCCAGGATGTTACATCCCGGTTTTTCGACGGTCTCGAAATTCCCATCCTGAATCGGTAAAAATCTGCGCCGCCGGTAAGTTTTATAATCGAACGGAGACCGTTGTGTCCTCCGGCACCGCCGCCTTTTTTAAGCTGGACCGTTCCGAAGGGGAGTTCCATATCATCATGAACCACTATAAGCTGTCCATGGCCCAGTTTAAAAAAACTTAAAGCCGCGCTCAGGCTTTCTCCGCTGTTGTTCATCAGTGTCATGGGTTTCAGGTGAAGGCTCTCGGGGCTGCTTATTTTTGCATATTCGCCCTTGAATTTGGATATCCAGCTCAGCCTGTTGTAAAAACTGAGACGTTGAAGCATCATCCAGGCAAGATTATGACGAGTTTGCTCATATTTTCGGCCTGTATTTCCCAGATAGGTAGAAATTATCATGATTTCATTTTATCATAATAAGCAGGAGTGTTAATGGAACGTAATACTTTTATGTCGAAAAAGGTCTTCTTTCTCTATCCTCATTCCGTTATTCAGCAGGGGCTTGTCAGAGAACTTGTCGCTAATGAGTATGCTGTATACCTCGTCTCGAATCATAAACGGTTCAGGGAGGTCCTCAGGGATTTTGACGAACCAATTGTTTTTATTAACATCGATGAAAATCTCGACCCTGATCAGTGGCGGGAATATATCTCTGAAATTAAGAGTTCCGATGATAATAATGCCAAAATAGGCGTTCTTACCTACAATGAAGATAAAGATCTGGCTAAGACCTATCTGATGGATCTTGGTATCCAGTGCGGATTTATTAAACTGAAACTCGGTCTGGATCAGAGCAGGAGCATTATTCTGAAAACCCTTGAGGCTAATGAGGCCAAGGGGCGGAGAAAATATCTTCGAATCGATTGCTGGCAGCTTCCTAATACCGAACTGAATATGAAATTCGGTGATGAGCTATGCAGCGGAAGAATTCGGGATATCAGCTCAGTTGGTCTGGCTTTCATGTTTGATAAGGAAAGGGTTCTGGAAAAACATACAATGCTGAAAGATATTCAGCTTAAATTACGCGGAAAGATTGCGAGAGTTTCGGGTCCTGTAATAGGAGAGCGGGAAACACCTGAGGGTACAATATATGTAATTCTGTTCAATCAGGATACAGACAGTGCTACAAGAAGCAGAATACACAGCTTCATGTATGAAACCCTTCAGGAAGAAATAAACAGAATAATGCTGCGCTGATGTTGAAAGAATACCGAAGACTCCTGCCCTGGTTCAGGAAATATCTGCCCATGTATATCCCCGGGATAATTTGTCTGCTTGTTACAGATGCAGGCCTGCTGTATATTCCACGTCTCACGAAAGAGGCTATCGATATTGTTGCGGCTGGCTCACCGGATCTGCAGCTTGTGCTGAGACTCTGCCTGTTGATGACGGGAATTGCCCTGCTGGTGACAATAGGACGTTTCGGATGGCGGTATTTTATTACCGGCAGTGCACGCAGGATAGAGAGCGGCCTGCGGAGTGCTCTTTTTCAGCATATTCTTGGATTGCAGCCAGATTTTTTTGAAAAACGCAAAACGGGCGATATAATGGCCCGCTTCACGAACGATATGCGCGCGATACGTATGGCCTGCGGAATGGCCGTTGTGTCGCTTGTCGACGGCGTATTCATGGCCGCCTTCATTCTTGTTATTTTATTTGTAAACTATCCCGCCCTCGCGGGATGGATAATAATCCCTCTGCCGGTTCTTGCCGTTCTTGTCCTGGGTATGGGCCGGATGCTCGGCAGGCGGACAAAGCGCGTCCAGGAGAGCTTTGCCTCGCTGAGTTCGATTGTTCAGGAGACCTTTTCGGGTATCCGGGTCTTCAAGACGCTGTCCCGTGAAAGCTATGCGGTAGATAAATTCTCGGAGTCGAATGACGAATACATACGTCGTTCAATGTCGCTGGTCAGGATATGGGGTTTGTTTTTTCCTCTTATAAATTTTCTTGCTGGCTGTACAACCCTGCTCCTGCTCTGGTTCGGCGGACTTCAGGTTATTGACGGAGTGATAACCCCGGGCGATTTTGCAGCCGTCCTGAGCTATCTAAACCTCCTTGTCTGGCCGATGATGGGTGCCGGATTCACGATCAACTGGCTTGAGCGGGGTGCCGCATCGCTGTCCCGTGTTGGAGAGCTCCTGGATGCTGAGTCGGATATAAAAACTGAAAACACTTATGGTCAGCCTGATGAGGAGCCCAGGGGCGGACTTGAGGTTAGAAATCTGGAGTTCTGCTGGCCGGAATCTACGGAGCCTGTGCTTGAGGGTATAAGTTTCAGCCTGCCTCGAGGCTCCACCCTCGGCATTTTCGGCCGGACCGGATCGGGGAAAAGCAGTCTGGTGAACCTGATCCCGAGGCTCTATGATCCGCCTCCTGAGACGATTTTTATCGGCGGCCGCGATATCAGAAGCTTTGACCTGAAAAAACTGCGCGGCGCTGTAGGTCTTGTTCCGCAGGAGAGCTTCCTTTTTTCGGAAACGATAAAAGAGAATATCAGTTTTGCCGCGGATGGTGCCCCGGACGAAAAAATAATGGATGCGGCGGAGTTTTCAACTATAGCACGCGACCTTAATGAGTTCCCCTTCGGCTGGGATACGATGGTCGGCGAGCGCGGACACAGCCTCAGCGGGGGGCAAAAGCAGCGTATTGCTGTTTCAAGGGCCTATCTGACGGACCCGGAGATCATTATCTTCGACGACTGTCTCTCCGCTGTGGATGCTGAAACCGAATCGAATATTCTGAATCAGTTTATAAAAAAGCGGGCAGGACGGACCTCTATCATTATCTCAAACCGGACAGCGTCTCTGGCCTCCGCCGATTTAATAATTGTCCTTGAAGACGGAAGAATAAGCGCAAGGGGTACTCACTCCGAACTGATTGAGCAGAAGGGACTTTACCGCAGCATCTACAGACTGCAGCAGGTGGAACATGAACGAAGATAAAATTGTAAAGAGCTTTGACCCTGCCGTAATGCGACGCCTCGTCGGCTATCTTAAGCCCTACAGGATTCAAACCCTTATTGCCTCAGCAGCCCTGCTCCTGCTGATTGCATCCGAGCTGCTGGTTCCTGTGATAATTCAGCACGCTGTTGATAATCATATCATGACGGAGATTGTTTCAATCGACGGGCTCAGGCGCGACAGCCTGATTCTGCTGCTCCTTCTTGTAGGCGGGCTTGCTGCATCCTTTGTGCAGGTATACCTGATGTCGGTAGCTGGGCAGGGCATAATGAAAAATCTCCGCGTACAGCTGCTTGAGCACACGGCCGGACAGTCTCTGGCCTTTCTCGGCAGCTGTCCGGTAGGCAGTCTTGTCACCAGAATAACCAATGATGTTGAGACAATCAGCGAATTGTTTTCTTCAGTGATCATGACGCTTATAAAGAATTTTCTGGTAATGATCGGTGTAATAGGTGTTCTGTTTGTTCTCAATGTTCGCCTGGGGACCGTTGCTGTAATCACTCTTCCTCCCGTTATTATTATAACGCTTATCTTCCGGAAAAGAGCCCGTAATGCCTACAGGAGGGTCCGGGAGAAAATATCCGCCGTAAACTCGTTTCTGTCGGAGCGTGTCTCCGGTATGAAGGTTGTGAAGATTTTTGCCCGCGAGACAGAGGTAAACAGGCTGTTTGGAAAGCGAAACGGCGAGCTGCTTGCAGCCGACTTTTCAGAGATGTATGTTTTTGCGGTGTTCAGGCCGCTGATAAGCTTCATGAGTACGTTTTCGCTCGCCGCCGTCATTTACTTCGGCGCGGGGCTTAATTCCCGCGGAGCGGTAAGCCTTGGGGTGCTTATTGCGTTCCTTGATCTTGTGCGGAAGTTTTTCCGGCCGCTGCAGCAGATTTCGGAGCAGTTCACCGTTATGCAATCCGCAATTGCAGGCGGTGAGAGGATTTTTGATCTCCTTGATACCGAAGACCGTATTCCCGACTGCGGCGGAGAATGCCGGGATCTTGATATTGCAGACGGGGTTTCGCTGAGTTTTGAGGATGTGAAGTTTTCCTACAAGGAAGGTGATCCGGTTCTTAGAGGCGTAAGCTTCGAGGCTGCCGCAGGTGAGACTGTGGCTATTGCGGGCTACACCGGTTCGGGTAAATCCACAATAGCAAACCTTGCGGCCCGTTTCTGGGATGCTGACGAGGGGCGGATACTTATTTCGGGAATTGAATCCCGCAATCTGCCCCTGCAGCTTCTGCGGCGAACCGTACAGGCCGTACAGCAGGATGTTTTTCTTTTTTCAGGGAGTATACGTGAAAATATTGCCCTCGGCAGGGAATTTACTGACCAGCAGCTGCTTTCTGCGGCAGAAACCTCTATGCTCAGACCTGTACTCGATAATATTGACGGTGGCCTGGATTATCAGCTGACCGAGGGCGGAACAAACCTCTCCGGCGGACAGCGCCAGCTCATAGCCTTTACAAGGGTTATTGCCCATGATCCGCCGGTGCTTATTCTTGATGAGGCTACCGCGAGTATTGATACCGAGACTGAAAAACTGATCCAGGCGGGTCTGAAAAACCTTCTGGAAAACAGGACTGCGATAGTAATCGCCCACCGCCTTTCCACCATACGCGATGCCGATCGTATTCTCGTTCTGAGTTCAGGGAAGATAATAGAAAGCGGGACCCACCGGCAGCTTCTTGATGCCGACGGCTTTTACAGCAACCTGTATAATCTGCAATTCGGGCTTTAAACTTTTCCTGTCTCAGGCTGTCGCAGAACTGCTACGTAGCTTATCTCATTTTCAGAATTATATATTGGAACCCAGCGGGTTCTTATGCCCTTCTTGACGGTTTCGACGGGACGGTGTTTTTTCTCCAGTTTTGAAAGAATTGTACTTATTTCATAACCGTCCGAAAACATAGCATGTTTTTTGTCTACTATTGCTGATCTGACGGTGTTCTCACTTTCCAGCCAGCCGCGGCTTGCATGAATTACGCATCCGGTTACGTCAATAATCAGTATTGCTTCCCCGATGTTCTGGCATAACAGTTCGGCCGTCTGTGACAGGGCGCTTATCTTCCGGCCGCGTTTTTCGCTGACTTCGTCAATCTGCCGGTATAGCTCGTGAAGCCTGCTGCCCGTTTCGCCGAGTCTCAGAAGCCCCTGCTTCGTCGATGCCGGATTCAGCCGGTTCTGTTTGATCAATTTTTCAAGGTCCTTTTTAATATTCCGGCTTCTGAGTAGAACAATCCCGAAGGCGGCGGCGGTTATGCAGGTTAAAATTATTCCCGCAAAGAGAATTTTCTCGGCCTGGAAGCGCAGTGATTCGGTATCCGGCTGCCCGGGCGCAGTCATTAGCATATAGGCCGAAATTGCAACTGAAAACACCGCCGCAGCTGATATTATAAGCAGTAAAACAGCAACCGATCTCCGTATTAAAAGCATTCTCAGATCCCCTTCAGCTGTTCAATATCATCGTTGCGCCCTATTACCACAAGAATATCCCCATGCTCAAAGACGGTCTCTGCATCAGGGAAGACAACATGTTCGTGTGATACGGGGTTGCCTTCTTCGTCGACTGAGATGCTCTCACGTTTAATAGCGGAGATATTCAGTTTCATTTTACCTGGAAGATCAACCTCGGCTGCGCTCTGTCCTTCAAAGCCGGCGGGCAGAAAAATTTCTGCAATGCTTATTTCCATGGTTATGGGGACGCTGTCGAGAATATCGGGCGACAGAATTTTCTCGGCAAGCTGCCGTCCTGCGTTTTTCTCGATGTCAAGGATGCTGTTTGCGCCTACCTGTTTCAAAACCCTGTGGTGAAGCTCTGTGGCCGCACGGGCGATGATATAGGGTACTCCTGCCTTTTTCAGAAGGGCGGTTGTAAGAATGTTCGCCTCAATATTGTCGCCGATGGCAATGACGGCCATATCTACATCATCCATAGGCAGGCTGGAAAGCTGCAGTTCGTCTGTAGAGTCCAGAAGAACCGCCTGAGCCACCTGATCCTTTATTTTTTCGATTAAATCGGCCCTGTTGTCTACTGCTATAACCCTGGCTCCCCTTGCTGAGAGTTCGAGGCAGGTCTCCATTCCGAATGTGCCGAGACCTAATACAAGAAATACGCTGTCGTTCATATAATCATCCTATTAAAATATCACCCTGGGGATACCTGACCCCGGATTCGCTTCTGCCGGAGAATGTCGACAGAATAGTCAGCGGACCGAGACGGCCGTTGAACATCAGAAAAATTATTACCACCTTACCGAAGCTGTTCAATTTTGCAGTCATTCCGGTTGAAAGCCCAACGGTTCCGAAGGCGGAGACCGCTTCAAACAGTATATCACGCAGCGGGGCGTTGTGGGTAAGGGCGAGGGCTGTCGAGCCTGCTAAAACAGCGGTGACACCATAGAAAAAAACTGCAAAGGCACGTAAAACCCTGCGCTCGGAGAGCTGGTGTCTGTAAAGGGTAACCCTTGGTGAGTTCAGGGCTATGCATTTGAGATATGCCGCTATGACGGCTGTTGTATTTATCTTTATTCCGCCGGCAGTACTGCCTGATGCTGCGCCTATGAACATGAAAAAGCACATTATCAGGATGGTTCCTGTTGAAAATCCTGAGAAGCCTATTGAATTGAATCCGGCGGTCCTTAAGGTAACCGATTGGAAAAAGGCTGCAATATACTGTGTCGGAGTGGAATAACTGCGAAGGCTGCCGCCGTGTTCAGATGCATAGAAAAAGAAAAATCCGAGCAGAAGCAGTACTGCGGTCCAGCTTAGTACTATGCGGGTATTTATATTGAGTTTTCTCACCTTAGAGGATGGGTTGAAAAAGGCCGCCAGGTTGAATATGACCGCGAAACTCAAGCCGCCGAGGATGATTAATGCGCTTACGGTAAATATAATCAGCGGCCGGGATACAAAGCCTTCAAGGCTGTCGGAAAACAGTGAAAATCCGGCGTTACAGAAAGCTGAAATAGAATGGAACACAGCATTAAAAATTGTTCTGCCGCTGAAGCCTGATTCACGGCCGAAACCTGTAAACAGCAGCAGTGCACCAGCGGCTTCTATCGAAAATGTAAGATAAATAATCTTTTTCAGGGTTGTTGTTATTCCAGATATATCTGTGTCGCTGATTACGAATGACAGTCTCTGCTTTTCTGCCAGTGTAGCCTTGCGGCGGAGGATGAACATGGAAAAATACGTCATTATCATTATACCCAGACCGCCTGTCTGTATAAGGGCAAGAATGATGATTTTACCTGTCAGGCTGAAGACCGCGGCGGTATCAACTACAATAAGTCCGGTTACGCATACGGCTGAGGTTGCAGTAAACCAGGCGTCCAGGAAGCGAAGACCCCTGCCGTCGGCTGTGGCCGGAGGAAGCATCAGCAGCAGGGTTCCAATGGTTATAATCGCCATAAAACTGGAGATTATTGATAGCGCCGGACGATCATTGAGCCTGTGCAGTGCCTGCTCAAGTGATTTTACCTCTTCAAACATGCGGTAAAGCAGAAAGAGGCTTCGTAATACCTTTGCAACCAGGCTGAAGTATCTGCTGCCGTCGCCGGGGGTGCTGATGAAGTCGGCAGTAATCATGTAGCCCAGGATTATAAGATAAACTGAAGCGAAGATTATCAGGGGGATGTTCCGGAGAAAAAACTGCCGCTTGTAATCAGCGGTTCTAAGGCCTCTGATTATTTCCACGGTTATTATTGCCAGAATAAGCAGATCAATTATTCTCATGATTAAAGTCGGTATTGCAGCGGAAGCGGAATTAAAGACCAGAGTAAGTATGCTCAGAAAAAATGTAATGATTAAGATGCTGTTTTTTTTCATCAGTTGATAAACTATAGCCTGAATATTCCTGCGCGGCAATGGGCGGCAGGGTCTTGGTTGAGGGCGGTTTTTACGATATCATCAGGCTATGCTGATTCCTGACGGATGCTCTGCTTTTGAACTTTTAATAAAAAGATCGCGTTTTATATCTGAGACCGCACCTGTCTCCTCGCCCGAGGCAGCCCGTGAGCTGTTGAAAAACAAGAAACTTGAGCATCCCGATGCTGCACATGTTGTTCACGCTTTCATTGCCGGGGATGATCGTCAGTATATGGGTATGAGCGACGATGGAGAGCCCTCAGGCACGTCCGGTAAGCCGACGCTTGAGGTCCTGAAAGGACGGGGTATTACAAACATCCTGCTGACCACGGTAAGATATTTCGGCGGAACCAAACTCGGCACCGGAGGTCTTGTAAAAGCATATTCAGAGGCGGCTGCGGGCGCTCTGGATAAGCTTTCAACGCGGGAGCTGATAAAATACAGGGAATTTCAGATTACAGCAGACTATCATTTTTATCAGCCGCTGAAGACCATAATACTTGAACATGAATGCAGGATTGAGGATGAAAATTTCGGTATCGGGGTTGATCTTGGAGGCTTTGTTCCTGTTGACAAAGCCGACGCGCTGGAGGCTGCCGTAATTGACGCCAGTTCGGGCCGGGCAGAAATTATTATTTCTTCCGATATATCTCAAGTCTGAAGCCCGGAAAATCCTCTTCGGAGTCCAGAATCCAGTCGGTGTTGCTGATTCCCGGGAAGAACGTGTCTCCCTCAAAATCACCGGGAATCCTCGAAAGATAGAGTTTCGATGCCCCCCTGATTGCCTGGGCGTATATGCTTGCGCCGCCGGCGATGAATATTTCTTTTTCAGGCTGACGGCCGGCTGTTTCTATGGCGGCTTCAATTGAAGGAACCGCTATAAGATTATTAGAGCTGTTTGCACGACTGAATTCCCGATGCGCAGATGTAACAACAATTGTGGTTCTTCCGGGGAGAGGGCGGCCGATTGATTCAAAGGTCTTTCTCCCCATTATAATAAAATTATCAAGGGTAAGGCGTTTAAACAGTTTAAGATCTTCAGGTACATGCCACGGCATGCGGTTATCTTTGCCTATTACGAGATTATCCGAAACGGCGGCGATAAGACTGTAGTTGCTCAATTTTTTTCCTCTCCATACAGGCACACCCTGTTTCTGCCGTTTTCTTTTGCATAATAAAGAGCCTGATCCGACTCCTGGGTGAGATCAGCTGATGTATTGTGGTCGGAATCAAATCTTGCAATACCGAAGCTTGCTGTAAACTGTGGTACCCCGTCTTCCATGGATTCAGATTCGTTTTCTATTCTGGCTCTGATTCTTTCGGCAACAATCTTTGCCTGCTGAGAATTGGTTTCAGGCAGTATTATGCCGAATTCTTCTCCTCCGAGCCTGCCTGCGGAGTCGGTTTCTCTGAGGCTCGTTTTTACGATCTCAGCAAATCTTATAAGTGCTTTGTCGCCTGCGTCATGTCCAAAGCTGTCGTTTACTGCTTTGAAGTGATCAATATCGATCATGATAAATGTAAGTTTTTCGCCGTATCTGCTTGCGCGGGCCCGTTCCTGATCAAGCACTTCTATGAACTTGCGTCGGTTTAGCAGCCCGGTCAGCGGGTCGGTAAATGCAAGCGTATGAAGTTTTTCCTTCGCGTTTTTCAGCTGAAGATGGGTATTAACTCTGGCAAGCAGTTCGGGGCTGTTGAAGGGTTTTACGACATAATCAATACCGCCGTAAATGAAGCTTTCAATTATTGTTTTTTCATCCTTTTTCGCGCTTAGAAAAATAACGGGAATATCGATGAAATCCTTATTACTCTGAATTTTTGCACAGGTATCAAATCCGCTCATTCCCGGCATAACAATATCCAGAAGGATTAGATCCGGGGTATGCTCGGTAAGCAGATCGAGGGCTGAATCTCCGCTGTTGGCTGATATTGTCCTGAAGCCTGATTTCTGCAGAATCTTTTCCAGAAAAACAACGTTTTCTATCATATCATCAACGATCATTATCAGGGCTTCGGCTGAGTTATCAAGGCTGTCCTTTGATTTAAGGTCGGTGCTGCCGTGACTTAAGGCTGCCGAAGTTGTTCTGGAAACCTTGAGGTTCATTTTAATCGCCAGCGCAATTTCTTCAATGATGGCCAGCAGTGTTTCTCCGCCTGACTTTATAGCCCCGAGAAATTTGGTTTTTTCAGGATCCGTTTCAGTCTGAAGCAGAAGATCTGAAAAACCCATGATTGCATTCAGGGGGGAACGCAGATCATGGTTTACCTTAACGCGAATTGCTTCAATGTTGCGCTTACACCGGCTGTTTCTTACCGCGAGTATAATTAAGACCGTCAGCGAAGCAAGCAGAGCCGCTGACAACAAGAGGATTATAATCATATTGCAACCGGAAATTTTATAAATGGCTGGGGGTTATATCCCTCAAGCTTAATATCTTCAAAGCTCATTTCAAGCATCGGTTTGTCGGCAATAACCAGCCGGGGCCTTTCTGTGGGTGTTCGTTTAAGCTGTTCTTTCAGACCGTCAATATGATCAACGTAAACATGCGCATCTATGAGGGTGTGGGCAAACTCACCGACCTCAAAACCGGTCTCCTTTGCCAGCAGATAGGTCAGAAGGCTGTAACAGGCGATATTGAAGGGAACTCCCAGGGCAATATCCGCTGAACGCTGGGTCAGGTGACAGTTCAGCTTGTTCCCGGTCACGTTGAAGCAGAATGTATAATGGCACGGAGGGAGCTTGCTTTCGGCCGCATTTCCCGGATGCCAGGCCGATACTATCATTCTTCGGAGGTTTGGTGTTTCAGGGTTAACCTTTATTTCCTTCAGGGTATCAATAATATACTGAATTTGATCAAAGACTCTGGTTCCGGATTTTTCGTCTCTGCTAATCCATTTTGTACCCCAGTTCTCTCCCGGAAGTCCTTCCTCAGGGACCGGAAAGCGTCTCCAGAATCTTCCATATGCTGTTTCGAGGCGGCCCTCTTGGTCAGCCCATGCGTCCCATATCTTTGTGTGTTTTCTCAATTCTCTGATATGTTCGTCTCCCGAAAGATACCAGAACAGTTCATAAAGCATTGAATTAAAAAATACTTTTTTTGTGGTTAGAAGGGGATAGCCTTCTGCAAGATTGATCCTGTAAAAATACGCGAAGCAGCTGAGCGTGTCAGTACCGGTGCGGTTCTTCTTTAGAACTCCGTTTTCCAGGACATAGTCTACAAGTTCCAGATATTCTTTCAACTTTGACCTCTTTATTGCTATTCAGTTTATTTTATATTAATAGTCTAACACAATTATTATAGTCGGAAAAGTCCGCTGTTGTCACCGGGTTTCTCAGCCCTGATACTTTTTTAAAAGTGCTTCAGTATCGATAAGGGTCACCGAGTAAAGAGGTTTTCCCTGGTATACCGGATCGTATCGGTATACAGGAATCTCTTCAGTGTTCCGCTGATAAAAGGGGCTTGCTTCAGTGTTTATCAGGAAGTCGAGCAGGGACACCAGCATAAGGCTGTATCGCAGAAGATTTTCGTTTGTCGGTGCAATGTTATCCTTCGCCAGAATTTTACCTAAGCGGTAACTCGTAATATTTTTAATCTCGAAATGAAAGGGTTCGCTGTAATTGCTTATCAGCTTCTGTCTTTCTTTACTGTTGTCGAATTCTTCCATCAGGGCCTTGAGTGTCCGATAGAAATTAGAAACCTGTTCATGGAATTTGGGCGCTTTCAGCGGTATTGTCTCGGATTTGTACAGGATTTTAAATTTCATGAAGGGCAGAATGAACTTGCGTTTAAACCAGTAGATATCTGTCAGCAGTTTCTGACCGAATTTGCTTGTTGAATAGTCCACTCCCTTTTCGATATTCCTGCAATATTCTATCAACAGCTTGTTATAGTTTTTCTGAATCATCTCATCGATGAAAAGATGCCATTTATCCGTTGTTTTCTCTATTTCTTTCTTGTGATCCGAAACGATGGATATACTCCGAAACCCGTAAAGCAGATCCTGAATAATTGAAGCAAGAACCACTACCTGCTGCAGCGGATCTTCAGCTGGTATCAGTTCGGTTCCTTTCGGGAATTTAAACAAGGGATGAAAATACGGATAGTAGTCGGGGAACTCGTTCTGTCTGCTCCAGCCTGATTCAGGGAATATCCGTTCAAGAAGAACCAGGGCGTTTGATATCTCTTTTTCGTCCCGCTTCAGTTCTTCTCTTTTCATCTTTTTCAGCTGCTCTTCCCGCTCTTTCTCAAGCTTCTGCTTAAGGTGGTTTAGCGAATACTGTTTTTTTCCCAGCTCCTGTAGATTTTCCGGCGGAATAACAAGGCTGTCTTCATCAATCTTAAGGTAATTGAGAATGAGATCACGCTTTCTGTTCATAAACTCACGATAATAATGAAATCTGGTCCCAGTAAGTTTCAGCAGAAGAGGGTAGCAGGTAAATGCAATATCTTTAAGCACGATCTTAATCTTTTCTTTCACATCGAGATATCTGTTTTTTATGTTCACCAGCTCTTCAGGGTCTTCACTGTAAAGAAGCTGAAGGACTTTATACAGCCTGTCGACTGCAGCGTAGATATGTTTTATATCGACCTGCGATAATGAGATAATCGGTTCATAAATCAGGAAACACAGCCTCCCGCAGTCTCGAATTTCCCTGTTTCTAGGTGATTTTTGAAGATCTGATAAAATGCTGCTCATCTCCTTGAGATCCCAGCTGATCAGAATCTTCAGGATATCACGATAATATGGATTTATGTAAAGCTTGAATGTGCCGGGGTTAAGCTGTTTTAGAAGTGATTTGAGCTTTGTTTCCAGGTTTTCTATGTGACTGTAGTAAAAGGTATCGCCTTCAAGTATGAAATCGGGGTTAACCTTATCTTTGCGCTTGATAAGGAAGCTGAAATAGGCTGAAAAGAGGTCTGATCTGCTTTTTACCCTGTGCTCAGGGCGGGCGGCCATCCTGTCAATTTTAATGCGATCGAAATATCCCGGTTTTGTCTTAGCCGTTTTTTTTCTGTTGTAGTGACCGGTATATGCATCAGAATGCGGTTTCTGTTTTTTTTCAGAAGAGGCTGCTGCCGATGGTTCACCCGCCTTGCGGGAGCCTCCTCCTGAGCCCTTACCGGAGGGTCGGTGAGAGGACGTGACCTTTTTAAGATGATCATATTTCTGTTTAAGGGCCTCATCAGTTTTTTCAAAACCCACCTCACCGCCCAGGATGGATGCCATTCTGTCGGCTTCTTCTTTTGAGAGTTCCCCGAGATTATTTCTTGTACGGTCCAGATCACCCGGGTTGTATATTTCAGGCCGGCTCTTTGCCATATCTGTACTTCCCCATATCAATATCGGCGGGTATCATTCTTAAGTTTAGTACTTTTTAAAAAAAAATCCCGCTTTTTATTAAAGGCGGGATTCAAGTCGGGATTTTTGATCCTACAACGGATTTTCGTTCATGTATTTTTCAGCCTCAAGTGCCGCCATACATCCCGTGCCGGCCGATGTAATTGCCTGTCTGTAGGTTTTGTCCTGTACATCACCTGCTGCAAAAACTCCAGCTACCGAGGTTTTTGTTGTTCCCTTCTCGGTAATGATGTAGCCGTCGCTATCCATTTCAAGCTGGCCGTTCAAAAAGCCCGTATTTGGATTGTGTCCGATTGCGTAGAACAGACCCTTTGCCTCGTGATCGAATTCCTTACCTGTTTTAACGTCCTTCAGCACAACATGGGTGAGAGCACTGTCACCCTTAACGTCGATCAGGGTTGTACTCCAGAGTACTTCAATCTTCGGGTTTGCAAGAACCCTGTCCTGCATTGCTTTGCTTGCACGCAGTTCGTCACGGCGATGAACAATATATACTTTTGAGCCGAATTTTGAGAGGTGCATTGCTTCTTCCATTGCTGAGTCTCCCCCGCCGATTACAACAAGCGGCTGATCGCGGAAGACTGGAAGAGCGCCGTCACAGACTGCACAGGCAGAGATTCCGCGCTGCCAGAAGTCGTCTTCATGTGGAACCCGCATCCTCCTCGCAATCGCACCGGTTGCGACAATAACGGTTTCAGCTTCAACCTCACCCTCGGAGGTTTTTACTGTGAAGGGTCGTTTAGACATGTCTACCGATTCTACTGTTTCGGTCAGTACCTCGACCCCGGCGTTGACCGACTGGGCTCTCATCATCATGGTCAGCTCTGTTCCGCCTACACCTTCGGGAAATCCCGGGAAATTCTCAACTGTTCCGGTTGTGGTCAGCTGTCCGCCCGGGGCTATTCCCCCTGCCATCCAGCCTTCATATAATAGGGGTTCAAGACCCGCACGTGCCGCATAAATTCCGGCTGTATGTCCGGCGGGGCCGGATCCGATAATTACTACCTTCTTCATTTTCTGGTCTCCTGTATTTCTAATAAGGTGAATTTAACACAAAACATTTCAAATATGAAGGAAAAAACCTTCTATTTGGTGTTAGAATATAATTGCTTTTATTTAATATAATAATAAAAACCATATATAGCAAAATAATTTTTTGTTACTTTTGAGGGGGCCCTCCGTAGTATTCAATGATGAACATGGAAAGAAACGGAAAAGAGACTGATTATGATGCCTCAAAACTTGCGCCGGCTGCGGCAGGCGGAGACAGCGCCGCCTTCGGAAAGCTGTATGAGCTGTACTTCGACAGGATTTACCGATACCTCTATTATCGCACCCTCCATAGAGAAACAGCGGAAGATCTCTGTTCGAAAACCTTTCTGAAGGCTCTCGACAAGCTATCGGGATTCAAGCCTTCTAAGGGATCGTTTGGAAGCTGGATATACCGAATAGCATTAAACAGTCTGATCGATCACTACAGGGCCTCATCGAAGATAGAATTTCACTCCGGAGTTTGGGATCACCCTTCGGATGGGGATCATGTGATGGATGTGCACAACAAGCTGTACTGGGAAAAGCTTAAACCCGCGTTGGAAGAACTTCCGTCTGAAAAAAGAGAACTTATTATTCTGAGGGTTTGGGATGATCTTAGTTTTCGGGAAATTGCCGAGCTGACGGGAAAGAGCGAAGCCGCCTGCAAGATGTCGTTCAGCAGAACATTAAAGTTCCTGAAAGATTCCGTACCATTTTCCGTTCTGATGATGTTTATCGCCTTTAAAACAACTGTAATATGAAGGAGATGAATATGAGTATTAAAGAGATTCTTGAAGATTTATATAAACTCGATCCTGCGTTGAGATCTGAGGAGGCGGAGTTGAAGGAAATAATCGAAAAACTGCTTGCACAAAAACCGGATGCAGAAGCTGACGAGGATTTTAAGATAAGACTGAAAGAAGAGCTTCTTTCTGGGGCTGAAAGAAAGAAAAAGCGTGCCGGTTTCTTTCTTGTCCACCGCAAAGAGGTTATCAGGGCTGCCGGTCTTGCCGCGGCAGTTGTTGCTGTGCTGACCTTTTCTGTCCGGTCTGAGCTGATAACGGATATTATGAATCCGGTGAAGATGGAGTTAGAAGAAACAGCCATGGCGCCTGTGCCGCTCCCGTCTGCAGAAGCTGAATCAACGCTTGCAGACGCTGTCGATATAGACGAGGAGCGGGTTTTGACGGCGGACGCCCCCATGATGAAGCGCTCCCTTGCGCCTGCCTCAGAGCATTTTTTTGATGACGGTCCTGATCAAGATCTGGTCAGTACTGAGGAGTATCGCGAAATTACCGGGAATGGCTTTATCCTGACCGCTGAGCAACCCGTTTCGACATTCTCAATAGATGTAGATACCGCCTCATATTCAAACGTACGCAGGTTTATTACCAGCGGAGCGCTTCCAGACCCGGATGCGGTTAGAATTGAAGAGCTCATAAACTATTTCAGCTATGACTATCCTGAACCGGACGGAGACCAGCCGTTCAGTATTTCAACAGAATATTCGGCCTGCCCGTGGAATGAGAATAACCGGCTGCTGCATATCGGACTTCAGGGCTGGGATATAGACCCTGCAGAATTGCCGCCGGCAAACCTCGTTTTTCTACTCGATTCGTCAGGATCGATGCAGGATGAGAACAAACTTCCGCTGCTGAAGGACTCGCTTTCTCTGCTGATAGAGACCCTCAGGCCTGAGGACCGGGTTTCAATAGTAGCCTATGCGGGGTCGGCCGGACTTGTTCTGCCGCCGACTGCGGGAAATCTTAAAAGCAAAATACTGCAGGCAGTTGACCGGCTTGAAGCTGGCGGTTCAACAGCCGGAGGCGAAGGCCTCGAGCTTGTATATCATACAGCTGCTGAGAATTTTTTCCCCGACGGCAACAACCGGGTAATACTGGCCACCGACGGTGACTTCAATGTGGGACAGAGCTCTGAGGAGGAGTTGACCGACTTTATAGAGAAAAAGCGCGACGAGGGGATCTCACTTACGGTTCTGGGGCTTGGCATGGGCAACTACAAGGATGCCCGGATGGAAGCTCTTGCCGACAACGGCAACGGTAATTATTCCTATATAGACACTATTAATGAGGCTAACAAGGTTTTGATAACCGAACTCAGCAGTACGATGCTTACAATCGCCAAAGACGTTAAAATTCAGGTAGTTTTTAATAAGTCAGCAGTAGGTTCCTACCGCCTTATAGGCTATGAAAACAGGCATCTGACCGCTGCAGATTTCAATGATGATATGAAGGATGCCGGTGATATTGGCGCGGGACACAGTGTGACAGCCCTCTATGAAATAATTCCGGCAGCAGGTTCACTCCGGGCGGAAAATCTTGCTGAAATACGTTTCCGTTATAAAAAGCCTGAGGAAGATCAGAGCAGGCTGATTACGTCGACTGTTGACAATGTTGTTCGACCGCTGAGCGAAGCTTCCGATAACTTCATTTTCTCAGCTGCGGTCGCGGAATGGGGAATGCTGCTGCGCGGTTCGGAGTATGCTGCAGATTCCGATATTAGCCGTCTTAGATTACAGGCTTCCGAGGCCGCAGGTGATGACAGATTCGGATACAGGGCAGAGTTTATCGGGCTAATTGAGGAAACTGAAAAACTGCTTGATTAGATTGTTGAATATAGCTGTAATATAGAGAAAACAGAGCGGAGCATCCGACTCCGGTGCTCCGTTTTTTTCTCTCTTTTTTTGACTTTTCTTATTTGATCAATAATAATTAAGTTAGAGAATCGGAGATTATCATGAAAAAAGATCTTGAAAGTAATCTAACAATTGAATATGCGGCTCAGGCTGCTGAATCACTTAAAACTTATATTAGATCGGAAGACAATCCGGTTATTGATCTATCCGTTGTAGAAAGGATAGATCTTGCGGGTATACAGCTATTGCTTTCCGTGGAAAAAACCGGAGAAAACATCTCTAAAGATGTCTTTTTTACCGGAGATCTGGTCAGCAGTGTGTACGAAAGAATATTCAACTGTGGATTTAACACAGTATTTTCCGATGCTTCCGAAAAATTATTTAAAATAAGGAGGAACAGCAGTGAATTCTGATCAATTTCGTCAGGCCTTTATTGAAGAATCAACCGAACTGTTGAGTTCTCTTGAAGCAAAACTCCTCGAAATGGAAGAAGCCCCCGAAGACAAGGAGAAAATCTCGGCGGTTTTCAGGATAATTCATACAATCAAGGGTTCTTCTGCAATGTTCGGTTTCAATGAAATCTCCGAATTCACCCACCATGTAGAAAATATTCTCGATGCTGTTCGGGAGAAGAAGATCAGTGTCAGCAGGGATCTCATTGACTGGACGCTTAGATCTGGAGATCACATTACCGCTTTAATTGAAGCGGATGAAATTGTAGATAAGAAAATGCTGCTTGCCGGCCAGTCGGCTGGGATTGTGAATGCATTTCGTGAGGCTGTAGGAATGGAAGGAGCCCCCCTGCCGGAAAATACCGTAGAACAATCTCACCCGGATGAACAGGGGCTTACTGATAAGCTCTGGAGAATAAAATTCAAACCGGCGGATAATATATTCCTCAGTGGAACGAACCCTCTCCTTCTACTTGATGAACTCGGGGAGTTCGGCGACAGTCTGTTTCTTCCCCATATTGAAGATGTTCCCGACCTTGATTCAATAAATGCCGAGGTTTGCTATACAAGCTGGGATATACTCCTGCTGACCGATAGATCGGAGAATGATATCAGGGATGTTTTTATCTTTGTCGAAAACGATTCTGAACTTATAGTTCAGGAAATTCCTTTTGAAGAACTCAGTGCTTTTGACGGCGAAGCGCCGAAGTTGGGTACGATTCTGCTGAACAGGGGGGATATCAGCGAAAATGCACTTAAGGCCCTGCTTCAGAAACAAAAGCGTCTTGGGGAATTAATTCTCGAAAACAAAGCCGCCAGTTCCGAGGCGGTTGATGATGCGCTTAAGGAACAGAACTTCATCAAGACAGTCAATGAAAAGCGCACAGAGAAAGCCGGTACGGCATCTCTGCGGGTCAGCTCTGACAAGCTTGATGAGCTTGTTAATCTTGTCGGCGAACTGGTTACTGTCCATGCCCAGATAGATCGTGAAAGCAACGGGGCGAATACCGAGCTGCGTTCCATGGTGGAACAGCTCGGACGTATTACTGAAAATCTCCGTGAGAACACAATGAGCATGAGGCTTCTGCCTATTGGTACAACCTTCAGCCGCTTTAAACGTCTTGTGCGGGATCTCTCGAACGAGATGGGTAAAAGTATCAATCTGGTTATGGCCGGAGAAGAAACGGAGCTGGATAAAACCGTTATAGAAAAGCTGAATGATCCCCTTGTTCATATTATTAGAAACTCAGTGGATCATGGGATTGAAACACCTGAAGAGCGGGTGAAGAAAGGTAAACCCGCCGAAGGAATGGTAAAGCTTACGGCCGAACATGCCGGAGCCTCCGTCCGAATTACAATTGAGGACGACGGCGGCGGTCTGAATAAAGAGAAGATCTTTAAAAAAGCAGTGCAGAATCATTTAATCGAAAGTGATGCCGTACTCAGCGACGAAGAGCTCTATGCTATGATCTTCGCGGCCGGCTTTTCAACCGCAACCAGGGTTACCTCCGTATCAGGTCGAGGTGTCGGGATGGATGTGGTGCGAAGGCAGATTGAAAGTCTGAACGGAAACATCAGGGTAGAAAGCCGCGAAAACGAGTATACGAAAATTATCCTTTCTCTGCCGCTTACTCTTGCGATAATTGACGGATTTCTTGTGAATATCGGTGAAGACAGCTATATATTTCCGCTGTCGGTTGTTGAAGCTTGTATTGAGAGCCGGTACGAAGAGCGAATTAACACCGGGAAGAAGATGGTTCCGTACCGGGAGACCATGCTTCCCTATGTTGATTTACGTGAAGAATTCGATGATGATTCTCAACGCCCTGAGATTGATCAGATTGTTGTTGTAAATTCTGACAATCGGCAGATAGGGTTCTGCGTGGACAGGGTAGTCGGAGAGCATCAGACGGTAATCAAATCTCTGTCAGGCGTTTTTAAGAACGCTGACGGATTTTCCGGAGCAACAATCCTCGGTGACGGCAGTGTCGCGCTGATTCTGGATACCGAGGGAATTATAAAACGTTCCGTATTGAGAAATGAGGCGCTGAGAAATGAATCACGCTATTGATAATTCTGTTCGCAAGATAGGCGACAGAGAATTTCATAAACTCAGCAGTTTTATAGAGCAGGAAGTGGGTATCAAGCTTCCTCCGGTAAAAAGGACACTTCTTGAGTCAAGGCTGCAGAAGCGACTGAAATCATTGAGCATTCCTGATTTTGGAGAATACTGTGATTTTGTCTTCAATACCGATGAGGGGGCCCTGGAGGTTATTGAAATGATCGATGCCGTCACCACGAATAAGACGGATTTCATGCGTGAATCGGCTCATTTTGAATTTATGGTACACACAGCCCTGCCGGAACTCATGAAGAACAAATCGGAAATTAAGCTCTGGTCGGCTGCCTGTTCATCAGGACAGGAACCCTACAACATGGCGATGTTCATGGAAGAGTTCATCGAACGTACCCATAGGGTTGACTACAGCATTACTGCTACTGACATAAGCAAAAGCTCACTTGTGAAGGCGCGGCGTGCTGTTTACCAAATGAGGGATATTGAAATAGTTTCGGAACAGTTTAAAAAGAAATATTTCCTTAGAAGCCGGAATCCGGAAAGTTCTGAGATAAGAATAAAACCCGATATCAGAAATAAGGTTTTTTTCCAGCCGATAAATCTCATGAAGGAAGATTATGGTTTGAATGTAAAATTCGATATCGTCTTCTGCAGGAATGTTTTGATTTATTTCAACAAGGAAAACCAGTCCGAGGTAATCAGGCGGATTCTTAACCATATGAACAGTGGTGCCTACCTTTTTCTCGGACATTCAGAAAGCCTGGCAGGGATGCGTCAAAATCTTCGCAGCGTCGGTGCATCAGTTTATCGAAAGGAGTGAGCCGTATTGAAAGAGAAGATTAAGGTTCTGGTTGTTGACGATTCTGCAGTAGTAAGACAGACAATGTCTGAGATATTGAATTCTACCCCGGATATTGAGGTTGTTGCAGTTGCAAGAGATCCGCTGGTAGCTGCTGATAAACTGAAAACAATCAAACCTGATGTTATTACCCTTGATATTGAGATGCCGCGAATGGACGGGCTGACCTTTCTCCAGCAGATTATGAATACAAATCCAATTCCTGTAATAATGTGTTCAAGTCAGGCCGAGGAGCATTCACAGAACGCATTGGCGGCTCTGGAAAACGGTGCCGTCGATATAATAAGAAAACCTAAACTGGGTACTAAACAGTTTATTGAAGAGTCAAAGATTATTATTTCTGATGCGGTACGCAGTGCCGCTGCAGCCGGTCCCGTTAAGCACCCGGCAAAGGCCGCCCAGGCAAAGGCTGCCCCGTCAAAGCTGAGGGTCGCGCCCAAGCTCTCCGCTGATGTTATACTTTCGGGTAATGCCGGCCATGTGTTTGAGACCACGGAAAAGGTTGTCGCTGTCGGTGCGTCAACCGGCGGCACTGAAGCCCTGAGGGCATTCCTTGAAGCGCTGCCCGGGAACAGTCCCGGGATAGTTATTGTTCAGCACATGCCTGAAAAATTTACAGCCAGCTTTGCGGAGAGGCTCAACAGTCTGTGTGAGGTTAAGGTTAAGGAGGCTGCGAATAACGATTCCGTGCTGCGTGGACATGTCCTGATTGCACCCGGCAATAAACACATGCTGCTGAAACGCAGTGGTGCCCGATATTATGTAGAGGTTAAAGACGGGCCATTGGTAAGCCGCCATCGACCCTCTGTAGACGTTCTCTTCAGATCAACCGCCCGTTATGCCGGGAAAAATGCTATAGGTATAATAATGACCGGGATGGGAGACGACGGAGCCGTTGGTATGCTTGAAATGAAGCAGGCCGGAGCCTATAATATAGCTCAGGACGAAGCAAGCTGTGTGGTTTTTGGAATGCCGAACGAAGCTATAAAAAAGGGCGGCGTAGACTCTGTTATTCCATTGAAAGAAATACCAGCTGTAATGCTGAAGGAGTCGGTTTCTTACTGATTATGGAACCTAAAAATATTCTTCAAAAAGTAATCAACAATTCTGAAAAAATCTTCGCAGGTATAGCCGAAAATTATCCCGTACTCCTAAGCGAATTTGAAACGGGGATCGATTCCGCTTCCCGATCAATTGAGAGTTTTTCAATTGTTGAAGATGTTTCCGGTGGGGGTGAAATTAAGCTCGATAATTTCCTTCTGAGCTGCAGGCAGGAATCAAATAAATCTCTTTCCATGCTGGATAAGTTTAAAGAACAGAACGAGATAGTTCTGAACAGGCTCTCCGCCGCAATGAAGGAATACCATCATTCTCAAAAATATATCGAAGAAATACGGGATATTTCTGAATCATTGCAGATTGTATCGCTTAACGCACTCTGTAACGCTGTCAAGGCGGGAAGGGGAGGGGAGGGTTTTTCAGTCATAACCGGAAATCTGAAAAGTGTTACGGAACAGACAATAGAAAAAACCTCCGTTCTTGAGAATCTGGGATCGACTGTAAATAACTCGCTGGATGATTTTTTTGTAAACGAGAGATCAACGGATGAGAAAGGAAAGGCCCTCTTCTCTGAATTTGAACAAAAGATAATGAGTGGAATTACGGGCTTTCAGGCAGAATCCGAAACAATAGAAAAGCTTTTTCGGGAGCTGAGCGCTGAGACCGGCGGAATTCGAAAAAGTATTCTGCGCATAATGGAAGAGTTGCAGCAACAGGATCTTATCCGACAGTCCCTTGATCAGGTGATTTTATCAATTGATGAACTGCCCGATAGCTGCAATAGCTGCGGGGAGGACAGTGAGGATCCTGTAATCGATGAAATCGTGTTTTATAAAAGGCTGCTTGACCTTGCAGTATTAATAATTGGGGATGTTGAGGAAAAGGTAGGCATTACAATTAATGTCTTCGCCGATAATTTTCTCACCGCACGTAAAAAACTCGAGTTTATTGAAGCTGAAAAAGAGCGGGCAATAAACAGTTTTATCAATAATCTCGAATCATTTTCTACTTTGATAGAAAATGGAAATAATTTCCGCTCTGAGACGGGGGTTCTTAGCACAGAACGAAGCAGTCTAATTGATTTAATTGAGGCTATCATTCGGCGTGTGGGTGAAATAGTAGAAGAATTCGCATCGTTTGAAAAAATCTCAGGATGGCTGCAGAATGTTTCGGTATTGTCTCGGATTGAGCTGTCACGAAGTAAGAGCCTTTCGGGTATGAAAGAGTCCGTTGACGATATGTCGATGCTCGTTGAGAGAATTCAGATGCAGATTTCAGCCGGAGAGAAAGAGCTCCTGCAGTTCATAGGGAATATTTCAGAGATATCAGGTGAATACAGAACCTTTGTCGAAAAGGAATTGAACTTTTTAAACGGATTCACGAATCAATTTCTGAAAAATATTACCACTATCAGCTGTGCAAATAACAAAATTTCGAATGTTCTTTCGACTTTCGTTTTCTTTTCATCCGAATTTCGAGGTTTATTCGATGATTCAGAAAAAGATCTTGACCAGTTGAAAGAAATATCGGAGGATTTGAAAAGAGTGAGAGAAGATCTGCAGCAGAAAGAAGCCGGCATCAGCAGACAGCTCTCAGAGCTTCTTGATGGTAAGCCTGTTTCCGACTGGACGATTGCGGATGAAAATATGAACAGGATAATCAACAAATTTACTATTTTCAGTCATAAGAGGACTGCAGGAGAAGTAACCGGTCTTAATGTTGAAGGGGCTGCCCTTGAAGAGGGTGAAATTACCTTATTCTAGAAAGGAGATCTTATGGATCAGACAATAATGATAGTGGATGATTCGAACGCAATCAGACAGAGTGTGAGTTTTATTCTTAAAGAAAATGGATATGACACTATGGAAGCCTGTGATGGTCAGGATGGGTTAAATAAATTGAAAGACCAGAAGGTTGATCTTATAATTACCGATGTAAATATGCCGAATAAAGACGGAATAACGATGGTGAAGGAGCTGCGCGCAACGGATACTCATAAATTCACTCCAATCCTTGTTTTAACAACCGAGTCCCAGGCTTCAATTATGCAGGAAGGGAAGAGTGCCGGGGCAACCGGTTGGATAGTCAAACCGTTTTCAAACGATAAGCTTATCTCTACAATCAAGAAGGTTCTCGGTTGAGAGCCTTTTAATGTATAAATATTATGATAATACATTAAAAAAAGAATCTGTAAATCTTGCTCCGGGAGAGTTTTTTGTCTCCAGCGAGGATATAATTATCAATACAATACTAGGCTCCTGCGTGGCTGTCGCTCTGTATGATCCGGAATTGAAAGCTGCGGGTCTAAATCATTTCATGCTTGCTGAATCAAAAACTCCGCATACCGCGGGATCTGTGTTCAATATAGAACGCTACGGTTTGTATGCAATGGACGCCTTAATAAACGGGTTTATCAAACGCGGTAGCCGGCGAAGCAGGCTTCAGGCGAAGATTTTCGGCGGCAGTTCGGTTCTTGAGTCGTCCGGTGGAAAAATGAACATCGGAGCTGATAATATTGCCTTTGCTGAAGAATATCTTTCGGCTGAGAATATCCCTGTAATAAATCATGATACCGGCGGGGACAGAGCCAGACGGATCTACCTTTTTCCGCAGAGTTTTAGAGTTTTGTTGAGGAGGATTCAGCCGGGTTCCCAACTCAGGCGGCAAATGGATAGTTACCGAACCAGGCTGGAACAAATAAAGGGAAGGGGAGGCGACAGCATTTTATTCTAATAATTTGAATTATGAATGCTTTGTTTGAAAACGGAGAACCCTAGTTCTGAAGATGTCAGGATCCCTTTTTTTATAAAATAGAGACCGAAGAGGTAGCTTTTATTGCCGTCGCTATTCTGTCGTTGCCACGTTATGGCTGCTATAAGTTCTTTCCAGCTGATTTTACCGGTATAGTACAGGTATTCTCCAAGTCTCAGTTTCCGGTTGGGGATAGTTTTTTCATCGTTTTTCGGGTTCCCTACAGTTTTGGGTGCTGATTTGGCAGAGATTAAAAAATCATATGCATCCTTCAGTTTTAGAAAATTTTCCTGAAGTGCCGGTTCTCCGTCGCCTGTTATATCGGGATGGCATTCTTTTGCTCTTTCGCGAAATGCATGTTTTATACCTGAAAGCTGTAGGTATTCTATTGTTGATTTATCAACAGCAAAGCTGTCGCCGAAAAGAATGCTGCATGCTTCTGCCAGTTTATTATCTTGTACTGCGGTCATACTTTTTTTTCGACTTTTTGAAATAATTCTTTAGGGTGTGTTTGATAGAATGAAGCCTAAGCTTCTTTTGCGGGTGTTCCGGATATCGCGACCTGTGAAATCTCATCCTCTGAAAGAATTTTATCAATATTGAGGATTATTATAAATTCCTCGTTTACCTTACCCATTCCGCTAAGATACTTATTATCAATGAAGATTCCGAGTCTCGGCGGTTCTTCAAAATCCTCCGCTTCGAGGGTGATTACCTCTCTGGCGGCATCTACAATGATCCCGATTTGAACGATACCGTCCGCATTAGTTATCTCAGTAACTATAACAGCTGTATCCTGGGTCTCTTCGGTCTGCTCCAGGCCGAATTTCATCTTCATATCCAGGACAGGTACAACTGAACCCCTGATGTTTATGACCCCTCTTATCATCGGCGGCATGCCGGGAACCCTGGTAATGTCCGGGACCTCCAGGATTTCACGTACCTTGAAAACATCGACTGCATATATTTCGTTTTCTATTTTAAAAGTGACAAACTGATTGGTCTGAGGATTCTCCTGCATTCTTGACTCCTTGCTATATATATACTAATAAATGAGGATCGTGAATTTCAAGTTTCATGGGTAAAAAAGTGGGAATTGTATTATGGAGCTGATGGGAGTCGAACCCACGGCCTGTTGATTGCGAACCAACCGCTCTAGCCAGCTGAGCTACAGCCCCTTGTTAGAAAGATATTAACTTATTGTTAACGGCCGCGTCAATCATGTTTTTAGAAGCAATCGGTGTTCGAGCTTGTGAAAAAAATCGATGCCGTGATATAGTAGCTGCTATGAGCAAACGAAAAGGGTTTATTCTCTTAATTATAGTAATACTTATCTCAGGTTTGAATTTCACGGCAGACAGAATCACCAAGATCTACGCCGTAGATCATATCAAGGGCGGGGGCACCATAGAGGTTGTAGGCAGGGTCTTTATAATGCACTATGCTGAAAACGACGGCGCGTTCCTTGGTTTCGGCGGTAATATGCCTAAGCCCGTGAAGTCGGTTCTCCTTGTGCTTCTGCCTTCAATTATTGTACTTGCTGCAATATTCTATACGGCCTTCAGCGGCAATATCCCGCCGGGACAGCTAATCAGCTTATCCTGTGTTATCGGCGGAGGGGCAGGAAATCTGTGGGACAGGATTTTTAACGACGGGATTGTAATAGATTTTCTTAATTTCGGCATTGGAAACCTGCGAACGGGTATTCTGAATGTTGCCGACCTTTCTGTTACTTTCGGCGCCATTGCTTTTATAATTCTTCAGTTCAGAGCGGAAAGCAAAAAAGAGAATGCGGCAGAGTCTGAATAAGATCAGCATATATAAAAAAGGGCCGTTTCCTCCGGTTAAATCCGGTTGAAGCGGCCCTTTTTAGCAGTGTGATATTTAGGATCAGGTCAGTTCTTTTGATATTGTTATTGCTGCTATCGTTCCATCTGAAACAGCGGTAGTTATCTGACGGTACTGCTTTGTGCGCACATCGCCGGCAGCAAAAACACCCGGAATGTTAGTTTCCATTGTTTCGTCTGTTTCCAGATATCCCCACTGATCAAGTTCGAGGTTATCATGAAATACCTCTAGATTGGGAATGAAACCTACAAAAACGAAAACACCATTTGTTCTGATTTCCGATTTCTCTCCGGTTTTAAGGTTTTCAACAACTACGGCCATGTCCATATTTCCGTATTTTTTGAATTCTCTCGGCTCATGCTCGAACATGATGTTGACCTTTTCATCGGCAAATATCTTTTTCTGGGCCACTTTGTTAGCCTGAAGGGTCTCAAACTGATGAATTATTGTTATCTTCTTTGCAAATTTTGAGAGAAACAATGATTCTTCGATTGATGAATTTCCGCCGCCGATAACTACAATCTCTTTATCTTCAAAGTATTTGCCATCGCAGGTTGCGCAGTAGCTGATTCCCTGACCTGCAAATTCCTTCTCACCAGGAATATTCAGTGGGCGGGGTCTTGAGCCGGTGGCAATTACAATTTTTTTGGCTTCGATAGTTTCAAATCCGTCCACAACAAGGCTCTTGCTGTTCAGGTCTACCTTTGATACCTCGACTGCGGATCTGAACTCAACACCGTTTTCCCTGGCCTGCTCGCTCATGAAATGACTGAGCATGAATCCCTGCTGGGCTTCGATAAAACCCGGGTAGTTTGATACCTGGTGGGTTGTTGCAACATAACCACCGGGAAGCGCAGTATCGACGACTATTGTGTTCAGATGTGCCTGGGCAAGGTAAATACCTGCTGTCAAACCGGCAGGGCCTCCGCCTAATACGACTACATCTGTGTTCGTAACGACAGGTTCTATCTTCCCATGCAGTTCTGCAGCCTTGTCGGCTGGAAGCATTGCATCAAGACCTTCCATTAGTTCTGAGCGGAGTATTCCTCCGGTCAGTGTTTTACCTGTCCGTTCACCGTTCTGGTAAAAGAGAACTGTCGGCGACCCGCTGACATCCAGCTGCGCGGCAAGGTCTCTGTTGCCCTGTCTGAATATTTTAACGAAACTGATGTCGTCGCCGTATATATTGCTCAGGCTTTCATACTTAGCAGCAAGCGCCTCACAGGGCGGACATTCAGTTGAATAAAAGTCTACTACGACTTTATCTTTTGCGAGTACTTCTTTTTCAAAATCAGCAGCCTGTATTTCCTTAATCTTTCCAGCCATCTTAGTTCTCCTTGAAATATAGTGAAAGTCCCAGGGACATCAATCCGGCAACCGGCCTGCAGTCCGGGGAATTGATTTCTCCATTACGATTTTTTGCTGCGGAAGCGCAGCCGCCACCGCAGGCAAGTCTCAGTTCGCAGTTCCGGCATTCAGGGATAGAGGTAACATCTCTGTCCTGCCATGCCGCAGCTGCATCTTCCTTCAGCGTTTTCTCGGGGTAGAATGTTCCAAGGCTCTCACCTGGTTTTCCTACCGTTGCTGTACAGGAGAATATCTGTCCGCTGTAGTCAAACGCCCATTCCGTTTTGCAGCCCGGACAGGAATCATACAGCGGTTCCGGCATCTCTCCGTTATCAAAGAGAAATCGGGATATCGAGTACGCCGGTCTGTGAAACTCCATTACGACCGGATGTTTCTTTATCAGATCGTAAAGATCCTCATACATTGATAATCTGTCATAGAGTTTATTTGAGTTCTCCTGACAGTAATGCAGTTCATAATTTCTGCCAAGCTGTGTTTTAAACAATTTGCTTGCAGTCCAGCCTCTTTCAACCGCGAGTTCAGCAAGTGCCGGCAGATGCGGCATGTTTTCCTTATCCATAACCGCCCGGAGGTTCACGGGAAGGCCGGCTTCCAGCGCAGCGTCAACGCCGGCTGCTACCTCGCTGAAGGTTCCTTTGCCGCTGTGAAGGGGTCTTCTCTGGTTGTGGATATCCGCAGGACCGTCGATGGTTATCTGCAGTTCTCGGACAGAAGCAGTTTTCAGCATCGGAATGTAGCTTTCCAGCGAATAACCGTTGGTTACAAAGGCCAGAGATAAACCGCGCTTATTGGCTTCTTCAATGATCAACTCAATCTTGGCTCTTGTTGTCGGGTCGGGCAGCAGGGGTTCCCCGCCGAATACGGTTATATATTTTCGTCGGCCTGCAAATTCGGAATCTACATATTCGAAAAACGCTTTTATAACCGGTTTATAATCAGACGGTTTTTCGTTTTCATATCCTTCCTGATAGCAATATGTACAGTTGAAATTACATGTATATGTAGGCACATAAAATATCTGAACCTCATCTTCATCCCGGCTGTCCAGGAAGTCGAGATATCCTGAACGAAAGAGCTTTTCCTCTTCTTCCGGTATCGACAGATAACCTTTTTCAATCAGCTCCTCTTTATTCGGGGGACTTCCGTCCATGATTGCCCCGGCTGTCTCAGCATCAAGAATGTCCGCGTTTCTGCTCAGCGGGTTGATTATAAAGTATTCATCCGAATTCTTTATTTGTGAAATTATATTATGTTTAGACAGTCTGTAATCCATTAATTCCTCTTCTCCGGGTAATAAAAATCCGGGCCGAAACCTTCTCCGGCCCGGAAATTGTTTAGTCGTGACAGCCTGCCACAACCTTGGAAGTCTTGGCGCAGCACTGTGCTACAGCCTTATTGCCTTCCGGTTTCTTTTTGATCAGTGATTTCATCTTAAAGCATGCTCCTTGATCATTTATTTACAACAGCAACACCCGGCTTTATATCCGAGTATTGTCCAGCTGCTGACAGTTATTTTCCCCTTGGGGTACGGATCGCTTTCTTCGAGAATTTCAACACTCGTGAACCCCGCATTTTCAAGCTGTTTGAGATATTCTTCACGTGTTACCGACCCAGCCCAGCACTCTGCGACTGCTTCCGGATCATTTTTGTATTCTTCCGGAACAGGTGCGCTTGAATAGATGTCGCTGACGACAAATCGGCCTCCGGCCTTAAGAATTCTATGAACCTCATTCCATACATTCTGCTTGTTTTCCGCATGGTTGATAACACAGTTTGATATGACAAGGTCTACCGTGTTTTCTTCAAGCGGCATATCTTCCAGATCAGTTTTGATAAATTTTATGTTCTCAATTCCCAGTCTTGAGGCTGTTTTTTCAGCCGTCTTGAGCATTCCGTCGGAAATATCAAGGCCGTAGACCATTCCTTCGCGGCCTACCGACTCGGCCATTCTTATGGCGTCTGTTCCGCGGCCGCTTCCGAGATCTACACAGATCTCATTTTTTCCCGCCTTGGCGTGGTTTACAGCACCTCCGCAAGAAAGACAGCAGCTTGTATCGGCAAGCTCGGAATAACGAATATTAATTGCGCTTTCGGTTTTAATTTCCGACATAAATTCCTCTCTTTTACATTTTTTTCAAAAGAATATTCAAACCCTGTTTGACTGTTTCTCTTTCATTTTCTGATAAACCGTTGAGCAAATCATTTTCACATTGCTCTTTTTCTCGGTTTATACCTTTAACGCAGTCTTTGCCTTTTTGTGTGAGTCTGAGCTTAACAAGCCTGCGGTCGGTCTCGTCATGCTTCATAATGATGAAGCCCTTTTCATGAAGTGCAGAAATTACCCTGCTTGCACGGGACGGTGATAGTCCTGCAAGTGTCGACAGATGTTTCGATGTGATATCAGATTCATTCGCTATAGCTGAAAGAAATGTTATTTCCTTTTCTCTCAGATTCAGCGATTGTCCAATTTCGCTGTCGAATCTGCATCTCTGTTTCAGTTCCAGGATTAATTCAATCACAAAATACTCCAAAGCCGCCGGAAACAGGTACTGTTGCCATGTGCAACTGTTGCGCCCAGCAACTGAATCTAAATATATACCGGATATGCTATATAGTCAAGAGTAATTAATATGATTTCAGTCAGTTATTCTCTATGCTTGATTGTTGACTTGGGAATGATTATTATCAGACAAGATGGATAATCAATTAGCCGATTTCGATAATTTAACTCCTGATCTTGTAATTGAAGCAGTTGAAGCTGTTCTTGATGTTGAGCTCACAAATTACACACAGCCGATGCCCAGTTATATCAACCGTGTTTATGAATTGAAAGATATTGATGATAAATACTATATAGTCAAATTTTATCGTCCGGGACGGTGGTCGCACAATGCCCTGCTTGAAGAGCATGCATTCATGCTTGACTGTGCGCATGCTGACATCCCGCTTGCAGTCCCCTTGCCTCTTTCGGGGCTGATTGACGGAAGCCCAGAAATGGATGCCCCTACCCTGGGAAGTATCGATGGTTTTCCGTTCGCGGTCTTCGAGCGCAAGGGTGGAAGGCTCTGGGAGGCGGAAGATTTCGAGTCCTGGTTCAGGATAGGAAGCCTCCTTGGAAGGATGCATAATGCCGGAGCCCTTCGTTCCGCTGATAACAGGCCCCTACTGTCTGCACGTCACAGCTTTAATGCCGATCTCGAAGAGCTTAAGGCTTCGTCATGGATTCACCCAGATGCTAAGGATGAGGTTGTTACCGTTCTGGAAAAGCTGCGTGTTCCGGTGGATGCGATGTTTGATGAGTACAGTCCGTCGGAAGAAAGTTTTATCCGCGTCCACGGTGATTTTCACTCCGGCAACATCCTTGATCGTCCAGGCGAAGGGCTTATGCTGATGGATTTCGACGACATGGCCATGTCGCTGCCGGTTCAGGATCTCTGGCTGCTTCTGCCGGATCACGCCCCCGAATGCGGTGCCGAGCTTGCCGCAATTATTGACGGCTATAGAGAGTTCCGTGCTTTCGAAACAGAAACTCTGATGCTTATCGAGCCCCTGCGTGCAATCAGGATGGTTTATTTCTTATGCTGGTGCGGCAGGCAGAAAAATGATTTTCGATTTCAGCACAGCTTCCCCGACTGGGGAAGCAAGGCTTTCTGGCAGAAAGAAGCCCAGGATCTAGAAGCCCAGTATGATCAGATTAAACGGGCTATGGAAGAACAGAAAATCATCTATTAATTAAAATATTCATTTCCGTCGTCGGTCATCTCAACAAACCAGTATTTACCCTTGTTTGAACTGCGCACAAGGCCTCGTTTTTCGGCGTCTTTAACGAGGCGTTTCATCTGTGAATACTGTGACTGCTTGATGTCATAGTTCTGTTCCAGCATTCGATTATTAACCTGTGAGAAGGGCACCAGAGATTTACCGGTTTTTTCGGCACAGTCCCGGGTGGCCTTCATCATACTGTACATTATATTCGGCAGGCGGACGCGTGAACGGTTTGTGTCTTTCTGATCAGATTCAGGTAACCTGATTATTTGATCTTTCTCTGACTGATCGAGTTCAATTACACCTTCTTTTTCAGCGTGCATTATGAATTTTTTCCAGCTTCTAAAGCCCAGAGCAGTCTCGTTAAAAGTGTCGTTCAGGAGTTTCATTCTGACCTTTACTGCGCCGAGTGTTGTTACTTTTTTTCTGCGGTTCATAACGACAATGGCTTCTTTCAGAAGATCCATCGCATCAGGCAGGCTTATCTTGTCAGTTTTTACCCCGTCTTTGCTGTCTCCGCTGTCCTCATCCTCGGTGTCCGGAATAAGATCACGGAAATCTTTGTAATCGTCGGCAAGCAGAAGCAGGTCTTCACTCGCACTCTGTGAATCACAGATTATTATTGTTTCAATACCGTGTTTTCGCAGGCTCTGCAGCAGGGGCCTGAAATCGGCATCGCCTGTTACGAGGATGATCTTTTTTATATGCGGATACATGTAGATAAGTTCTACTGCGTGGGTGCTTAAAGCCATATCCGCCGAATTCTTCTGTTTTTTGTTGTAGGGCACATGGACCATCTCAAAGGAGTTCTCGGCCAATGCCTCGGAAGTCTTCCTGATTGAGCCTCTGGCCCAGTCTCCATATGCTGTAGCGACCGATACTTTTCCAAGTTCGCTTGCGTATTCAATAAGTCCGTTCACAAAGAGTGAATCGGAGCGTGGGGTTACGTTTTCTATATCCCAAAGGATTGCTATTGATTCTTTCATATAATACCTGAATTTATTATATATTTTTTTTCTATATTATTATAGAATAAATTAAATAAATTTTATAGTATATAATACTGTAGTATTGTACTACAAAGAGACACCATACCAAGGAGATAATATGTCTTGTGCTGATTGCGGTAATATCGCAAAAGAAGCTCGGGAAATAGTTGCGGAGGTTGGATCAGAACCTGAAAAGGTAATCCCTCTGCTGCAGGAGATCCAGAATCGACATGGATACCTTTCCCAGGAGCTTGTAGAAGCCGTCGCCGAAGAAATTAAACTTCCGGTTTCCAGACTTTACGGGGTCGCAACTTTTTATTCTCAATTCCGGTTTGAGCCTATCGGGAAAAATCTTATAAAGGTTTGTAAAGGTACAGCCTGCCACGTAGCAGGTGCTGAAAAAGTATATTCGATTATTTCCGAGAAACTCGGTATCGAAGAAGGTGAAACAACCGATGATCAATTGTTCACGCTCGAATCGGTAGCCTGTCTTGGTTGCTGTTCACTGGCCCCTGTTGTTATGATAAACGATAGTATTTACGGAAAATTGAATCCGGCCAAAATGGGTAAAATACTGAAGGAATATGCTGATGGGAAATAGAGTAATTGTGGGAATGGGTTCCTGCGGTATAGCTGCCGGGGCCAAGGCTGTGTACGATCAGCTTGAAAAAGCTGATCTGGGCGCTGAACTCTGTATGACATCCTGTGTGGGAATGTGTTACGCAGAACCGATTGTCGAGGTTGAGAATGAAGCCGGCAGAATAATGTACGGGTACGTAGATTCAAAATTTGCAGAGGTTCTGATTCAGTCGGTTAAATCAGGCAGTGAGCTGCCTGCAGAGAATAGAATCAAGGAAGATGAAGAGGGTAAGAAGTATCTGGACCGTCAGGTAAAGATAGCCTTGAAGAATTGTGGAGTAATTGATCCTGAAAGCATCGATGAATATATTGCCGAAGGCGGATACGAAGGCATAAAGAAGTGCATCAGCTCTATGAAGCCTGAAGAGGTTATTGAAGCTGTCAAAGAATCAGGCCTTCGGGGCCGTGGCGGTGCTGGTTTTACGACCGGTGTGAAATGGTCTTTTCTTGCCGGAGCAAAAAACAACCCGAAGTATCTGGTCTGTAATGCAGATGAGGGAGACCCGGGTGCGTTCATGGACCGGGCGGTGCTGGAAGGTGATCCGCATGCTGTTATTGAGGGAATGCTGACCGCTGCCTATGCAACCGGTGCATCATTCGGTTATGTATACTGCCGTGCTGAGTATCCGCTTGCAATCAAGCGTCTCGAAAAGGCAATTGTAGATGCTAAGGCGAAAAACCTTCTTGGTGATAACATTCTGGGTAGTGATTTTTCATTCAACCTGAAGGTCAAAGAGGGAGCAGGTGCGTTCGTATGTGGTGAGGAAACAGCTTTAATGGCTTCAATTGAAGGCCGCCGCGGAATGCCGGCGCTCAGGCCTCCCTTTCCCGCCGAAGCAGGAATAAACGCTAAACCGACCAACATCAATAATGTTGAAACATATGCGAATGTTCCGTTTATCATGCGTGAAGGTCCCGCAGCCTTTAATAAATACAGATATGAGAAAAGTATCGGTACTAAGGTTTTTGCCCTTGCAGGCAAGATAAAGAGGGTCGGGCTTGTTGAAGTACCCATGGGGCTGACACTTCGTGAAGTAATAGAAGAAATCGGGGGCGGAAGTTCAACCGGCAGGCCTTTGAAGGCTGTCCAGATGGGCGGTCCTGCAGGCGGATGTATTCCCGAAAGCCTTTTTGATACACCTATCGATTATGATGCAATAAATGCTACCGGTGCAATTATGGGCTCGGGCGGTATGGTTGTAATGGATGATCAAACCTGTATGGTTGATGTTGCAAGGTATTTCCTGAATTTTACCCAGAAAGAAAGCTGCGGTAAGTGTACATTCTGCCGAATCGGAACAAAGCGGATGCTTGAAATACTGACCCGGATAACAGAAGGTAAGGGTGTAGAATCTGACATAAGCCTGCTTGAAGAGCTTGCCGGACATGTCAGTAAAACATCTCTTTGCGGTTTGGGCCAGCTTGCTCCGAATCCTGTTCTTACAACACTGAAATACTTCCGTGATGAATATGAAGCTCATATTAAAGACAAGAAATGTCCGGCGGGAGTCTGTAAACCTCTTATCACTTTTAAAATAAACCCCGATAAGTGTGTCGGTTGTACAGCCTGTGCGAAGGCCTGTCCGACTAAATGTATCAGCGGAGAACGTAAAGAGGTTCATGTCATTGATCAGGAAAAATGCGTTAAATGCGGAATCTGCCGCGACACATGTAAGTTTGACGCTATAGATATCGATTAGAGGAATACTATGTCTGAAGTTACAGTAAAGATAAATAATAAAGATGTCAGCGTCGAAGATGGATCAACTATACTTGATGCTGCACGAAAAGCGGGGTTTGATATCCCGACTTTCTGTCATTCCGAAAACCTTAAACCCTTTACCAGCTGTTTTATCTGCGCAGTAAAGGTGGAAGGCGGCAGGGGAAACCTTGTACCCTCCTGCTCTACCAAGGTTCGAGACGGAATGGCTGTTACAGTTGAATCGGAAGAGGTTGATGCGGCGAGAAGAATGGCACTGAATCTGATGCTTTCAGATCACTGCGGTGACTGTCTGCCTCCCTGTGAGGATGCATGTCCGGCCTCAATCGATATCAAGGGTTTTATGGGCCTTGTTGCTGAAGGCCGTGAGCTGGACGCTGCGAAGCTGATAAGAGAGAAGGCACCCATAGGCGGGGCTCTGGGGCGTATCTGTCCGCGCCCCTGCGAGGATGCCTGCAGAAGAAACAGGGTTGAAGAAGCAATGTCAATCTGTTCCATGAAGCGCTATATTTCCGATAGCGAATACAGGGAGCTTCAGGGGAAACGAGATCTTCCGGCACCGGGAGCCGACACTGGGAAAAAGGTTGCTATTATAGGAGCCGGACCCGCGGGTATGACTGCGGCATATTTTCTGCGGCTGCAGGGGCATGCGGTAACTGTATTTGAAGCCCACAAAAAGTCGGGCGGAATGCTGAGATACGGTATTCCTTATTACAGACTGCCTGATGTTGTCCTCAATGATCAGTTTGGTAATATTGAAAATCTTGGTGTTGAGGTTAGATACAATACAAAGGTAGGCGAAGATATCTCACTTAAGGCTATTGAGAGTGAATATGATTCACTTATTGTAGCTGTTGGTGCTCAGAGTGCTTCTTCGGCAAGGGTTCCCGGTGAAGACCTTGAGGGTGTTTATGCCGGAATTGACTATCTTGCAAGCCTTGCAGACCATTGTCAGCCGGATATAGGAAATAAGGTTGTCGTAATAGGTGGTGGAAATACAGCAATTGACGCTGCTAGATCAGCTCTTCGTGAAGGTGCGGATGTAACAATCCTCTATCGTCGAACAAGGGCAGAAATGCCTGCAAGCGAATGGGAAATTGATGAGGCGCTTGAGGAAGGTGTTAAAATTCAGTATCTTGCCGCGCCGACATTGATTGAAAAAGACGGCAACGGACTATCAGTCGAATGTATAAAGATGGAGCTTGGTGAAGCGGATGCCAGCGGCAGAAGACGCCCTGTTCCCGTTGAAGGTTCTGAATATAAAATTAATGTTGATTCAGTAATAACTGCAATCGGACAAAAAGTTGATGCCGTTTTTGTAAATGAAGCTGGTATAGAACTGACCAGATGGGGAACTGTTCTCTCTGATAATAAGACCTTTATGACAAATCGTCCCGGCGTATTTGCCTGCGGTGATTGTCAAACCGGTGCCGATATTGCTGTGAAGGCTGTCGGAGCTGGACGAAAGACTGCTGTCTCGGTAGACCAGTTTCTCAAGGGTGAAGAAGTAAAAGGAGAGCCTGTACTTTTTAATTCACGAATGGGTGAACTGAATGATGTCAGTGAGAAACTTTTTGAAGGTGTTGAAGAATGCCCCAGAGTCGAGATGCCGATTATATCTGAGGCAAAACGTGTTTCTTCCTTTGAGGAAGTTGAAACAGGTTTCTCAGTTGAAGAAGCCAGAAAGGAAGCTGCCCGGTGTCTGCAGTGCGGCTGTGATGCAGCGAACGACTGTAAGCTGCGAGACTATGCCACCCGCTACGGTGCCGACCAGAATTATTTTGGCGGCGAGCGCCGTGAATTTGAAGTGGATAAGTCGCATGAGCTTGTAAAAATGGAGTTCAGCAAATGCATCAACTGCGGTAGCTGTGTCCGGGCCTGTGCCGAGATTAAGGGTCTGGATGTTCTGGCCTACGTAGATAGAGGCTTCGTTACCAGAATGAAGGCTCCGTTCGGCCGATCACTCGTAGATACTGCATGTGACGGCTGCGGTGAATGTGTTAAGGTTTGTCCGACAGGGGCAATCGTAATGAAAAAAGAAGCTCAGCCGGTATAAGGGTTCAGCTAAAAATCGGGCTCTCCTGACGAAGGAGAGCCTTTATATAATCAAGAAGGGGTATTAATATGGATTTAAACGGACTTAAAGCTGCCGCGAAAAGTGTCAGAGCTCTGTCTATAGACGGTGTCCAGAAAGCTAATTCCGGGCATCCGGGAATGCCGATGGGAAATGCTGAGGTTGCTTCACTGCTTTACGGTGAAATTATGAAACATAATCCTGCTGATTCATCATGGATCGACCGCGACAGATTTGTCTTGTCTGCTGGCCATGGATCTATGCTGCTTTATTCAATTTTGCATCTTGCCGGATACAAGCTTACGCTTGAGGATCTGAAGAATTTCAGACAACTTGGTTCAAAAACTCCCGGACATCCGGAATACGGGTATACAGACGGGGTTGATACCACAACCGGGCCCCTCGGAGCAGGAATCAGCAATGCAGTAGGTATGGCTGTTGCTGAAACAATTCTCGCGGAAAAATTCAATACACCGGAGCATACTGTAATTGATCACTACACCTATGCGATTAACGGCGACGGATGTATGATGGAAGGCGTGGCCTCTGAGGCTGCATCACTTGCTGGACATCTGGGACTCGGCAAGCTTATTCTGTTTTATGACTCAAACAGGATTACCATTGAAGGCGAGACAGACCTTGCTTTCTCTGAAGATGTAGCAAAACGCTTCGATGCCTACGGGTGGCAGGTCCTTAACGCAGACGCCTTCGATTTTGAAGAGCTTTCCGCAAAGGTTGCCGAAGCAAAGGCAGAAACATCAAAACCGACAATGATTATCATGAAGGGTGTTATAGGTAAAGGCGCTGCTACTATGGAAGGCAGTCACCACACTCACGGGGCTCCTCTTGGTGATGAAGAGATAAAGAAAACAAGAGAGAAACTTGGAATCCCTGTCAGTCAGGATTTTTATGTTGATCCCGAAGCTGTTAAGTTTTTTGAGGATGTAAGAGCAAAGGGCGCTTCAGCTTATGAAGCCTGGAATAAAACCTTTGAGGCCTGGGCTGCTGCGAATAAAGAACTTAAGGCTGAATGGGATGCATGGCTGGCAGATGAAATTAAAATAGCGGACAGTGCAATGCCCGAATATAAAATTGGAGACAGCGTTGCAACCCGAGTTTCCGGTGAGAAAGCTATTAATGCAGTTGCTGATGTAATGCCTAATCTCTTCGGCGGTTCCGCTGACCTTGGTCCTTCGAACAAGACTGTTCTTAAGAGTAAGGGGGATTACTCCGCTACTGATAGAAGTGGAAGAAACTTCCACTTCGGAATTCGGGAACATGGAATGGGCGGTATTGTCAACGGAATGACTCTGCATGGCGGAATCAGGGGATACGGATCAACTTTCCTCGTTTTTGCTGACTATATGAGACCTGCTGTAAGACTGGCCGCACTTATGGGGCTTCCGACAATCTGGGTTTTTACTCATGATTCTATATTCGTAGGAGAAGACGGGCCCACGCATCAGCCAATAGAGCACCTTGCCTCGCTGCGTGTTATCCCGAATGTTCAGGTATTAAGACCTGCAGATGGAGAAGAAACAAATGTCGCATGGCAGATGGCTGCAGAGGCAACAGATAAGCCGACTGTTCTTGCTCTCACACGTCAGAACCTGACTGTTTTTGAAAAGGCCGATAAAGACTGGAAGGCTAATTACAGACGTGGTGCTTATATAGTAAAAGACTGCGAGGGAACTCCTGATCTGGTTATAGCTGCAACAGGTTCTGAAGTAAATCTGGCGCTTGATGCTTCAGAAGGATCAGCAATGAAGATTAGAATTGTGTCTATTGCGGATCTGAATACCTTCATGGCCCAGGATAAGGCTTTCCGCGAAAGTGTTATTCCTGCGGGAGTAAGGGTTGTTACCGCTGAAGCCGGAGTTTCATACGGCTGGGAAAAGCTTGCCAGTTCTTCTGATGATGTTTTCTGCATTGAGCGTTTCGGTGAATCCGGTCCGGCGGCAAAGGTTGCTGAACATCTCGGGTTCGATGCTGCAGGGCTTAAAAAGGTTATTGAAAAATAATTATTACTGAAATCTTAACTCAGGACCGCCAAATATAAATTTGGCGGTTTTTTTTTTATATTAAAACTAAAAGATGGAACATGAGTCCCTGTGAAATGAAATGTTTACAGACCGCCGCCTGATGAGGATTCCTCTTCGTCGGTATTGTTCTCGGATTCTCCTCCGGCTGCAGGCTGCTGCGGTACTTCGGGCTGGTCGGTATAAATCAGAATCTCCTCGGTTTTCATTCGGTGTTTAACCTTTACGAAGAGAGTATTGTGCTGTCTGTCGTACCACCAACCGCTTGAGTATGTGAGAAAACGGTGGTCTGAATTCCATTTATAACCGAGCAGATGCATCTGGTAAAACGGAGCTATATTCCGTATTGCAAACATATGTGTCTGATCTGCAGGAAAATCGAAAGTCATTCGATAACCGAAATCGGTTGTTTCTATATTGAATTGTTCAGCCTGGTTAAGGACAGATATTTTTTTACCTGTTTCTTCAAAGAAATAATCAGCTGCTGGATAATAGGCGTTTTCAGTTATAAGCGGATATATACTCTCAGGTGTTATTATGCCGCTTTTCGAAGCTGTTTCGCCTTCCTTCGCCGATATTTCTGCAGGTAAAAAGCCGTCTTTATCAGCAAGAAGCAATACTGAGTGAATTAGTTCCCGACCTACTGCTTCATAATCATCATCTCCGCTATTGATTATTCTGCTTATTAACAGACAACCGGCAGTGAGTGTTTTCCGTATATCTGCGGATTCTCCCGTTTCTGAAAGATAGAGTCTGCCGTCCAGAACCTTCACATCAGGCAGGATTACAGTTTCAATCATATCGGCTGCCGCAGAAAATCGACTTGATATATCCGGATAAATTTCAGAGATAGACTTATGGAAAGACATTATCGCCAGACAGTCGGATAGTGAGGTGTCTTCTGATTCAGCTGCGGTTTTTATCATTTCTGACAGGATTTTTATCAGTTCGTCTGAATCCTCGGTAAGAACCACGGCTATCAAATCAGGATCAGTGAAGATGGAATAATCGCTGTTGCGGGCTGCTCTGGTGAGTTCAGTTGTCCGTCTATTTAAATTCTGTTCATAAGCCCAGCCTTCGTTGACTATGTTGCCGAAAAGAGAAGAGCTGAGGATTGTAAGTTCTCTACTGTGACTTTCCGCGGCCTTACTCAGCAGATTTGCTGCATTCCAGTATGAGGGTTTACCGATAGTCTCGACTGCGCCCATTACCAGGGCACTTTCACTAAAAGATGAGACCCCTGTTCCCATTGTCCAGGTGCCCCTGGTTGAATTGTAACGGCTGCCGAGCAGGCTGTCTGCGGCATCGGCAATGTAACGTTCAGTCATTTTTGAAAGCTCTTCTGCGTTTATCAATTCGGCCCCACTGCTGATCCAGTAGATGAAAGCATCAAGGCCGGATCCTGCAGTGCGTTCAAGTACAATTTCGGAAGCGCCTTCCCTCTCGGGAATCAGAACTATTTTTTCTTCTTCAGTATTAAAAGTGCCGGATTTCGGGAGAGTGAGAAAGAAGTTTCCGAGGGACTCAGAGCGTACTGAGAGTACGGGTGAGTCGCCGTCTGCATTAATCTGAGATTCTTCACCTATAACAGGCAGATGAATATATTTAATTGATTCAGGGTCTCCGGCTGATACTGAAATATGCAGGCTGTCGCTGTCATTCTGAGTGCGGTAAAAGCTGACTACAAGCCCTTTGGTCAGACGGATATCAATGCCCGATGCGGTTACACGGTAATCTTCAGGCACCGTATTATGAATAAGTCCGTCCTGGGTATAAACAAGGGCGGGATTTTCTTCACCGAAAGAGAACATCAATCCGCAGCTGCGGATTGAGAGCTCGGTGATCACATCGTCCCGTCCCGGAGCGCCGGAATTTTTTTCGCCGACTATTGAGATTCCCGACACCTCAGCGGCAAAGCTGCTGGAGCCCGAGAACTGCATGTATAAAAGAAAAATTATTACCGCCAGATAAAGGACGGGAATAAGAAAGTATGCCTTGTTTACCTTTGTGTTCATATTCGAGCTTATATTATCAACAGCAGGATAAAGATGCAAGCTTAGTATTTTTTGTTGCAGCTATCGAAGTTTGAAATACTCAAACTATTCTGTTATCCTTGTGAAATGAAGATACCAGTCAGCTGCAACAAAGATTGCGGTGCCGGTTGTCCGCTTCAGGCGGAGGTTGAGAACGGCCGGATTATAAAAATAAACGACAGTGATGAAAAAGGTGAATGGATGAGCGGCTGCGGTCGGGGCTACCGTGCTCATAGGCTCATTTATCATCCAGACCGTCTTAAAAAACCGCTTATCAAAGACCCTTCCTCGGGTAGTTTTCGAGAAGCCGGCTGGGATGAAGCTCTGAATTACACTGCCGAAAACCTCTTGCGCATCAGGGATTCATACGGCCCCCGATCTATTCTGCATTCCGGCGGCAGCGGTTCCTGCAGAGGGGCTCTTCATAACAGCCACAAGCTGGCAGTCCGTTTTCTTTCTCTATTTGGTGGATGTACAAGCTCATCCGATTCATACAGCTCAGCGGCAACATCCTTTGCCGCCCCCTATGTTTACGGCACTTCCTACTGCGGGTTCGACGCCGCAGCTATCAAAGATTCCCGCTTTGTTTTCATGCCCGGCGCGAATATTGCTGATCTGCGCTTCGGCTGTGAGCTGTTTAACCGGCTGAGGGCACTGCGGAAGTCGGGTGTACCTATGATAATATTGGATCCTAGAAAGACCCGCAGCGTAAGCGGTCTGGATGCGGAATGGATACAGATACTTCCCGGCACAGATGCAGCATTTGTCGCAGCTGTTATCTATGAGCTTCTCGAGCATGGCGGCGCTGATGAGGTATTTATTGAGCGCTGTACCCATGGTTTTGAACTCTTCAGGAGCTGGCTCTATGAGCAGCCGGTAAAAAATGCTGAGTGGGCATCGGGGATCTGCGGCTGCCCTGCGACCTCCGTCCGGACGGTGGCGGAGCACTATCGCAGGTACAGCCCGGCCGCACTCATTCCCGGGCTGTCCATACAGCGTAACCTTGGAGGAGAAGACGCAGCGAGGATGATGGCCGTACTTCAGGCTGTAACAGGCAATGCCGGGCGGTCCGGCGGCTCAAGCGGTATTAATCCCTGGGGTCGTCTGCCTGGTCCGCGCTGCGGTAAACTAGGCCGCAGCCCCGAATCTGCGGGTGCCCGAATGCGCTTCAGTCCTGTCTATGTCTGGCCGGATATGGTTCTTGATCCCGACCTCGAGCCGCCGCTCAAGGCTTCTTATAATATAGGCGGCAACTATCTTGTGCAGGGCGCGGACACGAATAAATCCGTCAGGGCCTGGAATTCACTTGAATTCAGCGTCACCCATGAACTGTTTATGACTCCTACCGCGGCCGCGTCGGATGTCGTTCTGCCGGTAGCTGATTTCCTGGAGCGTAATGATATTGTGTTCCCGGAAGGCAACTTTCTGCTGTATTCCTCCAGGGCTGTCGAGCCGCCGGCCGGAGTAAAAACTGATTATGAAATTCTATGCCTGCTTGCAGGGAAACTCGGCTTCGGCGAGGCCTTCAGCGAAGGACGTACGGAAGATGACTGGCTGGATTTTTTTATTGAAGCATCCGATATAGAAGACTCTGCTGAGTTCAAGTCTCGAGGCATCTGGTTTGGTAAAGATTGCAGCCGCACGGCATTTACCGACTTCGCCGCCGACCCTTTGGCCCACCCGCTTCAAACCCCCTCCGGCAGGATTGAAATATCGTCAATTGAGTTTGAGAAGGCAGGAGGCAATCTTTTTCCTGTGTATACACCGATAAAAACAGGCCGGGCATTCAGGATGGTTACCCCTCATTCAGGCCGTAGAATCAATTCACAGTTTAAGATGATGGAGTCGCCTGTAAATGGCAGCCTGTTTATGAATGCGGAAGATGCAGCAGCAATGGGAATTGAGCAGGGAAGTCCCGTGCGTGTCATCAGCAGCAGCGGTTCTATTGAGACTGTAGCTGATATCTCGATGGAAATGATGAGGGGGACAGCCTGTCTCGACTGCAGCTATTCGAACGTCCTTACCTCTTCTGTTCCGACCCTGCCGTCAAAAGGTGCAAGAACACATTCGACTTTTGTTGACATTGAGCCCGCTTAATATCAAAATACATTTATGAATCTAAGCGATGTGAAAAAAAGAGCCTTTGAAGCTATTGATTCTGAAAAGGATGTAATCTTCAGGCTCAGCAGATATATAAATTTACACCCCGAAACAGCTTATAAGGAAGAAAAGGCCGCCACAGCTCTGAAGGACTTTCTTTCGGAAAGAGGTTTTGAGATACATTCGCCAGCAGGCGGTATTTCCACTGCGTTTACGGCAGACTTTGATTTAGCGGAGTCCGGCAGTTCAGAGCTCTCCGGAGGGGAGTCCCCTGTCCCTGTTGCATTAATTGCGGAATATGATGCGCTGGAGGGACTGGGGCACGGCTGTGGTCATAACCTGATAGCTGCAGCCGCTGCTTCAGCTGCCATTGGTACTGCCGATGCTCTGAAGGCGGCAGGAGCATCCGGAGTAGAGCAGCCGGCTTTCAGGGTGATAGGTTCCCCCGCCGAAGAGGTGATGACAGAGCCAGCCGGAAAGACAAGGCTGATAGAAGCCGGGGTATTCAGGAATGTTGGGGCAGCGCTGATGTTTCACCCGTGGACTGAAACAGGAGTCGCCCGTAAGGATTTGGGGTGTACCGCCTATAGAATTGTATACCAGGGCAGACCGGCCCATGCCGCAGCAGATCCCTGGAACGGTCTGAACGCCCTTGATGCGGCCATTGGTTTCTATAACTCTATAAGTATGCTCCGGCAGCAGCTGCCCTCAGGTTTTAAGCTGCACTGCATCCTGCCCGAGGCCGGATCGGTGTTGAATATAATACCAGAGAAAGCCGTTGTCGAGGTAATGCTGCGCTCCACGGAGCTGGAGGAATTAAAGGCTTTCGGCAAGCGAATCATAGACTGTGCCGAAGCATCTGCCTCCGCAACCGGCTGCAGTATTGAGATTAATCTTATGGCCGACCTGAAGCCTATTTTGTTTAATGAAAAGCTCTTCAGCCTTGCCTCGGAAAACACCTTACTTCTTGGTGAAGGACTCCTGCCGCTTCCTGTCTGGGAGGCCTCATCCGATTTCGGTGATGTCAGCAGGATGATCCCTTCGCTCTCGCTGCTTTATGCTACACACGGGTCCGATATCTGCTGGCATTCAACAGATGTTGCCAGGTTGTCGGGTAAGGCTGATGCTAATGATGCCATGCTGAGAGCCTCCAAAATTCTGGCCGCAACCGCTCTGGATCTTATCCTGGGAAAAGCATTATAAAAATAATAATAAATATGCCCGTTCACAAGTGAATTATTTATCGATAACGTTGACAACGTTATTTTGCATCTTTATACTTTTAATATAATTATATTTATATAGGCAGGATGCAATGAAGATACTGATAATTGGAGGCGTAGCGGGCGGAGCCAGCGCGGCTGCCAGACTAAGGCGCCTTGATGAAGATGCTGAAATAATAATGTTTGAAAAAGGACCGTATATCTCCTATGCGAACTGCGGTCTTCCATATTACATAAGCGAAACAATTTCTGAGCGGGATAATCTCCTGCTGCAGACTCCTGAATCATTTAACAATAGATTCAATGTTGATGTAAGGGTGCTGAACGAGGTTCTCAAGATTGACCGTGAAGCAAAGAGCGTGACAGTGGTTGAAAAAACCATGTCCGGCGAGATTGTCCGCGAATACACAGAAAACTACGATAAGCTGATCCTTTCACCGGGGTCAACCCCGATGAGACCTCCGATTCCGGGGATAGAACGTGATAATGTACACACCCTCTGGACTGTTCCCGATGCGGACAAGATGAAATCATATCTCGACGACGAAGATCCCTGTCATGCAGTAGTTGTCGGCGGGGGCTTTATCGGGCTTGAACTGGCCGAGAACCTGGTAGAGCGTAATATCCAGGTTACTCTTGTGGAGGCGGCTCCTCAGGTTATGATGCCGCTGGATTTTGAAATGGCTCAGATTGTTCACCGCCATCTGCATGAAGAGGGCGTTGATTTGCATCTCGGCAGTATGGTTAAGTCTTTTGAAGCCTGTGATGAACCCCGGAAAACAGCTGTTGTAACGGGTGACGGTTTCAGGATTGAAGCCGACATCATTATGCTTGCCATCGGTGTTCAGCCGCAGACGGCCCTTGCAAAGGACGCCGGACTTGAGCTTAACCAGCGCGGCGGTATCATTGTAGACTCTAAAATGACAACCTCAGATCCCGATATTTTTGCAGTTGGCGATGCTGTCGAGGTAAACAACTACATGACTGACATTCCAACCATGATTCCCCTTGCCGGACCGGCAAACAAACAGGGAAGAATGGCTGCTGCCAATGTGCTCGGAGGAAACGAGGAGTATAAGGGTACAATGGGAACCAGTATCGTAAAGATTTTTGATATTACAGCCGGATCGACCGGCCTCAATGAAAAGGCGCTGAAGGCTGCCGGAAAGGTTCATGGCAAGGATTACCTGTTTACAATGGGGCATTCCAAATCACATGCCGGTTATTATCCCGGGGCATTTCCCCTTGATCTGAAAATGATCTTTGATCCGACAAGCCGCAGGGTGCTGGGCGCACAGGTTGTAGGATGGGAAGGTGTTGATAAACGAATAGATGTTCTTGCAACGTTGATTAGAATGGGCGGGTCGATCGATGATCTGACTGAACTTGAACTTGCCTATGCTCCGCCGTATTCTTCAGCGAAGGATCCGGTTAATATGGCCGGCTTTGTAGCTGAAAATATGCTTGAGGGCCTCGTAGAAAATGTCAACTGGAATGAACTTGGCAATTATCCGGATGCTGTTCTGCTTGATGTGCGTGACCCGGAAGAAAATGAGCTTGGTGAGATACCCGGCTCCATACTGGTTCCGCTGTATGAGCTGCGAAAACGTCTTGATGAACTTGATAAGGATAAACAGTACATTGTCTACTGTGCAACAGGCATTCGTGCTTACATTGCAGTAAGAATGATGAAGCAGCATGGCTTCAAGGATGCCAGAAACCTGGCCGGAGGATTCAGTACATGGCAGCCGGCCATGTGGAATAAGGCTGATGCCTGCGGTGTAGCTGATGCGGGGCTTAAAACCGTTAATCTTGAGGAGGTAGCTGTCAAAATGGCTGATATACATAAAGGGAACGTTGTTATTGTCGATGCATGCGGACTTTCATGTCCAGGTCCAATAAAAAAGGTTGCAGAAAAAATTGCAGAATTACCGGAGGGGGATGTTCTTGAGGTTCATGTTACGGATCCCGGATTTAAATCGGATATAGCCTCCTGGTGTAAGCGTACAGGTAATACCCTGCTGAACGTTGAAAAGAAGGATAAAGCCTTTGTTGCAAGGATTCGAAAAGGTGATCTTGAAGCGGCCCTCCATGATCTTGGCGGCGGACATCAGGTTCAGGCAGCACCAATTGCAAACGACAAGACAATGGTATGTTTCAGCGGTGATCTGGACAAGGCCATAGCCTCTTTTATAATTGCAAACGGCGCCCTGGCTATGGGCCGTAAGGTTACTATGTTCTTCACATTCTGGGGTTTGAATATCATCAGAAAGACTGAGAAGGTGCCTGTTAAAAAAGATTTTGTCAGCAAAATGTTCGGGGGAATGATGCCCCGTGGTGCTGATAATCTAAAGCTTTCCCAAATGAACATGGGCGGTGCAGGAGCTGGTATGATTAAGGGGCTCATGAAAAAGCATAATGTACCAATGCTTGAAGAGCTGATTCAACAGGCTATTGACGGCGGTGCAAATATTATTGCCTGTACAATGAGTATGGATTTAATGGGGATAAAGTCTGAAGAGCTGATTGACGGTATTGAGTACGGTGGGGTTGCCGCCTACCTCGATGCTGCTGAAGACGCAAACGTCAACCTGTTTATCTAACCGAGTACAGTAACTACTATTCTGCGGGCTCCGCCGTGATTGCGGTGTTCGCAGAGGTAGATTCCCTGCCAGGTTCCGAGGTTGAATCTTCCCGAACTTACCGGAAGTGAAAGCTGGGGCCCGATAATGGAACTTTTAGCATGGGCCGGCATGTCATCCGATCCTTCAAATGTATGTGTATACCATGGCTGATTTTCCCGCACAATATTATTGAATATCGATTCCATATCCCGCCGAACATCCGGATCAGCATTTTCATTTAATGTAAGTGATGCTGAAGTGTGTTTCAGATGAATAAACGCCATCCCGGCATCTATCTCCCTTATTTCGGGAATTGCTTCTTCTATTTCGCGGGTAATGAGGTGAAAGCCTCTGCTGCGCGGTTTGAGTTTCAATTCTTTCTGAATAATCTTCATAACTGCATTTTACATGATTCCAAGGCAGCGCTCAATCTCAAAGATTGAGCTGTATGAAAGAACCTCGTCAGCAAGTGTTTTAGCCTCATCAAGTCTGGTTTTACTTATTATCTGCTGAGTATCGTGGAGAAACCCTGAGGATACACTGAGGTTCTGTATCCCGATGCCCAGCAGAAACGGGATATATTCACGCTGGTGAGCCATTTCTCCGCAGACTGTTAGTTCAACATTGTGAGCATTGCAGGCCTCAGCGATCATCTTGAGTCCACGTAAAACGGACGGGTTATGCGGGGTGTAGTGATCCTTGAGCTTTTCATTATTACGGTCGACGGCAAGCATGTACTGAATGAAGTCGTTTGTCCCTATCGATAGAAAGTCCACCTCTTCACAAAGATGGTCGAGTATCGCCAGCAAAGACGGAATCTCTACCATTGCACCAATCTCGGGCAGAACCGGGGAAAGTCCCTCTTTCTCAAGTTCCTCCTTCGATTGATATACCATCTCTTTTGCCGTGCGAAGCTCCTCCATAGTGGAGATCATAGGGAACATCAGTTTTACCCTCCTTCCACCCGCTGCTCTGAGAATAGCTCTGATCTGCTGTCGGAATATTGCTGGATTTTTAAGACTGAAGCGGATGGAGCGAAGCCCCAGGAATGGATTCTCTTCCGTATAGTCGCGGTAATATGAAAGAATCTTGTCGCCGCCTACATCAAGAGTTCTGAAGGTGATAGGTTTTTCCCCCGCGAGTTCAATTATCTGTTGATAAATAACATACTGTTCTTCTTCGGTTGGAAAGCTGTTACGCAGCAGAAAGGGAAACTCGGTCCGGTAGAGCCCGACCCCCTCGGCGTTAAGATTCATAGCCTCCTGAAGATCCGGGATAAGGTTTATGTTTGTGAGCAGTCCGATTTTTTTTCCGCATTTTGTCTGTGTTACATCAGAAAGCGGTTCTTTTTCGGTACTCCTGGTTTGCTTGGTAATCTCACTGAAGTCATTTATGATCTCCTGACTCGGGTTGACGCATATCCTTCCAGATTCACCATCAAGCACTATCGGAAGAGGTTTGTCGGTTTTCATTAAATCAGGAAAATCGATAATGACCATCGGAATCTTCAGCGACTGAGCGAGTATCGAGATATGTGCTGTTACACCACCTGCTACAAGCAGGATACCGGCAGCTTTCTCAGTGGCAAGCATCAGGATATCAGAGGGGTAGAGGCTTTTAGCAATAACTATCCTTCCCGCGGCGTTAACAGGTGCGGAATCTTCACCGAGCAGGTTCGCAAATATCCTTTGTATAAGGTCCTCAAGGTCTTCAACCTTCTCATGCACAAAGGGGTTATCACTTTCCGAAAAAATCTTGATATAGTTTTCCGCAACCGACAGCAGGGCCGCGGGCGGGTTTATTCCGGTGCTGATCCTGTTTGTTATCTCATTAATAAAACTCTTGTCTTTGAGCATCATCAGGTGAGAGGTGAAAATAAGTGAAGCGCTGTCGGAGAGATTTTTCTCAACACCCTTCTGAAGATCAAGAAGCTGCGCTTCGGTTTTATCAATTGCTTCCGTCAGCTCTGCAAGGGTATAAACCCTGTCGAAACGGAGCCTTCGCAGTTCGGAGAAGCTTCTTTTCCGGTCAAGGGTAAAGCTGTCGCCATATGCAGGTCCGGGCGATGCGGCATTCCCCTGAAGCATTATCTGGGTATTAAACTCCAGTGAGTTGTATCCCGGCTCAAGGCCTGTTTTTGCAGAATCCATGAAATAGGTTCGGGCGTTATCGAGAATGTTCGCAAGCTGAGATGCCAGGAAGCGTACGGTTCCGGCATCCAGTCTATGAAAGGGTTTTCTTGAGCGCTCAAGAAGGATGACGCCAATTACTATCTGCCCACGCATAATGGGTACCGCCATGGTAACGCGTTTCAGAGAGGCAAACTCTATTTTTCCTGATTTAACGGCCTTGCCGCAGAGCCCCTCATCTCTCTTGATGTGGCGCTCCTGTCTGTCGATTGTTTCATTAGAACTTCCGGCAGTCTGTTCCGATGCCATGAATACCAGCTGATCAGAGCTTTCATCAAGAAGATAAATTGAGCAGCCTGAGATTCGCATGTGCTTATAGAAGAGATCGATTATCCTGTTAAGAAAGGACTCGATGTCTTCTGTATCGTGGAAAAGCCAGTCAAGTTCACTGAACTCGAAGAGCATATTATATCTGGGTCCGAGCATGGGTTAAATATAATAAAAAAACAGAGAAACGCACAGGGCGATTTATTTTTTGGAGGATTTACCGCCGAAGAGTTCGGAACTAAAAGGAAATAAAAGTCTCAGATGAGTTCAGTAGGTTCCGGGTCATAACGGAAATTTTCACATATCGGGGATCTTCCTGTGCTGAAGATTCTGTATTTCTGACTTAGTGACACAGGACACCGATTTCAAGTCAAATACGGAAAAACCCCTTGAGTCAGCCTAGAATTCCCTCGGCTGCACGTATCCCGCTGGCCCAGGCAGCAGTTATTCCCCGGCTGGTGCCCGCTCCATCACCTGCAAAATAGATATTGTCATATGCCTTGAAGTTTCCGTCGAGATACTCCGGTTTGTTTGCATAGAGCTTTATTTCCGGGTAATACATTATTGTGCCCGGATGCAGAACCCCGGGGATAATAGTATCCAGCGCCTTCATCGATTTCCATATGCCCCGTAGAATCTTAGCAGGCATTGACAGGCTGATGTCGCCCGGGGTGCAGTTAGGCTGGGTCGGTTCAAAATTGTATAGATCATCATTAAAAGATTCCGCTTTCGAGCGTTTACCCAGCCTGAAGTCACCAACCCTCTGCATGATAGGTTTTCCGCCGCCCATCAGCATTGCCTGGAGCCCGAGATTTTCGGCAAACTCCTGCCCGCTTGCAAGGGGCTGGGTGAAGGTGACGGTTTTAAGCATCGCGAAGTTTACAAGCCCGTTTGGGGCCCTGTCACCTGAGAATGCATGCCCGTTTACGCTGAAATAGGGTTTGCCGGAGGCTGTGCCGTATTTTTCCCGAACAACGTGGGCGGCACCGCTGTTTGTACAGAAGGTTCTGACCTTATCGGGAAATAGAAACTTGGGATCATAGTAGTCGGTTACTATAGGATAGTTCTCGAGTTTTGTTTCAATTCTGACCCCGATGTCCACAATGTGATCAATATACTGGACTTCAAGGCTGTCCATTACGGACTGAAGGAATCTGAAACCCTTTCTGCCGGGTGCAATGAGAAGCTTTTCGTATCTGAACTCACCCTTGTCGGTGATAATTGATTTTCCTGCGGCATCTATTCCCGTCATTTCAGTTTCAAGCTTGATATCCACCCCGCATTCCTGAAGCTCCGCAATAAGTTGCTTTATAAGTCTCAGCCCACCATCGGTACCAAGGTGGGTCTGTTTGATATCAAGGAGTTCAACACCTAGATTTTCCGCGCGTTTAAAATAGGTTGAAAGGTTCTTTTTTTTGAAGATGTCGGGTTTAAGTTCATGGATAACCATTTCAAGATAATGTTCCGCCTGTTCACGGGTCCAGTTCTCCAGGGGGAACCCGATTGGGAATGTAAAGTTCATCTTGCAGTCGTTGCGCAGTCCGCCTGTAGAAACCTTCTCTCTTTCAAGCATCATGATTTTAAGATTACTGTTCTTCTTTAATAGATGGAATGCTGCACCTAGTCCCGCAGGCCCTGAGCCTACAATAATCACGTCGTATTTTTCCATTCTGTGCCCCCGATCGGGGATCTTAGTTTAAATGTATCCGAATGTCTACCATTCCGGGTTGCTGCGGATAAAATCTAACATGGATTGTTTATGCCTGTCCCATATTTCTTCAAGCAGGACGGCGTCGCCGGTTGTAAAGTACTGATCTCCATAGAGCTCTACTGAGTAGAGAACAGAACCTGTAACTCCAAGCGCCCAGTCATTTACCGATCCGTATAGAATATACCAGTCGGCACCGGCTTCATAGTGGAAGTGCATGCTGTAGGGATAACCAGCCGTTGCCGTAAGGGTCTCAGAATAGGCTTCGCCCGTGCTTTCAATAACAGCATAACTTGCCCCATCCATGTTTCCAGTATAGAAGTCTTCATCATCGGAGGGTATCGAGTCCCATGGTCCGTAGATTCCTATGCCGCTTTGAAAGGATGCCGTGTGTAGAATCAACCCGCTGCTGTAGCCTTCTTCAATGATATCGTCGCGAAGTGCAGCGGATTCGGGCTGGTCAAATGCCTCCTCTCCGTTGTAGTTCTCAGATTCCGACCAGTGAAAGCCGAAGTTGCGGTTAATATCGACTCCGTTGGAATTGTATCTATTCCCGTCATCGAGGCCGTCGGGGTTGATGGCAGGCATTATATTAAGCTTGTAATTATCGATAATATCGGCCGCCTCAGGGTTATCGGGGTAGGCTTCAAGGAGATCCTCAAGCAGATGCATGGCTGTACCGGCTGAGACCTGCTCATGTCCGTGTATGCCACCGCCTATGAAAACTGCAGGTTCCTCTTCATCTGTTCCGGGATTATCTGAAATCTCGATGACGTAAAGTGTTCTGCCGTCGACACTTCTTCCTATTTCACGCAGATCCGTCAGGGCAGGGTAGGTTTCGGCGATATACGCGAGGTAGACCTCGATGCCTTCGGCGTCACAGAAGGTTTTCGATATTTCCGGCGGATCCCCGTAATCGGGCGGCTCCGTAGTATCGTTGTCACAGGATAATGCCGATAATATAAGAAGGACGGCGGGGATGAATAATTTTAACGATTTTGGGAACCGGCTCATAATTCAAGGGTAGCACCGAAGATGCCCCGGTTCAAGGTGTGTGGATATCCTTGACCGTGAAAGATAAAAGTTTTACTTTATTAACTATGAATAATCCACTTAGAAAACCCTTCAGATACACCTACTCAAGTCTCTCATTCATTCTGATTGGTTTGAACCTTGCAGTTTACATGCTTAATATGCTTGTACCGAATACGATGTATTATATGGCAATGATTCCTTCTTTCGTGCTTAACGGCTACATCTGGCAGTTTGTCACCTATATGTTTGTTCACTCAGGTATTAGCCATATAGCCTTCAATATGCTGGCTCTATTTTTCTTCGGTCAGGCAGTAGAGCGCCAGATGGGCAGCCGTGAGTTTCTGCTTTTTTATCTCGTAACCGGAACTCTTGCGGGCATATTTTCGTTTATAGTATATTTTCTGACCGGCTCAAATGTTGTACTGCTTGGCGCTTCTGGTGCAGTCTATGCGGTACTTCTGGCCTATGCTGTATATTTCCCTGATTCAAGAATCTTCATCTTCGGCATAGTTCCTATAAAAGCCAGAAGCCTCGTGTTAATTTATACTGCGATTGAGCTTCTTTCACAGTTCGGTAGTTTCCGCAGTGGAATTTCGCATCTGACTCACCTTGCAGGTTTCGGGTTTGCATTCCTGTACTTTATTATCAGGCTGGGGGTCAACCCAATCGACAGCCTGACCGGGCGGAGGGGTAATCCCTGGAATTGAGAAGTCTATACAGATTTATGACGGCAGCTGCGTTTCTCTTTGTCGCGGCTGCAGGCGGAGTTTTTGGCTACACTGATCCGGAACTTGACCCCGTCAGTTATAAGGGAAATTTTTTTGTAGAACTTGAACCCGCCGGACCCTTTGATCTTGAAGAATATGATGAGCAGGCGGCCATTGAGCAACTGCTTGTTGAAGCACAGTATGTTTTTTCGGGGATGATTTACGGCTTTGAGTTTGAATACATCCCGATGGACAGCAGCCGCGGTGTCGCGGAGGAGTTCGCGCTGCGGCCGATTCACAGCATTCCCTGGGGAGATCCCGGGCTTTCGGTTTCGGCAGGTAAATATGAAAACGGGCGCTATGTCGCCGAACTGAGGTATGATCTCGCAGACTATCAAAAGCCCTGGGAGGCAAGCTGGAATACCAACATCCTACCCGGTATTACGGCGACGGGTGCGGGCAGTGTTTACGACGGCTTCGACGGCAAGAAGGCCGCAATCGAAGATTCAGTGCGTGAAAGCCTCCGAAGCTATCTGCGGCCGCGGATCTATGATAAACCACGGCGAATTTCCGGCCGGGCCAGGTTAGCCGGGGTCCCGTACATTACAATAGATGAAGGGCTGTATCACTGCAAGGCAAAAATCACCCTGCAGATTGAAGAAATCCTTGAGTACAGGGCCTACTGACATTGAGTACTGATTTTGAATGCCGCTGCTGCGGGGAATGCTGCCGCGGAGAAATGCATGTATATCTGAACCCTGATGACCTGAAGCTTATCGCAAAATTTCTGGGCTACCCTGATACGAGGCGTCTGTTTGAAGAATCAATTATTATTATCGATTATGAGCGGAACGCTGCGCCCGTGCCGAGGCTCAGGTTCAGCTCCGGGGCTTTTGGATGCTGTCCATTTCTTGAAAACAGGCTGGAGGAGCATTCCGGGGAGTATCAGCTAAAGGGGCTCTGCAGGCTGCACCCGGATTTCAAGCCCCTGGTCTGCTGGCTTGCGCCCTTACACAGGACGGTGGAGCTGGAAACCGGAACCGATAGCTGGGGGTTCAAGCCGCCCCTGCCCGGATGTCCCGGCTGTGATAGTGGTAATGATACTGAAGAGAAGACTCCTGCAGCTGAAATTACTGCACCTGAGGAGTTTTTTGCAAGGCTTGAATCAGAAAAAGAATTTTTCAGAAGACTGGCTGTAATGCTCGATTCGGGTATTGATGAGGATCAGATTATCAAGTCATTGTATCATCTTGATTCTGATTGTCAAAAATAAGCGATACTGATATAAAATAAATGATGTAAATCAATTGAACATAATCAATTGCAGGAGAAGTCTTGGCTGATATAAAAGAGATAGGCGTTATTCCCTATATTGAGAGGAACAACAGTTTTCGATTCATAATTGTAACCGCCCGTAAACACCCAAATAGATGGATATTCCCGAAAGGTCAGCCCGAAAATGATAAACATGATCGTGAGGTTGCAATCAATGAGGCCTTTGAAGAAGCAGGCATTATCGGTACGATAAAGGGCAAGGCGATAAAAATTACCCATGAGAAGATGGGGAGGCGGGTTGAGTACAAGCTTTATCCCTTTAAGATCAGCAAAATATGCCGCAGGTGGCCGGAAAAAAAGGTTAGAAAGCGCAGGTTTATCAAGCCTGAAAAGGCCTTAAAGCAGCTTGAAAAAAAAACCTATGCCGCTGCACTGCGGGAATTTATTAAGAAACAGTAATCTCAGGGAATGTTGTTATCCAGAAGGTATTGATATACGGCATCCTGAGACCGGATAACTTTTTCATTATTTTGCTGTGGAACCAGATTGTTTTTCATTTCCGGTTCCAGAATTCTGGCCTTGTAATTATCCTTCCACTGAATGTCAAAGATGTCCTCAAGTTTCTGCTTCAGCCTTTTACGATATATCGGGCAGGTTACTTCAACCCTTCGGTCAATGTTTCTCGTCTGCCAGTCGGCTGAACCTATGTAGGTAAGGTTGTCGCCTGAATGATGGAAAATGCAGAACCGTGCATGTTCAAGATATTTATCTATAATGCTTATTGCCTTGATGTTGGAGCTCAATCCCTCAATTCCAGTCTTCATTATGAATCTGCTTCGGCAGATTATTTTGATTATAACGCCGGCGCTGCTTGCCTCATACAGCTTATCAGCAAGTTCCTTGTCCGCCATATTGTTTATTTTAATCTTTATCCATGCCGGTTGGCCCTTTTTAGCCTGCTTGATCTCATGATCTATCATCTCAATGAGTTTTTTACGGGCATTTATGGGTGATACCAGCAGGTGATTGAATATGCCGCTGTAGTTTATATTGCGCTCAAGGAAGTCGAAAAGATTACTCACCTCAGCACAGATATCCTGATTTGCTGTAAGCAGATTACAGTCGGTGTAGAGTTTTGCCGTGTCTTCATTCATATTTCCGGTACCGATACTGCAGTAGCGGACGAGTTCTTTCTTCTCGCGGCGTGTTACCAGGCATAGCTTAGAGTGAACCTTAAGTCCGCTTATACCGAAGAGGACCTTTACTCCCTCGTTTTTCAGTCTGTTTGCCCAGTATATATTGTTTTCTTCGTCAAACCGGGCCTGAAGTTCAAGCAGTACGGTGACTTCTTTTCTGTTTCTTCGGGCATTTATAAGTGCATTTGCAATACTTGAAAATTTTGCGACCCTGTAGAGGGTGACCTTGATACTCTCAACACTTGGATCTATGGATGCATCGCGGATAAAGTCGATGATGGTGCTGAAGGTATGATATGGAAAATAAAGGAGCATATCATCTTTCTTTATCGAGTTGAAGATTCTTTTTTTCTGATCAATCGATGCATGTCTGAAGGGAGGGTTAAGACTGGTCGTTTCAAGACCGGCGACGCTTGGAAAGCTCAGGAAATCCTTCAGCTTGTGATATCTGCCTCCGGCTGAGAGGGTGTCGAGCCTGTGAATTTTATTTTTCTTTATAAAGAGATTCAGCATCTTAAGGGGCATTTTTTCATCATGTACTATCCTGATTATGCCGCCTTCCTTTCTCTTTTTTACTCCCTCGGAGATTTTATTCAGATAGCTTATTGAAATGTCGTCTTCATCGATTTCAAGTTCTGCATCTCTGGTTATTTTGAAGTTGTAGGAGTGATAACTGTCGAAATTGTGTACGGCATAGATGCTCGGAAGGCCTACACGTACAATTTCGTCAATAAGTATGATGTGGGTCTCGTCCCCTGAGTGAGGGAGTTTTATAAATCTCGGTAGTTCACGGGTAGGAATTTCAATTATACTGTATCTAACTGCATCCTTGCCTTTCTTTCTTAGTTCTACAGCCAGGTAGAGTGAGTTGTCTTTGAGGTATGGGAAATCAAGTCTGCTGTCAATTATCATCGGAAAAATCTGCGGACGCACGTGGTTGTAAAAATAGTCGAGAACGTACTGATGCTGATCATAACTGAGTTCTTTCTGTTGAAGAATGAAGATTTTTTCTTCTTTCAGTTCCTCGATGAGTTCCCTGTAAATTTGCTCAGAACGAATTCGCTGTTGCTTAACTATTCGCTGAACATCATGCATAACCTCTTCAGGATCTTCAGCAAGGTATCGGCGGCTGTTTCTGCTCATTAGGCAGAATTTTTTAAGCATGGCAACACGAACCCTGAAAAACTCGTCCTGGTTTGAAGAGAATATTCCTACAAACTTGATTCTGTCACCGAGAAGGTTTCGTTTGTCCTCCGCCTCCTGTAAAACCCTTTCATTGAAAGAGAGCCAGCTGACTTCCTTATTGATAAACCTGTTTTCCATATTTTTCCATTATAAAAATATAAGCTTAATGCTGCCTTGGCTTATAATCTGGCCCCGAAGCAGGTGTCAAGCGCACGGGCCTGATTAATAAGCGGGAGATCCGCGGGCACAACCTTCAGCTTTCCGGCAACCTCTTTAAGAGGAACGGCGACAACCTTGTTGTTTTTAGAGGCTGCCATATGTCCGAATTTACCCTCCGAGATCATCTGTGCAGTGTAAGAACCGAGTTTTGATGCAAGAATTCTATCAGCCGGCGACGGGCTGCCTCCGCGCTGTATATAACCTAGAATCGTCGGTCGGGTTTCAAGGCCGGTGTCCTTCTGAATTATTTCAGCGATGTAGTTGCCGGCGGACTTGTTTCGCTTCTCGCCGTTTTTTTTGGGCGGCACATTTATGCCCTCAGCGACTACAACTATAGAGTAGGGTTTACCTTCTTCATACCGTTTAAGAATGTATTCTTTAAGTACCGCTCTTTCGTACGGAATTTCCGGGATCAGAATAACATCTCCGCCGCCTGCAACCCCTGAAAAAAGTGTAAGCCATCCTGCGTCGTGTCCCATCACCTCTACAACCATAATTCTCTTATGCGAGTTTGCTGTTGTATGAATCCGGTCAATTGCCTCTGTTGCGATGTTCACGGCAGAATCAAAACCGAATGTTCTGTCGGTTCCCCATATATCATTGTCGATAGTTTTCGGAACACCTATGACATTAATGCCCGCCTGCTGGAGTTTCCATGCAGTTTTCATAGTACCGTTTCCGCCTATACATACGACACAGTCGAGCCCGAGTTTTTCAACGTTTTCTTTTATCTGTTCAGGCTTGCTCCTGATGTATTTGTTGTAATCGTTTTTCTTGAAGGGCTTTTCCCGTGATGTTCCGAGGATTGTTCCGCCTACTGTCAGGATTCCCGACATATCACGTACCGATAGCTTTTTATATTCATTGTTAACCAGTCCGAGATATCCGGACGAGAATCCGTAGACTTCCATGCCGTATTTGAGGGCTGCGGTTTTTCCAATTCCGCGTATTGCTGCATTCAGTCCGGGGCAGTCTCCTCCAGCTGTAAGTATTCCTATTTTCATATTTTTGCTTGAAGTCATAATCCTACCTCTCTTGGGTTGATGTTTTAATATTAAGACATATCGTTCTGTTTTTCCAACATTATTTCATGGGGTTTTTGTTTGAACAGGGCATTCCGGCTATGCATTTGCCGCAGACGTCGGCAATACTTCCGATATTATGATGAGCGTCGTTTTCAAGCAGCATCTCATAGCATTTAAAACGATCAAACCCGTCAAATGTAAGGGCGCCGTTTACACAATTCCTAACACAGAGCCCGCATGCACCTTTTGCCTTATAAAGACAGTTTTCAGTGTCAGAACGTTTCCCTGGTTTGAGTTTCAGGTTCGTGACACAGCTTCCAAAACGTCCGGCTGTCCCAGCCTCGGTTATCAGCATGTTGTTAAGGCCAAAGGTCCCAAGTCCCGCGATGTAGGCGAGGTGGCGGTGCGACCAGTAGCTTATAAGAACCTCCGGATCGAAGTTGTGGGTGGCTGGTGTAGTTTCACAGGCATAGCCCTCTGATGATAGAAAATCTTTCAATCTGTTATTTATTACAGCAATAAGCTTGTTGGTCTCCACATAGGCGTCTACCCACTCTCGGGATGCAATGCGTTCGCCGCGATTGGATTTGGGGATGTCGGGATTAAATGGAAGATACCAGCATATAACTGACTCGGCTCCGGGCAGCATGTCGCCCGGCAGCAGATGTTTTGTATCTACCCATTCTTTAAGTTTAAGCATAAGCGGGTCAGCAGCTGCTGCAAATGAAACAAGGGGCGGGCGCCATCTTTCAATACCGTTTGTGTCCCGGGTGTTTTGTTCGATAGTTGTTCTCCGGATTACTTCTGCTATTCTATGTTCCATGGCGGGATTATAGCATGGACTTATCTTGCGGGTAACCTGTGTGAGAAGGGATAAAAACTCCCCGTATCAGCGGTCGCGGATACGGGGAAGAGAATTGTATTATCTTACAGTCAGGCCAAAAGAAAGATTTGTTGTTGCAAGGTAATTTGATGTTGTGGGACTATCGCTGTCGGTCCAATTGTTTCTGTCATATCCGCTTGTGCCGGATGCTGAACCGCCTATAAAACGCAGGTTCAGAAAGAGATCAATATTGTTTTTAAGTGTATATCCGGTTCTGAGGGAAGCATCCAGCAGCGAGCCAGCAAACTCAAAATCTGCTCCGTTAAAGAATGCGGATGACGCATACGATCCGGTAATATCTGTTGAAAGATAAAATCTGTTGTTGAAACGATATGCTCCGATGAAGTTCAGCGCGGGCACCAGGCCGAGGTTCTGGCTGACTGTCATCTGTTCTCCGTTAAGCTGTTTGAAAATAATTGATGCATTCCGGAGCTGCAGCGCGGCACCCAATCCAAGATCTATATTATCCTCGGCAAAGAAATCGTAGGCGTAGGTTATTCTGTAAAAAGGAAAGCTGTATGTCATCTCCATCTCTGTGCCGGCTGTAAATGTTACGCCGTCTATGGTTCTATCTTCCTCGAAGACACTTTCCGTAACCACTTCAAGCGGCTGATATAGAAATGATATCCTGTGATGATTCTTGATTGTCATCCCGAGGTTGAAGCGTTCAAAGGGGTAGAGAATCTCCTGTCCCCCTTCCGTAACAAAATTGAAGGTGTCGGCTGTTCCCGCATCTCCGATTGTGATTGTGTGATACTGGATCCCTGTTGTTCCCAGTTCGGTCTCGAGAAAGAATTTTATATTGCTGTCGCTGTGATTGATAAGCGATCCCTCTGCAAATACGAGAAATGGAATGAATAGCAGTGCGAAAATTATTGAAAACTTTTTCATTTATAGACTCCTTTAAAATTGATATTTAAAAGATAACTCACTTAGTTTCCTAAGTAAAGAAAGATTTTTTTTCGGTATAAGCCAAGAAGAAACATGGTTCCCCCCTGTTGCCTAAAGTCAACAAAATCAGGCAGCATAGGGTTACGAAAAAATGGTTAGTCATGGTCATAGTGATGTGTATTTAACTTGTTATCTTTTGTAAAGAGTCATCATAGAGAATTATATCGTTTTTATTTTTTTTAGCCTGATACAATGCGATATCAGAATTTTCTATAAGATCATGGGGAGAAATGTTTTCTGTGTACTGGGCAATGCCTATGCTGACAGAAATCGGCTGAGGTGTTTTATACGTTTCTGCGAGAATATTGATTTCCGTCTGTATCTGGTTACAAATATATAAAACTTCTTCTTTTGAAGAGTTTTTAAATAGAAGTGAAAACTCGTCACCTCCATAGCGAAAGGCCATAGCATCTTCGCCGGCATTCATTAAAACTTTTCCCAAACTTTTTAGGTAATTATCACCGGCAACATGTCCCAGGCTGTCGTTAAGCTGCTTGAAATGGTCCACATCTATCATTGCAAAGAAATAGCTGCCTGCAGTCCCGTCCTTTGTCATTTGCTCTATGGCGCTTCTGAACGCATTTCGATTATAGATACCGGTTAAATCATCAATTTCCAGCTTTTTTTGAAGTTTAAGTCTTTCAGTTTCTTTTCGGAGTACAACCTGATTTTTCTTATCCTCAAAGTAAATAATAATAAGGCATACAACTGCTAAAGATAGAAGTGTAAACAGGGATATAAGAAAATTACCAAGACGCATGCCGTCTTCAAGTATTGTAGAGCTGTCTGGATCCCATTTTATAAAAATTTCAGAGAGTATTAAGGCGAGGTTTGATGACAGAGATGTCAGCACTGAGAGGTTGTATTGTCCATAGATTGCCGGTATCAGAATCGGCACGGAAAAGATATAAAAGAGGGAGGTGAAAGATCCATGAATGGTGAAAATGACAAAGCAGATGGCTACCATGGTTAACGAGACTGTATAAGTTTTATGTACCTGGGAAAATTTATTGGAAAACAGAACGATGGAGGTTGAAAATATAAGTAGGAGATTAACTGCCGTCGGGAGTAAAAGGTACTTAAAGATGTATCGAAAAAAAGTAGTCGTTATTTCTCCAGAAACATACATTAGCCAGCCTATCCCGATCTCGAGAATTAGTGTAAGTAATACTAGTCCTGCTGATATGTAAAAGTGATAATACAGCCATTTCCCGTTTATTTTCAGATATTCCTGTTCAATATCTTCTTCCAGTGTCTGTTGAGTAGTCCGCATTTAAGGGTGTATCCTCTGGTGAGTGATAACAAAATATATCTACGAAGAAATTAAATGTCAATTAGACATTAGTAGAAGTGGAAGGCTGTCATGTAAACATGTGGTGAATCTGGCCGGTCTTTCCTGTCCTTGACGCCGAGAGAGTTTATCAAGAGTTCTATGTTTTATCCCAATAGTTTATCTCTATTATGAATAGAGAGTCCTGTTCTGATTCAGGTTTTTATTACTGGAATGTAAATATCTACAATACTGCTGTGTCTGTCATCACTCTTTGCGTTCGTCGGGTACAGTTCAAAGCTGAAGCCATCGGCGGGTTTGAGTTTCAGTTCAGGCAGCAGGTCGCGATATACCCGATTCCATGCCTTGCCGTAGTCTTCATCCCGGAGGCTGAATCTGCTTACCAGATAATCTCCGCCGTCAATATTAATTTTACCGATATCGCGGCTGGTCTTTGTATCGATCGGGACTGATATACCGATGGATATTCTTGTTCTGGATTCTTCGGCTATTTTTTCAGGATGGTGGTACAGCACAACATTCTGCTGTTCAGATCCCAGGAGGTCTTTTGAGCCGGCCCAGGTCGTCAGTTTATTGTAGAGGTAGATGAACAGAGCTGAATCTCCGGCGTATGCTTCATTATGTCTGATGTAGGCAATTGTGAATCCGTCGAGGGCTGCTACTTTGGATGAAATAAGTTTTGCTTCGCTATAGTCTACTCCTGAATCGGTTAGCATGGTTTTAAGCGGCTGGTATGTAACAGGTAGTTTTCTGTTTTTTCTAAAAGCGGATGGTGAGATTGAAAAAAGCCTGCGGAATTCTTTTCCGAATTCTGCCGGATCTGAAAAACCGCATAGAATCGCAATGTCTTTCACTGTTTTTGAGGTGGTGGTAAGAAGTTCCGATGCTTTCTCCAGTCTCAGCTGTGTGACAGCATCAAAAACCTTACATCCTGTATATGCCATGAAAATATTGTGAAAGTGATATTTTGACAGACCGGATGCTTCGGATATTCCTGCAAGGGTTATCCTTTTATTTAGATTGTTTTCGATGTAGTCTACAGCGTTGGTAATACTCTCAATATAAAAACCATTCATAATTAACGGAATTATAACATATAAACATTATCTTAATCATCAGTTTTACGCCTGATTTCTGCCAGTTTAAGGCTGTCGTCAAGCGTCGGGATCGATGTTCGTGCCCCCGGGGTCACGACCGATAAAGCGGCTGCGGCGGAAGCAAGTTTCAGGTTTTCATTAAAACTATATCCGTTTAAAAGACCGAACGAGAAGGCCCCGTGAAAAATATCTCCGGCTCCGGTTGAGTCGACAGCCTCAACATTATAGGCCGGCATGCTTACAGCCAGGGTTTTGTCAGAACTGCGCCTGTCGTAGAAAAGCCCCCCGGCGCCTAGCGTAACGATCACGTGTCCCGGAAAGCGTTCTCCGAGCAGCTCTATGCAGCGTTGCCGTCCGTCTTCATTCTCAATATCATCAATTCCCGTGCAGACCTCAGCAAAGCGTTTACTGCATACAGCATAATCTGCTGCAGAGCAGAGCCTGTCGGTTGCCTCGCGGTATGATCCGGCGTCTACGACAACCTTCGCTTCAGGAAACATCTCCATCATTTTAAGGCTCAGCTCAAGCGCGTGACCATCAAAATGAAGTACTTTGGGCTGCATTTTTTCAAGCTTTCGTAATAGATTTTTGGTGACGGCCGGCTGATCATTTTCATTACGCCGATTCAAAAGGGTCCGGCTGCCGTTTTTTGTGTTTACTATTACCGCAGACAGGGGGGTGCTCTTTTTGCCGTCCATGCATACGAGTGACGTGTCGACTTTAGAGGCTTTAAGCTCTTCAATAATAAGCCGTCCGTAGATATCGTCCCCAATCATCCCGGCAAAAGCAGCTGCGGCCCCCCACTGAGCCACCAGGGTTGCGGCATTTGAGGCCGGTCCACCGCCGGTCTGTACAAGTTCATCTATCCTGTATTTACGATCTTCAATCGGAAACTCATCCATCATAAAGTTGAGGTCATAGGCTGCATGTCCGCAACAGATAACATCGGGATTTTTGCTCATGTCTATAGTGAAAAGCATTAGTCGGCGATTGTCAATTCAAAAGTGAGAAGATTAATGAGAAGATTGAAGTTAGCCTTTTAAAGGCTACCTGCCGTTTTGGCGGATGATTTTTTCCACTGCCGGAATGAAATCCCGATAGTTGTTCAGGTTGAATTTCTCAAGTCTGCCTGTATCAAGCTTTGCATTCTGGGGGCGTGGAGCGGCGTTCGTGTCGGCTTCTGCTGCTTTGATGAGTTCAGGGTTTATTCCCATTATCTTCGCCATGATTTTTGCCATCCCGTATTTAGTATAGGGTTTTTCAGAGCTGCACTGGAAGATTCCGCTTAATCTCTCTCCCCTGCGCAGGCGGCGACAGAGGCCTGCGATTATTTTTGCAATATCCTCCGAATGGGTCGGAAAGCGCACCAGATTATTATCGAAGAACGACGGTTTGTCGGCAGATATTTCTTCCGCAATCAGGGTGACTGCACTTTCGCCGAGATATTCGCAAGGGCCGTAAAGGATAGGTATTCGAAGAATGAAAGCGTCGGGACATTTTCCCACTACAGCTTTTTCACCTGCAAGTTTCATCTCTCCGTAGGTATTAAGCGGATTGGTTTCTGAATCCGGGTAGTAGGGTGGGGCGGTGCCGTCAAAGACGTAATTTGTAGAGATGTATAATAACGATGCGCCAACCCCCGCCGCCGCGGCTGCAAGGGTTACTGTAGCGCCTACATTGACCCGGGCTGCCTTTTCAGGATCGGCTTTTACCTCATCGGGGCGCCTTTCAGCTGCGGCATGAATAATCATATCCGGGGAAAAATCGGTTACAAATGTATTAACAGCAGCTGAGTCGGTAATATCAAGTTTTTTAAGTTTTCCTGCGGAGCGGGAAAAAGCGGTGCCGATAACATTAAAAGCAGTACCATTTGCACAGAGTTCTTTATAAAGAGGCCGGCCCAGCAGTCCTGAGGCCCCGGTCAGTAATATCTTCATAGAGTGATTGTAGCATGATGTTTTTCATTGTGAAAGCTTAGGTGGATTTTTCTGTGAATTCGATCCTGTATCTTGTTCCGTCCGAGTTATCTATTGTCATTGTTCCGTCAAGCTGTCTGCTCAGGTTACGGATTAGATTAATCCCCAGGCTTCCCTGTTTTCCCTGTATATATTCATCCGGCAGGCCGCTGCCGTTGTCGGTAATTGTAAAAATAAGGCTCCCGGCTTTGTTATGCAGCCCAATGCTGACAATCCCGCTTTCATTTTCTTTGAATGCGTATTTTACTGAATTGGTCAGTGTTTCGTTAGTTATCATACCAATGGTTACCGCCTGATCAATCGAAAATTCCATGCTGTCAATCGAATACATGATATCAATCTTCTGATCAGCGCCGAAGCTGTGAATAATGTATTCAGCAAGATTTTTCAGGTAGGTTTCAGCTGAAACTGATGAATAGTTTTCATTTGAATAAAGCATGTTGTGTATGATGCTGATAGATTCAAGTCGGCTGATAAGTTCAAGAAAGGATTCTCTTGTTACAGGATCCTGATTTTCCGATAGCTCAAGTTTCAACAGCGATATGATTATCTGAAAATTGTTTTTGACCCTATGGTTGATTTCCTTCAGCATCATCTCTTTTTCCGATAAGGACTCTTCGATAATTCTGATGTGTTCTTCCCGTAAAGAGTCCCTTTCTTCCGAAGCAGCAATAATCTCTCGATTTCTTGCTGCAAGCCTTCGGACAATATCGTTAAAGCCTGATACGAGATAGTATGCGTCACTGTTCTTTTTGAATTTAATCGGTTTTGACACGGGGGCTTGAAGAAGCGGACTTTCATCAAGTTCTGTCATACTTGCTGTAATTGTTCTCACTGATGCGACAATAGGGTAGGTTATTAGAGCCGCCAATCCTATTAATATTATGACTGTTATAGAGAATATGATGGAAAGAGTTAAAAAATAGTTTCTTGTTGCAGTTTGGATATCACCTGAATAAATACCTGTGCCTATATAGCAGTCAAATTCCTGTAGTCCCGTTATGTAGGATAGCTTTTCCTGCGCTTCTGCAACGCCTGGTGGATGATATCGGTAGCTCACCCAGCCGGGTTCACTTTTGGCTTGTTTTATCAATTCCCTGATAATGAAATTTCCATCCGCATCCCTTAGATTAAGTTGATTAGAGCCTTCAAGTTCGGGTTCGAAGGGCTGAACGAGCATTATCCCATCGTAAGTACTCATGAAAAGGTAGTTTGGCTGTGTTTCATCGTCAAAAGTAAGTAGCCGAACCTGTGATGCAATAAGCTCCAGCGCCTCTTCTCTGCTATATGTACCCTCTCTGTATCCCCTGCGTATCGGTTCAATTGAATTGAGACCAAGCTGAACAAGTCTCCGCAATTCGTTCTTTCTTAGTTCCACGGTAGAAGCTTTAAACTGAACGTCCATTATGACAATAACACCGGAGATAAGGATGATATTTAATATGCCGACAAGAATGAAATTTCTAATCGTCCTTTTGAGAGGTATCTGCATATACTATATTAGTATGCTATCTTCCGAAAAGCAAATCCAGAATATTCATAAAATTATCTTTTCCTTCAAAAATTTCAGGATTATAAAACTCGGTATAGCCGCAGCGATTGCAGCTGACTGCCACAAACTGATTGTGCTGGATGTCCATCAGTTTTGATAATCCGGTTCCGCTCATTGAGACACGTTTCACGGAGCCTCCGGCATTCCCGCATTTTGGACAGACAAATTTATTCTGTAATTCGGCGTCAAATGTCATAATCTACCTCCGGAAAAAGCTTGTTTTAAAAATCGAAATTTTCAGGATTAGGTCCTGAGCGTTTATTCTGATCGAATGAATCAATGATTGTAAGGTCGTCAGAATCTATGGAAAAATCAAAGATATTGATGTTTTCCTCCATCCGTTCCCTGTGAACTGATTTTGGAATATTAATTACGCCGTTCTGATAGTTCCATCTCAGAATTATCTGTGCGGCACTCTTTCCATATTTTTCAGCCAGCTTCAGAATCTGCCCGTTTTTCAGCAGTTCTCCTACCATAAAACCCGACCAGGCTGTAAGCGCTATCTCTCTTTTATCACAGTATTTTAAAAGCGGTTTCTGCGTCAGCATCGGGTGCAATTCAACCTGATTGATAACAGGTTTTATCTCGCAGACTGGAAGAAGATCATCAAGCATTCTCATGGTGAAATTCGAGACTCCTATGTTTCTGGTTAATCCTTCATTCTGCATTTCTTCGAAAGCCTTCCAGTATTCCTTGTAATCTCCCGTGGGCCAGTGTACAAGCAGGAGATCTACATAGTCGGTATCAAGTCTTTTCAGCGCTTCTTTGCAGGCTTCTTTTATTCTGGCGGAACCTGCGCGAAGATCTTCATTCCAAATCTTGGTTGTGAGAAAAATCTCTTCGCGAGCTACGCTGCTTTCCTTGATTCCGCGGCCTACACCTTCCTCGTTACCATAAATATATGCTGTATCAATATGCCGGTATCCGACATCGAGTGCCGTCTTCACTGTTTCGGCTGCGAGGTCATTGTCTTCTATTCTGAATGTGCCTAGGCCGACTGCCGGCATTAGATTTCCATTGTATAAGGTAACATCGGTTTTCATTTATTCACTCCTTGTATATAATAGATTAATACGATAAACAATTCTTGACAATCGTTATAGACCGATTTATTATAAATTGAACAATCGTACAATGTATTATTGCGGGTGATATGGGTAGAAAAAGCAAAGCAGACGAAAGAAGACCGGAAATACTGGAGCACGCTTATCAGGTTGTGAAGCGCGAAGGGCTGGAGAACACCACCCTTGCTAAAATAGCTGAAGACATGGGCGTTGCGACAAGCCTGCTCACCCATTACTATAAATCCAAGATCGATATTATTGAATCGCTTGGTGAGTATTTATCTGAAAAATATAATGCAACTGTGGAAGTCGATTTCAGCAAGATTGAGGATCCGCAGCAGCGTTTGAATGCGGTTCTTGATGCAAGATTCTGGGAATATAAAAACGACGAGCCTGATGATAAGGTATGGTATGATGTTTATAATCTAAGCCTTAGAAATGATCGTATTAAAAAAAGCTTTACAGAATTTTATGAAAATGACCTGAAGCTTGCCATGAATGATCTAGAAGCAGCTTTGAATGGTGCAACCGGTGGTGTTAACCGTGAGGATCTTGGCACTGCACTTTTAATGATGATGGAAGGTATCGGATATTATAATTCGATTATGAGTGAGAAGCAGGATATAAGCGGAGCTGCTGAAGTAATGAAAGATATGGTATTGACATATCTTGATAAACTGAAGGAAGAAAAATAGATCTATGAGTCAGGTCTTTTATTTTGGTTTAATATTGTTTGTATATACAAACTAAATATAGGAGAACAGGATGAAGGTATTACTGGTTGGTTCCGGCGGGGTAGGAACTGCAATTGCGTCCATAGCGTCTAAAAATGACTCAAATGGAGAATGGCTGGAACAGATGGTGGTCTGCGACTATAACAAAGTGAGAGCGGAAGAGGTGGCAGCCGGTTTAAACGACAGGAGATTTACCGCAGAGCAGATTGACGCAGGCAACAAGACTGAAATCAAGGCTCTTGCAGATAAATACGGAGTGGACTTTATTATGAACGCATGTGATCCGGTGTTTAACATGTCGATTTTTGAAGCTGCCTATGAATGCGGATGTACATACATGGATATGGCCATGAGTCTTTCGGTGCGTGATGAAAAAGATCCATACGGCACAATTGCCCTGAAACTTGGTGATTTGCAGTATGCGAAGGATGAGGATTGGAAGAAAAAAAATCTTCTTGCAGTCTGCGGTTCCGGAGTTGAGCCCGGGATGGTTAACGTTTTTGCACGCTATGCTGATGATAAACTCTTTGATGAGATACATGAGCTGAATGTGCGTGATGCGGACAACCTTGTTGTTGAGGGGCTCGATGTAGCATTCGGTTTTTCAATCTGGACTACAATTGAAGAATGTCTTAATCCTCCTGTTATCTGGGAAAAGGATAAGGGCTGGTTTGTTACTGAATCGTTTTCTGAACCAGAGATATTCAGATTTCCGGAACCTGTAGGTGATCAGGAGGTAATAAACGTTGAACATGAAGAGGTTCTGATGCTGCCCCGCTATTTCAAGGATAAGGGGTTAAAGCGCGCAACCTTCAAATTCGGTGTTGATCGTGATATGCGACGGGTGCTTAAAACCCTTGAAGCCCTGGGCTTGGATAAAACTGAAAAGGTGAATGTCAAAGGTGTTGAGGTTTCTCCGCGTGACGTAGTAGCAGCATGCTCTCCCGACCCTGCTTTGATCGGCGACAGGATGAAGGGGCAGCTGTCGGCTGGGCTCTGGGTGAAAGGGCTTAAAGACGGTAAGGAACGATCAGTTTATATCTACCAGCTTGTTGATAATGAAGAATGTATGAAGCTATACGGCAGCCAGGCTATTGTGGCACAGACTGCATTCAATCCCGTGATAATGATGGAGCTGATTGCCAAGGGAATATGGACAGGGACAGGAGTAAACGGTCCTGAAAACTTCCCTGCCGAGCCCTTTATGCAGAGGATGGAAGGATATAATTTTCCTGCAGGAATGATGGAAATGGAATCCGAATATAAAAACGCTCTTGATGAGGAAAATCTTAAAGCAGGTTTCTGATTCTCTTCTATGTTAAATATTGACAGCCCCCTGTAGCGGCGGATTTTTTATTGCTAAATTGACAAACGTCAGGAAATATGTTAGTAATAAGATATCCCTAAATAATCTAAATACGGAGAGAACTATGTTTGAACAGGAAAAGAATGATTTAATTAAAACAGGTCAGGCTCTTAAAGAAAATAATCTCATCTCGCTTTCAGGCGGAAATGTAAGTTGCCGGGTAGACGGAGACAGATTTCTTGTAACACCTTCAGGTATGGCTTATGAAGGCATGGTTCCTGATGATATTGTTATACTTGATATTGACGGAAATGTCCTTGAAGGAACTAAACGCCCTTCTGTAGACTCAATTGCACTGCTGCATGTATACAAGAATATGAGCAGGGTTAATGCTATCATCCATACTCATCAGCCATATGCTACTGCTGTAGGAATGGTATATGACAAAATTCCGCCTTGTGTAACAACTCTTGCTAACGCTGTCCAGGGTGTTGTACATGTTGCTCCTTTCAGCTCTGCTGCAAGCCTTGCAATGGGTGAAGAAACCGTTAACCATATCGGTGATGCAAATGCTGTTATTCTTAAGAACCACGGTGTTATCACAGTAGGTGCAACTATCAAGGAAGCACTTTATGCCGCTGTTTATATGGAAGATGCTCTTAAAACACTTTTTATTGCACAGTCAATGGGCACACCTCAACTTATGACAGACGCACAGTATCAGGAAGCTATTGAAGTTTTCCAGGACTACGGCCAGAAAAAAGAATGAGCAATTTTGCAGATTTCTCAATAGGTCTTTATGAAAAAGCGCTCCCGACGGCTCTGAGCTGGCAGGAGCGTTTTGAACAGGCCGGGCGGGCGGGATATGACTTTGTTGAATTTTCAGTAGATGACAGCGACGCAAGGCTGGCCAAGCTTGAATGGAGTGATGCCGAAAGAAGTGAGTTCAGAATTCAGGCCAAAGCCTCAGGGCTTTTTGTCCCTACAATGGCGCTCAGTGGTAATCATCGTTTTCCTATAGGCAGTGAAGATGAGGCTGTGCGAACCCATGCGATGGAGATTCTGGATAAGGCTATCGGTCTGGCCTCTGATCTTGGAATAAGGCTTATACAGGTAGCTGGCTACGATGAACTTGAAGATCGTCCGGGAACTGAACGGACAGCTGCAAGATATGCAGAAAATCTTGATAAAAGCCTCCGCATTGCACAAAAAAGAGGCGTGATGCTTGCAATCGAGAACATGGGCGTGCCTTTTATGGATTCCATTCGAAAGGTAATGAACTATGTAGAGATGTTCAACACACCTTACCTCCAGGTCTATGCTGATATAGGCAACAGTTATGCGATGGGACAGGATGTTGAAGCGGATATTGAATCAGCTCGCGGTCATATTGCAGCAATGCATATAAAGGATACTAAACCCGGGATTGTCAGGAATATCCCATTCGGTGAGGGCACGGTGGACTTCCCGAAGTGTTTTCGAAAGATAGAGAATATAGGCTATACCGGACTTTTCGTTCTGGAAATGTGGGCTGGAGAAAGGGCGGATACTTTTGATGAGATTAAATCCTCGCTGGAATTCGTGAAAAACCACATGAAAACTGTCTGGTCTGATTAATTCTTGCAGTTAGACTCATAGCGGTATTATAATGAACACTCAATGAACTTATTTAATGATTTTAAACAAAGGATTCCGGAGCCGCAGTCATGCAGCGTTATGCTTTCTTACAAGTGTAATGCTGAGTGCGGGCATTGCATGTATGCATGTTCGTCCAAATGGAGCGCCGACTGGATGACGGAACAGCAGCTGGACTCTCTTTTCAGATACATCTCAAAATATACTGTGCCTGCGCCCTATGGGCCCGAGGATATAAGTCTTAATCATGGCATCCATCTCTCTGGAGGTGACCCCTTCCTTAACTATGAACTTCTTTTGAAGGCTGTGGATTTGGCGAAAGAGTACGAAATACCATCCGTCTTCGTAGAAACAAACTGTTTCTGGTGTCTGGATGACCAAACAACCCGGGAGCGGTTTCTTGAACTGAAGGCAGCTGGAATGCACGGCGTGATGATTTCGGTAAACCCCTTTTATCTTGAGTTTGTACCCTTTGAAAGGACAGAGCGTGCAATCCGGATTGCCCATGAGATTTTCGGTAATAATCTTGCCGTCTATCAGACAGAGTATTATCGCAGGTTTATCGAACTTGGAATCTCGGGAACCGTAAAATATAAGGACTATCTTAAGATAGAACCTGAGCAAGTTTTCATGTGTAATGTGGAATTCTTTCTTACCGGCAGACCCATCTGTGCCTTGTCCGGAATTCTTGATAACTATTATCCGCGTTATGAGGCGGAAGTTCTACTGGAGCAGCCGTGCCGGCCTGATTTTGTCAGACCCTGGCATAATCATTTTGATAACTACAGCAATTATATGCCGAGTTACTGCGCCGAATTGAGCTATGGAAACTGGAACGACCTTGATCATTTTGTTGGTACAGAACCGGACCCGGACGAAAAGCCGGTACTGTCAATGATAATTCAAAATGATTTTAAGACTCTACTTGAATTTTCCCGAAACGAAGGTTGTATAGATGACCCTGCCGGGTATTTTTCAAAATGCCATCTTTGTGTTGATATCAGAAAATATCTTTCGGAAAACGGCGATTACAAGGAACTCAGCCCCCTAGAATATTATAAGCATTTCGGATAAGCACGGAAAACAGAATGAGACTCTTAACAAAACTTTTAATAATGTCGTTTTTTGTAATTCTCATTCCAATGCTGATAATACTGCTGTTTTCTGCCTTCATGCTCTACCAGACCAGTGCTATTTCTCAGTGGGAATATCTTAAAAGCATAAGGGATAATTTTGAAAATGAAATTTTAAACTCGGAGGTAGAATACCTCAGGGTATGTAAAACTGCGGCAAATACTGATTTTATCAGTGACAAACTATATGTTTATGAAAAATACTGGACTCAGCTGACGGACAGTCTGATCGCCTATGATCTGAAGCCGGTTAATAGTTATCTTAAGGATCTCTCTCAAAAAAACGATATAGAAACAATTGCTATTTACAGGCGGTTTCACGATAATTTCAATTTAGTTGCTCAATACGGTAAAAATGAGTATCTGCCAGACGTCCTCTATAAAGATGCTGTTCAGAAAGATTACAGCAGTGTTAAATACAGGAGGTATTCTGATGGTCTTTATCTTGATGTAGTCTACCCTGTTTTTTCTGATGGAAAGCTCGTGGGTTTAGTAAAACTGATGCGTAGTTATAACGAAAAATTTCTTATCAAATATTCTGAAACCTTTGAAGTAGACTATGCACTGATTTCAAAAAATGTAATGATGTTCAATTCAAACGAAATTACATCAAATGCCATCAGGCAGATTGTCGATGACGGAATACAAGATAAACGAATCAGCTTCAGGGCAGGAAGCAGTACCTATAACGGGTTTCAGATCCCCTTTAGCTTGAGCGGAGAAGCCTACGGCGTGCTGATTATTTTTCTTGAGAGGATGAACCTATTCAGCAGTGATTTTTATCTCATGCAACGGCTGATTGTTGTGACTTTGCTCTGTATTATGATTCCGGTGTTAACTTTTTTTATTAAAGAAATTCGGCTTATTAAGACAATTAACTCCCTTCTTGCAGCGACGAATAATATTTCTTCCGGCAATTATAACAGCATGGTTGAGGTGCGATCCCGAGATGAAATGGGAGAGTTGATCAATAATTTCAATGAGATGATAGCGGTATTGAAAAAAAACCGGGAAGATCTTGAAAAGCAGAACACTGAACTATCAATGAAGAACTCTTATATAGATGCTGTTTTTCAGAGTCTGAGGATTAACATTATTGTCCTCAATACTGATGGAAAGATAAAGGTAGTCAGTAAAAATGCATCCAGCCGTCTGGAGTTGACTGAAGAGCAGTACGGATACAGTCTGCTAGAAACAGAGCCTTTTGTACAGGAGCGCAGGCTGCTTGAGAAAACTCTGGAGGATGTGTTCTCTGCACGAAAATTTACCCGACTATATTCTGTTAAATTCGGTAATACATCGTATGAAATGGATTTTTATCCTGTGATGGAAAGTGATAAAAAACTAAGTGCAGTCGTTCTTATTCTTAATAATATTACCGAACGTATGAATATTGAGAGGGCTTTGATGCAGTCGGACAGGCTTGCATCGGTAGGTCAGATGGCAGCAGGTCTTGCTCATGAAATAAATAATCCTATGAGTATAATACTAAATCATGTACAGCTGCTTCAGACCGATAAATTGATCAAATCGGAAAAAGAACGTTTTGTCGGCAGGATTGAATCCGAGATAAAAAGGGTAAGCAAGCTGATTAATAACCTTTTAAAATTTTCCCGTGATGAACAGTATGTTCATGAGCGCAATGATCTAAGTGAGTTGTTCGCTGAGGTTATCGGCTTGTTTGATCCGAAGGCTTCAGCAGAGAAAGTTGATGAGTTTTACAGTGGGATTACTATCATAGACAAACCTGCATCGATTTATAGAATCAATTTTAATAAAAAGATTATAAGTCTTTACGTTGAAGAACAGATTGAAACGGCGGAACTTGTGTGCAACCGGGACAGTCTAAAACAGGTGCTATTCAATATTATGAAGAATGCCTTTGAATCCTGTACTTCTGAGGCCGGTATTGTCTGGACCGGCGTTGAGTTTGTGAAGGAAGGGATCAGACTTACCTTATCCGATAACGGTTGCGGAATATCGGATGAAGAACTGCTGAATGTGTTCGAACTCTTTTATACTCAGGGAAAACCCGGAACAGGTGTCGGCTTGGGGCTTCCTCTATGCAGGCGTCTAATGAATAATATGGGTGGAGAAATCGGCATAAGCAGCGAAAAAGGAAAGGGTACAAGAGTTTCTTTGTTGTTTCCTGCTTGAGAGGAATTTTATGGATAAGAAGGATTTCAGGATATTACTGGCGGATGATGAAACGGGTCTTCTTGAAGGGCTATCGATCACCTTGAAGCTGGAAGGTTATTCAGTTGATACAGTAGCATGCGGTAAAGATGCGGTTTGTGCTTTAGGAAAAAATTGGTATGATTTGGCATTTCTAGATCTAAAGTTGGGTGATATGGACGGAATTGAAGTGGTTAAGTCTATTCAGCCTGCAATTACCCCGATTGTAATAATGACAGCCTACGCCAGTGTTGAATCTGCTGTGTCTTCTATGAAGATGGGGGTTCTTGATTATATCCAGAAACCTTTTGACAACAGCGATATTATATCCATAGCGGACAGATTTTTTGACGAAAAATTGGATAAGGCTGCTGATGTTGAACTTTCTTCCGAAAAGTTTTCCAGAATTATTTTTAAAAGTAAAAAGAGTATTGAGGCCTATAAAACTGTTGATAAGGTTAAAAATTGTGATATCCCTGTTCTTTTACTTGGCGAGAGCGGAACTGGAAAAGAAGTTTTTGCGAGAATTATGCACGAAAACTGTGAGCGGAAGGATGAACCCTTTGTCGGGATAAACTGCAGCGCTATTCCTGCCGAATTACTCGAGTCTGAATTATTCGGCCATGAAAAAGGTGCTTTTTCAGGAGCGGCAGCAGAAAAACCCGGAAAAATCGAATCCGCAGGCGGTGGCACACTTTTTCTTGATGAAATTGGCGATATGGATTTCAAGCTGCAGTCAAAGCTGCTGCGCGTATTGGAAGAAAAAACCTTTGAGCGGATAGGCGGTCTTAAACCTATTCTATTTAACGCACGGATAATTGCGTCTACGAACCGTGATATAAAAAAGATGATTAATGAAAAAGAGTTCCGCTCCGATCTCTATTTCAGGCTGCGCGGTATCGAAATAGAATTGCCGCCGCTCAGAGAGCGCCCTGAGGATCTTGAGGCTCTGATTCATCAATTTGTTGCCCGTTTTTCGGAGTCTTATAAAAAGAATGTTTCAGTGTCGTCTGAAGCTGTGGCTGCTCTGAAGGACTACAGCTGGCCCGGCAATATTCGTGAGCTTCGAAATGTTGTGGAAACAGCAGTACTGCTTGCAGAAGATCACTCGCTCCTGTTGTCCGATCATTTTCGCCTTGAAACGAAAAAAACTGCTGTTTCTGAGGATGCAGGCCATATTGATGAGATGGAGAAGGATTTTATCATCAAGGCTCTCGAGAATAATCGATTTAACCGAACCCTTGCTGCAAAAGAACTGAATATATCACGAAAGACTCTATATAATAAAATCAAAAAGTATTCTATCGAATAAAACTTCTGTGAATATCCCGTTTTTACCCGTTTTTACTCATTATGTGAAAGTGAGTATTGGGGGCATTAATCCGGCTGTGTAAAAAGTATATTAAAAATTAACTAAACTCTTACAAATCAGTAAGATAGAAAACGTCATAAAAAAATCATAATTTGGCACGAACATTGCATTGATATTATAAAATTAAATGGAGGTTTTTACATGAGTAAAAAACTTATAGCAGCGCTGCTGCTTATCGTACTTGTTATTGCTCCGGCAGTATTTTCAAATGGACAGCAGGAAGGTTCAGATCAGCCTACTTTCGTAATGGTTCCGAAACTTGTTCACCCGTTCTATGAACCCTGTATTGAAGGTTTCCAGGATGCAGCTGCAAAATACGGCGTAACCGCTGAAGTTGAAAGCCCCGCGAAGTTTGATATAGCTCTTCAGGTTAAGACTATTGAAGACCTCATTGCACGTGGTGTTGATGGAATTGCAATATCTGCAGTAGATGACAAAGGTCTTGTCGCTGTTGTAAATGAAGCTATTGATGCTGGTATTGTTGTTCTTTGTTTTGACGGTGATGCACCTTCAACTGCGAGAGCAGGTTTCATTGGAACTGTAAATGAAGCAGCAGGTGTTGCAGCAGGTGAATATATGTTTGATCTGATGGGCGGCGAAGGTAATGTAGCCATTCTTCAGGGCGGTCTTGCTCCTAATCTGAATGCACGTCAGGTTGGTTTCAGAGATGCTGCTGCAAAAACTAATGTTGAAATCGTTGCTTTCGAAGATTTCCAGGCTGACCTTGCGATAGGTGTTAATACTACAGAAGCTCTTCTGGAAGCATATCCTGACCTTGATGCCATCTTCGGCGTATCAGCTTACGGTCCTGTAGCTCCCGCAACTGTTGTTAAGGAACAGGGAATTTCTGGAAGTATCATAATCGGTGGATTCGATGACCTTCCTGAAACAATTACTGGTATCAAAGACGGATCAATCAACTTTTGTCTCGTACAGAAAGCATACAAAATGGGCTGGTTGGCAATTGAACAGCTTCTGGATCTTAAAGCAGGTAAGACAATTCCTGAAACTACCGATACAGGTGTAATCATTGTAACAAAGGACAATGTAGATACTTACATGGCTGAGGTTAAAGCGGAAGTGCAGTAAGATTTCGCTTACGCGAAATCTTCAGGAGTATTTCCGACATCATAGAATACTGCCGGAAACACTCCAAGCATTTTTTTAAAAATTAAATGCGCTTTATAAAATGATTTTGTGGGGGATGGGATTCTGTCCCCCCTTTTTATAACCCTGTTTATCACAGGGTATTTCAGGAGGAAATAAATGGCTGAGACGACTAAAGCCAGAGCAAATTTGCAGGTGAAAAGAGATAACCTGTTTATGAGATTTATTAGACAAAAGGAATCAGCAATTTTTCTGGCTTTAATTGGAATCATGCTGGTTATCACCATTATCGCACCAAAATTTGCAACCCCGGGAAACCTCTATAGAGTAGCCCGTCAGATATCATTTGTTGCAATTGTTGCGTTCGGTGTATTCACAGTAATTCTTACAGGTGGAATTGATCTTTCCGTTGGTTCTATTATTGGAATCAGCGGTGTTACCTGTGGATTGGCAATGGCGGCAGGGGCAGGACCCTTCGTGGCTGTTATAGTTGGGCTGGTGACGGGTTTCGGTGTAGGTATGATAAACGGTATTCTCGTTTCATATGTCGGAATTACACCCTTTATTGTTACTCTTGGTATGCTAAGCATGGCAAGGGGCGCAATATGGATTATTACAAAGGGCTGGCCTGTAGAAGAAATACACGAAAAATTTCTGATAATCGGACAGGGTAAATTTCTTGGAATACCAGTGCCGGTAGTTATCGCAATTGTTGTTGCAGTGGCTATGCACTTATTTCTTAGATATACTATTTTTGGACGAAGGCTTTATGCTATAGGTGGAAATGAAGAAGCTACAAGGCTTTCAGGTATTAACGTTAAACAGATCAAATGTCTTGCATACGGTATTTCCGGGCTTATGTCTGCAATAACCGGTATTATTCTGGTCGCCAGATTCAGTTCTGCACAGACGAATGCAGGTGATGGATGGGAGCTTGATGCAATAGCTGCAGCAGTTATCGGTGGAACATCCCTCAGCGGAGGTTCCGGTTCGGTACTTGGCGTTATTATCGGTGCTGCTATTATGGGTGTAATCAGGAACGGACTTGTTCTCATGAAGGTTTCAGCTTACTGGCAGACAGCTATTATGGGTTTCATTATTGTTCTGGCAGCGGTAATCGACAGAGTAAAAAACAGGTAGGCGCATTATGAGTGAATATCTTATTGAAATGAAGGGTATCAACAAAGAGTTTCCTGGCGTTAAAGCTCTAACTGATGTTGATCTTAATATAAAAAAAGGTGAGATAGTTTGTTTGCTCGGCGAGAATGGCGCTGGAAAGTCGACCCTGATGAAGATTCTCACAGGTGTATACAAACAGGACGGCGGCTGTATTTATTATGATGGCGGAATGCTTGATTTTCATTCTACTCGTGATGCCTATGAGCAGGGGATAAATATCATTTTTCAGGAATTTAATCTTTGTCCAAACATGACTGCTATGGAGAATGTTTTTCTCGGCAACGAGAACAAGACAAAAAGCGGACTGCTGTCCTATAAGGAAACCCGGTCAAGGGCTGAGGAGTTTTTCAACCGGCTGAAGATAGACATTAAGCCGGATGATGTTGTAGAAAAACTGGGTGTTGCACAGCAGCAGATGATTGAAATTGCAAAAGCCCTTGCATACGATACCAAGGTTCTTATTATGGATGAACCTACATCGGCTCTGGCTGAAAAAGAAATTGAAAACCTGTTTATCATCATGCGTGAGCTTAAAGAGCGTGGTATTTCAATCATATTTATTTCTCATAAGCTTGATGAGGTTCTTGAGATAACAGATAGGGTTGTTATTCTACGTGACGGTGAAAATGCAGGAGAAGTACAGACGAAAGAAGCGACTGAAGAAACCCTTGTTTCGGTGATGGTTGGACGAGAAATGAGTGAATTTTATACAGCTAGAAAAAGTAAACCTTCAGATGAAATTATTTTTGAGGCAGAAGGTCTCTGTGGCCCGCCGCATATCAAAGATGCCTCTTTTAAGATCAAGAAGGGTGAAATCCTAGGTCTTGCAGGTCTTGTAGGTGCAGGACGAACAGAACTTGCAAAACTGATAATCGGTGCTGAAAAAAAGACGGCCGGTCGTATCATCATGAACGGCCAGGAGCTAAACATAAAAAGCCCGAAAGATTCGGTCGCTGCACGTATTGCGTATCTACCCGAAGACAGAAAAAATCTTGGATTGGTACTGCCGATGACGGTAAGGGAGAATACAACCCTTAGTATTCATAATAAGGTTTCAAATATGATGAATATTATCAACAGTGCTAAAGAAAAAGAAGTAACAGATAAATACATCAAGGGGATGAAGACAAAGGTAAGCAGCCGGGAACAGGTTGTTGAAACCCTGTCGGGCGGTAACCAGCAGAAGGTTGTTATTGCGAAGTCTCTGGCGCTTGAACCGGAACTGCTTATCCTTGATGAACCAACCCGTGGGATTGATGTTGGAGCCAAAGCCGAGGTTCATAATATAATATCAGATCTTGCAGATGAAGGAATGGCTGTTATTGTTATTTCTTCCGAGCTGCCTGAGGTTTTTCATCTTGCAGACAGGATACTTGTTATGCATGAAGGTGAGATTACAGCAGATCTCATGAAAGATGAAGCTGATCAGGAAATGGTTATGCACGCTGCTATTGGAGCAGTATAGCCGAAGCGGAAAAAACTAAGAAATCAACGTGATTTGTCTCCTAGTTTAGGCCGCTCCTACGGGGGCGGTTTTTTTTGGGTGATAGTGTACAAAAATTATCAGCTTGAAAAACGTCATGAAATATGTTAAAATTACAATAATAGTTATAATATCGTAGGAGTTGAAATGAGCAAATATTTTATGGGTATTGATAACGGGGGAACTGTCTGTAAGGTTGCCCTTTATGATAATAAAGGAAATGCGCTTGCTCTTGCAAGCAGGAAGGTCGAAATGATATATCCGGAGCCGGGGCATACAGAAAAAGATATGGGTGAGTTCTGGGGTGCAAATGTAGAAGCTATTGCCGAGGTTGTAAAAATCAGTGGAGTTGATCCGAAGGACATTGCCGGAATTGCGGCAACTGGCCACGGCAACGGTATGTTTCTGGTTGATGCCGAAGGTGACGCGGTTGGTAACGGTATAATCTCCACCGACAGCCGTGCAAAAGATATTGTGGATAACTGGTATTCGGACGGAACATTTGAAAAAATTAATAGGAAAACCCTTCAGTCAATCTGGGCTGCTCAGCCCGTTGCTTTGTTGAACTGGTTCCGTGAGAATAACCCCGCTGTTCTCGAGCAGTCAAGATGGGTTTTAATGTGCAAGGATTACATTCGCTTCAAGCTCACAGGTGAAGCCTATGCCGAGATAACCGACTATTCAGGCACAAATTTGGTAAATGTAGTTGAAGCCAATTATGATGATGAACTGTTGAAAGATTTCGACCTCCTCGATTACAAGGATATGTTTCCTCCGCTGAAACGATCAACCGACATCTGCGGTAGCGTTACAAAAGAAACTGCGGCGGCGACTGGACTTGCTGAAGGAACTCCGGTTATGGGCGGCTTTTTTGATATTGATGCCTGCGCAATCGCAACCGGACTCACCGATGATAAGAATATCAGTCTTATAGCGGGCACCTGGAGCATCAACCAGTTTATCAGTAAAAAACCGGTTGGTTCGACCGAACTATTTATGACTAGCATATATGCCATTCCCGGTTACTGGCTCGTTAGTGAGGCCAGTGCAACATCAGCTTCAAACCTTGAATGGTTTATGAAAAATCTGATGGAATGTGAGGATTATGATGAAGTTAATACTTCGGTTGCTTCGATAAGACCCGAAGATTCCGATGTTTTGTTTGTTCCCTTCCTTTATGCAAGCAGTTTTGGCGATTTACCGGCTTCTTTCTTCGGCCTTCAGGGATGGCACACAAAGGCACACATGCTGCGTGCGGTGTATGAGGGTATTGTGTTCGGCCATAAACTTCATATAGATAGATTGATGAAATATCGCGAACCCGCGAAAAGTGTCAGAATATCCGGCGGCGCATCAAAATCTGAAGTATGGATACAAATGTTCGCGGATATCCTGCAGATGCCTATAGAAATAACTGAGGCTGAAGAGATCGGAACTCTCGGTGCAGCAATAGGTGCTGCAGTAGGTGTAGATGAATATGAAAATTTTGAAAACGCAACTGAAGCAATGGTGAGAGTTACAAGAACTGTTCAGCCGAATAAAGATATGGCTGAAATCTATACTGAAAAATACGATAAATTCTACAGATATCTCGATGCTCTGAAGAATGTCTAAGGAATCTAAATGAGAAACAAGGTTGATAAGCAGCTGCTGTATAACGTCGCGAGAATGTATTATGCGGAGGGGAAGAAGCAGGATGAGATTGCCGCAATTGTTGAGCGGTCCCGCTCATCCATCTCAATGTTTCTGACTGAAGCCCGCAAAGAGGGTATTGTCGAGATTCGCCTGCGAAACCCTATGGGGAATAATGATGAACTAAGCAGCCTATTTGTGGAAAAATTTGCACTGAAGCAGTGTTATGTTGTTCCCACAGCTGTAAAAAATACCGAAATGCTTATCAGGCTTGTAGCTGAGAGGGCAATAGACGTTTTTAATGATCTTCTAGAAGAGCAGGATACTGTCGGCGTAGCCTGGGGGCGAACCTGCTATGAGTTCATGTCCCAGTACTATAACGACAATGATTATATGAAAATCAACCTTGCACCACTTATCGGCGGCAGCAACAGGCCCTTGAAAAGATACCAGATGAATGAGATAGTACGGGATTTCGCCGAGAAACTCAGCGCAACTCCCCATTTTATTCATGCTCCGGCTATTGCAGACTCCGAGGATGATTTAAATCTATATAAAAGCAGTGCAATGATGAAGCGTATCAGCAGTTTATGGAACGAGTTGAATATAGCCGTGATTGCAATCGGGCTGAGTGCTTTCGACAGTGCCCTAGGTGAAACCGGTAATCTGACTTCCCGACTTGCACATGCTTCCGAATTTGAGGATTCTGTCGGTGATATCTGCGGTTGGCCTATTTCCGAAGATGGAGAATTCATCTCAGGCCCGACTGCCGATCTGCTGCTTGGCTGTACGCCTGATCAACTAAGAGCAACAGAGAAGGTTTTGGGATTGGTTGCGGGAATTGAAAAGAAGTATTCAATAATTGCAGGGCTTAAAACCGGAATCTTGGATTATCTGGTTATAGACGAGCAGACAGCAAAGGCTGTTGCCAAGTTGATATAGCCCTCTTTTAGTTTCTGGAAAATCCTATTGAACTGGAGAGTTCTCCGCATGCCTGCTTGAGTATCTCAGCGTATTCACGGCAGATTTCCCTTGTCAATCTTGAAACCGGGCCTGTTATCCAGAGTGATGCAACCGGATAACCCCTAACGTTCATTATCGGTGCGCTGAGACATCGAACATCGTAATCAGCTTCTTCCATATCAAAGGCGAAACCGTCTCTTTTTACCTGACTAATCTCGACAATGAAATCCTGCTTGTTGATGATTGTGTTCTCAGTAAATTTTTCAAAAGTACATTGTTCTATCATGTTCTTTTGTTCGGCTTCAGGGAGAAATGCAATGATTGCCTTGGCAGGCGCGGAGCAATGGAAAGGGAAATTGTATCCAACCTCTACAACGACCTTGACCGGATAGATGCCCTGCATCTGCTCGAGGATTACCCCCTGATCTCCTGATATCTTACCGAAAATTACCGTTTCCTTTAATTCGTCGCGAAGCTCACGCATAACAGGTATTACTTTCTCAAAGAGTGATTCCTCGGCAATAGCCTGAGCTCCAAGTGCGAAAAGACGGCTATTAATTTCATAGCGCTTATGTTTCTGGGTAATATAGCCTTTCGCAGAGAGGGTTCGCAGGATTCTAAATACTGAATTTGTAGGTAAACTCAACGCTTCTGCAAGTTCTGAGATTGTCTGTCCCTCTGGTTTGCCGGACATGTATTCCAATAGTTCAATAGCACGCCAAAGGTTAGGGATGATGTATTTCCCGTTGATATCATTCTGCCTGTCCATGTTTTTTCCTGTTAAAATAAAAAACCCGTCCCTGATAGGACGAGTTTAGAATATCTTTTAAACAAAGATTTGAAAAGGCCTAGAAGCCGGAGATATCCTGAGCAAGGCCATAAACATGCATTTCAGAAACACATGCGCCCTGAGTAAGCTGACATGCCTGATAAACCATGTCCGCGAAATGCTCGGGTCTAACTGCCATAGCTTCATCCCACTCAAACTTATCAACGTTCTTTGCGTTCTGGAATCCGGTGTTTGATCCGCCGGGTACAAGCAGTGTAACGCCTATCCCTTCTGGTCGGAGCTCTGTGTAGAGACATTTGCTGAATGCGTTAACAGCAGCCTTTGCTGCTGAATAAACTGACCATGTGGGCCATGAACGTCTATCGCATACTGAAGAAACATTAACAATTCTTCCGTATCCCTGTGCTTTCATCATAGGTGTGAAAGAACGGCATGACATTAGTGTGCTTTTCAGGTTAAGATCCATAACCTTTGTATAAATCTCATTTGTCATCGATTCAATCGGCTCAAGCTGAACAGCTCCGCCCGCGTAGTTGATAAGAGCATCGCATTTTCCGAATTTTGACTTTGTCTGTGCTGCAACATCTTCAAAGAAACCGTCTTTTGTTACGTCTCCGCAAATTGTGAGAACTTCTGAACCTGATTTCTTGCAGTTTTCAGCTGTTTCGTTGAGACCTGCTTCGTTGAAATCAATCAGTACCAGACTGCACTGATCTTTTGACGCAAATAATTCTGCAGTTGCTTTTCCGAAGCCGGATGCGACTCCGCTTATTACGGCTACTTTGCCTTTCATTGTATCACCCATTATTTTTCCTCCATAATCGGTATTAAATTAATATTTGAACCGGTTTTCTTCTCGTCCGGTTGTTTCAAGTTTAATTTGAAAGATATCTCCAGCAAGATGGCCTTTCATTAGATCTTCTTCTCCTACTGCTTTTATTGCTGATGTAATAAAAAGTTGATCCATCTTTTCTCCGACGAAAGCCATACAGGTGGGGGTTGTTACCGGTACGGAGATTTCTGCAAGTAGCTCACCCTCAGGGGAGAGCCTGGAAAGCTGCCATCCCCACCAGTGTGCGACCCATAGCATGCCTTCGGAATCCATAATCAGTCCGTCGGGAAGACCCTTCTTTTTCGGGATATCATATAATGATTTCTGATTTGAAAGCTCACAGTCATCTTCATTCCAGTCGAATTCAAGTACCCTGCCCCCAAACTGTTCACTCATGTAGAATTTTTTATTGTTAGAGCTGAATACCATTCCGTTGCAGACTGAGAATCCAGTTGCTATTTGTCTGATGCTCAGATCATGATCTACCATATATATTGAACCGGTACCGCCTTCAAGATCCTCGAGATCATAGGATCCGAAAAAGAAGCGTCCCTGTTTGTCGACAGTGCCGTCGTTGAGAAAGAATGTACCCTTCCCTTTTTCCGGATTCCCAAGGAATCTGACTGTATTTTTCTCCTGGTTCCAGATTACAACACCATTTGTTACAGTTCCAATCCAGTTGCCGTTTTCACATTTTGCGATACACTGAAAGTTGTATGGAACATTGAAAACCTCAAGATCCTCTGTTGCGAGAGTGTATTTTGCGATCCGCGGATTTTCAGTATCTACAAAATAAACCGCAGCTTCTTCCTTAACCCAATAGGGTACTTCTGCGCAGAGAAACCCTGTAGGCAGAATGTGTTCTAATTTATTATTGACAATATTCATGACTTAAATCAGTATACCTGATATTTGACTTACCGTAAAGGGATTTTATATAACAAAAAAGATTCTATATTACAAAATACTATTCGGGCAAACGAATCGTGAAAATACAGCCTCCTTCGGCATGGTTTTCAACTGAAATTTTACCGTTCATTTTATTAATTATTCCATAGGATACAGAGAGCCCTAGCCCCATATTGATGCCGTTAGATGTTTTTTTTGAAAAAAACGGGAGGAAGATGTTCTTTTTATCTTCTTCACTTATTCCAGGACCGGTATCTCGAACAACAAGCTTAATCCAGCTTGTATTGATCATGGACTCTTTAGAAAGTTTAATTTCCAGAGTTCCGTCGCTGTGTATTGCTTCAAAACTATTTTTTATCAGATTAAGGACTATCTGTTTGATTTCTGTCCTGTTGCAGCTGAGCATAACTGGTTCTTCAGGTGTGGAAAATTGTATGTCAATATTACGCTGGACTGCGTTGTATTTTACTAGGTTGATTATGTGTGAAAGTAAAGAATTTAGGTCTATCTCTTCCACCTTTGTCTGAGAATTATCAGAAAAAGCGGCAAGACTGCTTACTATTTGCTCTATGCTATCAACTTCTTCCTCGATATTGTTAAGAACTTTACGATGTTTCTCTTCAGGAAGCAGCCGGCGAAGGTATTCAACTTCATTCATAATTATTTCGAGAGGATTGTTGATTTCATGTGAAACTCCGGCGGCCAATAGCCCTACAGAACCTAGGCGTTCGGAAAAATCAAGTTTCTGTCGAAGATTTTCTTCTTTGGTGATATCACTAATTATTATCATGCTTCCAATAAATAGAACTCCATCATAGATCGGATACACGGTTATTACATTTATTGTTTCTTTCCCGTTTGGATGTGTAAGTCTGGTAGTGAAAGATTCTAACCGATGTTTTTCCATGGATGAATATAGCTGTTCATAAAGACCCGCATTGTCTGTTAGTGCTTTAATATTCATTAATTTGCTGCCTAATAGTGGTGTATCTCCAATGCTGAAATAGGCTTTTGCATTATTATTCATCAATCGGATAATCTGGTTTTCATCAATAACTATCAGGTTAATCGGCAGGGTTTCCAGGATAGCCCTGTTGTATTTTAGCAACTGATAAAACTCCTGGTTAGTAGTATTTAAGCTGCTTTCCTGTACAACCTGGGTGTATGCCAGCTTAATCAGATTGATTTTATCAATGTTTTTTACATATTCAGTTGTCAATATACGTCCATTTCTAATAACAGTGACTCTATCCGCAAAGGTGTACACATCGTCAATTCTATGAGTAATAAAGAGTATGCTGAGCCCTTCTGATTTTCGCTGTTTCAGGATTGGAATTATCTTGTTTAAATCAACCGCAGTCATCTTTTCAAATGTCTCATCAAGTATTAGCAGCTTTGGTTCGGGCAGAAGATGCTTTAAAAGTTCGATGAGCACTTTCTCAGTGTCTTTCAGATTGAAAATTCTCTGTTTTCCTGTAAACTCAAAACCCAGTGATTTAAAAAATTCATCTGTTTTGCTGTTTAATTCTTTGCGGGTGAAAAACTTTTTCTTAAAAAAATCCGGACTATTTCCGAAGAGGTTCTGTGCAAGAGACAGCCTTTCGTACTGTTCGATCTCCTGCATCACAATTTCTATTCCATTTTCTTTTGCATCAAACGGGTTTGAGGTATACAGTGGGCTGCCGTTTAATAAAATTCTCCCACTGTCGGGTTTTTTGTATCCGCTGATGACCTGAGCGAGCGATGATTTACCAGCGCCGTGCTCTCCTATCACGGCATGAATTTCGGCATTCCGGATTGAAAAGTCAACATTTTGTAAGGCATGAAATTGTCCGTATTTCAGGGTAAGGTTCTTAAGTTCTATTCGGTTTTCGTTTCCTTTACTGCTCATTGATCCCGTATTTGCTCATTTTACTGTAGAGCGTTGTTCTTGATACTCCGAGTTCTTCAGCGGTTTTCTTCTTATTATAGTCGTGTTTTGCCAAAATTCTAAGATATAGCTCTTTTTCTACAGCCTGCCGGGGGGAAAGCTTTGAAGCTGAAGGGGGCTGTGTTTCAGTGCTGCCGCTTTTTATCGGCAGATCATCGGGGTAAATCACATCGTCAGCGCAGATTGTTGCACCATAGGTGACGGCTGTTTTTAGTTCGCGTATATTTCCGGGCCAATCATAGGAGATTAGTTTTTCCATTGCTTCCGGTGCAATCTTTATAGGCCTTGAACCGTTTTGTATAGTTAATTGATTGATGAAATATTCTGCAAGTAGGGGGATATCTTCTTTTCGCTCGCGCAGAGGCGGCAGAGTGAGTGCGGCGCAATTAAGTCTGTAATAAAGATCACCTCGAAAAGTTTTATCAGCAACCATTTTTTCCAGGTCGTGGTTTGTCGCACCGATAAACCTGACATCAATATTTATTATGTCTTTCCCGCCGAGTCGACGTATCTCGTGCTCCTGTATTGCGCGTAGAATTTTAGCTTGGATAGGCAACGGCATGTCGCCGAGCTCATCCAGAAACAGGGTCCCTTTATCGGCGCGCTCGAAAACACCCTGAAAACGATCGGTGGCGCCGGTGTAGGCTCCTTTTTCATGGCCGAAAAGTTCATTATCGAGCAGAGTATCGGGGAAGGCGGCGCAATTTACACGGAGAAACTGTTTTTCGGAGCGTTGCGAATGATGATAAATTATATCCGCAAAAACTTCTTTTCCTGTGCCGCTTTCGCCAAGGATGAGAACTGAAAGATTCGATTGTGCAAGTTTTAATGCTTTTTTAATAAGCGATATCATGCGGGGATTACGGGTTTGCATGTTAGGAATCGCGGGTACTTCAGCTGGTTTTTCCGCTATATATGGTGCTACCATCTCAAGAAGCTCGGAGAATTTTATCGGTTTTTTTATATATTCATTTGCACCGATCTTAATTGCCTCGACAGCTGTCTCAATGGTTGCAAAACCTGTTATCATCATAACAGGAAGTTCAGGCGTCAGTTGTTTTATTTCTTTTAAGGCGTCTATTCCATTCTCATCACCTATTCTTACATCAACAAGTGCCAGATCGATTGGGCAGCACTGCAGTGCGTCGAGGGCTTCTTTGATGTTGGAAGCAGTCCGGCATTCGATTCCTTCAGTAGAAAAATTTCTGGAAAGAGTATCAAGAATCTTTTGATTATCATCAAGAATAAGTATTCTGCTCATTGTATAAAACATATTATCATGTTTGGGAAAAGCATGAAAGTATAAAGTGTTCGTGTCCGTGAACTGAACAGTGTACACCCCGGTTGTGTGCAGAATTTGAACATAGTAAAACATTTTTATATATCAAAAAGAGTCTTAACTTGTTTCTAATATGTGACTTATGTGAAACTGTAAATGTTGGCACGATAATTGTATATATATGTGTGACGGATGTCATGAAAAAAATTATTAGGAGAGTTTATGAAAACTAAATTCAAAAACATGATTGCAGTTCTTATTATGCTTGCACTTGTCGCAACCTTTGCTTTAACCGGTTGCGCAAAGGAAGAAGCTGCTACACCTGTTGCGGTTGCTGCAGATAGCACAGATTCACCCTTTGTAGGGGATCCTTCAGAAACATACTACATGTGTGTTATGGTTTCTGGAGTTGAATACTGGTTTCCGGTATATGAAATGATGAAACAGGCTGGTCAGCAGCTTGGTGTCAAGACTGTTTACACGGGAACGCCGGAATATGATGTTAATAAGCAGCTTGCTGTTTTTGAACAGATTCTTGCAAAGAAGCCTGCTGGTATCCTTCTTCACCCGATGAACCCGGATGCTTTTATCGAACCCATAAACAGAGCCGCTGAAATGGGTATACCAGTTGTAACATTCGCGGCTGATTCCCCTAACTCAAAGAGAGTTTCGTACATAACTTCAGACAATGTTCGTGAAGGTGAATTTGCAGCTGATGCTATTGCCGCTGATATGGGTGAAAAAGGTGAAGTTGCCGTACTTGAAAATCCGGGCCAGGATAACCATGACCTGAGAATCAAAGCTTTTATAAACAGAATAGAAACTAAATACCCTGACATGGAAGTTGTCGCACGTGCAGCTACAAACCAGGATCCAAACAAAGCATATCAGGCTCTTATGACAATCGCTCAGGCTCATCCGAATCTCGGCGGTGTCTTCATGCCGGAAGCCAGCTCTGGTATGGGTGCTGCTCAGGCTGCTGTAGAACTTGACACAGGCATCAGAGTTATGTGTTGTGATATAAACGCAAAGGTTCTTGATATGATTAAAGCAGGTGAATTCTTCGGTGCTATCAACCCTAATCAGGGAACACAGGGGTACTATGGTATGCTGATGCTTTACCTTGCTGCTCATTCTGAGATGATTGACCCGATGAACGACTGGTCACAAGCCGGATTTAACCCGATGGGAATGCCTTTTGTAGACAATGGTCTTGCTGTTGTAACCGCTGAAAATGCAGACTTCTTTTACTGGGATAAATACCTCGAAAAAAGAGGTACTAAGGGAATTAACGAGTAGTATATACTTTTGAAAGATGGGCCGCAGTGGTGTGCTGCGGCCTTTTTTTCGAGTGCGCTGCGAATATTCGGAGGAACAATTTGAGTGATTATGCATTAGAGGTAAGAGGGATAGTGAAGGATTTCCCCGGAACTAGAGCGCTGGACAGGGTGGATCTTACCTTAAAAAAGGGTGAAATCCTTGCTCTTGTCGGCGAAAACGGTGCCGGAAAATCAACCCTTATGAATGTAATCGACGGAGTACATCTTCCCGATGAAGGTCAGATTTTTATTGACGGCAATGAAGTGAATATCCGGAATCCGCTTGATGCCCAGAAATACGGCATTGGCTTTGTTCACCAGGAGATAGCTCTCTGTCAGCACGTGAGTGTAGCTGAAAATGTTTTTATGTCTGAACTCAACAGTACGGACAGAAAATTTATAAATTACAGGGATCTTTATAGGAGGGCAAAAAAAGCGCTTGCACCTCTTGGCGATATTGATCCAAGAAAAAAAGTTAGCGAATTGTCAATTTCCAATCAGCAGATTGTTGAAATAGCAAAGGCATTGTCCCTGAACTGTAAAATTCTTATTCTAGACGAACCTACAGCCGCGCTAACCGAGAGTGAAACTGATGCACTTTTTAATATCATGGAGGAGCTGAAGAAAAAAGGAATCAGCATGATCTATATCAGCCATAGAATGGCTGAAATTTTTTCACAGTGCGATAGAGTTTCAATACTCCGGGACGGAGAATATTGTGGAAGTCTTAATGTGGATGAGACGAATTCGCGTGAAGTTGTGACCAGAATGGTCGGTCGTGAAATAAGCAATCTTTATCCGGCTAAATTCGACGGAAATTGTATAGAGCAGGATGAACTGCTTCGTGTTGAGGACTTCAGCGACAGCAAACGTTTTACTGATATTTCTTTTACACTGCATGAAGGTGAAATTCTGGGTCTTTCGGGGCTTATCGGTGCCGGAAGAAGTGAGATTGTAAAAGCTGTCTGCGGATTATTTCCAAAAAAGAAAGGCGATGTATATTTCAGAGGTGAGAAGCTCGATATTCACCATTATGAAGATGCAATAAATAATGGTATCGTGTATTTGTCTGAAGACCGTAAGGTTGAGGGTGTATTTCTTGATATGTCTATTCAGAGGAATATTTCAGTACTGGATCTCAAAGCTGTATCGGTAAACGGCATAGTTAATATTAATAAAGAAAAGGGTCTTGCTGAAGAATATTCAAAGAAACTGAATGTAAAATGCAGTACATTAAGTCAGAATGTGTCTTCGCTATCGGGTGGTAATCAGCAAAAAGTTCTTATCAGTAAACTGCTTTCAATCAAACCGAAGGTAGTTATAATGGATGAACCGACACGCGGTATTGATGTTGGAGCGAAGTCCGAAATACATAAGCTTTTAAGAAATCTGACGCATGAAGGTATTGGTGTCATAATGATCTCTTCTGAGCTTCCTGAATTGATAGGAATGAGTGATCGGGTGCTTGTAATGCATGAAGGTGAAAGCTGCGGAATAATAAGCGGTGATGATATAAATGAAAAGAAAATTATCCACATGGCATCAGGCCTAGAAAAGGTCGGAGCATAAGGGAGATATGAATGATAGAGAATATTAAAACAGGAAAAAACGGGTTTATAGACCTGTTCAATAAATTCAGAAACTTCAGGGAAGGTACCCTAATACTAATCATCGTTGCCGTATGTGTTTTGATGAGTTTTCTTTCTCCCTATTTTATGACCTGGGCGAACTGGAAAGCAATTTTTCTGTCATTTTCGACTGAAGGAATTGTAGTAGTAGGTATGACTGTAATGCTGGTTCTGGGGGGGATTGACCTTTCCGTAGGTGCGGTTATGTGTCTTGCAATGTGTATTGGTGGGAAGCTGTTTCTCCTGGGGGTTAATCCCTGGCTTGCAAGTCTTATAGCTTTGGCAATATGTGCAGGAATCGGCTATATTCAGGGTCTGCTTGTAACCAAAGTAGGATTGGTTCACTTTATAACAACACTGGCCTTCATGGGAATTGCCCGTGGTGCGTGCTTTGTTATTACTCAGGGTACGCCGCTTTCGTTGTTTACCCTCCCACAGTCATTTAAATTTATCGGTCAGGGAACTATAGGTCCGCTTCCGTTTGTAATAATAATCTTTCTTGTGATTGTTATCGTGAGTGATTATATGCTTAGAAACTCAACAGTGTTGCGTAAGGTTTTTTACTCTGGAAGCAATGAGAAAGCTGCTGTGTTTTCTGGAATCCGGGTAAGTAGGGTTAAAATAGGGGTGAGTGTCCTTTGCTGTACTTTGTCAGGTCTTGCTGGCATTATATATATGTCACGTTTTGGTGCATCAACTCCTGGCTTTGGTGTTGGTCTTGAAATGACGGCTATTTCAGCTGCAGTTATCGGGGGTGCTAGCCTGACCGGAGGTGAAGGAACTGTCTTTGGTTCAATTCTAGGCGCCGCTTTGCTTTCGATCATTACGAGTTCACTGATTCTGCTTGATGTCTCAGTTTACTGGCAGGATCTGATTAAGGGTTGTATCCTCCTCTTTGCTGTCTCAGTTGACCACATTCAGCATATGAGACGGCAAGCCGGATAATCGAAAAAAATTTTACATTTACGGCATCTGCTAATTAGGGTAGATGCCTTTTTTTATTTGCAATTCAATTGCTGATGATTGATAATGATAAAAGATAACAGTGAAGGTTGAGAAAGGAGATTTCTATGGAAAGAGCCTTACGCCTGTATGTACAATTCCGAACTTCGCAGGCGGTGTAGAATGGTGGAAAGAAAGGTTGCTTTTATTACCGGAGCCTCCAGAGGAATCGGCCGGGCTGTTGCAGTCGCGGCAGCATCAATGGATTATGATTTCTTTTTAACCGGCCGTAATGAATCAGCTCTTGAAGAAACTGTAAAAGTAGTGAGAAAGGCTGCTGCCAAAGCCGCTAATGACAATGATAAAAGCCGTTTTGGCTGCGGTGAAGGGCCGCTGATAGTGCTCCACACCGAAGATCTCTCCTGCCCTGAAGCTGCCGAAAGGCTCTTCGAAGCATTTAGCCGAAGTTTTGACAGGCTTGATTTACTTGTAAATAATGCCGGTATTGTCGGCGCAAAGCCGGTTGGAGATTATTCACCGGACGACTGGGAGCATATAATGAATATAAATGCACGCGCACCGTTCTTTCTGATGCAGTATTCGATTCCTCTGCTTAAGAAGGCGGACCCCGGCTTCATTATAAACATCGGCTCAGTTGTTGCGCATAAGGGTTATGAAAACCAGGCCTTGTATTCGGCATCAAAGCATGCTCTATTGGGCTATACCAAGGCGACTGCACGTGAGTTTAAAGAGACAAATATCCGTATCCATGCAATAAATCCCGGCGGGGTCAACACTGATCTCGTTAAGAGTGTCAGGCCCGATATTGACACCACTGATATGATATCCCCTGAAGAGATAGCGGAGACTGTGAAGTTTCTTCTCCGAATGAAAGGCAATGCGATGATAGATGAAATATCAGTCAGACGCAGGACAAAAAAGCCCTGGGATTAGTACGGCAGCCGTAATTCAAATTTACAAGCCATTACTTTAACGGATGCCTTTTTATTTTATCTGATATTCAAAAAAGCTGCCGAAAGAGCCGTTTTCTTCAGGTTTATGCAGGGGCCGGCAGGCGGTTGACAGCAGCATTGCAGCAGTGATTATCAAACAGGCTTTTTTCATATATTAATATTACAGATTTGCCAACTCGACAGCAATAGCAGTTCCGACTCGGGCGTTATTGTATACAAGCTCAATGTTTGATTCAAGTGAATCGCCGCCGGTCAGCTGTTTTACCCTGTCCAGAAGAAATGGGGTTGTCTCTTTGCCTTTTATGCCGCGGGCGTCGGCCTCATTGAGAGCCTGGTTTATGGCCCCGTCAATCACTTTCGGATCCATTTCAAACTGCTCAGGGATGGGGTTTCCTATGACCATACCGCCGTGAAGGCCCAGGTCCCATTTTGTCTGCAGGCTGGCTGCAACTTCGGCGGCGGTATCGTATTGGTAATCGATATTGAATCCGCTGTGCCGGGTATAGAATGCGGGCAGCTCGTTTGTTCTGAACCCTGCCACCGGAACGCCCATGGTTTCAAGGTATTCAAGCGTCAGGCCGATATCGAGGATCGATTTCGCGCCTGCGCATATTACAGCAACATCAGTATTAGACAGCTCCTGCAGGTCCGCGGAGATGTCAAAGCTGTTTTCAGCCCCGCGATGGACGCCGCCTATCCCGCCGGTTACAAAAACCCTGATGCCGGCGAGATTTGCCGCAATCATAGTTGCTGCGACAGTGGTGGCTCCGTTCAGGCCGTTTGCAACTATGTGTCCTAAATCACGCCGTGACGCCTTGAGGACATCTTCAGCAGTGCCCAGGTATTCAAGTTCATCGGGTTCAAGACCTATTTTGATTTTGCCGCCCAGGATGGCGATTGTTGCGGGCACTGCCCCACCGTCACGTACAATCCGTTCAACAGTCTTTGCCGTCTCAACATTTTTAGGATAGGGCATCCCGTGTGATATTATTGTTGATTCAAGTGCGACAACCGCTTTGCCGGCGGCAAGAGCGTCGGCCACATCATCTTTAACTCTTATGTGTTTATTAAAATCCATTTATATCTCCATTTATAATCTTATCGATAATTGCCGGATTCATATCTTTCGGCACGGTTTTTACTGATGCGGCGGCCAGTGCTGCACAGGCCGCTCCGTATTCAAGCAGCTCAAGTCCTTCAAGGCTATGAAACTGTCCGCATGCTATGCCTGCCAGAAAGGCGTCTCCGGCTCCGGTTGTGTTTCTAACCGGAAGAGTTGATGCGGCAATATTAAAACAGCCGCAGGTGCTTCGGTAATGAGCACCCTCGGCCCCCATTGTAATAAAGACGTTGTGAATCCCTCTCTCCGCTATAATTTCAGATGCTTTCTCTGCTTCTTTCAGGCCGGATATTGATGTTACTGATAGAAGTTCCGCCTCAAGCCTGTTGAGTTTCACTGTGTCGATGTTCCGGATGCTGTTCATGGAGCGCTGTAGCTTTTTTCCTGATACAGCGTCGAATAAAATTCTCCTGCAGCCGGTTCTTTTTACCGCATCAATTGTTTCCGGGCTTATGTTGTTGTCTATTACTACTGATGAAGCTTCTGCTATCATGCATGAGTGCTGACGAATCAAGTCAGGACCTATGCATGTAATTATTTCCATATCAGATACAGCTGCAATCATCTCGTGTTCGGTATCGTTTATACACAGATAAGATGATGTCCGCATTTTGTCCGATGTAATCAGAGCTGTTATATCGATTCCCGCACTTATGCATTCATGCTTCAGGAAATTGCCAAAGTGATCGTTTCCTACTGCTGATAAAAGCTTTACGGGGCAATCAAGCCTAGCAATGTTTTCAGCAATATTGCGTCCTACACCGCCGGCAGCAATGTTTACAAATCCCGGATTCGAATCACCCGGGACAAACTTTGTTTGAGGTATTCCGCTTATATCAGCATTGCTTCCGCCAATAACAAGAATGTATTCCTGTCTCTTCACAATTTTTTACTTTATACACAGTTTTTGTAAATGTAAAGATAAAAACCGACACCTTCCTGATGCATCATCGTCAGGAAGACTGTAAAAAAAAGAGGTCAAAAACCATCGGTTTTCAACCTCTTTTCTTACCCCCGAGACGATTCGAACGTCCGACCTACTGCTTAGGAGGCAGTCGCTCTATCCTGCTGAGCTACGGGAGCAAATTGTTTGAAAAACAATAATTGTCACTTTGGACAATCTCGATTAACTTGACGCTAATCGTAGAAAACATACTAATGGAAACCGCTCTTGGTGTCAATTAACTGACTACGGAGACTATCATATCCATATTCAGTAGTGATTCAAAAGATTGGATTTTCTGAAGCATAAAATCATCAAGTATAACACCCTTGGGGATCAGCAGCATGCCATTTTCGAGGTTGATGTCCTCGGCGATATACATACCTGTAGACAGTTCGCTGAGTTTAATCCCCGAAGGTTCAGATGAGTGATCCTGCTTTTCCACATTGGTTTTTATAAATTTGATGAAGTAGGTTGCCAGTTTTGGATCATAAATGTACCCGGACCGTTCTTTGATTCTGCCTGCGGCCTCAGCTGCCTTAATCTTGTCCTTGTATATAAAGTTGTCATAATCATTTGCCAGTCTTGTTATTCTCGCGCCGAGTGGAATCTCTGAGCCTGCAAGCCCGTCGGGAAATCCGTCGCCGCTGAACTCTTCGTGATGACTTCTGATTATCTGCGCGGTTTGTCTTAAGTCGTAGGCGGATGAAATCATTTTTTCGCCGATTAATGGATGTTTCTTAAACAGTGCAAGATCAGATTCGGAAAACCCGGAGGCAGAAGAGCTTATCAGCTTTCCAGGATATCCTACCATCCCGATATCGTGCAGCAGTGCACCGTAGTATATTCTATAGATCGTATCTTTATCATAACGCATGTAACCTGAAAAAGATTTTGCAAGAATTGAAACCCGCTTTATATGACCGCCTAAAAAATTATTTGTCTGTGATATTGTTGTCGTTAGCAGACCGACCATATCCTGAAAATTCCTTCTGAGGGTTTTTTTCAGTCCTCGGAGTCTCTTGATTTCCAGCTGCAGCGATTCTACCTGTTTCTTTTCTTCATCAGTCATTGCACCTTTCCTTATCTATAGAATCGGCTGAGATCTCCATTGACCCTTTGAAAAAAAATAAATTTCGCCGTATCCGACAGATTTTAATAAATTAATCGATTCCTGAAAGTAATAATCGATATGATCCGGATTATGAGCGTCGGATGACAATGTAATGGGAATCTTCAGTTCATAACAGTGTTCCAGCATCCATCTCGAGGGATATACCTCCACAGTTGCTCCACGCGACAGCCCTCCGGTGTTAACCTCTACTACTACATCCTTTTTTGAAGCAAGCTGGAGCATTTGAAGGGCTTCATTTCGATACCATTTTTCATCCTGGTTGAAGAACCGGTTATCGATGTTTCGCTTTTTTACAAGATCACAATGTCCGAGAATATCGAATCCGCCGAGTTCAAGCATTTCCATCTCAAGTTCAAAATAACGGCGAACCAGCGCTTTAATATCCCCGCCGAAGGTCTCCTGAAGAAGCAGTTCCATCTCGGCCAGCGGACCGTCTACTGATAGATGCTCCCCCCTGCTTGTGTCCTCTATTGAATGTACAGAGCCTATCCTGTAATCAAGTCCAAGACTATGATATCTGACATCTGCAGGACCCATACCTCCGGGGATGAAGTCCACCTCCAGTCCTCCGTATATCTCCAGCCGGTCTTCGTAATCAGCTTTAAAGCCGGGGATAGAGGCTGCGTATGCGTCCAGATTGGCTTCGCTGAGGGTCCAGTCGTTAAGGTAGCAGAGCGGTGCATGAGGTGAAACACCGATAATGCTCAGGCCCCGTTCTATAGCTGATTCGGCGTAATCGGATAGTTCTCCGTATCCGTCATCAAGGTTAAAATGTGAGTGGTAGTTGCTTAATATCATATTTGAATGATAGACGTCAGCGCCGGCTTATTCAAGACCGCAGGTTTTACAATAATGTTTGTTATCCAACTGATGAGTTCGATCCATTACCTAAAGGATTCGACATCGTGTTGAGTTTTATTGATATACGATATATAAATAAGTGATGCAGAAAATCAAGTCAGCTACAGATTATAGAAATGAACTGGAGAGCAGAGGGGCTCTGCCCGAGGGGTTTTCGACCGGCTTTACAGGTCTGACTTTCAGCCCGACTGAACTCGGCAGCGACCAGGTCATGGAAATGAATCTGTCGATGCTTATGCTCGATAAACCTACGACGGTTTTTGCAGGTACCTTTACGAAGAATTTATTCCCCGGAGCTCCGGTTCTGCTTTGTAGAAAACGCCTTGAAAACGACAGATTCCGGGGCATTATTATCAATAATAAAATTGCTAATGTATGTATAGAAACCGGTGTAGAAGACTCAGAAGAGCTCCTAAAGGCTGCGGCTGTTCAGCTTGGCTGCAGTCCGGATGAACTCATGGCCTCGTCTACAGGTGTTATCGGCTGGCGTCTCCCTGTAAATGAAATGATTAATGCCCTTCCGTCTGCGGTTGAATCTTTGAGAAGTAACAGCCGCCGAAATGCTGTAGAGCTGGCCGAGCGAATAATGACAACAGACAGCTTTCCGAAGCTCAGAAGCCGCAGTGTCTGCGGCGGCAGAATAACCGCCGTCGCAAAGGGTGCAGGTATGATAGAACCTAATATGGCCACGATGCTCTGCTTCATTATAACTGATTTAAGCATCAGCCGCGATGAGCTTCGCGAAATGCTTCCTCCGATTGTTGGTGAAACATTCAACCGTATATCCGTAGACAGCGACCAGAGCACCAGCGATATGGTAATAGCAGCAAGCTCGGATAGAAAACCCTGTGCGGATAAGGCTGAATTCAGAAAGGCTCTATATGAGGTCTGTTCTGAGCTCGCTGAAGACATTGTCCGTAACGGTGAGGGTACGGGGCATGTAATCCGTGTGACAGTAGACGGTGCAGCCAGTGTAGAAGAAGCCTCTGCAATAGGCAAAGCTCTGGTTAATTCGCCGCTGGTAAAAACGGCGATAGCGGGCAATGATCCCAATGTCGGACGTTTTGCATCATCCATAGGAGACTATTGCGGAAACAATGGGATAAAGCTGCCGGTGGACAAAATGGAGATAAGCCTTGGCGGTGAGCTGATTTTTTCAGGCGGAGGTTTTTGTATGACCCCCGCTAAAGAATTCCGGCTTGCAGCATATCTTTCTGAATGTGGAACAATTCCTGAACATAAAGGCTGGCCTGTTCATGAAAAAACCGTAAACATTGATATTAATATAGGGATGGGAAATTCCCGATCAACAATACTGGGCAGTGATCTGACTCACGAATACGTCAGGGAAAACGCCGATTACAGAACCTAAGGACTTGAAATGACAGATAATATAGACGTACTTATAGAAAAAGCTCATACACAGCTGGAAAAATGCAGAACGGAAATAGCCTCAAGAGTAATTGGGCAGAGCCCGATGATAGACGGAATCCTCATGGGGCTGCTTGCCGGCGGTCATGTACTTATTGAAGGTGTACCGGGGCTTGCTAAAACCCTGGCAGTTAAAACCGTTTCCGAGGTTATTGATGCAACCTTTTCCAGGATCCAGTTTACTCCCGATCTCTTGCCTGCTGATATTGTCGGTACAATGATCTACAAACAGCAGGGGGGTGAGTTTGTTGTGCGCAAAGGACCGGTTTTCGCCAATATCGTTCTTGCGGATGAAATTAACCGGGCTCCCGCCAAGGTCCAGTCGGCTCTTCTTGAGGCGATGCAGGAGAGGCAGGTAACAATCGGAAGCAACACCCATAGACTCCCGGATCCGTTTTTTGTACTCGCTACACAGAATCCGATTGAGAGTGAGGGTACATATCCCCTGCCCGAAGCACAGCTGGACAGATTTATTCTTAAGCTCAAGATAGATTATCCCACTCCCGATGAAGAACTTGAGATCCTCAGACGAATGGGTGTTGATACGGATATTCCTGTTAAGAGGACGCTTTCCCCTTCTGTACTGCGGGACCTTAGAAAAACCGCTGAAAAAATCAAAATCGATGATCGAATTGAAGAATATATTGTAACCATAGTTGCGGCGACGCGTGAAACAGACAAGATCTCCGTTCCCTATGCGAAATTCATTGAATTCGGTGCGTCGCCTAGAGCCAGCATATATCTTTACAGATGCGCAAAAATTCAGGCTATGTTTGAGGGGCGCAGCTATGTTATTCCCGACGATGTAAAGACGGTTGTGCATGATGTTATGCGTCATAGGATAGTTCTCTCTTATGAGGCGGAATCAGAAGAACTGACAACCGACGACGTGATCGACAGAATCCTTAAAATAATACCGGTTCCCTGATGGATAGTCTCCAGCTGCTTTCTCGAATCCGGAACATTCCTCTTGTATCGGCCCGACTTGTAGAAGGTTTTCTTTCGGGTAATTACCGATCCGTTTTTAAGGGGCCGGGTCTTGAATTTGATGAAGTCCGCGAATACAGCACGGGCGACGATGTCAGATCTATCGACTGGAACGTTACATCTCGGATGGGTTCGCCATATGTTAAAACCTTCCGTGAAGAGCGTGAGATGGCTCTGCTTCTTCTGATAGATGTATCAGCCTCTTTGCAGACAGGCAGCGGTACTTACAGGAAAGCTGATACAGCCGCAATTATTTCCGCCCTGTTGGCACATTCTGCAGTACACAATAACGATAGAGTAGGGGCTGTGTTTTATACGGATCGTATAGAAAAATGGGTGCCGCCCATGAAGGGGCGAAATCACCTGATGAGGCTTGTACAGGATATGGCTTCTATAGAACCGGTAGGTAAGGGCTCGGACCTTTCGAATGCTATTGCCTGCGTGGAACAGTCAATGAAGCGGCGGGGAATATGTATAATTGTATCGGACTTCAGAATTCCTCCGGCTTACAGGCAGATGTCAATGCTTTCCCGGAAGCACGATCTTATTGCGGTTAAGATCACTGATCCCGCTGATAAAAAAACCCCTTCAACAGGTTTGATGGAACTCCAGGATCCTGAATCCGGCCGTATTTCAGGTTCATACGGTTTTTCTTCAAGATATCGAAAGGATCTTGAAGAGTTCTGGTTGGCCGAGCATATTTTCTGGCAGCGCGAATGTAGAAGGCGCGGAATTGATTCTCTGGTTATTGATACCGAGGAAGACCCCGCCAAAGCTCTACTATCCTTTTTCAGGAGGCGGAAGGGTAAGTGAAAAAAACTATTCTGTTCCTGCTTATTATTCCGCTCTCCGCTTTTTCTCTTTTTGCTGAAAAGAATTACAGCAGTGAAAAGGTTGTATTTCTGCCTCAGGAGTTTTATGTGGGCGATCTTGTGGAAATGCGAGTTGTTATTATTCCCGAGCCCGGTGTAAAAGTCGACAAGCCCGAAAAATTTCCTGATTCCTACTGGGTAAAGATTGAAGATGCCGAGATATTTGAGGTTGACGAGGGTTATGAACTGCGTGTTTTTCTGCGCCCGTATGCCCCGGGGATAAGAACCCTGCCTGCTATACAGTTCGGGGATGTCCTGCTTCGTGATATAAGAATCCAAACAGTTTCTGTTCTGTCCAGCGAGACCTTGCCGCTCGCGCCGCCGGCTGAACAGCTAATGCTGCCCGGAACAAAATATTATATAGCCCTGGTTGTCGGACTTGTCTTTCTGCTTCCACTGTTCCTGATTATTTTCTGGACAAGGCTCAGGCGTGGAATTCATGCCTATGTGATTGAAAGAAAACAGCGAAGGCCTTACAGGCGTCTTATGCATGTACTTGCTGAACTGCGTCAGGATCTGCATGAGATGAAGGGTAAGGATTTTTATACACGGCTTATTGAAGAACTCCGCATCTATCTTACAGCAAGGGGCAGCATTGATTATGTCTCCGCAACCGTCCGGGAAGCCTCTGCTAAAATCCTGTCTGATTTTTACGGTATTCCTGATAATGACAAACTTACGATCCTGTTGAAACAGGGGGATGAAGTGAAATTTGGCGGAAAGAGGGTTGTGGCTAGCAGACGTGAAGATGATATATTGCTTGTGCAGAATGCGGTGTCTGAGATAGAAGAGGCTGCGGGAGGTCAACGTGTGGATCTTTGAGAATCCTGAATATCTGCTGCTTCTGACTCTGATGTTTCCTTCTATCTTTTTCAGTCATTTTTACAGGGGGCGCGGCGGTCTTGTCCCGGCTTCAACCGGTCTGTGGAAAAGCAGCAGCTTCAAACCTAAGAATTATTTCATCAGGCTGATTCTTTTTCTGTCTACCGTTTCATTCTGGCTGGGCGTTGCATTTATTATTGTAGCCCTTGCCGGGCCGTCCTACGTAGAAAAAGAAAAGATTTATCTGTCGCGCGGAATAGACATAATGTTTGTTCTTGATGAATCGCCGAGTATGGCTGCCCTGGATTTTCCTCCGACAAACAGGTTTGATGCCTCCAAGAATGTAATCAGGAAATTTGTGAAGGCGCGGGAACATGACCCTGTAGGGCTTGTTACATTTGCGGCAGAGGCCGCACTGCGTATTCCGCCGACCCTGGACACCGATGGATTCCTGGATGAGCTGGAGGATCTGGAATTGATGGAACTCGGCAATGGAACAGCTGTAGGTCTCGGTATTGCAATTGCCGCGCTGCACCTGCAGGATTCGACAGCGGAAGAAAAGGTTATTATACTGATTACCGACGGTGAAAATAATGCTGGAGAAATTGTCCCGGAATCGGCTGCTGAGATAGCCGCAGGGATGGGCATAAGAATATATACAATCGGTATCGGTACAAGGGGCGAAGTGGCTATAGAATATGAAGATCCTGAAACCGGGAAGATTATTACAGGCCGTTATGACAGTGATTTTGACGAAGATCTTTTAACAGAAATTGCAGAAACAACAAACGGTAAATACTATTTTGCGTCGAGTACAAATGCACTTGATGGAATAATAGACATAATAGATTCTCTTGAAAGCAGTGAGAAGAGGATAAAAATTAAGACTACATCGCGCTCTGGCCACAGGCCGCTGATTATTATGGCTCTATGCCTGATATTTTTTGACTTTTTTATCCGAAAGCTTATTTTCAGGGAGGTATTATGATGGCATCCCGGCCTGAATTTTTCTGGCTGCTGGGACTTCTGCTTCCGGTCGTTATAATAATGATCAGTCGATATTATTCCGGGAGAAAGAGTCTTTCCCGAATTGCCGGTCTTTGGCGGACCGACAGCTTTTTTGATCTATACATGGTTAAGAGCTTTTTTATATCGCTCGGACTGCTTGTTTTTTTCATCTTTGCAATTTTATCCCTCGCAGGGTTTCCCGGGAAGGAATATCCTGTCAGTTATGAACCGGCCGGTACGGATATAATTTTTACTGTAGATGTTTCAGAGAGTATGAAGGCGCAGGACATACCTCCTTCACGACTGGCCGCAGCTTCAAGGATTATTAAAACAGTCTGTGAGAACACCCCTGACGGAAGATTCGGAGTAGTTGTGTTTAAGGGCAGCGGGATCAAGATGATACCTTCGACTGAGGATGTTGAATCCGTTTATAGCTTTCTGGAATATCTGAGCACTGATCTGCTTACCAGTCCCGGGAGTAATATCCGCAGCGGTGTTGAAACTGCAATTTCAGCATTTCCCGAAGCGGAGGAACGCAATAAATATATTATTCTGATTACTGACGGTGAACTGCACGAAGGAGATATGACAGAAATTGCATCGCAGGCTGTTGATGCGGATGTTCAGGTGTACTGCATCGGAACCGGTACTCCTGAAGGTGCAAGGATTCCGCTGGCTGAAGGCGGATTTCTGAAGGATTCAGCGGGCGATACGGTTGTAACCAGGCTTAAAGAAGAAGGGCTTCGTCAACTTTCCGAATCAACAGGCGGAAAATATTATGATGCTGCGGACAGTGGTCTGCTTCCCGAATTGCTGAAGGTTGCGGCCGGCACAGTCGATGAAAATGAAAGTAGGTACAGGATAGAAGTCAAGGACCGATACAGGTTTTTCCTTGTAATTGCGTTATTAGGACTGTTCGTTTCGAGAGCTGTAAAGGTTGTGAAATGGAAAAAAGAATTTTAATTGCCGCTGCAGCAGCGGCTGTAGTACTGAGTGCGTGCTCTAACCCGGCAGTTTATTTCTCGGTCTGGCAGGGCAATAATGCTTTTGCCGGCGGCGATTATCAGACCGCCAATACTGAATATCTAGCCTCAATGGAAAAAGATGTATATACCGATTATCTCAGTTATAACCTGGCCAATGTATATTATGCCCTTGGAGAAGGTGAGGCTGCATCTGCAGAATGGAAGGAAGCCGCTTTTACCAGCAGCCGTGAACTCCTGTACCGGACTATGTATAATCGCGGTCTGTTTGAATTTGAAAGCGGTAATTATGAGACTGCTTTTGATCTTTTCAGAAAGGCTCTTGAAATAAACCCTGAGAGTCTCGATGCAAAGATCAACCTTGAATACAGTCTTAGACGAATGAATGCAGGTGCGAACAGCAGCGAGGCTTCAGCTGCGGGGGCTCAGAATTCAGGTTCTGATGAAGTCTCCGATGAGATAATGCGGGTTTTGGAATTTATTAAACAGAAAGATGCCGGGATATGGACCGCGAACGAAGAAGAGAACGTTGTAACCGGAGGCAAGGACTGGTGATTAAAAGATGTCTTTTGTCTTTACTCCTTATTTTTTCCGCACTACTGATTTTTGCCGAAGAGAAAAAGCACGATTTACAGACAACAAAATATCCTGTTATCGAGAGTGTTGAACTTACCCCGAACCCAGTAGGGCGGGGAGATCTTTTTTCCATGACTATAATTGTTAATCATGATAATTCCGCCGAGGTGGATTTTCCACTTAAAGATCTGCCGGAAGACATCCTGCTGTGGAGAGGCCCCTATATCAGAAGTTTCGTAGATTCCGACAGGGATGGCAATGCCGTTAGAAAGGTGCGGATAACTACAACCTTCAAAGCGCAGTCTTCAGGTCGGATGATTTTTCCATCAATGAGCGTAATAGCGGAAAGGCATGAATTAAAAACAGATCCGATACTTTTAAGGGTCGGCCTTTACAAGAATAGGAAGCTGTACATGCCGCTTGAGGTTGAATGGCAGGCCGGCTTTGATAAAATATATGCGGGAGAAGCTGTTCCTGTTTCACTCATAGTACTGAATCAGGAAGTTGTAGTAATTTTCGACCGGGTCAGGGTTGCGCATCCCCGTGACGGGTTTTTTGAAGAAGCCGGCGGCACGGCTGATATTGTTGAAAAAACTGAAGGCGGTATAGTCCTTTATGATATACCTGCTGCAACATATATACTTACATCTCCGGTTTCGGGAGAGGTTATGATACCGTCTTCCGGGGTAGAATACGAAGGAATTACAGGCTGGACTGATAACCAATATCTGAAGATAACGCGGGTACCCGAAGCTGTTAAGGAAAGCGGTGCAGTAGGGGATTTCACGTTTTCTTCTTCCATAAGCAGAGACGAGGTGAGGATAGGTGAGAATGTTGAACTAATTGTAAGTGTCAGCGGAGACGGTAACCTTAATTATCTGAAACTGCCTGAACCGGAAGCTGAGGGCTGCATTCTAATTTCTTCAGAAGAGATTGAGGATTATGAGCCGAGCCCATTCGGGTTTTCGGGGTCAAAAGCGGTTAAATGGACTTATTCTGCGGAAAATTCCGGCCTGTCTAAAATTAATGTTCCGGATTTCATATATCTTGAGAAGTCTACAGATTCGATTGCTATTGAGAACGGTTCACTCCACAAGGTTAATATACTGGAAGTTGCTGCGATTGAGGAGGGTTTTGAAGCTGAGGAGCTGGTACTTGAAAAGCTTGTTGTCGGGGATGATTCCGGGCCGGCCTGGAGAAACTATTATCTTTCGGCTCTGAGATATGCATGGGTCCTTCCCGGCTTTGTTTTCTTCATCATGGCCCTGATAATGCGGGGTAAGCGACTGCCGCTTGCAGCCCTTCTGAGTTTGATTATTCTTGTCGCAGCGTTCTCAACCACCAGGTTTGTTGTGGGTGTTGATGTTTCAGATAATGCCGGCGAAAGAGCTGATCTTCTATATAATGCTGCTGTAGATGCATATGGAAATGATGAGATTACGAAAAGTCTTCACAATCTAAGGGCTGCAATATACTATAACCCTGTTAAGGGCACTTATCGGGAAACGCTGAATCTCATAGAAGAGGAGGCAGGGGTTGTTAATTCCGTGTCGCCTTCTATCAGTCTTCATCCTGATGTTTTTTACTATATTTTAATGTGCGCGGTGAACCTGCTGTTTTTCTCAGGTGTTTACAGGATGGTGAAGCCGGGTGGCGGTGCGAGTGTTTTGATAATTTTATTCACTTTTATTATTGTATTTTCATCAGCTATGATTTTTTATACTCATAACTCGCGCCTGAACATGACCGCTATTGTCTGCGAAAAAGGTGTTCATATGAAGAAAATTCCCAGTGAAACTGCTGCTGACTGGATTCCTATGGAAGCCGGAACCGCTCTGAGTATTCTGAATAAATCAGATGGTTTTCTTCTTGTTGAAACCGGTTTGGGTGTGCAGGGCTGGGTAACGGAAAACTGTTTAATCTTTGACAGGTAGGCGTAGCGATGGGTATGGAAGAGTGGTTATCCAAATATCCTCCTGAGGATAAGGATAGGGGCCTATCTGCAGAACGAAATGCCGGGCCCCCTGTAAGCCGGAAAAAACTGATGAAACAACCCTCTCAAAAAAGCCTTGATCTGCATGGTTTGACTGCGGAACAGGCTGGTCGTGAGGTTGAACAGTTTCTTTCTGAATCAAAACGACGGGGACTGAAAAAGGTCCTGATCATACACGGTAAGGGTTACCATTCCAATGGTCGTCCAGTTTTGAAAAAAGAGGTAATTAAAATACTTGAAAGAAATTCGATTGCTGGTGAGTTCGGCACTGCCGACCGTAAAGAGGGCGGCAGCGGCGCTGTGTGGGTACTGCTCAAATAAGCAGGCTTATCGTTCCCTGTAAATGATACGTCCGCGGGTCAAGTCGTAGGGGGAAAGTGCAACTCTTACTTTATCTCCCGGTACAATTCTGATATAGTGTTTGCGCATTTTCCCTGAAAGGTGCGCAAGAATAACATGCCCATTCTGAAGCTCTACCCTGAACATGGTGTTAGGCAGAGATTCTTTAACAATTCCTTCTACTTCAATAGCTTCTTCTTTAGCCACATTGCCTCCAAAATAATTTAAAAGAATACTAAGTGAATAAGAATCCTTTGTCAACCAGTTGACTTTTTTGCGCATTTCATAGATATTTCGGCGTAAATAGTTTAAAACGAGGGTAGTATGGATAAAGCATTTGTTGAGCAGATGAGATTAGATCTTATTGCGCAGAAAGAAGAGATTATGAAGAGTCTCATGTCAGAAAGTGACGATTTCAACGCAATTGTTACTGCAAAACAGCCCAAAGATCTGGCGGATATCGCATCAGATGATATTGACAGAAATACACTAGAAACCCTCAGTGCAAATGATGTCAGAAGACTGCGCTTGATTGATTCAGCATTATCCCGAATTGAAAATGAGCGCTATGGGCTGTGTATGAGATGTAATAAGAAGATACCGAAAGAACGGCTTGAGGCAATCCCTTATGCGTTGATGTGTATCGACTGCAAATCCACGGACGAACGAAAAAACAGATAAACTCCTGCCCTGTTAAACCGATAAATTTAACAGGGTATGGAACTTCAAAGTATATCAAAACAATCATTAACAGTCTCTCAGCTTGTCAGGGCACAGGTTGGAAGCGGCCGGATAGCACTGCCTGTACGAAGTAATAGAATTTATGCGAATCTAAAACATATAACCGGTATAGGCGGCATCGGTAACCAGCCTGCTTTTTCTTTAAGTCAGCTTCGAAACCTAGATAATCTTATTGATCGTTTAAAGATGCTGAAGGGGGAAGCGATGAAATCAGTTAATCTGGAGAATGCATCTGAAAATGATGTTACTCAGATGATTGAAGACTTTCGTCGTGAGCTGTATACGGAACTTCATAAAAAAAATCCATATATGGGCAGTTTGAACGCATCCGGCCTCTCTCTGGAACTTTTTGCCTGAACCTATGCAGGTACCGATTCTTATTTATATAGTATTCATCGCTTTCGTTTTTTACGCATTTCTGCCGCTTGTCGGAGCTTTTTCGGTCAGACAGAAATGGCGTGTTTTCCGCAGCCGGGTAGCTGAAGCAGGATTATCAAAAGAGGTCTCCTATTCAGATCCGCCGAGAAACAGCAGCGGTCAGGCCGGAATGTATTGTTTCACAGGCGAACTGCAGGCAATCCAGGACGACAGTTCAATCTGGCTGAACAATGGACGGGTGAGTGTCCGGGCTGAGATGAAGGGGCTTAAGCTGTACCTGCTGCCGTCCAACCGGTCAATTGATAACGAGGGGCGTAACGAGCAGAATAAGGCTCTTTTGCCACAGGACATGCCTAAACGGTTGAGCTGGGAGAGGGTTTATTCATTGACTCAGGGCACCGGTGTGCTGCTTTCCGGGGAAGTATTTATTGAGAACGGAACGCCTGTTTTCAGGAATACTGAAGACTCCCCCCTTCTTGTAATTATTTATGACGGCAAAAAAGAAACCATCCTGCGCAGATCAATATGGAGCGGCAGGCAGCTGAATGAATACTGGAATAATTTCACACCATTGTCGCTTATAGCAGGCTCCTTTTTTCTGTTTGTAATAACATTCTTTCTTCTGCGCGGATCGGTCCCGGATAATGTCTCAATTTTATCAGGGCTTATGATATTTCTTCCTCTTATGCCTTTTCTGCCTCCGGGTATATTCTTCTACTTTTTTTTCAGACGGCTGTGGCGGAGTGGGCGATATCTGCGCGGAGAAAGGGATTTGCTTAGATTAGTTTTAAGTTATCCTGATTATATAGAATTCGAATCATGTGATGATGCAATAGCAGAATATCCTGATGCTAAACTCAGAAGCTGCGGAATTATCGATGAAACTAAGGTCTTGTCCATGCCTTGCAGGGTCTATGTTTCTGCTGATTTAGAAGCGGAAAGGCGTTCGTCCCATTTTTACGAAGATCTTATTGTTCCCGGTGATCCGGAGGACCTGGCTTCAAAATGCAGAAGCCGTGCGAGAATTATGGAAATCCTCGCAGCGGCTTCGATTGCTGTCGGTTTTATAATAAATGTCGTTCTCTTTTATCTTATTTTACTGTGGCTAATCTGATTAATTAGCCGGTGAACCCGAGCGCTTTCTTGCATGGTTCACAGTCAGTTTACGGCCCTTGAATTCCTCGCCATCGAGAAGTTCAATTGCTCTTTCCGCGTGTTCTTTTGATATATCCATAAAAGAGTAACTATCGAGAACCTTTATTGCTCCGATGTCAGCCGGTTCAAGATCGAGCCTGGACTGGAAAAGTCTGGCTAAATCTTTAGGGAAAACCCTGCGGTTTTTTCCGACGCTGATGAATAGTGTAGTTTTGTTCGGATCAGAATCCCTTTTACGGGGGGTGCGCCTGGGAGCTTTTCCGCCGGTGACGGCCATTTTCAGAAGGTAGGCGCTTAAATATCCTCTCCTGGAGAAGGGTGTGTGTTTCTTGAAAAGTTTTCGATAAACATTGAGGATATCCGGATCTTCTTCTTCTACAATGTTTTTAATAAAATCTTTAATGCTGTTCTCTACTAATGTGAGATCTACTGTCTCGTCATTTTTTTTCATTTCTGAACTCTCCTGTGAATGTTCTTCCTTCATGGTTAAGATAACCGGTTTTTTTACCATGGTTTCAATAAGACTGACTGAATTAAGATTGTCAGTGTAAAAAAGGTTTTGACGCCTTTCGGGCATCTTCGAAAAAATAAAAATAAGATCCTGGTTGAATCCGTTTTCTTCCAGGTTGGAGGGAGCATCAACAACGGCCGTCTCAATTCTTGATAAATCAATGTTTTCACGGCGGATGTGGTCAATAATCCTTGAGGGGGTTCCGATAATGATATCAGGTGTATTGGATAGAGATTTGAGTTCCTGTTTAATCATTGTGTCTGATATCAGTTCGGATACTGTTAAATTGGAGGAGGATTTTGTAATAAACCGGGAAAATTCCCTTCCGGCCTTTCGGACGTTTTCCGGTTGTGATACGATTACAATGTTTCTGGTGTAATTTTTACGGTTCCCCAGGTTCACGAGAATCGGAACGACATAGGATGTTCGCTTACCCTTTGCACCGTTAACACCGGCGATTATGTCTTTTTTCTGGAAAAAAACAGGAAAAACCTTATTCTGGAGTGGGGTTGGATTGTTGAATCCGGCATTTTTCATTAGTTTGTGAATTTCATCGTCGATTTGAGTAGTGGTAATCTTCTGATGCATGCCGGCTACAATACTGATATTTTTTACCTTATAAGGATTTATTATGAGAAAAAGAGTAGTTTTATTAATCTCTTTTACCCTGCTGTCTATTTTAACTCTATATTCTGAAACTTTCAAGTTCAGTTATGAACCCGATGATCGCTATCGTATTCTGTCGCGGGTTGATGAATATGTGTACATCAACGGTGTATATTCTCATCGGGCTGATATCATGAACAAGATCACTGTTTATGTTAAATCTGTTGAAGACGGTGCAGGAATGATTGAATCCGGGTTCCAGACTTCAGAACGAACTTCCGGCAGCAGCGGAGCTTATCAATGGGCTACTGAATATGAATCGGAATTTATTCGTGATGAATACGGTAAGTATCAGATTGAGCCCCAGTATTTCATGCCTGTCGTCAGGGATGTTCCGGTTTTTCCCGACAGAGATTTAGAGCCGGGCGACACCTGGTCCTGGAAGGGGGAGGAAGTGCATGATTTCCGGAAGAATTTTGGAATAAGCGATGCATATCATATCCCTATTTACGTGAATTACACTTATCTCGGCAAGGGTGAGTATGAAGGATATGAATTTGATAAAATATCTGTGAAGTACAATATTTTTTTCAGGCCGTCGGAAGTTCCTTATGGTGCTGAACTTTATCCTGTTAGAATATCAGGAAGCTCGGATCAGATTATCTACTGGGATTCCAGTGCCGGTCGTCCGCATATATATGAAGAGAGTTTTGAGTTTGTCTTTGAGTTGTCCACCGGTGACACTGTTGAATACAGGGGTATCTCCGATGCTTACATTGTAGAAAGCCCTAAAATGGATAAAAAAGCCGTTGCTGAAGATATCCGAAAGATTATTGATGATGAAGGTTTGAATGATACTGATGTTTCAATCAGCGAGGAAGGTGTCAAAATTACGCTCAGTAATATCCAGTTTTCTCCGAATTCATCAAGGCTGCTGAACTCTGAACTGGAAAAGCTTGATCAAATCAGTGAAATAATTTCTGAATATCCGGAACGGGATATTCTTGTAGCAGGGCATACAGCCCTGGCGGGCACAGCCGCTGGACGACAGCAGCTTTCTGAACAGCGGGCAAAGGTTGTTGCCGATTATCTATTGAAAAAAGGCGGACGTCTGCCTGAGCAGATTATTATGAAGGGAATGGGTGCTGAACAGCCTGTCGCTGACAATTCAACAGAAGAAGGTATGAGAAAAAATCGCAGGGTTGAAATTATTATATTGGAAAATTAATCAAAACCGTTGGTTTTGGTTCTGGAGGTTTTGCAGTAGACTGCAAAACTCCACAGATCCAATATTGGTTTAATAATGCTCGGCTCTGCGTGCTTTTCGGGATTCTATCCAGTTCATGGCTGATTCGTATGTACGGTTTACAACCATATCCATCGGGAATCCTGTATCTTTCAGCAACTCTTCAATCGCCCCGTGATCAGCCACCTCATTAAGAGCGTGCGCATCGGTATTAACAGCAACATAGCATCCTGACGCCTTACAGGTCTCGATAAGTTCTATCGTCTCTTCTGCGCTGGATCGACCCAGTCGTGTTTTCGCGTTATTAAATTCAATAGCAGTCCCTGATTCTGCCGCGATATCAGCTATCATTCCGAAATCAAGTCTGTAACCGGGAACGTTAGGATGAACAATTATATCAACACAGGGATTTTTCGTTATAGCTTTTGCCATTAACCGCGAATAATATTCCGGTTCTGCACCCTTTGCCTTGAAATTGTGGAATCCAAGCAGCACAAGATCGTACCATTTCATGAATTTTTCTATAACATCGATAGTACCGTCTTCGTCGACAACATTACATTCAATTCCCTTCAAGAGTATTATCCCGTCTACAGGGTTATCAAGCCGCTCAAAGAATGTGCTGCTGGTTTTTCTTCCGAGATAGGGGCCGTGATCGGTTATTGCCTGAGCCTTAATTCCTGAATCTCGAGCCTTTGTCAGCATCTCAATAATTGAATGAAGCCCGCAGCTGCTGAACAGGCTGTGAGCATGAAAATCAGTTTCAAACATAGATTGATTATATAAAAGAATGAATAAAGATTAAATACATGTGATGGGGCGTGTAATTATAACGCATTAGATTTTGTGAAGATGTTTTACCGGCGATCGGACTTGAACCGATACAGGGTTGCCCCCGGCAGATTTTGAGTCTGCTGTGTCTACCAATTTCACCACGCCGGCAGATTAACTGAAATGATAACGAACGGTTTTAACCGTTTAAAAGAAAATACATTAAAATCGAGTCTTTTGCAAGCATTCCGTCGGGACTTATAGAATGACAAAACTATTGGGGCGGGGTATTATTGACTATGCGAAAATTATCCGGTTTGTATGAAAATTGTCGCCTTTGTCCGAAAGCCTGCGGAACCGACCGCCTTCACGGTCAACATGGAATATGTGGAATGCCCGGCGGTGTCGTTGCTGCATCCGCAGTTCTTCACAAGGGAGAAGAACCGCCGCTGATTGGCGAGAAGGGATCCGGTGCGGTATTTTTCAGCGGCTGTACATTAGGCTGCCCCTTTTGCCAGAATGAACAGATAAGTATAGATTCGATGGGTGCGGATATCACCGACAACGAACTTGCTGCGGTTTTTCTGGCGCTGGAGGCTGAGGGTGCTTCGAATATCAATCTGGTCACGGCTACACAGTTTACACCTTCTGTAATAGCTGCTGTCGGAGAAGCGCGGGCAAAAGGCCTGCAGATTCCCATTATGTGGAATTCCTCGGGTTATGAAACGAACCGCACGGTAAAATTACTGAGTGAGACCATAGATATCTGGCTGCCTGATATTAAAACCCTGGACCCTATGGTGTCGGAGAGGCTCTTTGGAGCCCGTGACTATCCTGCCGCAGCCAGGGCTTCAATAAAGATGATGGCGTCACAGCTTGAAAAGCGCGGCGGCGAGTTGATTGAAGATAATGTGATGAAGCGGGGTATGATAGTTCGGCATCTTGTAATGCCCGGCGAGCTTGATTCCAGCAGGGCTGTGCTTGAGTGGTATGCTGAGAATCTGATAGACAGGGCAATGCTTTCGCTGATGGTTCAGTATACACCGGTCAATGAGTCCGGGAGACAGATTGCCGGGCCGGATTACATCATGCAGGATAACGAATATAATCAGCTGCTTGAATGGCTGGATGAATTCGGAATAGAGGAAGGGTTTTTGCAGTCGCCTGAGGCTGCATCAAAAGAATGGATTCCTGATTTCAGCCGCCTCAACCCTTTTCCCGAGAAATACTCCAAACCTGTTTGGCATTGGAAATTTAAATAATACCCATTCCGGAAAGGCAGAGCGCCGTGCCTGCAATTGAGGCCGTCTCGGTTCGGAGAACACGGGGCCCCAGGCTGCAGAGAGTGAAGCCTGAATTGCGCAGACGAACGCGTTCACGGTCGGTCCAGCCGCGTTCTGACCCCACCGCTAGGATTGTGTGGGGTGCCCCCGGGGCAGCGTTCCTCCAGTACTCGCTCAGCGACATAACAGCCTCGTAATTATCAAGCGCCTGCATCAGGGTCCCCTGCGGTGCGGCAAGGGCTTCGATTGCGCATCTGAGGCTGTGTTCTATGCTGACCTCAGGTATCTGTGTGCAGACAGCCTGTTGAACCCCCTCTATCAGGACGTCCAGAATCTTATCGGGTTTCAGTGCGTTGCTGTTTTTATAGCTTTTTTCTCCGTTTTCAGTTCCGAATAGGATAAATCGACTGACACCGAGAGCGGTTGCTTCTTTCAAAACCTTTTTGACAGTCGGCGGACGTGAAAGTCCGAGTAATAATGTGATGGGGTGCAGACCGACAGGGTCTGATTCAGGGATAAAGTTGAGAGTAAGCTCACCGTCTTTAATTGCCGACACCGTGGCACGGCCTTGTTTGCCGTTGATTATTCCGGCTTCAAAACTGAAGCCGATATCAGCCTTGAGTATCTTTTTCATATGAACTGTCCGGGGATCCCTTTCGGTCAGTTTTATCCGGCCGCTGTTGTCAATTTCATCCGTATTAAAAAGTATAAGGTTCATCAACTGAAGAGTATCATGCCTCTATCGGACTGGTCAAACTCACGTGCTGGTAGTAAACTGACTTATGCTTTCAAATGTTTTTCTGGTGGTTTTATTTGTATTTGATTTCGCTCTGATCTACTCTATTTATTTCTACAATCCTTCGGGTACTATCAATAGATTTCTAAGCCTTCTTATTATTCCGATAATGCTTTCCAACCTGGAGATTCTCCTGCTTGTAACAGTTGCAAGCAGTACCACAATTGATATTGCATTGAATATGGCCCTTCTCGGCGGCCTGTCATTTTTTCCTTTGTTTTATCATTTTTCGTTTTATTATCCGAGAAATGTAATGACTGATAGAACTCGGCGCAGGGTGACTTTTGTATATCTTGAAACTGTGGGCTTAGGATCTGCACTGTTTCTGGCATATCTCAATAAACCTGAAGCTGTAAGCGAGACAGATGTTTTTCATATACTGACTTTTTTTAAGATTAATCCCACCTTCTTTATTCTTTATATTCTGATGTTTATCTATGCCTCATGGCTGCTGACAGTAACAATCAGCAGGTTTCTGGGTTCGTATCATATGAATCTTATGACTGCCGAAAAACGGAATATTTTAATGATACTTGCCGGATTTATTCCAACCTCGATATTATTAATTTTCGGTTACTTCCTTTTTCTGCCTCTTCGCAGCGGAATCTGGGTCTATTTAGGCATCTCTGCTTTTTACACAATCTATTTCATAATACTGCTTCTTTCATTCGGTTATCTTGATAGAAGAGCTATTGTCAGAACCCTGTTTACTTACCCGCTGGCAATTTTTATCGTGTTCTTTCTATTTAATTTTCTTCTGGCTGATATGAACGAGATTCTTTGCAGTCTTCTAGGGATTGATATATCCATAGTTCTTGTAGCTGAAATCCTGATTTTGATTTTTATTTTACTTCCTGTTTTTCGGATATTTGAGCGGCGGCTCTTCATCGGTAGTGGTAACCGGACAGGTGGATTTCATAATCAGCTTAAGAATTCCGCTATAGATTTATCCGGGATAATTACGCTTTCGGAATTAAATGTATTCCTAAATGATCTTTTTTTCGAAAAGTTGAAGATTTCAGGATTCCGGCTTCTTATCAAATCAGATCATAGCGGTGATTTTACAGATATTGGCGATGGTGATTTCAGTTTTTCCGGATATGGAGAACTTGCCGGTAAGCTGGAAGGATACAGACAAATCATGAATATCCAGCAGATGTCGCTAGCTTGGCATGAGGGTAATGAGCTGCAGACGCTGTATGATGAAAAGATAGTTCTAATCGCCCCCTTGTTTGAACGACAGGAACTTATTGGATTCTTTCTTTTTGGAGAACCGGGGCTGGCCCGGGCCTGGTATCCGTCTGAGGTAGAAGAGCTTGAGCTCTTTCTTTCAGGGGTTCCGGTTGTAATTGCCCGTTGTTCTACGCATGAGCGTGCTATAGCACTTGAAAAAAAACAGGCTTCTATAGAAAAAATGGCTGTTTTAAGTGAGATTTCATCCGGTATTGCCCATGAAATAAGAAATCCACTTTCGATTATATCGGCTTCCGCGGAAACAATGGCAGTAAGAGATCTTTCAAGTGATGAGGTTAAAAGATTTGCCTCCTACATACAGGATGAAACCAATCGGATGTCGGGGCTTCTCAACAGGATTTTATCTGTTTCCGTTAAGAATCAGACCAAGCATCAACCTGCAAATATCGTTCTTGTAATTCGCAGATCTCTTGATCTGGTTTCCACTAAGCTGAGAAAGAAAAATCTGATGATCGATTTCAATGTGGACAGAAAAAGTATAATCGCAGTGATTGATAATGAGGTTTTGATGCAGGTCTGTCTGAATTTAATTCTGAACGCGATTGATGCCATGAGTCCCGGCATGAGGTTGAGGGTCTCTGCTGAATATAATGATTCTTCAACTGTTAAAATAATATTTGCGAATCAGGGAGCCCGGATTCCGGATGATGTGAGAGGCAGAATCTTTGATCCGTTTTTTACAACCAAAGAAACCGGGACTGGGCTCGGTCTTTCAATAACACAGCGGCTGATTAGGGAAGCCGGAGGTGAAATAAGCCTGATTAGCTCGGAAGAGGAAACCGTTTTTCAAATTCTGCTTCCTGCAGCGGCCGATTCTATGCGATAATCATATTTGCGAAACAGAGAAAGACGATGAATGAAAATAAAAAAATCATAATTATTGAAGATGAACAGCGGCTTCTTGATCTTTTTTTGTTCAATTTGAGGGATAAATACCGGGTTGAGGGCTATCCTTCCGCTGAACAATTTTTAGATATTTATGTTCCTGAAGAGACCCTGATGGTAATAACCGATGTCCGCCTTCCGCAGAAAAGCGGGATTGATGTGCTTAAGGCTGTTAAACTGGTTTCTGCCGAGGTTCCGGTTGTAATAATGACCGCCTACGGTTCAATTGATCAGGCTGTTTCAGCGGTTAAGCTGGGTGCCTATGACTATCTTACCAAACCGGTTTCTTTTACACAGATTGAAGAGGTAATTGAAAGGGCTTTAACCCTGAGGGATAATATTACTGAAGAAGCGCCCCTGTTTCCCTCGGATTCGGGGTTTATAACCGCCGATAAAATTACAGTTGATCAACTCAACCTTGCAGCGCAGGTTGCGCCCCAGAAAATACCGGTGCTTATTCTTGGAGAAACGGGAACCGGAAAAGAGATAGTCTCTGAGCTGGTGCATAAGGCGAGCGGACGCAAGGGTGAGTTTGTAAAAATAAACTGTGCGGCGATTCCTGCGGAACTGCTTGAAGGAGAACTCTTCGGCTACAAAAAAGGTGCCTTTACCGGGGCTTCAGAGTCCTATGAAGGCAAGATTAAATTGTCGGATGGCGGAACCCTTTTTCTGGACGAGATAGGAGATCTATCAGAGTCGCTTCAAGCGACACTGCTCAGGGTCCTTGAGGATCAGAGTTTCTATCCCCTTGGCGATAATAATCTTGTATCGGTAGATCTGCGTGTTATAGCGGCAACAAATAGTGATTTAAAGGCTGAGGTTGAGGCCGGCCGGTTCAGATCAGATTTATACTACAGGCTTGCTGTGGTTCCCGTTAGAATTCCACCGTTGCGTGACCGACCGGGAGATGCTGTTCTTATAGCAAGAAGGTTTTTTGAAGAACTTGTTTCTGAAGGTGATATCAAGGCCAAATCGATTGATGACAATGTCTATGATGCTTTCTCCTTTTACACCTGGCCCGGTAACGTTCGGGAATTGCGAAACACTGTTACACAGATGGCCCTGCTTTCTCAGGATGAGGTGGTAGGTATTGAACGCCTGCCTTCTGAAATAATGCAGGAAAATAGCAATGCGGAGGGCATACCGGCAACCTATGAAGAGCTTAAGGAAATGAAAAAAATACTTAAGAATGAGACGGTGTCAAAGATTGAGAAGCGTTTTCTGATTTCTGTGCTATCTAAGAATAACTGGAATGTTTCGAGAACAGCTGCTGCTGCCGGAATAGACAGACGCTACCTGCAGAATCTTATGAAAAAATACGGTATAAAAAAACAGGCCTGAACCAGGCGGCTCAGACCTGTGTCCCGGTTTATACTTCTACCGGTTCTCCTTTCTGGTCTTTCTTGGCATCAGCTGAATCATTATCAACAGTTGCCGGAATCTCTTTGCCGGACTGGAATTCCCAGAGCTTTTTATATCTCGCTTCTTCCTTGTACCAGCGGAAGCCCGGAGTGTTTATATCTTTCTCCCATTCATCGTCTATCAGCTCTTTTACTCTTGCAGAATAATTATCGATGTGTTTCATGACCTTCTCGTCGTTTACTATATCCTCAGAGCCGACATGTGCCTCTTTTGCCACATGTTTGTGAACTGCATTTCGAAGGACATGGGGGTTATCGATGATCATGCAGGGTCTTCTGAGGTTCGCATTCTCATTATACGGGAAGGAGCTCCTGATTTCTTTGAAAAACGGACTGTTGAAGATATCAATGAGCGGTTTATCCCTGATGTTATCCACTCCGAAGTGGGCGAATACGCATGCTTCTACATTACCTGAGTTCAGGATGTGCAGATACTGTCTGCCGCCGGCAAGGCAACCGGAAACAAGCTCTCCATCATTCCAGAAGTCAGCAAGAAAAAGCGGATATTTTGCTCTGAATTCCTTGACCTTTTTACCTGTCATTACGCGCTGTTCCGGTGTAGGCATTAGTTCAAGCATCGGATCCTTACCGACAGGCATGAATTGGAAGAACCATCCGAAAATCGCACCCAGGTCAAGAAAATGCTCCATGAGTTTTTCATCGGTAATTACATCAAAATTCTGTTTTGTGACAGTGACGGATATGCCGAAAAGGACGCCCTCTTTTCTAAGATTGGCCATTGCTGTGTGGATTTTATTCCACATACCCTTTCCGCGTCTTGCATCGGTCTGTTCCTCCCAGCCTTCGACTGAAATAGCTGCCGCTACATTTCCTAGTTTGGCAAGCTTTTTACAGGTTTCCTTGTCAAGCAGGGTGCTGTTTGTGTATGTGAGGAAGAACATATCGCTGTGTTTTTTAAACAGACGAAGCAGAATATCCTTCATGATCCAGGGCTCTCCGCCGGATATGACAACGAAATATGAACCGTTTTCCTTGAGCTGAGTCAGGATGCTGTCAAGTTCAGATTCAGATAATTCTCCGTCTTTCAGATAGAGGCCGGAGTAGCAGCCGGTGCAATGGAGGTTGCATCGCATTGTCGGGCTGATTGTGACAAAGTTCGGCATCCACTTCTCCTGTGGATCTTTTCTTATTTCGTTTCTGATCGCAGCGCCCTTGTAAAAGTGGTTATATACGAGGTTTGTCAGAATCCTCTTTTTATAACGGTTGCTGAGCTCTTTTCCGACACGCAGGAAGATCTCATGAAATGGTGTATTTTCTTTAAGTGATTTATCCAGACCGATTATAAAAAACGAAAGACTGTCGTCTGCGTCAAGATACTTGTTTGAGTATTCTACAAGTCTTTCCAGATCTCTCCTTTTTCCGGAGAACCCCTTTACCATTCTGTTGAACAGGATTCTCCTCAGAATTGGATTATCCATTTTTCCCATATTTCTTTCTCCTCTAATAAGAACATTATTGTGTTTGTTTTCTTATTCGGATGCAGGAATTGTGCCAAAATGAATCAGAGAATAGTTTTGGAGTCCTAAATTGTTGTCCTGTATAGAAATATTATTTTTATTGTCAATTTGTTAAAATAACGTGAAGGAGTAAATTGCGAAGTTTTTGATGAAAAAGAAGCCCCTGAGAAGGGGCTGATGCATGTAATTCTTTAATTTATATGGATTTATGCGGTGCGAAGTGAAAATTCGCACCATTTGTATTTCTGTTGAAGTTATCGGGGACCGATTACTGTGCCCTCAAACTCTTCGTTTTCAAGCAGTTTTGACATGTTTTTTATGTCTTTTCCTGCTGCAGTTATAACAGTCAGGTTCAGTTCTGCGGCTTTTTTTGTTGCAACCGGATCAAATGGGACATTTTTTCCGGGTACCCATTTATCCCCGACAAGCTCCTTGAGTTCGTCCCAGCTCATTTTATCGAGAGGGACAGCATCAGGATCCAGTTTCGGATCAGCTGAATATACCTTTGATATATTCGAGAGGTTGATTACTGTATCTGCTCCAAAGCGCTCAGCAAGTACTACCGCGTCAAAATCAGTTGACCATCCCGGTTTCCAGCCTGCAGCAACCATTATGCGGCCGTCAAAGCTTCCTGGGGCGCTTGGGTCTGTAACAACCTCGTTTTTACACAGTTCTCCGAAGATTCCTTTAACAAGCTGGCCGTTAAGTCGTGTCGCCATAATTCCAATCCAGTCCTGCAAATCAGTGTCTGCTGCACTTGATATCTCTCTGTATGCCGTCTGATATGCCCTTGCAGGTCCTCCGCCGCCGGTAACGAAGATAAGCTTGCGTTTCGGGTTGCGGTTCAGGTAAGCGGTGATTTCAGAATGAAATTCCTTTAAAAACTCAGTATCGACTTTGTCCGGCGCAATGATTGATCCGCCGAGTGATATAACCTTGATATTTTCCATACCCCTACTATATGGATATAAAGCTCTTGAAACAAGGCTGAATTGAGGCTTATACTAACGATAGATGAGGCTTTTCAAAAAAAAAGAGACACCAGAACAGACTGATATTGTACATGAAAAATGGAACACATCTTTTTCGATGTTTCAGGATCACAGATTTAACCCTGAATCGTCCGAGGCCTATTCTTCGACGGTGGGGCGCGGCAATCTCAGGCTTAAACTAAGCAGGAAGAACCTCTTTGCCTGGACTGATGATCCACTCTACAGATATGATGATTTTCTTCTTAACGCTGAAGTGGGGATAGACCCGTCAAACGGATATTCTTCTGCAGGTTTTCTTTTCAGGCGCACCGATGATCTCAGTTATTACTATTTTTTAGTTTCAAACAAAGGGCATTACAGGCTTGACCTGGTGTTGAACGGTACGCCCCGGATTCTCATTGACTGGACCAAAGGTCCGGAATTCAATTCTGAAAAATTCAACATTATGATCTCAGCCGAGGGTTCACGTCTAAGCTTTTATATAGATGGAAAATGGGTTGGTAATGTTTCAGATGACAGCCTTGTTGCAGGAGGTTTTTCCTTCGCTGGGCAGAACTATGATGAGTCTGATCAGGCTGCTTTTTATCTGACGAGGGTTGAGCTTGAATCACGTCCGGTACAGCTTGAGTCCCGACGGAAGAGGTTGCTGCCGGAAACGGTACCTGCAGAGACACGCCTCGCATTCGCCGAAAGCCATATGCGCAGCGGTAACTATGCGGCTGCACTGGTTGAGATAAGAAAGCTGCTCCCGGAAGTGGGAAATAATGCCGCGGCTCTTATGACGGCAGCTGACTGCTGCATGAATCTGGAAATGTATACCGAGGCGTCGCGCCTTCTGGACAAGGTCACTACTGAGGAGCGGGGCGAAAGGTTTTTTCTTCAGAAAGCCGGACTCCTGTATCTTATGAACGACTTTATAGCCCTGCGCGATCTCCTTTCTCAACAGGATGACTTAATCAACAGAAACGCGGCTGCCAGCAATCTGCTCGGCAATGCCGAATATTCTCTGGGCAACTGGTCTGGGGCTGCAAAACACTATACTATAGCCTGGGAAATTGACGACAGCCAACCGCTGTTCGCCTTCAATGCCGCCCGCGCTTATGAACGCAGTCGTCAGGCTGAGAAGGCTGCTGAAATGTATGGAAATGCCGCCCGGCAATATTTTCGCTCCGGAGAGTATGATGAACTGGCAGGAATTCTGCCTTTCCTTGAGGCTATTGATGAATCAAACCCTGAAACCAGGAGCCTTAAGGCCAAACTGTTGTTTCAGGATAACGATTTTAATGCTGCGGGAAAAATATTCAATGCCCTGATAAAAGAGGGCAGCGTCGACAGTACTGTTTATTATTTGAATGCTTTGATTGAAGCACGAAACAGCCGGCCCCGAAAAGCCTCCGAATACTTCAGGAAGGCTATTGAGCTGGAGCCGGATTACTATCTTTATCATTTTAAATTTGCTGAATACCTCTTTCTCACAGATGGACCTTATGAAGAACCGCTTGAGCGTGCAAGGGAACTTGCCCCGAATGACCCCTGGGTTCTGAACCTTTCCGGGCAGGTGCTGGTTGAGAAAGCTGATTATGATTCAGCCGCGGCATGTTTTAAGGATGCAATTGAGGCTGCCGGTGATGAAGATGAAATAAGGGTGAATTATTCTGAGGCGCTTTTTCTCGCTGGTAGGACAGAAGATTCTCTGAATCTGCTTACAGGCGACAGCCCTGATGTGCTTAATCAGCGCGGAAACATCCAGTCCAGACTGAATAACTTTGACGCTGCAGTGGATGAGTATGAAGCTGCCTACAGGGCGGACAGAAGCCGTGCAGATATAATCCTGAATCTGGCTGCTGCGTGCATCGAAATCGACTCTTTCAGCCGCTCTGAAGAACTGCTTGTGAGAATTCTCGATGCCGGAGAGAATGCTCAGGCCTATAACCTTATGGGAAATCTTGCCCTGCTGAAAGGTGAATACAGCCGGGCTGAGGCAGCATACAAAAAAGCTGTGGATCTTGATCCGGAATTTGTTGATGCTGTCTGTAATCTGGCGGAGCTGCATATAAGCAGAGAACAGCTTGCTGAAGCTGATATAGTGCTTTCTGCTCTAAAGGTGAAAAATCCCGGAGAGAGGACTTTGTCGTTGAAAGAATCCATATTCAGAAAGCGGATGAATATTTACAGATGCAGCCTCTGTGGTGAGGAATGGATAGTGCCGAAAAAACTCCCTGAACAGCCTGCGCTGCAGCTTGTAGGTGAACCGCCGGATAATATGCCGGCCGGAAAATGCGGCGGATGCGGAAAGCTATACTGCATCGGCTGTGCGAAAGAACATCTGCATGAAGGCCGACTGGTCTGTGCCGAATGCGGGGAGCGGTTGAAGCTTTCTGAAGACTGGATGCGTTACCTCTACCATGAAAGTGATTTGACTTGACAAATAGCTGTGCATCAGTAATATGAAACATAATATCATGGACAAAATCAAACGAATTATATTCAGCATAACATTTTTAATCCTGTCGTCGGAAGTTCTTTTTGCACAGGAAATAGTAACGGCGGTGAGCTTTTTTGAAAACATCTCTACGTATTATGGGGATGTCTTTGATTATGAAGCGGAGATTTCGATTACCCAGGGAACAGGTGCAGACGCATCTGTGTCTTCCGGTGTGATTTACTATAAAAGCCCGAACCTGCTTCGGATTGATTTCACTGAACCTAATGAGCAGGTAATCTGTGCTACCGGGAGTGATCTTCTAATTTATCTTCCCAAACAGGTTGTAGTAATGACTCAGAAACTCAAAAGGCACAGTGACGCAACGCTCGCAACCATGGCAAGCAGCCAGGGGCTTGATCTGCTTGAGAAGGGGTACAGTATAAGTTATCTGGACGGACCTGATCCTGTACCGCTGGAAGAAGGCTCAAATGAGCTTGTTACAAAACTGAAACTCGAATGGCGTACTACTGAGCAGGGGTTCAGACAGATCGAGATGTCTATTGGAAAGGATAATCTGATTCGAAGGATGAAGGCTGTTACTCCTGAAATGGAAGAGGTTCAGTTTGATTTTGTAGGTATAGAGATTAATCAAAATATCCCCGATATTCGATTTGAATACGAAGTTCCGGCTTCAGCATACGAAATTAAAAACTTTCTTTTTGAACCTGAAGGATGATCGAATGGAATCAATAAGTCAGAAGTTAGTAACAGCCAGAGAATCTCTCGGTTATTCTATTGAGCAGATTGCCCGGGAAACCAATATTGCCAAGAGTTATCTGACGGCTCTTGAAGCAGAGAATTTTGATGCTTTCCCCGGAGAGACATATCTGCTCGGATTTTTGAGGAATTATTCTGAATACCTCGGTCTTGATCCTGAAGAGATGATAAGTCTGTATCGGAATATGATTATTCAGGAACAGCCGGCACCTATAGAAGAGCTGCTTGATACGAGAAAGCCTCTACCTAAAGGATTGCCCGCTGTAATTATAATCCTTATTGTTCTGGGTCTGGCAGCAGCAGGGTATTTCTATGTATACCCGAATTTCATAGCCGGACGCCCGGACAATGAAAGGGTCAGGGTTCAGGAAACGGCGGAAGAAACTCCTGCTGAAAAGCTCAATATAAAGAATACTTATGAATTTTCAGACGAGGTCCTTGAGAAACGATTTAGAAAGGATGATGCTGTCTCAATCGGTCTTAACGGAGATAAATATCTTGTTGTTATTGCAGATATAGCTGAGTCGGTGAAATTTGTACATCCGCAGGGTGAGCTGCTCATGAAAGCCGGAGATGAGGCTATGATTGATCTGGATGGTGATGAATCCGCTGATGTGCGAATGCTGCTGCGAACCTCGGACCCTGATAACAGTTCAATTGTTCTTCATGTAGACCGTTTTGTACAGTCATCAGCACCCGGGAAGATCGAGGTTGCGGGCGAAGTGCCCGAAGCAGCTGTTCCGCCTTCTAATACGGGAACAGGCGCAAGTACTGCGGGACGCCCCGGCGCTCCGTCCAGGGCTGTTGATCCTGTTATTATCAGGGAAGCCGATACGATGGAGTCATTTACTCTAAACATCATTTTCAGAGGCTACTGTCTGCTTAGATACGATGCAGATTCCACTATCCGTGAGGAACGATATTTTCATAAGAGTGAGACATTCAGGCTGGATGTCAATTCCAGCGTCAGATTGTGGGCTTCAAATGCCGGTGCTTTGTCCGCCAAGGTAAACGGTGTTGATATAGACCTTGGCGGTTCAGGTGAAATTACAGCGCGATCACTTCAGTGGGCTTATAACACTGACAGTTCGAAATATGAATTGAAGATGATTCCGCTCTACTAGAGTTGATAAAGCCTTCTACAGGAAGAAATTTGGATAAAAAAAGAATATATTACCTGGAAAATCTCGGATGCGCCAAGAATCAGGTAGATGCCGAGGTTATGATTGCCGCTCTTGACGATAGGGGCTGGACACGCACGATGGAGCCGGTGCATGCAGGCCTTATAATCATCAATACCTGCGGATTTATTGAGCCGGCTAAAGAAGAATCAGTCGACGTACTTATATCCTTTCGTGACGCATTCCCCGATGCGGCTGTTATTGCAGCCGGTTGTTTATCGCAGCGATATGCTGAAGATTTGGCGGAGTCGATGCCTGAACTTGACGGTATTTTCGGAAACAATTCTGTATCAATGATCGCGGATTACGCTGATCGACTTGTTTCAGGTGAGCCGCAGATTGTCAGGGCTCCGGCATTAAGCGAGATAGAGCCGAAGTTTATTGAAAGGGACGATGTACTTGCCGTCGGCAGAACGACCCTTCTTTCCGGTTCTTCAACTGCTTATGTGAAACTTGCTGAAGGCTGCAGTAATAACTGCAGTTTCTGTGCTATACCTATAATCCGCGGCACCCTGCGCAGCAGGAAGCCAGAAAGCATACTTGATGAAATTAAAAACCTTGCCGGTTCCGGAATCCGTGAAATAAACCTGATTGCTCAGGACCTTGGATCATACGGAATTGATATTGATAAAAAAGGCAGATGCCTGCTGCCGCAGCTCCTGAAGGATATTGAAAAAATTTCCGGAGATTTTTTCGTTAGAATGCTCTACATCCATCCGGATAATTTTCCGCTGGATATTCTTGATATCTGCAGTGAAAGCGATCGTATTGTTTCCTATTTCGATATTCCGTTTCAGCATGCATCGGCACCTGTTCTTTATTCAATGAATCGAAGCGGCGACGCCGAGATTTATATGGAGCTGCTGCAAAAGATAAGAGCTAAACTTCCCGATGCAGTGATAAGGACCACCTTTCTGCTTGGTTTTCCCGGTGAGAAGAAGAAAGATGTTGAAGTCCTTGAACGCTTCATCAGGGCTGCAGAAATTGAATGGGCCGGTTTCTTCGCCTTTTCGAGGGAAGAAGATACAGCAGCCTATGAGATGGAAGGTCCGCGAAAGCATAAACGCCGATTTAGGGAGGCCGAAAAGAATGTTGAACAGCTGCAGGAAATACAAACGGCAATAACGGCGAAGAGCCTTAGCCGTTTTGTCGGCCGAAGTTTCAGTCTACTGGTTGAGGAAGGGGTGGAAGAAGAAGACCTATATCTCTGCCGTGCCTGGTTTCAGGCCCCTGAGGTAGATGGGCTTGTTGTTCTTCATGCAGAAGAGAATTATCTCAATCCGGGAGATTTTGTTGAGGCTGAGATAACAGGCATTAACGGGATTGATCTTGAAGCCCGCCTGAAAAAATAACAAAAGAAATTTTTTTGCTGATGAAGCAATTCCGGAGTATAATTCACACAATTCTTTTTTTATGATAGTCTAATGAGGCAAATTAGCTGAAATCCCGCATTAATTTAACAGGAGACTATTTTTATGTCCGATGCCGAAAAAAAAGCACCGTCGAACTTTATTCGCGAGATTATAGATTCAGATCTGGAATCAGGAAAACGAACCGGGGTCGTAACCCGGTTCCCGCCGGAACCGAACGGCTACCTGCATATAGGACACGCAAAATCAATTTGTCTGAATTTTGGCCTTGCTCAGGATTACAATGGAAAATGTAATCTCCGTTTTGACGACACAAACCCAGCCAAGGAAGAACAGGAATACATAGATTCAATTCAAAATGACGTATCATGGCTCGGCTTTAACTGGGGCGGCGCAGCCATGTATGCCTCCGACTATTTTGAACAGATGTATGAATGGGCAAAAAAACTCATAAAAGCCGGCAAGGCCTATGTAGATGATTTGAATGCTGAAGAGATTCGTGAATATCGCGGAACCCTCAAGACTCCCGGCAAACCGAGCCCATACCGTGAGCGAACAGTGGAAGAAAATCTTGACCTTTTTGAAAAGATGAAAGACGGAGAGTTTGAGGACGGTTCAAAGACCCTGCGCGCTAAGATAGATCTGGAATCGGGCAACCTTAATATGCGTGACCCGGTTATGTACCGGATTGTCCGTGCTGAGCATCCCCGCCAGGGTATCAGCTGGTGTATTTATCCAATGTACGACTGGGCTCACGGACTTGAAGACTCTATCGAAGGTATTACGCATTCTATATGCACCCTCGAGTTTGAAGATCATCGCCCGCTGTATAACTGGTTTATCGAGCAGATAGGAGATATTCACCATCCGCAGCAGATTGAGTTTGCACGGCTGAATATCAACTATACAGTAATGAGCAAGCGAAAACTGATGCAGCTTGTGAAGGAAAAACATGTAAACGGCTGGGACGACCCCCGTATGCCCACTATCAGCGGTATGAAGCGCCGCGGTTATACACCTGAGTCTATCCGGGATTTCTGTTCCAGAATAGGTGTTGCCAAGGTGGACAGCACTGTCGATATCGCCCTTCTTGAGCATTGTCTACGCGAGGACCTGAACAAGCGAGCTCTGCGCAGAATGGCGGTTCTGAAACCTCTCAAACTGATTATAGATAACTACCCCGAGGGTCAGGAAGAATGGTTCGACGGCGAGAACAACCCGGAAGATCCTGACGGAGGGACGCGAAAGGTGCCATTCAGCCGTGAACTGTGGATTGAGCAGGAAGACTTCCGCGAAGAAGCGCCGAACCGCAAATATTTCAGGCTTGCACCCGGCAAAGAGATAAGACTCAAACACGCATATTACGTGACATGCGTTGATTATAAAAAAGATGAAGCTACAGGTGAAATCATTGAGGTACACTGTACCTACGACCCCGATTCGCGAGGCGGCTGGACTGAGGATGGTCGCAAGGTCAAGGGCACAAGCCACTGGGTTTCAGCAGCTCATGCGGTCAAGGCCGAGGTCCGCCAGTACGGACATCTATTTAAGGCTGAAAATCCGGGTAAAGAGACTGGTAATTTCCTGGATGATATTGATCCGGATTCACTTGAGATTCTGACCGACTGCTGGGTAGAGCCGGCACTCGCTGAAATGGCGCCTTTCTCGAATGTTCAGTTTCTACGACAGGGATACTTCACTGTAGACCCTGATTCCAGCCCGGAGAAGCCTGTATTCAACCGCACGGTTGGTCTGCGCGACACCTGGGCGAAGATTCAGAAGAAGGGCTGATTAGGCTATATGCTGGAATTTATAGCCTCCTTTGAGCTTGCGCCTGTTTCATGGTTTCTACTAATAGGCGCTTCTGCCTTAATCGGCATGAACAAGACAGGGTTGGCAGGGTTGTCTCTAATAGCAGTTCCGATACTGGCTGCGGCATTTGGGGGTAAAGCCTCGACCGGACTGATTCTTCCTCTTCTTATTGCGGCTGACAGTCTGGCAATTTTTTCATACCGAAAATCAATATGCTGGAAAGCTATGCTCAGACTCATCCCATGGACTCTTCCCGGTTTAGCTATTGCGCTCTACGTAGGTGACCATGTTTCTGATCATATCTTCAAAATATGTATAGCGGCAGTAGTTTTCATTGTTTTGATGATCATGGTGATCAGGGAAATTCGAGGCGGGACCGAAGAACTCGAGCCCCGATGGTATTTGACGGCCGGTGTCGGCCTGATTGGTGGATTTGCAGCAATGATCGGCAATGTTGCAGGACCGATAGTCGGTGTATATTTTTTATCGATGAGCCTGAACAAGAATGAATTTATCGCCACACGTGCATGGTTTTTCTGGATCATCAACATTATAAAATTACCTCTGCAAATATTTATCTGGAGGGAAATATCGGTTGAGAGCCTTGAACTGAACCTTATCATGCTTCCCGCTATTTTTATCGGGGCAGCTGCAGGGGTGATTATAGTGAAGAGGATAGCCGATCGTCCGTACAGGATTTTTCTTATTACTATAACAGCTGTTTCGGCGGTGCTGCTGTTATTCTGACCAAAAGTTTACGTGGAAGAAAGAGGGGTATATAAATTATGCTGGTACAATTAAAAGAAGAAGTCCTCGAAGCCAACCTGGCTTTGCCGGAATACGGGCTTGTAACCTTTACCTGGGGTGCTGACGCGCACAATGCCGGACATAACTACGTAGTGTTTGAAGAGGTTGCTCAAATGGCCTGCCGCTTAATGACGCTTTCTCCCGGACAGGTAAGGATGCGGGATGAGCTTCTTGATAAGCATTTTCTGCGTAAGCAAGGTGCGCATGCCTGCTATTTGCAGTAGGTGACCGGCATGCAGGAGTTTTTATCAGCCTTTGGCCTAAGCACCGTGCAGTGGCTTATTCTAGCTGGTTCAGCCGCACTTATCGGCCTTAACAAAGCCGGTTTTATAGGAATCTCTCTGATTGCTATTCCTGCGGTGGCTATGGTATTCGGAGGCAGGGTATCAACCGGAGTAGTCGCAACTTTTCTGGTTATAGCGGACTTCACTGCTGTAATATCATACCGGAAATCAGTCCGGTTTGATAAATTTCTCGGGCTTCTTCCATGGACAGTCGCAGGTATGCTTATCGCCCTATTCGTGGGCAGTGTCATATCCGATGAAGTCTTCAAAATCTTCATTGCGGTGGCAATAATACTTGTCCTTGTTTTTACACTTGCTAATGAAATCCGCGGACGCGGCAGAACAATCAAAAATCATTGGTATGTTAATGCCGGAGTAGGGTTGCTGGGAGGTTTTACAACCCTGATTGGAAATGCGGCCGGCCCCATACTAGTGATTTATTTCCTTGCTCTGAATATAAATAAAGATGAGTTTATCGCAACACGCGCCTGGTTTTTCTGGATTATAAATTTCCTGAAGCTTCCAATGCATATCTTAGTCTGGAAAACAATAACACCGCAGATTCTTTTAATAGATCTGTTTATGATTCCGATAATTGTCGCGGGTGCTCTGCTTGGTGTATTCCTGATTAAAAAGATAGCTGAAAAACCCTATCGTTTTTTTATTCTTGCCGCTACATTCATTTCAGCCCTGTTCCTGATGATCTAATAATCAGCCATACCTGTATTACGGAGCTGTACCGTGGGCGGCTGAATTGACATGAAAACCAGCCTGGATTGACAATTCTCAAGCAATCCATCAACATACGGCATGGATTATCTTGAAAGTCTGAACCCCGTCCAGCGTGAAGCGGCTACCTATGAAGGGTCTTCGCTGCTTATTCTTGCGGGTGCAGGCTCGGGGAAGACCCGTGTTATTACTACGCGCATTGCATGGCTTATTGATCAGAAGTTAATGAACCCGCGGTCTATTCTTGCCGTTACTTTTACAAACAAGGCTGCGGGCGAAATGCGTGAGCGTGTTGAGCAGATGGTTCCCGGTGCGGGGGCAGGTGTAATGATCCGCACTTTCCATTCCTTCGGGGCCTGGCTGATGCGGACCAACTACCACCTGACTCCGGATCTTAAATCAAGTTTCTCCATTTATGACGATGATGATTCTGTCAGTCTGCTTCAGACGATTTTCCCCGATAAAACAAAAAAGAAGCTTTCTCCTTACGCAGGCTGGATAAGCCGGGCCAAGGACTACTGCCTGACCCCGGAGGATGATCTGAGCTCAATTACTACGGTGCCCGACTTCGCCGATGTCTACAGCCTTTATGAGAAGAAGCTTCGGGCGATAGGTAACCTTGATTTCGGGGGACTTATTTCACGACCAATCGAGCTTCTTGAGTCGAATGAAGAGCTCCGGCGCCGTGTAAGGCAGAGATTCCGGGTTGTGATGGTTGATGAGTATCAGGATTCGAATGTCGCTCAGTTTGAGCTTTTAAAGCAGCTGACGGGGGAGGGCAACTCCATCTGTGTTGTTGGAGATGACGACCAGTCAATTTACAAATTTCGCGGAGCTGAGGTAAAGAACATTCTGAATTTTCCTGAACAGTTTCCAGGTACGAAAATAATAAAGCTTGAGCAGAATTACCGATCAACGGCGCCAATTCTCGAGATTGCCTCCGGGGTTGTTGCGAATAATTCATCCAGGCTCGGCAAGAAGCTATGGACCGAACGGAAAGAAGGAAGCAATGCCAAGGTGGTATATCTAGAAAACCAGGCGGCTGAGGCCGACTTTTGTGCGAAACTGCTTGAAGACGGAAATCTTGGCGGGACAGCAATCCTTTACAGGACAAACGCCCAGTCGATGAGTTTTGAAACCTGTTTTTCAAGGCTCGATATACCCTATAAAATTATCGGTGCGCTGCGCTTTCTTGAGCGGGAAGAAATCAAGGACATTATTGCTCTTCTGTCGCTGCTTATGAATCCGGATGATGTGGTTGCATTTACCCGGATAATAAACAAGCCGGCCCGGGCTATGGGTAAGGTTACAGTAAATAAGATTATTGCTGAAGCAGGCCGGCTGAACTGTGACCTGCTAACAGCCGGTAACAGTATAAAACTATCGGCAAAGGCTGCTGCCGGTTTCGAAAATTTTACAAAGCTTTATGCTTTCATGGATGAAAATATAGATAAAATGCCGCTTGCTGAGTTTATTGCTGAGCTGGTAACTGAATCGCGGCTTCTTGAACACTACCTTAAAAAAGATGAAAACACAGCACAGGCGAAGGAAAATAACCTCAATGAGCTTGTGTCAGCCGCCTCGGGATACGGTGACGGTCGCGAGGGACTGTCGCTTTTTCTGGAGGAGCTTGAACTTGATCGTGAAGCAATAAGCCGCAAAAACGGCAGCAATACCGGTGGAGGTGCGGCAATCGGAGATGAAAATGCTGTTACCCTCATCACCATGCATAACACAAAGGGACTTGAGTTTGATCGTGTTATAATTACGGGGATGGAAGAGGGGCTGTTTCCCTCCGGTCGTGAAGAAACACCCGAGGAGATTGAGGAAGAACGGCGAATATTCTATGTCAGCATCACAAGGGCTCGAAATGAGCTTTATCTTACCTCATGCCGCAGTCGGAGGATTTGGGGCCGCACACAGTATTTCGGGCCATCGATGTTTTTGTCGGAGCTCCCCGAGGATTATACTGAGGTGGTTGACGGCCAGATTGATGAGGCTTATGGTTACGGCGGTCGACGTGAGGTCAGCGTCGGTCAGGAAATGAAATATAAACCGGGTACGCCCGTCTATCATGAAGATTACGGGAGCGGCATAATAGCAAAAAGTGGAACGGCCGGCGATCAGGTGTATGTGATTGTGCAGTTTGAAAGCGGGCGAAGCGGGAGATTTCTCCCGGCCTACGATTCACATTTGGAGATATTCGGAAATGACGAATGGAACTGATAATAATAACATAATAAACTGCCGGATTCCCCGAATCAGGCGGACTAGAGATTATCATCTCTATGATTTTAACAGCAGACGATATCTCGATCTATATCTAGATGGCGGCCTTGCCCTGCTTGGTCATAAATACGGCAGAGCAGTGCTTATGATGAAAAACGGCCTTGAGAAAGGTCTTGCCGCCTCCTACCCAGGTGTCTGGGAGGCCAGGCTTCTGAAACAGATTAAGCTGCTGTACCCCGAGATTGCAGATGTTGTCACTTTATTTGCGGGAAGTGGGTGGGGATATCCGGTTTTTCGTCCTTTTGAGTATGAGTCGCCGGCTGCTGACATACAATTCATGAATACACCCTTTGAATTGCAGCTGCCTCTGCCGGGGGCCGGTACTGTGAAGGTTCTCTGTGCTCTTAACGCCTGTAAAACCAGGCTCCCTGCTGCCGATCCGGTGCCCCAGTATCTATATAGCGGCCTGTGCCGTGCAGCCGCCGACCTGAAGGCTTTCATTGCAGAAGCCGACACATCACTCTGGTCTGCTTTTGACTCTCCCCTTTGGCTGCGTCGGGGCCCATGGCTGTATCCTCATGCCTCCGGGGAAGATTACTCAGCACTTTTTGAAGCTTTTCTTTCCAGGGGTATACTGATATCTCCGGATCCGTCCAGACCGTCTTGTGCTCCGTATCGGTTTACTAAGGGTGAAATTAAGCCGATAAAGGAAATAGAGAGGGGGTTTAAAGCTCTCTCCGGAGGAGCAAGCAATTAATGTCTACCGAAACTCTGATATTCATCATAAGTCGTCTGGTTTTCGGCGCAGGATCAGCCTTTCTTGCGATTATTCTGTGGTCCCGAACCCGTGATTCAGCCTGGATGTTTATTGTTGTTGGAACGATATTCCGCTATGGTCAGATTATGTTCGACACATTCGGGTTGTTCGGAATTGTAGACTCCCGCCTCGTGATAATTCCGGGATTTCTGGGGATAGAAACAATCCTCGAGAATCTTCCGTATGTTTTTTTCATTATCGCATTCATTATCATGATTCGGCGGACGTTTCAGAAATGGAGATAGCATCTGCCGGGCAGTCTTCGATTATTTCTTCTATCTTTGTTTTCATGTCGTCAGGCAGTTCATCTTTTTTAAGCTCTGCTGTGTAGTCACCAGTTCGAAAAACTTCGGGCAGGTTCTCTTCACATAAACCGCATCCTACGCATAGATTTTTATCAAGTTTCACCTTCATTGAATATCTCCGGATAAAAAGTACGAAAATATTCCGGCAAAGGCAAGTGAATCAGGTCCCTATTGCTGAAAGCAGTCAGATTGGATATACTGCTGCCCATGAAAGCTTTAATTGTCGGTATTATACTTGCCGCTTTTGCGGTGTTTGCAGCCCTTCCCGCGCCCGGTCTGGGTTGGTGGGATGAAATAATCTTTGTATTAAAGGGCTTTGCCCCTCTTCTTGCAATGTTTATCGGTTTTGTTGCAATCCTTATCGGTGTCGCTGATGCAAAGGACAGGCGTGAAGCAAAAAAAGAAGCCGCCGAAGAGTCTGAAAAAAAAAGATAAAGCCCTAAGCAGTAATTAATTATACCGACGCAGCAATGCATCGGCCTTGACAATATCACCATTATATGGAATTATCAGTTCACCCGTTACGGAGGCTTTATCGGAGCCGGAACCTCTGATAAAATCCCCGAAAATTTTTGACAATAGAGTTTTTATACTTAAAACTCTGAAGTAATTTTTCGAAATACTTCTTAATTATTGATTAAAGGCAGTTAAATGGATACGATTTACGTAAAACCAAAAGATGTAGAGCGCAAGTGGTGGATTATAGACGCGGAAGGCAAGAGACTTGGGAGGGTCGCTGTCAAAGCCGTTGAGCTCCTCAGAGGAAAACACAAGCCGGAGTTTGTCCCCTTTCATGAAATGGGCGACTACGTTATTATTATTAACGCAGGCAAAGTAGAAGTCAGCGGAAACAAGGCAAACGGTAAGCTCTATTACAGACATACCGGTTACCCCGGTGGACTTAAGGTTGAAACTTTTAGCGACAAGATTGCTAAGAAACCGACATTCCCAATGGAAGCGGCAGTTAAGGGCATGCTCCCGAAGGGACCGATGGGCAGAAAACTTTTCAGAAATCTGAAGGTTTATGCAGGTGCGGATCATCCGCATGCCGCCCAGAAACCCGAAACAATCGAATAAGGCCAGGAGTTGTATAGATGGCAGAAAATCTTGCTTTAGGAACAGGAAGAAGAAAAACCTCTGTTGCGAGGGTTTACCTCAGAAGCGGCAGCGGAAAGATTACAGTAAACGGAAGGGATGTTGAGCAGTACTTTGCAAATCCCACAAACGTTTTTATCGTCAAACAGCCTCTTGATGTAACCGACAACCTTGCTAAATATGATATTCTTATCAATGTTAAGGGCGGCGGAGTAACAGGACAGGCCGGAGCTTGCAGACATGCAATTGCCAGAGCGCTTCAGAAGCATGATGCTTCAAATACTACAGCACTCAAGGCTAACGGTTTCCTTACCCGGGATTCAAGAATGGTAGAAAGAAAGAAATACGGTCAGAGAGGAGCTCGAAGAAAGTTCCAGTTCTCAAAACGTTAATCTCGATTCAATCGAATTACGATTACCGATACCAAAGGAGGAGCATTTTCATGTTCCTCTTTTTTTTTGTCAACGCGTTGGATATAATAAACCATGGATTTTGAAGTTACCGATATCAGGCGGACTCCCCAGGGAAATATTACAGCGGCGGTTTTCTCAGATGGAACAGGGGTTGCCCTGCATCCGGAGGCTGCTCTGGAGTATTCAGTACGCATCGGAACTGAGTTCAGTCCTGAGCAGATCGAAGAGCTTCAGCAGCGTTCAGCTGTCTATGCCGCCCGCGACAAGGCCGTGGAGTATCTTGCCCGCCGTGAGCATTCCTCAAAAGAACTAATCATGAAACTAAGAAAAAAAGACTTCGATGCTGAAACAGCCCGGGCGGCTGTTGAACTGTGCCGGGAGCGCGGCTATGTCGACGACAGACGCTTTGCTGAAATGTGGATAATCTCCCGGCTGAAAAAACACCCCGAGGGGCGCAGCAGTCTTGCCGCAGGACTCGCCCGGAAGGGTGTCCCGCGTGAGATAGCAGCCGAGGTTCTTGAGGAGAAACTCTCGCCTGAGTCGCAGGACGACGCGCTTGCCCGCTCACTTGCCAAGTATCTCCGGACGCGATCGGCGGACCCCAAAAAGATAATTAATCACCTTCTGAGGCGCGGTTTCCGCTACGCCGACATAAAGCGTCACATGGAGGGGCTTGAGCGTTATGAGGAAGAAACCGGTTTGGAGTACAACGAGTATGACTAAGGCGCTTCGAATCAATGTGACCGGCCGCGTCCAGGGTGTCGGCTTCCGATACACCGCCCAGCAGAAAGCCTCAAGGCTGCGGCTCACCGGCTGGGTGCGCAACGAACGCGACGGCAGCGTGGAAATCAGGGCTGAAGGCGAGCCCGAACAGCTTGCGGCTCTCCTTGACTGGCTTGAGGCCGGAGGCCCGCCCTGCAGCCGCATAAGCCGTATCGATCACTTTCCGGTTGAGCCGCAGGGCACCTTCAGCCGGTTTTCGGTGGAGTACTGAATATGAATAAAAAAATCCCCGCAGCAGTTCTGCTTCTTCTGCTTTTCAGTACAGAATACAATATACAAGGGATTTTTGAAAAATAAAGCTCTTGCGGAATTTCTTGATCAGCCAGATTTTTTCATGGGGATGGGTGAAGAGGATGAAACTCCTTACGAAAAGGTATTCATCGATAATATCTCAGCTCATTACCTCTATTATGAAAATTCGGATATGCATAGATTCAGCACTGCTGAGCAGCATGGAGAATACATAATCGGCCGCAGGGTCATATCCAGCTATACGACATATGGAAATGACAATCCTTCAATCCCTATTGAACAGCTTGCCGTTGATACGCTCTATCTCAGCTTCATGTACGGTGAATGGGATGAAGATTACAACCGAATTGAACTTCAGAAGGATGCGGTGAAGATCCGCTTCAAATAAAAAAGTGAATATAGATTTTTCCGCCCTTATTACCTTTGCTGTCATCACGACATTCACACCGGGGCCGAACAATATTTCAAGCGCAGCAATGGGGGTTAATTATGGATATCGCCGAACTGTCCCCTTCGTATGAGGGGTAGCCGCCGGGTTCTTCATTGTTCAGTGCATCAGCGCTGCCTGATATGAATAGATCAATAATATACAGTATGAAAAAGCCCGCAAACCGAAAAACGGAAGCAGGCTTATGGGGTTATGGAATTTGTGATAAATCAAAACTCCAGATAATGAAAACTACAGTTTTCTTTATCAATTATTTTTTTATTGAATAGAAGGTTTCACGTCCCGGATATTTTGAAATACCTGTGAGTTCGTCTTCAATTCTCATGAGCTGGTTGTACTTCGCAATTCTGTCTGATCTTGACATAGAACCGGTCTTGATCTGTCCGGTTTCAAGTCCAACTACAAGGTCTGCAATGAATGCATCTTCTGTTTCACCAGATCTGTGTGAAATAATTGCTGTGTAGTTTGCCTTCTTAGCCATTTCAACTGCTTCAAAAGTCTCGGTAAGGGTACCAATCTGGTTAACCTTGATGAGAATTGAGTTTGCAACGCCTTCGGCAATACCCTTGGAGAGTCTTTTTGTGTTTGTTACAAAAAGGTCGTCACCGACAAGCTGAACCTTGTCGCCGATTTTGTCTGTAAGGATCTTCCATCCTTCCCAGTCATTTTCGTCGATTCCGTCTTCAATTGAGATGATGGGGTATTTGCTTGTCCAGTCCGCCCAGTAGTCAGCCATTTCAGCTGATGTGTACTCTGCCCCGGTTGACCATTCAAGTTTGTACTTGCCTGTATCTTTGTGGTAGAGCTCAGACATTGCAGGGTCAAGGGCAATCATCATGTCTTCACCGGGTTTGAGTCCGGCTTTTTCGATTGCTGAAAGAATAACCTCACATGCCTCTTCGTTGGATTTGAGGTTTGGTGCAAAACCGCCCTCGTCACCAACTGCTGTGCTGTATCCCTTGTCTTTGAGGATAGACTTAAGGTTGTGGAAAACCTCTGCGACCATTCTTACACCACCGCGGATGCTGTCTGCACCTACGGGCATTACCATAAACTCCTGAAAGTCTACAGAGTTATCGGCATGTGAGCCGCCGTTGATGATGTTAGCCATTGGAACCGGCATTGTCACTGTGTGGTAACCGCCGAGGTATTTGTAGAGAGGGATCTGCAGTGAATCCGCAGCAGCACGTGCTGTCGCCATAGAAACACCGAGAAGAGCATTTGCTCCGAGTTTTGCTTTGTTTTCAGTTCCGTCAAGTTCGAGCATGAGCTGGTCAACTTCAACCTGCTCAAGTGCGTCGTATCCGATAAGTTCGGGTGCAATTACGTCGTTTACGTTTTCAACTGCTTTTAGAACACCTTTGCCCATGTAGCGGCTTTTGTCGCCGTCTCTAAGCTCAACTGCTTCGTGTTCACCGGTTGAAGCCCCTGAGGGAACAGAGGCTCGTCCCATTGAACCGTCTGCAAGCAGAACTTCAACTTCTACGGTAGGATTACCTCTTGAATCGAGGATTTCTCTACCTTCAATGTATTCAATTGTACTCATGTATTTACTCCTTAAAGATTTTCCTTATTCCATGTTTTGTTCTTCTAAGGATCCTGATAATTGCTTTAAATGTCAAGCTTTACAGCGGATAATTGACCACGAAAATCGGTATTTGGCAGTTGTGGTGGACTTTCTTTCAAAAAAAGATGTAAACATCGACAATTATGGATTAAAATAGGAGCACTTATGCGTTATTCAAGAATTTTCGGCAATAATACGCTTCGTCACAATCCCAGTTCCTCGAAATCAATCAGCTATTCACTGCTTCTGCGGGGCGGGTATGTGCGCAGCCTGGGGTCAGGTCTTTTTGCTCTCATGCCGCTGGGAATGAGAGTTGTGGACAAGATGAAGAATATCATCCGTGAGGAAATGGATGCTCTTGATGGTCAGGAGATGGATTTGCCTCTTGTTGTACCTCAGAACCTCTGGCGGAAAACCGGCCGGGATCAGATTATCGGCAAAGAGCTGATAAGGTTCGTGGACCGGCACGGTCATGATCTGGTTCTTTCATCAAGCCACCTTGAGCCGATTACCCAACTTGCGCGATTGTCCATTAACTCTTATCGTGATTTCCCACGGTTTCTATACCAGTTCAAAACTAAATTCCGTGATGAAGAAAGGGTTCGCTGCGGTTTATTCCGGGCCAAGGAATTTACTATGAAAGATGCTTACTCCTTCCACCGCTCGTACACAGACCTGAATAATTTTTTCCCAAAAGTGTTCAGGGCTTACAGGAATATATTTGAAAGATGCGGGGTTGAGGTTATAACAGCAAAATCTGCGGTAGGTTCGCTGTCCGGAGATAGAGCATATGAATTTCTGATGGAGTGTGATTGGGGTGACAACTACATTGTGAAGTGTCCGTCCTGCGGTTACCAGGCCAATCTGGATGTAGCAAAGGGGTATAAAGACATACACAGCGGCATACCCCGTAGATCTGAAGAAATCAGTACTCCCGGCTGCGATACAAAAGAGAAGCTGATGGATTACCTTGGAGTCGAAGATTTCGAGATTGCGGTAACAACACTGTTTAAGACTCTCAGCGGCCGGGTGCTCGTCGTCTGTCGTGGAGATTATGATATAAGTCATGAAAAGCTGTCCAGGTTGCTGGAAGAACCGGTAATCGGTCCGGCGAGCGAGGAAGAGGTCAGGGCGGAAGGTCTTGTTCCCGGGTTTCTGTTTCCATCGAATGAGATAACCGGTTTTAAGCTTGTAGTAGACGATGCGGTTGCTGAATCGGACAACCTGATCGTAGGATCGGACAAGAAGGATATTCATTTAAAGAATGCCAGCTTCGGCAGGGATTTTGAGAGCAGCATTGTTGGAGATATCGTGAGAATCCGTGCTGCCTCGGAATGTATTCAGTGCAGGACGCCTCTTGAAGAAGTGCGGGCCATAGAGGTCGGTAATATCTTTAAGCTCGGAGATTTCTATCCAAAATCTATCGGCTTGTCGTTTACTGAAGAAAACGGGGAGGTTTCCTACCCGCATATGGGATCGTACGGAATAGGTCTTGGGCGTCTGGTTACTGCAATAGTTGAAGCGAATCATGACGATAAGGGAATTATCTGGCCGCACGGTCTCGCGCCTTTCAACTTTTTTCTTATGGGAATTGGAAAATCTTTCAGGGTAAAAAATGTTGTAGAGAAGCTGGCTGAAGAGATCGGCAGTGATGTTCTTTTTGATGATCGTCATGAGTCTGTAGGGGTAAAATTCAAGGATTTCGACCTGCTGGGGATACCATATAGAATTGTTGTATCAACGAAGGGGCTGCAGGACGGCAATGTAGAATTCTATGAACGGAAAACCGGTAAATCCTGGCGGGTTCCTGTGGAAATGGCTGTTAAAACATGCCGGGCACTTTCGAAAGAATCAATTTAAATTTACTATATAAATATTGATTGGCAAAATTACGTTCTTCCTATATACTGACAGATTGTAAAATATTTATTCTTTTCAAAAGGAGAAAATCAATGAAAAAACTTATCATTGCCGCTTTACTTGTAATGATGATTGTTCCGGCATTTGTATTTGCCGGTGGTCAGCAGGAAGAAAGCACCGCAGTAGCAGCTGCAGAACCAGTTGTGTTCAAATACCATAATGGTGCCGAACCGGAGTCACTTGACCCTGCAGTTATCGAAGGTGTTCCCGAGCACTCAATCTACATGGCACTTTTTGAAGGCCTTGTAACCTACGATCCTGAATCACTCGACGCTATTCCCGGAGTTGCAGAAAGCTGGGAAGTATCTGATGATGGTCTGACATGGACCTTTTACCTTAGAAATAACGCTGTATGGTCAGACGGTTCAGCAATCACAGCTCAGCAGTTTGTTGACTCATGGCTGAGATTCCTCGCCCCTGAAACTGCAGCTGTATACGCATATCTTCCCGGTATGGTTATAAAGGGCGCAGCAGAATACAATGCCGGAGAAGCCGGACCCGAAGCTGTTGCAATAAGAGCGCTTGATGACCACACATTTCAGTTTGATCTTACAGGTCCCGCACCCTATGTTCTTGGTATGCTCTCACACTATGCTTTTGCAGTTGTACCTCTTCACACAATCGAAGAATTCGGCGATGCGTGGACAAGACCCGGCAACATTGTTTCAAATGGTCCTTTTAACCTGAAGAGCTGGACTCCGCAGGACAAACTTATTGTTGAAAAAAGTGAGACTTACTGGGACAAAGATGCTGTTAAGCTTGACGAAATCGTATTCTATCCGATTGATGATACAAACACAGCTACAAACATGTACCTTAACGGTGAAATCGATCTTCTAACCGATACACCTCCGAACCAGCTTGATAAGATGAAGCTTGATGACGGCTACATCACTAATGCCACCTTCATTACATACTACTATAAAGTTAATCAGACCAAAGCTCCTTTTAATGACGCACGTGTAAGAAAGGCTCTCGGTATGGCTATCGATAGACAGGAACTTGTGGACAAAGTAACCAGAGGCGGACAGTTCCCCGCTTATGGTATTACCCCTCCTCTTCCGGGTCTCTATCCAGCAGTAGTAGCATTTGAGGAAGATTTTGACGAAGCCCGTGCATTACTTGCCGAAGCAGGTTATCCGAACGGTGAAGGTTTTCCTGAAACAACAATCCTTTACAATACCTCTGAAGGTCATAAGAACATCGCACAGTATGTTCAGCAGAAGTGGGCTGAAGTTCTTAACATTGAAGTACAGATTGAAAACCAGGAATGGGCAACATACCTTGATAACATGCAGCACCAGAACTTTGATATTGCAAGATCTGGCTGGCAGGGTGACTATGTTGACCCCAACACCTTCCTGACAGACCTCCTGCACTCAGAGTCAGGAAACAACGACGGAAGATATGCAAGTGCTGAATTCGACGCTCTTCTTGCCAAGGCTGCAACAATGCCCGGTGGACAGGAAAGACTTGATGTACTTGCAGAAGCAGAACAGCTTGCAATCGGTGAAGATATGGGCTGTATCCCATTCTACTATTACAATACAGCTAACTGGATTGATCTTGATGAATGGGGCGGTTGGTATCCAACGGTTCAGGATATCCACCCGTGGAAGGCTATTTACAAGAAATAATATAGACGACATTTTTCATTTTAGACGGCTCTTTCGGGAGCCGTCTTTTTTTATCCGGGACAGTCTGCTGTCATATTCGGGTTTTAAATATATTAACCTTGAAAAAAAGGCTTTTCCTATATATAATCACTTGTTTGCAGAAATATAACTTCATGTACCTCATGAAGAATCTCACAAGGGGAAATTATGTCTAAATTTATCATTAGACGCGCGTTGGGATTAATACCCACTATGCTGATCATAATTACGGTCTGCTTTTTCCTGATTCGCGTCGCGCCCGGTGGACCTTTCAGCTCTGAAAAAAAGATTCCGCCGCAAATCATGAAAAACATTGAAGCCAAGTATCATCTTGATGAACCGCTGGTTATGCAGTATGGACGGTATGTTGTCAATGTCATCCGTGGGGATCTCGGTCCTTCATACAAATACAAAGACTATGATGTAAATTATTATATTGGAGAGGGTCTGCCTAAGTCGCTTCTACTCGGGACGCTGTCAATTCTGCTTGCGTTAATTCTGGGTATGGCAGCTGGAATGTTTTCGGCATTGAGGCAGAATACCTGGGTCGACTATACCTGGATGTCGTTTGCTGTAGTCGGAATATCAGTTCCGACATTTGTTCTGGGGCCGATATTGATGTTTATTTTTTCAATTAATCTGAAATGGCTGCCGGTAGCAGGTTGGCTTGATGAATACGGCGTTGCAGCTTTGGTGTTGCCGGTTGTCACTCTGTTTTATCAGTATTTTGCAACTATAGCGCGTCTTTCAAGAGCCAGCTTTCTTGAGGCAATAAGATCAGATTACGTTAGAACTGCAAAAGCAAAGGGGCTGAAGACCTCTTATATAATGATGAAGCATGTCCTAAAGGGTGCTTCACTTCCGGTAGTCAGTTATCTGGGACCCGCTTTTTCAGGTATCATTACCGGTTCAATTGTTGTAGAGCAGATATTCAGGGTCCCGGGGCTTGGCCGGCACTTTGTACAGTCCGCGTTCAACCGTGATTACACAATGATAATGGGGACTGTAATCGTATACTCCCTTATCCTTGTAATAATGAATTTCCTCGTCGATGTCCTGTACGGATATCTTGATCCGAGAATCTCGTACAGTTAGGGGGCGTGGAATGAGTACTAAAGTAGTTAACGAACTTAATCAGGAAGTAAAGGGCGTCAGCCTCTGGATGGATGCCTGGAGGCGTCTGAGAAAGAATAAGATGGCAATGGGTGGTCTTGTTGTAATGATCATTTATGCAGTCATTTCCCTTTCCGCAGGACTTCTTCCGATATATTCCTATAAACAGCAGGTTCTGGAACACCAGTATCTGCCGCCTTCGACAAGGCCTGCCGGTGAACTTCTGATAGAGAAAAAGGTTGAACTCCTAAGTGCCTTTGCTGCGAAGGAAGGGCGGGAGCTGAATGCTGTTGAACTCGAAGAAATCGAGGAGCTTAAAGAGCGAATTGCAACCGAAACAAAAGTTCTCTTGACCGGTGAAGAGGTGAAGGTACATGAACGGGTCTATTATCTCGGCACTGATGAGCTGGGACGTGATCTTCTTGCCCGAATCATTTACGGCGGTCAGGTTTCAATAATGATAGGCCTTATAGGTGCTCTTGCATCAATGATAATCGGCGTTGTTCTCGGTGCGCTCTCGGGTTATATAGGTGGCGCATTTGATTCGCTGTTGATGCGTTTTGTCGACATTATGTATTCGCTGCCTTACATGCTTCTTGTGATTATTATGATGTCGATGTTCGGCAAGAATATAATGAACCTGTTCTTTGCTCTCGCAATAGTCAGCTGGCTGACAGTCTGCCGTGTTGTGCGTGGTCAGATTATATCTCTTAAGAACGCCGAATTTGTTGAAGCAGCAAGAGCTTCAGGCGCAGGGACGTGGCGTATTGTTCTACGGCATCTGATACCCAATACAATGAGTGTTATAGTAGTTTATACAACCCTGAGGGTTCCTTCTTTTATTATGCTTGAGGCGTTTCTTTCATTTCTCGGTCTTGGTGTTCAGGCGCCATATGCATCGTGGGGGGTTCTTATTCATGACGGTGTTTATGCCATGACAACCTATCCCTGGATGCTCTGGTTTCCCGCAATTGTAATGACTCTGTTCCTGTTTTCGATGAACTTCTTCGGCGACGGACTCAGAGATGCTCTGGATCCGCAGAGTAAGAACAAACTATAAGGACGGAGCAAAAAATGAGTGACGTAATACTTAGGGTCGATGATTTAAAGACCTATTTTAATACCGACGATGGAATAGTTAAGGCCGTTGACGGAGTTTCATTTGAACTTAAAAAGGGTGAGATGCTGGGGATAGTAGGAGAATCAGGGTCTGGAAAATCGGTTACGAACCTTTCTTTGATGAAGTTAATCCCCTCTCCGCCGGGTAAAATAATGAATGGAACCGCAATGTTTGACGGCGAGAATATATTTGACATGAGCGATGAGGAGATTAGAAAGCTTCGCGGCAACCGGATTGGAATGATATTCCAGGATCCAATGACCTCGCTTAATCCGTTTCTTAGGATATCAACTCAGATGATTGAGACTATTGTCCTTCATCAGAAGCTTGAGAAGGACGCGGCCAGAAATCGTGCGGTTGAGATGCTGGAGATGGTTGGTATTCCCAATCCGGAAAAGCGTATCAATGATTATCCGCACCAGTTTTCCGGAGGGATGCGCCAGCGTGTTATGATAGCCATGGCACTAAGCTGTGACCCGGAGATTCTAATTGCAGATGAGCCCACATCGGCGCTTGATGTAACAATCCAGGCGCAGATTATCGAGGTTATACAGGAACTCAGCCGGAAGCTTAATACTGCTGTAATTATGATAACCCATGACCTTGGAGTTGTGGCTGGTATCTGCGACACTGTCTGCGTTATGTATGCCGGACGAATTGTTGAAAAGGGTACTAACGACGAAATATTCAAAGATCCGAAGCACCCCTATACCCAGGGCCTGATTAAATCAGTTCCGAGACTTGATCAACCCAGTAAAGAAAGATTGTTTTCAATTGATGGGCAGCCGCCGAATGTAATTGATCTTCCCGAATGCTGCCCATTTCACCCGCGCTGTGATAAGGCGATGGCTAAATGCAAAAATACATATCCTCCCTTAACAACCTTCGGAGAAGGCCGGGAAGTACGATGCTGGCTCTATGAGGAGGATAAATAATGGCTGAAAAAACACTTCTTCAGGTCAAAGACCTGAAAATGCATTTCCCTATTGAAGAGGGTATTGTAATTAAAAAGCAGGTTGGTGCAATCAGGGCAATCGACGGGATTGATTTTCAGATTGAAAAGGGGGAAACCCTCGGTCTGGTCGGCGAGTCCGGATGCGGAAAGTCGACTACAGCACGGTGTATTGCCCAGCTTCATAAGCCGACTGGCGGGGAGGTTCTCTACAACGGAGTTGATCTATGTAACGCTACTGAGAACGACCTCCTGCAGGCTCGAAAGGGTATTCAGATGGTTTTTCAGGATCCATACGCATCCTTGAATCCGAGAATGACTGCAGGTAATATAATTGCCGAGCCCATGACTATTTATCGTCAGCGCAGAATGCTTAATATGAGCAAGAAAGAGATTACCGAGCGTGTTGAGGATTTGATGGAAAAGGTCGGTCTGAACAGACATTTTAAAAACCGCTATCCTCATGAATTTTCTGGCGGGCAGCGGCAGAGAATCGGTGTTGCGCGAGCTCTTGCGCTGAACCCGAAGCTTATTCTTGCTGATGAACCGGTTTCAGCCCTTGATGTTTCAATTCAATCACAGATCCTGAATCTTCTTGCTGATCTTCAGAAGGAATTCGATCTGACCTTTTTGTTTATAGCTCATGATCTTGCTGTTATCCAGCATATCTCAACAAGAGTAGCTGTAATGTATCTTGGAAAAATTGTAGAGATTGCGAAATCTGAAGATCTTTACAAAAAACCCATGCATCCGTACACAGAGGCCCTTATGTCTGCTGTTCCCATCCCGGATCCCGATGTTGAACGAAACAGGAAAAGGATAATTCTGACCGGTGATGTTCCGTCTCCCGACCAGGAACGCCACGGCTGCTATTTTTATGACAGATGTCCCAAGCGTCTGGATATGTGTAAAAACAGTATCCCTCAGCTGAAGGACCACGGTGATAAGCATCAGGTTGCGTGTCACCTTTATAAATAACCGGATAGAGATTCAGAAAGATATTAACCGTCGGGGATATCCCGGCGGTTTTTTTGTTGAGGCTATTTTTCCAGTTTAATCCCGCTGAACTCTGACAGAATATCTGCTTTCTTCTGAAGTGTATCGGGACTGCGGCCTGCAAGGCTTTCGATGGTCCGGGTTTCACCTGATTTGAGATTAAGACGCAGCATCTGCTGATAGCGTTTATGAATGATTTTTGTATCTTTACCGGCGGCTTCTTCCATATCTTCTCGGGAAAACCCGGGGGTAAGGTTTACCTCGTGGTCTGCAGATCCGTCGGTTTCAGCGCCGCGGAGAAAAACCCGGAGTTCAAGGCTTTCGACTTCATTAAAACCCCATTTACGTGTTTTATGTAGAAGAAATAATCCGCTGCGCTCGGTAATAAGGCGCTTTTCACGGTCGACTGTCCATGATTCCTCATACATGGAGGCAATAATACAGATTGCAGCAATCACGATGGGGCTGACCAGGCTTATAGACTCATCATCGGCAGCTACGGTGAAGATTCCGACAATCACGGCCGCCGCAAAGAACAGAAAAAGAATCCTGAACCAGGGAGCAGGTGAGAATATCATAACGTTTTCGCTTTTTCTGCGAATAACCAAATTCAGTTTGAACAATATCGACTCCATATGATGTGATAACTAAAAAATACCGCAAAGATGCTTGAAAAGCAAGCATGGGAACAGCGGTTTGAAAGCTTTAACTGGAGGACAATTAATTGTATCATATCCAGATGAAAAACAACCGCCTTTTGCTTGCATTATCAGTCCTGGTTTTATCAGCAGCAGGTTCTGCTTCAGCGGAATCAGCTGGTGACGGGATCTTTACAGCCGCAGGAGTACAATTTGAGATTAGTACCGACATCTATCAATCCGAAGACAGTTTTTTCGAGGCGGTAGAAGAGTACATTACAGATGCTCTTGAAGCTGAATACACACCCGATATTATCATCTTTCCCGAATACATCGGCGTCTATTATCAGCTGATTCAGTTTAATAGCATCATCTTCAGTCATGAACAATTTCAACCGGCTGTGGTTGAGCTGCTTCAGCAAGATCCGGGATATGGAAGTATCAAAGAGCTGTTTATTCAGCCTGAAAACTGGAAATCTTATCTTGACGGCTGGGGCAGGCTCGCGGAAGAATATGAAACCGTCCTTGTTGCGGGCAGCTGTTTTGTGTCGGATGACGGTGAACACCTGTATAACAGAACCTACGTGTTCGGCAGCGACGGCAAAGTAATGTACAGTCAGGATAAGGTCTATCTCACTGAGTTTGAAAAAGGAATAGTAAACTTAGATGCGGGCAGGCTGGAGAATGCCGGTTTTTTCCTTATTGAAGGAAAACCCCTTGCTCTAACAATCTGCAAGGATGCCTATTCAACAGATTGGGAGAGTAAGCACGCCGGGGCATTTCTCTGGATTGATATAAAGGCCAACGGCGAGGTTTATGACACTGCCCAGCAGCAGTCGTTTATGCGGGCTCTTCCGTCAAGGGTCATGCGATCAAATGTAAATTTCGGCATGACTGTCTGTACAGTGGGTAGTTATCTTGATTTCTTCTGGGAGGGGGAGTCGACAGCTTTCTATAAGACCTCAGAAGGTCTTGCGCTTGCCGATAAATCTGAAAGTCATGATAGAGCTGATACAATTTCTATCAGTATCTCGATGGAACAGTAAAAACAGAAGCGGTTTCTCCGAAACTGTCCAGTGTCTTTTCATCATTCAGGGGATCAGGCATTGATGTGCCGTCGACAATAAATTTATACCGGTAAGTGCCTGACCTCAGCCTGAGGCTGCAGCTGTACGAGCCGGTACCCGGATCTTCCATCATTCTGTACATATATGGATCCCAGTTGTTGAAGTCACCGTAGATGTAAACCCGCTGTCCCCGGGCGCCGAGATATCTGAATGTAACAGCCTGGTTTTCCTGCTTTGGAGATTCGGGCGGTCCCTCTTTTTCCGGTATCATAAAACTTGACAGGGTTATCCCTGAAGAATCAACGGTCCTCATGCTGTTGTTTGGATCAGTCATCCACAGCCCGTCGACAACCAGGCGATATTCAAGATTGCTCATTCCTTCTTCAAGGGGATAAGTGAGGATGTAAACTCCGTTTGTATTTACATAAAAAGGATGGATTATCTTGAAATCTTCGTGCTTGAAAGCTGCCCCTACAAAGCGGTAATGTCTTCGACCTTTATATGTCAGAACAAGATGATCATCTATTACCTCGGGGGGAGCCGCTTCCATAGCTTCTGTTATAGCAAAATGAAGCTGCACGGTAACATGTTCAGCTGTTATTGTGGCAGTCGACAGCAGAATAAAGAGTAAAATTATAAACGTTAGTCTCCGAGAGTGTGTAAACATATCCATTTTTAGTTTCGGTTCAAGGGCTGTCCGGCTTGACTGATTTTGATTTTCTATTTTATTACATTTTCCCTAACTCAAGGCGGTGAATATTCCGAAAATTCTAATATGCCCGAAATTCAGGATATTAACCAGTTTAAAAACGATTTAATACGGCTAGGCAACGAACCGGAGATCCGCGAAAAGCGCGGTGAGTCTCTGCCGAATATAACTGTCCCCGAAAGCGAGTCGGTTGATGATCTTAGTGCTCTCTTTGATGATACCTCAGATAATCTGGACGTCCTGAATGAGGACGAGCTATTCGGAGGAGATGAGCCTGATTTTGATCTTGATACGGATGCCGAAGAACCTGATAGTGAGGTCGAAACTGAAACCGTCGAGCCGGTGATTGAAGATTTTGATTCTCTCGATGATTTTAATCTGCCTGAAGGATTGACGGAAGGCCTTAGCGATGAATTAAGTGAAGATTCCGATGAGGAATTTGATGCAGTCGAAGACTTTGAGGATATTGAATCTATCGAGGACGTCGAAGAGGCTGAAGCAGTAGAAGAAGCAGAAGACGTAGAGGAAGCTGAAGCAGAAGAGGAGTTCGAAACCGCCGGTGCCGAAGAGGACGAATTCAGTCTGCCCCAGGGATTAACCGAAGGGTTGAGCGATGATTTTGAAGCTGATGATCCCGAAAACGATGATTTTGATATGTCCGATTTCAATCTTGAAGATTTCGATGAGGCTCCGGAAGAAGATAATGTAGCCGGTACTGAAGAACTCAACGAATTGGGTAGCTCTGAAGAGGCCTCTGATGAATTTTCGCTTGACGATTTTAAGATCAATGATACAGAGAGTACGGAAGATGAAGAAGTTCCGGACTTTGATGATTCTTCCATTACCGATTTTGATACCGATGATCTGGATCTTCCGGATGTAGAAGAACCTGAGACTGATATGTTTGATACCAGTGAGCTTGATGAGCCTGGTTTTGATTCAGTTGAATTTGAAGGTGATGGCTTCGGCGAAGGAGATTCAGATGAGGGCGAATTCGGTGAGGCTGAGTTAAGCGACAATGAATTTGATGTAAGCGATTTTGAAGAGAATGATACAGAAGATAGTGATGAATTCAGCCTGGACGATTTCAGCCTCGGTGAAATTGACGGTGATGATTTAGAAGCTTCCGAATTCAGCCTGGGAGATCTCGGCGAAGAGTTCGGTGTAGATGATGAAGAAGAGAGTGATTTCGGACAGCTTGAAGGTCTGGAAGTTGATGCAGGCGAAATGGGCGAAGAGTTCAGCGACGCTTATTCGGATGATACTTATGCTATTCCGGATGATGAATTTGTCGACCTGAAGAAAACCCTCGGGGCTCTTCCTCGAAATCTCAAGCTGATGATAGAAGAGCTTATAGGTGAAAAAAATCTCAGCGGAGAAAACCTTGACAAGCTGGTACAGGCTCTAATCAGAGGTGCAAGCGCAAAAGAAATCGGTAATATTGTCTCCAGGATTACCGGTAAGAAGGTAAGGATACCGGCTCAGTATGAACGCAGGACAGCTGAGGATTTTGAAAAGGAAAAGGGAACCTTCGGCTATGTCTTCCGCAAAAACTTTGTCCCGATGTTCAGAGCTGCCGCCCTATCAGCGCTTGCAATTGGTCTGCTGCTGTTCCTCGGATATCGTTTTGTGTATACCCCCCTGCATGCGGAATCACTCTACAAAAAAGGATATGAGGAGATTCCTCTCGGTAACAACTCGCAGGCTAATGCTTATTTTGAGGAAGCTTTCAGTGAGTGGCGCAAGAAGAACTGGTTTTATCGGTATGCTGAATCGTTTGCAGAGCAAAAGCAGTACATTCTTGCTGAAGAAAAATACGAACAGCTTTTATCCTGGTATCCTGACGAACGGGATGCCGTACTTGATTATGCAGAACTGGAATTCCGGACCCTTGGAAAGTATCCTGAAGCTGAAAAACTGTTGAATGACTTACTTTTTGATCAAATGCGTGATTATGAAGCCCGTTTGATGCTGGCGGATACCTACATGCAATGGGCTCAGGAAATTGATCCCGGGAAGTATGAAGATGCCCGGTTTAATTACGCGAAACTCCTGGAACAGTTCGGCAGTCGCGATGAGCTTCTATTCAGGATGCTGCGTTATTTCATTCGAACAGACAATTATACAGAGGCAATGAATCTGTATGAAGCATTCAAACAGAACGATAGCCTGGTAATTGAGCCCGACATCTATGCAGAGCTTGCAGGATATCTGATAGATAGAAATCAGATGGCAGACGTTCGTGAAATCCTGATGAGGGCACGCAGCTTTGATGAAGAGCTGCCTGAGATCCATTATCAGCTTGCCCGCTATTTCGATATTATCGATATTCCGTATGAGGAAGAAAAGGCTCTTAGTGCAGCGATCTGGCTGTTTGAGCATATGAGTCCACTGACTCGAACCAGGAACGGTATGCTTATAGATTCGTATAATCGTTATGGTCTTGTGATGTATCAGCAGGAGCGCTATCTGGATGCAGAGGAATATTTTCAGAAGGCCGGTATGCGCTATGATGAAGCTCTGGCGGCAGGGCAGATTCAACCGGAATCTAAATATGGAAATATCTTTTCAAATCTGGGGGACTTCTCTTACTATATCAGTGGAGATTATAACCAGGCTTTAAAATATTATGAAAAGGCAGAGTTGAACGAGTACTCAACACCAGTATTGAAGTATAAGAAGGGTTATATTCATTACAGCAATGAAGATTTCAGGGAAGCTCTCATTGAGTTTTATGATACAGCTGAGGGATATTCCTCCGATCGCGGGCTTATGTATTCTACGGCAAATACCCTGTTTAACAGGAATGACTATTTTCTGGCAGAGGGTTACTACACCCACCTTCTAGACAGTCTGAACAAGGAATATTCATCAATCACTTATCTGTTGATAGATGAGATTCCTGAGCATAGAGCCCTTCTTGAGAATATAATGAAGGTAAGCAATAACCTGGGTGTTACAAAGTACAGATTGTATGAGCGAAGCCGGAATCCGGAGAAGAATGCCGAGGCAATGGTTCTGCTGACTGATTCAGTTGAGTATTATGATAAACTATCTCGTAATCCGGATTCATTAGTGGAGCCCGATACAGTCAATCTATCCTATCTTAATTCCAAGTCGATTTTTTATCCGGTGCAGGATTACAGACTCCAGATCTATCAGGATATTCCGAAAGATCTGGATAAAATCAGTTATTAAATAAAAAAGTTTAGATCTCAACCATCCAGCTTCTGGTGTCTTCTGAGGCGCCATACTGGATGTTTTTTAATGTTTTCAGCAGTTCAGTTGTCAATTCGCCCGGTTTGCCGCCGTTAAACACAGCAGTTTTTCCATTTTGTGTGATTGACTCAATGTATGAAATGCCGGCAGCTGTTCCTGTAACGAAGCATTCAACAGCATCTTCCATAACCTCTGCGATTGGAACCTTTCGTTCTTCGACGATTATTCCCATGTCCCGGGCAAGTTCTATTACAGATTTACGATTGATCCCCGGCAGGATAGTGTCGCCTAGTTCAGGTGTAATGAGGCTTCCATTTTTCATTTTAAAGAAAATGTTGCATGATGAACCTTCTTCAACATATTTATGTTCAACGGAATCAAGAAAAATTGCTTCCATGTAGCCTTCCGACATAGCCTGTTTCTTTGCGAGAATTGGAATAACATAATTAGCATTGCATTTTATCCAGCCAGTTCCATTCGGTGTTGCTCTTGCTTTATCGGTAACCACAGCTTTTGCGTTGCCGGGGGCAAAATACGCACCGACAGGTGTAGCAATGATGATAACCCATGGATGCATGGAAACCCCGAGACCGATTGCCGGCTCTGAATATGAGAATGGTCTGAGGTACACAGAATGTCCGGAAACATAATTGTCAGCTTCCCATGCTGCATCATATGCAGGAAAGAATCCACAATCCCTGTTCTTTCTAACCATCGTTATTACAGCCTCAAGAAACATCTCTTCGGGAAATCCGGGCATCATAAGGCCTTCCATTGATTTCTTCATACGAGCCGCATTCTCATCAGGTCTGAAAAGTTTGAGCGAACCGTCTTTCTGTGGGTATGCTTTAAGCCCTTCAAAACAGCCCATACCGTATTGACTCGTATAGTTTACAAGCGGGAGTTTGGGGAATGAATTTCTCTGCTGTAGAAGAAGTGCTGATTCTTCTGGTGACAGTGCGGCTTCTTCCGCCGGGGTTTTATGCGGGTTCTCTATGTATTCTTCTATCCATTTTTTATCTTCATTAAACTGTGCCGTGTAAGCCCATGGGTATGTTTCGAGTGTAAATCCTTTCGCCATTTTTTTCTCCTTTCTGATGTGCACCGGAAACTGCGAAATGCAGATATGGTGTGTACAGTATGAACAAGTAAGTTCTTTTATATCAATCATAGTGCAAGAAAAGGCAACAATCAAGCGTGTTATTGGTGCAAAATATGCAACACAAAAAGACGGAAAAGCACAATCAGGATTAAAAAAACGAGTTAAAGGATATATATAAAAAGTTCCGGAACACTAAAACGAAGAGGTATAAAATGAATTCAGTTAATTCAGTAATTATCGAAGGAAACCTGGTAAGAGACCCGGTTTTAACCGAGACCCCCAAAGGAACAAAGGTCTGTAATTTTACGGTAGCGTCCAACCGTTACTATAAACAGGATGAAGAATATCAAAAAGAGGTCACTTTTCTTGATGTAGAGACCTGGACGAGGCTTGCAGCCTATAGTGAAAGCAACTTTTCAAAAGGAAAGGGTATCCGGATAGTGGGTAGACTGAAACAGGACAGATGGGAAGATAGGGAAGGTAACCCGCGCTCACGGCTTAAGCTGGTTGCTGAATACGTTGAAAAAAGGCCGACGTTCAGCAAGGAAGCATTACGCAGCGAAGAAGAGAGCGAATCCGAAGAAAGTGCGGACATGGTTGAGTCTGAATCTTCAGTTGAAGCAGAGAGCGTTATCTGATTAATTTGTTGTTATTCTCCGGCGGCTGTCCTCTGAGGGGAGGGGCGGCCTTCCCGGGGAAATATTACACTGAAAAGGGGCGTGGGGAAAATATCCCCGGGCAGGAGGCGTTTCTTATCATTTTGTAGGTGATAAGCCATCGTCTAAGCCGTAATTCCTAAAAAAACTAGATAAAAAAGATATAAATACTCAGTTTCTTTATATATTTTGGCATGCTATCTGCTTTATGGTAATTAACTTAATTTTTAGGAGCAGACATGAAAAAGATAATTGCAGTTCTGTTAGTTTTAGCGGCCGGTACTGCGGCGTTTGCAAGCGGTGCACAGGAAGAAAATGAGGATGGTGTAGTAGTTCTGGAGCGAGGAGACGTTGCAAGGGCTGACTTTTTAAAGGATCTTGAAAAGGTTGAAATAACCGGACGGATTAAATTCGAATCTCCGGTACCCGAGCTTGTAGCAGATGGCCAGGATTATACCCTGATGATTCCCGCAATGCGCGAGTACATTAGCTATATTGCTGAAGGCGACCGGATCACGGTTACAGGCTATATCGTCGATGAGGAAAACATGCCGGGGCCCAGAGGCGAGCGGGGTCATCGTGATCCAAAAGCTGGAGGCAGAATGCATGAAAATCTGGAAGTCCTGGAAGATAATGTTTCGTTAATGATTGAAACTGTTACAATAGACGGAGTTACATATGAACTGTCTTGGGTAAACGGTGAAGGCGGTCGGGGCGGCCGAGACAACAGAGGCGGCAGCATGCCGAACAGAGGCAGGTAGGCCCTGTGTTCAAGCTGGTATTAAATAAAGGATTGTAGTATCCTTTTAGTATGAAAAAATTGCTTAAGAAACCGGGGGTAATTCTGCTCCCGGTTTCTGCTGTATTAATTATTTTTATAATGCTGCTCGTAATGCTCATTGATCAAAAGCAGTACAGCAACGCACTTATTCTTGAATATAAAGCATCGCGGGTAGTAAACCTCCTGCTTGACCTATATGTTACAGGCGAGCAGATTGACCCGGCTGAAGTAGATGAAAATATTATTGGATACGGCATCTACGACAACAATAGAAATGCAATAATACGTTACGGCACAGCACCGGAAAGACTGCGTTCAGCGACGGGCCGTAATAACAATGTTGTGTTGAAGGGGCGCAGAAGTATTACCATTATCCGCCCTTCGGTTGTTCAGGATAGCAAGTCTTCCGGCATGCTGCTTCAACCTCATCCAATGCCGGGAAATATGATGCGCAGGCTGAATGAGTTTGCTGAAGAACACGAAGGCAAGATTCCGCCGGCTCTGGAAAAATACCGTACCGGCATTTTCCTTGAATACGGCAACTCCGTCTACCTTTCGGAACGGCGACTGATTATTCTCATTATCCTTCTTTTTATTATATTTTTTTCCGCTTCAAGTATGATGGTTTTTAAGCTGTATAGGTCAAACCGCAGCCTGCTTATGAAAACGGAACAGGATAAACAGCTGATTCAGCTTGGTGAAGCGGCCAGAACACTGGCTCATGAAATTCGGAATCCTCTAGGTGCCTTGAAGCTTCAAAGAGATCTCCTTTCACGTAAACTTCCAGAACAGTATGAGGGAAACCTTGAGGTTATTGATCGGGAGCTTAAGAGGCTTAATTTGCTGGTTGAGCGTGTAGGTGAGTTTCTGCGCAACCCCGTCGGGCGACCGGAAGAGATAAATATCGGTAATTTTGCAAAAAAACTCTACGCTGGACGAAAGGATGTCAGTATTTTTATTCAAAATGATACCTTTGTAATGTTTGATTCCGAGCGCTTGCGTACAGTTTTTGATAATATCGTAAATAATGCGGTTGAGTCGGGTGGTGCAGCTGAAATTATAATAGGCGAACGTAACCGAAGGGGTTTTGAGGTACTGGATAAGGGAGCGGGATTCTCGACAGAGGCTCTTAGCAGGCTGTTTGACCCCTTCTTTACGACAAAAAACAACGGTACCGGACTAGGTTTATCTGTGGTGAAACGGCTGGTAGAAGCCGCCGGCGGCAGGATAACCGTGTCTAACATCAAGAGCGGTGCCTCTGTAAAGATTAGCTTTGGAGATAAATTTGAGAATACTGATAGCTGATGATGAAAAGAGTATCAGGGATTCGATAGCTGAATACCTTGAGCTTGACGGCCACGAGGTCATGACAGCTGAGAATGGTCTCTCTGCGTTAAGGTTACTTGAAGATGAGTACTTTGATGTTTTTGTTACAGATCTGAAAATGCCGGCTGCGGACGGACTTGAGGTGCTGGGCCGGATGAAGGCTGCAGGGATTGATGTACCCGTAATAATGATATCAGCCTTCGGAGATGTGGCCGACGCTGTTGAAGCGATGAAGCTTGGAGCTGAAGACTATCTTGTAAAGCCTTTCGAGACTGAAGAGCTTATGATTAAAGTGCTGAAAGCGGGTGAAAAGCGCAGACTTTTGTTTGAAGTTGAGCGGCTGAGAAGTAAAACAGGTAGTTCAGTGACTATGGAAAGCCGGAATGATGTGATGAAACGTATTCTGAAGCTTGCCCGAAAAGCTGCGCCGACACCCTCGAATGTTCTTATTACCGGTGAAAGCGGCACCGGTAAGGAGGTTCTTGCCAGGTTCATGCACACGAACTCAAACAGGGCCGATAAGCCCTTTGTCGCGGTCAATGTAGGCAGTATTCCTGAAAGTCTGATGGAAAGTGAGCTGTATGGACATGAAAAAGGAGCATTCACCGGCGCTGACAGGATGAAAACCGGTTTGTTTGAGGCTGGAAACGGAGGTACGGTTTTTCTTGATGAGATTGGAGAGATGCCTGTTCATCTGCAGGTAAAGCTTTTAAGAACCTTACAGGAACGCAGTGTTCAGCGTGTCGGATCGGTTAGACAGATAAAACTCGATGTCAGAATTATTGCTGCAACAAACAGATCACTTGAAGAAGAGGTTGAAGCCGGCAGGTTCAGGGAGGATCTTTTTTATCGTCTGAATGTGGTGAGAATTCATCTTCCTCCGCTTCGAGAGCGTCTCGAGGATCTTCCTGAGTTATGCGCCTCTTTTGTTACCCTGATGAATGTAAGAATGGGGCGTAATATCAGCGGAATAAGCTCATCAGCTCTTGAGGGACTCAAGTGCTACAGTTTTCCCGGCAACATCCGTGAGCTTGAAAATCTTATAGAACGGGCTTTCATCCTTGCTGAAGGAGATTTTCTGGAGGTTGAAGATTTCTCTCTGCCTGTGTCTAATCCTGAGTTGTCGAAGGGAGTCGGAACGCTGAAACAAATTGAAAAACAAGCCATTCAGGAAGCTCTTGCAAGGTGGGAGGGAAAGAAGACAAAAACGGCTGAAGAACTTGGAATTGATAGAAAAACACTTTTCAACAAGATAAAAGAGTACGGCCTGGATTAATTTATTTGGCCTCCTGCTTTTTTTATAGTATTCTTATATATGAAATTTAATACCAGGGAGATTTGAATGAGATATGTTGTGATTGGCGGAGATGCCGCCGGAATGAGTGCCGCATCCAGACTGAAGCGCAGAGAGCCGGATGCCGAGGTCGTTGTCTATGAGAAGACAGATGACGTCAGCTACAGCGCCTGTGGAATGCCATATAATATAGCTGATGCAGACAAACCGATTGCTGACCTTGTTGTTAGATCCGCAGATGCTTTTCGAAACGCCCAGGGAATAAATCTGCATACCGGGCATAAAATTGACCGGATAGATAAAGCTGCAAAAAAGGTTTTCGGAACAGCTTCAGATGGAACGGACTTCGAGTCTTCCTATGATAAGCTGCTGATAGCAACCGGTGCTTCAGCTATCCGTCCTGATGTGCCGGGAGCCAACCTTGAGGGAGTTTTTGTGCTGAAAACCCTGCAGGACAGCAGATATATAAAGGGTTTCCTTGAAGAAAACAGTGTAAAGAAGGCTGTCATAGTTGGAATGGGCTATATTGCGCTTGAAATGGCGGAAGCCCTAACCGCCCGCGGGATAGCCGTGACAATGATCAAGAAGCGTGAGCAGCTGCTTCCCTGGATGATTCCTGACCTCTCGGGTGTTGTAAGGAAGGCTCTTGAGGCTGAAGGCATCAATCTTAATCCCGGACTTTCTCTGGAATCTGTTGAAAAAACCGGTGCCGGGCTGGCTGTAACTGCCGGCGGCAGGTCTTTCGACTGCGATATGGTGCTTTTTGCAATCGGTGTTAAACCTGAATCGGGGCTGGCCGCCGAGGCCGGGCTTGAGCTCGGCGCAGCCGGTGCCGTATCGATTGATAAAACAATGAGAACATCCGATCCTGACATCTTTGCCGCCGGGGATTGTGCCGATGCACTGAGTGTGGTCAGCGGGCGTAAGGTCTGGCTGCCGCTGGCATTAACCGCAAACCGCGGGGGCCGTCTTGCAGCTGATAATATGCTCGGTGATGAACAACTGTTTAACGGAATAGCAGGTACAGGTGTTTTCAAGGTCTTTGATGTTGAGGTTGCCCGCACGGGGTTAACGGTTGAAGAAGCAGAAGCCGCCGGTTTTGATCCTGTCTACAAACCGGTGGTCGCTAAATCAAAGGCTCATGTTTTTGAAGGTGCTGCTCCTCTGCATGCCTCGTTCATAGCGGATAAGGCCAGTGGAAGAATCCTGGGAGCCCAGATGGTCGGTACTGAAGGTGTTGCCCGTAGAATCAACGCTGCGGCAGTAGCGCTTCAGGCAGGGATGACCCTTGCTGATTTCTACGAATGTGATCTTGCCTATGCACCTCCTTTCAGCCCTGTCTGGGATCCATTGTTGACAGCTGCATCACTGCTGATGAAGAAGACAGGTAAATAGATTATAAGTTTTCGTTATTGATATTGAAAAAGAGTGTCAGTGAATCCCTGTCAGTAAAAATCTCACCCTGGAGTGTTTCAACGAGGGTTGTCACTATCAGGGTGGGATCTTCAGTTTTGGGTAACTCGCGATAGGCATTAAATATTTCTTCTGATGTTCGTATCTTTATCTGAGCGAGGCCGTCATTCTCAAGGAAAGTTATACTTACAGGGATATTGTCCCTGTCGATCGATTCTTCAAGCTTCAGAAAGATCGTCAGAATCTCACTAACGAAAAGAGAAAGAGTAATTGCCGAATCTTCATCAAGATTAATCTCGGTGCAATGCAGATCTATCTGTTGAATCCATGGGTTTCCTGCGTATGAAGAAACCAGGTGCTTAATAATATCATCGAGGTAAGACTTCATGCTGATTTTAACCTCATTATCAATCATCACCATATTCTGATACACAAGCGAAAGGGTATATATCTGCATCTGCACTTCTGTAAGAGCGACAGCGGACTGCGGCTCCGTCGTCAGGTTCTGTTTAAGCGAGACAAGGCTGCTTAGAATCTGAAGTTTATTGTTCAGGAGATGCATTACCTCGTCATGATTCAGCGCACCCTTAGTGTTGAATATGCTAACCGCATTTTTTTCAGCCGTTGACATTCCGTTCCCCTGGCTGTCTTCCCTTATCACTCCGGCAGTTCCAAGTCCTTCAATTTCATCAAACTGAAATCCGGTATAGCCAATTGACGATATCTCGCCGTATGATATAAGCGATGCAGATATTGAACCGCCAATAGTAGACTTTCTTTTAAGTTTCAGTTTAAGGCCGCGTGTCATTCTGCTGCCTGTTCGGCGTTCGTCAAAAAGTTTGGGTGCTCTGTCGTTTCCTGTGATTTTTCCGCGCAGATTTGGCAGAATATGGTTTCTCGAAACTTTCGGAACATCTTCTTCAAAAAGTAAAGTTGAAAAATGTTTACCAATGAGGTCAATAGGCTCCCATCCGAGGGTCTTTATCGCATTGTTGATAAAGGTAAAGTTCCCATCAGCATCCAGTACATAGATGATATCGGGCAGAATCTGAACGAGGTTCATGTACTGTTTTTCGGAGATCCGTATCAGCGAATTCTGGAGACTTCTGCTTTGATCAACACTTAGAACCTTGCGGATCATGTTTGGGACAAAGTTGACATGCCTGGAGTCGTTGCGTCTAAGAAGGAAGGAATTGGCTTCATCAAGTAGAATCTCATCAAGTCTGTCTTGACATTCAGGGCTAACCAGCAGGATGAAAGGATAGGGCCAGAGAGCCAGCCAGTCGACCAGACTCCCATTCTGGAATTCAAAGTCGGCGATAATGAGTTTAATAGGGTGGTCTCTGCTTATTTCATCAAAGTCTTTAAGGGTTTCGGGGCAATGAGTTGTGTAGGGCAGAGCCTTTTCTTTAAGAAGCGTGAGTATCTGCTTGCGCTCCGAAGAATCTGATATTGCTAATATTATATCAAGTTTCTCAGTTACTAATTCAGTTCCGGTCATCAGTTCAATTATTATGAACCGATGACTGGAAAACAAGTATTCAATGTAAAATATTTTAATAAATGTAATTGACCCCGATAATTACTGCTGCGCTGTCCATCAGGTCTTCGCCGGGGCTCCACAGTGAATCGGCACGATTCCAGGCAAAGCTGTCGTCCGGGTCACCGGCATTGAAAACAGCGTAGCAGCTCAGATCAAAGCCCTCAAAAACATTCCATCCTGCCCCGGCGGTTATCATTGCGGATGCATCAACCGGCGACCATACTGATCTGAGGGTAAGGCTGACTGAATCGGTTGGTGTGTATCCTACTTCGGGATAAAGAACCAGGGCGTATTCAGGCTGCTCACTGACGGAAATCCAGGACTCTTCTTCCCAGCTGTAAAAGGGTCTGTACAGGGCTTCAAGGCGGAAGGTCATGCTGCTGATGCTGTTAAGACTTGCCAGATAGAAGAGGCCTCCGCTTATATTGAGTTCGTCCTTTACTGTCTGTTTGGCGTCGCCGACTGCGGGCAGGGCTGCTGATGCAGCAATATTCCAGTCGGCTAACAGGTTGCCCTGGGCTGCGACATATGCCCTGTGAAGGGCGCTTTCCCAGTCAGTTGCCGACGCCTCATCGCCGGTCTGGTCAAAGAAGTAGCCGCCTTCAAGCTTGATACTGCCCGCCTTTGTGTAGAACCTGCCGCCGCCCGAGCTTTTCTGCAGGCTGCCGACAGCGAACCCCGCGACCGTATCGGTTTCAGGCGCAATTGCTACGCCTTCTATGAAGCTGAAACTGCCCAGCGGTATGTTCACGGCTGTAAGCCATTCGGTTTCAGTGCGTATTTCGGATGCGGTAAGGTCGACGGATGTGTCCGTGCTGCCGAATATTATATCGCCGGCATTAAACACTAAGCCGTCGCCCCAGCTTACCCGGGTTTTGCCGGCAGTCAGGCGGAAGGATGGGAAGCGTGCTTTTACATAGGCGCGGTCGAGGCTGGGGACCAGCAGTCCGGTTTCCGGCTCTGCAAAGCTGAAAGCGAGATCGGCTTTGACATTTTTACTGCCCGTAGATTTATACGAGAAGGCGGCTGTGCCTGCTGCCATGAGTCCCCAGTAGCTGTCGCCGATTTCGTAATCAGAATCGTTGGAAACAGCTTCTCTGGTCTCAATAGCCAGGCTACTGATGCCCAGTTCCAGCGACAGGTTGCCGTCGGCCGACAGCCCTGCGGCTGCTGAAAAGCAGAACAGGACTATAATGACAGACGCCAGTGTCCGTTTCGAACCAGCTACCATGAAAGTTCCTCGAGCGAGAATATAGCATCATCGAGCGCTACGTTAGCCTTAAGATCCTTCACAATCAGGATGGTGTCTGAATCTCTTTTCATCTTGTCTGAAATCTTTGTTTCAAGCGCTAGGGTAATGCCGTCGATTTCACCAAGTTCAAGCACCTCCATTTCTTTGAGGAGGCGGCCTGATTTAGTGAAGTATTCACCCTTCATAACAATATAGTCCTGTTTATCAATCCAGACTGTTTCTTTCGGGTAGGGAACCGACCTTGTTCTTGCCTCAAGGCTCAGAACCCAGCAGTCGCGGCCGAGGATTGTTTCGCTGCCGGTAACCTCAATCTTATACTGTGAAGCCCTGTCTTTTCCGCCTGTCATGTCTTCATAACTGATGTCCGAGCCGAGCATTCCCTGTCGCAGTGCCGAGCCCTGCATTCTTATCAGTTCTTCGGCATCCGGATAGTAAAGATAGATTTCATTCTCGGTACGCAGGACCTTCTGTCCGCGTTCGGCAAGGCTTGTGAATTCGATTAATGATTCATTCTCTCCGCGGGACCATGAATTGAACGTGCTGGTCTTTGTACCGAAGCGATCAGTTATGCGCATCTCGCCTGCCATTTCGGCTGAATCATAGGTTGCTTTATCATCAGCCTTTCGAACTATTTCCTCCCCGCTTATCGCAAATGCTGATGCGGGAAGCAGTAATATCAATGCAAAAATTATTAGTTTATTTTTCATGTTTTACTCCTGTAAATTTTCTGCCGCAAGGGCTATCTTAGATGTACCTCAGTGCTTCAACCGGTTGAATCCTCGATGCCTTTCTTGACGGAACAAGTGTTGCGAGGCAGGCTATTATTACTGAATAGAAGTATACAAATATTGTTTTCGGAATACTTAATACCGGATACATCATTGCGGATATTTCCATGTCCACACCCTGCATTGCATCTGTAAAATCAATACCGACACGACCCAGATACAGGGTGATTATTATACCAAGCACAACACCTGCAGCAGCCCCGACAGCGCTTATAAACGCGCCCTCTAACAGAAACAGGCGTACAAGCTCCTTGCCGTGCATGCCGAGGGCCGACAGGGTACCGATCTCTCTCATTCGTTCGAAGATTACCATCATTGTCGTGTTGATGATTACAGTGCTGCCGAGGATGAAAAAGAAAGCAGCGATAACGTTGTAAATCATATCGGCTAGTTTAAGCATTCCGAACATCAGACTCATGTTTTCCATATCATTTACATCACCCGGCGTACCGGCGGCAGTAAGTGCTGCCGAGATGTTTTCAGCAACCTTGCTGCGATTATAACCCTCCGCCGTCTCAATCATAATCTGCTGCGCAGCCTCCGGCGTCTGAAGAAGATGCTGAACGCGGTCAAGAGGAATCCAGAGGTTGTTTGAATTCAGTGCAGCGACGGGAAAGGCAGCAAGACCTGTGATCTCAAGGGTCATCGCATTTGTGCCCCTGCTGGCAGTCATTGTCATTATGGTAACCTTATCGCCGATGCTGAAATGGAGGTTTTCAGCCAGTACGGTTCCCATTATCATTTCGTTTTTCCCGGCTTCAGGCAGCCGGCCGGCCTTTACGATCTCTTCCAGATCTATATAACCGGCCTCACGTTCAAAGTCCGCGCCTACCCCGACAGCGGCATGGTTTGTACCGTCAATATATATGCTCGTTCCGAAGGTTGTCCGGGGAACCCAGGCATTTATGCCTTCGGTATTGCTTATTGCCGATTCTGCATCGTCAATATTTACCGTCAGATGAACAGGGTTGAACCGTTCATACTCCTCATAGTCTACATTTCTTATATTTACATCACCGGTATAATAGCTTCTGAGATTGTTTTCCATATCTTTTGACATACCGCCGATGAACGCGAACAGTATTACTATACTCATTGCTGCCACGGCAATGGCAGCACCCGACAGGATCGAGCGGCGTTTGTTTCTGGCTATGTTTTTAAATGCTGTTCTGGCAATTCTTAATGTCATAATAAACTCCTGTGTTCCGGGCTTTACTGATGCCTGAGGCATGACGGGATGTCCATTTTTAATGCCCGCCCTGTCGGAATAAATGCAACAAGGGTAGAAATCAATGTTCCTGCAAAAAATGCGCCTGCTATAGTGTCGATATTCCAGATCCCGCGCATTACCGACTGGATTCGGAAACCGATATCCATATCTCTCATAAAAAATCCCAGGTCAAAGCCTATGTAGATTACATAGAGGTTTGCAAGGATTCCGAGAATTACCCCGAGAATTGATCCAATTAACCCGATACCTGCAGCTTCAATAACGAAAGAGGCCCGGATTTTACCGTCTGACATTCCCAGTGATCTCATCATGCCGAGTTCCCTGATTCGTTCGTAGATAGCCATCAGCATCGTATTGGAAATTCCTACGGCAGCGATTATGAAAATCAGGAAGAGCACTATTCCCGTGCCTCCCCGCTTTGCTTCCACCATTGCCAGGTAGTCGGATGCCATGTACTTCCAGTCAAGGGCCCTAAGCTTCACTGAGCTGTCGAAGCTGTTAATTGTTTTCTGGATTTCAGCTGCTTCAGCTTCAACATCCGCATTATCCGGAAGCTTAATGTTAATTTCAGTTGCCGCCCCCTCCATTGCCAGATAGTAATCTGCTGTTTCAATAGGCATCATTATCAGGGTTCGGTTAACATTCGGGTTGGGACAATTAACAATTCCTGCGATTTCAAGATCCATTGCTTCATAGAAGCCGCCGTTACCCCGGGTTATTATAGTGATCCAGTATCCGACTTCGGCTCCTATATCCTCCGCCAGCCATGATCCGAGCAGGACTGCCTCTTCATTCGGTTCAAGAAAGCGGCCGTCTACAAGTGTATCGCCGTAGTGGAATACATCATAATCCTTTGCTGTGTCGATAGCAGTAACCTGTACTGAAAGGTTTCCGTCTTCCCCGAAATCTTCAGCGTTCAGTATCATGTCGCCCGAAAAGACAGTGCGCGCTGAAGCCGTATATCCTGATTCTTCGAGTTTTTTTACAACTGATGCGCCTTCGGGGATGTTGATATCAAGCGGAGTCTGATGTCTTTCTTCCCAGTACCCTTCATTATAGATTCGAACCGAGGCGGTCTCATACCATTTCAGGTTTCTGACTGATTCGTATTCCGCTCCGCCAAGCATTGAATCGACCATTATGAACATCATGATTCCGAATGCAATTGCCCCCGCGGTTATTAGGGTTCGTCGTTTGTACCTTGTCAGGTTTTTAAACGCAAGTGAGATAACAAATTTCATAATTAACTCCTGCTTTCATCGCTCTGAATCTGTCCATCGTGCAGCATTACAAGGCGGTTCGCGTAGTCCATAACCATCTTGTCGTGGGTTGAGAAAATGAAGGTAGTCCCGTGCTTTTCATTCATTTCTTTCATGAGTTTAAGTATTTCTTCTCCGGTTCCGGAGTCCAGGTTTGCTGTTGGTTCGTCGGCGAGAACTATTTCAGGCTTTTTTACAAGGGCACGGGCTATTGCGACCCGCTGCTGCTGTCCGCCTGATAGTTTTGAGGGTTTTCTGTTTTCCATTCCCTCCAGCCCAACTTCTTTCAGAATATCCATAGTTCTCTGCTTAACCTCAGCTTCACTTACATCTAACAGTGAAAGTACAAAGGCAACATTTTCATATGCCGAGAGAACCGGGATGAGGTTATAGGTCTGAAATACAAAGCCGAGGTTTTTTCGTCTGAACTTTGTCTTTTCAACCTTGTTCATCTTCGATACCGCCTCATTCTTGATGGTAATCTCGCCCTGATCAAGCCTGTCAATGCATCCGATAAGATTCAGCAACGTTGTTTTCCCGGAGCCCGAGGGTCCTGCAATTGATGTGAACTCACCTTTTTCAATATTGAGCGATACTCCGCGAAGAGCCTTCACTTCGGTCTCGCCGTTTTCATAGTTTTTTACAACATTATCTATCTTAATCATCCTGTTTCTCCTTTGTTTCGGTTTTTAGCTTATTGATGTCATTCATTGCCTGAGTTCCTAAAACAGTACCGAGATTCATGTTATCCAGGGCTGATGACGGCATAAGCATCATTGAGTTGTTCTGACGCAGGCCTTCATAAACCATATTCATAGCCCTCAACTGAAAGGCTGTAGGATTATTGCTGTATTTCTCAGCCGCAAGCTCAAATTTTTCAGCAATTTCAACCTCTGCGTTACTGAGGATTACCCTTGACTGGCGCTCGCGCTCGGCCTGCGCCTGCTTACTCATTGCGTTTTCAAGTTCTTTCGGAATGATAATATCTGTAATTTCCACGGACATGATGGATACCCCCCAGGGGTTCGTTTTGGAATCAAGGGCCTGCTGTATTTCCCGGCCGAGCTCCTCGCGTTCTGAGAGCAGCGACGCCAGATCATGCTTTCCGATTGAATCGCGCAGGGCTGTCTGGGCTGAGAGGGTTACCGCTTCTAGATAGTTTTCCACTTCAAGAACGGCCTTTTGCGCGTCCCAGATCATCCAGAAGCAGAGTGCGTCTACGTGCACCGGCACGGTGTCGACGGTGAGTGTTTTTTCTGCGCTGAAGTCGGTGGCCCTTATTCGGGTGTCAACGTAGGCGGCCGTGCGGTCTAAAAGCGGCAGCAGGATGAAGAGGCCCGGGCCGTGTACCTTGCGGAACTTCCCGGCCCGAAGTATTACGACCTTGTCCCACTGGTAGACGAGTTCAACCGAGGCTGAAACAAGAATGCCTATGGAGCCCAGGGCTGCAAGCGGCCAGAAGTCGAGGCTGAAGAATGCAAGGAGATTAATCCATATTGCCGCTATTATAACAATAGAAAAAAGCCAGATCGGCAGAAGCGCCATCAGCACGCCTCCGAAAAACAACCCGGCAGTAAGCTGAACAATACTCTCAATTTCCGAATCCGGAAATAACTGAAGCTGGATAAAAACTCCTACAGCTACAAAAATGCCTAATACCAGAAATGATACAGCGCTGTAACTGAAATCCTTGTGCAGAACAGGCGTTTGGATGTTTTTTACCCTGTTTGATTTGGTTTGAAAAAGATTCATTCTTTCCCTCCTTCAATCGTTTGAAGATATTCTATAATTTCTTTTAATGTGAATCCGTATGAGCCTGCTTTTGAGATGAACGATCTGCTGATACTTGCAAGAACTTTTTCACGTTTAATCTCATCAAGTTCAACCACTTTATCGCTGATAAAAGTTCCGGTACCCTGCTGAGTATGCACAATACCTCGAATTTCAAGTTCATTATAGGAGCGGGCTACAGTGTTTGGATTAATGCTTAGATCAACCGCGAGGCTTCGCACCGTCGGCAGCTGATCACCGTTTACCAGTCTTTTGTCAGCAATGGCCATTTCTACCTGCAGGATGATCTGTTTGTAGAAGGGAACGCCGCTTTTCGGGTCAAGACTGAATTTTATAGGATTTATTGTATTTTCCGTCACATTGATATCCTCCAGCTACGGAGTTTTTATAGTTGTACTAAACTATTAGTACAATAAAACTATAGATCTTTATTAGTTTGAAGTCAAGGAAAAGTCAGTGTATCAAGCCATTTTACTTGCAATTCAAGGCTGAAATACGATAATTTAAGCAGATATGAGTGCTACAGGAGTAAAAACATGGAAAAATGCCCTTGCGGAAGCGGAAAAACCTATGCAGAATGCTGCGAGCCCTATGTCAGAGGCAAAAAACTGGCCCCGGGGCCCGAAGAGCTGATGCGATCAAGATATACAGCATATGTTAAGCAGGAAATCGATTATATCGTGGATACCCACAACCCCGTGAGAATACACCGCCTTGACCGTGATGCTACAGAAAAATGGGCAGCCGAATCAGAATGGCTAGGTCTTGAAATAATGCGCACCGAAACAAACGGCGACGAGGGTGTTGTTGAGTTTGTCGCCAAGTTCAAACAGGACGGGGTGGAATATGATCATCATGAGGTAAGCAACTTCGTAAAAACGGATGATGAATGGTTTTTTGACGATGGCTACACCCCCTCAGCCACAGTTGTTCGCGATTCCCCTAAAGTGGGCCGGAACGACCCCTGTCCCTGCGGCAGCGGAAAAAAATACAAAAAGTGCTGCGGAGCTTAGTCGAAGCAGCACTTTCAAGTGCATGCGGAGCTTAGTCGAAGCAGCACTTTCAAGTGCATGCTGCGTGTGAGATTATGCGACCCTGGTTTTCAGACGAAAAAGTGTAGAAGCATCATGTAGACACCAGTGCCGCCGAAGATGCTTACAAGCGGGTGCTTGAACATAATGTGCAAAATGCTCACTGCTGCAACACCTGCCCAGGGGATCCATACGGAGGCTTCGGCAAGGTCCAGACTGCGGGGCATACTCGTAACAACCAGGACGGTCATTACCGCACCCGGAATCAGTCTTGCGCCGTCAAGAAGCCATTGTGGCGGTTCACGCCTTGAAAACAGCAGAAACGGAAAGGCGCGGGTCAGCTGTGTGGCAAGGGTCATAACTGCAATGGCGATTATCATTCTAAACATCGGCTTTCTCCTGTGCTACCGTCTCCGGCTCTCCTGCATCAGTTCCGGACTTTTTCATAAAAAAACATCCTGCCGAGCTTATTACAATTCCCAGAAACAGGGCCTGCTCTGTCAGTCCTGTAAGATACAGAAGCACCGGGGCTGCAAGCCCGAGCAGGAAGGGGGCGGGGCGTTTCAGGGTTCTAATCTGTTCTATCATCAAAACTACAAAGAGGGCGGTCAGAGCGAAATCCAGCCCTGGTGCGTTCCAGCTTATTATAGTCCCAAGCAGCGCGCCCAAGATTCCCCCCAGCGTCCAGTAACTCTGGTTGAGTGCGGTAATGCAGAAGTCGAAAAATTCAGGGTCAGCGCCCTCGGGCGGCTTAATCGTGGTTATAAGCGCATAGGTTTCGTCGGTGAGGCCGAAAATAAGGTATTTCTTGAATCTCTTAAACGGAGCATAGCGTTCGAGCACCGAGAACCCGTAAACCATATGCCTGGCGTTCAAAAGGAAAATAGCCAGACCCATTTCTATGAAGCTTTTATTCTGGTTTATCAGGCTGATTGCCATAAACTGTGCGGCACCGGCAAAAATTGTGAGGCTCATGACAGGGGCCCAGTACCACTCAAAACCTGATTTTACAAGCAGAAAGCCGTAGGCGAAACCTATAGATATGTATCCGAAGAATACAGGGGACGAGGCCTTTAATGCTGCTGTAAGTGCTTTTTTTCTGCTCACTTCGGGGATGATACCCGAGCGTTGTTTTGTTGTAAAGATACAGTTTTATATAAATTTTAGCTAACAGTTTTAAGTGGCTGTAAATCAGTTGCTGAATTGTAAAAAAACTGGACTATTAGTTACATAGTAATTATACTATATAGATGAGAATAATCAGGAGGCGAATTATGAAGACTCTAAAAATATTAAATATAGTGATATTGTCTTTTGTGTTGATATTTTCTGTTTCTGCCGGAGGTACGGCCGAGGTTGAAAACAGCAGCATCTCGGGAACGATTGAGGGCGGTTTAAGAATTCTTGATATAGAGGATGGAGAGGGAGATCTCGAATATACTATCTACAGGGGTGACTATATCGTTTTCAGGCTTGAAGATGGAAGCAAATACGAATTCGAGGTTCCCGGTCTTGAGATAAATGAGGTTCTGCCTAAAGCTGCAGAAGAGACTTCCTATGTTAAGATGAAGAAAAGCGGTGATTATGAGTTCACCCTGGGAGAACGTCAGGGAGTTTTTCATGTCCTGGAGCTTGTTGATGCAAACTATCAGGAGTTGACGGCCTATGATGCAAACAGGCTGATACAGAATGTAAACCCGCTGATTATTGACGTCAGAACAGAGGGAGAATACCGGCAGGGGCATATTCCCGGTGCCGATTTACTGCCGGTACAGGTTTTTGCGGAGAATATTTCGAAGCTGGAAGAGTATAAGGATGAAGACATTCTCCTTTACTGTGCATCCGGTAACCGCAGCACTGTAGCTGCAAGAATGCTTATAGATGCCGGTTTCACAAAGGTGTACAACCTGCGAAGCGGAATAGGTGACTGGATGAGGAATAATCTGCCGGTTGAGTAGGACTATAGATTGATTATTTCAGGCTGACCGAATGCAGGGTTGTATAGGTCAGTCTGCCGTTTATTTTGCGGCTCTCCATTAGTTCCACAGATTTTATTTCTACTGCCGGGAGTTCAAATCGCTGCTTCTTTAACACCTTCAGGGTGCTGTAATTTATTTCACCACGACGCACAAGGGTTACATGGGGAGTAAAAGATTTCATGTCGCCGCGCTGAAGCTCTTTCTTTAAAATGTCCGACATAATTTTCATTACATCACCGGTATTTTTTGTTTTGATATAAATTAAATCCTGCTTCCCCTGCCTGAATGATCCATAGGATGTAAACCGGATGCTAAATCGCTGAACAGCAGCAGCGGCTTTTTCCAGGGCCTCTTTAAAGATTGGCAGCTCGTCTGATTCAATCTCACCAACAAAATGCAGGGTCAGGTGAAGGTTTTCAAGGGCCGCCCATCGCCCCCTAATAACCTTTTCGCGCAGATCATTCTGAAGCTTCTGCAGCATTTCTGAAGTCTTATCGTCAAAATTAACAGCGTAGAATATTCTCATAGATCTATTATACTCTAAAATCATCTTATGAACCTTAAATTATCAGGGCATATTGATATATGTTATTTAAGGAGTTCTATCATCTTTAATAAAGTTTCTTTTAGAGCGGTAATCTCGTTTTGAGATAAATCGCTGCCTGAAAAACCCTCCATCAGCCGGATAGGAACCTCTGCAGCCTTGTGCCGCAGCTCTGTTCCTTTATCAGTGAGTTTTATGATGACCCTGCGTTCATCCTCACTGGAGCGTTGTCTCTCCAGAAGCCCGTGTGCTTCCATCCGTTTGAGCAGAGGAGTTATTGTGTTGGTGTTAAGAATCAGCCTTTCAGCAATCCCGTTTACGCTCAGGCTGTCAGTTTCCCATAATACCATCAACACGAGATATTGGGGGTATGTCAGCCCCAGGTTTTCCAGCAGGGGCTGATAGGCTTTTGTAATTAACCTTGAAGCGGCATAGACCGGAAAACAAATCTGCTGGTCTAGTTTAAGTTGATCATATTCCATATTTACAGCAGGGATATTATATCATTTTCAAGGTTTTCGGGTGAAGTTTTCGGAGAAAACCTTTTTACCGGATTTCCTTCTCGGTCAATAAGAAATTTTGTGAAGTTCCATTTTACTGAATTTCCAATTTTACCTGGCAGTTCCTTTCTCAGGAATTTGTAAAGAGGATCTGCATCCTTACCGTTTACATTGACTTTTTTAAAAAGAGGGAATGTAACTCCGAAGTTAATTTTGCAGAATTGCTGGATGTCCTCATCTGAGCCCGGCTCCTGGTGGGCGAACTGATCGCAGGGAAAGCCGAGGATCTCCAAACCTTTTTCATTATATTTTTCATAAAGTTCCTGCAGGCTGCCGTACTGAGGTGTGAAACCGCATTTGCTCGCAGTGTTTACAATAAGAACCACCTTTCCCGAAAAATCTTCCATGGATATATCAGTTCCATTGTTTAATTGTGCATTGTAGCTATAAAAATTTGACGCCATAAATTCCTCCTTATGTGTCTTGTATGAATATATCGTGCACGATAAAAAAAGTCAAGATAATTTATACTGATCACTTTAATATCATTTTCATAAACTTATCTTTGCATTTTTTCAATCATCAGCAGCCGCTGTTTTACGGCAATCCCGTGTGCAAAGCCCGCAAGACTACCGTCAGCTCCTATCACCCTGTGACAGGGAATTATCAAAGGTATGGGATTCCGCCCGTTGGCTGTTCCTACCGCGCGGGCTGCTGAAGGCTTGCCGAGTGCTGATGCAATTTCGCCGTAGCTGCGGGTTTCTCCATAGGGTATTCGCTGAAGCTCGCTCCAGACGCGCGATTGGAAGTCTGTGCCCTGCGGATTGAGTTTTATATCGAAGACCCTGCGTTCTCCGGTACAAAATTCCCTAATCTGGGCGGCAGTATCCACGAAAAAATCATCGCTGCGCAGCCAGTCCGGCAATACCTCAAACCGGCGCTTGCCTTCGCCCGTATTCAGGTGCAGGTGCTGCAGGCCGTCCTCATCTCCGGCAAGAATAATCTCGCAGACCGGTGTATCAAGTCTTGTGTAATACATATTTACTCCTTGCTGTCTGCCGGAATGTTCCATAGGCAGAGGGCCGCATAGCTGTATAGTTGACCGTCCATGGCCCAATACCTTTTCGTGCTCTGAAGGCTGTGGAAAATTCGTTAAGGCTCTGTGCTGAACCGAGATCCAGCCGGCCATCGATCGCTGCGGCTGTTACGGTTTGAATCGCCTGCTGCCGGGTCTGGGTAATGCCGATATCGGAAATATCTGTGCCGGCAAGATCTTCCGGGCCGGGGAAAAAGTACTGAAGCTCACAGGGGTTGTCGCTGCAGCGAATGTCGTCGCTGTGAACCGTCAGTTCAAGTGCTGATTCGGCCGGCCGGTCAACAACCGTAACCCAGCCGCTGGTGTATTCGGTCCGGAAGGTGCGCGAATAGTGGTTATTTTGAACTGTTTCAACACCTGCTATAAGCCTTGGACGCATAAACGCCAGAAGCTGTTCAAAATCAAAGGGTTTTTTATATTTCAGCATAAGACAAGTGCCGGCAGCGGATGTTGATTTACCTGACAAGCGCGTAGCACGCGGCGACTCATTGAATATTTTTATATAGCTAGCGTTGAACTGCCGCGTTGAGCCGAACCCTGCTGCAAAGGCAATTTCGGTAACAGGTGCCTTAGAGTTGAGTAAAAGCTTTCTGGCAAAAATAGCCTTATGATATCGGCTGATCTTCACAGGTGGAATTCCTATGTTGTCAACAAACAGTTTTCGAAGCTGCCTTGGTGAAATACAGACCTTTGAGGCAAGTTCGTCTATGGAATGATAATTCAGAAAACCGTCGCAGATAAGCCTTAGTGCACGCTCGACAATTTCAAAGCCTGCTATGTATGAATTATGGTATTCGATATTAAGATCAGGACGGCACCGGTGACAGGGTCTGAAACCATGTTCCATGGCCTGAAAGATGGTTTTGAAATAGAGGACGTTTTCTTCTTTTGCAACAGGAGAGGGGCAGGACGGGCGACAGAAAATTCCCGTAGTCTTTACTGCGAAAAAGAATATGCCGTCGAAATTCCTATCCTTTGAAACCCGAGCTTTGGAAAATAATGTCCTGGTCTCTGCATCCTCAATCACATAACCAATATAAGCCGGTAATCTTTGTAAAACAAGCGGTTTTCGGCTATTACAGCTATTTGTACTGAAAATGTCCTCCTGATTATTCCATAAATTAAGAATAAATTGTATAAGAATGTGAGTAATAATTATGAATAAAAATAAGTCCTTTCATATCGGAATAAATATCAGAATAACAGTTCCTGTTGCATTTCTATTTCTTGTTTTCTTTGTAATTTCAACCATTGCGTATAACAGGGTTATTACCGAGGTTGAGTGTACCTATGCTGAAAAATCCAGCAATTTGATTTTTGACGGCTATAAAAATGAGCTTCAAAGTACAACTGAAACAGCTGCCGGTTTGCTTGAAATCGTCTACAAGCGTAAGGATCTATCAAATGAACAGAAGCTCGAATTAGCGAGGGAGATGATTGAGCCCCTTCGTTTCGGTGTTGACGGATATTTTTATGCGTATGAAAGCGGAACGGGAATCAATGTTATTCACGGGGCAAACCCGGCTAATGAGGGGAAGAATCTATGGGGCCTTCAGTCCCCCGATGGAACGCAGTATATAATAAGAGATCTGGATAAAGCAGCTGAAAGCGGCGAGATGTTTGTAAATTTTTACTGGTCAAAGCCTGGAGAAGATCAGGATAAGGTTTTTCCGAAACTTGGAACTGCAATGATGGTACCGGGGACAAATATCTGGATAGGTACAGGGGCATACACTGATGATGTGCAGAAAACGATTGATGCAATCAACGCTGATCTTTCAGAAATGGTCAGCAGATCACAACTTATACTTGTGTTAATTTTCACTGCCGCCATCATTCTTATAATATTTTTTACTGTCACAAGGATAAACTCCATTACCAGACCAATCATCCGGCTTGCTAATCTTATGGAGGAAGGCAAAGGGAATGATTTCAGCCGCGAATTCTCTTACAAGCGTAATAAGGTTGTACGTGATGAGACTGATCATCTGGGTGAAAGCTACAACAATATTGCCAGAGGGGTTTCGCTCTTCATGAATAATCTTCATGAAAATATAAAACTGTATACTGAATCCAGCAGCCTTCTGAAAGAACATATTTCAGACACTTCGGATAATGTAGGCGAGATAAGTTCCGCTGTTTCAAATGTAACGAAGCAGACAAAGGCTCAGTCTTTCAGCACGGAAAATACCTCTAAGTCTCTGCAGCAGTTGACGGACAGTATTGAGACCCTGAACCACTCGGTGGAAAATCAGGTCCGGGCTGTTGCCGATGCTTCTGCAGCTATTGAGGAAATGACCGCAGGGATTGATTCAATCAACAAACTGATTTTCAATTCGGAGAATGAAGTTAAGGATATGATCACCACCTCGCAGCAGGGTAAGACAGCGCTTGGAAATGTTCTTGAGCTGATTAAAACTATTGTTAAAGAGTCTGAACAATTGACGCAGGCTAATGAGCTTATCTCTAATTTCTCAAGCCAGACCAACCTTTTGTCAATGAATGCCGCTATTGAAGCAGCTCATGCTGGTGATGCCGGGAAAGGTTTCTCTGTGGTTGCTGATGAAATTAGAAAACTTGCAGAGCTTTCAGCCGAGCAGTCAAAGAGCGTTCAGCAGAATCTGAATACAATTAGCAAGTCTATTGAACAGGTGTCTGCGGCCGCAAGCGGTACTGATTCCAACTTCAGTAATATTATTGATGCTATTACGAAGGTGTCTGAAGCTTTTACTGTAATCGGCAGCTCAACCGAAGAGCTTAACGCGGGAAGTAATCAGATTCTGGACGGTTTATCTAAAATAAAGAGTACATCAGAAACTGTCAAAGACGGTACTGCCGCGATGCTTGGTAACGCTTCGGGCATATCGACAGCAGTTGATGTTCAGAAGAGATCAAGTGCTGAAACTGCCGATCAGGTAGTCAGGATTGTCGCACTTACCGATGATATTTCAAAACGGATGGTTGAAATGAATCAGATAAGTGAAAAAAATAATAATGATATCAGAAAAATTAATTCTGAGGCCGCCTCATTCAAGACCATGAACTCCGGAAGCTGATCCTTTAATTCTATTTCCTGAAGGGCTGTATCAATAACCGGGAGTCAGACGTGCTGCAAAAACATTGCGGGCCGGTTTCATGTTCAAATTACTGTAAAACAGCCCCGAATGCTGATGGTATGATGTGTCCGAATCAACGAGTTTGAAGTAATATGCTTCAATTATCGGAAGCTGTTCAATCGCATCAATATAGGCATCCATTCTTTCAGCCTGATATGACGCCCATGTTCTTTCAAATTCAGAGTTGGGACCACCGAATTCAGAAACCAGTATGGGCTTATCATCGGGCAGTACGGTAAGGTATTCCGGCCAGTTTTCAGGATCATCATAGAGGTGAATATCAAGGATGTCGTATTTGGCATGTTCCAATACATACTCAACGTTCTGTTTTATTCCTTTTTCATCGTATTGTGTTTTGATTTTATCAACCCGCCCTTCAAGATAATCGACAGTTGCTCCTCCTGCCAGGGTTAGACCTGAAAAATCCGGGTAAGTTCCGTTTTCAACAAAATATTCAACAATGGGGTATGTTCTTGTAAGCCCGCCTAGTACAACTTCAGTTTCAGGAGAGAGACTCTGCACTGCATCATAAAGAATATTGTTGTATGCAACAAATCGTTCTATAGAGGCTGTATTAAAATAAGCTGTACCGTCCTCGGTGCCTGATTCCCATTCATTGCCGAACTGAATTTTATCAATATTATCATAACGGAGCAGAACAGCTTCAACAAATGTCTTCAACAAGTTTTCATCCATTAGATTAGCATTATCGCTTCCTGAGGGTTCTTTTGCCCACTCGGGGCAGACGCTAGCTACCGTCAGAAAAACGAGGACGTTATTATCTTTTGCAGTCTCCATGCGTAAATCCATCGGTGTCCAGTAAAATTCACCCTGAGCGGGTTCACGATTTCTCCAGTCAATTGCTATCCTTATTCTGTTTGTAGCCAGCTTTTTCAGTTCGGTAACAGTAAAATCAATCTGATCTGAATTTGAAAAAGGCGGAAACGACATCCCGACGGCAATATCAGTATCTCCGTAGACCGAGCTGTTTCCTTCCAGAATTAATTCAGGTTCGCCACAGGATGACAAGGGGAAAATTATTATTGTTAAAAGTAATAATAAAATATATTTCATCTGCCGTAGATTATAACTCATTCAGGAACTGTTTTCAGCTGATGATGCGCGTGATTAGCAGCTGAATTAGGGGCCGGGTGTAAACCCTATGTGGCCGGTTTTGCAAAACCCCTGTTTCAATCGCCTGGAACTGTCAATTTTCCTGGGCCGTATTATCTAACCGGGAATAGTTCCTGTTGTCTAGAACTCGTCCGTAGATCGCGGCAAAAATAATCAGAAGAGGTATAGACGCTGCATAGCGAACAATTGTGAATTTTATGCCAACACATGTTGCTTCGAAGATTGTCATAGGAATGCGGCAGGTTGCAGAGGCTCCAAGATAGGTGAAAATAACGCGCATGCTGGCTCCTTTCTTATGAAGAGCCTGAGCCACAGGAAGAGCCACAATCATGGGGCCTATTGTAACTCCGCCTAGAAGAATGGCCCAGAAATAGCCAACAATTCCTGATTCTTTTCCAAGATTTTTCTCAACAACCTCCCTCTTTACCCAGACCTCAAAGAGTCCTACCAGGATAAATGCGCATGGGACAATCTTAACGAGACTTATGGCATATTCAGTGAAATTAAGCCCAATATTCTTTCCCGGTTCAAAGTCTATAACAAATGAAATTGAAATAAAAACCAGATATATAAATATCGCAGCAAAATAAAAAAATTTTTTCTTCATTATAAAATCTCGCCGAAAACAAGGCCTGTTATAAGGGCAACTATGAGCGCCATAATGAATCCTGCCGTGTTTCTTATTATTGAGACTTTTGTACCGAGAAAGTTTTGTTCGACAGGAAAAGTCAGTACTCCTACCATCATCAGGGTCGTGGTAAAAGCTGATATAATCATATAAGAGACGTTATTGTCTTTTAGAATGCCGCTCAAAGGGAAAGCTATGAAGCCGGGCATCATTGTAACAGATCCCAGAATAGATGCCAGGATTACTCCGATAACCTGATTTCCTTTTGACAGATATTTTTCAATCATTTCAGGTGTCATGAAGTGAAGGGCAAATGAGACTAAGACAAGGACTATCGTTAGTGGAATTATCATGTTTTTAAATTTATTCCAGGCTTTTTTAAGTCCCTGCAATGTTTTTTTTGGGTTAAAAATAAATGATATTAATAATGCTATGCCGGTAATAATAAAAAGATACATTATTCTCCTCTGTTTTTTGTTTTATTCCGATTAATCTCTGCATCCCTCAGGTTTTTAGATGCTGAGATGCCGCTGACTGGCTGACATAGGATTCCTGTTCAAGCTTCATTACACAGGCGGAATATTCTTTTCGGGTGATTTTACTGAGAATAGTTAGTCTAATGAAGTCTCTGAGAGCTTTGAAAAATTGCGCGGTATTATCTGTAAAGGAGTCCATTTGTCTTCCTTGTTGAAGTTTAAAAGTAAATAATAAAAGAAATTTGTCTATTTATCAGTAATATCTACTATTTTGGTTCGCTGCTAGAAAATATGAACAGGCAGGGGCAAATTTAAAAAAAGCAGCTTGTAATCAGGCTGCTTTTAATGATTAGAATGTTTATCAGCCGGCTGAAATAGCGCCAACGGGACAAACCTCAGCACATGCTCCACAGTCAGTGCATTTTTCAGGATCGATCTTGAAGATGTCACCCTCTGAGATTGCTTCTACCGGACATTCACCCTGGCAGGCTCCGCAGGCAACGCAGTCGTTAGAAATTACATAGGCCATATAATTACTCCTTAGTAAGATTATGTACAAAGTATAGTTGGGAGCTGGTTGGATAGTCAATTCATCAAAGCCTGTTTTTTGTATTCTTTTCCAGAATGAGTTTTTCTTGACAGAAGAATTTACCGGGCATAACATAGATGTTGGAGGATGATTATGAGTAGAGTTATAAAATGCGGACATATTCAGGCTTCTAACCCGAAGCATGATGGAACTGTCGCAGAGATCAAGGAAGCTATGATTCAAAAGCATATTCCTTTAATCGAGGAAGCAGGAAAGAAAGGGGTGCAGATTCTCTGTCTCCAGGAGATTTTTTTCGGACCCTACTTCTGTGCTGAACAGGATATGAAGTGGTATGCAGCCGCTGAATCCGTTCCGGGGCCGACAACTGAAAGGCTCGCTGAATACGCGAAAAAGTTTAAAATGGTATTGATTTTGCCGGTTTATGAGAAGACCCTTGAAGGTGTTTATTATAATACCGCAGCTGTTATCGATGCCGACGGAAGCTATCTCGGAAAATTTCAGAAGATCCATATTCCGCACACTTGGCCGGGGTTTTGGGAGAAATTCTATTTCAAACCTGGGAACCAGGGATTTCCGGTTTTCCAGACTGCCTATGCTAAAATCGGCATCTACATATGCTACGACAGGCATTTTCCGGAATGTGCGAGGATATTAGCATTAAACGGTGCAGAGATACTGTTTAATCCTTCAGCTACAGTTGCTGGTAAATCACAGTATCTATGGGAGCTGGAACAACCCGCGCAGGCTGCTGCCAACGGGGTTTTTATCGGGGCGAATAACAGAGTCGGCACTGAAAAACCATGGGAATTCGGCAGGTTTTACGGCTCAAGCTACTTTTGCGATCCCAAGGGGCAGATTATAGTGAAGGGAAGCGAGGATAAGAGCGAGGTTGTAACGGCGGATCTTGACCTTGAAATGATTAGAGAAGTTCGTGACGGCTGGCAGTTCTTCCGCGATAGACGCCCCGAGATGTACGACGATATTTGTGATTATCTACCCTGATTTTAATTCTGAAGGAAATTAAAGGGCTGTATGAAAAATACCCCGTTTTGACTGTTTATCACATGTCTTCCTACTAAAATGTAGGAAGACTTGCATTAATGTAGGATATTTAAACTATTTTTCTATCAGCATTATAAAGTTACATCATAATAATTCCTACCTGCAAAAGGAATTATGCGGACGGGGGAAAATTTTTCAGTAATAAGCCAAGTTGGTATAGTTGTTGTATTTACATAATAAAAGACTTTTGCAGGAGAATAATATGGAAACCGCAATTATTGCCAAGTGTAGAATGGAAGATCGAATGAAGCTTCGCACCTCGGTAGGAACTCTTGTTCCTTCTTCTTTCCTTAAGAAAGACGGAAGTAGAACTGATCCCAGGATCAGCTATTTTCCCAGTGGTGAATTAAAATCAGTAACACTTGAAGAATCAGCATTTATTAAAACCTCTGTCGGTGTTTTCTCCTCTGAAAGGGTTGCCTTTTACCGGAGTGGGAAGCTGCGGAAAATCTTTCCGCAAACCGGTTTCCCCGGCCGGAATAGTTCAGGGGCTGTCGATATAGATACACTTGCCGGAACAATTAATGTTGAACCGGAATATCTGCAGTTCTACGAAACCGGGGAGATTAAGAGGATAGTTTTTCAGCCTTCCGAAGTGGTTGAGCTTTATACACCGGCAGGAATGATTAAGGCGAGGAAAGGGGTCTTCTTTCACAGGAACGGAACAGTCGCCCGATGTGAACCCGCAGCTGAAACAATCGTTCAGACTCCTATCGGGAGAATTACTGCATACAATCCTGATCCTGAAAGCAGCCTTGTAGGGGGGGAGACACTCGCATTCAATGAAGACGGCCGGCTGACATCTGTCTGTACTGTAAAGAATATCATCGTTCAGAATCCGGGCAGTTCAAACGAAAGGCTCCTGTCACCTGACACTATACAGAGTTATTGTGATGAAGATTCCTACATTCTGCTCCCTTTGAATATCCGGTTTGAAGGCGGGTATACTACATGTGAAAACATGAGCGGTATTCATGTTCTGGCGACCGGAGCGGGTATGACTTGTATTAAGAGCTATATGCCTGACAAGAAGAATTTCCGGCATTAAACTGTTTGTAATCAGGTTTCTGGCTTTTGGGTTGAATTTATGGCAATTGGGGAAAGAGGTTGTCCCTGAGCCGGAAGAATAAAAAAGGCTGTATACCGGGATTGCCTGATATACAGCCGCAGAATATTACTTATACTGTGCTTATTTTTCTGTATGCCCCGGACATGATGAACCGGAATGGGTAGGGCATGCACCGGATGCCGCGGCTGAGCAGCCCGTACAAACGCCTTTCTTTTTATCCTTTCGGATTTTCAGGATCGCCAAGACAACAACAGCTGCAATTATTGTTACAATTACGACATCCGCTATACTCATGATTACGCTACCTTACTCAGTTTTGCTTCGGCGCTTCTACTGCCCTTGCGCATCAAGTAGACTACATAACCGACCATCAGCACGCAAGCTATGAGTCCGCCGATAAATCCGCTGCCAAGGGTTCCCGCGGTGAACAGGGTTCCGAGCTGGTAAACCATAAAGGCGAGGACATAACCCATGCCGAGCTGGAAGGTGATCGCTCCCCAGAGCCATTTTTTGTCTTCCAGCTCTGAGTTCATAGCGCCGATTGCGGCAAAGCAGGGCGGAGTGAAAAGGTTGAATACGAGGTATGAAAGTGCGGCTACAGCACCGATTCCCATAACCGTCATAACGTCGCTGCCGCCTGATACGAGGGCGAGCTCTTCTACATCGATGAAGTTGGTAATTGCGAAGGTTACTGCAAGGGTTCCGACGACATTTTCCTTTGCTATGAAGCCGGTAACAGCCGCTGCTGCAAACTGCCAGATTCCGAATCCGAGCGGGATGAACAGAACTGCAATCGGCGAAGCAATGCTTGCGAGAATACTTGTTTCAGGCATGCTTTCAGCAACCACCTGGAAGCTCCAGTTGAATGTCTGAAGAATCTGAACAACTGCGTTACAGATAAGGATGATTGTTCCCGCCTTGATGATGAAGGCCTTTGCTCTGTTGAGCATTGAAAGCGCCGCACGCTTGATGCTCGGAACACGGTATTCAGGAAGTTCCATGATGAAGTACGACTGTGATGTGTCGCCGGTAATCTTTCTGATAATCAGGCCGCTGATAATAATTACTACAATTGCAAGAATGTACATTGAGGTCCCGACCCAGGCATTTTCACCGAAGAAGACACCCGCAAAGAGGGCGATAATCGGAAGCTTGGCGCCGCAGGGCATAAAGGGTGTCAGCATTGCGGTAGTTCTTCGCTGCCTGACGTTCTTGATTGTTCTTGTCGCCATAACGCCGGGGATTGCGCAGCCGGTAGAAACTATCATCGGAATGAGAGATTTACCCGAAAGGCCGATCTTTTTGAAGAATCTATCCCATACAACGGCAACACGGGCCATGTATCCGCAGTCTTCAAGCAGTGCGAGCATGAAGAACAGAACCATGATAAGGGGAAGGAAGCCTACAACGGCACCCACTCCGCCGATGATGCCGTCAAGCAGCAGAGATGCAAGAAAGGGGTTGGCGTTTTCCCCGATGGCGCCCTCAACAAGACCGTAAAAGGCGTCAATCCAGCCTACTAAAAGATCTGCAAGCGGTGGTCCGACCCATGCCTGTGAAACCTGGAAAACAAGCCAGATTACGGCTACAAAAATCGGGATTCCAATCCACTTATGGGCAACAAAACGATCGAGTCTGTCCTGTGCGGTCTGCTTCGATGAATCGATTTTCTTTCGTTCAACCTGATCAACAATCTCGTTTACAACTGCAAATCTGTTTTTGTCCGCAGCTTCAACCTCTTCCTTTGTTGAAGCGTTCTTTGCGCCGCGGACATGAAGGGCTGCCTGCTTTTTTTTGCCGGTGCCGACTGTGATTACCGCGTCGACCAGATCTGCAAGACCGTTTTTGCCGCCTCCAGTGGCGACTGTTTCTATTACAGGGCATTTGAGGCTTTCGCTTAAAAGAGGGGTGTCTATTACAGTCCCTTTTTTCCTGTTTAGGTCGCTCTTGTTGAGGGCTATAACAACGGGGATTCCAAGCTCGGTGAGCTGTGATGTGAAAAACAGGCTCCGGCTGAGGTTTGTTGCGTCTACTATGTTGATGATAACATCCGGAGCTTCGTTCTTAACAAAGTCACTGGTGATTGATTCTTCATTTGTGTAGGGGGACATTGAGTAGGCGCCCGGGAGGTCGACAACTGTAAGGTTGGCGTTGCCGGGATTAAGAGAGGATTTAATATCTCCCTCTTTTTTTTCTACTGTTACGCCGGGCCAGTTGCCGACGTGTTCAATTTTTCCGGTTATAGCATTAAACAGCGTGGTTTTCCCGCTGTTCGGGTTACCGGTTAGAGCAATCTTCATTTTTTCTCCTTAAATATAATTCGGGTTTTGTTATGCGAATTGTTCAACCAATTCCTGTTTCAGCCGAGGTGCAGTCTGCGCCTGAAGCTGAGGTTCTACAATTATTGCCGAAGCGAGGTGAGCATCGATGCTGTATCTGGCGTCCTTTACATTGATTATCAGATTGGACGCAAGCTGCGAGATTATGCTTACAGTCTCGCCCGGATAGCAGCCCAGGGTAAACAGGAATTCTTTCATGCCTTCTTCATTGGCCTGAATCTCCGAAATCTCATATTTCCGATTGTTTTTTCCGTTTAATAGCGTCATTTGTAGTTCCTCCGGGTATTCAATTAGTTAACCATGGTTAATATATTACAAGGGCAGCCTGTTTTTGTCAAGGTTAATAGGGGTGAACATAGTTAGGTTTCATAAATTATTTAATTGTACATTACTTTTTTTCAAATTAATAATTGGCAGGATGATCAACGGCATTTTATGTTGAACTTAACAGATGGGGCGTTTGTAGTTTTAATAGTTGATTAGAAAATTGTGAGCTGAGGAGGTTCTAATTATTGCCGTAGCATTTCAAGCCATTCTGATTCGGTCATTTTTTTTTCTTTGAACACAGTTTTATCAATCCATTCGGTGAGTTTCGAAATGCGGACGGTTGTTTCATGATTTATTGCATGTTCAAGTCTGCAGGCCTGGTTTTCAACCCAGTCCCCTTCCAGCTTCAGGCAGTCTTTGAAAAAGCGCATCAGCACATGGTGTCGGTTAAGAATGCATTCGGCGATTTTTTTGCCTTCAGCAGTGAGGTTGATATAAGAATTTTTCTCATAATCAATCAGTCCGTGTTCACGCAGATTGCGCATAGCTCCGGTTACGGAGGGCATTGTAACATTCATCTTTTTCGCGATATCTTTAACCCTTGCGACCCTGTTCTTTTGTTCAAGGAGCAGGATAGTCTCGAGATAGTCCTCTAGACTCGATGACAATTTGGTTTCATTTTTCATAATAGAAGCCTAACAAAATTAGGATATACAATCAAGGCCGGTCAGGCTTACGGATTAGTTTAAATACTTTATATTCTGCTGAATATGATGTATCATTTTATTATGACGAAGATAATGGGTATTGATATTGAAGAGCTAACGGATAAATTCCCTGCAGCAGCAGAGTATATGATTGAAATTTTTATCATCGAACGAGATTACGGTATTGTTAAGAACTCGGTTATCGCGTCCAGGCTGAAGGTTTCCAAGCCCGCTGTAACTCAGGCGATGAACAGATTGAAGAAGTACGAACTGATAGAGCAGGATTTATACGGTGCAATCAGGATGACCGAAGTTGGAAGAGTTACTGCCGCCCGCCTGCTCAAGAGGCATTATCTTATTGAGCGTCTTCTTGTCGAAGAACTTGATTTTCACTGGGTGAAATCGGATGTGGAAGCATCAAGGCTTCAGGCTGCAATATCTGATGACTTCTCATATTTCCTGTTTGACAAGTTGGGCAGGCCTGATACCTGCCCTCATGGCAACCCTTTTCCCGGTTCAGCCCGGGAGAAAGAGATTCTTGCTGCTCCGCGACTATGTACTGCCGGTATTGGAGATAAGCTGTCAGTAGTCAGGATAACTGAAGAGGGTGAGGCGGCCGAAGGCCTGCTGCAATTCTGCTATGAGCACAACATCAGACCCGGCAGAACTCTTGAGATTGTTGAAGAATGTGGAGAAGCCGGGATTATAGTTCTTCTTGAGGGTGAAAAAGAGCTTGAAATTCCACGTTGCTTTGCTGAGTTTATCTGCTGTTCGGGCGGACAGGGCTGAGTCTGGTTTACTCTGCTTTCTGAGTTTTAACTCTACAATTTGATGAGCATAGGAAATAAAGGTATTTTTTAAGATTATTCTTCCTCTTATTCATTCCGTGCTTGCCTCCTTAAGATTGTTGATGTTTACTTACCTCTGGACTGTCTTCCGCAGAGTAAAGGTTTAGGAGACTTTAATGTTAACAGATTTTTTTCGTCCCTGGGCTTCACCCGAGACCACATCAATCAACAGACTGCCAATGAGGCCCGCTCTACTTCCATATCTTGATCGTTATTCAGCAATAAAGGCGGATAACACCAGTAATAAGCTTTACCAGTCACTGGATGGAGACTGGGACTTTAAGGTTTTTGACACAGCTGATGAGGCCTTTTCTGAAGTAGACGGATTGACTTCCGGCAAGAAAATGGCAAAGTTCGACGGTTCTACGGAGGTTCCAGGCAACTGGACTGCACAGGGCTTTGGAACTCCTCACTATACCAACATAAGAATGCCATTTCCTGAGCTTCCACCGCAGCCCCCGGCGGGAAATCAGAGCGGGGTATACCGCCGGATCTTCGGGGTTCCCGGGTTCTGGAAAAACCGACGGGTCGTCCTTCATCTCGGCGGGGCCGAGAGCATGGCAATGATCTGGTGTAACGGTGAATTTGTCGGGATGATGAAAGACAGTCGGCTTGAGAGTGAATTTGATCTTTCAGCTAATCTTGATTTCTCAAAAGAGAACGAATTAGTTGTTCTGGTAACCCGTTACAGCGATTCAAGTTTCATAGAAGATCAGGATCAATGGTGGATGGCGGGGCTGCATCGTTCAGTATACCTGTACTCTACAGATAGAATCTACATACAGGATGTCGCTGTTACCGCCGTGCCGCTATCCGGCAATGGCGGCCCCGGAAAGCTCGGAATAAGTGTGGAAATCGGTTCGGATTCGAGAACCGATAAAGATTTCAGCAAGGATGGACCGTTTACCGTGACAGCCTCGCTGAGCGATCATCAAGGCATTCAGCTTGTCAACGGATCCTCGGAGCCCGCAAGCGGACTCTGCAATTCAAACTGGATTCTGCATAACCGGGAACACGGAGGACAGCGCATAAAATTTGAGCTTCAAGCTGAATCGGTGCAGCTATGGAGTCATGAAAAGCCTGAATTATACGATGTACTGATTGAGCTGCATGATAAGATGGGAAATATTATCGAATGTACCGGTCTGAAAACGGGATTCCGAACGGTTGAAATAAAGGATAATCAGCTGCTGCTCAACGGCAGGGCCGTGATGGTAAAGGGTGTAAACCGCCATGAGCATGAGGATGTCCGCGGCAAGGCTGTTACTCGTGAGAGCATGATTGCCGACATCCTGTTGATGAAACAGTATAATTTCAATGCAGTCAGAACCTCTCACTATCCTAACTGTAATGAATGGTACGATCTATGCGACAGGTTCGGACTGCTTGTGGTTGATGAAGCCAATATTGAAAGCCATCAGTTCTATAACGAAGTCTGCCGCGACAGCCGCTATACCGCAGCTTTTACCGACAGGGTTGGCCGAATGATAAAACGCGATCGCAATCATCCCTCAATCATTTTCTGGTCTCTGGGTAATGAGAGCGGATACGGTCCGAATCATGAGGCAGCCGCAGGTTTGGCCCGTGGTTTAGACCCAACCCGTCCCCTGCATTATGAGGGTGCTGTCAGGGCTGAATGGGGACAGGATGAATACCACTATGAACGCGGCCGTAGCGTTACCGACGTCATTGCGCCTATGTATGCCCCGGTTGAGGAGATTATAGAATGGGCCGAATCGGAAAAACCAGAGGGTGATGATAGACCGCTTATACTCTGCGAGTACAGCCATGCCATGGGCAACAGCAACGGCGGTCTGAAAGAATACTGGGATGCCTTCAAGAAATACGACTGCCTTCAGGGCGGCTTCATCTGGGACTGGGTTGACCAGGGGATCAGAAAGCAGTCGCCGCAGGGGGATGATTACTGGGCCTACGGGGGAGATTTCGGCGATACGCCTAATGATGTCGATTTCTGTATAAACGGTTTAATCTGGCCCGACAGAACTCCGCACCCGGCCATGGAGGAATTCAAGAAGCTTGCCCAGCCGCTTGAGTTTGACCTATCGGATTACGAATGCGGTATAATAAGAATAACCAACCGCTATGATTTCACCGATACTTCGCATTTGCTGTTTCACTGCTCGCTGATGCTCGATGGGTTTGAAAAGATGGAGCTGGATCTTGATGTTCCGTCTGTACTGCCAGACGAAACCGCTGAAATTAAAGTAGAAGGCATCATCGATGGCCTGAAGAGCCTGGAGGAAGGATTGCGAATATCCTCGGGCCGGGAAATATCACTCTTTGTTTCAGCCCGCCTGAGGGTACAAACCGCCTGGGGTGCCGCCGGGCATACGGTGGCCTGGGAACAGCGGGTTATTCCGCTGGAAAATAAAGCACCAATCACCAACCGTCCATATTTTAGACCTGATGACAAAGTCTCTGATACTGAGGTTGAGGTTTCAGCTGAAGGAATCAGGCTTTCAAACGGAAGAGCCTCCCTTGAACTGGGTGCTCCGCAGCTCTCGGTATGGCGGGCCCCCACGGACAATGACATTATCAGAAACCTTGAAGGCCAGGAGGAAAAGCCCGGCTATGCATGGTTCAAGGCCGGCATAGATAGAATAAAATGCAGCGGAAACACCGCTTTAACCGACGGGTATATCAGTTCAGAATGGGTTACCGCCGCTGACGGAAAACCTGTCGGTGATATCAGATACGGACTTGATGATGACGGAGCTCTGGATCTGATCCTTAACCTTGATGAGAGTCTTCCGGAACTTCCCCGCGCGGGAGTACGCTTTGCGCTGCAGAATGAATTTGAAGATTTGTGCTGGTACGGCCGGGGACAAAAGGAGAATTATCCCGACAGAAAGGCCGGCTATCCGATTAAGTTCTGGCAGAGCAGCGTAACAGGAGAATATGTCCCCTATATCCTCCCGCAGGAGCACGGTGCTCACTGTGATACCAGATGGTTTGAGCTTGAAAGATCCGCGCCCGAGCGGCTAAGGCTGAGGGTTTCATCAGCGAACCCATTCATCTTTTCCGCTCTGCATACAAGCGCCGAAGCAATTGACGCATTGACTCATACCTGGCAGGTAAAACCGGAAAAGAAAACCTTCGTCAGCATAGATGCCGCCCATCGCGGCGTTGGAACCGGAGCCTGCGGACCCGATATCTTCGAAGATTACAGGGTTGAGCCCGGCAGGTATCAGCTGAAACTCAGATTACAATTATTCTAAGGCCTATATTTCTGCGGTTTATATACAGGTTTGTATTCACTCCGTCCGGTATTTTTCGCGGGCGGTTTTTTATTTCCAGAGCGTCAAAATTATAGAAATAATATTGAAAGAAACAAATGCATAACCGGCATTGAGGAGCACCAGGCTGAACTTTCTGTCTTCGAAAAATACAAGATTCAGCAGGCTCATTCCGCTGAATGCAATTGATGCAAGGCTTCCGATTATAATTGCGTCGACAATTCCAGATGCATCGCTGATTCCAATCAGAACCGATAAACCCGCTGCTGAAACTATTGCAGGCACAATTGCAAGCGCCATGGCTTTGTTTCCTTCGTCGCGACCTATATCTTCAGCCTTTTTCTCTATAAGCTTCAGCCAGATGTTTCCAAAAAGAACCGGTGAATACCAGAGTGCACCAATAAGCATATTAATAACAACCGAGACAAGAACAGCCCAGATATTGAATGTAAAACTTTCAAACATTTTAATCTCCTTAAAAGATATATATAAAATAATATGGAAATCCCGGTCTGTCCAATTTTACTGTCTTAAAGTTGTAAAAACAGTTGATTCAATCTAATATATTTAAAGGTGGCGCGATGGAGTTTATGATTATTGAAGGGGTACCCGATTATTCAAAGCTCATTGAACTGATAAGAGCAGAATGGCCGGAAGAATTCGGGGAGAAAACAGATAATGAGATGGTAGAGGATATGATTAAGAGTCATGATCCCGACAAAGACCGCAGTTTTTTGCTTGAAGATGCAGGAGCAGTTATCGGTTTCTGCCGCTGTACCGCCTGGCCCAGAAGCGCGAGGCTGACTGATACGGCCCATACATATGATATAGTTATACTTCCAGACAGGCAGGGGGAGGGATTAGGAACCCTGCTTTTGAACAGGATGATGAAAGATTGCATATCACAGGGGTTTAAAAGGCTTCTGAGTAGAAGCTTTCTCACAAATGAGGGGTCCATAAGGCTGCATGAGCGCTGCGGATTTATCGAATCGATTCGTACTGAAGATTCTATTGTATGGGAAAAATATCTATCTTCTGAATAGAACGTTGATTGACTTATTGAAAGGTGCTATCCTTAAATAAAACAGATTAAAACAGGATGGTGACTGTGAAAAACAAGCTTACTGTAATTGCATTAATGATGTTTATTTTTTTTGCTGCAGCCGTAGCGCCTGTATTCGCCGTTGAACAGGGGGATGATGCCCCCGCATTTGTTCTGACTGATACCGAAAGAAACTATAATTTCTCTAAGAAGATGTATGGAAATGAATGGATTCTTATTGATTTCTATGCAACCTGGTGCGAAAACTGTAATGCCGAACTTCCCTATGTTGAGGAGCTCTATGCCGAGTTCAAGGATATTGGCTTCAATGTGCTGCTGATGGCTACCGATTCTGAGGGGCTTGATGTAGTTGTTCCATTTTTTAAACAAAATCCCACCACGGTTAAAATCCTGATTGATAAATACCAGAAAGCTTCCGGAGCATTCGGGGTAGAAGCGCTGCCAACTATGTTTCTGGTCGATAAAAACGGAAAAATAGCCTTTAAGACGGTTGGCTTTCATGAAGAAGACATTGAAAGTCTGCGGCAGATTCTATCGGATAACCTTAATGGATAAACGGGTTGCGTATAGGCTTCTCGCTGCTGTTCTGCTGCTGGCAATTCTGCCGGCGGCCCTCATATCAGCTGATACAGATATTACAATTTACTATACGGCATCTCTGAACGGAAACCTTATAGGCTGTGAATGCAAGGGTGTGCCGAAGGCGGGTCTGTCGACAACAGCTGCATATCTGCGTGAACTGGATCAATCATCATCCATTATTCTCGATCTGGGTGATTTCAATGATGCCCGTACCGATGAGCTATTATCCAATACAATAATGGATCTATATGTTGAGCTTGGTTATGATGTCATATCGCTGGGTGATCAGGAACTTGCCTCAGGAGTCGATTTCTTTAAAGAAGCTTCTAAAAAACTTAATTTCATTTGCAGTAATATTGAAATAGACGGACAAGCGCTGAGCCCTGAACCGGTTATTGTCGAACGCAAGGGTATAAAAATCGGGATTGCCGCCGTAATAAATCCCGACGTATTTTTCTTTTATCCTTCCGGGGTTAAAGACCGAATTGAGCTGGGAGACCTTGAAAAAGCGGCGGCAGATGCGCTTGATGATCTTGAAGCCGCCGGAAGCAGCTATAATCTGCTGCTTTATCATGGTAATACTGAGGCTGCTAAACAGTTCTATGCGCAGCAGACCGGCTGGGATGCCGTGCTATCGGCTCATGATCAGGTTCTGTTCGAGCAGCAGGACGGAATGAGGCTTATGGCGTCTCCCGGTGAAGAAGGCAACAGGATAGGCATGCTTGAGCTGTCGTTCCGGGGCAATCGCCTGAAAGAAGTTTCAAACACACTTAGATATTTCAAGTATGAGGCAGATCCGGAGGATGAAGGTGTTCTCCAGGCCTTTGAGGACTATAAAAAGGAACTGATTAACAATTTGAAGAATGGTAAAAAGTAAACCCTTTCTCATACTGTCGATAATTCTTTTCATTTTTACCGCAGCTGTACCGGTAATGGCTGAGAGGGGAGATCTGTCCTTCAGCATCACCGAATGGGATGCTGGCGTTATTAACTTCGGCGATATCGCAGAGCAGGATGTTGAAGTTGAGAATTCAACGGCTGACGCGGTTAATATTGATTTGGTAAGCACCTGCAGCTGCATGACGGTTGAGCCTGAAAGCCTTTTGATCGATGCCGGAGGAACCGGCTCTTTCACAGTCATTTTCGACAGCCATGATGACGAAGGCGATTTTGAGAAGCTGCTGATAATTCAGACCGATTCAGATGCAATGCCGAAGGGCTTTTTTGTCGTTACAGGTTTTGTTGATGTCTTAGAAGCGGCTGATGCAGCAGCGGCTGAGACGACAGGTGAAGATTTCGATTTTTACGACGGGGCGGTTCGCTACTATTACACTCCTGGATGCAAGAGCTGCAACCGCTTTCTCAAAGACGCGGTTATTCCTATAAACAGGCGCGATATAACAGAAGCAGAATTTTATGAAGAGCTGCAGGCTGAGCTTGCCGACCGCGGAGAAACAATGCGTGAAGTTCCGGTATTGATTACTGATGACGGTGTTTATCAGGGTGAAGAAGCCGTAATCGAAGCATACACAGCCATTATTTCGGGAGGAAGTTCCGATGCTGCTAACAGCACTGAGGATGCCGGTGGCTCCGAAGGCTCCGGTGGAGATTCCGGAGGGATAAATATCGCTATTCTTCCCGTTCTTGCCGCAGGGCTCCTTGACGGGGTTAATCCATGTGCCTTCACCACACTTATTTTTCTGTTAAGTGCCCTTTCTGTAGCAGGCAGAAGCAGGCGTGAAACCCTCATCATCGGGCTGTTTTTTACTGTATCTGTATTCGCAACCTATTTCCTGATAGGCCTCGGCTTCTTCAAGATTATCCGCATAGCTGACTCTTTCGAGCTTGTCAGCAGAATAATCCGCTGGGTCCTTTTCGGCGCGCTCGCACTCTTTGCCGGATTGAGTTTCTACGACTATGCCAAAATACGGGCCGGTAATGCCACCGATATCATCCTTCAGCTGCCGGAAGGCGTAAAACGGAGAATGCATTCATCTATCAGATCCTACACGAAATCAGCCGCTCTTGCTGGCAGCTCAATTGTGATGGGTTTTCTTATATCAATATTCGAGCTTGGCTGCACCGGGCAGATATATTTCCCGACTATCACCTATATTATCCAGACAGACAAGGCTGCATCAGGTTTTTTCTACCTTGCCCTGTATAACCTGGCCTTCATCCTCCCGCTCGCGGGTGTATTTTTAGTGGTCTATTTCGGTATAACCTCAAAGCGCATAACAAAGAAATTCCAGTCCAACCTCGGCCTTATTAAGCTTCTGACCGGCTTCCTTTTTATAGCATTCGCGGTATTGATGATAATTTTATAAGGATAAAACACATATGAAAGCAAAACTCCTGGGCCACAGTGCCAATGATCTGTTCTGGTTTATTCTCCCTCTCGTGCTGCCGTCGATGCTCTCCCGCTATGATCTGAATTATACCGAGGCCGGTGGAATTCTTACAATCTATCTGCTTTTTACAGCGGCGGGTTCATTTGCAGCGGGGAAGCTCTCTGACAGATTTTCAAGGAAACGGATTCTCAGTTACGGGCTCTTTGCAGCATCAGCGGGACTTATTTCAGCATCCTTTGCGCCTGGTCTACCAGTTTTTCTGATATTGATTTCTCTGACGGCAATAGGCGTCAGCACCTTTCATCCTGTTATGTATGCTGTAATAGATGAAAGCTACCCGGAGCGGAAAAGCAGGGTTATGGGGTTGTATGAATGCTTTGGAACGGCGGCGATACTGCTGATGTTCCTCATAAACGGGTATCTTCTCAAAAGGATAGGGGTTAGGGGAGTGATGATTGTGACGGCAATTCCGGCAATTGTTATGGGATTAGTCTACGCTTTCAGCAGCAGTATACCCGATACCGCATCTATTGAGAGTGAACCTTCGGGGGGTGTTACAGATTCGGGCCCGGCGGATCCTGACCATAGAATAGAACGCGGTGATGCTCTCAGATTGGTTCTTTTTCTGATATCAAAAATTTTGCGGATTATCTCTGTTACCGCCCTGCTCAATTTTCTGCCGACAATCTTTGTGAGTTTTTTCGGCATGGAGACCGACAGGGCTGCCTATGCAACTGCTTTCTATTTTGCCGGCGGCATCTCCGGTTCAATTATTGCCGGAAAGCTGTCCGAGCATTTTAATTCATTCGGAATCATTCTTGTCGGCACAGTTTTTATCGGTTTTACATTGCTTGTGCTGGCAGGCAATCTGCCTGTCTGGATATACCTGATTATTATCACCCTCTTCGGTGCATTTGCATCAGGCTGTCTTATCAACCAGAATCTTCTTATGTCGAGATTGAGCGGTTCTCTAGGCCGGGGCGAGGTGTTCGGGATCATGATGGGTTTTATGACTTTTACCTCCGCGGTAAGTCCGGCAGTATTTGGTTTTGTTCTAGATTTTACCGGCTACAGGGAGGCTCTATATATCTTTTCACTCCCGCTGCTGGCGAGTATTCTTATTCTATCCTGGCTGCTGAAAACGGACAGGGCTGTGAAATCCCCCGCCGGAGTAAGTCTTTAACAAACTGAGTAAATTGGTTATATTACAAGACTCAGGAGGAAGTATGAAGCTTAGATTCCCAGCAGCGGTCCTGATTCTGTCTTTATTGATAATCTCCTTCTTTTTTACCGCCTGCACCACAACAGAAAAAAAATCTGCCGCCGAAAAAGGTATGCGTGAACAGCTTGAAGAGCGACCGGAACGGATAGCACCGGAAGAAACATATAATAAAATAGAAAACCTGATTAATGAGGGTGATTCTGAGAAGGCTGTGCAGGAATTTGAGAAGGTCCGTGACGACAGCGCAGAGACAATAAGTGCCTATGCCGGGCTTTTGATGGCCTCCGGCGATTATGATAAAGCGGAAGCTGAGCTCTCAGCCCTTCTTGAGCGCGAGCCTATGAATGCTGACGCCTGGTTCAACCTTGCTTTGGTGAAGGGCCTCCAGGGAGAATCAGAAGAAGAGACTGCACTGCTGGATAAAGCAATTGCTGCAGATGAAAGTCATTCGCAGGCTCTTTCGGTTCGAGGTTCAATATACCTGTCTGAATCGAAGATAAAGAATGCCACGGAGATGTTTGAGAGGGCTCTTGAATCCGATCCCGACAACATTATCGCCCTTACGGGGTTAGGAAGCGCGCTGATTCGCGATGATAAATATGAAGAAGCTGAGGGTTATCTTGACAGGGCTGTTGAGCTTGATCCTTCAAATCCTTTCACCTATCTTGACCGAAGCGGTGTCAGGGCTGCAATTGGTGACATGAAGGGAGCTGAGAGCGATCTGAGTTCGGCAATAGAACTTGAACCGGATTACTTCTGGCACTATCTTGATAGAGGCAGGCTAAGGGTTCGAGACCTTGGAGACCATGAGGGTGCGCTTGAGGATTTTAACAGGGCAATTGAAATAGATCCGGCAATCTTTTATCCCTATGTTTTCCGCGCAGGAATTTATGATGAGCTGGATGAGTACGAGTTGGCAGCAGCTGATTACATGAGGGTTATTGAGAGCAAGCCTGATTATTATTTTGCTTATTCGTCTCTCGGTATAATGCGGTTCATGATGGAAGACTGGGACGGCTGCAGGACTGCATTTGAAAAAGCTTTTGAGTATGAACCAGAAGAGTTTGCTTATCTGGCCATGGCTGCAGTTGCCGAAATGAAAAAAGGCGACAAGGTTGAAGCCCGGGAATATTATGCGAAAATCATGGATAAAATTCCCTCACAAAGTATATATTATCATATAATCAGGTCGTTCAAAGAACGTGGTTATGATGCCTACGCTCTGCGTAAAATTCAGGATGAAGAAGACGATAACCTGCAGAAGCGGCTACTGTTTTATATTGCCGAAATTTATCATCAGGACGGAATGGAAACTGCGGCATACAGCTATTTTACTACCGTGAAAGACGCAAAGAATCTCGGTTATTTTGAGAGCAGAATGGCTGAAAGTGAGTTGGAGAAATATTATGAGTGAAGCTACAGAAAATGATACGATTAAAAGAGTCAGCCTCGGCAGCCGGGAGATTATTCTTTGCGGAACAGCGCATATCTCGAAAGAGAGTGTTGATCAGGTTGAACAGCTTATCCGGGATGAAAATCCGGGGCGCGTCTGTATAGAGATTGATGAAGGTCGTTTCCGTCAGATGCGCGAAGGGCAGAATTTCAGCAGGCTCAATATCGGTCAGGTACTCCGCAACGGGCAGGGGTTTCTGGTTCTTGCATCTCTTGTGCTATCGGCATATCAGAGACGGCTTGGAATGGATGTTGGAACAACCCAGGGTCAGGAAATGATGATTGCGGCCAAGGTCTGTGATGAGCTTGAGATTCCCTATTCCTATTCCGACAGGGATATTACAACAACACTCAGGCGGGCATGGTCCAAGTCCAGCTTCTTTCAGAAGATGAAGATGCTTGGTGCGTTGATAGGTTCGGCATTTACAAATGAAAAACTTACCGAAGAAGAGCTTGAAAACCTGAAGCAGAAATCGGCCCTTGAATCCATGATGGATGAACTTGCAGATTATCTGCCGGCTGTGAAGGAAGTCTTTATTGATGAACGAGATCAATATCTTGCTACAAAGATCTTTCTTGAAAAAGAAAAAAAGGTTGTAGCTGTAGTCGGTGCGGGACACATGAACGGAATAGTTCAGTGGCTTGAGGCCCTTGAAAAAAAGGAGCGTAAAGCTAATCTTGAAGAAGTGTCTGTAGTTCCTCCCTCAAATAAATGGGTCAGCAAACTGCCGTGGCTTATAACCATTGCTGTTGTTGCCCTTATTGCCTCCGGTTTCATCCGAAACGGTACGAAAGAAGGCTTTGAAATGCTTCTGGTGTGGATTCTGGCAAACGGAACTCTTTCAGCATTGGGAGCTGCTATAGCCCTGGCGCATCCGCTGACCATTATTATCTCTTTCGCGGCAGCACCCTTCACCTCTATGAACCCGACTATCGGGGTCGGGATTGTTACCGGGCTAATCCAGTCCTGGATTAGAAAACCCCGGGTACAGGACCTGGAGAACCTGAATGACGATATCACGAGCATAAAGGGCTTCTATAAAAACAGATTAACCAAGGTTCTGCTTGTATTCATTTTTTCAAGTATCGGCAGCAGCATCGGTACATTTGTTGCACTGCCTTATCTTACGGCACTTATAGTCGGTTAGGCGATACCCGGGTACGGATACATGTTTACAATCTGCCCCCGGACGGTTCTATTTTCCGAATATTTTTTGAATGCTTTCCTTAAGACCCGAGGTGTTTCCCGGGCTGACAAAATTCTTAAACCCCATGTCGGCTGCTGTCTTTGATCGGCGGTCCAGATGTGCAACCGGCATAATCTCGCCTGCAAGGCTGATCTCTCCGGAGCAGGCGGTTCCCGGCGGTACCTGAATACCCGTCCTTGCTGAATAGAGGGCCAGAGCAAGAGGCAGATCCGTTCCTACCTCATCAATTTTTATGCCGCCTGCTACATTCACATATATGTCCTGATCACTGAAACGAAGCGACAGGTTCTTCTCAAGCACAGCGGCAACGCGTGAAACCCTGCGCCCGTCAATCTTTTCGCTGAAGACGCGTGATAGCCCGCCCTTTGCGGGAACTGTAAGCGCCTGAATCTCCATCATGAGCACCCTTGATCCCTCGTAAACGGCAGCCGTGCAGGTTCCTGCAGGCTGTTCACCCTTTCGTTTGACTAGAAACAGGCTAGCAGGTTCATCTACCTGCATCAGTCCCTTTTCAGACATTTTGAACAGCCCTATCTCGTCTATTGAGCCGAAACGGTTTTTAACGGCGCGCAGAAGCCTGACGTCAGATGCCCCGTGTTCAAAATACAGGACGGTGTCCACCATATGCTCAAGAACCTTTGGGCCGGCGATATTTCCCTCTTTTGTGACATGGGCTACAAGAAAAAGCGGGCAGTTATACAGTTTCGCCCGGGTAATAAGTTCGTCGGAGCAGAATTTAATCTGGTTCACCGTGCCCGCGACCATCCCGAGTTCGGAATTATACAGGGTTTGCACCGAATCAGTGACGATCATAACCGGCTTCAGACGGTCAATCTGCTTCAGGATTGAGCCTATCTCCGTTTCGCAGAGAACCTCTATATCGCGGGTTATTCCCAGGCGGTCGGCGCGCATCTTAAGCTGGGAGGCAGATTCCTCGCCGGAGATGTACAGCACCGGGCCTTCCGCAATAAGCGAGCTGGAAAGCTGAAGCATCAGGGTTGATTTGCCTATGCCCGGTTCGCCGCCTACAAGGACTGATGCCCCCCGCATAACACCTCCGCCCAGGACGCGGTCGGCTTCCGACTGTCCTGAAGCGTAGCGGGTCCCCGCAGTTGTATTTATTCTGCTGAGTTTCTGGGGTCTGGCAGAATCTTTTTTTTCGGTTCTGCTTCCGGTCGCTGATTTGGACGAGACCGGTTTTACCGGTTTTATTTCAATAAAGCTGTTCCATGAGCCGCAGGCGGGACATTTGCCGAGCCATTTGGGCTCAATATTGCCGCATGAACTGCATTCAAATCGGATTTTTTCTTTTGCCATGAAGTGATTCTGCATTATCATGGAGTTTTCGGCAAGATTATTTTTAAAAAACCTGCTTTGGTTGTAAACATAGTAGCGCAGCGGAAAACACCCTGTTGTAAGGAGCTTTGATAGACTGTGTGTCTCGACGGCAGGCCAGATTGGTGATACAGTCTATAGTATGAGCCGGAATAATACTGACGGAGGGTTTTCAGAACCTTCGGGGATGGAAATTATTGAAATTAAATAGAATTATACAAGCTATCGGTAATAGAAAAGCACTTCTGCCGGTTATTATTGTAGTTGTGCTTATTTCTCTGACAACGGTAGGATGCAGGCTGTTTTATCCGTATTACACCCTGACCCTTGTTGTTGAGGATAATGCCGGCGGAACAGTAACTGCAGATCCTGATCGTAACGATTATCGCGAGGACAGCATGGTTGAATTGACTGCTGTGCCTGATAAAGGCTGGGAGTTGAAATCCTGGAGCGGTGTAGCCGACTCAGATGGCAACACAGCCTCTGTTTTGATGAACGCGAATCGTACGGTTACCGCCGACTTTGGACTGGATCTTATAGATGATAACCCGTCGGATAATTATCAGAATGCACCTGCGGTAAGTTTCGCTCCAGCTTCAGGTGAAGCCTGGACATTTATGATATACCTCGACGGCGACAACAACCTTGATTCATACTCGGTTACAGATTTCAATGAAATGAAAGCAGGCGTTTTAGTTTCTGAAAATACGAACATGAATATTATTGTCCTCTATGACCGCTGGGCGTCAGGAAGCGGCTGGAGTGTTTCGGAGGATAGTGAAGGTGGACTTGACAGCGGGGCAAGGCTCTATAAAGTCAATTCAACTGAAACGATACGCTTGTATCCAGAATACGATACTATTGTCCTGCCATCCGGCACTGAGACAGAATTGAACATGGGCGACCCTGAGGTTTTATCCGATTTTATCAGCTATTGCGCAACTGAACATGAGGCCGATCACTACGCACTCATTTTATGGAACCATGGCGCAGGCGCTCGGAGCATCCTGTCTGAAGAGCCAGTTTCACGGCAGATTTGCTCTGATGATGACACAGGCTCCGGCAGCGGAACGGATATCCTTTATATGAATGAGGTTCAGCAGGCCATTGCAGATGCTGTTGCAGGCGTGCCAATTTCGGGCGGTCTTGATCTGGTAGGCGTCGATGCCTGCCTTATGGGCACTGTCGAGGTTGCCTATGAGCTGCGAAATCTGACGTATGTGTATGCCGCGTCTATGAACAGTGAAGGAGCCGCCGGCTGGGACTACGAAGATCTATTCGGTAGAATGAAGGATGACCAGACTGGGACAAGTGCTGAGGAGCTTGGAAAGCTTATTGTAAGCTCGTTTAAAGATACAGCGGATACATCTATAACTCCTACAATGTCGGCCGTGAGTACAGAACATATGGAATATCTCAAAGATTCAATCGATTCTCTTGCGGTAGCATTTTACTCAGCTGACTCACAGGCTGTTGTCGAGGACATCCGCGACGAGGCCGTAGACTTCTTTGATGATGATTGGGCCTCCGATGCAATATCGAACCCATACCATGATCTGAATGATATCTGCTGGTATGTAATAAACAATGAAGAATATCTTACTGCAGGTACTACTGCGGCGGCGGAGGATGTGTTGTATGAATTAGGCCGCAGCGTAATATGCGCCTATGCCGGCAGCGGGCTTGGAAATTACTACGGCTTAGGCACCGATGTAGAACGCGGTCTTTCTATATTCTTCTCGAAGGGGGATGAGGAGTATGATAATTACCCGCATTACGCCTATCAGTACTGGTACACAGATATAGCCCTTGCTGATCTCTATACCACCTACGATGAAGATGACGGCAACCTCGATTTCTGCACCTCCGACACGGACGGCACGGTTGAAACCTGGCGCGAGATGCATGAAGTCTGGTATGATGACTATTCTTCAGACGGTTATACCCCCGGGAGCTGGTAAAATTGGAGCTTCATATATCGGAACTCAGTCATTCAGAAATTGGTGACTATTGCGCCCTTGTACGCGAGGTCTTCGACGAGTTTGTCGCGCCTGATTATCCTGAGGATGGCAACAGAACATTCTATGAGTTTATGTCTAAAGAGAAAGTGCATGAGCGAATGCATACAGGCGCATTAACGATTGCGGCAAAGAGCGGAGGCGGTCTTGTCGGGGCCTGTGCGTTTCGTGATCTGAGTCATCTGTCGACCTTTTTTGTAAAGAAGGAGTTTCAGGGCCGCGGAGTCGGGCGCATGATGTTGGCCTACGGTTTGCGAAAGATCCGGGCGGAGTACCCGGATGTTGAAACTGTTACCGTTAATTCTTCACCCTTTGCAGTTGCGGTGTATAAGCGCCTTGGCTTCAGGGCTTCGGCCGACAGGCAGCAGAAGGACGGCATAATCTTTTATCCGATGGAATACCCGGTAAGATTTTATGCCTGATAAGGTCCAAACTGCAGAGTACATTTTTACTCAGGGCGTAAAAAAACCGCAGCGGCTGATTTAAACAACCCCTGCGGTCTGATAGTTTTAGTATCTGATAGTCTTAGAAATCGAGCAGTTCAACCTCAAATACAAGGTATGCGTTTGAAGGAATAACTCCCGGATAACCACGTTCTCCGTAACCGAGTTCCGGCGGGATAATCAGTGTCCGTTTTTCACCCTTGGTCATATCCATCAAGGCTTCATTCCATCCCGGAATAACCTGGCCGATTTTGAATGAAGCCGGCTCTCCGCGGTCTACAGAGCTGTCAAATTTGGTGCCGTCAAGCAGGGTTCCGGTGTAGTGTGTTGTGACAGTCGTTCCCATTTCAGGACTCTTGCCGCCGTCGCCTTCCTGCTCAACTATGTACATAAGACCTGATTCAGTCTTTGTTGCGCCTGCCCAGTTTGCTGCTATGAAATCAAGCTCAGCCTTTCTTGATTCCTCAAGTTTGGCCTTTGCCCTGTCTGCGGATTCTTTAACAAGCTTGTCGAATGTTTCCTGATCAGCCTTGAAGGCTTCAGCATCGGAACCCTTTCTTATGATGGTAACCGTTTCGATTTTGTCGCCCTGTTTGATGGCGTTTACAACATCCTGTCCCTCAACCACATGCCCGAAAACAGTGTGTTTGTCGTCAAGCCAGTCGGTAGCAACATGGGTGATGAAGAACTGGCTGCCGTTTGTTCCGGGACCGCTGTTGGCCATGGAAAGGGTTCCGGGCCCGCTGTGACGAAGGCTCGGATCAAACTCATCGGGAAATTTGTAACCGGGGTCTCCGGTTCCTGTTCCTAAGGGACAACCGCCCTGAATCATAAAATCGTCTATAACACGGTGAAATGTAAGACCGTCATAATAAGGGCCTTCACCCTTAGTGTTCTTTATTTTCCCTTCAGCAAGACCGACAAAGTTTGCAACTGTCATCGGTGTTTTTTTGTATTCAAGTTCAAGTATTATTGTTCCCTTGCTTGTTTTCATTTCGGCATAAAGGCCGTCTTTTAGCGCCATCTGCGCCTCCTTATTGGTTTCTTCTGTCGGTTCGGCGGAAGGAGCTTCAGCCTTTTTATCTGTGTTTGCACAGGAAAAAATGAAAAATGAAAGCGCGGCAATTAATACAGCTGCAATGTTTCTCTTAAGCATTTATTTCCCCTCGATTATTCTTGTGAAAATTACTCCGTCAATGGCCTCAATTTCTTTGATTACATTTTCGGTTACTGGGCCGTCAATGTCAATCAGGTTGTAGGCATAATCACCCTTGTTGCGGTTAATCATGTTGGCAATATTCAGTTCGTTTTCCGCAAGCACATGTGAAATCTGGCCAACCATGTTCGGCACGTTGCGGTTTCCTATAGTAATACGGGTTTCACCGTTCATTTCCATTGCGCAGTCTGGATAATTTACGGAATTTTTTATATTACCGGTTTCAAGAAAATCTGTTATCTGATTTACAGCCATAATTGCACAGTTTTCTTCAGCCTCCGGGGTAGATGCACCAAGATGAGGAATCGGTACTATATTTTTCGCTCCGAGTAATTCTTCGGAAGGAAAGTCAGTTACGTATCTGTCAATTATCTCTTCATCAATAGCTCTTTTGAGAGCGCTGTTATCGACAAGTCCGCCGCGCGCAAAGTTCAGGAGTTTTACTCCCTTTTTCATCATCGCGATTTTTTCTTCGTTGATGAAGTTTTTAGTAGAGTCGTTAAGCGGCATGTGAAGGGTGATATAATCACATTTTGCAAGCAGAGCTTCAATCGAATCAGCCTTCTGCACCTGACTTGAAAGTCCCCATGCGGCATCGATTGATATGTATGGATCAAAACCTATAACATTCATACCGAGAGAAAGTGCATCGTTTGCTACCATGACACCAATAGCGCCCAGGCCGATAACACCTAGAGTTTTACCCTTGATTTCGCTTCCTGTAAAGTTTGATTTACCCTTTTCTACAAGCTTGGGAACCTCATCACCCTTGCCGATGAGCTCATCAGTCCATGCAATACCTCTTATTATCTTTCTTGATGAGATAAAAAGGCTCATAAGAACAAGTTCTTTAACAGAGTTTGCATTCGCACCGGGGGTGTTGAAGACAACAATACCTTTTTTTGTGTAGTCATCGACAGGAATGTTGTTAGTTCCGGCCCCGGCTCTTGCAACCCCCAGGAGTCCCTCGGGAATTTCCATGTCGTGCATCTTGTAGCTTCTGAGAATGATTGCATCAGTGCGGGGGGCTTCACAGTCAACACAGTATTTACTGTAATCAAACAGATTGAGCCCCTTCTTGGATATCTTGTTGAGTGTTTTAATATTAAACATTTCTTCTCCTGTCCTTTACTGCCATGGAAGGCAGGTTTTTAGGAATAGGATGAAAAACAGCAGGGGTTTTCATCCTTTAGAAAACAATTAAACAGGGATGTTTAATTGTTACCCTTCTCCCGGTTTATCTTTATTCGTCTATTTCTAAATCATGGCTCAGCATCTCGTCGTCATCAAAGATGAAGCGGCCGCTGATTTTTATATCGTTTAATGCCTTTTCTAGCCAGAGGGCATCGTCCGCCCACATTTTATCATAGGGGATCCTCTCTCGATCACACCAGAATGGTTCAGCCTCATCGGTTTCAATCATATCGCCGCTGAATGCTTCAGCTGTGTAGACGAAGCCGCGTAGAGAATGACCGTTCTTAAAGATGAAGAATAAATCCCCTACATGCTTCGGATCGGCCGGGGTAAGCCCGACTTCTTCCTGGCATTCGCGGACAACGGCCTCAAGCGGCATTTCGCCCGGTTCAATGCGTCCGCCGGGGGCGTTGACCTTTCCGGCTCCGAGCCCTGTCTTTTTGTTTATAAGAAGGACCTGATTTTTATCATTGTCCTTGATGTAGCATATCACTGCCTGTTCAGTGAATTTCCAGCTGTCCCAGTCTACCTCTTCAACTGTATCGGGAACAACAACCGGTTTTTCCGGTTCAGCCTGGGGTTCCTCAGCCGGTTTCATAAATTTCTGTAGAAAGCCCGGTTTGGGTTCTTCCTCTTCAACTGGCGGATCACATTTTTCGCACATATTCGAATCATAATACATGATTCGTTCAAAGCTCATTCTTTCACCGCAAGAGACACATTTAATCTTATACGGAATCGCCTTTTCACGCAGAATGTAAGCAGCAACTGCTACAATTGCAACGCCGGCTAAGAGGAAGTAGTCGGAAAGACCTTCATTTGAGGCTACTACAATAACTACAACGTAAAAAGCAAAAATAAGTACAGCCCAAATGAGGGTTGATGTCCGCTTTTTCACACAATGTTTATGGTGTCTTCTCTGCATAATGTTGAGAATGGCTGCTGCTGCGAGTGCCCAGAAGACGGGTTCAGTAAGTTTTTCTGCTATCATGAATTAGAAAATAACAGTAGCGGAGACGATAGTCAATCCTTTAAACAGCCTTGAATATTTTGCGACACCGGTTTACAAATATGATGGAATGAAAAAAAGATTAGCTCCGAAGAATGGAATACAGAAAATAAGTCCCGTTTTTTTATGGATATCCGCTTTATTTCGACCTGCGATCCTTATCGGATTAGGCAAGACTTTAGGCTCGATTTTTGCGAAATTCTTCTTTTTACAGTTTCAAACTGTGCTTTTCCCGAAAACGCGTCCAGTCGTAAATGTTGACCATAAGCTTGATGATAATATCCCTTTTGATCCCTCGTGGGTAGCGTTGTACAACACCTTCACGGCCTTCTGGATGAAGTCCGCCGGATGGCTTCTGAAAACTTTCGGAAAGGGTGCTGTGAATGATATAGCTGAGTTTACTGAGGATATGTTTAATCTCTATAATGCTGCAGGTGATGTGTATAAGGTCTGCCAGTCTACGACCAATAGACCAGGGGTATCGGCTAATCTTAACTTCATAGTCATTCATACCTTTGATCCGCATCTTCACTGTGTGCCTAGTCTGCATGTTATGGTATGTGCCTATACAGGTTTTAAAACCTGCGAGCTGATAAGGAAGCATGCCGATAATCCGGAAGACTATAAAGCAGAGATAGATTGGGTATATAAGAACTCACTTGAGATCATAGAATCGGTACTGCTGGTCAAACAGCACAGCGTGAACTGTATACCTGCCGGATATTATATGGTTTCGGCTATGTATAAAGAATTCCGTAACGGCTGGGCGGATAAATATATAAACGGGATGTTTGCAGACGACGCTAAGGGCATAACTGATATTTCAGATATTCAGTCGCACATCCGCAGTTATTATGATAAGTTTATAGAAGAGTTCGACAGCGGCGCTTCCCGTGAAGCTGTACTGCTTGATTTTCTCAATAACTATAAGTCCGGCGGAGTAGAAATTGGTTGAGTCAAAGCGCAATCCGGAAACAGAACGCTTTCTGAAAAGCCTCGGTTTTCCTGTAGTAAACGTTCATAATTCGAATAATCATCATGATTTCACAAGACCCTCAAGACGAATTCTTGTTATAGGGCCTATGGGTTCAGGCAAAACGGAATTTTCATCAAGGGTCTGGCGTGATTCAAGGGTTGCCCTGAGCAAATCCGAAGAGGTTGCCGAACTGACTACCACTTCCGGTGCCGACCGCCGCAGGGTGTTCTTCGTCCGTTCGTCGCTTGATTCCGGGCGCTTCCCTGATTACCCCGACGATGCGCTTGCCTACCGCGGCGGTTATGATCGTCTTGGAGGCAATATAGCCGCAATACGTGATTCGTTTGAACTTGAAGCACTGCTTGAAAAGCACCTTGAAGTGGGTACCTGGATCATCGACGAGGCCTCATTTTACGACGAGCGCATTGCATATGTCGTCAACCGCTACTCTGAACACTACGGTATGAACTTCATCTTTCCGACGCTGATTCTCAATTTTCGCCGCGACATTTTTAATGCGGCAGCCCGTTTTCTGCTGAATGTTTCTACCGACGTGTTCACCCTCACTGCCTACTGCGAGCATGAAGACTGCATTGCAGATTCTTTCTATACATACCGTTACTATCGTGTGAACGGGCGTGAATGTCCTGCTCTTTACTTTGACCCGTTGATTGTAATAGGCGGCGATACGGTAAAGGACAACCCCAACGAGCCGAACTACTGCACCCGCTGTGACGAGCATCATTATCTGCCCGGAAAAGACTACACCTTTCTTGTTCTTAAACCCCTTGGTGAAGAAGCATCGAAAGGCAGGCTTGACCCGCTTAAGCAGGAACTATTTTCAATCAAGAATGAAATTGAGCGCTCACAGCTTTATCAGGTATTGCATGAAGCCTTCATTGATACTGAACCGGCCCTTCCTATCTGTATGAATTCACTTATGGTACCATGCATTGCGGAGAAGGCTCTAATTTACCTCTTTGCTGAAGAAAATCTTCTGGCTGAGGATCAGCTCAAGAGGCTTGCGGAGGAGCTTGAGCTTGATCTTGATTATATTTCCAAGACCCTTGAGGATAACCGCCGCCCGGTAAACTTTGAGCAGCTGGAACTGTTCAGCTAATCAACCGCTCACTGACTGCTCTAATGTATAATCTTAAACAGTGCCGTGAAGAGGGAATAGTTGAAATATATTCTGTAATGTAAATAATTTAGAGAATTTATACTCATAAATCAACAATATTTAGTTTTTGGGGTTCTCAAATTTATTGTACTGTTTTCTGCAGTCGTAGAGAGATTCAGAGAGCGGGGGTAACCGGTATTTGATTAAAATACGCAGATTGAAAATGTCTGTCTTTTCTATTTGATAAAGAGTATTATACAGGTATGAAGAAAACCTTTTCACTGACTGACCCAAAACGTAATCCGGACAGAATGCTCGATGCTGCTAAATATAAAATTCGAAAATACCTTAAGCGGGAGCAGAAAAAGACTCTCCCCGATGGTTTCGATTATTGGGATTTTGACTGTCGCTACGGGCAGACGGAAAAAGATGCTGAAATTATTCATGTTTCAGCTATAAACAAAAACATTGATAAAGTTTGTGAGCAGAAGCTCTCATCTTTTTATCTGGAAATTCTGGCTAAACCGGTTAAACGAAAGAATAAACCAGGCTGACACAATCTTTGAATCAGGAGAGATTATGAATACCAAAAAACTGCAAACCCGTTTCGGGAAGTATAAGTATTTCAGTATTGCTGATTTTGCTGATGAAAACGGAGTTGACATAAGCTGTCTCCCTGTTTCAATTAAGATTGTTCTTGAAAATCTGCTCAGACACGCAGATACTCCTTCTGTAACGCATGAAGATCTTCTGGCTGTTGCAGAATGGAATAATGTTGAAGAGAACAGCCGAAAGGATATTTCCTTTCATCCCTCCAGGATAATCATGCAGGATTTTACGGGGGGGCCTGCAATTGCTGATTTGGCGGCTATGAGGGATGCATTTAGAGAAGCCGGTGGTGACGGAAAAAGAATCAACCCGGTGATTCCTGTGGACATGGTAATAGATCACTCGGTAATGATTGATTACAACGGGACTACCGATTGCTTCAAGAAGAATGTAGACCTGGAATATAAGCGCAATAATGAAAGATATCGCTTCTTCAAATGGGCCGAGCAGGCTTTTGATAATTTCCGTGTAGTGCCTCCGGAAACCGGCATTGTTCATCAGGTGAACCTTGAATATCTGGCCTCTGTTGTAAGCCAGGCAGAAGACTTCGGTAGCGAAACTGTTGTTTTTCCCGATACCCTTGTTGGAACAGACAGTCATACCACAATGATAAACGCTCTGAGTGTTTTGGGTTGGGGCGTAGGAGGCATTGAGGCTGAGGCGGCTATGCTTGGTCAGCCATTGACGATGGTCATTCCGGATGTTATAGGATTCTGTTTCAAAGGGAAACTGAATGCTGGAGTGACAGCCACTGATCTTGTTCTCAGGGTGGTTAATATCCTCAGGGAGTACGGGGTTGTAGGCAGCTTTGTAGAATTTTTCGGTTCAGGACTAAGCAATTTATCGCTAGCGGATCGGGCAACAATCAGTAATATGGCCCCTGAATACGGTGCAACATGCGGCTTTTTCCCCATCGATGACGAACTGCTTGCTTATTTGAGACTTACCGGCAGAAGCGATGAAAGGATCAGCCTTGTTGAGGCATATGCAAAAGAGCAGGGGCTCTGGCGGGATGATAACCGGCCTGCAGGGTATACAGATATAATTGAACTTGATTTGTCAACAGTTTTCCCTGCGGTTGCAGGACCCAGGCGGCCGCAGGATTTAATAGCCCTGAATAAAGTACCGGAGGTATTTGGAGATGAGCTTTCCACTTACTACAAAACGGGAAATGAGGGGAGTTCAGGCCGGATAAAAGACGGGGATGTTGTGATCGCGGCGATTACCAGCTGCACTAATACTTCAAATCCGGAAGTTCTGGTTGCCGCGGGAATATTAGCAAAAAAAGCAGTTGAGGCAGGTCTAAAAAGCAAACCCTGGGTAAAAACCTCATTCGCACCCGGCAGTAAGGTTGTAACATCCTATCTTGAAAACTCAGGTTTAATGACATACCTGGAAAAACTCGGATTTTATACTGCAGCCTACGGATGTACCACCTGCATAGGTAATTCCGGACCTCTGTCCGGGGAAATTGCAGAATTGATAGAAACTGAAGATTTGGTTACTGTAAATGTACTTTCCGGAAACAGAAACTTTGAGGGTCGTATAAACCCGCTCTCGCGTGCAAGTTTTCTGGCCTCTCCGCCTCTTGTTGTAGTTTACGCTCTCGTCGGATCCGTTCTTACAAATGTAGCTAAACAATCTCTCGGAACAGATCGGAATGGTAAAGAGATTTTTCTTTCTGATATATGGCCTTCAGCTGCTGAGATAAATGATGTTATACAGAAATATGTAAAACCGGAATTGTTTCATCAGAAATACCAAGATGTATTTGAGGGTGCGGAAGCATGGGAAAATCTTACGGCTGCAGAAGGTGATTATTATTCATGGGAGGGTGATAGCACATATATACGAAAACCCCCGTTTTTTGACGAAATAAGTAAGAGGGCGAGGGGTGGTGGTTTTTCTGAGATTAAGAATGCCAGGTGTCTTGCCATATTCCCGGACAGCACAACTACTGACCACATCTCACCTGCAGGAAATATTCCCGAAGACAGTCCGGCAGGAAAATATTTAACTTCCAGAGGTATTTCACCGGAGCACTACAATTCATACGGCAGCAGACGTGCGAATCATGAGGTCATGATGAGAGGTACTTTCGCAAATGTGCGAATCAGGAACAAAATGCTTGCTGATATTGAAGGTGGATATACAAAAAACAGCGAGGGTGATTTGGCAGCAGTTTTTGATGCTGCAATGGATTGGACGAATACCCCGCTGATAGTCTTTGCCGGTAAAGAATACGGTTCCGGTTCATCAAGAGACTGGGCAGCTAAGGGGCCTCTGCTTCAGGGTGTTAAGGCTGTAATAGCTGAGAGTTTTGAGAGGATACATAGAAGCAATCTTGTCGGGATGGGAATTCTTCCTCTGGAATTCAGAAAGAATGAGAATATTGAGTCTCTCGGGATAACCGGAACCGAGAAATTCACTATATCGAAATTATCTGAGATCACCCCCCGGGGGCTGTTAACAGTATATATCAAAGGTGATGACGGAAAGGAGACGAGCTTCCCGGTCATAGTCCGGATAGATACAGAACGCGAACTGCTTTACTGGAAGAAAGGCGGGATTCTGAACTTCGTTCTCTCAGAATTTCTTGATGACAAGGCAGCCGACTCTTCGGAATAAATAAGCATGTCCCGGGTCATTGAGCCGGTGCTGCTGCAATATTTTAGATATCAGCCCTCAGCGGAAGCTGACTTCGGTCAGCTTATGCAAATTGCCGCAAGGACCTGTTATTATCATTCAACATTAGGTTCAGCAATATATCATCAATACTAAAAAAACTCTAAAAATTTGATTATCAGGTTTTAAAATCCTACAATTGTATCAATATAAAATTTATAAGGAAATCTTTTATATGAAATAGACACTGCTATTTCTGGTCATTCCGTTACTTGTTTTGATTGCAGGATGTGATACAACAGGAACGATTACATTTACTGATTCTGATGGGAATAATGTCTCAGCTGTTTTATCCGAGACCTATTATGGATTAGCAACTGACGGGGGAATTGATATATCTTTTGCACTTGAAGAAGAAGATGGTGATATTTGGATTTACGGCTTTCAATTATCTGTTGATGCAACCGATATTTCAACTCTGGGTTCCGGAGAAGTAACTGGCTTAGCGGTTTTCTATCTTGTTGGTGGAGATGCTGATAATTCAGCTTCTACATCTTACCCGGCAACTGATATATCCTTAGATTACATAATTGCTGTTGATGAAAATGGCTCAGAAGGTACTGTTCAGGTTTCAGGAACAATTACAATCACAGTGGATGAAGAAGATGTTATTCAGACCTGGGACATCGATACAACAGTTGCTCCGGGTAATTTGACAAACTGTGACGGAGATACCGGAGGATACGCAATAGATCAGATGCTTTATCTCTACGATGCCTGCTCTTTTAGATTATAGTTCCTTTTCGAATATGAAACTGCTCGTAGCAGTAGTAACAGGGAGCGTCATTTTACTGTTGGCGTTTCCTTTTTTTCTTTATAATTGTTCTAAAATATCTACACAACTTTGGTGAGAATGTTCATATGTTTGATGCTATGACGGGTGCAGTATGCGCCGCTGCTGAAGAAAGAATTCGTTTTTACGGGTTTAAACCAAAGTGAGGTTATGTCTCTATAAGAAAAACTGACAACGGGGGAGTTTTAAAAATACAACAATTTAACTTTTTTTAACACAATAAAAATACAATTAACTAAAAATTGTTGTAGAAGTTGGTAAAAGTTTTTTATAATTGAGTCCGAGGTGATTATGATCAGAAGAACTATTATACTATTGTCAACTGCAGCTTTCATTTTTCTATCTGCTGCAGGACTTTCAGCCTGGCAGCTCGATGAACCGGAATGGAAAGTTCTGTTTACTTCTCCTGAAACTAATGTAAATGACATAAAAAGCGAACAGGCTGTAGATGTCATTCTTCCGTCAATACAAACTGCACCTGAAGCAGGCGCTTCTGTCCGCGGTGATGGAAACTGTCTCTGGCTGCTTACAGAACTTTCATTTCATTCAGGACTTCCTGAGTATAGTCTTCTTGTTGATTTTAATGAACCTCCCGGACCTGTTGAATTTTATTTGAACGGCATAGAGCTGGGGCGTGACGGGGTTACCGGTGATAATTATTTTATGCAGTCAGGGGTGCACTCTTATTTTAGTCTACCTCCTCAACTTCTAAATCAGGGAGTGAATCACATAGCATTAAAGGTTTTTGGAGACTCTGAGAACTTTAAGCTGCAGAAACCTTCAATCGGGAAATATGATGAACAGATAAATGATATTTGGAAATTATCCTTTCTTAACGGTCAGATATTTCTGGCCTTCGGGGTTCTTGTCGCTTTTATTGGTTTGTATTACTTATCTTTGTTTTTGTTTAACAGAAAAGAGATTATTAACCTGCATTTTTCTCTAGCAAATATTTTTCTAAGTATATACTTCGCCCAGATGGGGCTTCCTTTTCAGACAATTCCAACTCTTCTCCTTCTGGTTGTGTCTAAATTCTCTTTGTTTTTGTATTTTACTTTTTTAACGCTTTTCTTCGTTAGATTTTTTAACGTTTTTAACAGGCTTTGGGTTCGTACAATTATTATGGTGACAGCCGTGTTGATCGGCATTCTTTACCTGTTCAATTCCGGAAGTTATTCGGAAGTTATGCGGGCTTTTAATACGGCCCTTATTCCCGGAGGGATAGAACTTCTTCTGATGCTCTTTATTTCAGCGTATTCAATGCTTAAGAAGAATACAGATGCCATTCCCGTTTTTATTGGAGTAGCTACCGGTCTTGGTGCCGCCGTTTATGATTTTTATTTTGCTTTTGCCGGGATAGAACCTGCGTTCTGGCTGCAGGGGTTCGGTATTCTTATATTCAACATCTGTATGTTCGAAATGCTTTCTATTCGAGCCATCAGGGCAGACAAACAGCTTAAAGCGTCATCAAGAAAAATAAGTAAAAATTCAAGAGTGATGGCGGAACTCCTTGAAAAAATTGAGATTATATCACTGTCTGTTGCGGATATGAGCAGCAATCTTGACCGTGAAATAGAGGCCTCAGCAGAAGGTGTAGAAGAGTTGGTCAATGGTACCGCTTCTATTTCATTATCTGCCGGTGAGCAGCTTGATGATGTTAAAAAGACTGGTGAGAGTCTTGAAGTCCTTCTTTCGTCTTCCGAGCAGATAAATCAGGAACTGACACGGCAGCAGAAGGATGTAGAGGAAACTTCATTTCTAATCACTGAGATGCTTGATAATATTTCTGAGATTACTGATAGTTTAAAGAAAACTTCAGATTTTACTGAAGAGCTGGGCAGTCTTACAGTTAAAGGAGAATCAGCTGTTAAAAAATCTGCAGAAACTGTAAATGCTATTCATGAGGATTCTAAGAATATTTATCAAATACTTTCATCAATCACTGATATTTCAGAACAGACTAATTTACTGGCTATGAACGCTGCAATTGAGGCTGCACATGCCGGAAAGGCAGGTGCCGGATTTGCTGTTGTTGCAGGCGAGATTAGAAAACTGGCTACTAATACTGCAGGGAGAACAAGAGAGACTGTTGAGCAGATCGACAGTATCGTTTCCCGTATCAAAGATGCCTATGAGGCAAACCTTGAAGTAAAAGATCTGCTGTCACATATAGGCAGAAATACGAAAACCGCTGTAGAGCAGGTAAAATCCGTCTATCTTTCAATCGAGGAACAGCGTACAGCAGGACGTTCAGTTTTGACTACCGTTGAGTCGTTGAAAGATGCCTCCTCCGGAATAAGAACTCAAACAGAAAAGCAGAGAAGCAAAAGCCGTGATATGGAGGACAAACAGGAAAATTTAAGAAATATCAGCGGCAGGGTTTATGAGAGTATAGAGAAAATGTCTGAGGCGAACATGAAAATTAAAGAGGCGCTTGGTAAGGTTCGTAATATTTCTACTGGAACAAGCAGTGAGGCTTTAAGGTTGAAAAATATTCTTGCAGACTCGGACAGCGCAAATAATACCGGTTTTTGAAAAGTCGTGTTAGATATATACCAGTCAGCTTATGATTAGAGCCCACACTTATACCTGGGGAGTCGTATCCACGGTATTACATTCTTTTTCATTTTTGATGCCGGCCTGTACTCTAATATCAATTCGAAGTCGCCTGATTCAGCGAAAGATGAAAATCTCCTGCTTCTTCCATGTTCATATCTTTTTATCGCATCCTGAGAAGGAAAAGTGGAAGCAGCGGAAAAATTTCTGAGTATAACTATATGTGGGAACACAGCAAAAATCAGAACTGAGAAAAAAGAACCGTGAATTTCAGCCACGGGGCATAAACCTTCTTCAGGAAATCTTCGCGCGGCATTTATCCGATTTCGTCAGAGTGTATGGGGATGACTATGCTGCCCGTTATGGAAAATACCGTCTCGAACGCATCAAGACAATCGGAGCACATTTTCTTGCCTGCGGCTCAGAGGCCAATTTTTAAAAATAACAATTCAAAAAGTGCTTGATGCCAAGATGGAGAATCATCCTGGCTAAGCGAAACATTTCTGAATAGGAGATCTCTGAAGTTATATCATTTTCAACTAAAGATTGCTGGACAGCCGGGCGCGACAATATAAAGGCACACAGCCATGGTTCCAAGCAGGATGTATTCCTTTAATTGAAGTTTCTTCGTATCATTTTTTCTTCTTTTCTTGGTTTCCATTAAAATTATTCTCCTTTTCTGTTAAATAAAGTTTTCTTTCAAAAATAACAATAATCAATTAGATTCTTTTATGCATACAATTCTTATAATGACTGTAGCCCAGAAAGCATTTGTGTGTTCATATCAATTAACTTCTAAGTTAGAATTGCATAATGCAGAAACTTTGTCAACCCTACTTAAGTTAAAAAAGGCTAACTTATGCTTTAAATAGGATGTCCACATAAAAAAGAAATATTATCATAAATATGAAGCCTAATTTGACCTTACCCCCAGATTCATAGCTTACACTTAGAGGTTCCGCATAAATTAAATTTGAAAACCAAGGCATATTTAAACATTAATCACCAAAAAGACCATTAAATTTTTCTATGAAGCAGTTTTCAATTGGTTTACCTGGGGTAATAAATGTCAGTTTTATCTTTTTGCTGAATAACACCAGCTATCAAGGATTCTTCTGATAAACTCCGGTCCATTATCACATAGTATATAATCTGGAAATCCTCGAAATATACCGATACGTTCCAAGGATTCAGCGAAATCTTCTTACTATATCCTTTAAATTCGCTACGTTGCCGGGAAATTTTATCCGGGGGTGATATAACTTTTCCTATCAATCTTTTTCTGCCCGGTGAGTTTTTGACTGACTCTAAATTGACCAGTATTGAAGGTATTAAAAAAGCCGGAAAGAGGAACTTTCCGGCTTTCTAACTATTACAGATCTCAGGTGACTATAATGTCTCCCAGGTTCCGTCGCAATTATCTTTGACGTCGGGGTAGAGTTCGAGGTATTCAGCCGAATAATAATTAACCATCTCCTGGTTATATTCGTCGCTTATGAAGGTACAGGTAGCGGCAACATCTGAAGTGTCGCAGGGTTCTTCAACAGCACCAAGTAATTCCATGGCCACGATAGTTGACATTTCACTCGTGGTGACTTCATAGCAGTATCCATTCCCGGTACTTACCGAATATGTTGTGCCGAAAATTAATGCACAACCCATAAACGCAAGGGTTGCAGTGCTCAGGACAAGTAAAGCAATAAGAATTTTTTTCAATTTTTTCTCCATTTGTTTATTTGATTGAAAACATTATATATCAAAGTTGCAAATTAGCAATTCATTTATTTTAATTGCTGTGTATTCTCAGGAAATTGCGGCTGATGGAATAAAAATTTGATTTAATCCTACCTTCTTACGATATTTTAAGGAGGGGGCAGCTCATGCACATTACAGACATTATCCTCAAAAAGCGCAGCGGTGAAGCGCTAACAAAAGAAGAGATAGATTTTTTTATTAAAGGCTACGTTGATGGGAGTATTCCTGATTATCAGGCGTCAGCGCTATTGATGGCAATATGGTTCAACGGTATGAATCCGCAGGAAACGACCGACCTTACGCTCTCCATGGTAGCCTCCGGTGATACAGTTGATCTTTCAGGAATCGATGGAATAAAGGTTGATAAGCATTCAACCGGCGGTGTTGCCGATACAACAACCCTTGTTGCGGCTCCTCTTGTTGCAGCCTGCGGCGGAAGGGTTGCGAAGATGTCGGGCCGTGGACTGGGACATACAGGTGGAACCCTTGATAAACTTGAGTCGATTCCGGGCCTTTCTATTGAGCAGCCTATGGAGATTTTTCAGAAACTCGTTAACACGATAGGTCTTTCGGTAATTGGCCAGACGGGAAACCTCGTCCCTGCCGACAAGAAGCTTTATGCCCTGCGTGACGTAACAGTCACTGTCGATAATATGTCGCTTATTGCAGGCTCAATTATGAGCAAGAAGATAGCCTCGGGAGCCGATGCAATTGTGCTGGATGTGAAAACCGGCAGCGGCGCCTTTATGAAAACTGCCGAAGACTCAGTCGAGCTCGCAAAGTCCATGGTTGAAATAGGCAAACTGGCCGGCCGTGCTACAGTTGCGCTTGTAACCGATATGAACCAGCCGCTTGGAAATGCCGTGGGCAACGCGCTTGAGGTTCAGGAAGCAATTGAAATCCTAAGAGGTGAGCATCCCGGTGATCTGAAAGACGTTGCCTTCGCTCTGTCTGCCTGGATGTTGAGGTTAGCCGGGCTCGCAGATGATGAAGCCGCGGCGATGAAGATGCTGACTAATGCTCTTGAAAGCGGTGCGGCCCTTGATGCTCTGTCAAGGATGATAGAAGCCCAGGGGGGTGACCCGAAGATTTGTGAAGATACATCAAAGCTGCCCCGGGCTGGAAAGCTTATATCAGTTAAGGCTGAAAGAGACGGTTGGATATCCGAAATGGACAATACCGAAATCGGAATTTCTGCAATGCTGCTTGGTGCGGGGCGCCAGACGAAGGCTGATGTGATAGATCCTGCCGTCGGGCTGTGGATGAAAAAGCGCATAGGTGAGCAGGTTGCAGTCGGTGATGAGCTGGCTGTTTTTCATGTCAATGAAGAGAAAAACCTTGATGAAGCATTAAAGCGGTTTAAAGCCGCTGTAAAAATAAGCGGTGAGAAACCTGATAAGTTGCCGCTTATCTATCATGTTGTGGAGTAGATAATGAATTTCACTCTAACCACTCCTGCATTGCTGTTTCCGGCCATATCACTGCTTCTTCTTGCCTACACCAATCGTTATCTGACAATAGCCGGCCTGATAAGGAACCTTTTTTCCGAAAATGAGGATAACAAAAACAGAATATACACAAAACAGATAGCAAACCTGAGAAAGCGGATTAATATTATCAAGAACATGCAGATATTGGGAGTAATGAGTTTTTTCTGCTGTGTTCTTACAATGATGCTGCTTTTTTTCGGTCTGCCTCTGGCAGGTGAGATAATCTTCGGAGTAAGTCTCGCTCTGCTGCTGTTGTCACTTGGGCTGTCGATATATGAGATTACAATATCAGTAGGGGCTCTGAATATACTGCTGGACAGCTGCTGCAAGGATTAAAAGGGGTAATATTATGGCGGAAAAAAGATTACGTAATTTTGAAACTGCCGGTGAGTTCTTTCGGATGTTTGGAGGAGTGTTCAGGACAATGTCCGGAATGCGGCGAATTCCGAAGAATGAAAGAATCGCCGCTGAGTTTTCGGAGAGAATTATGCTTGCTGTAACTGCGGTAAACCAATGTGCCTACTGCTCGTTTCTACATACCCAGACGGCGCTTGAAAAGGGTGTGCAGCTTGATCAGATACATCAAATTCTTGAAGGGGAAATAGGCAGTTTTTCAGATGAGGAAATACCGGCGGTCTTATACGGCCAGCACTATGCTGAAACAAAGGGCAATGTTTCAGCTGCTGCTCGAGAAAAATTTATATCTGCATATGGAGCTTCCAGGGCAGGTCATATAGAAGGCTATATAATGTCGGTATGTTTTGGAAACCTTTGCTCGAATACCGTATACACGAGAGAGAATAATCTTCTTACCCCTGAACAGAAGCGCAGGGGGTTGCTGTTGTACCTGTTATGCAAACCTATAGCCGCAGGAATTAGAAGAAGCGGAAAGCGGTAGAGTAAATTATCTCGGGCTGCTTTCAACTACCTCGTAACCTGCCCCGGCAATAGCGGCCTCAGCTTCTTCAAGCTTGAAATCACCATCTATCATTGCATATTTGCCGTTCAGGTTTACATCAATTTGGTTGATACCGCTGACTGTACTCAAGGCTTTTTCAACACTTGCTGTACAGTGGCTGCAGCTCATTCCTTCGATTCTAATCTTAGTCATTCTTTTCTCCTCAGTTCCTTTAGTCCGGCACTGTCCATTGTCGCAGTTACAGTCGTCTGATTTCGCTCCAGCCCTGCCCCTGATTCTTCGCCCAAGCAGTAAGATTAGAAGCCCCAGAAAAATTATCGATACAGCGAAAAGAAAAGGATTTGAAGCTGCATCCTCATGATTGTGTACCATTGCAGCGCCGAACGGTGATATTCCCAGCCTGCCGTAGATGATATCCATTACAAAACCGAAAATAAGGCTGCCGGCTATTATTGTGACAAGGTATCTTACCGTGGCTTTCTTTCCAAGTGCCTTGCTGATGATAGCGAGTGATGCAGCATTTGTTGCCGGTCCTGCAACCAGAAATACATACGCGGCTCCCGGAGACACCCCCTTGGCTATCAGGGCGACCGCAATTGGAATACTTGAGGTTGAGCATATATACATGGGAATACCAATTGCGACCATTATCAGCATGCTGATAATCGGGTTGGACAAAAAAGAGCTTGCAAAGAAGTTGTCGGGTATCGCGATAGAGATAGCCGCTGCTATTGCCAGGCCTATAATAAAATTGATTACAATATCATTTAGGAGTTCAAACACAGCATAATTGAAGATTTCTTTTATTTTGCCCCAGAGCCCCGGATATTGACTGACTGTCGATGTTGTCGCCTCAGGTTTTTCATCTTCATCCTTTGAGATCGCACGCTCTTTCCTGTTCAGGATAAACTCTGCAATTCCGCCCGCCATTCCTATTATAAGTGCCGCAAGTGCTTTAAAAATTGCAAACAAAGGTCCAAGCATACCCCAGGTTGCGGCGATGCTGTCGACTCCTGTCTGCGGAGTTGAGATTAGAAATGATGAGACAGAAGCCTTTGATGCTCCGGAGTTTTTCAGGTAAACGGCCGTAGGAACAACCCCGCAGGAGCACAGGGGCAGAGGAACACCAAACAGCGCTGCCTTGAAAACAGAAGAAATATTATTTCCACCGATATGTTTCGCTACGAAATTCTTACTCAGAATTACGTGCAGAACTCCGGCAATACCAATTCCCAGCATGATGTAGGGAGCCATATCAAAAAAGAGTTTTACTGCCTCGGTAAAAAAAAGTTTTATATATTCAATTATCATCTTTGCCTCCGATTATTGTAAAACCTACTCATTCAGGTGATTAAGACCGATGGCTATAATTTCATCAATGTGTTCATCGTTCAGTGAATAAAATACCTGTTTGCCGTCTTTTCTATATCTGACAAGTCTTGATTGCCTCAGTGATTTCAGCTGATGGCTTACAGCTGTCTGCTGCATTTCAAGCATTGTTGTTATGTCGTGAACGCAGAACTCCCCCTGTTTCAGCAGAAAGAGTATCCTGATACGGGTCGGGTCTCCGAAGACCTTGAAAAACTCAGCAAGATCCTGTATCTCTTCATCAACCGGAAGATTGTTCCTGAGTACGGAAGCTTCTTTTTCCGTAAGGTTGCAGGATATTTTTTTTTCAGAATCAGACATATAAACTCCTATTGATGAACATATGAGCAGATATTCATATGATTAGTATAATAAACCTAACTGATTTTGTCAAATATATGTTATGAGGAAACTATACAATTTCTGCCGTTTTCTTTGGCCTTATAAAGGTTGATATCAGCTTGTTTCAATAATTCGTCAATAGATTGTTTGTCTTTACGTTCACTCAGGCCTATGCTGACAGTTATTTCTTTGTTGATTGAAAAAGTATGTTCCTTCACAAGTGAACGAATCTTTTCGGCAAGGATTAAAGTACCTGTAATGTTTGATTCAGGACAGATGACAAGAAATTCCTCTCCTCCCCATCGCCCAATTGTGTCGGTTTGTCTGATGTTTTTTTTAAATAGATCTGATATTTCAATAAGAGCTTTATCGCCTGCATCGTGACCTAGGGTATCGTTGATATTTTTAAAAAAGTCTATATCTATCAGCATGACTGAGAGGTTGCATCCGTAACGTTGGCTTCGGTCAAACTCCTTCTGAATGATGTTTTCGATATTCCGCCTGTTGTTTATGCCTGTGAGCATATCAGTGTTTGACAGCTTTATTAGTTCCTTGCTTGCCAGCTGCATAATTTTTTCAGCAATATGTCCAATCTCATTGTCCGGAAAAGCCTGCTCATCTGTGTAGTCTGATGTTCCGGTAGCAATAGCCTCAGTATGCTCTCTCAGCTGAAGCAGCGGATCTACAATTCTTCGGCCAAGTATTATACTTTGAATATATCCCCATAACAAACTGAAAATAAGGATTGATAATAGTGTTACTCCAGCCCGGAAAATGATAGGCCGTAATACCTCGATTCTGTCTACAACAGTCGCTATTACCCATCCGTTGTCGGCAATTTTACTGTAGTATCCCAATTTCTTTTTACCGTTATAGGAATATTCAAGAAAGTTTTCATCTGTATTGAAAACATCGGGAGATAAGGTTTCTACAGTGTCGAAGAGGTTTAATTTAAGACGCTCGTTGAAATGGTGTATGATGATTTCACCGTCTTCTTTGAAAATAAAACTGTATGATGTGTTAAATGGTGAAAGTTTATTCTTAAGAAGTGAATTCAGGAGCTCAAGCTCGTAATCCATTGAGATAACACCGGTAATTTCTCCTGCTTCATTAAAAAGTGTTTTCGATGTTGACGCAAGCCACTTGCCAGTTAACAGATCTTTGTACGGTTCACATATTGATATATCGGGGCTTGTCTGTATCGCGCTGGTGTACCATGGACGGATTCTGGGATCATAATCCGCCGGCAGATCATAGCCATTTATTAACATTGTCCCGTCGGTGTATCCGGAATACAGAAATGCTATATAATTGTTGGATTTGTTCATTATTTTATAAAAATCAACCAGCTCGGCCTGGCCGTCTGCAGATTTGTTTCCTGCTGAAATAACAGTATGCAGGTTTGAAAGAAAACTGACAGTATTTTTGGTTTCACGGAAAAAATTATCCATGAAATAGTTAAGCGAACGATTATGTTCCTCAAGAATAATCTTGGTATCGGAAAGTTTCTGATTATAAAGACGTACTGAAAATAAAATTCCCAATGTAAGAATTGTCATAACAGAGAAAAGAATGCTGTTTCTGAATAATACCTGCTTAACGGTAGAATTATTGCCTTTTTTCAAATACTGCTCCAGTTGTTAATATCATTATAGTAAAAATCAAAGAGCTTGAAAATTATGATTTAACAATTCCAGGCAGGATTACGGATTCGGTAACCCCTGTATCGCCTGAAAGACGGAGCAGCAGCGAGACGGCTGCTTGTTTATATATTTCTGCTGGTTGCAGATCAATAGACATAAGTTTAAAAGGGAGGGCTATACTCAGCGGCATGTTGTCATAGCCGACAAGGGGTATATCGTGCTGAACGCGAATACCCGCTTCGCTCAAAGCGTATCCGGCGCCGGCAGCTGTTATGTCATTTACTGCGGCAATACCGTCTGCGCTGCTGATTATTTTCCGGGCAGCTCGATAGCCGGCAGTACGGCCGATTCCGTCTCCGACGATTCTAACATTCTGTTCGGGGTATACTGAGAGAAAGCCTTCAAGGCGGTCGAGATGGGGCTGCACCATGTCGAGATGCGCCGTGATATAGGCCGGTTTGCTGCATCCCGCGTCCTTCAGCAGTATGGCTTGCAGTCTGCCGCCCTCAAAGTTGTCCGTACTGCTGCGGCTGAAACCTTCAAACGCTTTAGTGTGGTGGCCGATTACATAGGGTATTCCGGAGGCGGCTATCATTTCAACCTCGGATATTTCATCCGCATCATAGCAAATTATGCCGTCGGTATGTCCCTTAAGTGCTTCAAGTTCACGGCTGTTGGAAGCTGACGCTATGTTAAGCTGATACATGCTGTTGTCGATTACATGCTTAACAGCATGGAGTACATCGGTATAGAACCATTTAAAAATAGGCAGATCGCCCCAGTAATAGGTTCTATGCTTTTTTTTCATCTCTACGAGGGTTATGATACCTGTTCCGTTACGTCTCAGGGCGCTCGCCGATTTGTTTGGAACATAGCCAAGTTTTTCCGCGGCCTTGAGAACCGCAGTTCGTTTATTCCGGCTAACGCTTGAGGGATTATTATAAACTCTGGAGACGGTTGCGCTGCTTACACCGGCAGCCTCGGCAACCTCATCTCTTGACACCGGCTTCATGATGCAGTATTGTACACGTGTACATAGATAAGTCAAGTCAGATCAGGAGGTTTATCTTGAATTTTAATGAAGATCCGCATCGCAGATTAAATATTCTTACAGGAGAATGGGTGAAGGTATCACCTCATCGTACCAAACGCCCATGGAACGGGCAGGTAGAAAAACTTCCGCTGGATAGACTTCCCGAATACGACCCAGGCTGTTATCTATGTCCTGGAAATACCCGCTCCGGCGGAGTTGAAAACCCTGATTATGAGGAAACATTTGTTTTTGATAATGATTTCATGGCTATCCTGCCTGATACCGAGGCTGATGAATATAAAAACGGTTTACTCCGGGCGAAGACTGAACAGGGCATCTGCCGTGTAATCTGTTTTTCTCCGCGTCATGATCTCACTCTTGCACTGATGGAACCCGACGCGGTTAAAAAGGTTGTGCAGCTGTGGATTGACCAGTATGAAGAACTCGGTGCGATAGACTTTATAAATCATGTTCAGATTTTTGAGAATAGAGGAGCAGTGATGGGTTGTTCTAATCCGCACCCGCACGGACAAATCTGGGCTGAGCGTGAGATTCCCACACTTCCTGCTGTTGAGCTTGAAAGGCAGAAGGCTCATTATTCTGAAAACGGTTCATGCCTGCTCTGTGATTATCTTGCACAGGAGCGAAGCGACGGCAGCAGGATTATATTTGAAAATGACAGCATTGCTGTTCTTGTCCCATTCTGGGCTGTCTGGCCATACGAAGTCATGATTCTGCCGAAGCGACACATGAGCAGTATGTCAGAAATGACCGAATCAGAGAAATTTGATTTGGCCAAGGCTGTTAGAACGCTGGGTATCAAGTATGATAATTTATTTCATACAAAATTCCCCTACTCGATGGGGATACATCAGAAACCGACCGACGGCGGTGAATATCCTGAAGCCCATTTTCATTTTCATTATTATCCGCCCCTGCTGCGATCGGCTACTGTTAAGAAATTCATGGTAGGTTATGAGATGCTTGCAATGCCGCAGCGAGATATAAGCGCCGAACAGGCTGCCGCTGCCTTGAGAGCGCTCCCTGAGGTTCATTTCAGCGCTGAGGAAGAGGAGTAGGCTGTGACAAAAGTCAGTGAACTTATTAAGAAGATAGAGCAGGGTGCCGCTGACGACAGCTTGCTTGAGATATATACTGAAAATCACCTTGAGGAAAAGAAGGCCCGCTATGTCGAGCTGCTGAACAGGCATTCCGAATTGTTCGGTGATGTTGAAGCAATGATAATAAGTTCTCCGGGCCGAACCGAGCTGGGAGGGAATCATACTGATCATAATCTTGGAAATGTACTTGCAGGCAGCGTCGATTTTGACTCTGTCTGTGTTGCTTCATTGAGTGCTGACCAAAAGGTTGTTCTTGATTCAAAAGGCTATGATGCAGTCAGGCTGTCAATTGATGAGCTTTCCAAAAGGGCTTCTGAAAAAGATACTACCAATGCTCTGATTCGGGGTATCCTTTTTAGATTCGATGCGCTGGGTCATAAAATCGGCGGTTTCAACTGCAATATGGATTCAGAGGTTCTGCCGGGTTCCGGTTTAAGTTCTTCAGCATCGGTTGAGGTTCTTGTCGGTACCCTTGTAAGCGAGCTGTTTAATGAAGGAAAAATAGGCTTTGTAGAGGTCGCAAAGATTGGGCAGTTTGCCGAGAATGAATACTTTGGAAAGGCAAGCGGACTGATGGATCAGGTTGCGTGTGCAGCCGGCGGTGTTGTCGGAATAGACTTCAGGGATCCGGAAAAGCCGGTAATAAAACCAATAAAATACAGCTTTGATGAAAAGGGTTATGAGCTCATGGTTACTGATGTGCGATCAAGCCACGCAAACCTGTCCGATGAATACAGTGCCATGCCTGAAGAAATGAAAAGTATTGCAGGCTATTTCGGCAAGTCGGTCTGTCGCGAAATTACCATCGAACAGCTTACAGCTGCAGCCAGCGTATTACGTGAGCGCTTCGGCGACAGGGCAGTTCTCAGGGCCTTCCATTTTCTGAATGAAAATGAGCGGGCTGTAGCAGAGCTTAAAGCCCTGGAGAGCGACAGCCTGACAGAATATTTTAATCTTGTGAATGCTTCGGGCAATTCATCCTTCAAATATCTTCAGAATATTTATCTCGGTACAACTCCGAAAGATCAGAGTATCAGCGTCGGACTTGCTTTTGCAGAGCAGTTTCTCTCAGGTGCAGGTGCCTGCCGGGTTCAGGGTGGGGGTTTTGCAGGAACTATACAGGCATATGTTCCAAAAGCAAGGGTAAAAGATTATATTGTATATATGGAGAGCATCTTCGGCGAGGGATGTTCGGCTGAATTGCGAATAAGAAACAAACCGGCCTGTAGAGTTTTGTAAAAGTCGGATAGGAGAATGAAATGAATGTTTTGGTTATAGGCGGCGCCGGATATATCGGTAGCCACGTAGTAAAGGAAATGATAAAGGCCGGCCATAGTGTGACGGTTTTTGATAACATGTCGTCAGGTTGTGAGGAAAATCTATTCGCTGATGCCGGATTCATAAAGGGTGATATTCTGGACCCTGTTACCCTGTCGCAGACTTTCGCGGCTGCTGATTATGACGCAGTAGTTCATCTGGCCGCGTTCAAGGCAGCCGGTGAATCCATGCTTAAACCGGAAAAGTATTCTGTCAACAATATTACCGGAACCCTGAACATTCTGAACGCCATGTGTGATGCTGATGTTAAAAAGATTGTATTCTCATCCTCCGCAGCCGTTTTTGGTGAACCGGAAAAACTACCCATAGATGAAGATCATCCCAAAAATCCGGAGAATTATTACGGTTTTACGAAGCTTGAAATCGAACAATTTCTTGGCTGGTATGAAAAGCTGAAGGGAATGAAATTTGCAGCTCTCAGGTATTTTAATGCCGCCGGTTATGATATTGATGGTGATATAAAAGGCCTTGAGCAAAGCCCTGCCAACCTGCTTCCGGTGATTATGGAAACTGCCGTAGGTATGCGTGAACAGCTGCAGATTTTCGGGGATGATTATGATACGCCGGATGGTACAGGTGTCCGTGATTATGTTCATGTCACAGACCTGGCTGTCGGTCATGTAATGGCTCTGAATTATATTAGCAAAAATAATGAAAGTCTTATTGTAAACCTCGGTTCAGAGAACGGACTGTCTGTTATGGAACTGCTTGAAGAAGCCCGAAAGATATCAGGACAGGAGATTCCCGCCGAGGTGGTAGGCCGAAGGGCAGGTGATCCGGCAAAACTTGTTGCATCATCAAAAATGGCGAAAGAAAAATTAGGCTGGGAAGCGAAATACAGTGACTGCGAAACCCTTATAAAAACATCATGGGATGTTTATAAGAAGAAAGCGGAAGAGCTTTTGGGCTGATTTTCAGCATTACAAAAAAAGTTTTCCTAATGGGTTTAATTCCCTCTTAAATTCATATCGAATTCCGGTGTATATTCTTTGTAATAACACAAAACATAAACTGGAGTTAATTATGGCTGAATATACACCTGAGGTTCTTGCAAAATATATTGATCACACAATTTTAAAAGCTGATGCTACAGCGGATGCTGTCGACAGAATCTGCGATGAAGCAAAGGAATACGGATTTTATTCTGTATGCGTAAATTCCTGCTGGGTTGAACGCTGTGCGAGAAACCTTGAAGGAAGCGATGTAAAAGTTGCTGTTGTTGCAGGATTTCCACTTGGTGCAATGTCGCCGGAGGCAAAGGCTATGGAAGCCGGGTGGGCAGTAGATAAAGGTGCATCCGAGATTGATATGGTTCTAAATGTAGGCGCTATGAAAACCGGAGACTATAAAACGGTAGAGAAAGATATTCGCGGGATTGTTGAAGCCTGCGGAGGCAAGGCAATTGTTAAGGTTATTCTTGAAACCTGCCTGCTAACCAATGAAGAGAAGCTCAAGGCTTGCGAGATCTCCGTAGGGGCCGGCGCAGGTTTTGTGAAAACATCCACCGGCTTTTCTACCGGCGGTGCGACTATTGAAGATATTAAACTGATGCGTAAGGCAGTAGGACCGGACATCGGTGTTAAGGCTTCAGGCGGAGTTAGAACCCGCGAGGATGCAGTGAAAATGATTGAAGCAGGTGCAACAAGACTAGGTGCTTCAGCAGGTGTTGAAATTGTAACCGGCGGCGAAGGCAAAGGCGGATATTAGTCCGTATCCCGGGAGTTTCAAAATGGCCGGAGAATTCTATAAAAAAGATCTGACTGACATTTTTATGACAGCGGTCAATCGCGTTAATCCTGAGTCTATGCTGCTTAACCAGTGCAGTCTTGACGGCGATACTCTGACCGTATCTCTGCATGAACAGACTGAAAAATATAATCTTGGTGATTATAACCGCGTCATCGTAATAGGCGCCGGAAAAGCTACCGCGCGAATGGCTAAGGCTGTTGAGGCAATTCTCGGCGACAGAATAACAGAAGGCCTGATTGCGGTTAAATACGGACATACCGAGGATCTTTCTATTATCAGAACAATTGAATCCGGTCATCCCGTACCAGACGGGAGCAGCGTACAAGCGGCTGAGGAAATCCTAAGGCTTGCACATACCGCGGATGAAAAAACACTTGTTATCAATCTTATTTCCGGCGGTGGTTCGGCACTGCTCTGCATGCCATACAAAAATGAAGAGTGGGAATGCACCTTTGCGGCAAAGCAGGACACTACGAAACTCCTGCTTGAATGCGGTGCTGAAATTACTGAAATAAACACCATCAGAAAGCATCTCTCCGGTATAAAGGGAGGCAGATTAGCAGAGGCAATTTATCCGGCGGATTCCCTGAATCTGATTCTTTCAGATGTAATCGGCGATAGACTTGATTCCATAGCTTCGGGACTAACTGTGCCTGATAGTTCCACATTTCAGGAAGCAATTGAAATTATAGAGAAGTATAAACTTAAAAAGCGGATGCCGACGCCTGCGGCCCGAATCATGATGTGGGGTGAGGCCGGCACTATTCCCGAGACTCCCAAACCGGGAAACCCCATCTTTGAAAAGAGCCGGAACGTTCTGATAGGTACAAACCTTGCCGCGCTCAAATCGGCCGAGACCGCTGCTGACAAACTAGGCTTCAACACGGCGGTGCTTTCTTCACAAATTACCGGAGAAGCCTCCGAAGCTGCTAAGTTCTATCTTGGAATTGGTCGCGACATCCGGCGCGATCTCGGCATGCTGCAGCGGCCCGCCTGCATCATTGCCGGCGGCGAAACAACCGTCACTATCAGGGGCTCGGGAATCGGCGGCCGTAACCAGGAAATGGCACTGGCCTTTCTTGCCGGGCTTAAAAACGAACAGGGTATTTACTTCCTTTCGGGCGGAACGGACGGAAACGACGGCCCCACTGATGCTGCCGGCGCATTCGCCGCCGCCGACATCTACTCCGCCGGCATTAAAGCCGGTTTAAGCATTCAATCGTACCTTGATAATAACGATTCATACAATTATTTCAAACAGACTGGCGGGCTTTTAATCACCGGTCCGACAAATACGAACGTCTGTGATGTGCAGATAATGCTGGTTGTTTGAGGGTAATATGAAGGATTGTTCACAGGACCTTGAATTAGTTGAGCAGAAACTGAACTCAGTCACCCATGGTATAGGTGCCGGAATGTCGATAGTCGGGATGATAATACTTCTCGTGCTCAGCACCCGGGCAAATGATCCGTGGATGATAACAAGCTTCGCCGTCTATTGTTCGTTTCAGATTCTCCTTTATCTCTCTTCAACCCTGACCCATGTATTTCATGATATGCCCAAACCCCATTCGGTCCTTCGGGTGCTTGACCAGGCTGCTGTTTACCTGTTGATTGCCGGAACCTATACCCCTGTAGCCCTCATTGTCCTGCGCGGCTCGGGCGGCTGGTGGATGTTCGGTATCGAATGGGGAATGGCAGTAGCTGGCATTCTTATGAAATCGCTATTTATCAGGGGAAAACATCTTGCGAGCGATCTTCTCTACCTGCCGATGGGCTGGCTGATTCTATTTTTCATCCGGCCGCTCTCCGCGCTTGCGCCGGGTGGGCTGCTGATGTGGATCTTCATAGGTGGCGGCTGCTACAGCATCGGGATTATTTTTTACATCATCAAAAAAATACCTCTAGGTCATGTGATCTGGCATCTCTTTGTGCTTGCCGGCAGCATCAGCTTTTATCTGGGGTTTATTCTTCATCTGGTATGAAGTCCCGCTATGAGAATTTCGTCCTGAAAAAATAAAAAAACCTGCAATCATCTTTTTCCCTGTTGTCATTCCCGGCCTTATTCAACACAATAATAGTCACTATCAAGTAAAGGACCGGCGGAAAAGTAAATGGATTTTCTTTCACGGAGAGAGAAGCAGAAGGGGCGTAAAAGCTATCTTATCTACACCTTTGTCAACGGCTTGAGTTACAGCTTTTTAGCTGAAACAATCATCACCCTACTTGCTATCTACTACGGAGCAAGCAATATACAACTGGGCTACATCAACTCAGCGGTCTATCTTACCGGGCTGATAGTGTTCTTTGTACCAATTCTGTTCAAAAATGCGAGGATTATCAGGCTGTTTTTCGTCGCCTGGATGCTGCGCGGCCTTGTCAGCCTCGGCTATGGTTTTACGCCTCTATTGTCTGCTGAAGCTGCGGTCTGGCTGATTATCGGAGTCTACACTCTCTACTGCCTGCTGCGCAACATCGCCTACCCGATGAACCACGTAATACAGGGCTACATCACAAAGCCGTCCGAGCGGGGACGCTTTGCGTCGAAGATTTTGACCCTCCTCTATACCTCGATGACCCTCTCACGTTTCCTGAGTTTCACGACACTGACCCTCTTCGTAGAGCGGAAGCTCGAGGGCTTTTTCTGCCTGCTCGGCCTGGGGATAATCCTGAACACCTGGGCCTCCGCCGCGATTACTAAGATTCCGGTTAAACAGAAAATCAAGGGCAAGAGGGTGAAAGAAGCCCTTACAGCCTTCGGCGGTTATCTTGCCGATACCGGTCACCGGGTGCTTATCCTGCTCTACTGCTCGGGCATGTCGCTATTTGTAACCTTCGGCCTGACAATAGCTTTCCTGCGCAAAACCCTTGACGTGCCCGACAATCTTATCTTCATCTATACAATGCTGAACTTTGCAGGGGTAATTGTAATAAGCCGCGGAATGCGCCCCTATCTCGACCGCTTTGGAAGCAGGCCCCTGCTGGTCATCTGCAATATCCTGATTTTCGTGTTCTCGCTCCTCTGGGTATTCACGCCTGTCAGCCTGCCAATCCCCGTCTTCTTCGGCCTCGGCGTCCTGACCATGGCTTTCCTCGGGCTCAATCGCCTGCTGCTCGACCGTCTCATCGTCAACTCGATTCCTGCCGACGACAGGGTAGGCTTTACAGGGGCCCTTGCAGTTGTCTTCTCGTTTTTCGCCCTGCTTGTCGGTATGGCAGGCGGTTATCTGGCCGACCTTTCTGTACTGACAAATCCCGGCTGCACCCATGAATACGGCTTTACCTTCGCACTCATGGCCCTGACTGCTCTGGTCAACGTGATCCTCGCTATCATCCTTACTGAAAAGGAAAGCCTTTCAGCCTCGCAGCTGCTGGATATTCTATCTCACCCCGATAAACTCAGGACAATTCAGCGCCTTGAAAAACTCGAAAACAGCAGCAGCTCTACCCAGACCGAGATGATTCTTATCGAGTTGGAGGCCGACCCGACTCATCTGGCTACAAAAGAGATTCAAAGCCGGATGAGGCAGCCGGGACTCCGCGACAAGGAGATGATAATCCGTTCCCTCTTCTCCAACCCGCGCCCTGAACTCGAGGATGAGCTGATAGCTGAGTCCCTCGATACCTACTCCTGGTGGCGACAGAGTGCAATCTTCGCCCTCGGAGCCTACAATACCCCGGGGTCAAGGCAGGCCCTCCGCCGAATTTTCCGTGAAACAAGCTATCCCTATATCCGCTCCGTCGCAGCAAAATCCATGGCTCGGGTTGGCGACTTCTCCTGCCTTCCTCAGATAAACGAGCTGCTTTCAAGACCGAGTCTTGAGGTCCGGACTTATGTAAACCTGATAATAGCAGCAAGTATGATTGAGCGTGACGGGAGCTACTGGAAAAAGATCTTCCGCCTTCTAACGGAGTTTCCCTCCTTCAGGTTTCAACAGACCCTCCTGATAATAGGGTCAAAGCGCGCTGGATTCGAACCCCCGCTTGAAGATTATTTCTTCGAGCTGAACATGGATGAAAGCTCGGGGTTTCAGTCTCTTTTTGAGGACCTCGTAGACTTCGGAATCGAAAAGGCGGAGTATGAACAGCTTAAGCTGCTATGTGAGGTTAAGGACTATTTCGGGATCTGGTCCTTCGCCCGGGCCAGGTGTAAGGAGATTAGCCTGCTCGAACCCCACGAAATCCTCCGCCAGCAGATATGCGGATGCAGAAAGAGGAGTATCACCCCGAGTTTGGCCCTGGCCGGCATCTACTTCAGTTTTCAGTTCAGCGGCGAATATGAAATATGGATGAACAAGTTAAAGCAGTCTCAAAGGGCTGAGTAGCAGTATTCACACGTTTAAGCACTCCGAAAACTGCATTTAGTATGAAACTTTGATTACAGTCCTGTTCTCAAACCTGTATGAATAGTCGGCTGAAGCGAAAAAAAATAGACATCCCGTTCGGTTAAAGATGTATTTTGAATATCAGAATTTCGGTGTTATATTTAAAAAGCCGAAGGAGTTGGTGTCTTTTTTAAGCTCTTTCTGCCGATACATTTATCGAAGGAGTATGTATATGCGTGCAACAGTGCTGGTAATAGACAGTTTTGGGATTGGAGCCCTTCCCGATGCTGATAAATACGGAGACGCCGGTTCGAATACGGCACTTCATATAAGTGAGAACATTCCCGGAGGTGCAAACTGGCCTAACCTGATGAAACTGGGACTGGGTAATGCGTCCATGCTGCTCGGCAATGATCTTCCGGGCTGTCCCGCTGTCGATAAGCCGCTTGCCTCCTGGGGTGTTATGAATGAAGCATCACCCGGCAAAGATACAACAACTGGACATTGGGAGCTTGCAGGAATTATCCTGGATAAAGCCTTTCCTGTTTTCCCGGCTGAGTACCCGTCTTTTCCTCCTGAGCTCATTGAGGCTTTTAAAAAGGAAACCGGACGGGACATTATAGGCAATAAAGCAGCTTCCGGAACAGCTATCATTGAAGAGCTCGGCGAGGAGCATATGAATACAGGTTCGCCTATCTGTTATACTTCTGCCGACTCGGTTTTTCAGATCGCGGCACACGAAGATATCATTCCTGTAGACGAGCTTTACAGGATATGTGAAATAACACGAAAGCTCTGTGATCCCTACATGGTAGGTCGAATAATCGCGCGCCCCTTTGAGGGCAGCCCCGGAAACTTTGTCAGAACAAGTAGGCGTCATGATTATTCAATCGCCCTGCCCGGTGATTCAATTCTTGATCATCTGAGTTCAAATGGAGTTAAAACAACAGCCGTAGGCAAGATAGGCGATATTTTTAATCAGCAGGGTATTGATAAGAGCTGGCCCGACAAAGGGAATCCTGCCTGCCTTGACAGAACGGCAGAGCTTCTTTCGAAAAAGGACGACAAAGATGAGTTTATCTTTGTTAATCTTGTTGATACCGATATGATCTATGGTCATCGCCGTGATATTCAGGGTTATCATGATGCTGTAAAAGCAGTAGACGACAGGCTGCCTGAGTTCATTAATCTGATGGATGCCGGCGACCTTCTTGTTATTACAGCCGACCATGGATGTGATCCTTCTTTCAAAGGAACTGATCATACCAGGGAACATGTTCCCCTGCTTTATTACATCAAGGGTAAGGACGGGGTTGAGCTGGGAATCAGGGAATCATTTACGGATTTATCCCTGAATTTAACGATTTTTTTTAGTGTTGAGCCTTTTAAAGAAGGTAACTTCTTTGCGTTATAATTGGTTATCATGTTAGAATGATATAGTTTAAATATGTTAGTCTGATTTGGAGGAAGAACATGTCGTCATTTAAAAAAACGGCCTTACTGGCAGTTTTATTTTTATCAGTAGCAAGCATTTCGGTATTCGCATTCGGTACCGCAGAGGTCCCTGAGATTCCGCCTGTAACATCGGGAACACAGTATCTCTCACCTAACGGAGACGGAATACAGGATGAAGCAACCCTGGATTTCAGCGTTAAAATTTATGTAAAGTCCGATGACGGTTATGTACCTGAGTACGGACTTAGAATCAGCGATTCCTCCGGCAATGTTGTTGCCGAGAAGGTTGAGAAGGAATCCAGCGATATATCCTGGCTTGTCCGTATATTCCGCGGTTATGATGAATTCAACCTTGAAAAAAATATTACCTGGGACGGAACAGATGAAGAAGGTAATATTGTTGCGGATGGAGTATATGATGTTACGGTCTGGGTTAAGGATGCAGCAAATCAGATAACAGAAATTGATGTAGACGATTTTGTTCTGGATACAAAGAAGCCCTCAGTTTCAGTAAAGGCGCCTGATAACCTTTTGTTTTCACCAAATAACGACGGGAACGGCGATGTTTTTATTATATTACAGGCTAACGGTTCAGTTGAACATGAATGGACTGCCGTATTCAAGGATGCGGCCGGAAAGACTGTACGGACCTTTACCTGGGAAAATCAGGCTCCCGGCGATGTTCTCTGGGACGGTACTGATCAGGATGGGGGAATGCTGACAGATGGAAAATATAGCTACGAGATACAGACTGTCGATCTTGCCGGAAACAAATCAGAACTTTATACGATAAAAGACATTGTAATTGACGGAATGTCACCCCTGCTTAACCTTGAATTTGATCAGGCTGCATTTTCACCGAATGCCGACGGAATAAAAGATGAATTGGTTATTACCCCTGTTTATCAGCTTGAAGAAGAGATCCTGAACTGGAGCTGGTCTTTAGCAGACGGCAGCGGGGTTGTTCTGCAGAAATCGGGTGAAGCCTCCGACGGTCTACCTGAAGAGGTTGTTCTTGACGGACTCAACGAAAGCGGCCTCCCGCTCTTTCCCGGCACATATCTCTTTTCAATGTCGGTTGAATATGAAAATTCATGGCGGCCGGTTGCTGATGAGGAAATCTTGATTGATATATCAGCGCCAAGGGTTGAAATCACACCCGAACGGCTCGCCTTTTCACCAAACGGAGATGGGCTTGGTGATGAGCTTTTAATAAGTTTCAAGGCTAACGAAGAGGTTACCTGGGAAGGCAGTATTATCGATATGAAGGGAAATCTTGTCCTTGAAACTGACTACACTCAGACATCATCACAGGTAAAATGGAACGGCACTATGCCGGACGGCAGCGCTGTTCCGGACGGCGAATATTTGATCCTTGGAGTTTTCTCCGACCTGGCAGGTAACATAACCTATGCTGAACCCTTTACAGTAATGATTGATCGAAGAACTGTAGAAACCGTGCTTAATGTTCCTACCGGTTTTTCACCGAATAACGACGGATATGAAGATAAACTCAAGATTGGAATTGATGCTGATCTCTATCTCGACGTAAACGAATGGAAGCTTGTCGTCATTGACGATAGCGGCGAGGTCCTTACCTCTTTCCGAGGAACCGAAAACCTGCCTGACGAACTGGTTTGGGACGGTATGATAATGCAGGAAGGTAGTGTTGCACCGGCACTTGAGGGTGTTTATCAGGCTGTTCTCTACGTTGACTATGTGAAGGGTGATTTTGTAAAGGCAGAGTCGGATCTCTTCGTCCTTGATAACAAGGCTCCGAAGATTGATATGGTTGTACGAACTAATACCTTTGCCGAGACTGAAGAAGGTCTTGAGGGTTCGGTATTTATTTCTGTAAAAGTTGAAGAGGATCGTGATGTTCGCGGCTGGATGCTCGATGTCTATGATGAACACGGCAATAATATCAGGACATATGCCGGAGAGGGCAACCCGACCGGTGATATAACCTGGAATACAGCGGATAACGGTATAAACCTTGAAAGCGGCGGAGACTATACTGTTTCTCTGCGGGTTACCGATAATGCCGGAAACGTCGCTACAATGCGTGAAAAGGTTTCACTTGATGTAATGCTTATCAAGAAGAACGGCAAGTACTATGTTATGGTTCCGAATATCATATTCGGCGCTTACAAGTACAAGCTCGATTCAGCAGGTCCGGCCCGTGAAAAGGACAATTATGAATCGCTGGAGCGAATTATTGAGCTTGCTGATCGCTTCCCCGAATACGGACTCATTCTTGATGCTCATGCTCTGAATATCTACCTCGGCACCGATCGTGAGGATAAGGAAGAGGATATCCTCTTCCCTCTGACCGAAAAGAGGGCTCTGGAGGTTAAAACGGCGCTGATTGATATGGGAATGGATCCGGACAGGATTGAGATGGAAGCTTTCGGTGGACAGGACCCGCTTGTTTCAGTTACCGACAGAAGCATCAGATGGAAGAACCGAAGGGTTGAGTTCGCTGTTTCAGGACTTGAATAAACATAATTATTTTTAAATCATCGGCTGTCCTTCGGGACAGCCTTTTTTTGGATGATTCACAGGGTGAGTTTGGGAAGGGCTGCTTTTCCCGGTTTAAACCCGACCAGGCTTGTAATTTTTAATATTCTGAAGTAACCTCTTTCAATCTATGGAAGAACGAAAAGCGGGTGTGATCTACGCAACAGTATCTTATCTCATCTGGGGATTTACCCCTATTTACTGGCAGATTTTTTCCGGTGTTGATTCAATGCAGATTCTTGCTCACCGGATGTTCTGGGCTTTATTTGTGTCGCTTGCCATGCTGGCTGTTACCGGCGGGCTGCTGCAGTTTAAAAATGGTCTTCTTGATCGAAAAAGACTGGGGTGGAGTGTTCTGCGTGCTCTGCTGATTGCCGGCAACTGGTTCACCTATGTGTGGGCGATTGGACACGGTAAAATCCTTGAGGCAAGTCTGGGTTATTACCTTAACCCGCTTGTCAGTATTCTTTGCGGACTCATTTTTCTGCAGGAGCGGCTGAATAAACTTCAGTGGGCTGCTGTTGGTTTCGCGGTTGTGGGTGTGACGCTTAAAACTATTCTTGTTGGAAGTTTTCCCCTTATATCTGTATTGCTCGCACTCCAGTTTGGAATTTACGGTCTTCTGAAAAAGAAGAGCACAGAAGGCAGTCTTGCGGGGCTTGCAATTGAATGTCTGTTACTTCTGCCTGTATCATTATTTTACCTGATTTTTGTTGAGGTTAACGGAAGCGGCAGCTTTCTTGCAGCTGACGGCCTTATGAAGCTGATGTATGTAACCACCGGAATTATCACAGTTGTCCCTTTATTCATGTTCTCAAAGGGCGCCATGCGAATACCTCTTACATGGATAGGCTTCCTGCAGTTTATTGCGCCTACAATGATGCTGCTGTTCGGTGTATTTCTATACGGCGAAGATCTGTCGGTTTATGAATTGACCGGCTTCGCCGCAGTCTGGATAGGCATAGTTCTTTTTCTGTTTTCTTCCAGAAAAAGCTGATCTTTTTTCTCAATAAATATGTTAAAATATCCGGAGCAAAAAATGAGGAGTGCATATGCCGGCAATCCTGGACAGAAATGTCGTTCTCGAGATGAGAAACATTGTAAAGCAATTTCCAAAAGTCCTGGCTAACAATAACATCAATATAAAACTCTACGAGGGTGAAATTCTTTCTCTGCTTGGTGAAAACGGTGCGGGAAAGTCTACTCTGATGAATGTTCTCTACGGGTTATATAAACCAACAAGCGGAGATATTTTTCTCAATGGTGAGAAAGTCAGTTTCAGTTCTCCGAAGGATGCAATTCTGCGGGGACTTGGAATGGTTCACCAGCACTTCATGCTTGTTGAGACCCTTTCGGTAACCGAGAATATCATTCTTGGGAGTGAACCGGGTAAGGCCGGGGTAATCGATTATAAAACTGCACGTGAAGAAGTCAAAAATCTTTCGGAAAAATATGGTCTGAATGTAGATCCCGACGCATTGGTTGAGTCGATGCCTGTCGGGCTGCAGCAGCGTGTTGAGATTCTCAAGGCCCTTTACCGCAAGGCGAATGTTTTAATCCTGGATGAGCCTACGGCAGTTCTGACGCCTCAGGAGGTTGATGAACTTTTTGAAGTAATTAAAACCCTTGTCGCAACAGGTGTTTCAGTTATTATCATTACCCATAAGCTTGAAGAGGTTAAAGAAATTTCCGACAGGTCTTACATTTTGCGTCGCGGAGAGATTTCCGGTGAGTGTAACACAGCTGATGTCTCGAAAGAAGAGCTTGCCAACCTGATGGTGGGGCGCGATGTTGTTCTGACGGTACAGAAAGAGACCAAAGCCTCAACTGTAGAGCCTGTTTTAAAGATTCGCGGTCTGAATGTTAAAAATGATAAGGGCATTGTTGCCGTATCTAATCTGAATCTAGATATAAGACCGGGCGAAATAGTAGGTGTAGCCGGGGTAGACGGCAACGGGCAGACGGAGCTGGCTGAGGCAGTCAGAAGTTTGCGTGATGTTGAATCAGGCACTATATTGTTTAAGGAAGAGGATATCACCAGTCTGAAAACCAAGGAACTGATTGACCGTAAAATGGCCTATGTTCCTGCCGACAGGCATCGTTTCGGTCTGGTTCTTCCCATGACTGTAGCTGAGAACACAGTGCTTGGATACCATGATCGTGAACCTGCGGTAAAATCAAAAAACAGTCTGATTATGAATCTGGGCGAAATAGCAGCTGATGCGGAAGCTCTGGTTGAACAGTATGATATAAGAACCCCGGGTGTGCAGGTTCCGGCTGGAACCCTTTCTGGTGGGAATCAGCAGAAAGTGATCCTGGCGCGAGAGTTCTCGAGGGAGCCGGAATTTCTTCTGGTTACCCAGCCTACTCGAGGGCTTGATGTCGGGGCAATTGAATACATACATTCACAAATTCTTGCAATGCGCGACAAAGGGGTGGCAATCCTCCTGATTTCTCTTGAACTTGAAGAGATTTTTTCGCTATCAGACCGTATTGAAGTAATGTTTGAGGGCCGTCTGGTCAAAGAATTCAGTCCTGAGGAAACCGACGAAAAAGAAGTCGGCCTCTATATGACCGGAGGTAACACAGATGCAGAATAACAGCTTATCTAAAATACTTATAATACTCATGATACTTACAGGTATTGCAGGTATTGTTCTTTGGTCGGCATCCTATTTCATAGGCATCATCTTTATTGCTGCGGCACTTGTTCTCTACTATTTTTATAAGCGGTCTGCGGAAGGCGGCGAGTCAGCTGGAGCATGGGCAAAGGGTTTTATTAAAACCCTATACATTCCGGTATTCGGAATAATTGCAGCGATTATTCTCGGCGGCATCATCATGATTATTACCGGAAACGATCCGGTTGTCGCGTATAAGGCCTTGTTTTACGGCGGTTTTGTCAGAAGCTGGCACATATCAATACTGAATGCGGTGCCTCTTATCTTTACAGGACTGTCTGTTGCCTTCGCGTTTCAGGCGGGGTTGTTTAACATCGGTGCTGAGGGGCAGTTTTATATTGGTTCGATGATGGCCACATGGCTCGGCCTGAGACTGGGAATGCCGCCGGTATTTTCAATTTTTATTATATTCATCGTTTCCGGTCTTGCAGCAGCAGCTTACAATATCGTACCGGCTGCTCTGAAAGTGAAAACCGGGGCGCATGAGGTTATAACCACTATGATGCTTGCCCATGTTGCCAGGCATCTGTCGCCGATATTTATTCGGGGAAATGGCGGCGATCCGGCATCTTCAACCCATGCCTATGTTACCGATGATATCCTCGAGAACAACTTCCTGCCAATCTTCAAAGATTTTCTGCCCAATGCCAATTACAGACTTCATGTTGGAATACTGATTGCTATTGCGGTTGCTGTCCTTGTTTATTATATCCTTTACTATACAAGAATAGGTTTTGAGGTGAGGGCTGTCGGCCAGAATCCCAACGCCGCAAGGGCGCAGGGGATCTCGATAGGAAAGAATATCATGATAGCCCTGCTTTTTGCCGGTTTTCTCTCCGGGCTTGCCGGTGTTAATCAGGTTGTCGGTCTTGATCATAAGATGTTTCAGAATCTAAGTGCAGGCTACGGCTGGAACGGTATTTCGGTCGCCATTCTGGCATCGAATAATCCAATCGGTGTAATTTTCACCTCAATTCTATGGGGCGCACTTGATGCCGGCGGACAATATATGACCCGTACGACCCAGATCCCTAACTCGATTGTTGAGATTATCAAGGGGATTATTCTCTTCCTGATTGTAGCAAGGTATATTTATACATATTTCGGGAACAGGATGAAAAAGCGCCGGATTGACAGAAAAATAAAGGAGGCGGTGTAGTATGGAAGTATTAGCTCAGATCTTTAACACGGAACTTCTTGTGGCAACCATCAGGTTGTCCACCCCCATAACTCTTGCCGCTGTCGGCGCCACGATCTGTGAACGCTCAGGTGTTGTAAACATTGCGATGGAAGGAATGATGATCGTGGGCGCTTTTACGGGTCTGATAGGCGCGATGTTCACAGGTGATCCCTGGCTGGGGCTGCTCTTTGCCGTGCTTGCGGGTGGAGTGTTTTCTCTACTACATGCCTTCGCAACGGTAAGTCTGCACCTCGAGCATGTCGTTTCCGGCGCGGTGCTGAACATTCTTGCGTTCGGCATTGTCCGCTACATGATGGTTATGATTTTCGGGCATCCGGGCACTACGGATCCAATTAGATTTTCACTCAAAAATTACCAGTGGGCAATACCAGGTTTATCAAAAATTCCGGTACTGGGGCCGATTTTTTTCAATCAAACGCCGATTATATATTTCAGTTTTCTACTCATAATATTCTTTACGTTCTTTCTGAAAAAGACCAAGTTGGGTCTCCACATAAAAGCGGCCGGAGAGCACCCCCTAGCGCTGGAAACCATCGGAGTCTCGGTTTATAAAATGCGGTATACCGGCGTATTTATTTCCGGTATGATGGCCGGGCTTGCCGGGGCATATCTTTCAATCGAAAACGCGGTCTCATTTACCGAGGGCATGAGCAGCGGGCGTGGATTCATTGCCATGGCCGCAATGATTTCCGGCGGATGGACGCCTATAGGCGCATTTATCGCGTCTCTGTTTTTCGGTTTCGCCGATGCTCTGCAGGTTAGGCTGCAGGTTGCGCTTGAATTGAGTATTCCGGAGGAATTATTCATCATACTGCCATATGTCCTGACCGTTGTGGCGGTGGCTGGACTGGTTCGAAAGTCCAGGGCTCCGAAGGCGGACGGCGTAGATTTCATGATTGAGCGTCCAGAATAGGTTGATTACAGCGGCGAATGTTAAATCTTGGCTGAGAACAAAATTCTTTATTGACTAGGTCAGTCAATGGGGATAACATTAATAGGTTTTATTTAATTATATTCGGAGGAAAATAAATGAAAAAAGCAAGAATTATCGCTCTTGTACTCCTGATCATGCTTGTTGCATTCGGCTTCACGTCATGTAAAAAAGAAGAGGCTGCGCCCGCGCCTGCACCGGAAGAGAAAGAAGCCGCGCTTCCCGGAGACGGGATGATTGCCGCAATGGCAACCGACGTCGGAGGTCTGGGAGATAAATCGTTCAATGACGGAGCATACGGCGGACTTAAGATGGCAGAAGAACTCCTCGGCACAGAGGCCAGGGTTGTACAGTCCAAGCAGCAGACCGACTATGTCCCAAATCTTTCAGGACTTGCTGAAGACGGTGCGGATGTAGTCTTCGCAGTTGGATTTTTGATGGATCAGGCTGTAAACGAAGCCGCTGCAAATAATCCCGACACTCTCTTTGCCGGAATTGATATCTGGTCAAATGATGCATCACCCGAAAACTTCATGGGTATTGTTTTCAATGAACATGAGGCAGGTTACCTTGCAGGAATAGTTGCCGGTCTGATGACCAAGGAATATGCATCAGCTTCCGATAAACTCAATGACGAAAATAAAATTGGTGTTGTTCTCGGTATGTTTATTCCTCCTGTTGAAAAATATGAAGTTGGATTTATTGCCGGTGCCAGGAGCGTTAACCCCGATATCGAGGTTCTCAGTGCAACTGCAGGTGACTTTGTCGACCAGGCAAAGGGTAAGGAACTTGCTCTTGCTATGATTGAACAGGGCGCGGACATCATTTTTCATGCTGCGGGTCTAACCGGTCTAGGTGCAATTAACGCATGTAAGGAAGAAGGCGTTCTGGCCATCGGTGTTGATGTTGACCAGAATTCAACAGCACCCGATACAGTTCTCACATCAGCAGAAAAAAAGATTGTTCAGGCTACATACCTTGCAGTTGAATCTGTTATAGACGGTTCATTCAAGGGCGGAACAAGAGTATTCGATATCAACGATGATGCAGTTGGCATCTCATCTTTTCACAGCTTTGATTCTGTCGTACCCCAGGCAGTTAAAGATGCTGTAGACAGCGCAATTGCCGATATGAAATCCGGCAAGGTTACTGTACCCACAACCAGAGCTGAAATCGGTCTGTAGAAGATTCGATTTTCCATGCCGATTTTTACCGGCAAGGGCCGCCCCCGCAACAGGGGCGGTTTTTTTTCGTATTCATGATCCGGCTTGTTAAAAATGGAATTAAACTGTAAAGTATTGCTCATGAGCATAAAGGCTGTGATTTTTGATATGGACGGCACACTGCTGGATACTGAAAGGCTCCTTTCTAAATGCCTGATTGATGCCGCAGCTGAAGAGGGCTGGACCCTGGAAATGGATACGGTCATAGACTGTATTGGAACTACTGAAGCTGAAACTGAACAGATTGTATCCGGCGCCATGGGCTGTGATTATCCCTACGATCTTATCAGGGAAAAAGGCCTTCAAATATTTAGAGAATACATTGAGCAGCATGGTATACCGTTTAAATCGGGTGCTCAAAGACTGCTTGACTGTCTTGATAATAAAAAAATCCCCTACGGACTTGCAACAACAACTGAACGACGGGATGTTGATGAAATCCTTTCATTTGCCGGTATCCGGGACAGGTTTTCAACAACCGTCTGCGGAGATGAGGTTGTCAACGGCAAGCCGGACCCTGAAATTTACTTAAAGGCTGCTGAAAATCTCGGCGTAAGCGTAAATCAGACCCTTGTATTTGAAGATTCTTCACCCGGAATCAATTCAGCTGTTACAGCCGGGGCCAGGGTTATATGGATTCCCGATATACAGCATATTCCGGAAAATGTACGTGAGCGCTGCTATGCTGAGATAGGTTCGCTGGATGCGGTCTGTGATAGGCTTGGAGAGCTTGTCAGGTGATATCAAAAAAACAGGAATACACTGTCAGCAAGTCCGAACTTGGTAAGAAGCCGCTTTTTCCTGAAGGTATGATATTCGGTGCGGCCACTGCGGCCTACCAGATAGAAGGTTCCGCGGGTGAAGACGGCAGGGGGCCGTCAGTTTGGGATATCTTTTCTCACAAGCGGGGTCGGGTTTATAATAACGATAACGGCGACCAGGCCTGCGATCATTACAAACGTTACCGTGACGATGTATCGATAATGAGCCGGATCGGTCTGGATGCATATCGTTTTTCTATTTCCTGGCCGAGAGTTCTGCCTGAAGGCCGTGGTGCTGTTAACCGGAAGGGGCTGGATTTTTACGATAAACTGGTTGATGAATTACTGTTGGCCGGCATCAGACCCTTTGCGACCCTTTTCCACTGGGATTATCCCTACCAGCTTTACCGAAGTACGGGCGGATTTGAAAAACGCTCTTCTGCTCACTATTTTGCTGATTACGCCGAGGTTGTTGTTAATAAGCTCGGCGACAGGGTCAAGGACTGGATAACCCTGAATGAGCCCTGGGTTCATTCAACCCTTGGTTATCTTCTCGGCGTTCATGCCCCCGGAGTCAAAAAACCAATCTACTGGAGCAGAACTGTTCATAATCAGCTGCTTGCTCATGCGTGGGCAATGGAACGCATAAAGACTGTTAGTCCGGCATCCCGTGTTGGAATAACCCTGAATATTTCTCCGGTGGATGCCTGGGGTGATTCGGCAATGAATCGATCAGTTGTCGACATAGCCGATCAGTTTCAGAACCGGGTGTTTCTTGATCCGCTGTTTAAGGGTGAGTATCCGCGACAGTTGATGCGCAAGTTGAATCTTTTCTGGCCGGATGTCAGCGACGCGGATATGGATTTGATCAGCCGTCCTATGAACTTTTTGGGAATAAATCTATATACCCGCAAGCAGGTTTTTTATGCTCCATGGATTCCTTTTTTAGGGGCATGGTTTAAGGAGAATCGTATCCCTAATAAAGAATATATACGAAACGGAGTTCGATATACATCTATGGGCTGGGAGGTCTATCCGGAATCACTCTACAATGCGCTGACAGCAATCAGGGATAACTACGGCAATATTCCGGTTTATGTTACTGAGAATGGTGCCGCCTTTAATGACAAGCTGTCGGACTACAGGGTACATGATGATGCGAGGGTGCAGTTTCTGTATGAATACACCGCTCAGGCTGCGAGAGCGGCAGCCGAGGGTTGTGATTTGCGCGGATACTTCGCCTGGTCTCTGCTTGACAATTTTGAATGGGCGGAAGGTTATAGAAAACGTTTTGGTCTGGTTTATGTAGATTATGAGAATCAGCGTCGTACGATTAAGGACAGCGGATACTGGTACAAAGATCTAATTCTTGCCAATAAACGTTAGCTGAACAATACGACTATTTTTAAGTAATCAGGCTCAATAAAACTTCAGCCGGAAGAATTTCCGGCAACAGTCTGAAGGCTGCCTGACGATTTTTCATCATCTTTGCATATTCGTAGGAACTGTATTTGCTCAGGCCTCGATCTGATCTAAAAAAACTGAGAGTCCCTTCAATTGTCTCTTCTATCATCTTCAAAAATGATTCGGATTCTTTCTCACTCGGCAGGTTTCCTGAGCGGTTTATTTCGGCATATTTTTCTTTAATTGCATCAAGCAGCTCCGAGAGTTTATACAGTTTTATCCGCTCGATATCAAGACTTGCCGCAGCCGCTTCTATAAGACAAAGTATAAGGTCTCGATTGCTGCGCTGTTCCTTTGGCAGAATCTCTCTTATAAGCGTTCCAACATTTTCAGGAACTGCCTTGCGGCCGTTAAGCTTAAGGTATTTTGAATATTTGTCTATGTTATTCTGATTCAATAGCCTGTCGTAGAGTTCTTTCTCAAGCTTGCTGTTTTTATTGATATAATACTTTAATCCATCGTTCTTTCCAAAAACCTTCATTGTATCAAGATAACCAGCGTCAATCGCTCTGATTGCATTCTTGGGATTGAAGTCTAGAACATTCCCCAGGGGGACTGAGGTTCTGATATAGATAGTTTCTGTTCCGGCAATATCCGGTTTGCGGTTTACTCCCACTCCGCCAATGTCTACCACGATTATTCGTCTATATCCGCGATTTTTCATCATGGCATGCGGAACATTATCATACATTGCGCCGTCTGCAAAATGCTTTCCATTTATTTCTGCACGTTTAAAGGCGGGAAATGAAGCACTAGCAAGTAGGTAGTCGGGCAGAGTTCCGTGAGGCATATCATCCAGGAAGATTTCACAAGGACTGAAATTGTCAACCTTGACTGTTACAATTCCAAGATCAATGCCTGAGCTTCGTATCTTTTCTTCATCAACCTCTGCTTTCAGCATATTGTGAAGGGGACTTGAATCAAGGCCGAGGTTCTTAATATCAAGATGGAGATCTCCGATTTTCATAAGATTTTTAAAACTGAATTTGGGTTTCCCTCCGGACAGCATTTGTGAAGGTATATCGACAACCTTATCGATAGTCAATTCCGACCAGATTTTAATTCCTAAATCAAAATCATCCTGTGCAACCACAGCTGCATTAAGGGCTCCCACAGAAGTGCCGCCAACAGCATCAATCTTTATTTTCAGCTCTCTAATAGCTTTCCAGGCTCCAATTTCATAAGCCCCCTTTGCTCCTCCACCAGAAAAAACTAGTGCATATCCGGGTTGTTTGCTGAACATTATACTCTCCTCTCTTAACTTTATTCGAGCAGGGCGGGCTTGTCAATTTCTTTAGATATATTAAGTGTTATAGAGAATAATCCGTCCTTGATAATAATCGGAGTCTGACCGATAATAATGATGAAGTATATTGTGTAAAGTCGGAGGCTTCGAATGAAAAAAATACTCCTTATTGATGACTCAAGTTTGTTCCGGGAATATCTGGCAAACAAGCTTGTCGAAAACGGGTTTGAGGTTATTGAAGCGAGAAATGGACTGGAAGGCTCGCTGAAGCTGCGAAATGATATGCCTGATTTAATCATTATGGAGTATTACCTCACTAGGAAATCCTGTGTAGAGATTCTCAAAGAAAAGGTTTCGAACAAGAATGTCGTTGATGTCCCGGTAATAATGATATCCACAAGGATCGATAGGGAGAAGATTCTTTCTGTTGCTCAGTATAATGTTAAAAAATTCTTTTCTAAACCAATTAAGCTTGATGCCCTGCTTCAGACTGTATCAGGCTTTCTTCAGGTAGAGTTGGAAATTGATAATTCCCCCTGTATTATTGAAGCCCATTTTAATGATGAAATCCTGTTTATAGAGATTGCACTGGGGCTGAATACCGAAAAGATTGAACTTCTGAAATTCAAAATTACCGAGCTGGCCCAGCTTTACGGGGTGCCGACACCCAAGGTCCTTATAATGTTTTCTAATATTGAGATGAAACCGACTGATGCCGGTAAGCTTGATCTGCTTTTTAATACTGTACTTGAGCAAACGGGAAACCGAACCAGGGCGGTAAAGGTTCTGGCTACGAGCGATTATCTTGCTGAGTTTATTGATTCAAAGTCTGATTTCAAGGGTATAGATATAAAAGAGAGTCTTGATCTTGCAATGGATGATCTGCTTGGACTTAAACCGGATCAGATTGCGCATGATGAAGTGGCAGCCGCCAAGATACTCTCAAAGAGCAAACCAATTAATGATTCTCAGGAAGCAATTGAGCTCAGATTTGAAAGTGAGCGCCACGGCGAAGAATCGGACGAAAGGGTTTATCCGGAGGCGAATATTGCTGTTGTGGATGATGATATGATAATTCAGGAGCTTGTGAAAACAGTTCTTGATGATACAGGCTGGAATTGTTCAGTTTTCAATAATGGAAAGGAATTTGTAGATTCTCTATCTTCTCAATCCTTCGATCTGGTTTTTCTTGATCTGATGATGCCTGAAATGAACGGGTTCCAGGTTCTTCAGTATATGAAGCAGAAAAAGATCAATATCCCTACCATTGTGTTTTCAGCACTGACAAGGAAGGAAACCGTCGGCAAAGCAATGAGTTTCGGGGTGAAGAGCTATATCATTAAGCCCCTGAAACCTGAAAACCTGAAAAGTAAAGCCTTTGAGATATTAATTTCTGATTTCTAGCAGGTGAAGGTTTAGTTTGGACAAGACTGAAAAGCTATTTAGAACAATATTTCTTGATTCATCACTGGGTATGTTGCTGTTTAAATCGGACGGTGAAATCCATATGGGCAATAGTGAGGTCTGTAGAATATTCCGCTGTCCCGAAGAGAAAATTGAAAGTACAAACCTGAAGGATTTTGTGTATAAAGATGACCTTGAGCGGTTTATGACTGAGTTAGCCGGACTGCCGAAAAACAGCAGTGAAAAAATCAAGATTCAGGCTAGGTTCATGAAAACCACCGACCGGCTAGGCTGGTGCAGGTTTAACATCTCGGAAATAAGCTATGACGACGGTTGCTCGGAGTATATGCTTGCGCTTGTTGAAGATATAACAAGTCAGATACTGCTTGAGAGGCAGCTGACAAAGGCAAAGCTTGTAGCAGAAAGGGCGACCCGTACGAAATCAGAATTTCTGGCCAATATGAGTCATGAAATAAGAACTCCTATTCATACTATAATTGGAATGTCCGAGCTGCTGAAGGAGACCAATCTTGATGCAGAGCAGAAGGAATATGCCGGTCAGGTTGAGTTCTCGGCCGAGGTTCTGCTTAGTCTTATTAATGATATTCTTGATGTTGAAAAGATTGAAGCCGGGAAATTGAAGCTCGAAGAAATCGAGATGGATCTGCTTGGGGTAGCCTATTCTGCGGTTGATCTTGTAGCCCTGCAAGCTCATAAAAAAAACCTTGAAGCTGCTCTGTATATTGAACCTGACGTAAACCATCTTGTTTACGGTGACCCTACACGCCTCCGGCAAATTATTGTCAACCTTTTTAACAATGCAATGAAGTTTACCTCTGAGGGAGAGATTGAGCTGAAGATTTCCTCAGTTGAAGAAGATGATGAAGAGGTATGTCTCTTGTTCAGGGTTCGCGATACGGGAATTGGAATTCCTAAAACCAAGATGGACAAGCTTTTTAAGGAATTTTCCCAGGTTGATTCATCTACAACAAGGAAGTACGGCGGAACTGGTCTCGGTTTGACTATTTCGAAAAACCTCACTCGCCTGATGAGGGGCGAGATTGGGGTTGAATCTACCGAGGGCGAAGGCTCAACATTCTGGTTTACTGCTCGCTTCAGAAAGCAGCATAAGGAGAGTCCGTACAGGAGCTTTAGAGAGAAATATCATGATCAGCGGGTGCTGATAGTTGATGATAATCCGACAGCACGGGAGATTCTGTCCCTCTACCTCAGTGAACTCGGGTTCTCAGTCAGTGAGACTGATGATGGAAGGAAGGCCCTTGCTATGATTGAAGAGGAAGCACATTCAGAGCTACCCTACAATTCCTGTGTTATAGACCAGATAATGCCGGGTATGGACGGCTGGTACCTGGCAAGTGAAATAAACTCGCTTAGGGAGCAGTCTGATCTTCAGGCAATTAAAGATTTGAAGTTATATCTTGTCAGCCCGGCAGGACGGTCGGCAGATGAGGCAAAAATGAAGCTGCTCAATTGGTTTGAGGGGTATCTGAATAAGCCGCTGAAAAAGAATCAGCTGTATTCTGTTTTTGCCGGCATGAGCAGTAATGACAATGATGATGAGCCCACTGAGCTGCTTCCTGTTGATGATGCTGAAGACGGTAAGATAAGAGCTCTGGTTGCTGAAGATCATGAGGTTAATCAGCATCTGTTTAAATCAATCCTCGAAAACATGGGCTGTGAGGTTGCTCTTGCCGCAAACGGGCTTGAGGCTGTGGCACGATGTGAAGAGTCCGCTCCTGATATAATCTTCATGGACTGTCAGATGCCCGAGATGAACGGTTATGAGGCTACGGAAGAAATACGGCGAAAGGGATTTATCATGCCTATAGTCGCTGTTACGGCAAGTGCGATCAAGGGTGAGCGTGATAAATGCATGGCCTGCGGTATGACCGATTTTCTGACAAAACCCTTTAAGAAGAAGGATATTCAGCCGGTTCTTATTAAATGGAAGGGCTTGAACCATGACGGCAGCCGGGCGGCTGAATCCGCTCCGGTAGAGGATGTCTATGTGGAAGAAGTTGAAGCAGAAGAGGTTGAAGAGCTTGAGGAGATTGAGGAGATTGAGGAGATTGAAATGCTGGATATTTTTAATTTTGAGGATGCCGTTGAGACCTTTCTAGGAAATGAAGAGACAGTAAGAAAACTCATAGGAAGCTATTTCGAAAAGGTTGAAACTCAGCTCCCTGCAATTGATGCGGCATTGTCTTCCGGTGACACCGGGGAGTGTCGGGAGCTTGCTCATTCAATTAAAGGCAGTGCGCTTAATCTGAGTATGAACGCCCTTGGAGATGCAGCGAAGGAACTTGAATATTCTTCACGCGACGGTGAGATTGAAAAGTCAAAGGAAAATTACATTCGGGTAAAGAAAACCTTTGAAGAACTGAAGAAATATTCAGCAGAACACGGCTATATCTGATTTCTATTCTGAGAATACAACCGAAGAATAACCTGAACTCAACAGCATACGTTCAATAAAGTATTTTCCCCTCTTCTCCGCTTCAAGCAGTATTCCGCGTCTGAGTGCCTCCTCTTCTGCTGCATCGGACATTATTGAGGTAAGAACCCGCCACTGTTCCGGGCTCACATTCAGGTCCGGATAGTCGTAAACCGAGCTGTCGGCATCATCAATAATTATTTCGGTTACTCTAACCGGTGGAAGTTTAACGTGAACCACATTCTCGGTTTCATTAATGCTTATCATGTCGTCCGATAGATTTTCCGGAAAATCATAGCCCGCGGTAATACGAACGGAAATCACGGCAAAGGATGTGCTGCCGACCCCGATATCAATACCGGCATCAATCGCGATGCCGTAGACCGTCATGGTTTTAATCTCTTCAGCGTTCAAGCGTTCTCCAGCCTTGAACCTTCTGAAAATATCAGCCGGTTCAGCCTCGTTTTTAATCAGATCATATGGAAACACCGATTTGTAGATAAACTCAATTGTGTTTAACCGGCTTATGTTTCTTACCTGTTGGAGTACCAGAGTTGAAGATGCGGTTTTCCCGTTTCCTGCAAAAAATCCAAGAATTCCGTCTTCCGGGCCGTGTTGAATAAGTACTATAATGACTGCGACGGCAATGAGAATAAGAAGGGTCAGCAGGAGTCGCGTCGGAAACGACTTTTTCCCGCGAGGTCTTCTTTTAGTTTTCACTTTCAAACCTCCTGAACTGTACCGTTTCAAATCCAGCAAGTTTAAGAAAGCTGCCGATAAGCTTCTCTGCATTTAAGTCTGCATATTCAAGAAGTCCTGATTCTATCGCAGTCTGAACAAGCTCTTCTTTCTTCCTGTTTATTTCATCATAGTATTCAAGTCTTGAAATATCTTCGCCTTTTTCTTTTATGAAATACTGCTCAATAGAAGACTCGTCAGCATCAATGAAAATAATCTCTGACTTCGGAAGGTTCACCATTACGGTTCTCTGTCCGGATTCAGATGCCGCATTCAGGCTGATTGATATTTGCTCCGCATGTTTAATTCCGGCTTGTATTCTGATATCAACAGAGAACAGTACCTCTTTGTCAGTTGTTGTAAAAAACAACACCTTTTCTTCTTCGCCTATGTAGACAATATCCCGGTAAACCTGTTCGTAGACAGGCAGCTCAAGGATTTCCCTGACAGAAATCTCAAGTTCATCCGCAGGATATTCGGCTGGTTTTTGTCCGCAAGAGAAGAGTAGAATTAGAAAAAATGAAAGCAGAAAACCCGGAATCAATCTTTTTTTCATTTAAACATTCTAACCTCAGGCGATTGGGGGTGTAAAGAAGAAAAATGATGAATATTTGATCATGTGTCTGAACATACAATATGCACGTTTGAAACTGTTTACCTTAACACTGAATAAAAAGCTGCGGAAGCACTTATCGGCCATTGACAGATAAGTGCCTGTCGGTGTATTCTCGCAAAAATCCCAAGTGGAAGGTTATGAAGAACGAAATAAGGACAGAATTTTTAGGTGTTGAATTGAGTTCACCGCTGGTGCTGCCGGCCGGTGTCCTTGATATTTCGTTTTCAAGTATGAATCAGGTATCCGCCGTGGGTGCCGGTCTTGTTACCACAAAATCACTTACTATAGAATCCCGTAAAGGCCATGATGGCCCTGTTGTCGCTGAAGTTGAAGGCGGAATGCTGAATGCGATGGGTCTGTGTAATCCGGGAATTGATGCCGGCCTTGAAGAGTTGAAACTTCTTAAGACTGCAGCCGAGGCTGATGTAGAAGGCCCTGGCAACTGTCCCGTGAACGTAAGTATTTTTGCTACCGATGTAAATGGTTTTAGTGACCTTGCTGAACGTGTAAATAATTCAGAAGCTGATTTTCTTGAACTGAACCTGTCCTGCCCGAATGTAATGGACGAGTTCGGTGTACCTCTTGCAGCATCAGAAAAGACAGTGGCAGAAATTATTACAGCTGTGAAATCAGTCTGTGTAAAACCTGTAATTGCTAAGTTGTCCCCGAATGTTACCAGCCTTACACGAATTGCCGGTGCGGCGGCTGAAGCGGGTGCTGATGCGCTGTGCATGATAAATACCCTCGGTCCCGGACTTGAGATTGACATTGAAGCAGGACGGCCTGTTTTATCGAATATAAGCGGCGGGCTGTCGGGTCCCTGTGTGAAGCCTGTAGCGCTGCGGCTTGTTTATGAATGCCGGAAATCGGGGCTCAGCCTTCCGATTATCGGGATGGGCGGAATTACAACTGGCGAAGATGCTGTTCAGATGCTGATGGCCGGGGCCGATTTAGTCGGTGTCGGGACGGCCGTTTATTATCGCGGCCCCGGGGTTTTCGGACTCATTAATGAGGAATTATTATCCTTTCTCAAAAGAAAGGGTTTAGAATCTATTACGGACATTAATCGAATTATTTAGCCGGATCATTATTTAATGATTCGGTTTTTTTTTAGTATTTTGCGAACGGAGAGATGTATGATAAAAGACAAAAGAACAACCCTGCCGATAGCACGGATAGTGGAAGAGACAGAAAATGTTCGAACCTTCACCTTCAGAATGGATGTGAAGGCTGCTCCAGGACAATTCATTATGCTCACAGATTTTAAAGGGGGAGAAAAGCCTTTTTCAATCTCCGATAATATGCTGGAAGATGGTAAGAACGGCTATCTTTCGGTTTCGATAAAAAGAATCGGTGATTTTACTAGAAGACTGTTCGATATGAAAGCCGGCGATATTGTAAGCATTCGAGGCCCCTACGGTACCCCGTTCTTTATTCCGGGCAAGCCGGACGAAAAGACACCGGAAGTGGTCAGCAAAATTAAACCGGCTGATTTCAGACCGGTGCTATGCGGCGGGGGCTTCGGGCTTCCTCCTCTTTATCTGCTGGCGAAACGCCTGCTTGAAGCCGGGGTGCCGGCAAAAAATATTAAGGCGGTTGGGGCTGGCCGCAGTGAGGCGGATCTGCTTTTTGAGCAGCAGTTTACCGGCTTGGGAATCCCCTACACTGGAGCGGCAGAAAGCCTTGATGATGTATCTGCTGCGGCTTCCCTGGAGGGCGGCTGTGGTCGAATTTGCGGAACGGCTGCCGAAGCACTGACTGAGATTGCAACCGAAACAAATTTTGTCTATGCATCGGGTCCGGATCTGATGATGAAAAGCCTGATTCCCCAAATGCCGCAGGATACCGAATACCAGTTCCTTTTTGAGCGCTACATGAAATGCGCAATAGGAATATGCGGCTCATGCGCTACCGACCCCGGCGGAATAAGAATCTGCAAGGAAGGTCCGGCTCTCTGGCGGCATCAGGTTGAGCAGCTTGAGGACTTTGGCGTATACCGCAGAACAGCCAGCGGCGCTATAGAGCTATTTGAGAACAGGCTTGCGGGCAGGGATCGGGCATGATTATTAGAAATGCTATGCTGCAGCAGGGGCTCTGCGATATCCAGGTAGCGGATGGACTTATAAAAGAGATTGCACCGGTGAGAACTTTGCCGTCTGCTGATGAGGATTACGATGCCGAAGCAAGAATTGTAATTCCCGGAATGATAGACCCCCATGTACACATGCGCTGTCCGGGGATGGAGAACAAGGAAGACTGGGTTAGCGGATCCTGGGCTGCATTGGCCGGGGGCGTTACAACTGTTTTTGATATGCCGAATTCATTACCGGCAACAGAAAATCTCGAGGCTCTGGAGCTGAAACGTCTTGCAGCAGCGAAGGCTGATGAAGCTGCAGCATCCGGGGGCTATGCTGTTCCCGGCCGGATGTACTGGGCGGGCTGCTCTCCGGAGACTGTTCAGCTGCTTCCTGAACTGCTGTGTGAAGCGGATGTTGCCGGGTTAAAGCTGTTCTTTTCCGAAACGAGTTCTAATTCGAGCAGCACGGATATCAACTTTATAAGCAGGGCATTTGCTGCTGCAGCGGAAGCTGGTAAACCCGTGGCCGTCCACTCTGAACTGGGTGCGCTTTTAAACGGCGGTTCGGAGTGCTCATCATACCTTGAATCTGCCCCCCTCATTCAGCATAACAGCCGGCGGCCGGCAGGAGCTGCAGTTGCGGGAACAGCCCTAGCGCTTGAGCTGGCGGCCGTAGCAGGCTGCAGGCTTTATGTCTGTCACATCTCCACCATGGCGGAGTTCGCGATGATCAGAAAACACAAGGAAGCATACGGGGCTGATTCGGTTTATGCCGAACTGACTCCCCACCACCTTCTGCTCGATGAAAATCATATCGTAAAAGGCGGTTTTGATTCATGGGCAAAGGTAAATCCCCCCCTGCGGTCTATCGCTGACCGCGAAGCTGCGGCAGAAGCTCTTCTTGATGGGACGGTTGATGTAATCGGAAGCGACCATGCTCCGCATCTTTTAACAGATAAAACTATGGATACAAGGGATTTTCATGAATGTCCATCAGGGTTTCCCGGCCTGGAAACAGAACTCGGTTTTATTGCAGGATTTCTAAAAGCTGAGGTTCCGGGAAATGAATCGGAATGGATAGGACGTCTGTGCAGGCTTACAAGCTCCCGGGCCGCAGAGATTTTCGGTTTATCCGGTCTTGGAGAGATTAAAGCGGGAAACAGGGCAGACCTTACTATCCTTAATGGCCCTCAAAGGGTAGATTCGGACGGGTTCATGACTAAAGCAAAATATTCGCCGTTTAACGGTATGAAATCAGATATATCAGTATACAAAACCATTGTCGGAGGAAAAATAATTGGACAGTAAGAAGAAAGAATTTATCAAAGGACTATTTGAAATCGGGGCGGTGAAGTTCGGGCGCTTCACCCTTAAGAGCGGTATTGTCTCGCCTTTTTATCTGGATCTGAGAAGAGTTCCGTCTCATCCGGGTCTGCACAGCCTTATGTGTGATATGCTTTCAGAGCATGCAGCTAAGCTGAACTTCGATTGTGTACTGGGAATTCCCTATACCGCGCTCCCTTCTGCGGCATTAATAGCCGAAAAGCTTCAGAAGCCCCTCTTTATGATTCGTAAGGAAGTAAAAACCTACGGTGCGGGCGGTAAACTTGTGGGTGACCCGGATATTAAAGGCAGCTGTCTGATTGTTGATGATTTAATTACCACCGGCGGATCAAAATATGAGACAGTCGATGACCTGAAGGCGGAAGGTTTCGAGGTTGAAGACATCCTGGTTGTTGTGGACAGAAGTGCAAATGCAGAAGCCGAACTTAAAGACCACGGACTTAAACTGCACAGCCTCATATCGCTTGATGATATCGTAGAACTCCTTACAGCTGATGGAAGTCTTACCTCTGAAAAGGCTGCTGAAATCAGACAGTTTACTGCCGACCTGGCAGGTGGAAAACTACAGCCCGCCGCTGAGGCAGAAAACGCTGAACAGAAACCTCAGGTTAATACTAACAGCTTGACTGAAAAACTTCTTGCGGTAATGAAGCGTAAAAAAACAAACCTTATTCTCTCGCTTGATACTGAAGACCCGGATGAGTTTTTCTCCATTCTTGAATCAACAGCGGAAAAGATTGCAATGGTTAAGACCCATGTTGATATTATCAGGGACTTTACCCCCGACTTTATTACCAGGCTTCAGGCGCTTTCAAAAAGCGGTGATTTTCTGATTTTTGAAGACCGCAAGTTTGCCGACATCGGCAACACTGTTAAGCATCAGTTTTACGGTGGAGTTTACCGCATCGCCGAATGGGCCGACTGTGTCACTAGCCATCTTATTGCCGGCGCCGGTACTGTACAGGGGCTTTTCCCCGATGGCGAAGATTCAATGCAGGAAGGCAGGCCGCAGGCTGCATTCTTGCTGGCACGTATGTCGAGTAAAGGGAATCTTATAACGGAAGAATACAGCAGAAATGTTATTGCTGCCGGAAAAGAGAACAGCAGCCTTGTTTCTGGCTATATCGGACACGGAAAAGATGCCAGTGATATAAAAAACTACAAAGCGATGATTCCTGAAGGACAGCTTCTGCTGATGCCCGGGGTGAAGCTTGAGCGGGGTACTGATAATCTTGGACAGCAGTATCTGACTGTGGAGGAGGCTATAGAGGGCGGAGCCGACTGCGTTATTGTCGGTCGGGGAATAATAAAGGCTGATAATCCTGCTCAGGAAGCTGAGGTTTATCGCAGCCGTGCGTGGAAGGTTTTTCAGGCCAGGGAGGGACAATAAATGTCCATAGGCTTAAAGAATAAACATATTATCTCGATGAGAGATCTGGACAGATCGGATCTGGATCTGCTGGTGGAAACAGCCGGAGCAATCGAAGAAGGACGCATTAAACCCGACATGGCAGGCAGAATTGCCGCATTGCTGTTTTTTGAACCGTCTACACGTACAAGTTTCTCATTTGATTCAGCAATGAAGCGAATGGGCGGTGAAACTCTGTTGATGAAGGGTACTGGCAGTACTTCTGTTCAGAAGGGTGAAAGCTTCAGCGATACGCTTAGAACAATAGAGCGATACTGCGATATCATTGTAATGCGCCATGCAGTAGAGGGGGCTGCCCGCTTTGCATCAGAGGTCGTAGGCCTCCCTGTTGTCAATGCCGGAGACGGTGCCAATCAGCATCCGACCCAGGCGCTGCTTGATCTATACTCAATAAAGAAAACCCACGGCACCCTTGAGAAACTGAAAATAGGTCTTGTAGGCGATCTTCGATTCGGAAGGACCGTGCATTCCCTTGCGCAGGCGCTTGCTCCCTATAATCCGGAGTTTTATTTCATATCGCCTGGATTTCTCGAAATGCCTGAACACATCAAAGCGGAACTTACTGCGGGTGGCGTTAAATATACTGAGCTGAAAGAAGTTGATTCAGTAGTACCCGAGCTCGATATTATGTATGTGACAAGGGTACAGCGTGAAAGATTCGCCGACCCGGAAGATTATGAAAGGCTGAAAGGTTCGTACATAATTACCCTGGATACGATTAAAGATGCAAAAGAGGGTATGAGGATTCTTCATCCGCTTCCGAGGGTTGATGAGATTGCTGAAGAGGTTGATGCTTCACCTCACGCATATTATTTCGAGCAGGCGGAAAATGGTGTCTACATGCGCCAGGCCATATTATCAATTCTGACGGGAGCGGTAAAATGAAACAGTTAAAGGTAGATGCAATTAAAGACGGTACGGTAATAGATCATATTCCGGGCGGAAAAGCGGTACAGGTTCTGAAGATCCTCGGTGGAGGAAAGGAGGCTACAGTCAGCATAGGAATGAACCTTAACAGCTCGAAACTCGGAAAAAAAGATATCGTCAAGATTGAAAATCACGAACTTTCAGCTGATCAGGTAAACAGGATTGCAATAATAGCGCCGACAGCTTCCATCACAATTATCCGGAACTACGATGTAGCAGAGAAGCGGAAGGTAGAGATTCCAGGCAAGATTGACAATATCACCCACTGCCCGAACCCCAACTGCATTACAAACAAGGAAGATATTCGAACGCTGTTTGACAGGTATCGTGGCGCGGATGATGACAAGACTGAATTTATGTGCCATTACTGCGAGCGGATATATCCTGCAGATGGCCTAAAGATTAAGGTCGGCTGATAAATGCTTTTACTGCAGCCGCCACGGCATCAGGTTGTTCTTCGTGAGCCACATGGCCGCAGTTTTCAAGAAACAGCAGTTCGGCGTTCGGAAGGATGCCGGCTGCTTTTTTATTATCTGATGGAGGGACAACTTCGTCTTCCCGGCCTTGAATAATGAGTACCGGAAGTTCTATCTCTTTAAGTCTCTCTGCTATAATTGAGTCATCCTGGGCTATGAGGTATTCCCACAATGCCTGATCCCAGTTTTCCAGCAGGCTGGGCTGAAGGTAATTTTCTTTCATTTCAGAAGTTATAAGTTCAGGATTAAAGTAGTTTCCGGCAAGCAGTCTGTCTATCTGGTTCGGAAAACTACGGATTACCTCAATGCTCATCTTTTTAAATAATCCCAGCTCCATCAGCTGTCTAATCAGCGGTGGGGGGATTTCCGTATAAATTCCTGGAGAAATCAGAATAAGGCTGGAGAACTTTTCAGGATACTTTATTGCGAGCCTCAGTGCAAGATTGCCCCCCGCTGAATGTCCAAGCAGAACCGGATTCTTCATCTGTAGTTTTGAAATAAACTCAAGGGTCTGTGTTTCAGCCTTTTCCGGTGAATACGGGTTGTTCTCTTCAGTTACTTCCGGTCTTTCTGTCAGTCCGAAGGCCGGCCTGTCGTAGGCAATGCATCTGTAGTTGCTGCTTAGCTGCGGCACTATGTAATCCCAGACACCGGTGTTGGCCATAAGTCCGTGAAGCATCAGTATTTCAGGATTTCCATCGCCGGTCTCTTTGTAATGCACGGTAATACCGTCAATCTCGATAAATTTACTGTCGGAATCGGCAAGGGCTGAGGGTGGAAGCAGATTCTCCAAATCGCTGGTGGTTTTACAGGCAGAAATGATGAGAATAAATAATACTATAGGCATACAGAGATACAGCTTCCTCATATGTTCAGGATACTACCGCAGCCGGAATTTGTCATGCAGTATAATCCATATCTACACTGCAGGCCGAGTCCTGCAATTGATCTCATTCTTATGATTTGTATTTAATTTGCAGGCCGAGTCCTGCAATTGATCTCATTCTTATGGTTTGTATTTAATTTGCAGGCCTTTGAGGAAGTTCCTTAATACCTGGTCTTTGCACTCCCTGTAGTGTTTGTGATCAGGGCGTCTGAAAAAGGCGGAAAGTTCATGCTTGCTTAGATTAAAGTTTGCCTGCGAAAGAATCTCAATTACATCCTCAGCTTTCATGTTTAATGCTATTTTAAGTTTCATGAAAATGCTGTTGTTTGTTAGTTTCTTTTCGGGTTTCGGCTGTTCGCCGTCGCGCCTGCCGCGTTTTTCTATTATCAGCCCGTTAAGGAAGGCTGCAAGCCTCACATCGCCGCAGTTTACAAAATCAGGATCATCATCCTGCTTCAGCCATGCGCTTATCTCAGTTCTGGTGGCCTCATAGCCTCCATCCTTGAAAAGCTTCATCATCTTATCGTCATTGAAATCAAAAATATAGCGTACGCGTCTTAATACATCGTTATTTGTCATACCTCAGTGTAGCACGGGTAGGCTGTAATAGGCTATGACTCAAAATTGAATAAATCTGTATTGTTTCAGGCTATCGCCAAAAGCTCTTCGGAAGCTTCCAGGCACGGGCAAAGACGCGGACAAGTTCGCTGGACAATGACTGCCCGTTGGGGGCGGGGGGTGAACCGAGCATTCGCATCGGTGAGTTATATTCACGGTCGTGAGGATAAAACAGGTTCATTTTTTCAAGCACTATCCCCTGCCGGTAGTTGTGGTGGGCGTAGGTGATTGTGCCGTCTGACGCTACATCCACCACCATGCCGACGTGGCTGAAGTAGTCATTGAACAGTCCGTCTTCGTTACGGTCGTAGGTGTTGTCCCAGAATATCAGATCTCCGACGGCAGGAATCTTTGCGTTGTATATCAGTTTTTCATCCCTGAGGCAGCTGTAGAGGCGCTTCACGCCGTTTCCTTCGTAACCGGAATAACATTTCTCCAGATTGATGCCGGCGGTGTAGTAGACGGCCATCAGAAAGCCAGAACAGTCAAGGTAGTAGCTGCGGCCAAAAGCCTTAAGTACTCCTTCGGTCCTGCCAAGGTATTCATCGGTTGCTGCTATGAGTTTGCTCTGAATAGGCTTTAGTTTTTCGCCTTCAACCCTGTGCTGTGCTTCTTCTTCAGGAAGCCAGGAATCAGCCTCAGCCATGGTGGCGCAGCCGGAGAAAAAGGCTGTGGCAAAAATCAGGGGCAGAAGCAGTTTTTTAAAGGCACTCATTAAAGTTTTACCTAACCGCTTAAAGCCAGCCTATCTGGATTTTGGTGTATATGAGTTCAAGCTCTTTTCGGATATCTTCGGGAAAATCCAGATACAGGGCTTCTTCGATGACGACTTTTGCCTCTTCGAACTGTTTTGAATTCAGATGTGAATAGGTAAGAGCATAGAGTGTGCGGTAATCATATGGGTTCAGATCATAGGATTTCATTATATAGGAATGAGATTCCTGAGGTTTATTCTGAATACCGTAAAGAACACCGATGTTTCTCAGTATGGAGGGGCTTTCAGATGAAAGGTTTTCTGCTCTCAGCAGATACTCTTCAGCCTTTGCCAGGTCACCCTTTTTAAACCATGCACAGCCCAGAGCTTCCCACGCTTCAGCATTGTCGGTATGCTTACGGATGTAGTAATCCAGGGTTTTTATCGCTTTCTCGTTTTCCCCGGTTTCAGTAAGAACTATGCCCATATAGCAGACGGCTCTGTCGTTGTCGGGCTCATCAAGCAGAATTGTAGAAAGAATTTTTTTGGCCTCTCGGAGATAACCTGTCAGTATTAAGTTTTCTGCTATGTCTATCGCGTTTGCATTCATTGATTGAAACCTCACTTGCTCTCAATCTAATTTCGGCTGAAAGGATTAAAAAATTGAGACAGGAAAAATGCAAAGTTGACAGAATTCCTATTCTTCGTCGGAACCTTTATAGTTTAGACCGACGATGTAGGTCTCGAAGGATTCGCGGCGGCATGCCTTCGGTTTGAAGATTTTAGCTGTTTCAAAAATTTCAGCAAGCATGCCGACAAGCTCCTTTTCATCACCGCCCTGAAATATCTTTATGGTGAGGTTTCCTCCGGGTACGAGCATAAGGCCGGCAATACCGATTATTCCCGCCGCAAGAGAAAAAGAGCGTCCGGCATCCACTGTCCTGTTGCCGGTAGTAGCGGGCGCAGCGTCGCTGATTACTGCGTCATAGGGGCCCTTGGCCAGCAGTTCTGATTGATTCTTTTCATCAAAAAAATCGCCCTTGATGAAAAAGAGCCGTGCGTCATTTTTGCTGATTGTAAGATCCTTGAGATCTATTCCGGCAACAAGACTGTCTTTTGCCGTTTTGCGCAGGCAGTAGAGGGTCCAGGAGCCGGGGGCGGCTCCTATGTCCAGAATTCTGCTGTTCCGGTTGAAAATCCGGAACTTGCTGTTGAGTTCTTCAAGTTTGTAGACTGAACGGGCCGGATAACCTTCTTTTTTTGCTCTGAGAGAATAGTGATCAAGTTCGCTTCTTTTCGAACCGCTTCTTTTTGAGGATCTTTGCCTGGACATATTGACGTAACTCCCTTCTTTATGGTTTCTAGTAAGCCATGGACAAATATTATATGGAAATCCTTGAAAAGGTTGAAGGGGTAATTTCCCGTACCCTTCCCGCTATGGCGGACAAGGGATGGCTGGCCAGAGTCGCTGGCCCTGCCAAAAGCAAGGTAACCGATGAATCAATCAATGTTATCAATCAGCCGGCTATTGAGCTTATGAACCGCGGCGGAAAGCGATGGAGACCGGTAATGATGGTCCTTTGCTGCGAGCTCTCCGGAGGTTCTGTTGAAGAGGCGCTTTCGCTTGCTCCGGTGGTGGAGTTTCCGCATAACGGAAGTCTGATTGTAGATGATATCGAAGATAAATCAGATTTAAGACGCGGGGAACCTGCGGTCCATAAGCTGTTCGGTGAAGATTTATCTATCAACACCGGGAACCTTCTGTACTTTTTACCGACATTTCTCATTGATGAAAGTGATTTTAATGATGAACTGAAACTCCGGCTTTATCGCTATTACAATGTAAACCTGCGCCGCCTGCATCTTGGTCAGGGGCTAGATATTCAATGGCATAATAACCATGAGTTTTATCCTTCCGTAGAAGAGTATATGCAGATGTGCAGGTTTAAAACCGGTTCTCTAGCCAGGCTTGCAGCCCAGATTGGTTTTGCTGTAGGCGGAACTGATCCGAATACATGTCTTTCTCTGGGTGATGTTTTTGAGGATGCCGGTGTGGCTTTCCAGATTATTGACGATGTTAAAAACCTGACTACCGGAATTCCCGGGAAGAATAGAGGTGATGATATTGTTGAGGGAAAGAAAAGTCTACCCGTAATTTTACATGCAATGGCTGATCCTGATTCAATTCCCGAGCTTGCCTGTTATTTTGAGAAGGCGGCGGGGCTTGGCGCGGGGGATGGTATAGAATCAATTGAAAAGGCTATAAGCCTGCTTGATTCATCCGGAAGTATTGAGCGTGCTCAGGGCCGTGCGTTTGAGATGATCCGGGGGGCTAAAAGCATTATAGAGCGCTCATTCCAGGCTTCAACGGCTCTTGATGCTGTAATTGAGATGTTTGACGGTTTTTTGCCCGACGATATGAAATAATCTGATTTGCCCGGACTAAACCCATAGGCCGTAAGTACGCATTTTCTTTGTTGCCGCTTCGGCCCATCCTCGATTTGCCGCCGGGCTTGCAGGGCTTGGATGAAGAACCGTTCCTGATTTGATTTTCCCGGTCTCGACCTCTGTCTTCATAGCAGTATTAATTCTGGTTTCTGCAAATTTACCGATTCCTAGTACCCATTCCGCCTCAAGTATTTCAACTGTTGCCCTTAGATGGACATCGCAGGCGGCAAAAAGCTCCTCCTGTTCGGCTCTGGGCAGCTTGTCGGGGGTGAAGTTTTTCCCGCTTTCGGTCATAAAGCTCATTGGGCAGTAGTTGGCAACCCAGTGTTCGGCGAAGAACGCCTCCGGAGTCCTGAAACGCTCCGCCATCAGTCCCCATAGCCTTCTTCCGCTGACCTCGCTTCGGCTGCATTCAAACCCGTCTACCATCCGCTTCGGGTGTTCGTTCTCTGGTTTGCCGACAGTTGTCTTTATTCCAAGCCAGTTGACAGCTGCATCTATCTCGCCGAAGGGAAGGCCGGTCTGAGCCATTCCCCATGGTCCGGGATTCATCCCGAGAAAGATGATTTTCTTGGCTCCATCACCATATTTTTCAAGGTAGAGCTTGTGGGCTTCCCAGGCGTACTCAAGAGGGTTGTATATATGGGTAATCTCTTCAGTGAATTTAAGCTTTGATACCGCTGCAGAAAGTTCCCGAGCTGCGTATTTAAGTTGTTCTGTTCGATTCATTATTTTTCCAATGTTATTGTACGGCTTTTTTCAGCTCTGTTACAAGCTCTTCCAGCCTTTGTAGATTATACGGGAAGGTATAGGAAAAAAGATTTCTCATTACTACATCTTCTCTCGACTCGGAAGAATTTTTGTAGAATCCGGAAATTTTAAGTTTGTCTCTGAGCGTCGGAAGAAGATATCGTTTTGAAGTTAGTATCATTTCTTCAAGAGCATCGATTCCCTCGTAAAAAACGACTGTTTCGGTGCTGTAAACGGACTGAATTTCAAGCATATTCTGTATACTTCGCAGTCTTGACTGATCAAATGCGTTTTGTTCAAGAAGCGACACAAAAAAGTAGTTGTCGAACTGCCCGAAATATAGATCCCTGAGTTCGTCGATAATTCTGCTGGAAATATCTGCTTGAGCAGGGGACGTCATAAAACTGTCGGTAAGGGTCTGCTGGTAATACATCACTATAATATTCGGCATTAAATAACCGGCAGTTAACCTGAATTACACTTTAAAGAAAATATACCGGCGGTTATTCTGCTGAATATCAGAATTTCATCTAATCCGGCCTATGAGGCGATACAGATAGTCCATTACCAACGAGATATTTGCTCTTGTTAATGATGTAAAAATATTGTTTAATATCTATTGCTGAGGCTCCGGTGAGTCTTTCTACCCTGTAAAAAAACCGGCTGTTAAAACCTTGGCTCGGGGTCGTCGTTGGCGGCTCCGATATTTTATTCCCTGTTTTCCAGTTCGATGAGTGATTCCTCGTAAAACTCTTCAACAGCCCACATCATACGGTAGTCAGGGTAATTTATCATCAGCTCTTCACATAAAACGAGCGATGCCTCATATTTTTCCTCATAGTATATTACCAGCAGTTCCTGATAGATCAGCTCCGGCAGGAAGGGGTCATCGCTCCAGAGCTCTCTCGCCTGTCTTGAGATAGCGACTATTTCTTTATTTGAATAATCGGCAAGTTCCTGATCCTCAAAATACTCGATTGCAAGATCTGCAATCTCATACAATGTTGTCTGAAGATTCCATGCACAGGTTGCCGGGGTTTCTCCGCTGAATAACCCGAGTGCGGCTGCTCTGACATTTAGCTTTTCGTTGTCTGTATTTCCCTCGGCATAGGCTTTCATCAGAAAGTCGGCATAGGTTAGCCACGGTTCCCGGTTAAGACGGGCGCGCAATACATCAGCCTTGGTAAGCAGCTTGTTTATCTCACGCTGATACCGCATTTTTTGGAAATCTTTCAGGAACCGATAGGCTTCTTCAAGCCCGGCGCGGGGTTTGCCGTATTCGGGATCTTCAAGCGCTGCCTGTCTGTAATACTCAACAGCTTCTGAGTACCGTCCGCTGTCGAACAGGTTAAGGCCCTTATAGTATGATACCACAGCACTTAGTTTCGACGGAGATTTAATCTCAAGTTCTTCTGGTGTTTCTATTTCGAGTCCTTTAAAAATGCTTCGAGCCAGCTCGGCTTCAAGTTCGAATATCGAATCCCGGGAACCCTCTGCCTTTACAGCGGTGCTGACTGCCCCGGTTTCGGTATTGAGGAGTCTGCCGTCTATTCGCAGCCTTCCTCCGGCTTCAATGAAGCTTCCGGTAAGCAGGAGCTCAGCCGAAAGCAGGCGGCCGATTTCTATGCTCTGACTGTCATCGGTTAGTCCTGATAGAGAAAAACTCTGCTCATCAAGGACCTTCTGGAGCTCTGTGCGTTCAATGGCGTTTATGTCCTCAGACAGAGCCAGGTCTGTCAGAAGCATATCGGCCAGACCCTTTTCCAGCCAGGTCAGCTCTTCTACGCTGCCGGTGTTCTCAAAATACAGAACTGATATCCTTAAAGGGGTCTCAGAGGCAAAGGCTCCGGCTGCTGCTGTTAGAAACAGCAGCAGAACCGGCAGTATCGAGCGGAGTCTTTTCATTGTTTGTTCCTATTCGGTCGGATTTGTTTCCTGTCTTATTTTAGCGTAACCGGGTTTCAGTACGTCATAAATAATTCGCAGACGTTCATCGTAATGAGCAAAGGCTGATTTCATCGCGTTAAGAGTAATTTTTTCAAAGTCCCGAATTGTGAAGTTGTAGTATTCGGCTGCAAGGCTCATTTCTTTTACGAGATCTGTGTCGCTCATCAGCGGATTATCCGTGCATAGCATTACCCGGAAGCCGTTGCGGTAGTAGACGTGAAAGGGGTGTTCATCAAGTGTAGGCGCCGCTCCGGTCTGAATGTTTGATGAAAGACACATCTCCAGCGGAATTCGTTTGTCGCGGATGAAGTCGGCAAGTGAACCGAGCTTTTCAATTCTTGTACCGTGAACGACCATATCCTCGAGCAGACGTGTCGCATGTCCTATCCGGTGTGTTCCGCATATTTGCAATGCCTGCCATATAGACTCAACCCCGAAGGCCTCACCGGCATGAATTGTGATATTGAAGTTTTTATTTCGGATGTGCTGAAACGCATCGAGGTGTCTCTTCGGCGGGTGTCCGTGCTCATCTCCGGCTATATCAAATCCAACAACGCCCCTGTCTCTGAATGATACGGCCAGTTCAGCCATTTCAAGTGAGACTTCAGCCGGCTGATGCCTCATTGCGCAGAGGATTACACCATAGTCGATGTCGAAATCCTGTTTGCCTTCTTCCATTCCTGTAAGTACGGCTTTCACTATCTCTTCAAGATTTAAACCAGTTTCTGCGTGAAGAATGGGTGCAAAGCGGATCTCTGCGTATTTCACATTCTGAAGCGCCAGATCTTCAAGGGTTTCCCGGGCTATGCGTGTCAGTGCATCGGTTGTCTGCATAACGCTGCAGGTTACAGCGAAGCCTTCAAGATAAAGCGCCAGACTCTTTCTGTCGGCGCCACGGTGCAGCCACTCTGCAAGTTTTGCCGGATTATGCTCAGGAATCTCAATATTATTCATTTCCGCCAGCTCTACAATTGTTGCCGGCCTTACTCCGCCGTCAAGGTGATGATGAAGCTCAACCTTCGGCAGTTTTTTTATCATTTCTTTAGTTACCATAGTTATAATTTAAACCCGCCGGAGGAATTATTCAAATAGTTATTTGAGCTTTTAACGGCATCGATAAACACTTCTGCAAGATCTTTATCGAAATCTATCCCCTTTCCTTTGTTTATTATCTTTATGCATCCGTCAAGTGTCATGCCGCCCCTGTATGGTCTGTTTGCTGAAACTGCATCAAATACATCGGCAATTGCGATAATCCGGCCAAACAGCGGAATATCCATTTTTTGAAGCCCAATCGGATACCCGCTGCCGTTCCATCGTTCATGGTGATAACGAATCCCGTCGCAGATATCTTCATAGTTAGGGATGTTTCTCGATATATCGTAGCCTAATTCAGGGTGCTGCTTAATAATCGTGAATTCTTCATCAGTGAGTCTTCCCGGTTTATCAAGGATGTTTTCGGAAATGCCTATCTTGCCTATATCATGAAGCAGCGCGGATATATAAAGCCTTCTAAGCTCCATTTCCTCCATGCCTATGGCCTGTCCCAGCAGCTCGCTGAGATCTGCAACCCTCTCGCTATGACCGGCAGTCCAGCGGGATTTCGCGTCTATTGAACGGCTGAGTGCCTGTATTGAGCCCATCTGCAGTGAGTTTACCTCTTCAACAGCCATTACTGACTGCAAGGCCACACCGACCTGGTCTCCCAATTTCTGAAGAGTTTCCTGTTGTTCTTCAGTAAACGGCTTCTGGTTTTCCTTGATAACGAACAATGAGCCCAGATATGCTTCACGAAGATAAAGCGGCACATTATAAAATCGGTTAATATCTCCCGGCAGTTTGAGCTGGTTCATCAGAACCTCGGTAAGATTATTGTCATCCGAAAATACGCCCGCGTGTTTAAATTCCTTAAGGCTGTTGGCGCTTAGAAGTTCATCAGGAATATTAGGATTTTTTATGTTTACAGCGGATTTATGAGTCACTGCTGATGTCAGTTCAAAGCCGCTTGCTTTCTCGTTGCGAAGCGCCATTACTGCTGTGCTCTCATCGATATAGTCACAGACGAAGCTTATTACCCTGTGCAGTAGATCATTTCGTGAAATCGAAGACAGAACAGCTTTGTCGATCTTATTCATAATCTCCATGGCCTTCAATCTTTCATCCAGGTCTTCATTCATCCTTGAAAGGGTTCTCGACAGATCGCCTATTTCATCTCTTCGTTTTATATAGAGGTTTACATTTTGCCCGCCTTCAGAGATCCTTACGGCCTTGTCGGTTAATTTCCTGAGCGGTCTTGTTACCGAAGATGCGAACATCTTTCCAAGTAGAAAGGAGGCTCCTACCAGAATTACCAGTATTCCGAGCAGTTCCGTAGACTGATCCTGTACCAGGTGAAAAATGCCTGTTCGTGAGAGGGCTGCCGAAATTACGAGTTTGTGAGATCTAGGCACCGGGATACTGAAGTAGACCTTTGAAAGATCGCTCTGACCGAAGAAAAAATTACCCGTAAACACAATGTCCTTTTCAAGCGCCTCCAGTACAGGAGAATCCGGTTCAGGATCTACAGTCTTAGACCTGATTTCGTTTTCCAGGAAGCTGTAACTCTTCCATTCTTCGTTTGCATATATATAAGCGCTTACCTGGTGAATCGGCAGATTGTCTGCATCAATTGTATCTACAATCTTTTTAACACTATCTGCAAACTGTAATTCGTTAAAATCTTCCAGATCAAATAACTCAAAATTGATCTGACCTGATATCGACTCACGGAACGACTTGAGCATTGTACGTCCGTTATAGGCTGTAGAAAAAATAAAGGATGAGTATCCAATTATTACGCCGAAAACGACGAAATAGGCAGTTAGTTTTACTGATAATGAAGTTTTGGGTCTTATTCGTCTTATACGAATTCTGTCTTTTGGCATGGGATTAAAATACGATTTTTTTACTCGTATATCAAGGATGGCTCGAAATCATGTTGAATTATTTACTTCCTTTTTACATTGGTTCTTCCGCTGTAGCAGTCCGTACAGCCGAGGACGTGAACATGTTTTTTCCCGGGTTTTTCAAATACGCGCGCAATAACGAGACCGTTGTCAGAGAGTTCTTTTTTACAGACGGGACAGATTCGTTTGTTCCGGACTGTGCCGCTGGATTTTCCAGGTTCACAATATGGGCAGCCGTAGATTTCCATCAGACTGTCCGGCTTGCCGGGGTAAAGTACAGAATGAACTGTTTCTCCGGGTTTTAACGCTGCCCTGCAAAGGGGACAGGGTTTTGTCGGCGGTTCCGCAGGCTTAGAATCATATTTCCGTCGTCCGGAAGCATTCTGTTCCGGTTTGTTGCGAAGCAGGTAGTAGAGAATCAGCAGGACAATAAGTCCGGATATTATCAGTACAGCTATGTGGAGCCCGTTAATATCATTCATTCCCTTATTATCGGTCATTATCCAGTCGGGTTGACATTTCATTGAATCGGGGCGAAACTTTGGCTATGAAAGAACCAGGCATACTTTATATTGTAGCTACCCCCATCGGTAATTTGAAGGATATAACCCTAAGAGCCCTTGATGTGCTTAAGGAGGTAGATGTTGTTGCCTGTGAAGATACACGCCACACGCTGAAGCTTCTGAACGCCTATTCAATCAGTAAAAAGCTGGTAAGCTGCAGGTCTGCAAACGAGGACAAGGCTGCAGAGCGGATAGTTTCCATTCTCAAAGATGGGCTTGATGTGGCTTATGCATCAGATGCCGGAACCCCTGGTGTGAGTGATCCCGGCGGAAGGCTAGTGCGGGCTGTCAGAGATGAAGGTTATGAGGTGATTCCTCTTCCGGGGGCATCAGCCTTCGCATCGCTTGTCAGTGTGGGAGCCTTCCCTGATAAGGCAGTCACTTTCGAGGGCTTCCTTTCTCCGAAGCCCGGCAGACGGCGAAAACGGCTGAAGGAACTGCTTGAAAGGCCTGAGGCTGCGTTATTTTACGAATCTCCGTTTAGAATAATCAAGCTTTTAACGGATATTGCCGATTTATTTCCTGAGCGGGAAGTTCTAATTGGGCGTGAAATGACAAAAATCCATGAAGAATTCCTCGAAGGGCCGGTAAATGAGGTGCTTGAGCTCCTAAACAGCCGAGAAAAGGTTAAAGGAGAGTTTTCTGTACTTGTTTCCGGGAAGAAAAAGGGTTAAAATATAACTGTAGGAGTGCCGATATTAATATTGGAAGGCAGGTTCTGAAATGACAATAGATAGACTTGGACCAATTGATCCATTATCAAAACTGAATAAGGCTGGAAAAGCCGATAAAACTGTTAAAGCTGATGCAAAAGATACCATCTCGGTATCGGATGAAGCCAAGAATCTCGGAGAGATCTATAGAGCGACCGAGCTTGTCAAGGCTGCTCCGGACATTAGAATGGACAGGGTGGAAGAAGTAAAGCAAAAACTTCAGGATCCGAACTATCTCGACAGTAAGATCGGTGAAGTCGCCGATAGAATTATGGATGTTTTCGGTCTTTCATAGGAAGACCCCCTAGAATATTGACGGCAGAGAGTGGCTGAAGGCACTTTCTGCTTTTTTTTTAAGATAAAAAGGAGATTCGGCTGTAATAATAAAGCCGCTTCTTCAGGCTGGAGGGTGTTATGCAGCAGGTAGTTTTTGATATTCCGGTAAAAGCCTGTATGGGGTTTGATTCGTTCGGCCGTTTAGGTGAAGCGGCGGCTGAATGCGGGAAAAGAGCGCTTATAGTAACCGGAACCGCTGTATCTGACACTGGTCTTACCGGCAGAGTTGAAAGTATTCTCGAATCAAGGGGAATCTCTTCTATAGTTTTCAACAGCATTGGTCCCGATACAACCTCCGAGGTTATTGATGCGGCTGCAGGTCTTGCTTCTGCGGGCAAGGCTCAGATGATTATAGGCCTCGGCGGGGTTAAAACGCTTTCAATAGCACGTGCTGCGGCATTAATAGCACCGTCCGAGCTCAGGGTCGACGATTACATTGACGGAATGCAGCCAGATAAAAAGCCTCTGCCGTTTCTCAGTTTGCCAACGGCATGTCGTGATCCATTCATGTTTAAAGATTCCATTATGATAACCGACGGTCGGAACAGCCGCTGCAGTCTGATGAGTACCGCGGGTGTTTATCCTGAGGCTGTATTCATTGATCCTGAAACCGCTGTCACAATACCGGCGGCAACCTTTTCATTTACAATAATGGATACTCTGATGTATGCAATTGAGGGTTATATATCTGAAAAGAGTAATTTTCTGTCCGAAAACCTTTTTCTGAAGGCTATCTCCGCCGTTGTTACCTCTGAACGCAGGCTGGATGAGAATCTAACCGACCGCGAAGCATACATCAAGGCGGCAAGAGCAGGTCTGGTAACCGCGATGGGGCTCTCGATGGCCGGGCCTGGCCTTGGAGCCGCATTGTCAATGATAATTTCCTCGCAGTTCAGGGTTCCCCGTGTACTTGTTTCAGCAGTTGTCCTTCCAATAGTGCTTGAGTACGGCGTAAAGGTCTGTCCTGAAAAGATTGCCAGGCTTGCCCCTATTTTGAATGAATCAACCGACGGAATCTCAGCTGTTGATGCGGCTGAACGGGTTATTGAAACAATCCGGCATCGTATAGGTTTGAAAAGAGTGCAGATGAGATTGAGCGAATTCGGGGTTGGGCTTGATGATTTGGGCGGAATTGCCGCTAATGTCAGAAAGTTTGATTTTATTACTCAGCTCCCTGCACCAGTTTCAACTGATGAACTTACGACAATGCTGCGCAAAACACTTTAAAATAAATGATTACCATACGAAAGCTTAAGACGCTGAAGCCCGGAACCCTGAGGCGGAAAACCGCCGTTTTGCTGCAGGCCTTCGAAACAGATTTGATCAAAGGCAGGGCGGTAGACCGGCTCTATCTGAAGGAATTTCTGGGGCTTACAGTGGACGCCTTTGTAAATGAAGAAAGGGTTTCTGAATCAGCCCGCGGAATCCGAAATGTTTTGGGAGATCTATCCGGGCAGGAGCTTCTGCGTGAACTTAATGCCCTCAGGCACAGAATTCTTTCGGTTCTAGGCTCGGAGCCTGCCGATTGGGACCTCTCGGTAGATCATCCGCCTGTCAGCAGGGATGAGCATCCACGGCTTCTGAATAGTGATCTGCGAACCGAAGCTGGAGTCTATCTGGATGATCTGCGCTCTCCTTTCAATGTCGGTTCAATCTTTCGAACCTCGGAAGCTTTCGGTGTGTCGAAGATATTCCTCAGTGACGACTGCCCGCCGCCGGATCATCCGCGTAGTCTTAGATCTTCAATGGGCTGTACCGAACTTGTTCCATGGAGGAGGTCTGGTTTATTAGAGGCTGCAGCCGATAAAATAGTATTCGCCCTCGAGGTGGGTGGGACCCCCATAGAGAAGTTTGAATTCCCGGAAAGGGGGCTCGCAATTATCGGCTCTGAGGAACTTGGGATAAGTCCCGAAGCTAGAAAGGCGGCAGAGAAAAGCGCGGGCCTTGTTTCCATACCTGTTCACGGTTTAAAAGGGTCAATAAATGTATCGGTTGCTTTTGGAATTATGATGCAGCGATGGTCTGAAACCCTGAATCTACACTAATTAATCAACCTCGGCGTCGGCTGCATCCGCATCAAAGGCTTCAGACAGTCTTTGTGTTATCATCATAAACTGTTCCTCGGTCTTTATGCCGTAATCATTAAGAATGTTCACATTAATCTGTTCGAAAGTAATCTCTCCTGATTCTAGGTTGGCCATGGAATTTGCAAGATAAACAGTGTATACGACGTCCCGGTATTCCTTCGGCGCCTGGAGAGGGTTGTGATGATATGTAATTGAGGCAATCAGAGAGGGTGGGAAATTCCACTTCTCTGCTATTTTCCCGCCTATCATTGCGTGATTTAGACCAGCCGACAATTCTTCCATAATCCCATGCTCAAATTCTTTTTCATTGCAGAATCTCGAAATCTTTTCAAGAAGTTCAGGGTGAACATTGGAGAAGATAATTTTACCTATATCGTGCAGAATACCGCCGACATAGGTATCATCAAGCAGATCTTTTTTTCGTTTGAAGTTTTTCGCGAGGTTGTATGAGTAAAAAGCTACCCGGTAGGAATGATCCCATAGCGATTTCTGATCAGTCTTTAATACCTTCTGAGTCCCGTATGAGAACAGCATGTTTCTGATTCCTCGCAGACCTACAAGTTTGACCGCTTCAACAATATTATCTACCTTCTTCGGCAGCATGAACTGGGCTGAATTTACTACCTTCAATAGGTCTGCAGTCAGTGAAGGGTCCATGCTGATTTGACGTGCAATATCTGTCAATTCTGATTCGGGATCGTTTATTAGCTGCTGAATGAAAACTACATTCTCAGGAAACTGCGGCAGGTCGTCAATTTCATCAACAATTTCCTGTGCAAGCTGATTGAGGTTTTCGATATGTATGTCGGCAAAGGGTATGGTTATCCTGGCTACGGTTTCATCACCGATAACGTCTATGTCGAAAGCGTCTTCATCAAGTCCTATTTTTTTGAGCATCAGAACAAGGATGACTATTCCAAGACCGGCGCCTTCCGAATCATCGAGGACTGAGGAAAGCGCCTCTTCCATTGATTCAAATGCCCTTGATCTGGCAATCCTGTCGTAGACACGCATCTGCTCCTTCTGGGAAATAAGAACATTATTTTTAATGGACATGGTAATGGCATTGTCGGTTGAATGAAAAACAACCTTGATATACAGGCCGGCTTCCTGTTGTTTCTCAAGCCAGTAGTTGATGTTGTCCAGAGTTTCCTGCTTGAACGATTCCATCCCCTTTGCATAATCATCGGGGTTGTTGATATCGAGGTTTTTCTCTGAAAAATAAACGCGCTTTGTATTGGCCTTTTTTGCGTTTACAGCGAGTTCCCTCATGCAGTAGGCTATCCGGTCCTTAAGTTCCCCCTGACCGAATTTATTCAGATAAACACCGAGGACTTCCTCGATATACATCTCCGTTTCGTGCGGAAGCTTAAAAGATTTAATTGTTACCGGTATAGAAGAAACAATTGCCTTATTGATTTGTGCTGCATCTACCTGTTTTGCCATTTTTACTCCAGAATATATTAACTGTTTTAATTATAATCCTCGCTTCACAGCTGTCAATATGAACACCTGTTATTTTCCGGCTATCAGCCACCGGACGATGGGTTTATGGAGTTAATTTCCGAAATTTTTAGCCTGTCCTGCAAGTTTTTTAAGATTTTTCTCTACAAGGAGGTTGAAACTCCCGTGGGGAAACAGCCCTCTGGAATTCCTCTTCCCAGCTTCCTTCCCCGTCAGGATTTCCATGCTGTCGTCAACTGTTGAAACGGGATAGATGTGAAAACTACCGTCGGCAATATCGTTGATTATCTCATCAGGCAGACTTATGTTTTTAATATTGCGTTCGGGAACAATGACGCCTTGATTTCCGGTGAAATTTATTGCCTTGCAGGCCTTGTAGAATCCTTCAATTTTTTCTCTGAGTCCGCCTACCGCCTGGATTTCGCCAGTCTGACTCAGACTGCCGGTTACGGCGATATCCTGACGCAGCGGAACCCCGGCAATGGCTGAGAGAAGGGCATAGAGCTCTGATGATGAGGCGGAATCGCCGTCTATTTCGCTGTAGGATTGTTCAAAACAGATGCTTGCGAATATGGAAATTGGAAAATCAGCGGCGAATTTGCTTCGCAGAAAACCCTCAAGAATTAGTACCCATTTATCATGAATCTCACCAGACAGGCCTGCCTCGTGTTCAATATTGACGAGGCCGTTTTCACCTGCTGCTATCCGTGCTGAAATCAGACCGGGAAAACCGAAGGACCATGGACCCTTGTCGATTATTGCCAGTCCATTGACCTTGCCGGTTTCATAACCGTCTACTGCGAGGTTAATCTCACCCGATTTAATATCCTCAATAATTCGTTTTTCAAGCAGGCTGAAGCGATCGGCCTGGTGTTTAATAGCAGATTTTATATCATCAGCATTCAGTTCATATTCCTGTACGGTTTCTGAGCCGGTTCGACAAATCTCGGCTGCTTCAATCAGCAGTATCTCAGTTTCCGATGTGAGAGTGCTTAGCTTTGTGTTGTTTTCAGCTGATGCAACGCTGAATTTTATTATTTCAAGAGCCGCATCATCGGTCAGTCTGCATCCGAGGCGTTCTGTGCTGAAATTGCGGCATCGATTTACAAGGGCCGCTATATTTGAGTCGTTAAGGTCTGCAACAGAATCAAGTTCGGCAAAGAAACCGAAGAGCTCTCTAAAATCCTCATCGGTGTTATAGAAGTGATCGTAATGTCCTTCACTGCCGAGGATGACAAGTTTGATGTCTACCCCGATTTCGGGCAGGAGCAGGCTGTTTCGCGGCTCGGAGGAGCCTGAACCGATTGTGATTTTCCCGCTGCGGAGAACTCTCTTCAAAAGTTTCCAGCTGTCTTCTTCATCAAGAAGATCTTCAGCATTAATAACTAGTATTCCGCCCGACGATTCCAGGATGGAACCCGCCGTAACCTTGTCTATTTCCGAGGAGCTGCGGCCGAACAGTTTTTGCGGGACAGGGTTGTTTTCAATTATTACGGGTGTTTCTGCGCTGCTTACAAGCACCGCTGTCTTCAGTCCGTCAACGCTTCCGGGGCCCCCCTTTCTGATTACAGGACGGAAGGGGGCAGCGGGGTTTTCGCATATCACAAGTTCCGTACGTCGGCCGGTCTGTATTGAGCTTGCAGCATTTAATACAGCCTCTTCGCGCTCGGGTGCTGACGGGCCGCATACGAAGAGGTTCATTCCCTTGCCGCGGATTCGAAATGCGGTTTTTATTGCTGTATCCGCAATACTTTCAGGTGGAAAGTTCGGAGTAGACTCGGGCTGTATCATGGAAATGTCTTGCTCTGATAGAGATATTTTTATCTCATCAGCGGTTAATTCGCGGGTTTTCATTCAATGGTGATATTACTATAATCGCAGCATGGAATCAACAGAGTATATAAGAGCTTATATAGACAGGTCACGTAATACCCTTAAAGAGCTTGAATCGTGGGATCAGCTGCAGATAGATGAAGCAGTCAGGTTGATTGGCCGCGTTGTTTATGATAATGCAGCTGAGCTTGCACAGATGGCGGTTGAGGAAACCGGTATGGGAAATGTTCCTGATAAGACGGTAAAAAATAAAGGAAAATCGTCTGTAATCTGGAACAGTCTGAAGGGTAGAACATCACGCGGCGTTATCAGCCGTGATGAAAGAACGGGTATTGTCGAAATTGCAAAACCTGTTGGGGTTATTGCGGCGGTTACCCCCTGTACAAACCCGGTTGTTACACCGATGTGTAATGCAATGTTTGCTGTGAAGGGCGGCAACTCAATTATATTCACCCCGCATCACAGGTCTTTTCATACCTCTACACGTACAGTAGAACTTATAAATAAAGCCCTTGCAGGAATCGGAGCTCCTGAGCACCTGATTCAGATTATAGGAGAACAATCCCGGGAGAATACCCGTGAACTGATGGCGTCATCCGACGTTGTGATTGCGACCGGCGGGATGGGGATGGTCAGGGCAGCCTATTCAAGCGGCAAACCGGCCTTCGGAGTAGGCTCCGGAAATGTACAGTGTATCATTGACCGTGATGCAGAATTTTCGGAAGCTGTGCCGAAGATAATTACCGGGCGATGCTTTGATAATGGTATTATATGCTCTTCAGAACAGACTGTGATTGTTCATAATGACGACTATGATGAGGTAATGGATGAGTTTAGGAAAAACGGATGCTATACTGCAGCTTCCGGAGCAGAAACCGAAGCGCTCAGAAGAGCTTTGTTTCCGGATGGGAAAATGAACCCTGCTCTAGTGGGGCAGCCGGCATCGAAGGCTGCCGCAGTTGCGGGCGTTGCAGGAGCAGATAATGCTAAAATCCTGCTGATTGAGGCCGAGGGAGCGGGCCGTGCAGATCTGCTGTCCCGCGAAAAGATGTGTCCAGTACTTTCAGTTTATAGATATAATCATTTTGACGAGGCTGTTGAAATAGCTGCAGCCAATCTTGATTATGAAGGTGCCGGTCATTCGGTTGCAATTCACTCCTGCAGCAGTGATAATATAGAAAAGGCTGCACTTAGACTTAATGCCGGCAGATTTGTGATTAACCAGACATCATCAACAAGTGCTGGGGGCAGTTTTTATAACGGATTTACGCCGACTACAACCCTGGGCTGCGGATCATGGGGGAACAACAGCATATCAGAAAACCTTTCTTATAAGCATCTGATTAATGTGTCGAGAATAGGTAATTATATGCCGGACAATCATGTTCCGGATGAATCTGAACTCTGGGGTGAGGAATAGGAGATAAATATGAAATTGTCGGAAATAGACAAATATTACCGCGGCCTGATGCAGATTGATGAACTCGTGCGGACTGATGTGTCAATGAACGGTATACAGGTTTCAGCCGGGAACGGCAATGCTGATGAATGTGAAATAGGTAAAATCGCATTTGCTGTCGATGCATGTATGGAAAGCTTTGAACGGGCTGCGGATCAGGCTGCCGATATGCTCTTTGTTCACCACGGACTGTTCTGGGGTAAGCCTGAGCAGGTTTCTGGCGCCCACTTCAGACGGTTGAAGTTTCTGATTGAACACAATATTTCGCTCTATGCCGCCCATCTGCCATTGGATATACACCCTGAGTTCGGGAACAATGCCGGAATGTGTGAATCTCTCGGAATTACCGATCCAGAACCCTTCGGGGAATACCATGGTTTCAAGATTGGTTTCAAGGGCAGACTGCCTGAGGCATGCAGCATTTCCCATATTCTCGATAAGCTTGGCCTTTCCGCTGACAGGGCCCTGTCGGTGCTGCCCTTCGGTCCGGAGGAGATTAGGACGGTGGCTCTTGTTTCCGGCGGTGGTCAGAATGAGGTATATCAGGCAATGGACGAAGATGTTGATTTGTATATAACAGGAGATTCTTCACATCAGATCTACCATCCTTGTCTGGAAAACAGGATCAACCTAATCAGCGGCGGTCATTATCATACTGAAACCTGGGGAGTAAGGCTTCTCTCGGAGAAAACTGCAGCGGATCTGAACATTGAAACAGTATTTATTGATGTGCCTACAGGTTTGTAGGTCATTATGCGGGATAGTTCGTCCGGCGGGTATCAATAACCGTCGGACATGGCTCTGTTGATGTCTTTTTTATAAAGCTCGTTATAAACAAAGCCCCTGTTTTTAAGTTTGTCCCTGATTTCATCAGGAAATGGGATGTCTCTCCAGAATACTCCGCGAACCTCGCGTTCCAGTTTCTGGGTTCCTTCGCTTTCTTTCATAATCCAAAGGGTATAATCATTGATGAATCGCTCTCTGACGTCTCCCTTAAGGTGATGGTCGGAAAACCACTGATAGTAGTGACCGGTTAAACCTTCTTCCATCCAGTAATGCTGAGCCTTTTCTTTGGCAACCTGCCACCTGAGATCTGCTAAAGCGGTTATAACTGCTAGTTTGAGATTTTTTGAATACATCGGAATGGCTACACGCCCGCGGCTCGTACCTCTGTTGTATTTTTCAAAGGGTTCCCAGCATATTCCGCGTTCTCCGTAACAGGGGATGAGGATGAAATAAGGAACAATCCGGTTTGTCTCCCGTTTGAATGTCCGTAGAAACAGTCCAGGATCGATTTCTTCAACCTTTGAAACCTCGCAGATAAGATTCTCTCTTGTTCCTATATTGCGATCATCCGCGTTGAAATACTGCTTCATCAGTACCGGTATATGATTTCCCTGTCTGCCGACGCACATTTTTGCCATCTGCCGAAGGGACCCGAATTCCTTGACTATGATCGAGGTGTCCACATGCATAACCTCGCCGAGGCGCTCAGCCTTTTCATGCAGCTGCGTAAGCAGCTTTTCGGTTTTTTCAAGATCGTTGAACAGACTACTTATTTCTTTATCGATTTTCTGCAGATTTTTAAGTGACTGACTGATGTTGTAAATCGCTTTACGGTGTGTATCCGAATATGTAAGATTAATATTATTGTATTCAGGATGGTTCTCCCGGGTTGAGAGGGTTTTCATATTCTCAATCAGGCTGTTTTCATAATCGACAATATTCGCCTGTTTTCGCTGGATCAGGCTTATAAAGGCCTGTTTCTGCCCCTCCTGTTTCTCTATCTGCGGTCTGATGTTTTCCGAGCTTTTTAGTTTTGACGGTTTAATCTCATCTGTAGTGGATGCCGTGATACTGCCTGTGGAAATTTTCAGAAGCCATTCATCGATATAATGAACCGGCTCATTCGTGTTATTATCTTTTATGACTCTTGCGAGCAGATTTCTTGTTTCTGCTGAGAGTAGATTGGGCAGCACCGCTCCGTAACGGAGCGAAAGCAGTTTAGGGTCGGGCAGGCCCGTATGAATTTTTTTGGCCATGCTTTCGGCAAGCTCCCAGTAGGCGCTAATAAGTTTTGACCTCATTGCCGAACGCTGTTTTGGGTCTTCTATGTTCAGGTACTGGCTTAGGATTTTGTGAAAATGTTGAGATTCCTCACCTTCGCCCCCCAGAGCCTGCTGGTAATATGATTTATTCTTGAAATAAGGTGCAGGCTTGGTTTCAAAGAATTTATCCACCGGTTCAAACCGTTTTTTATTGAGATCTATAGTTTCTTTCGGGTGATCGTTTTTTTTGTCAGATTGCCCCTCTTCAAAGAGCAGATCAAAAGACGGCCCGTCATTTTCTTCAATGCCGAATAGATCAGCAATTTCAGGGTCAACTTCTCCAGAGAAAACATTGTTTTTGTTGTTCTGGTTGTCACTCATTTTTAATACTGGAGGTGAGGGGAGTCGAACCCCTTACCTCGTGAATGCCATTCACGCGCTCTAGCCAAGTGAGCTACACCCCCGATTGTTCGTAATATACCGGAACATCATTGGGCTGTCAAGCCGGAACTTTTTTTTCAGGATACTACTTCTATATGACAGAGCCGGTATATCCGTCTGTCTTCGAATGTCCCTGTTTCGGAAAACATTCGCTGCACCCCTGCTGGCAATTCTCTGTATACCTCCTCGGTAATATCCATATCATTGACCGGAGTATATTTTGTTCCCAGATGAAAAATCGAATTAAGAGAATCCGATATGATTGTTCCGGTTTTCCCCCTGGTCTTCCATGTTGTTGTTCCGAGATGCATTGCAGCCTTTAGTCTGATGGGCGTGTGCAACTCAAAATCCTCAATGCTTATTATAACACGGTTCAACATGAGTTTTATTCCGGGTATGACGGAATCAGTATTCACTCCGTTATAGGGAAAAAGTACCAGTCCCCCGTATTCATTCCAGATCCACAACCTCCCGTCATATTCAGCGGTTGTTTTGTCGACTACTTCCTGAAAAGTCTGTTTGAGTTTGTTAAGGTGGACGTTGCCGGATTTTTTCTTCCAGTCGGAGGGCAGAGAGATCTCGGTAAAAAGCATGTAGAAGGAATAATCCTTTCCGCTTTTGATTCCTTTCCAGCCGTTTTCCATTTTGATAAATTCAGGAGTATCGGCTTCAGTTTCAGCACATGCTGTATCCGCAGGCCCTGCGGGTCTTGAAATCAGGTTGAAAAAACCGGCATATTTGTTCAGCCTCTGAGGTTTAATTCCTGCTTTAAGAATTGAGGAGGCAAGATAATCACATCCTTTCATCATAATCGCCGCCGGATCATCTACGGTATTTTTACGATCAATGAGAGTCCGGGATACATTATTTTTTTTAAGAAAGTAACTAAGATCTTTTGATTTTTCTTCATCAGGGATAGATTCATAATCCAGGAGATAAAGGATATCCGGCTCAGGTTTTTTCAGCGTTTTTCTAAGATCCTTATGTGCCCGTAGTTCAATATGCCATTTAGAAGAATTTTCAATGGCGGTAAAATATTTCAGCGGAATTCTGCTGTCGCTGAAGAGGATGATTCTATTCATTGCAGCCCAGCCTTACCCTGTATTCAAAATAACTGCGTTTATTCGTTGTTTTAAATTCTCTGAATTGTTTGGATGTAAGAGTTTCTAACATCATCTTTACCGGTTCGCTGATTGTCAGGCAGTTTACTGAGGTATGCTTGTGTTCAAGTTCGGCTACCCTTTTTACGGTATCGGAGTTTTGCATGATTTCATTGTTCGAGGTATATTCGAAGGGGCCGCTGTGCACCGCTATCCGGACATTGAGACCGTCCTCTATCGGACATTCCAGATTGTTATACAGGAATAGTTCATGCAGCAGTTCCATTCCGCTTAAGACGGCGCTCTCATTCATGTTTCCGAAGATGAAGGCTGCCAGCCCACCATCGCCGTCCCAATGCCAGACTCTGCCGTTTCTTTTTTCAACGGAATTAACCAGAATATCTCGCATACTGAGATAAACCTTTTCCAGTTCAGCGGCATTATGCTTTCTGACCATCTTTGTGTTTCCGACTATATCGACTCTGAGAAAAGCAAGAGTATATTCCTGACCGGTTTTCAGAGTGCCCCAGTTTCGGGTTTTTCGTTCATTCGGGTTTTCGACGAATATTTTATTACTTACGTCGAAGATATATCCCATCTGATAGATTCCGTTGAGGATCTGTCTGAGATAGGGAATGGATATTTTTCTGCCTGCGATTCCCCGGCCCTGATCACTGAAGTCTATCAACAGCAGTACAAAGTCCAGGAACATATTTGTTTTAACTATATCCGACATTATCTGTCTTGCCGCATTCTGATTCGGGATGGCAACGCTTGAAGGAATTCCTGTCCTCTCGTGCAGATTGTAGCCCGGAAGAAGCCGCCTTACGAGTAAAATCATGGTTCTGTTATCCATTGATTGAGACAAAGCCTTAACGCAGTAACTTATTATATTATTAGGAATTCGCATTGTGTTTATTAAAGCTTGATTAGTCTTTGTAGTCAAGCTGCTTTTTAGTGTATAATGTTATGGATGATCAGTGTCACTAATTTAATAATTAAAGAAAAGTCCGGCAATGCTGTGTTTGTGTTTCCCTCTGAAGCTGCTGCGGCTAGTCGCAGAAAGGAATTCCTGGATGTCACTGGTAAACGGGCGGTCAAGAACAGCCGTTTCCTCTCCTGGGACCGATTTAAGGAGCAGATAACGCTCCATGACAGAGCTGATAAGCCAGTTAACTCCCTGCTTCGCAGGCTTTTTGCCGCTGATATAATTCGACGAAACAGTGAAAAACAGCTTTTTACCACACTTATTCCTGTTGAATATCGACATCATGCCCAGGCCTTTACAGAAACTGTTTACCGTGTTCTGCCTGAGCTTGAACAGCTTATCCGTTCAATCCAGAACGGGCCGGGGGTCTTGAATCCGGCTTTGACCGCGGATTACACCGCACTGTACCATGAGTATCGGAATTTTATGGCAGCCAACCGCCTTTTTGAACCATCATGGGAGCTTCCGGAGCTGAAGAAATTGGGGAATGATTATTATATTATATGCCCTGAAATTATTGAGGATTTCAGTGAATATGAAATTCTGCTGAAGAAGGCAGGATGCCGCTTTCTGCACAGGACGGAAGCTGCGGATACAGTTGCAATCAGACAATTTGAGAATTCAGTAATAGAGACTGACACTGTTCTGAATGAAATTTCCTCTCTTCTTTCTTCAGGGGTACATCATTCCGCGATAGCTGTTACAGCTGCAGATGAGTCGACGGCGGAGCTTCTGATGAGTAAGGCTGGTCTTCGGGAAATCCCTGTGAACCGGAGTAGCGGAAAACCACTTTCTGAGTATCCTGCAGGCCGGCTGCCCGGACTGATTCGCTCCTGCTGGAGCAGCGGCTTCAGTATTACATCCATGAAGGAGCTGCTGCTGTATAGGGCTTTTGTCTGGAAGGAGTCTGAAACAGCGGAAGATTTGATTCGCTTCGGGATAGAAAACCGTTGTCTTAAAAACCTGTCCAGAATGCCTTCCGGGGATGTCTGGGCGGCACGGCTGAAGACAGTAAGAATCAGCAGTCGGGAGGAAGCTGAGTGGGAAGTCCGGAAAAAAATGCTGGATTTTTATAAGAAACTGAGAAGCAGTATCGAAAAAATTACGTCGGCAGCAAGCTTCGTGGAACTTTCCCGCGCGTTTCAAATATTTGTAGGAACCTTTCTTGATACTGAGGTGGAAAACTGGAACTCCGACTGCGAACAGATTTTTCAACGCAGCCGTGAGGTTCTGGCCTCTCTCAGGGAGACTGAAACACAGCTTGAGAAGATTGCCGTGCAGGATCCGCTTGGAATATGGATAGATATACTCGGCGAGAAGATTTATGTGCAGCAGCAATCGGCTGAAGCTTTGACCCTGTTTCCCTACCGGGTATCAGCGCTTATAAACCCCATGTATCATTTTGTTATAGGTCTTTCGCACGAGGCTTCAACTGTCTCGTCAACGTTATTTCCGTTTCTAACGGATCAGCAGAGACGGGATATCGGTGCAGCTGAGAATAATATGACGAATGATTTTATTGCTGTCTATGGCGAATCCGGAGGGACTGTACGCTTCTCATGTGCGGCAGAAACCCCGAACGGAACAGCCCTGCCACCGGGGTTTTTTATCAGCAGCGGTAAAATAGAGCGGCCGAAGAGCGTTGAAATGGGCGATGACTTTTTCAAGGATCCTGTCCAGGCTGAAAACAGATGGTGGGAGCGCGCTTGCCGGGCAGGTTTCAAAATTAAGGAAGCGGGAGCGCTGCCGGTACTTACGAAAACACAGCTTGCAGGTTTTGAATATGCCTCGTCTGTTTATATGTCCGGCAAGGATTTTGATGCTGCTGAGCAGTGCTTTCCTCCGGGTCGCGAAGTTGAGAATATTGTTGCAGCCTTGAGTGATGATGATGGTATGTTCCGGGCTTCGGCTACTCTGCTGAATAGCTGGAAAGAATGCCGTTTTGCCATGATGCTGAATTATGCCCTTGGAATAGGGGAGGATGAATATACTCTGAGGCCTGAAGACCCCTGGGGCGCCGGCAATGTCATGCATGACGTGTTTTTTGACTTTTTCAGCAGTTTAAATCAAACCGGTGAGCCTTTCAGGCTGGCCGGCAACAGTGAAAGGTATGCTGAATTAATTAAAGCCTCCGTTAATCGGGTTTTTTCGGACTGGGAAAGTAGAAAGAACTATTTCTTCGGTCCCTCGTGGACGGCGCTCCGGCGAAAGATTATGGCGGAGCTTTCGGGCTTTCCCGAAGCCGAAGCTGAATATTATGACGGCTTTACAGCTGAGCGGCTCGAAGAGTGGCTTGAGTTCATCCTTGAAGAGCAGAGAATAAGGGTTTTCGGTAAGGTCGATAGGATTTCAACCGGCTCTGAGGGTTCGGTTATTGTAGATTATAAAAAAAGCTGGAAGAAGAAGACCAGAGTGAAATTCATCAGCGAAGATGACAAAGGCGAGCTGTTACCTCCCCTGATCGGGTATCAGCTGCCGCTTTACATTCTTCTTGCCGGGAAAAATGGAGTCAAAGTTGCTGCATCCAGCTATTACAGCATAGCCGGCGGCTGTCATTTCCCTGTATCCGGGGACGGGGGTGTACTGACGGATGATGATGTTGAACGTCTCTGCCGTCTTACGTTGAGCGAAATTATCCGCATGGCAGAAGAAAGCCGCAAGGGTGATTTTACTGCGGCTGAACGCTGCGACGGATGTGGTTTTCGTGCTGTATGCCGGAAGCGTTTTAATCTAAGGTGGACAAATAGATGAGACTAGATAAATTTCAGCAGACGGTAATCGACTGCGATACCAACGCCGTAGTCTCGGCAGGCGCAGGCTCGGGTAAAACAACGGTGCTGTCAGCCAGATTCCTGCGGCTCATTGCGGAGCGGAAGGCTGAAGTAGGGGAGATCCTGACGCTGACCTTCACGCGGAAAGCTGCTGCTGAAATGTATGAACGAATTTACAGCCTGCTTGTCGAAAACCGGGATAATCCCGCAGTAGCTGACGCGGTGGCTGATTTCGACAAGGCGTCTATTTCAACCCTCGACAGCTTCTGTTCAAGGATTGCCCGTGACTGCAGCTCGCTATTCGGCCTGCCGTCCAACTTCACAACAGATGAGTCCTCTGTTCGGGCGCTGGCTGAGGATACTTCTCTTGATTTCATACTGGCCAATGCGGAAAATCCTCATCTGAAAGATTTTATATTCATTAACGGCTTTGAAAATGTTTGGAAAAATTTTTTTGTGCATATTGCCCTTAACTATCTGGCCATAGGCGAGCCTGTTGATTTTGAAGAAGTTTTCAGACATCAAATGGATACAGCCGAAAAAGCAATGGCTGAATCGGCTGAGACTGCTGACAGTCTGATTTCAGATATACTTGCGGTAGAACCTGTGCTGGGGAGTCTTGCGAAAGAGCAGGACAAGCTTGCCTCCCTCCCTTCAATCCGCGGGCTCAGCGCCGATTCGGATTATAAGGGGCTTTTGGAGGCACTCCATGGTCTGAATATTAAAAAGGCCGGCGGCTCAAGTAAAAAGGAAGAGGTTCTCATTTTTAAAGACCTGGTCGAGGAGCTTCGCGGCTGCAGGGATGAATTGCACGAGCTCGTAGGAACCCTGTTAAACCGCAGGCTTATTCAGGGGCTTTTTGAACTTTCTTCGCTGTTTCAGGATGAGATTTTCAGCCGTAAACGCTCCTCCGGGCTGCTGGGGTTTCATGATGTTCTTACTATAGCCGTCAGCGGTCTGAAGCGTGATCATGAGCTGCGAAGATACTATAAGGGTTTATTCCGCTATATCATGATCGATGAATTTCAGGATAATAATAAATTGCAGAAAGAACTGCTGTACCTGCTTTCCGAGCGGGATGACCATGAGGGCGAAGGGGTGCCTGCGGCCGGTGAACTAAACCCTGCGAAGCTCTTTTTCGTCGGTGATGAAAAACAGTCCATATACCGATTCCGCGGCGCCGACGTAAGTGTGTTCAAGCAGCTCAGTACTGAGATAGGGGATGCCGGCGGAAAAGCACTGGAGCTGAAGATGAACTACCGCAGCGAACCCGGGCTGATAGATTTTTTCAATCGCCTGTTTTCTGAAGTTATGAGCGACAGCAGTGAAGATTATCAGGCTTCATTCGAACCCCTCTTGTCACGGCCCGCAGTTCTGCCTCAGGAGCCGGACATCCGATTATTATATAAGGCCCACAGCAGTGATCTGCCCGAAGATTCCCTAAGTTCCGAGGAGTCCGAAGCCCGTGCGATAGCCGAGTACATTCTTTCGGCAGAGGATAGTTTTGATATCGCTGTGAAGGGGGAAATCAGAAAGGCTCGTTTTTCAGATTTTGCCCTTCTTTTCCGCTCAGGAACAAACCAGAAAACCTATGAGCAGGTATTTCGTGCATACGGTATCCCGTATAACGTCCATTCGGTACGAAGCCTTTTTCAGGAAGCTCCTGTGAATGATATCTACAACTTCCTTCAGCTATGCCTTTATCCGGGCGACCGGACTGCAGCGGCGGCTCTGTTAAGATCGCCTTTAATGAATCTATCTGATTTCAGCACAGTGAATTTTCTGCTTAGCGGTAAAAAGATTTTTGATAAAGGATTCCAGAAAATTCTTGAAGGATGCTGCCGGACAGAAGAAGATCTCAGCCGATACAGGATGGCCCGCGGTCTTTATGAAGAGATAAATCCGCGCATTGACCGCGAACCCCTTGCCGATATAATTTCCGATATCTGGTATAAAACCGGCTATCGCTACCTGATTCTTGCCGACAGTTCACGTCACGGCTACCTTGAATATTTCGATTACCTGAAGCAGCTTGCGGTCAGGTATGATCAGGAAGGGAAGTCAGCGGCGGATTTTCTGGATTTTATAAGGGAGAACCTTGGAGAATACAAAAAGATAGATGATTTGAAGATCCTGGGATACTCATCCGGAGGCGTCGAAATAATGCCGGTGCATCAGTCAAAGGGGCTTGAGTTTCCGATTGTGATTGTTGCTAATGCTGGAAATGTCGGTTTAAGTGACCGGGGCGGATCGACACCGGCCTATATTTCGGAGGCCGACGGGCTCTCGTTTAACCTTGTATCCGGGCGTGGCGCAGGCTCATCAGGCCGGTGTAATTACTTTTTCAGTCGAGGAAAGGAAGAGAACCGGGCACGTGAAGAGGCAGAACTTCGACGGCTGCTGTACGTAGCGCTGACGCGGGCTGAGTGCCATCTGGTAGTTTCGGGCTGTCACGGTCCGCAGAACAGGAGCGGCCAGAAATCAATGCTGAATATGTTTCTTTCAGCCTTCGGGTGGTCGGATCAGAATGACCCCTACATGTATCAGCAGCTCGAACCCTATATAGAAGAGATAAAAAACCGACGATGGAGTGAAGACGGCGGGCTCCGGGGAGAAAAAGCGAATATTCCTGCAGTATCTGCTGAATATTCCGCTGCTGTGGCTTCAGTTTATGAACTTGAGGCAAATGAGTTTTCAGCGACAACGCTGAATGCACTGCATAAAGAAACTATGCCGGAGGTTCCGGATGAAAAAAAGCAGGAGCTTCCGTCACTTGAGCCACGTCTGGAAAAAATTCTCAGTGATAAGGGGCTGGAGGCTGATTTCGGAACAATCTGCCACCGCCTTATCGAGTGGGCAGTCAAATCAGGCATTGAAGAGAGCCTGCCTCCGCTGGACAGGGTTTCAGATGAACTAAGGCCCTTCTTTTCAGGTTTTTCAGATAATGACTGGTCTTTGATGGTGAAATCCGCCGCTGGGCTTGCTGAAGGTTTTCTGAAGTCGGAAACCTGGAAAACTGCGTTGTCTTCAACTGGCTTCGAATCGGAACTTGCATTCACCTCAAAAACAATTCATGGAGAAGATGAGGTCTATGTTAACGGTGTGATTGATTTAGTTTTCGAGATGGACGACTATATTCAGATTATAGATTTTAAAACGGACAGAAAAATAATACCCGGTGAGTACGAGCGTCAGATGGAACTTTACATCGAAGCAGCCTCGGAGATTTATGAAAAACCGGCCCGCTGCAGTCTGTTTTATCTTCGCTCAGGAGTAGAAATCAGCCTTTAGCATCTTTGTTGCCAACTGGAAACATCGGTATTATCTTTTTAAGAACCTCCGCGACATCCGGATTCTCTATTCCCATTGCGCTGCTAATGTAATCGCCGAACATCTCCAGGCCGAATCCTAAAGATATAAGCATTAAGAGTGATTCATCCGGACTGAAATTATAGAAGGTTTTATCATTCATCTGCTCCTTCGCCCTTGTTCTGAGATCTGCCAGATAGGATTTGCGATTTTTTGTTAAAAGTTCAATTTCTCCGTCCATTACAAGGCGTGCAGGGATTTTCCATATTTCCGGCATGTCGATTGCAGCCGAAGCGGCCTTTTCGAATGCCTCGTTGAATGATCCTGCACCTGCCGCGGATGCTTTCAGACGTGAATCTATACCTGCAAGAACCTCAGCCATAAGATTCTGTTTTGATCCGAAATGGCGGTGAATGAGTCCATGGTTTACACCGGCTTTAGCCGCAATATCCCTGATGCTTACGCTGCTTGGTGCAGATTCTGAAAACAGCTCTGTTGCTGCCTTTACAACTGCTGCCATTACGGCCTGTTTTCCCCTTATTTTTTCTTCCACGCAGTAAATATTACCATATATCCAATCTAAATCAATCAAAAATCCTCGTTTTCAGTATTGGGGTACACGAACAGCTAATGGCATGATAGAATCGTCTCATGTCTGAACTTAATGTATCAGCTTTAACCGCATCAGGACTGCTTGGAGGTCTTGAAAAAGTAGTTAAAGGCAAGCGTGATTTTCTAGAACTTCTTACTGCTGCTGTTATCACGGGCGGCCATGTTCTGGTGGAAGATTTGCCCGGACTGGGAAAGACAACAGCAGCCAGAAGTCTTGCCGCCCTTATCGATACATCCGGTGACCGTGTTCACGGTTTCAGCCGTATCCAGTTTACTCCCGATCTGCTTCCCTACGATATTACTGGAGTTGATATCTTTCATCCTGAAAGCGGAGAGTTCAGATTCAATCCGGGACCCATCTTCGCGTCTATAGTTCTTGCTGATGAAATAAACCGGTCAACACCCAAGGTTCAGTCGGCGCTGCTTGAAGTAATGGCTGAGGGGCAGGTTACTTCAGGGGGAACAACCCGGCAGTTAGGCGATTTCTTTTTTGTAATAGCAACGCAGAACCCGATTGAAATTGAAGGGACATACAGTCTTCCGATAGCTCAGCTTGATCGCTTTCTCATGCGTCTGTCAATCGGTTACCCCGACAGGGACTCGGAGTTTCTCATAGTAACCGAAGACCCTTCTGTAAAAGCTGTTCCGAAACTTGAACCGGTTTGTACGGTAGAAGACATTCTTGAAGCCCGGGCTGCATCCGAATCTGTATTTTGTGATGAGCGGCTTATTCATGCTGTAATTGATGCAGCAGCGGCAACCCGGACGATGAAGGATGTAAATACCGGGATCTCTCCCCGCGGACCACTTATGCTGATAAAGACGGCACGATCCCTCGCCCTTATGCGGGATCGTGATTATGTGATTGATCAGGACCTGCTGGATCTCTGCGGACCGGTTCTCTGTCACCGGTTGATAATGAGCGGGAAAAATCGTGATGCCGACCAACTTGTCAGGGAGCTGATAATTGAAAAGCTTGATAAAATCAATTACTAGTACAGGCGCCGCTTTTTTTTTATCTCAATTTTCTCTCTCTTCCTAGGTCTGTTCAGAGCAGAGCTGGGTATACTTCTTGCCGGTTCTGGTTTTTTCGCTGCATTTTTGTTTTCACTCATAGTAAATCTGATACAGCGCAGAATTATTTCAGCCGGCGGGAGCGAAATAATCTGTACGCCGCCGGCTGTCCGTTTCTCACCGGGGATGGAGTTTGAAGCAGGTTTTGAGATAAGCCGCGGCTTCAAAGTGCTTCCCGGATGCAGGGTGAGGCTTTTGATGGAATTCAAATGGCGAAACAGAATGGTTTCCGGCAGTTCCGAATATAGATCCGGACTCCGAAGGGGCGCTCTCCGATTCTGTGATCTTCAGCGTGGGCATTACACCGGTCCGGGCGCCTGCTTTGAAATAGGTGACGCAGCCGGATTTTTCCGTTTCAGGCTAAAATCAGGAATGAACAGTGAGTTTATCGTTGGTCCGACCCCACTGTCTGAAATTAAACCGCCCCGGCATTTCAGCACCGGCGGAGAATCTATCAGCAGGATAATCAGGAAGAAACGAAGCGACGATCTTACCGAAAGCCGGCAGTATTATCCCGGAGATGATGTCAGAAGAATAAACTGGAGAACCTACGCTCATACCGGTCAGCTGTTTATCCGTATCGGCGAAGAGCAGCCTGATCCGAAATCCAGACTTGTTCTTATGGTTGATCTTTCAGGATCAAGATCCCTGCAGCTGTCCGACTCAATCCTTTATGATTATCTTGACTGCATTGCAGGTCACACTGCAGGATTAGCCGAGCAGCTTGAAGCTTCCGGAGTCAATATCGCTTTTGCCTTCCCGGGATCAGACCCCGGTCCCCTTTCAGGTGTCGGACCTGATTCCGCTTCTATCCGGACTGGGTGGCTTTCGGAGAAGCTATCCGGCTTGTGGTGGGATGACAGGCTTGTTGAAATAAGCGGTCTGCCGGAAAGATACAGCGCTGCACTTATAATTGCACCGGCTTTTTCTGAAAATGCCGGAACTCTCTGCCGTAAGGCTGCAGATGCAGGTATGGCTGTAAGCATTACTATTCCCCTCCCTCCCGAGTCCGTCGATTTACAGCCGGCCGGATTGTTAAGAAGGCTTGTATTCACCGCTGGAACAGCAGGTGATGTGAATAAAACGAGCCTGGGCAGGCAGCTTCGCAGCAGAGAAGCCTTGTCAGCATCGGCTGAAGCTCTTGTTTCAGGTCTTCACGGTATTGAGGGGGTAGCCAGTGCGGAAATTGTTTAGCAGTAAACTGTTCTTTCATTCCGCGAGACTTACCGCGGCCGCAGTTCTGCTTGTTCCGCTGTATATCTACCTGGAAGATATTCTGGCAGTAGGCTTTGTTGCTGCTGTCCTGTTCTCTGCTGCTGCCGCAGGTATTATAACTGAACGTGCCGGACTCAGATTTTTTCCGGCACTGATAATCAACACTGCCTGTGCTTTTCTAATCAGGTTTCTTGTCATATTTGTCGCAGGTTCTATTTCCCCTGCCTTTAACAGCTCTGTCCTTGATTTTATGCCTTTCAGTTTTGACTCAGGGTTCTTCCCCCTTCTGCCTTTCTACCTGTATATTTCAATCTGCTGGTTCATGGTTCTCAGAAAACCGCGTTTCTCAGTGGTAGAGATTATTCTTAATCTGGTAGTCTATTGCGCCCTCCTCTGGAGTCAGGGCGGATATAAACTGAACTTATTCCCTCATCCGGGGATACTTGCTGTCTTCGGTATTATTTTTTTTGTCACGGAACTTGCCGTGCTGCTTTTATCAAATGATGATACGCCGGCCCCGGCAAAATTAGCTTATGCCCTTTTCGTCGTTCCTCTTTTCATTCTTATGGTATTTCTGTTTTTCGGAAATTATTCGGAAGGAGCATCGAAGGATGGCGGAGGGCTGATGCAGCCAACATTGTTCCGCTTTGATTTTTCAGATTATGTGAAGCTTGAAACAGAGATAAGCATGGATAATGATCTTGTGCTGCTGTTTAGAAATTACGGATATTTAAATTCTGTCTACCTCAGGCGCTTTTATCTCTCAGGATACAAATCTGAACGTGGATTCTATATGCAGCGGGGCCCGGGTGAAGAGGAGCAGTATACTGCTTTGCCGGATTCAGTTACCCGTCTTGATGTTGTTCATTATCCCGAACGGATTTTATCCGAGCAGGAATATTTTATTGTGAATCTTGACCCGTCATCTCTTATCGCGATGAATTACCCGGTGGAGATTAGTCCATTGACAAATTGGAGCGATTCATCTTTTTTAAGAAACTACAGGGTTGTGTCCGAGTCTGTTGAACAGCCATCCTGGGAACTGGCTGAGGCTCCGTTGCTTGAGATGGATGAAGCTCTCCAGGATTTTTATACTGATTATGGGGAGGACGCCGAAATAAAAGCGCTTGCCGAAGAAATAACTGCAGGGATAGATAATTCCTACGATAAGGTCATTGCGCTGATGTTTTATCTGCATGATAATTATTTTTATTCGCTCAAGCCCGGAGTGGCTGTGGACGGAAATCAGCTTCACCATTTTCTGTTTGATGCCCGTAAAGGTTATTGTTCATATTTTGCTTTTTCAATGGCGCTGATGTGCAGGAGTATAGGAATTCCTGCGAGGGTGGCTGCAGGATTTTTTATTGATCCGCAGAGCGGTATTCTGAATATATACCCGGTAAGGGAGGATATGGCTCATGCCTGGGTTGAGGTTCCCTTTGAGAATTACGGATGGGTGGAATTTGATCCCACAACCGACAGGCTTGCCGCCGGAGAAGAACTGGAGTTTGCGGCTCTGGACAGCTCGGAATATTCTAATCTTGTCGAGGAAATAATCAGCAGCGATTATTCGGTAGAATTGCCTGATGCTGATGCCGGGGCTGATAAGGGAAGCGGAATACTGTCGGCTGCCGCAGATCGAATAAAAAGGTTTGTGGTTAAACATGCCGCCCTGCTGCTGCCCATAATCTACTCCGTCTTAGTCTTGCTTTACCGCCTTCACCAGGCTGTCTCCCTTAGGTTTTCCTCCCCCCGCAGGAGAATCAGAGCAATGTACGCCAGGGCTGTTCGTGCGGCTGCAGTCTTCGGCTTCGGCAGACAGAGGGGCGAATCGGTGCTTGAACATGCACGCAGGCTGGAAGGCGGCCCGTTCGGAAGTCTCTGTCCCCTTGCCGGCTTGTATCTGGAATCAGTTTTTGCTCCGGGCATTGATGATCAGGCGGCAGAAAAGGCAGGCCTCGCGTGGAAGGATTTTCGGGCCTCGATGAAGATGCTGCCCATATGGAAAAGACTGCTTTCACTGATTCTACCTTTTATCAGGTTTCGTGCAAGGTTAAATCCGCCGGCCGTACTGCTGCTACTCATCCTCTTTTTAGCTCCTCAGCTTCTGCAGGCTCAAGATTCCGGAAGTATACAGGATTTTCTTGATATGGCGGCTATGGAAGAGGATGCAGAAAACTATGAAGCTGCCTTGAGGCTTCTGAATCAGGGCATGGCTGAATATCCCGGGAATGCTGAACTGAAAATTGCAGCAGGAGATTTGTATTCGGATAGAGAGTTGTATAATCTGGCACTTGAGCAGTATACAGCTGCGAATAAACTGATACCTGGAGATCCTGAAGTGCTGTACCGGAAATCTGTATCCGAAGGGTTTCTAAACCTCGATCAGCAGTCAATTCTCACCCTCGAGGAGATTCTGGAGCTGGTACCCGATCACTATGATGCGCATGCTGATCTGGGTTGGATGTATTTCAAAACCTTTAGATTAGCTGAAGCCGAGTCCCTGCTTCTGGACGGGATTGAATATTATGATGATTCACCGATTCTGTATATGACACTCGGAACCGTATATTCAGGTATGTATGATTACGAGAGGGCAGAGAAATATTACCTTGAATCAATAGATATGGCCCTCGACAAGGGCTGGGATTACTTTGCATCAGTCGCATACTACAACCTGTCTCTGCTTGAGCACGGTTTCTATAAATATAAAAAAGCCCTTGAGTATACAAATAAATCCATCGAATACGGTGAGCGGGCCCCCGGGTATATAGCCCGTGCCGAGATATATCTTGGAAAACTGGATTTTGATAATGCATATTTGAATTATCAGCAGGCTTACAATATCGACTCAACCCCTCTGGCCCTGATGGGACAGGCTGAGCTATATTTGAATTTTGGTCTGCTTGACGAGGCTTTATCGCATATTAATGAGGTCCTGAAGCATGACGATGATTCCTGGATGTATTATTTTGGAGTGGATCCGGACAGGCACAGGATGGAAACCGACAGAATACTGATGGAGATATATAATGCAATGGCGGAAAGAGAGCGATTCAGTCCTGCTTCAGGCCTGGGAAGGCTGACTGCTCTTTTTGACCGGATAAGGTATTCCGTCTCAGGATGGTATCACGGCCGCCGTTACAGACGTGCGTCATTCGATGTCGGTCGGTCCAATGAGCGGCAGGGAAACAGCCTGGATGCCGCATGGGCATATTTTGTAGCGAATGAAGACTATGCGCCCCAGGCCCTGCGTTATCTGAGGCGAGCCGAGGTTATTGAAACAGCGGCGGCGCCTGCTGCCGAACCCTATTATATGCTTGAAACCGGTCGGCTAACCTCGGATCAGGCTATGCTAAGCATGGCCGCGGGACAGTTTAATCCTGAATGGGAGCGTTTTCAGATGGCTGAGGCAATCGCTGAGCTGCTGCAGACTGCCCGGCGGCCGGATGATGGTAATTATATAACCCTTGCCGAAGAACTCTATGGACTGAATCCTGGATACTTTATCACTAGAGGGTTTCAATTTCCGCTTGAACTGGATTATAAACCAGGGTTCTTTCTGAAACATTCGCTTAAACGTTCAGGCTTCTATATTTCGCTAAATAATGATGATATTCGTTACAGATATAGACTGTCAGCTGCCGATACTCTGAGTGAGGGTGTTCTATATTCTGTTGTCGATAGTGAAACGGGTAAAGCGATACTGGAGTTTTCCATGATTGATTTACCGAATACCCCGCAAAGAGCTTCAGCCGTAGCGGCTGAATTAAAAATGAGGTTATTCAGTATAACAGATGGAAAGGATTTTCATTTTTAAGACACCGGATGTGCCGGAAAACCTATTATCCTCTGCACTAAACATCGAATGTGAGATTCTGGATATCATGCCTGATGCCTGTACTGAGTCTGAAGAATACACTAAAATCCCTATCTACGTTTCAAGTTGGAAATATTTCTCTGAAAATAGGGATAGTATCCAGGCCCTGAATATGGCTGATAAATCTCTAGTGATCCTTTATCATCCCGATGAAGCTGATTATCTGACACCTGATTCGCTAATTTATGATTTTGTTGCCTATAACAGACCGGAAATCATTTCTCATGCAATTGAACAGCTGACCAGGAATATAGAGCTTCAGTATGATTATGATAAGGCCCGCAATCTTAATGAAGAATTATTGTCGATAGGAATAGCCCTCTCGGCTGAAAGAGATAATGACAAGCTTCTTAATGATATTCTGAAGAAGATTCGGGAGATAACACGCGCCGATGCCGGGAGCCTGTATCTGCTGGAAAAGGTAGAGGGGGGCAATGAGCAGAACCTTCTGTTTAAGATAGCCCACAATGATTCAAACCCCAGTGATTTTACCGAATTCAGGATGCCTCTGAATAAAAAATCTATTGCGGGTTATGTGGCTGTAACCTCTGAGGTCTTGAATATCCCTGATGCCTATGCAATACCGGATCTAAAACCATACAGTTTCAACGAAAGTTACGATATAGCGACAAATTACAGATCCTGCAGTATTCTTACTGTTCCAATGCTAGATCATCTTGAAAACACAATAGGGGTTGTCCAGCTGATTAACCGGAAACGCTGTTTTTCAAAGATTCTTGAAAGCCCTGAAGATGTCGAAGCCTATGTTGAACCATTCGATCTTGAAGACGAAAACATTGTACTCTCGCTTGCCTCACAGGCTGCCGTTTCGCTTGAGAATAACATTTTATACAATGAAATCGAGACCCTTTTTGAGGGATTTGTAAAAGCCTCTGTAAAGGCTATAGAGTCACGTGATCCGACGACCAGCGGGCACTCTAGCCGGGTTGCGGCCTATACTGTTGAAACCGCAAGGGTAATCGGTGAAGAAACTTCGGGTAAGTTTGCGAATGTTTTTTTTACAGATGAACAGCTGAAAGAATTGAGATATGCCGGGCTGCTTCATGATTTCGGCAAGGTTGGAGTTCGGGAGGCTGTTCTTGTAAAAGCACAGAAGCTTTATCCGGGGGATCTTGGAATAATCAGAATGCGCTTCGGCTTTATCAGGAAATCTATAGAGTTGGAGTATGCTCAGAATCCTGATAAATCCGGGTTTGACAAGGACATAGCTGAGGTAGATAAAGCGCTTAAGGTAATTCTGGAAGCAGCTGAGCCTAGTTTCAACAGTGAAGATCCGGTGGGGATGTTAAGGGATTACAATAAGCGTTTCTATATTGATGTTGACGGTTCTGAAAAACCGTGGCTGACTGATGAAGAGTTGGAATTCCTGAGTATCAAACGGGGAAGTTTGAGTGAGAATGAACGGAGGGAAATTGAATCTCATGTAGAACACTCGACTGATTTTCTGCAGAATATTCCATGGACCAGCAGCCTTAAAGGTCTTACTGAGATTGCCCGGGGACATCATGAGCGCATGGACGGTACAGGATATCCTGATGGTATATCAGGCGGGGAGCTAGGGATACAGTCGAGGATTATGGCCGTCGCAGATATTTATGATGCATTGACAGCCAGCGACAGGCCTTATAAGAGAGCTCTCTCGGCTGAAACTGCACTCAAGATAATTATGGAAGAGGCGGAAAATAATCACCTGGATCGCGACATAGTAAATATTTTTATTGAAAAAAAGGTATACGAATTCGGAGTCAACAAATGAAAGTACTTGGAATAATCAGTTCAGACAAGGCCCTGAACAAAACAATAGGTCAGACCTATGACAATTGGGACAACAAATCATACAAGCCAGTCTTTATCACCAGTGAAGATGAGATCTATGAATTTATAAACTATGAACTCCCTGAAATTGTCGTTATTAATTTTTCTGATCCCAACATTCCTCTCGACGGATTGATAGAAAGGCTTGAAGATGATGCATGGCTGCATTATTTTGGGATAATCGGGTTGTATGATCAGGATGATGTGGATGAAGACGCCCTGCTTGAGAAGCTGAAGCGGATAAATGTCCTGACTCTTTTGAATGCATACAGGATCAGATCTCATCTTATGAAGAGTGTTGAGATA